>CAYLYX010000009.1:26586-177567 GCA_964387945.1 uncultured Flavobacteriales bacterium | reverse complement strand
TCTGCGGTAGGTTATCAGCCTACATTGGCAACAGAGATGGGTGCGATGCAGGAAAGAATTACTTCTACTAAGAAAGGGTCTATTACATCTGTACAGGCCGTTTACGTACCTGCGGATGACCTTACCGATCCAGCACCAGCAACTACGTTTGCTCACTTGGATGCAACTACGGTACTTTCAAGAAAGATTGCCGAGTTGGGAATTTATCCAGCGGTAGATCCATTGGATTCTACGTCTAGAATTTTGACGCCAGCGATCCTAGGAAATGAGCACTACGATTGTGCACAAAGAGTAAAAGAAACACTTCAGCGATATAAGGAACTTCAGGATATTATCGCCATCTTGGGTATGGACGAATTGAGTGAAGAAGATAAATTGGTGGTACACAGAGCAAGAAGGGTACAGCGTTTCTTATCTCAGCCTTTCCACGTAGCTGAACAGTTTACAGGTCTTCAAGGAGTTTTAGTATCTATTGAAGATACCATCAAAGGCTTTAACATGATCATGGACGGAGAAGTGGATAAATATCCTGAGTCAGCGTTTAACCTTAAAGGTACCATTGAAGACGCAATTGAGGCAGGAGAGAAAATGTTGGCTGAAGCGAAGTAATTATTGATTGTTAGTACAAGTGAATGTTTTATTGACGAATCACAGATGACTAACAGCTAATGACGAATAAGACATGAACGTAGAAATTATTACTCCAGATAAAGAATTGTTCAACGGTGAAGCTTCATCGGTGATTGTGCCAGGAAGTGACGGTTTGTTGGGAATTTTAAATGATCACGCACCTTTGATCTCATCTTTGACGAAGGGAGATGTGCAGTTGAAAACATCTGACGGAGAAAAGACCTTTGCGGTAAACGGAGGAGTTGTTGAGGTGTTGAACAACAAAGTGATGATTCTGGCCGAGTAAAACAGTTTATAGGAAAAAATAAAAACCCTGACCTCGAAAGAGTGTCAGGGTTTTTTTATTTCTAGTTCTTTAGGGATTACAACCTTTCTTCCATAATTTTTTCCACCACTTCTGGGTTTAGTAAAGTTGAAATATCACCTAAGTTATCCAATTCATTGCTCGCAATTTTGCGTAAAATTCTTCGCATAATCTTACCAGAACGTGTTTTGGGAAGCCCATTGGTGAATTGAATCTTATCTAACTTCGCAATGGGACCGATGTGCTCAGTAATCAGTTGATTAATTTCTTTTCTAAGGTTGTTTTGATCTCGTGTTTCACCGGTTTCTTTTAACGTAATGAAACCGTAAAGCGCATTTCCTTTAATGTCATGAGGAAAACCAACGATTGCGGATTCTGCAACAGCCGGATGCTCGTTAATGGCATCTTCGATAGGCGCTGTGCCTAAGTTGTGCCCAGATACAATGATCACATCGTCCACACGACCTGTAATACGGTAGTAACCAACGGCATCTCTTCTAGCACCATCACCTGAAAAGTACATGTTTTCGTAGGCAGAGAAATAGGTTTCTTTATATCGTTGATGATTACCCCATATCGTTCTGGCAATAGAAGGCCAAGGGTGCTTTATACAAAGTCTTCCTTCAACAGAGTTACCTTTAATTTCCTGCCCACTTTCATCCATAAGAGCGGGTTGAATTCCGGGCATAGGTAAAGTTGCAAAGGTAGGTATGGTTGGTGTAGCAAAAGGAATAGGAGCAATCATGATCCCTCCAGTTTCAGTTTGCCACCAGGTGTCAGTAATCGGACAATTCTTTTTTCCGATGTTGTCATTGTACCAATGCCAGGCTTCTTCATTGATCGGTTCTCCAACCGTGCCAAGTACTTTCAAAGAAGAAAGGTCATGCTTCTCAACGAACACCAAATCTTCTTTCGCCAAAGCACGAATGGCAGTAGGCGCAGTGTAGAATTGATTAACCTTGTGCTTTTCTACTATTTCCCAGAACCGCGAGTAATCAGGGTGACTAGGAACGCCTTCAAACATTACAGTGGTCGCTCCATTGGCAAGTGGTCCATAAACAATGTAACTGTGCCCAGTGATCCAGCCGATGTCAGCAGTACACCAGTAGACGTCACCTTGCTCATATTGGAAAGCATTTTTAAAGGTATAGGCACTATAGACCATATAACCTCCAGTAGTGTGTACCATCCCCTTGGGTTTACCAGTAGAGCCAGAAGTGTAGAGAATAAAAAGAGGATCTTCGGAATCCATAATTTCAGGATCGCAAGACGTAGAAGCATTCTCAAGTAGTGGTTGTAGCCATTGATCTCTGCCTTCTTGCATTTGAATTGCACTGTTAATGCGTTTGGCAACGAGCACATTTTCAACGCCTGGACAAGACTCCAATGCGTCATCAACAATTCCTTTCAGGTCGATCGTCTTAGCTCCGCGATAAGAACCATCTGAAGTAATCACCATTTTGCAATCACAATCCTGCACTCTAGCAGCTAGAGCAGACGCTGAGAACCCTGCAAACACAACCGAATGTATGGCGCCAATTCTTGCACAGGCTAAAACAGAAATGGCAAGTTCTGGAATCATAGGTAAATAAATGCATACACGATCTCCTTTGCCTACGCCATTTGCTTTGAGTACGTTAGCCATCCGGTTAACCCGTTGATGCAACTGAGTGTACGTAATGTGCTCAGCCTCTTCTTTGGGGTCGTTGGGCTCGAATAAAATAGCTGTCTGATCTCCTTTCGTTAAGAGGTGTCGGTCAATACAGTTTTCAGTGATGTTCAGTTTGCCGTTCTCAAACCACTTTACCTCAGGCTGAGTAAAATCCCAGCTAAGGACCTTGTCCCATTTTTTTCGCCAAACAAAATGTTCTTCGGCAATGTCTCCCCAAAACTCTTCAGGTTTATGCACCGATTTTCGGTAAACGTTGAAATACTCTTCTAGTCCTTTTATGTGATAATTACTCATGTGTAGTTCGTTTTGAATCTTTCTTATGGCGAATGACATCGCTCCTTAAAGTTAGCAATCTCACGGAAAAACGGAAACTTCCAACAAAATAAATTCGGACAACGTTTATTTTTTCGTGTCCGAATTTATGATCCTGATCATAGTGAGCTTTCGAAAAACGACTACATTAAGAACTGATGAATAGTTTCCCCTTTTGTGTGGTAATTGCAATACCTTGTTTTCAATGCCACCCATGTTAATGGTGATTATTTTCTTTGCCGATTTATGGTTTGGCGATGGGATAGGAAGTTAGCGACTTTATTTGTATCATCAACCCAACCAACCGTCACGATCTAAGCTTCTATAATTGATGGCTTCGGCCACATGCACAGCTTCAATCTGCTGGCTATTGTCAAGGTCAGCAATGGTTCTAGCCACTTTAAAAATACGTCCGTAGGAACGGGCGGATAAACCTAGTTTATCCATGGCGTTTTTCATCAAAGCCTCGCCAGCAGCATCAATTTGGCAATATTTTTTGACCAATTTAGGTGTAAGTTGCGAATTGCTGTGAATGCCTTCTACTCCTTTAAAACGTAATTCTTGAATTTTTCGTGCTGCTATGACACGTTTTCTGATCTCTTCAGATGATTCTCCTTCTCGCTTATCAGATAGTTTTTCATACGGTACTGGCTGGACTTCAATGTGTAAGTCAACTCTATCCATCAGTGGGCCAGAGACCTTAGAGAGATATCTTCTTACCACATGTTCTGGGTCACCACTTGCCCCAGAGGGATCGTAAAAGTCTCCACTTGGCGAAGGGTTCATTGATGCGATTAGCATAAAACTGGCGGGATAATCTACGGTTATCTTCGCACGAGAGATGGTCACAATGCGATCTTCAAGAGGTTGTCTCAATACTTCTAATACCTGACGTTTAAATTCGGGCAATTCATCTAAGAACAAGATTCCATTGTGCGCCAATGAAATTTCTCCGGGCTTCGGATTGCTCCCACCCCCAACTAATGCTACATCCGAAACCGTATGATGAGGCCCTCTAAAAGGCCGTTGAGTTACTAAACCTCCGTTGGCATTTAACATCCCTGCAACCGAGTGAATTTTTGTGGTTTCCAATGCCTCCTCGAGCGTAAGAGGCGGCAGGATAGTTGGAATGCGTTTAGAGAGCATCGTTTTTCCCGAACCAGGAGGTCCGATCATGATGGCGTTATGACCTCCAGCTGCTGCAATCTCTAGTGCTCTTTTTACATCCTCCTGCCCTTTAACGTCAGAAAAGTCAACTCCTTCTATGCCAGCATCTTGCTGGAACAGTTCGTTGACATCTAGTGCGATGGGTTGCAGCGTGGGAATACCATTAAAAAGATCAATTACTTCTTTGATATCATTCGCACCATAGACTTCAAACCCGTCTACGATAGCGGCTTCGGTTGCATTCTGTGCAGGAAGTATAACACCCGCAAAACCTTCCTGTTTTGCTTTCATGGCAATGGGCAGGGCTCCCTTAATTGGGCGTAGCTGACCATCGAGAGAAAGTTCTCCCATAATCACATATTGAGCAGCCATTTCCGGGCGACTGATTTGACCCGAAGCAGCTAAAATTCCCATTGCGATGGTGAGATCATAAGCAGATCCCTCTTTTCGGATATCTGCAGGAGCCATGTTGATTGTAATTTCTTTCCCAGGAATTCGATAATCATTGTTCTTTAAGGCAGCAGCAATTCGCTGGTGACTTTCTTTTACAGCATTATCGGGTAGTCCTACAAGAAAAAACTTAATCCCCTGACTCACATTTACCTCTACTGTGATGGTTATGGCATCCACACCATAAACAGCACTTCCAAAAGTTTTTACTAGCATATCGCAAAACTAGGTCAGAATGCACCTTCAAACCAAGCAAAGTTTGTCAGCATTTGAAACAAATAAAAGAGAGTATTGGGGCTTACTTTGGTAAGAACCAATTGCTAAACCCAATAGCACCATGAAAGGCTCATTTTCAGAATACTAGATTTCTTAGTCCGAAGTCCATGAAACCATCATTGGTATTTTGATCGTGTCGATCCATTTTTGATCTAGAATTACTTGTACGCACATGTAGCCCACTACTCTCTTTTGAGTCTTGTTTCCAATTGAAACTATTTGCTCTCCATCCCCAGAATATAGCCCGGAAGGTGAATAATTCGTAAATCCAGCAGCTCCACTAATCCATTCTCCGTTTGCGTCTTTGGTAGTTGGAAACAACTGAAGTTTTCCCACATGTTCTGAAACGCTATAATGTATCTTATACCCCCAGTTCTTGCCAACAGATAAATCGTATGTGCCTCGCTCACTTTCCGAAAATTTAATGTCCAATTCTACGGCTCCGTTAATATCCTCAGACATTGAGCTATTCTCGGCTAAATAGTTCATCACATCAAGACTAATAGCGGCCTTCGTATCTCCATTTGTCTTTGCTTCTTCAAACAATTTGACCGCCATCGCTTCATCTTTCTCAATACCACCCAATCCAAACAAATAGAATTCAGCAAGCATGCGTTGAGCATATCCATTATAGGATTTTGCAATCTGATAATATTTAGCGGCCTCATACCAATCCTTAGAACCTCCATACCCAAAATCACAACAATACGCGTACATCAGAGCTCCCTCTAAAGACCCTTTTTTTTCATAGGCTTCTAGGTACAGTTCTCTAGCTTTTTTGTTGTTTTCTATGACACCCTTCCCATAAAGATAAGCGTTTGCTAACAGTTCAATCGAGCGAAAATCATCCGAAGAGTACATAGATTTATAAACACTAAACTTCTCTTCGTTAGTCATACCTCCATCCTCATCTTGTGCTGTTTCCCATAGCTCATTTTTTTCTGATTGCGGCATATACTTCCAACCTACATACCCTTCATTTTCAAGGTAATCACTTTCCGAGATACGTTCCCAGAAATCAGCTTCGTTCTCTTCCCAATCAAAAAAAACGTGTTTTAATTCATCCGAAGAACTCTCAAGTATTTTCTTAAAATTGTCTAAAGATCCTATGGAGCGATACAAATTATTGAACATATTGACGCTTTCATCCCAAAACTCATCATCATCATACATATCATCAAGGTAATAAGCGTAAGCCATCAGTGCCATTGCCTTATTCTTTACAGGGCTCATATTATCCGAAAACAGCGCAAAAAGTTCTTTAAATGCTTCATCTTTATGAACTCCCATATAACTTTCAATAGCCGAAAAGTTATTGACTTGTTCACCAAAATAACCGTATTGATACGCTTTCCCCTTGACTATATCTAAATAGTCTGTCACCTTTACAGCCATATTGATATTCTTATCTCCCAAATTGCCTTCCCAATTAAACTTTTTTAAGTATTTTGAATAAATCTTTTTTGTGTTTTCAAGATCGCGATACTCACTAAAACTCTCATCATCCAATGTCATAAAGCAATACATGGCAGCTGCCATCCAAGCATTTCTGTCAAGAACCTCATCATCGGACATCAAATTAGCTTGTTCTATTCCTCTGTAAAATAAGGCCATCGCATCCTCACTATTACTGGGGAGTCCAAAACTTCCACTATACTTATAGTATCCGTATTCAACAGTAGCCTCATAAACTCCCAATTCACTTGCTCTCAAATAATAATTGCCCCAAGTTTGTCCAATTTCGCTTGAAATACATGCGGTTTTATTCGAAACTACGAGTAATGCCAAACCAAAATCGTGAATGGTCTCAGGGTTGTCTTCATTCATTCCGTTCTCCAACTCTTGAAGCTCTGCCCGAATCTCGTCACAGTCTTGGGCTTTTGTTAAAGTGATGGTAAATGCGAGTAATAGAAAAGAGAAAGTTCTTACGGTTAGCATGATTTTATTATAATTGTTTCGAGTTTAAATATAGCAACAATTCTAACAATAGGTTAAAAAACATCCACTTCTAAAGTCTTAGAATTAAACCTGATGGCTTCTCTTTCGTATACCATTTCATTTTAATACAATAATGTTGGAAACATCTTTCAAAGGGGCGTTGAGGAGCAAAGTTTGTCAGCATTTGAAACAAACAAAAAAAGCCATTTGTATTTTACAAATGGCTTAATAATTAATTGGGGTTGACCTTATTTGGTTACAACGATTCGCTGTGTGTGTACCTCTTTATCAGAAATGATACGGTAGTTGTAGATGCCCGCTGCCAGTTGGCCACCGTCAATAGTCAGTTGGTTCATTCCAGCACCACGTTTACCATAGTTTTCAGAAAGAATGATACGTCCCTCCATGTCTAACACTTCCAACTGCACATTTGCGGCAGTTTTTAACTCAAAGTACACAGTCGTGAAGTCAGTAAATGGATTGGGAACGGTGTTCATCTCCAACACATTTCCTTCTGCAACGCTCCAGCTACAATTATCAAACTTCATTCTTACAAAAGGAGCTCTTGGACTAGCAAGGAAGAACAAATCTCCGGCAGCGTCATAACCATAAACCGTTTGCTCTGCCACCGCTTGGCCTAGAAGGAATCTCACGTCATCTGTTCCACCGTAGTGTCCAGCAACCACCAGATAAGTTTCGCCAACAGTCACGTCTACTGTTGTGAAAAGTTGCAAGGAAACAACCGTTCCCAAGTCAGCATTTTGAATTACGTAATCGTCCGTTGTTTCAACAATTTCAAAAGCTCCACCGACTGGATTCCAACGATAAACCTCCGCATAAATGATTTGTCCATCGTTTGTTGCATCACTGGATACTCCCACATCAACCCAGCAGAAACTATCGTCACCAAATGTTTCAAAAAGGTTTCCAATTTTAAACGTCTGTCCAGCATTTGAAGAGAAGTTTCCAATTGAACCCGTAGCCACACCATTGTCTCTGGCATAGACCATATCGGTAACCATCAAGTCTCTCATCGTGGCATTATCTCCACTGTTTGAGTCTGTAGAGTCTGCAGAAGAGACCGTCCATGTCAAGTCATATGTTCCGATACCAGAAGCTGGCGTATAGGTTCCAGGAATGGTAACGCTATCAATCATTGCTACAATGGAAGTATCTGGGGTAGAAGAAGCTGAGTAAACAGAACTACCACCAAAATCTACATTGATTTCCTGAGACACGTTAGGAATACCATTGTTTCCAATATTCGTGTAAGAACCTTTAAAAGTGATAGGTGTCAACTGTGAAAGAGGTGTTTGGTAATAATCTAAAAGTTCAGCACCTGTTTCCCAATAACCTGATAAGTTAGCGAGGTCGTTATCGTTTCCTTCGCGAAGCACCATGTCATCAATCATCCAAAAATAGACCCTTGCATTCCACCCGATTCTAATGTGAACTTTAGGTTGGTTGGCTGCCACCGAAGATAGGTTGAGTGTAACAAGATCTGGATCGGCTGATTCGGTATTGTTGGCTTGACCATTAGACACGTCATATCCTGTCCAGTTCACACTGTCTGTACTTACCAGTACATTGAGTGAAACGCTGTTGTTGTAACGGAAGTTTTGTTCAAACTCTAAAATTACAGAGCTATTTGCGCTACAATTGATCGGTGGAATTTCAAAATAAGAGGCGAGATACTGGTAGTTTGCACCAGAAGGCTGACCATACGTTACATTGTTGGCTGAATCAGGGTCGCAAATTAGAAACCCATCGGTTCCAGTAGAAGATTGAATGGCTGCAGCACCGCTAGCTCCATTATTTCCATTAAAATATCCCCATGATCCATCCGTGGAGTATCGCCAAGGACAAATACCTGAGGAGTCAATGGTGATCCAGCCAGAAGGCCATCCACCTGAAAAATCTTCAGACCAAATAATTGCTCCTGATTTTTCATCTGAACGAACTTCAGAAATGACCTTCTGACGAGGGTCTTGCGGGGCATCCGAAAGTGTTCCGGATTGTTGGGCTAGCGCTACAAATGGCGCAATAGCTAGCATTGATAGTAAAAGTCTTTTCATAATTGTTATGTTGATGATCAAATTTATGAAATTTGGTTGAATATTGCTACACCGTAAACTAGTTTACTGTTGCTTTGAAACTACCTTCAGGTTGATTTGGTGAATTTCTTTAAAGTAATTTCATAGCTGTAGTTGTTAAGTCAAATGAAAGTAGTTATTTCCAATTGATTATCTTCGTTCAAAACAACTTTTTAGGAATGCATTCGGGAAATCTCAGGAAAATGAAGACATCTCTTGTTGGAGATGAAGTAGGCTATCAATTTGTGCTTTACAACAATTTAGAACCGGGAGAGCTGGTGTCCATGAATGAATTAGTGGGTAAGAATATCGTTTTGGAGTATCAACATGTAATTAACTGTGTGGTTACGGGTGAAAAAATCAAGAAGACCTATGGTGAGGGAATGAGTTATGATGCCTACATGAATTCACCCATGGCAGTAGAGAGTATCCTGAGACCTGAACTGAGTCAGATTCATGAAGGTATTGCTTTACGAGATGAAGAGTGGGAGCGTAAACATCATTTGCAACCTCATTTTGTTTACCTTTCTAAAACAGCAGGGATTAAGGTGGGCGTAACTCGTAATACGCAGGTACCAACGCGATGGATTGATCAAGGGGCTGTTGAGGCTATGATTATCGCTGAGACTCCTTATCGACAGGCAGCTGGTCTGATTGAAGTAGCGTTAAAGGATTATATCTCTGATAAAACGAACTGGCGAAAAATGTTGACCAATGAACTTTCTCCGGGAGAGTTGGATGAAGCGAGAGACTATCTTCTCGATAACGTTCCGGCTGATTTACAAGAGTTTTTGAAGTTCAGAGAACCGGTCCAACACCTTGCATATCCAGTATTGGAATACCCAGAAAAAGTGAAAAGCCTTAAGTTGGATAGCACACCCATCATCGAAAAAAAATTGATTGGAATTAAAGGGCAGTATCTTCTTTTTGATGATGGAACCGTAATCAACATTAGAAGCCATTCTGGTTATTTGATTAACCTACGTGTTGCTTAACGTATTTTCATCATTTCTCTAGAACAATCCGCTGAATGTTATCTTCAATGCGCTTCACAATGGTACTGTTTTGAAGCAAGTAAACCAGTACAACCATCAGGAAAGGTAGTGCGGGCACTTTGTACCTTACTAATGCTCCAGCAACAGGAGTGGTAACCCCAATAATGGCATACAATAGTAAGATAAAGACAATACTAAAGGCCAAGAAGTTTTTATGCTCTTCTTGAAGTTTAACTTTTTTCTTGACTAGCTGAACGATGCCAAGCACCAGTAGAGCTAGCACAAATAGGTTTTCAATTACTGCTGGAATCGATAGTAGACTATTTGCGCGCCACGGCAATGGACGAATAAAACAGTTGGCCAATCCTTCCGGAATAACTTTGGTGATGCCCCAAAACGATTGATCAATATCCGTTAGTTCAAATTTGCTGCCGGCATCTTGAAAAGCAGCTAGGCGAATAAAATCTTCCTGTTTTCCTTCCAAGATTTTCACAAAGTCCATGTGCGGAGGGATGTGCTTAGAGAAGAGAGCTAAGACCCCAAAAAGAGCAAGGAGAGGAAGGTAAGTTTTCCATTTGCTCCAATTACTATAGTGCGCAGCGATATAGCAGAAAATAGCTGGAAGGAAGGCCACCAGCACATAAAACTTGATGTAGACCATTAATAAGAGCGTGAAGAGAATGGTGAGCAATGGCACTCTCTTTTCTTTGAAATGGAGTAACTTGTCTAATGCGAGAAAGAGTAGTCCGAGCGCGAAGATTAAAATGCTTTCTTTCAACACTCCAGAGCTCCACAGTAAAACTGAAGGCAATAAAAACATCAAGGTAACAAGAATGCTCCTGCCATTAGTAAACAGTTTCTTGACGACTCGATAGAGAGCTACTGTTCCAATGAGCGATAGAAAGCAAAAGAAAAGGGAGTGTACATGAAACTTCCCAAAGGAAAGGAATCGGAAAACAGCATTGAACTTTATGATGGTTCGACTGTCGTTGTAGACGTTCGTGTCATACATTCTATCCCAATTGTTCATGTACTGTAGATAGTTCTCAAAAAAATAGTCATTGTCGATCTCATACTCGAAGAGCAGCTTAAAAAAGTTAGTAGGAGAATCGTAAACCGATGCATAAACGACCTCACTATCGTCAAAGTACTTGAAGATGTCAGCTTCTAAACGATTGGGGTAATGATGGGTATAAATGTAAAAAAGCGAAAGACTTACGATAAACTTTATGCCTAGGATAATCCAGAGGAAATTTGCTTTAAGACCAGACTTCTTAAAAAAAGAAAGGTGCTTTATCAAAAGACAAAACAAGATGAAGTAAACGATTACAAGTCCCCAGCCGATCATAGGGCCAAATGTAAAAAAAAAGTCCCGACCTCATTGAGATCGGGACGTGCGCTGCATAAAAGAAGCAGCGCATTATTTAACTACCCCTGCATACAAAGTTATAAGCCAGATTAACATATCCAAGGAATATTCGCCATAACCCCTAGAAAACTTGCTTTAGATAGCTTTATCTTCGATGAACTTGTTTTTACTTCGACAAACATTCTGTCATGAAAATGTCACGTAGAATAAGGGCTCAAGTACTAATTGTAGTTCCTCGCTCCAAAGATAGAACTACCCACACGAATCATGTTACTACCATTTTTAAGGGCAATCTGATAATCGCCACTCATCCCCATGGATAGAGTAGTGAGTTGATAGTCAGGTTGATACTTGTCGAATATGGATTTTAAGAGATTGAACTCTCTAGCAATTTTATCTTCATCATCTGTAAACGTAGCCATTCCCATTAGTCCAATGACGTTGATGTGGGTAAACGCTTTTAATTGAGAAAGGATCTCCTTCAGTTCATTTTCGTCCAAACCAAACTTGGAACTTTCTTCAGCAATATGCATTTGCAGCAAAACATCCTGAACGCGGTTCACCTTAGCTGCTTGTTTTTCGATTTCCTTTAATAATCTCAAGCTATCAACACCATGAATCAACTTGACGAATGGAGCGATGTACTTCACTTTATTTCTTTGCAAATGACCAATCATGTGCCATTCTATATCTTTTGGAAGCGCCTCAAACTTTCCTACAAGTTCTTGTACCTTATTTTCCCCAAAAATTCTGTGTCCAGTTTCATAAGCCTCAAGAATAGCTTCGTTGGGTTTTGTTTTAGAAACAGCCACGAGTGTTGTTTCTTTTGGAAGAGTAGACTTTAAGTTGGTTAAGTTTTCTTTAATCATCAATTTAATCGCTTTTCCATCCAAGTTAACAAATCCTGATAGACTTCTTCTCTGTTAATCTCATTTAACATTTCATGCCTACCTTCTTCATAGATTTTGAGCGTAATGTCTTCCGCTCCCATTTTTTTGAACTTGTCATAGACCGTTTTGGGTCCTTTTCCATAATCACCAACGGGATCCATGTCTCCTGCAAACAGGTAAATGGGCTTGTGCTTTGGAGATTTGTCAATATTAACATCCTTGTTGATCTCCAGAATTCCCTCTAACAGGTCATGGAAAAATTGAGAAGTAAAGATTTGCATGCAGTATTGATCTGCAATGTATTTATCTACTACTTTTTCGTCTCTACTTAGCCAGTCTTTCTCCGTACGCTGTGGTTTGTACTTCTTATTAAAGTCACCAAACGCTAGCTTCGTCATCATGTTAGATCGATTCTTTTTCCCCATCATGGAAGTATTAACACCCGACAAAGACTTACCAACTACTCCCAACAACCCTGGGTGACCTGCCGTAGCAGAGAGAATATAAGCGTCACCCGACTTTGGAAATTGATACATCAACGACCGCACTAAAAAGGAGCCCATGCTGTGGCCAAGCATCACGATGGGAAGCTTACTGGTTTCTTCTATTTTTTTGTTGACCAAACGTATGTCACGAACAACCTTGTTCCAGCCATCTTCCATGGCGAACATTCCAACTTTTTCAAGTGACCCAGCAGTTTTTCCATGTCCTCTAAGGTCACTGCTCCAAACGAGGTAGCCGTTTTGGTTCAGAAAGGTTGCAAAGGCATCATAGCGCGCTGCATGTTCACTCATCCCATGCACAATATGGATTACTGCCTTTGGGTTTTCGCACTCCAACCATTTATACAAGGTGATGGGAGTATTATCGTGAGACTTTATTTCTTCGTTGGTAAAAGCCATTCGTTTCGCGTTATATATTTATATCCCACGAATATAATGCTTCTCGATTATTCTTCATTTAAAACAACATTGAAATTACCGGCTTTTGAGCAAGAATCTCGCGTCAATTTTCGAGCTGAGGTAGACGAAGTCATTGATGCTCCTGATAGGCGTCAAGGGCTTCAACATAGTCTTCCTTTTCAAAAACGGGTGTTACCGCACAAAACACAGACTGTGTTCCTTTGATCAATTTAAGGAAGTACTGTCCGTTTTCGTCCTTTTTGAGTTCAACGGATTCCCAATGAACATTGAGCAAAGTGCTTTGCAGCTTATCCACGGGTTGGAAAACAAGTTTGTCGTAAATGGACAGTTCTGGAAATGCTTGCCATTGTTCTTTGAGTCCAAAGTTGGCATCAAACTCAAAAGGAATGCTGGAAACCACCTTTGGAGGGTAATAATTGATTGAATCTTCCGAAGTAGAAGGCATAGTGGTTTCTTTCGTATCTATTTCATCTATTGGGTCTGTCAAAACAGCACTGCTCGTCTCATCGTTTAGATCATCCATTAAGTTTGAAGCGGTGACTCCCATATCGTTAACCACTTCGATAGAGGTTGTTTTGGTGATTGGATCTCCCTCCATGGCAATACTTTCGTAAGTGGCCTGCGTAGGATTTATCTGGGAAACTAACGTAACGCCAATCACAACGGAGGCGATGGCAGCAGCACCACCTGCGATCCACCACTTCATGTTTGTTCCTTTCACTGGAACTTGAGGAGAAGATGTGGCGCGATTCAGTACGTCTTCAAAATTCATGTGTTTTTGCATGTCTTCCAAAGAAGGTTCAGGAGTATCTCTATGTATATCTAGCTTTTTCATTTGTTAAGGATAAGGTCTTTGAGTTTTTGTATAATTCGGTGCATTTTCACCTTGGCAGTTCCTTCCTTGATGCCAAGGATGTCGCTAACTTCTTTGAAGGATCGTTTTTCGAAGTACCGCATTTCGAGTAATTCCAGCTCCTCTGGTTGAAGTTGCTCAAGCCCTTTTAAGAGCTGTTGAATGTTTTGTTCGCTATCGTCTTGATCGATTTCACTCACCACTTCTTTTAGCTGGAACGTATCAAGAGTAACTGTTCTGGCACGTTTGGACGCTCGGTGCAGTAAATTGATTTCGTTTCTGGCAATTTGATACAACCATGCAGAAAAAGGCACGCCTTTATACGTGTACTTATGGATAGCTTGGAGTGCTTTTACGAATACGTTGGAGACCAATGTCGCAGCTTGCTCTTCATCTCCAGTACGTTTCCAGATGTACCTAAAGATGTCCGTGTAGTATTTCTTGTATAGCCTACCAAAC
Organism: uncultured Flavobacteriales bacterium; assembly: GCA_964387945.1. Lineage (GTDB taxonomy): Bacteria > Bacteroidota > Bacteroidia > Flavobacteriales_D > Parvicellaceae > Parvicella. The sequence continues at coordinate 163,236 of CAYLYX010000009.1, read as the reverse complement.
TGCCTTGGGTCAGACTTTGAAGCTTCGATCCACTCCAGTTCTTCGTCTATGGCAGAGGCGGTTTGGTGATATAGTGCATTAACTGTTTTCAATTGTTTCTTTTATCGAATAATACCAACCTATAAAAAGGTTACAACATTTTTAGTTTACTCATTAGATCATACACTTGCGTGAAGTTGGCGGGGTATTCATCCATTGCAAATTCGCCCTCATTTATAAGCGGAGTGTTGACCATTGCATAGTTGCCGTTTCGCAGTTGAGCTATAACGGCTACCCGAGACAAAGGAGCAAACAAATAAAATTCCATCGGGGCGTTGCTTCCCTTGTAATGTTTGTAGAGTTTGTTTTCTTGATCGATGACAAACAAAGATATGATACTTATGGCTTTGGATTCCTGACTTACAAATCGAACCTTTTTGGCTGGTCCGTATTGTTTCTCAGCTTGAGAGGTAGTGTTGATTTGGGTGAATTGCTGAAGAAACAGGTACTGATCTAAGTATTTAAAGTCCATCTGGGCATTGAGCAATGCCTGATCCTGATTGGCAATCACCTCATCGTAGTAGACCAACCACTCCTCTTGCGTCCAGGATTTCTCCGTTTCTGAGAGATAAAGATCACTGAATTCACTCCAAGCTTTGGTTCTAATTTTACGAAGTTCGAGGAGATATTTACTTTGTTTCTCTTTTAGTTCCTTGTCAAAGTCCACCCTACGTTCATTAAGACCCTCTAGGTACTTGATGTAGCGCATTTCATAGCTAGACTGTTCTTCTGCCGTTGTTTTTTTCTTTGTCAGAAGTTTGGGAATAACCGTGAATTCTACAAACCCACCGGCTTTCTTCAGTTGCAAAAGAAAGTTCTTCTCAATGTCATTATAGGTCAGCCGAAAGTCGGTATACTTTTGATTTTTAAAGAACGTTTTTTTGAATGCTTTTTTATCCATTGACGGATTCACGACTACCCATGCCATGTGATTAAACGCAAAATACTCAGGAAAGTGATAGTAAAAATACTCCGTTAGTTTAAAATCAAACCAAACGGTATTTTTTTCAGCACGCACTGGTTCTAGCTCAAAGTAATCATAAGGTAAGCCAATTTGTCTTCGATAGGTATGGAAATAATTGGTGTCTAAATATCGTTCGTCAAAAGTAAGCGTATCCCCTTTGTAATCCGTTTGGGTAATAGGGTCAAATGCCTCAGCATAACGCAAGTAGGCTAATGAGTGCGCCTTTAGGTCAAGGCTTTCTCGCTGCTTCACCACTTGTGATGTTACCTCTGCATCATCGTTCTTATGGTTTGTAATCTCTTGAACGATCGAATCCTTGAATTGCCGATGCAGTTCGTACAGATCTACAGACGGTTTCTCGGATTCCAAAATTTCTGCGTTCGGAAATCGATCTTGAAGGATAGCTAACTCCTCTGGTGTCACTTCATCTATGGAAACGAACTTGATGTTTAGCGGATTAATTTTTTGATAGCTTTTTAAAGGAGAAACGATGATGTTTTTCTGCATCGAAATCGAGGTGAGGTTATCGAGCTCACCAATTTCATCCGGGAGGTCCGTCAGGTTATTGTTCGCAAGATTGAGTTCTTTTAGATTGCTCAGGAGATTAATGTTTTCTGGAATTTCAGCAATTTGATTTACAGGTAAAGAAACCGAAACCAAATGTTTACAAGCACTCAATGACTCGATAGTGGTCGGTAAATCCAGCATATTGTTCATGGAGATATTGATGCTTCTTAGTTGCGTGCAGTGTTTGATGTCAGAAGGAATTGACTCTACCTGGCAGTTGCCTAGGTTAATTGTTTCCAGTGTGGGTAGTTTTCCGAGGTATTTGACCAACTGCTTTACATTGAGTTCAGTACAATTGAGCAAGGTGATTTTGTTTAAGTTTTTACAGGCAACGATGGATTCTGGAAACTTCTTGTCATTGTATGCCGTAATAATAATAGATGTGATTTGACCCTGTTTACTAATTTGTTTCAGAAGCAAGTCAAGGTTGTCGTAGCTCTTCGTGTTTTTGACGTAGATGGAAGTGTATTTTTCCAATTCATGTGGGTTGTTCATTACCGCAGCCGAAATGGGATCGCTAAAATCAATGTACAACCGATCATCCTGACTCAAAGCGTGGAGAGAGAACAGCAGCAAAAAGCACGATATGACGGATCGAATGTAGTACATACTAAATCAACTTCAAGATAGTTATTATTATTGTCGCAAGAAGCGGTGATTACGTATCTTCGTTTCAAGAATAATGCAAAAAATGAAAAAGTTACCAGTTTTTATCCTTTTACTCATTATGAGTGCTGTAGGTTTCGGGCAACAAGCGTTTGGTCTTAAAATTACCGAAGAGTTGTGCTCAGAAAAGTATCACGGCAGGGGTTATGTGAACGATGGTCATCAGAAAGCTGCAGATTTCATACAACAAAAATTTGAGGATTTTGGTCTGCAGCCGGTTGGAGACAATTTTCAGCAGCCGTTTTCTTTTGATGTGAATACTTTTCCTGAATCGGTATCATTTTCACTAAACGGAAAAGCGCTGAGCGTAGGAGATGATTTCATCATTGATGCTAACTCTGGAAGTTATCAAGGTGAATTAGAACCCGTTTTTATAACATCAGATAAGGATTTCTTTAAATTTGAATACAGTAATGAGTCCCGTGAAGGAAAGGTGTTGGTGATTCGAGATATTGATACCAAAGATATTGATACGAATCAGATGTTGAGGGACTGGAAGTATAAAGGAGCATCGCTTGCTCCGGTGATATTTCTTACTGACAAAAAGTACACTTGGACGGTAGGAAGTACGGAGTTTGCGTATCCAATTATAGAACTAAGAGACTCCTTGTTTGCTGCTGAGATCGAAGATGGTGGACGCATAGAAATGAACGTGCAAAATAAGTTCATCAAGCAACTCGAGAGTCAGAATGTAATTGGAAAAATTGAGGGAAAATGTAAGAAAAAGACAATTGTTTTTTCTGCTCATTACGATCATTTGGGTAGGATGGGCAGTGAAGCCTATTTCCCAGGAGCTAATGATAATGCAAGCGGTGTCGCCATGCTTTTGTATTTGGCAAAGTACTATTCAGAACATCCACCAAAATGTAACATGGTCTTTATGGCTTTTGGAGGAGAAGAAGTTGGTTTGTTGGGGTCAAAACATTACGTGCAAAACCCATTGTTTCCGCTGGACGATATCAAATTTTTGATTAACCTAGATATTTTAGGAACAGGAGAAGAAGGCATCACAGTAGTGAACGGAGCCGTTTATACCAAGCAGTTTAAAAAGCTTACAAAAATTAATGCTAAGGAACAGTATTTGAAGAAGATCAAAATGAGGGGAAAAGCAGCCAATAGTGATCATTATTTCTTTTCAGAAGCAGGTGTTCCTAGTATTTTTATCTATACGATGGGAGGTGTGAGCTATTATCATGATATCTATGACAAGGCAGAAACATTACCGCTCAATGAGTTTGATGATTTGGCTAAATTGCTAACGGAATTTGTAAACAAACTATAATAATTGCAGCTTTTGGAAGGAAACCAAACAGGAAAGCTGCTGATAAACCTTTAACATAAACGATGTCAAATACAATCGAAAAATTTTATACTGCCTTTGCCCAAAAAGACTGGGAAACCATGCAATCATGTTATCACGATGAGGTAACTTTTGAGGATCCTGCATTTGGTCAATTGCACGGTGAAAAAGCCAAAAAGATGTGGCGAATGCTTTGCGAACAGGGTAAAGATTTAAGAATTGAGTTTTCAGCTATTGAAGAGAATGAAACGAGTGGGAAAGCCCATTGGGAAGCTTGGTATACCTTCTCTTTGACGAAGCGAAAAATCCATAACAAAATTGATGCTAGCTTTGAGCTAAAGGACGGTTTGATCATCAGGCATACTGACACCTTCAACCTCCACGAATGGGCAAAACAAGCTTTTGGTTTTAAAGGCTGGTTGCTGGGTGGTACTTCCTTTTTCAAAAAGAAATTTCAGCAACAAGCTCGAAAGTCGCTTGAAAAGTACAATTGATGTAGGATCAAATGACCAAACCTGCCAACTGGTAGGTACGGTTGGTACATTAATCAATTAGCCTTACCTTTGCCGCTCAGTAACTTATAAATTGATATAGCATGCAACTGTACAATAAACTAAGTGCTGAGGAAAGAGCTCAATTAATTGATGAGTCTGGTGAAGATCGCCTGACCATTTCTTTCTATCAGTACCATCACATTAAGAACACCACGATTTTTAGAAATTACATATTCCTCAACTGGGACAAAATGGAAGTGCTGGGAAGGATTTACATTGCTTCAGAAGGAATCAATGCACAACTTTCTGTACCATCCAGAAGGTTCTATGAATTCAAGGATTTTTTAGATTCCATTCCTTTTTTGAACGGCATTCGGTTAAACATCGCCATTGAACAAGACAACAAGTCGTTTTTAAAGCTGAAAGTGAAGGTAAGAAGCAAAATTGTGGCAGATGGACTGAACGATGAGACTTTTGACGTGACCAACAAAGGGATTCATCTCAAGGCAAAAGACTTCAATGATCTGATTTCCAGAGAAGATACCGTTTTGGTAGATATGCGGAATCATTATGAATCTGAGATTGGTCATTTTCAAGGAGCAGTAACACCAGATGTTGATACGTTTAGAGACTCGCTTCCCATCATTGAGGAAGACTTGAAAGCGCACAAAGAAGATAAAAACCTCGTGATGTATTGTACAGGTGGAATTCGCTGTGAGAAGGCAAGCGCTTATTACAAGCACAAAGGATTTAAGAATGTATACCAATTGGAAGGAGGGATTATTGAATACGTCAGACAAGTCAAAGAAGAAGGGTTGGAAAATAAGTTTATCGGAAAGAACTTTGTTTTTGATCACCGAAGAAGCGAACGTGTTTCAGACGATGTGATTGCGCAATGTCATCAGTGCGGTGAACCCTGTGATAATCATGTCAACTGTGAGAATCAAGCCTGTCATCTGCTCTTTATCCAATGTGACTCTTGTCGTGAGAAAATGAAAGGCTGTTGTTCTGATGAATGCGTAGGAGTCGTTGAACTTCCTGAAGAGGAGCAAAAGAAAATGCGTAGAGGACGGTCGGTAAGCAATAAGATTTTCAAGAAAGGAAGATCAGAAGCCCTTAAGTTTAAAAAGTAATCCAAGACACATGCAGAAGATTGAATTAATGGCTCCTGCCGGAAACTGGGAAGCAATGAGAGCTGCGGTTAAGGCCGGAGCGGATAGCATTTATTTTGGTGTAGAGCAACTCAATATGAGAGCACGTCCTGCCGCCAACTTTACGATTGAAGACTTAGAAGAAATTGGTGTTTTTTGTGGTGAGAATGGAGTGAGAACTTACCTCACGTTAAATACCATCATCTATGATCACGATCTTTCGGTTATGAAGCGACTGATCGATGAGGTAAAGAAGAACAATATCACAGCGGTGATTGCTTCTGATCAGGCTGTGATCAACTACGCTTCTTCAGTAGGGGTAGAAGTGCATATTTCCACGCAACTGAATGTAACGAACATTGAGACGGTTAAATTCTATGCTCATTTTGCGGATGTGATGGTGTTGAGTCGTGAATTGAGTTTACGACAGGTAAAGAAGATCACAGATGAAATCGAAAGAGAACAAATCAAAGGACCTTCTGGTAATTTGATCGAGATAGAAATTTTTGGACATGGTGCATTGTGTATGGCCGTGAGTGGTAAATGCTATTTATCGTTGCATTCAAATAACTCTTCCGCTAACCGTGGTGCTTGTATTCAAAACTGTAGGAGAACGTATACCGTTACCGATAAAGAAACGGGTTACGAATTGGAGATCGATAATGAATACATCATGTCACCCAAGGACTTATGCACCATCAACTTTTTAGATCAGGTGGTTGAATCCGGCATCAAAGTCTTGAAAATAGAAGGAAGAGGAAGAGCTCCTGAATATGTATTGACAACCGTTCGTTGTTATCGAGAAGCCATTGATGCCATTGCTGATGGTTCGTACGGGCCAGAAAAGGTAAAAGGTTGGATGGCAGAATTGGATAAAGTTTACAATAGAGGTTTTTGGAGTGGCTATTATTTAGGTCAGAAAATGGGTGAATGGCACGATCAAAATGGTTCTAAAGCAACACAAAAGAAAGTCTATATTGCCAAAGGAGCGCACTATTATCCCAAGACAAAGATTGCTGAGTTTTTGGTTGAAGCGCAAAAAGTGGAGCAGGGAGATAAGGTACTTATCACAGGTCCAACTACCGGTATTGTGGAGGCGCAGTTAGACAATTTCTTTGTAAACGGTCAGCCAGCGGAAGTTGCTGTGAAGGGCGATAACTTAACGTTTGCATTGGCAGAGCGAATTAGAACGACAGACAAGCTGTACAAAATAATTCCAAACCCAGACATAAAGTGATTTCGGTTACCTTACAACGAGATAAATGTATCGGGTGCAATTATTGCTACGAAATTGCTCCAGAGCTATTTGCTATGTCAAAAAAAGATGGTAAAAGTGTCTTGCTCAACAGTAAGGACAAGAGAGGATTTTATACCCTTCGTACTTCAGACGATTTGAGAGATAAGGCATTTCAAACCAAAGAAGTCTGCCCTGTTTCGATTATAAAAGTTCACGATTGTAAGGGGAGTTAATCCATTTGTACCTTTCGGTATTATTTTGTAGATTCGTTCTATGAAAGAAACGAAAGCGGATAGAACAAAAGCATTTATTTTAGAAAGTGTTTCTCCGATCTTTAATGCACAAGGATATGCTGGCACAAGTTTGAATGATGTACTCAACGCCACTGGCTTGACGAAAGGGTCGGTCTATGGAAACTTTGAAAATAAAGAGGATTTGGCGCAAAAGGCATTTAGCTATAACCTGATGCAGGTGCTAAAACCACTTCAAGAAGCGATTGCCAACGAAAAAAGTGCTATCAAAAAACTAAAAGCAGTTACTCAGTTTTATAGAAACTATTTTCAGCTCATGCAAACGATGGGTGGATGTCCTATATTGAATGTAGTGAATGATTCAAAGCATGTTAATCAAGCACTCTACAACGATGCGGTTGAAGCAGCTAATATCATGATTGCTAATCTTGCGGAGATCATAGAGCTAGGTATTAAACAGAAGAAATTTAGAAAGAAGACGAATGCGAATGAGTTGGCAATTTTGATTTATTCCATGATTCAAGGGGCTATTTTTCTGTCGAGCATCGAACAGAACGAAAAACCATTAGTCTTAACGGCTGATCAAGTGGATGAGATGATTAAGATGCAACGAAAATAAGAGGTTGACCAATGGAAAAGAGTATCAAAGAACTGGTAGCGTTAACAAAGGAACACCATGACTATTTGTTAACCTTGGCAAAGGAAGAGGCAGAGCAAAGTAAAAATGGAAAGTGGTCGATTAATGAGGAAATCATTCATTTGATTTTATCGATTTCACCTCTGATAAGAGCATTGAAAATGCCCAAATTTCAGATCAAATTACTGTTTGGAAGAGCGAAACGGGAGGCTTATACATTTGAAGAAGTTGAAAAACTGTACCAAGATGTTTTGGGCCAGGGCGCTGTTGCTCCTGAATATTACGAGCCCAAGAAAAACAAATTTGGAACGCAAAAAGAACTTTACGACAAGTGGCTTTCGAAGACGTTGGAGTTTGAAAAACTATTACAGAAATGGGATCAAAAAGACTTGGATAGGGTATTGCTTCCACACCCATCATTGGGTAAGTTAACGATCAGTGAATTGGTACATTTTACGTTAATTCACAGCAGAATGCACCTGTTAAAAGTAAAAAAGCCCTGATCCTGAGTGTTCAGAATCAAGGCTATTCTTTTGAGTCTTATTCAATTATTTCGCTTGAAGGTGAACTTGGTCGCCATCTTCGTCTTCCAGCCAAAATTCTTTTGTAGTTAATCGAACGATTTTTGAATCGTCATTGAAACTAATCGATCCAGCAGAATAGCTGATAGTAATGTTTTCATTATTGCTATCTAGCAGCCAAGTTCCGTTAAAAGTAGCATTTCCGAACGTAACAGATACACTACCGTCTTTGGTAAAGTTATAAACGGGGTCATCGCTGTCGCCAGCTTCTTCAGTACCGTCATCATATACATATTTCTCAACTTCCCAAGTTCGCGTAACACGAGTTTTTGCAGGTAACAAAGAAATTGCAGGTCCCTCCTCATATTTATTACAAGAAGTAAGGGTGAAGCCACTCATAAAAACGGCTACGACCAGTAATAGTGTTAAATTTTTCATTTTTTGATTTATTAGGTTTTACGGTTGTACAAAGTTAATATAGAACATCATGAAAACGGAAAAGGAATTGAATTAAATGCTAAAAGAGAACCGTTAAAAGCTGAATTGAACGCCAATATTTGCCACAAACGGGCGATTCATTAGCCTTGTGTCTAGCCGAATGGGTATTACAAAACCACCTTGATAAGTAAATTTAATCTTTTCAGAACCTACATTGAGACCAGCAACTACTTCTGCAAAGGAGTTTGGTAACCGATGGTTGGTGCCATTAGCCAAGTCCATGAACCAGTAGGCATCCACTACAGAGAACTTCGTAGAAAGGAAGCCTTCAAGAACAGGGAATCGGGTCGATTTTACTAGAAAAGTGTAATGTCCGCAATACTTCATATAATTGCCGCTGTTGTGACCTCCAACCCTTAAAAAAGGAATGCTAGACATGAGGGTCTCTGTAGATCCCCAGCCAATATCTACTCCAATTGTTTGGTAAAGCATGCTATCTGCTGTCCACTGGTATCCCAATTGACCTGAGAACTGGTAGAAGGATTGATAAAAGTCATCGGGGTTTTGTAAAAAGCTTCTCCCGGCAAGAACGGTAAGGCCTGCACGTCAAAATTATTGTACCCCAGAGCTAAGTCAATGTTGACATCACCCTTTTCCTTTATCGTAAATACCTGATGTTTACAAGGAATATAGATTGGCGAGCAAGAGGTTAACGCGAGCGCAACTCCTATGAACAGGTACAGTATTCGATCAAAGCGAAACATGTTCTAAAGTTAGTAAAGCTTTATGAATCAACCTGAATTGTTGAGGTGACGTTTTTTAGTAACTCAAAATCTCCTCAATCTTCTTGGCCACTTTTTCGCCATTTGGCAGCAGTGTTGCTTCTAATGTAGAGTTTAGCGGAATAGCAGGCGTATCTACCGAACCAATAATCTCAACGGGAGCATCTAGGTACTGGAAGCAGTTCTTTTGAATACGCGCTACCAGACCAAGAGAGAAACTACACTCCACAGATTCTTCGGTTACAATAATAACTTTGCTATGTTTTCTGGCTGCTGCGTACATAGCTTCCTCATCAATCGGGTTTAGGGTTCGCAAGTCAATGATTTCAACCTGACCTTTAAATTGTTTCTCGGCTTCAAGCGTCCAATAAACTCCTCTTCCGTAAGTAATCACAGCTACAGATTCACCGGCCGCTACATTTTCTTCCTCGGCAGTTAATACAGTCCTTGCTTTTCCAAAGGGAATAACATACTCCTCATCGGGTTCAATGGTTCGAGCCCCTTCAGTTCCTTTGATTTTACTCCAATACAACCCTTTGTGTTCAAACATAACCACCGGGTTAGGATCATAGTATGCGGCTTTCATCAAACCTTTTAAGTCAGCTCCAGTACTCGGGTAAGCCACCTTCACCCCTCTGATATTGGTAACCACAGATTCTACACTACTCGAGTGATAGGGTCCCCCAGATCCGTAAGCTCCAATTGGAACTCTTAGAATCATACTTACTGGCCATTTTCCATTACTTAGGTAGTAGGAGCGACTCACTTCGGTAAACAATTGATTTAATCCAGGCCAGATATAATCTGCAAATTGGACTTCAACAATTGGTTTTAGACCTACAGCCGACATTCCAACGGTTGAACCGATAATAAAAGCTTCCTGAATGGGTGTATTGAAAACGCGGTCATCGCCAAACTTCTGAGCAAGGGTAGCTGCTTCTCTAAAAACACCTCCTAGACGTTTTCCAACATCTTGTCCATAAAGTAAACACTCTGGGTGTTGTTCCATCAGTTCGCGAATGGCAAAAAGAGCAGAGTCCACCATTACGGTTGCTTCTTTTCCTGCTGGGCTACGCTCTCCCTTTTCTTCCGTAACAGGCGTGGGTGCAAACATATAATCTGTAAGATCCTCTGGTTTTGGATCTTCTTCTGCCAATGCTCTTTCATAATCTGCAGCTACAAGCGCTTGTGCTTCGCTCTCCATCGCTTCCAAATCAGCTTCAGAGAATCCTGCTGCAAGCATTTGTTTCTTCAATACGGGGAACGGGTCTCTTGATTTAGCTTCTTCCAAATCATCGCGATACCACTCCATTCTTACACCAGAAGTATGGTGATTGAGCAAAGGAACTTTGGCATGAATTAAGAACGGTCTTCTTTCTTTTCTCACCAAGTCAATGACCTCGTTCAAGCATTCATAAGATTCGGTAAAATCAGCACCATCAATTGTTCTTACTTCCAGACCATTAAACCCTTCAGCAAATTTGGTCATGTCCTGCGCTCTAATTTCGTCTGCACTTGCAGAAATATCCCAGTTGTTATCTTGGATAAAGTAGATGATTGGCAATTGTTTTAGAACCGCCATTTGCAGGGCTTCAGAAACTTCTCCTTCTGTGCAGGATGCATCTCCCAAGGAACATACCACTACTGGCTTTTCTTCCTCATCACTCAATCCTTGTAATTCTTTATATTGAACCCCCATAGCAACACCCGTTGTAGGGATTGCCTGCATGCCTGTAGCGGAACTTTGATGAGGGATTTTTGGCATACCCTCGCGGTTCAAACTTGGGTGAGAATAGTACGTTCTTCCTCCTGAAAAGATATCACTTCTCTTCGCTAATACTTGCAGCATCAACTCGAAGGGAGTAATTCCAATTCCTAAGAGAATACTGTCATCTCGGTAATAGGGAGCGACAAAATCTTGAGGTTTGAGTTGCATTCCGAGTGCCAACTGTACAGCCTCATGTCCTCTAGAAGTAGCATGAACGTACTTGGCAGTTACGGCCTTGTTTTCTTCATACAGCACGGTAAGTGCCTTAGCCGTAGACATTAACTCAAACGCTTTTTTCAGCGTTTCTTTATCGGGAGTAGCAATTATCTTTGACTCTTTCATTGAAGCCGTTGAGGTTGCCATTTGTTTCGAGGTTTGTTTTTAACACAGTTAATTATTGTGCAATTTACTAAAAAATAAATGGAATGTTTGGTAAATAAAATTAAAAGCGAAACACCGAAAGCAAAATCAAATGAAAGGTTGGGGAAAGAATGATGCGTCAAAATAATATTTCACAGATTCAAGCGTCCTTGGAGGTTTGCTGCGTGATTATTACTCTACAATGATCTTCCCAACTCTCGAATGCGTTTCTGAGTTTGCTTTTAAGAAATAAGACCCGCATCCCACACCCGATAAATTGAGCGTCACCTGATGATTTCCGGTAGACAGGCCTGTCACCTTTTTTGCAAGGATTTCCTGACCCAATGCATTGACCATACTGAAAGACACGTCACCTTCTTTTTCTAGGTTGATGGCTACAGTGATTAATTCGTTCTCAATAGCAACGGGGTTTGGATAAATCAATACCTCTTCGAATCCAATTGTTGTAGATGTTTCGATTTTTTCAACTACTTCAATTCCGCCTTGATAAGGAGAGTAGTTGTAAGCTGTGGCTACTACATCAATACTATCCAATGACAAAACGCCTCCACTTACTTCGATAGTAACCTGACCACCACTCACAATTCCTGCCCCAAGTGAAGTTCCATTTTGCGTAAGCGCGATGGTAGCACCTTCTACATTACAGTCAATAGAAATAGATGTCTCTCCAAGTTCTGCCTGACTGACGTGTGAAGCGGTTAGTACCATAGGATCTGCAGTACGAATCATGACACTAGGATCACCAAAGAAAACCCATGTTTCGATTACTTCTTTCCCAGATCCAGAGTAAGCATCTAACATCCCCATTTGAGCATTATAGAATAGTCCTCCGAGTGTATATTTTTTATTGTTTGCATAACTCTCTACCAAGATGTCCACTATTTCATCTTGTGTAGCCATAGGTGGTGCCCAAGACATCAGTATGGATGAGCCAGCAGCCATTATTGCTCCTGTTGGTCCATCGGTGTTTTCGGCACGTTGCCAAACTTCAGAAATACATGTACCAGAAGAAAATGTACCGTTGTTACAAGCTACAGAGACTACGTATGGATATTTGCCATTGTTGGTGGCTGCATTGATGTGATTGGAAGAGAAATTGCCTGTCACACAAACGTTTTGTGCTCCATGCCCTGTATAATTAAACAAGGTAACACCTTCGTTGATTTTAGCACTAATTTCGGAAGAATTAGGGCTTCCACCATCGTCATTTCCTCCATGGCTACCATCATAAAACTCATATACATCTGTAAAACCATAGTTCAGCAATGCCGTTCTGATGTTTCTCAGGTGCTGCCAATCGGCTTCTCCATCATCGCCATAACCAGCTCCTTCATCAGATCCAAGTCCAATGGCTTTTAAATACCAGTCCCCGTTTATCGGAGAGATTTCGTATTCATTGTTTCTGTCTAACATAGTTTGTAATTCGCTAGCATTGTTTGCAGAGAATCTCCCAACAAAAATTTCAGGATAATGATCATTTCCACTTAATAGACCGTACTGAGCATCAGACCACTTGGTTTCTTGTCCTGTCCACCCAGCATTATAGGTATTGATTTGACCATGATCACCGACTAACAGTAGAAACGTTAGCTCAGGGTTGTTGTTATAATAATCCTGAACGTAGCTCATTATTTGCGACTCACTATTTCCTACTTCGCTGATCGCCACCATCTCCGTTGGGATGCCTTTCTTAATCTTCCAATTCACAAAACTCTCCATGTTACTCAGTAGAGCATTGTCACAAATGATTAACAAAGACCCTGTTTCCTCCAGTGGTGTATATTTTAGATTCGAAGCATTGATAAAATGACGTGCCAAACCGTTTTGAAATGGTGTGGTTATTACCTCATTGGAATTGATGACCTCATTGATGCCAGTTAATTTCTCATCTACTTCAACGGTGAAAGCAATTTTGGAATAAACTCTCAACACTTTGGTAATCGGATTGTATTGAAAAGGCGTTGCATGAATGGCTACTCCTCTCAATCCCCTAACAACATAAGGGCTCTCAAAATCTACTAAGCTTTCTGGGTAAAAAGCGTCAACGTTATACACAGAGCCTTTTGTTAAACTAACGGTTGAGGGGTCAATGTTTCGATACAAGTTTCCTTTGCTAGGAGCGATGTTGATGTTAGTGTATTCTACAAAGACAGAGTTGGCTATATCCAGTGTTACTTTTCCTTGGTTGGGAACCACAACTGAGTTGGCAAAATAAGGGAGGTTAGGATGTCCTTCTTTCAAAGAGCCATAAGATTGACTTGCTAAAATTTGGTCAAAGACTTCACCTTCACTTGTGAATTGATTGAACTCGAAATCAGATAACTCGAACTCGATTTCTATGCTATTTGATTTTTGTGCTTTCAGCGAAAAATCATTCGCAAAAGCGGTAGAAAGTGTTCCCAAAAATAAAATAAGAACTAACCAGAAATTTTTCATGCTTCAATGGATTAAGTCCCACAAGGTACGAAAAAACAACGAGATGGGATTGACAAGCCCTGGAAGGCACAAAAGTATCTATTTAGAGACCGAAATAAATCTTCTCTAAAGCTGGCCTTATGTTTTTTGGAATAACCTCCTTTCCTTTATTCGCTTGCTCGAACTTCTATTTCAGTTGTGGTTGTATAGCTTGTAATATCCTGGAAGTACATGAGACCAACTTGCGCTGGAGGAACATTAAACGCACCTTCAAACCTAGGAATCAACTGTACTTGGAACTTATGTCTTCCGATGGGTAGGTTACGACAAGCAATAGCTGTTTTCGTTTTGTAGTGTTTTCGATACTCTTCGTTAGCGTGCAAGTTGGGTACACCTCCTCCGTAGCTGCATGACGCAGGAATTGGAAGTTCCAACAAAACGTACTTGGCGTGTTTTCTCACAATAACCTCTACTTCCATAACGGTGGGTTCAGCCAGCTTCAATTCGGTCACCTTCTTTCCGTCTTGATAAAAAGTACGAGAGATTTCAAAAATGGTATCTACAGAGGAAGGAGTTCTCGTCTCCTCATGTTCGTAGGAATAGACATTAACAGCTGCTCCGTATTTTTCAAACCGAACGGTATCTTCTTGTTTAAAGTCTAGTTGAAGTGGAAATTGGTTGCCTTTTTTAGCACCATTGATTTTTATTTCTGGAATTAGCGCATCTTGCAGAGAGTTTTCGGCAACCATATCGGCCATAAAACGATCCAGCATAGTGGCTTGCTCAATGGTATTGCGGGCATTCAACTTGTAGTTTAAGAAATGGGTTCTGATTTTCTCAAGCGTTTCTTCTTGTCCACCTTGTATTTTTAGGATGTCATAGACCAGCAGAGAAGTTTGCAAGGTATTTACAGAAAAATTAAGCATTTCCTCTCCCCAATACCAGCCATTTTCGGACACTTTTTTCTGTTCGAGAATAAAATCGGTATTGACACTTATTCCTTGGGATAGCTGAAGCTTTGTAAGCAACAATTGATCCTGAAAACTAAGGTTTTTAGACACTAACTTCTTAATGTGAGCAGGATAGTCCATGGGATACGGAATGCTTGCCAAAACATTCAGTGCTTCCAGCTCTTCGGAAGAATTAAGTCCAGCCAACTGTGACTTGAGGTAGGCAGCTCCCTGCATGTGTGCTTTGGTTCGGTAACCTTCAGCAACGGCTTTATTAATGGCGTCCGTAATATAAGCCGTGATCCACAAATCACTATTATTTTGATCCCACCAGCCCCATGAGCCATCTTTATTTTGGTTTTGCTCTAATGTTTTTAAGCATCTCACGAGTGTCTTTTCATCCTTAAACACCTCTTCGAGATTCGAGAGTAGGCGTTTCTCCAAAAGTAGGGCTTTGAGTTTGGAAGCCGTTTGTTCGTTACAACCGTATTGATAGTTTTTTAGGTCAAGGAGCTCACGTTTGATAACATCTAAAGGCTCATTCGTGATAAAAAGTGTTCTGCCCGTAAGATTAGTGTCTGGTAGCCAAACAATACTTGTATCTCCTGCAATTTTGTACAGGTTGAGTTGGCTTGAAACAACGCCATCGGTTAGTATTTCCAAATCTCTTTCTTCTCCGTCAATGTAACCGTCTCCCTTATCCAGTCCGTAGGTAATTTTCAGAGAGCCATTTTGTGATCCCGATAAGGAATATTCATCTAGCGCATAAGATGAGGTGGTCACATCATTTGAGTAAGTCTCTGAACCATTGATCTTGAAATAGGTTTTCATGGAGATGGGATCTTCGGTATAGTTGAGCACCTTACCCGTGACAATTGCTTCATCTCCTTTGATGAGGAAGTTCGGCAAGCCGAGATTTGCGCTCAATGGCTTAAACGATTTAGAATAGGCGTAACCGATCCCCGAATTTTTATGACCATCCATGGCCGGAACAATGGTTTTCCACTGTGTAATATTATCTGGGTAGGTTACTGAAATGTATGCTTCACCGTTTTTGTTAGTAATAAGATTGGGCGCCCAAAAACCGTAATCCCTAAAAGTGTTTCGTATTTTGTTGGAGTTAGGATCAGCACGCAGCGCATCAATACCTTCTTTACCAAATTTACGACTGCTCTCAGCATTGTCTGCAACTCCAGGAACGGTTTGGAAATAGGTAGCTAAATCCTGTTCACGTCCATTTGCTGATAGTGTAACGGCATTAATTTCTTTGCCAGAAACGATAGAGAAAACGCCCTTTTTTGTTGCACTTATTGACATGGCAGATAGTTCGTCCATTTGCTGAGAAGAATAGACCATGTTTGAGTTGGCTGCACCGACTTCATTATAAGCATCGACAGCGTATCCATATTCCTCAATGTACTCAAGCCACAGGTCCGTTTCGAGCACGAGCATCGTATTATTACCTTTAGGCACTTTGATGTTGAACAAGTTGAAATGTTTATTCCTGTTCAAGCTGATTTTGAGCATGTATTCTCCAGCTGGGACGTCATGAATTTCAAAGTAACCTTCTTCATTGGTATATGCACCACCTTTGAAGTATCCGTTGATTTCAGCAAATATCGTGGCGTAATCAATGGGTTCGCCATGATAATTATAGAGATAACCGCTGATCATGGTCGTATTATCATCGGTGGGTTTATAGTCAACGCTAAAGTCTTTGATGTTTCTGGGTGGATAGTTGAACTCCCGAAGTGGCGGTTTGTTAATCTTTATGACTTTCTCTTCATATTGATCAAGTATTGCTTGGTTGTACGCTTTCAAATAGGCTGCGTCAAACCTGAAATAATTAATTCCACCCGAGAGCAACGATTTATTCTTTTGGATAATGTAAGAGCTATCTTCAAACAGCATAAAAACGTCATATATGCCCGGAGTTAGGGAAGAAACACTACTAAAACTCCCAAACTTAATATGGCTGCAGGAATCATTATCATGATGAAACAATGCAGCCCATAGCAGCGACTTGTCCGTCTGGTTTTGAAACTCTACATTACACCTAGGGGAGTGAATTTGCTTTAAATGATATCGACTTTTTAGCAACGGATGTTTTTTAGCTTTTCGGTTCGCGATTTTTTCAACCTTATTCTTATGAACTTCGGCTGAGTCTTTTTCAGGCAGCATTACTTTTGGAATAACGTGACTCTTTTCCCTAAAATCCCAGGAGTCTGAATAGTCATTCGGGTAGTAGCTCTTCAAGGAATTGGGGTAGGCAATCGGTTGAGAAATGTAACTCGTGTCTTCATTCATCGTGTAGAGATAACCTGGCTCAAAATAGAATGAATAGGCCGTATCCTTGTTGGGCTCAATCACATTGATATCTCCTTTTTTAAAGGGTCCAAAAGAAAAATAGTATCCAAACTCAGGGTCATGGTAGTAGGCTGTTTTCCCTGTTAAGTGAAAGATGACGCTATCTTGTTCGAAGTATACATTGTCATAAACATTACTCCAGACATTATGCTTATTCAAATTGATAACAAGCATATTCTTTTTGAGACGTTCTTCCTCTTGGAGCAGATAAGGTAAAGAATCGAGTTTCAAATAAGAAGCGTTGGCATTGTCATAAATGCTATCTGTATTGACACAAAGCATGGTTTTGAGTGAGGGTTTCACCTCAATGTTTTTCACCTCATATAAGTCTTCTTTTGTTCTAAGCTTAAAGTTGTAATTCCCTGGTTTTAGTTTAAACGTCATAGGTTGTGACGTGTGATTATCGTGAATATAAATGGGTTGATCATTAGCATAGAGGGTAAAGATTTTCTGTAGACTTCCTTTGGTGTAAATAAAAGGATTGATTTCTCCCCAAGTTGAGTTGATTGAGTCATATTGAGCATTTACACCTCCCGGGCTATAAATGAATTCATAAAATGGCGTTTCGAAAAGATCAAATAAAGCAATGTGTTTTTGGCGAATCGTATCGGTAGTGTAGACTTTATGTGGATTATGAGTTACGCTAAAAGGTCGGAGGAGGTTAAAGTGCTGCAAACCAAAATAGGGTAAATCAGGTCCTGAGACATCACCAAATTTTGTGTTTACAGACCAAGCGGTGAGGTTAACATCTTTCATCGCATCTTTTTTGTAATCTGTTACTTTTATAGTAATTGGCACTTCGGCACCAGGAAAAATTATTGCAGGTTGATCAATGTCTACAGTTAGTCTTTTTTCATCGATGTGAAAAGCTTTTTCTCGAATGAGGTCTTTGTCTTGCCACCTAAAGGTGTAGAGGATGTAATACGAATCCAGCGAGTTATCTGCGATGGCGTAATTGAGGTCAACGCTCTTACCGCCATCAATTTTCTTTTTGTCTTTATAAATCTGCCAACTGATCGGTATTTTTAGTTCATTGTGCAAGTTGATATAAATCGAATCGTGCGTTCGTTTTCCTTCTGCATAGACCAATTTATCTACCCAGTATGGAGTTTCAAGCTGACCTACTACGTTTCCGAGCTGATCTTTTAGGGTATAGCGAGTAGCTGCATAATTCAATTTTTCGGAGTAGGGTAAAGTAACTTCTTTTTCTTCCAGAAGCGTAGAATTGTAGTAGCTGGTTAGGGTAGCTTTACAGCCTTTGTGAATGGTGTCCCATAGAAAGTAATCAGCTTTAATGGAGTCACCATCCAGGTGGAGTTCATGTCGTTCTTGTGCACCGTCATACGTAAAGCTAAAATTGAAAGTTTTGGGCTCGTTTTCGGAGTTGTTGAGCGTAACTTCCACATTGTAGGTCGCTTTGATCAACGGGAAGATGGAGTCTGGAATTTCATAATGGGTAGGTCCTGAAACATCGAGTAGAAACTCGGTTTGAAACAGGTGACTATAGCTAACATCTGGGATAAAAATGGAATCTGGGTAATAATAATTGAGGTGGGTCATGTTCACTTTTACCTTGGCATGGGCATCAAGAAGAGGAAGGTCATTGGCATCTTTTCCTTCTAGAATCAGCGTAGGAAAGTCCCCCAAATAGATTTTTGATTTTTCCAAATTGGCGGTAAAGGTGGTGTTTCCAAGTTCGTAGTCTTCAACCCTAAAGCTTGATGTTTTGAGTTTTTTATTTCCCTTAGAAAGGATTTCAACGGTGTAGTTTTGATCAATTTCAAAGGTGTCTGGAATGGGGAAATTGTAGACAAAGGCCCCTTCTGAAACGGGTTTTAAAACCTTAGTAAAACCAGCTGATTCGTAGTCATATTCTTTGGTGATCTTTAATTTAACTTTACGTTTCCAAGGCTTTCCATTTTCCTTCACCAGAAAGGCTTTCATTTTTACAGTGTCGGCAAGTTGGTATTTGGGTTGGTTAAAAGCGATATAACCCGGTAGGATACGCACGGATGAAAACGCCCGATTTTTATACTTTGTTTTTTTGTCTTTAAACTTTTCCTTTGGCGGTTTATATCCATTGATGTTGATGTACGTAAATTGTTCCTGATGCGTCACTTTTCCAAAACCGTTACCTTTTATCCCGGGTACTGGATAGCAGTTGCAATCTTCGCGATAAGAAAACGTTTCGTGGTTAATTTCAAGGGTAGCATCTTCCAACACGTTTCCTTTGTAGTCTGAGATGACAAACCAGGCCTCTCCGTTATACCCATAGCTATTTATTTGGAAGTAGGGCGACTCAAACGTTTCGTAATGCATCAATTCTCCCTTTGCCTTGGCAATTAAGTAATGTCCTTTGGGCAGTGTGTGCAGATCAAAGGTGCTATCGGTGTACTTCGTTGCGAATGCTTTGGCAAATACGTTGAGCGTATCGATTACTTTTCCTTCTTGGTAAAGAGTTCTTGCCTGTGTAGAGTCTAGTTGGTAAATCTTGTATTGTATTCCGTAGAGTTTGTGGTCCCTGAGGTGCTGCGAATAAAAAGAGGGAATAAGTACAAATGTTAATAATGTGAGCAGTATAGCTTGTGAAAACAGTCGTATCATGTTAGTTAGGTTGGTCATCTATTATACCCTTTACTAAAAAGATCGTTCATTCTAGGCAAAAGGGTTTCAATAACAAGATGTAAGATAGACGAAA
Organism: uncultured Flavobacteriales bacterium; assembly: GCA_964387945.1. Taxonomy (GTDB): domain Bacteria; phylum Bacteroidota; class Bacteroidia; order Flavobacteriales_D; family Parvicellaceae; genus Parvicella. Next base: position 143,610 of record CAYLYX010000009.1, on the reverse strand, counting down.
ATTCCATAAAACGGGGCAAGGATAAGTAGGTGAATGTCTTTAGTTATGTTTCGGTTGAAATGTGAATAGCAGCGGTAGACACCAAAAATAATTATTCACACTTTTTCAACAGGTCGCTATCCCTTTTGTTTTCTTACAAAAATGTTACATTTTGTAACAAAGCCGTAATTATTTTACGTAGTAAGGTGTTTGCTTTGAAGTCAGTAATCATCTACTTTTAGACAACCTTTAAGCTTAAGTTATTAGCTGTTTAATAGTAGAAATAAAACACTTTTATGTACGTCAATACGCACACTTACTACAGTTTGCGATACGGGACCCTCAGCCCCGATCGACTGTTATCTCTGGCAGCTCAAGCCGGAGTGGAAGTATTGGCAGTTACAGACATTAATAACACTTCTGCGGCTATAAAGGTAATGCGTGAAGCAAAGAAGTATAACCTTCAGGTAGTGCCGGGAATTGATTTTAGAAATGGCGTAGAACAACTTTTTGTTGCAATTCCTGAAAACAATGAAGGGTTTGAAGAGATCAATAATTACCTCACTCCATTCCTTCAAAATAAGACCCACGTGGAGGGAGGTGTAGCTGAAATACCCCCTAAAGCACCAGCGTTTAAACACGTAAAAGTGATTTATCCTTACCAGAAAGGGTGCTCGTATGACTTAGCACCTCATGAGTACGTTGGGGTAGCACCAAAAGATTTGGATTATATACGGATAAAAAAAGTGAATTTGGAAAAAGGTGTGATTCTCCAAACGGTGACTTTTCAGAATAAAAAAGATTTTAATGCACACCGCTTACTTCGCGCGATCGATAAGAATACACTACTAAGTAAATTGCCCATCTCAGAACAAGGAGAGGTTTATCATCGTATGCTCTCTGTAGATCGGCTGCTAGCATTATACGAAGATTACCCAGCGGTAATAGCCAATACCCAAAAGGTTTTACAAAGCACCGTAACGTTTGATTTTTCTGAAAAAGCACCGCCACAAAACCAACAGTGTTATGGAAGTTCGCACGAGGAAGATGAGGAACTACTCCTTCGGCTCTGTGAAGAAGGGATGACGTACCGTTATGATGAGGTAACTCCCGAAATCGAGCAGCGGTTGTTAAAAGAAGTGGATACCATCAAAAAAATGGGCTTCATCTCTTACTTTCTTATCAACTGGGATATTGTAAAGTATGCCCGTTCTCAAGGGTATTACTATGTAGGTAGGGGAAGTGGAGCCAACTCTTTGGTGGCTTATTTGCTCCGAATTACGGATGTAGACCCTATTGAACTGGATTTATATTTCGAACGATTCATCAATTTATACCGACTGAATCCTCCAGATTTTGACATTGATTTTTCTTGGAGAGACCGAGATGATATCACACGATATATCTTCGAGCGATTCAAGAATGTAGCGTTGGTAGCCACATTTAATACCTTTCAGTATCGATCAATGATCAGAGAATTGGGAAAAGTTTTTGGAATGCCTAAAATGGAAATCGATAAACTCATTTCAGGAACGTTACAACCCTGGGAATATACGGAACTGTCAGACTTGGTTATGAAATACAGCCGCTATATTCACGGGTTTCCGAGTCACCTCAGTATTCATGCCAGTGGGATTATAATCGCTGAGAAATCCATCAACTACTTTAGTCCTACATTTATGCCTCCCAAAGGATATCCAACGGTTCAGTTTGACATGCACCTTGCCGAAGATGTAAAGCTCTTTAAGTTTGATATTTTGAGTCAGAGAGGGCTGGGGAAAATCAAAGATGCATTGGCAATGATTAAAGCGAATGGAGAGCAACAAGCTGAAATTGACATTCACGACATGCGTCACCTCAAACAGGACGAACGAATCAAAAAAATGCTTCGAGAAGCGGATGCAATAGGCTGCTTTTATGTAGAGTCTCCAGCCATGCGCATGCTCTTACGAAAACTAGAAGTAGAGGACTATTTAGGCTTGGTAGCAGCCAGTTCAGTAATTCGACCGGGAGTAGCTCAGTCGGGAATGATGCAAACGTATATTCAACGCACTAGAAAACCTGAGAGACGGAAAGAAGCTCATCCTGTTTTATTAGACTTAATGCCAGAAACATTTGGCGTAATGGTTTATCAGGAAGATGTGATTAAAGTAGCATATCATTTTGCTGGATTAAGCTTAGGAGAAGCAGATAAGATGAGGCGAGGAATGTCTGGAAAATACCGTTCAAGAGACGAGTTTGAAGCGGTGAAGCAGAAGTTTTTTCACAATTGTATCCACGAAAAAGGACATAGCAAAGAACTCACAGCCGAAGTTTGGCGACAGACCGAAAGCTTTGCGGGATATGCATTTGCCAAGGGACATTCTGCATCATATGCGGTAGAAAGTTATCAGAGTTTATACCTCAAGGCTTATTATCCATTGGCGTATATGGTGGCTACCATTAATAATTATGGTGGTTTTTATCGAACAGAACTTTATGTACATGAGGCAAAAATGCATGGAGGAATTATCCATACACCTTGTATAAATAAAAGCACCTACGAAACACGTCTGGAAAAAAAGAACATTTACTTAGGTTTTCACCTACTTCATTCGTTTGATGTGAAAACAGCTACTCGAATAGAAAAAGAGCGAGCGGTTCATGGAATGTTTAAATCTTTTAACGACTTTTTAGATCGTGTTTCAATCTCGCTAGAGCAAATAACCATTTTGATACGTATTAATGCCTTTCGTTTTACAGGTGTAGATAAACGAACGTTGCTATGGGAAGCACACTTTAAGTTACAAAAGTCATCGAACAAGGTTTCGGAGACAACTTTGAGAGATTTGTTTAAAATAGAGCGTCCAGAATATCAGATTCCCGAGCTGGAAAACTCGTGGCAGGAAGATGCCTTTGATCAGATGGAGTTACTCAGTTTTCCTTTATACTCTCCGTTTCAATTGATTGATGAAGCGCATGAAGAAAGGCAGTTTATTACAGCGTTCGAATTACCGAATTACGTTGATCAGACGGTTTGGATAAGGGGTTACTTGATTCATCGAAAACGTACATCTACTAAGGGAGGAGATGAGATGTTTTTTGGGACTTTTCTAGATGAAAATGGTGCATGGTTGGATACCGTTCACTTCCCCAAGATAGCACGAGCTTTTCCTTTTAGAGGACCAGGAGTGTATGAAGTAAAAGGAAAAGTAGTGGAAGATTTTGGCTGCTTTACAGTAGAGGCAGAGCTGATGGAAAAATCGAAAGTAATGGAAGATCCTCGCTATACTGAAGTGAGAGACGAAGAAAAGGAAAAGAAAGTAGTAACTAGAAATAGAAGAATAGATTATTGGATTTAAGTAGTGAGTAGTAGTTAGGTATTAGGCACTGATTTATTTGTCTGTCTAAAGCTAATCCTAGTGCCTAATAGCTAATCCCTAATACCTAACGACTATGAAGTCAATTATACATATGGATTTGGATACGTTTTTTGTGTCATGTGAACGATTACAGGATAGTCGTTTGAATGGTAAACCAGTATTGATCGGAGGAACTTCAGACCGAGGTGTTGTGGCTGCTTGTTCTTATGAAGCAAGGCGTTTTGGAATTCATTCGGCTATGCCGATGCGAATGGCAAAGCAATTGTGTCCAGAGGCAATTATTTTGAGAGGAAATGCGGGAATCTATAGTAAATTTTCTGATTCGGTTACGGAGATTATAAGAGAGGAAGTACCAATTTATGAGAAAACATCTGTAGATGAGTTTTATGCTGATTTAACGGGTATGGATCGGTTTTTTGGCACCTATAAATTTGCTTCTGAGCTAAGGGATAGAATTATTAGAGAAACAGGACTCCCCATTTCTTTTGGACTTTCTGAAAACAAAACGGTTTCTAAGATCGCAACGGGAGAGGCAAAGCCAAACAATAAAATTCAAGTGCTAAGAGGAACTGAAATCCCATTTTTAGCACCATTATCGGTAAAAAAAATACCGATGGTAGGAGATAAAACTTATCGTCAACTGTGCAATTTAGGTGTAAAACGTATTCGAACATTACAAGAAATGCCAGTAGAGGTAATGGATCGAACATTTGGTAAAAACGGTAGAGTGATCTGGAAAAAAGCACACGGAATTGATAACTCTCCCGTGGTGCAGTATCAGGAAAGAAAGTCCATTTCTACCGAAAGAACGTTTGACAAAGACACGATTGACACTACCAAACTGAAAGGTATATTAACGGCTATGGCAGAGAATTTGGTTTTTCAGTTGCGCAGAGGAAATAAAGTAACAGCATGCGTTACTGTAAAAATTCGTTACTCAGATTTTCAAACGTATACCTTGCAAAAACGTATTCCATATAGCGCGTCTGACCATCTTATTCTGCCTATTGTAGAAGACTTGTTTAATCAACTCTACAATCGAAGAATGTTGGTGAGATTGATCGGGGTAAAGTATAGTCACCTAGTAGAAGGAGGTCATCAAATTTCGTTGTTTGAAGACGATAAAGTGATCAATTTATATCAGGCTATGGATCATATCAGAGATCGATACGGTGATCGTGCTGTAATGCGCGCTTCGGGAATGGAAGCCAAAACCATTAGTCGATTTAATCCGTTTAAAGGAGAACCTCCTCCGCTCTTGCCCAATCGAAGAGCTTGATTATCCAAACAGATGCTTGAGCACCTCTTCAATTTTTCCAACTGCAACCAGTTTGATCTTGAACTGACCTTGCGTAATTCCTTTACTATGCTTTGAAATGAAAATACGTTTATAGCCGAGCTTTTCTGCTTCACCGATTCGTTGTTCAACTCGAGGAACGGGTCTAATTTCGCCTGATAAACCAACTTCTGCAGCAAAACAGGTTTTAGACTCAATCGGAATATCAACATTGGATGATAGGATGGCACAAACCACCGCCAAATCAATGCTTGGGTCATCGACTTTGATTCCTCCCGCAAGGTTAATAAAGACGTCTTTCTGACCAATTCGAAAGCCACACCTCTTTTCCAAAACAGCCAATAGCATATGTAACCTTCTTAGATCAAAACCAGTAGCCGTTCGCTGAGGAGTTCCATAAGCAGCTGTACTCGTCAGTGCTTGAACTTCGATTAGCATCGGTCGAATTCCCTCTAATGTTGCAGCAATTGCCACACCACTTAATTGAGAATCAAAATTAGAAATCAGAATTTCACTGGGGTTCTCAACTTGTCGCATGCCAGATGAAGACATTTCATAAATCCCTAATTCATTGGTGCTTCCAAAACGGTTTTTAATGCTTCTCAATAACCTGTACACGTGATTACGATCCCCTTCAAACTGTAGAACGGTGTCCACCATATGTTCTAGAATTTTTGGGCCTGCAATGGCTCCATCCTTTGTGATGTGACCAATCAAGATGATGGGAACTCCCGTGGTTTTAGAAAAACGTAATAATTCTGCCGTACATTCTCTGATTTGAGAAATACTTCCGGGAGCAGATTCGATAGTAGCTGTATGAAGTGTTTGGATGGAATCAACGATGATTACATTAGGTTGTAACTCTTTACTGTGGTGCAAGATATTCTGAACATTGGTCTCAGTTAAAAGGTAGCAATCACTATCACTTGCTCCCAGTCGTTCTGCTCTAAGCTTAATTTGCTCCTCACTCTCTTCACCAGAAATATAGAGTGTTTTTAACCCGCTATTCACAGCAACATCTAATAAAAGTGTTGATTTGCCAATACCGGGTTCTCCACCAATTAACGTAATCGAACCAACCACCAAACCACCGCCCAAAACTCGATTAAATTCATTGTCAGATAGTTTGAATCGTCTTTTTTCGAGAGAAGTGACCTCATTCAAGCGATGTGGAACGGTTCTTTTTTGCTCATTGGAATAGAGTTTTTCAGAGCCATTGGATTTGCTCACTACTTCTTCTACAAAAGTGTTCCACTCTCCACAGGAAGGACATTTTCCCAACCACTTGGGAGAGTTGTGTCCACAAGACTGACAGAAGTATGCCGATTTGATTTTTGCCATACTTCAAAGGTAATTATTTACTCCGTAAGCTTTTTACGCTTATTTCATCAGCGTAACGTGTCCCGTCTTGATTTTGTCTTCTTCCGTACAAATATCACGATACATCACTTCGAAGTAATAAATTCCATCGGCTGCAGCAATCCCGCTCCAGAGGTTCCCATCCCAAAACTCACCGTTCTGATCTGTCTCAAAAACTTTTCTTCCCCAACGATTATAGATTACCATAGTGAACTCAGCTGTTGGGTCAATACCGATGATGCTCAAGATATCGTTTTGTCCATCGCCATTAGGCGTAAACACGTTCGGAACAATGGCTTCACTGATCACTTCACCAATAAAGTTTACGGTGTCCGAAATGGTTTCAACGTTATTACATACCTGATCGTAGGCTGTCATGGATACAACATAAACACCTGGATCGGTATAAATGTAACTAATTGAGTTGCTGTTAAAGATATCGCCATTACCCATATCCCAAACAATAGAATCCGCTCCACTACCTGTAAACTCCGCTTCAACAAGCGCAGTTTCTCCTCCACAAGGAGGTGGTGGTGTAAAGTTTAGCTCTGCAGCAAATGTCTCTGCTTGTTCGAGGGTAACGTTGAAGTACGCAGTGTCCGCAATGTTACAGGTACTGGAATCAATGGCAACAAACATCACGTCATACTCTCCTGTAGAAGTATAGGTGTATGTAGGGTTGAGTTGAGTACTTGTTCCACTTCCATCTCCAAAATCCCAATAAGCGTTGGGTGGAGGGTTAGTTCCGGCAGAGAAATCAACGTTTAGTGGAGAGGTACACAAGAAAATATCTTCTGGCACTTCTGCATTGGCTTCTGAGTAAGACGTAAAGAAATTCACGGTATCAGTCACTTCATCGTAAGCATTACAATAGAAGTCCCAAGCTTGCATGGTGATGATATATTGCCCTTCAATGGTATAGTAGTAATCAATAGAAGTTGAATCATTGAAGATGGTTCCATCCCCCATATTCCAGGAGAGCGAATCGGCTCCTGTTCCTGTAAAGTCTAATTCTACCAAGATACTATCGGGAGAAGTACACGGCTCAATCGTAGGTAAGTTGAATTGAGCAGTTAACGTTTCTGCTTGGCTGATATCAACGGTAAAATATACCGAGTCTGCAATGTTACAAGTAGAAGAGTCAATGGCTACATACAAGATGTCATATGTTCCTGGTGTAGTATACGTGTAAGAAGGGTTGGCTTGGGTACTTGTTCCACTTCCATCTCCGAAATCCCAAAAATGATTGGGTGTGGATGATGTAGCCGTAAAATCTAGGTCGTAAGGAGGTGGTCCACAGAAACTTGTGTCTGGTGGTGCAGTTGCATTTGCCAACGAAAAACTAGTGATATAATCAAATGTTTCATCAAAACTTTGAGAATTTCCACAGGATAAGTCATAAGCTGTCATTGTAATCGTGTAAGTTCCTTGAGTAGTGTAATAATAGTCTATACTGTCCAGATTATAATAAATATCGCCATTACCCATATTCCAGATGATAGAGTCAGCACCAGTACCCGTAAATTCGAGTTCTACTAACAGACTGTCCATTCCATCACAAGGGTCAATTGTCGGAATATCAAATTGCGCATTGAACTGCTCAGGATAAATCAAGTTTACATCAAAGTAGACCGTATCGGAAGACAAACAACTACCTGTCATTACCGAGGCGACATACATGACCTGATAATAGCCTGTATCTGCATAAGTGTAAGAAGGATTGGCCAAGGAACTTGTCCCAGAGCCATCTCCAAAGTCCCAAAAATTGATCGGAGCAGGGTCAGAGCCCGCACTAAAATCCATGGTGAGATCCGTCCCGCAAAGAACCGTGTCTCCTGGAGCAGTAGCCCCAGCAGCACTCACACCGTTAGAAGAAAAACTTCCTGCTTCTAAGAAAACGCCAGAATCATAAAATGCATCACCCATATCTGCTATTGCAAGTTTAATGTGATACGTATCTCCACATACTACAGGGGCTACTGCGGGTAATGGGACTGTTCTACCATCATATTCATAGGAAGAACCGGTATTACTCACATAGTAAACACTGTATGCTGCATAGTTTGGATCCATACCACTACTACAGTTAAGAGAGTTACCATTGGCTCCAGCATAACCCTGATTAATGGAGTTAATCGCTACAGGAGTGGTAGTAAAGGCAGGTGGGTTTAAAGAAGTAGGAACCCTTGCCACGTTGAAATCCGTATAAGTTCCTCCAGCAGGGTTGGGTCCACTCAAGAAAAATCCGAAAACATCATTATAACCAGAGCACGTAAACTCTGGGTATTCCTCTGAGGCAAAAACATAGCTAAAACTGATGGTGTCTCCCGTTGGTACGAAATCAAACTCAATGATAGCTTTATCATAAAAGTTACTTGAACCAAGAATGGTATTAAGCTGTGGATCATTTCCATCATATCCGCTACCTCCCAGGCTTGAGCTCCCTCCAGTATTGTTTTGGGCTGCCATGGTAACGTCTCCAGACCCCATGACCAAACCATTCCCAAGTCCAATTTGTAAGCCAGGGTTTGTAAATTCACCCACCTCAGCTTGTGCCGCTTGAGCATTTACAGCACTACCGTTATAGGTAATATTGCTAACAGATACGTTGGCTCCTAATAAAACATTTTGAACGTACCATTCCACCGTATTCGAGTTGGTAACGGTAACCTGGGCAATTGCCGAGTAGTTAATGAGAAGAAGTAGTCCTAAAAAACTTCTTCTAAAGAAAGTAAAGTCCTTCATATGTAGTAGGTTAGAGTATGCTAAAGTATAAAAATTAACAATCGCTTTAACCGAGCAAGGTAGAATTAAACAACTGAATAGCAAATTTTACGTGCTAACTGGCTAATTCTATCAATGTCAGTGTAATCAACGAATCAGGGTTACGTGTCCTGTTTCAATCTTATCTTCATCGGTACAGACATCACGATACATCACCTCAAAGAAGTATACACCCTCGGCAGCATCTGCACCTCCATTTATGGTTCCGTCCCAGAAAGTTCCATTGCTTTCCGATTCAAAAACCTTTCTTCCCCAGCGGTTATAAATAATCATATAAAAATCTGCACTTGCATCTATTCCAGGGATTTTGAGTATTTCATTTGATCCATCACCGTTGGGAGTAAACACGTTTGGTACGACAGCTTCACTGATTACCTCACCAATAAACTTCACAGTATCTGAAACAGTTCCTTCTCGGTTACACTCTAAATCATAAGCCGTCATGGATACAACATATATTCCGGGGTCGGTATAGACATAGTAAATGGAGTCTGTATTAAAGATATCTCCGTTACCCATATCCCAAACAATAGAATCTGCACCGCTACCTGTAAATTCAGCTTCTACAATGGCAGTTTCTCCTCCACAAGGTGGTGGCGGGGTGAAATTCAATTCTGCTGCGAATGTTTCGGCTTGTTGGAGAGTTACATCAAAATACACTGTATCGGCAATATTACAGGTGCTAGAATCTATAGCGATAAACATTACCTCATAACTTCCCGTATCTGCATACGTATAGGTTGGGTTTAAGGCTGTACTGGTTCCAACGCCATCACCAAAGTCCCAATAAACATCAGGAGTCGGATTTGTTCCTGCCGAGAAGTCAACATTTAGCGGAGAAGAACATAAGAAAATGTCTCCAGGGTCTTCTGCATTAGCTTCTGAATAAGACGTAAAGAAATTAACCGTATCGGTGATTTCATCATAGACATTACAATAGAAATCCCAAGCTTGCATGGTAATAACGTACTGTCCTTCATTCGTGTAATAGTAATCGATGGAGGTTGAATCATTAAAAATCGTGCCGTCACCCATGTTCCAAGAAAGTGAATCGGCTCCAGTTCCAGTGAAGGCCAATTCTACCAAAATACTATCGGGAGAAGTACATGGTTCTATAGCGGGAAGATTAAACTGGGCAGACAAATCTTCTGCTTGAGACACATCAACTGTAAAATAAGCAGTGTCAGCAATGTTACAGGTAGTAGAATCAATGGCCACATACATAATATCATAACTTCCCGGAGTACTATAAGTGTAGGAAGGATTTGCTTGCGTACTCGTTCCTGAGCCATCACCAAAATCCCAGAAGTGGTAGGGAGAAGGTGAAGTAGCTGAAAAGTCCAAATCATAAGGTGGTGGTCCACAGAATGCTGTGTCTGGCGGAGCAGTAGCATTTGCCGTAATACCTGTTACCAAATAATCAAACGTCTCCGTAATGGTCTGTTGATTATTACATACATTGTCGATCGCAGTCATACTTATGGTATACGTCCCCTGACTCGTGTAATAGTAATCCAGAGACAATGAATCATAAAAGACATCTCCGTTACCCATATCCCAAACGATAGAATCGGCTCCTGTACCTGTAAAGGCTAAAGAAACAAGTAAGCTATCAGGAGCATTACAAGGATCAACTGGAGGTACGTCAAACTGGGCATTAAACTGCTCGGGTTGAATCAACGTTAAGTCAAAATAGGCCGTATCCCTGATATTACATGAAGCGGGGTCGATCGCAATATAGGTAACTTGATAAGTTCCCGTATCGGCATAGACGTGTGTTGGAGATACACTTCCTCCAACAATTCCAGAAGTGTTGCCATCCCCGTAAATCCACTCAGCAGATGGAGGTGGATCTGTCGTTGGAGCATCAAAATCTACACTATAAGGTGATGCACATAATGTGATATCATCTGGAACTACAGCTTGAGCAGTAACTCCTTGAAAGTTCATTTCAAATTTGATGGCGCCCAAGTTACAGTTTGAACTTCCGTTATTTGGGCCATAAACTCCAGGAGTGGTGGGGAAATCATTTCCTCCACAACCCGCGCATACAGCTTGGTAAACGATTCCTTGTTTGTCAAAGCGACTAGTTCCTCCATCCACATGTTCTGCGGCAGATGGGTCACCGAGATAAGTTCCATATAAGATGGAAGCAGCATCTCTTTCCATCACCATAAAGTAGAAGTCACTTTGATCTGTAGAAGATTGTTCCGCATCAGCAGTTAGCGGCATGCCACCAACATGTCCTTCTGTGTTAGTAGAACCTCCCCAACCAGCAACATAGATGTTTTCACAGTCGTCCACTAGGAAAGCCGTAGGAGAAATGTCTACAGTAGATCTTCCACTACCAAATACAGTACTAAAAATGGATGTTGATAAATCTGGGCTCATCTTCTGTATGAACTGAGAACCGTTGGCATTGGAGTAAGTCGCGTTAAAAACGGTATATGATCCCTTTGTTTGTCCAAAAGCATAAATGTCTCCGTCATCATCGATTTCCAAAATAAACGATTGGTCATAGCTAGAAGAACCTGCTGTATTCAGGTATGTTGCATTAAGAAAAGTGCCATTGGTTCCATTAAAGCTAGCCACATAGCCATCACCTCCACCCACATAGGTTCCATCCATTGGCGAAGCTCCCATCGGAAGGTTAGCACTAACTGTACCTCCGCAGATATATACATCTCCGGTAGATGGAGATACCCTTACTGAAAAGGCTCCATCATTCCCTGAACCCCCATAAAAACTGCTCCATGACATCGAGGTGAGATCGCTGGACATTTTGAATACCGTGGCATCCTGACTTCCAAAGCCGCCACCATTGTTTATGGAAGCTCCAGTTGTAGTAGGAAAGTCATCGGAATATACACTCGTGGCAACATAAATGTCATCGTTTCCATCAACAACTACCTCTCCTCGAATGTCGTCAGCATAATTAAGTACAAGTGCTTCATTCAAGCCTTCGTTATCCGTTCCACCCACAAAAGTAGATGCCAGCAAGGTGTTTCCAGCGGGATTGATTTTGACCAAAGCGATATCAGACCCGTTAGAAAATGTAATATTAGGACTAGTTGTAGTATTGGCATAACCTGTGTTGAAGGTGTTATCATAACATCCAGCTGTTACTGGAAAGTTTGAAGAACCTGTTGTAGCTAGCATAACCAAATTGTCTTGAGAGTCTACCACAAGACTATGAGGAATCTCTACATTCGTACCTCCCAAGTAGGTAGAATAAAGGAGTGTTGTTCCATTGGGTGAAAATTTCGAAAGAGAAATGTCAATATTTCCACCTGCAAATGTGGTTTGATATGCTCCAGTTGTTGTAGGATATCCAGAGCTAAAGGCAATTCCTGCGGCATATAGATTTCCCTGAGAATCATACGTTGATGTATATCCCCAGTTATCAGCAGTAGAACCTGTTAGCGTAGAAAAAACCCAAACCGGATCAATAACCAATTCGTAGTTGGAATCGTATCCCTGCGGAAAATCAAATGCAACGATGTTTCCGTTTAGAATTTTGAATGTACAAGGCACGGATTGTTGTTTCCCGTTAATCACCTGATAAGCACTCAGCTTAGCTTCACGAATATTTTGGTTAGAGAGTTTTACCTCTAGATCACCATTTTCCAAGATCGTTAAACCCTCAATACCCTCGTACAAAATCTGAATTTGATTGGGATCTATTTGAGGTGCAACAACAATATCATATTTCAAATATTTAAGTTGACTGTAGATTTCTACATCAATGCCGTCATACATGTTTTGGTAAGTTACCCCCTTGTAAGAGCGAACGTTAGATGCCCAATTTGACGGGTCGTTTCCAAAGAAGAAGTTTTTGTATCCGCTGAGCTGCTGATTCCCGCTAATCTCAGGATTGGGTTTCGCACCGAGAAAAGTCATGGAGTATGCATGCTTGTTAAACCCTTCCGCTATTGATTGATCCAAATTGTCACTTTTTGATTTGGAAAAAAACGGATTGGATTTTTTTCCTTTTTTATCATGCATTTCGCTGATTTCAACAGGGTCAAAAAGGTCAAAAGTCAACCTATTGTTTTCAAGAAATAGGTTTCCTAAATGCAGTTTACAATGGTAAGAAACACGGTCGTCTAGTTGACCCTTGTTTTCTGTAAAATGAAATCCTTTTTGAATCCCATTGTGGGCAAACGCTGAGAGGGAAAGAAATAAGTAAGATAAAAACGCAAACTTGCGAAGCATAGTAAAGTTATTCATAATTAGTAGGTTAGCGGTTGCTAATTTAAAAAAAAATTAACACATCCTTTTGACGTTAATTGTTCGAAATAAGTTGCATCCACTTTTTTAATGACCATTCTATAAATGAATTTATCTTTGTACGTAAACAAGATTGAATGATTCATCCGAAAAGATATACCATAACAGCAGCACTGCCGTATGCCAATGGGCCGCTTCATTTAGGGCATCTAGCTGGGGTTTATATTCCTGCTGATATTTATAGTCGATACCTCAAATCAAATGGCAGAGATGCGCTTTTTGTCTGTGGTTCTGATGAGCATGGAGCTGCTATTACGATCCGTGCCAAACAAGAGGGAACAACTCCGCAGGCTATTGTTGACCGTTATCATGAATTAATTGGAACTACCTTTGAGCAATTGGGAATCAACTTTGACATTTATCACAGAACGTCATCTGACCTTCATAAGGAGACGGCTTCAGACTATTTTAAACAGCTTGAAGGCGAGGGTAAGTTTCTCAAGAAGAGCTCCGAACAGTACTACGATGCAGAATTCAATCAGTTTTTAGCCGATAGATACATCGTTGGAACGTGTCCTAAATGTAAGAACGATGGCGCATATGGTGATCAATGTGAGAAATGTGGTAGTGACCTAAGTCCGCTAGACCTGATTAATCCTAAGTCTACTTTGTCAGGAAAAACTCCTGAGTTGAAAGAGACTTCTCATTGGTATCTACCTATGGATGAACATGAAGCCTGGGTGAAGGATTGGATTGAAAACGGAATTTTGGATGGAAAACAACATCATTACCCGAAGGAATGGAGAAATCAGGTTATCGGACAGTGCTTAAGTTGGATTGAAGGAGGTTTGAAGCCTAGAGCAATGACGAGAGATCTCGATTGGGGTGTTGGAGTTCCAGTTGAAGGTGGCGAGGGTAAAGTGCTTTATGTCTGGTTTGATGCTCCCATCGGTTATATCTCAGCGACTAAGCAATGGGCAATTGATAACGGAAAGAATTGGGAAGACTATTGGAAGAATGAGGATACGCATTTAGTCCATTTTTTGGCGAAAGACAACATTGTATTTCATACCATCATTTTTCCGATTATGTTGAAGTTGTTTGGTGACCACATTTTACCTTATAATGTCCCTGCTAATGAGTTTTTGAACCTAGAAGGGCAGAAGTTGAGTACGTCTAAAAACTGGGCAGTTTGGGGACATGAATATTTAGAAGACTTTCCCGGTCAAGAAGACGTCTTGAGATATGTTTTGTGCGCTATTGCTCCAGAAAGTAAGGATAGTGACTTTTCTTGGAAGGATTTTCAGACTAGGAATAACAGTGAGTTGGCAGATATTTTTGGCAACTTCGTGAATAGAACATTGGTGCTTACCCACAAGTACTATGAGGGGAATGTTCCAGCGTTGGGTAGCCTTGAAGAGATTGACCAGCAGGTTTTAAAAACACTCCAAGAAGCTCCTCAGAAAATAGGCAATGCAATTGAGGCTTTTAGGTTTAGAGAAGCTCAAGCAGAAGCAATGAATTTAGCTAGACTTGGCAATAAATATTTGGCAGATACAGAACCTTGGAAGCTTATCAAAACGAACCCAGAGAGGGTAAAAACGATCATCAATATTTCTTTACAGATTACGGCTAATCTTTCGATTGTTTTTGAGCCTTTCTTGCCATTTACGGCAAAGAAGCTCGTTGAGTTTTTAAATATGACAGCTTTAGACTGGGCTTCAGCAGGAAGTAAAGATCTTTTAGCTCCAGCTCATTCTATCAACAAGCCATCCATTTTATTTACTAAAATTGAAGATGATAAAGTTGAAGAACAGTTAGAAAAATTGAAACAACCAGAAAATAAATATCCACCTATGAAAGATGAAATAGCTTTTGACGATTTTATGAAAATGGACATTAGAGTAGGAGAGATTAAAGCTGCTGAAAAGGTAAAGAAAGCGGATAAGCTGCTCAAACTTACAGTAGACACTGGGCTGGATGTAAGAACAGTAGTTTCTGGCATAGCAGAGCATTATTCCCCAGATGAAGTAGTTGGAAAGAAAGTGTCAATTTTGATGAACTTGGCGCCTAGAAAGATTAGAGGCGTTGAATCGCAGGGAATGATCCTAATGGCAGAAGATAAAGAAGGCAATCTGTCTTTTGTTTCCCCTACCAAGGAGATGGAAGCAGGCGGTGAAATCCGATAACATGACCATTAACCATCTGATCATATTTTGTAAAAACCCAGTTGAAGGACAGGTAAAAAAGCAGCTCGCTGCCGATATTGGTGATGAAAGTGCATTGGAAATCCATTTAGCACTGATTAAACACACCGCAGATGTAGCAAAATCAGTAATCGCACAACGAAAGTGTTACTATTCTGATTTTGTGTCCAATAGTGATGAATTTGACGATGGTCATTTTGAGAAGTCCATTCAAAAAGGGGAAGACCTAGGAGAACGAATGTACAATGCCTCAAAGGTAAGTTTTGGGGAGTGGGCCAATAAGGTTATCGTGATTGGTTGTGATTGCTACGATTTAAACGCGGGAATAATTGAAGAGGCGTTTAGAGCGCTGGACAAGCATGATATGGTAATTGGTCCTGCAAAAGATGGCGGGTTATATTTGCTCGGAATGAATGATTTATCAGCAGATTTATTACTGAACAAGGAATGGGAACATGAGAATGTTATTCTAGACTTGTTGATTGAAATCAAGAACGAAAATAAGACGCACTATATTCTACCCACCTTAAATGAAGTAATCACGATAGAAGATATCCCTGATGACTTGAAGGGACTGATTGAAGAATAAAAAAATGCTGTTCCCAAAAAAAAGAAACAGCATTTTTTTTCGTCAATCTCTTATTCTAAAGCTTCACTCTACAAAACCAGATGTTTTTCCCTTTCTTATCGCTTCCAAAGTACACTTGTTCTGTGTCTGACAGGTTAAGAAGTGGGTAGGAAGGATCAACATAGTATTGCTGTTTTTTACCGTCATTACCTAAGATTACAGGATCGTTTACGTTTTTAGCTTTTGTATCTAGCTTGGTGATGACCGGAACAATATATTTGGTTGTTTCATCTCCTTCAGCTTCGTAAGAAATCCAATAAACTCCGTTGGCTGTTTCAGTTACAGAGTTGACACATGTGAATGGAACTTTGATCTTTGTTTCCATGTTTCTGGTGTAGTTGGAAACTAGTTTTCCATTGTTGTCAAATTCCAATGCCATATAGTCTGAAGGTTTTCCATCAAAGTAGTATTGTCCGTATAGCAGGATGTTTCCAGAGGATAGTTGCGTAAAGTTGAACGAAGGTTTTTCTCTTCCGTTGTAATCCGCTGTTTTCTTGTTAGAAGGAGGCATTGCTTTAGCCGCTTCAATATCTTCAAGAGTAGTTTCTGTTAAGTATTCAATTTTACTTGAAGAGACTTTCATTACTTGAATTGACTTTTTCTTTGCTACTTGTTTGGCATTCATATAATATTTGTCTTTACCAAAAGCAGCAGGTCCGTAGAGGTAGATGTCTCTTTTCCCCTCATCGTTGAGAGCCCATTGCATACCCTCAATTGTCCAGCCCGGAGATGGGTTCTCAAAAGACTCACGAGTTACTATGTTAAGATCCTTATCGAACTCTACAATAGTGAAGTTTCCTTTGTTTTTGTCAACGGGAGCTGAACTTCCCTTCCATACTGTTGGAGCAAATACGACAACTCCACCGGCAAATCCAACTGCTGCTGGATTTTCTGGGTCTGATTCCGCAAAACCTTGGGCAAAGGCGACTTCTTGCCCATATTCAAAAGGTATTTTAGCTTCAGCTACTTTATTTAGATCCCAATCGTACTTTAGAATTCTTAGGTCAGTAAGTTGTGCACCTGCATCCTTACTTACCATGCCTGGGGCAGCTCCAGCTATTATGTAAATGTCACCTGTAATCTCATCTTCAAAATAAGACTTTGCGAAGTATTTCAAGCCGTCATCAGTTCGTGGCTTAACCTTGTCAAGAACCTCAACTGTCTTGTAGTAACCTAACAATAGCCAGTCGTACCTATAGGTAGTTTTCTTTTTCTTGAGTTTAAGTGAAACCGCTGGATTCCAGTTCAAAGTAATTCCTTCAACTGAATAAAGTTCTCCTTTAAAGTTAAACCAGCTATATTTAGTTTTTACTTTTTCTAATTCCAACTCGTCATCCACTTTGCTGATAAAGTTAAAGTCAGGATCAAAAGTGTAGATCTGAAATTTGATCAGTTTACTTTTTGTTTTCGTAATGTAGTAAAGCTTGTAATTTCCGGCTCCATCAATTTCAACATTGGCTAAACGTCCACGTTTTGCTTTTTTGTCGAGTTCAAATGTTACTTCTTTGTCAATGGTTTGAGCAGAAGAATTGCCGCTTATGAGCAGCATACAGATGCTCAGAGTAAATAAAAATAGGTTTTTCATGCTTGTAATTTTTTACAAACATAAAAAGGCGAAATAGCTCCGATCTACGTAATTTGACGTATTTACTGGTAAATTATGCGCCAAGTACCTTCACCATTCTGTCTGCCATGTAGTCAAACAGATTGTTGAGTGGCTTTTGAACCATCATTTTAAGGAAAGGGTTAATGTCTGCATGACACACCAATTGAGCTCCAGTAGATTCTCCTTGATTCTCTAAGTTGATGTAAAGGTCAAACGAAAAAGGAGACCCTTCTCCACTAACGATCAAAATTTTGCTTGTTGGCTCGCTTTCAGAGTATTTTAACGATAGCTTGTAGGTGTTTTGGATTTTGAAGGAACAACTTTTCTCATCGCTTTGCCAGTCTGAGATCTTGTCTTTTGGAAGCAATAATTGATAATTATTCAAATCCATCAAAAAATCGAAGCAAACCTGACTGTTTGCTGCTATCACTACTTCCTTACTTTCAATTTTTGTCATTGTACAAAGTTTAATTGCTCCATGTATTTGGAGATGTTCGCCATTCACCAAGTGTATCTAGCTTATCTTCAGATATATAATTTGAATCTACTGCTTGTTGTAACAGCAAAGAATAATCGGATAATGTGCTGAGTTTGCAGTTGTGCTTTTTAAAGTTTTCTGCAGCTAAATCAAAACCATACGTAAAAATTGCAGCCATACCTTTTACAGTAGCACCTGCTTCACGCAGGGCGTCCACAGCAACCAACGAACTTTTACCGCTAGAAACAAGATCTTCAATCACCACAACACTCTGTCCTTCTCTTAAGTCTCCTTCAATTTGATTATTCAAACCATGAGATTTCGAAGATGATCGTACGTAAATAAAAGGAACACCCAGCTCCTGAGCAACCAAAGCACCAATGGCGATACCTCCGGTTGCAACACCAGCAATTACGTCTGGTTTGCCATACGTCTCTACGATCAAATCTACAAATCGCTGGCGCAAATAAGTTCTAATTTCCGGGTAGGAAAGTGTTTTTCTATTGTCGCAGTAAATTGGAGATTTCCATCCAGAAGCCCATGTGAACGGCTGATCTGGTTGTAGCTTAACTGCCTTGATTTTTAGCAAAAATTCTGCTACTTTTAGCCCGCATTCCTCATCGTAAACCATAGCCGCAAATGTACAAAGTTTTTATTTACAACAAACCAATTTTCTTCCTCGAGACCAGTGAAGTCACTGCACTTAAGAAGAGAGTCAAAACATTTGCCTGTGAGAATGAAGAAGATAAGGACAGTCTGATGTCACTTCATCGCAATATGAATGCTTCAAAACCGATTTATGTTGTGAACCCCAGCCTAAAAAAACTGATGAAGCTTTTCTTTGGAGATCATCGAAGAATTGAAGCGGCTGGCGGAATAGTTGAGAATAAGAGGGGGGAAATACTCTTTATTGATCGATTAGGCTATTGGGATATTCCTAAAGGAAAGGTGGAAAAAAACGAAGAATTAAAGAAAGCTGCGATTCGAGAAATTGAAGAGGAGTGCGGAATTAGCGGTCCAAAGGTGAAAAAGAAACTTCTTAAAACTTTCCACACCTATTCTGCCAAAGGCAAAAAGTACTTTAAGACAACCCATTGGTATCTACTTACCTACAAGGGAGAAGAGTTCCTCACACCGCAAGAGGAAGAAGGAATCACGGACGTGCAGTGGGTTGACCCCAACCAGATGGAAGCGCAACGCGCTAGAACGTACAATTCTATACTAGATGTGCTTGATCTCTATCAGATGGAAAGAGAGAAGTAAGCCTTTACTTCATGTGTTTGAGATTCACACCGTAAAAACTGATGAAAGTGCCAAGTATAGCAACGCTAAAAATTAAACCACCACTAACTTCAAATGGGCTATAAGTTAGATAAGGGTAAACAATCATTAATACGTGCAACGGAGCATATATGTAGAAGCCAACCTTATTCAACCTGTACATCAAAATCACGGCAAAAATACTTATAGAATAAGCAACAAAATTAAATAGGAATATGTTGTTGAAGTTTTCTGCAAGCATATCCATCTGTGCACGTTGAATTTTGTCCATGTCAGCATAGGCCTCTTTCATGATAGTTTCAAAAAGAAGTTCTTCATTAATAGCATTAAACCTGTTGATAGCACCATGATTCCTCCCATTATCCAGCTTAAGACGCAGGCTGTTGTAAGTAATCCAGTTCTTTTCCCGTTACTTGATGCACTAACATCAAATTCTAAAATATCATCTTGATCTTCCATAGTATGCTTTATTTTGAAAGGCAAAAATAGGCAAAAAACCAGCTCAAAATCAATTCCTTGCCATTACCTTTGTTGCCACAAATGCCAGCGATGAATATTGAAGAGATAAGAAAAGAATTTCCCATTTTACAGCGGGTGGTGAATGGTAGCCAATTGGTTTATTTAGATAATGGAGCAACTGCTCAGAAACCGTATGCAGTAATTCAGAGCATTGATGATTACTACCAAGAATACAATAGCAATATTCATCGAGGTGTACATCATTTAAGTCAACTGGCTACGAATAAATACGAAGAAAGTAGAGAGATACTGAGAGAATTCATCCACGCTAAACACAGCCATGAGGTAATTTTTACCACTGGAACAACTGGGGGTATCAATTTAGTGGCGAGTAGTTTTGGTAGGGAGTTTATTCATGAAGGAGATGAGGTCATCATTTCTACTATGGAGCATCATAGCAATATTGTTCCCTGGCAAATGATCTGTGAAGAGAAAGGAGCCTTACTTAAGGTAATTCCTATGAATGAAGAAGGAGAGTTGGCGTATGAGGATTATTTGAAGCTGCTTTCTGAAAGAACAAAAATGGTTGCCGTGACGCATATTTCCAACACGTTAGGAACCATCAATCCGATCAAAAAAATGATAGCTGATGCGCACAAAGTGGGGGCAAAAGTACTAATTGATGCTGCGCAGTCGGTACCACATACCAGCGTTAATGTTCAGGAGTTGGATTGTGACTTTTTGACCTTCTCAGCGCATAAAATGTTTGGACCTACGGGAGTGGGAGTGCTGTATGGCAAAGAAGAAGTGCTCAACGCGATGCCGCCTTATCAGGGAGGTGGGGATATGATCAAAGAAGTGACGTTTGAAAAAACAACTTATAATTGTCTTCCTCATAAATTTGAAGCAGGAACACCAAACATTGCAGGCGGAATTGCAACAGCTGCGGCTGTTAAATTTATTCAAAAAGTAGGGTATGAGTTGATACAGAAACAAGAAGAAGCCCTTTTGGAATACGCCACTGCCGAATTAAACCAAATCAATGGGGTTCGTATTGTCGGAACTGCCGAGCACAAAGCAAGTGTGATTAGTTTTCTGGTAGAAGGCACCCACCCTTTTGATGTAGGAACATTATTGGACCAAATGGGCGTAGCAGTAAGAACGGGTCATCACTGTACCCAACCCTTGATGGACTTCTACAAAATCCCGGGAACCATCAGAGCTTCTTTTGCGTTTTATAATACGAAAGAGGAGGTAGATGTGTTCATCACAGCGCTGAAGAAAGCAGTGATGATGTTGTCTTGATCCGTATTTGCAAATAATAACTTTTGGAATACCGTTTTGGCTTTGGCATTGAGGATTGCTGCTGCCAACATTCTTGCGTTGATACAAATAATCATTGATCCAATCTTCACGAAGGATAATCACTTCCTTTGTATCATACCAAAAGTGTACATTTTAATTGGGCGCATTAAAAAAATTAGCAGGTCAGACAGCCATTTATGGAGCCAGTAGTATCCTAGCAAGGGTACTAAACTTCCTGTTAACACCGTTCTATGTTAAAGTCTTTGATCCGGATCAGTTTGGAATTATAACTGAGATGTATGCTTACGTTGCCTTCTTGATTGTTTTCTTGACTTACGGTATGGAGACATCCTACTTTCGCTATTCTTCTAAGGCTGATGTGAACCCCAAGATAGCGTACAATAATTCACTTTTTTCGGTTACCGCTACATCCGTGTTATTCATCCTTTTCGCGATCGCTTTTGCGCAACCAGTAGCCGAGTTTTTAGCATATCCAAATCACTCCGAGTATATTGTTTGGTTTGCTATTATAGTTGCACTTGATGCGCTTGCTTCTATTCCTTTGGCAAAGCTTAGAAAAGAAAACAAGGCGAAGAAGTTTGCCCTAATCAACATTGCCAATGTGGGTATTAACATTGGGCTGAATTTGTATTTTTTGGTCTATTGTAAAGGTAATTTTGAAGCAGGCAATTCCAATTGGTTGATTGATATCACCTACAGTCCAGAGATTGGTGTAGGTTATGTTTTTATTGCAAACTTAATTGCGAGTATTTCAAAGTTCTTACTCTTGGGAGGTCAGTTGAGTTATCGAGGTCAGTTTGATTGGCAATTGTGGAAAGAAATGTTTAGGTATGCTTATCCAATGCTTTTTGTGGGATTGGCAGGAATAGTTAATGAGATGCTAGATAGAGTGATGCTAAAGCCTATTCTTACAGATACGTTAATGGAGAAAGGGCTGGATTTTCAAACGGCCAATCAACAGGCGCAAACCGAGTTGGGAATATATGGAGGAAATTACAAGATTGCCATGATCATTTCTATGTTCCTCCAAGCATATCGATATGCTGCAGAGCCTTTTTTCTTTAACGCGGAAAAAGAGAAAGGATCGAAAAAGACTTATGCCAAAATCATGAACTTTTTCGTTATTATCGTTTCGCTGATGTTTTTAGGAATGTCAATGAATCTGCAAATCGTTAGGTATTTCACTCCAGATCCAGATTATTGGGAGGGGCTTATGGTTGTCCCAATCCTTCTTGGTGCTAATGTTTTGTTGGGTATCTATATCAATCAGAGTATCTGGTACAAACTTTCACATAAAACCCATTATGGTGCGCTTATAAGTATTATCGGAGCCAGTATCACAGTAATCATTAATTTGACGTTTATTCCCTCTTATGGCTATATAGCTTCTGCGTGGGCTACGTTGGTTTGTTACGCAGTAATGGTGGTAATATCATACATTCTTGGTCAGAAATTTTACCCAATACCTTATAACTTACGAAAGATAGGCCTGTATGTAATTTTAGCTTTTGTTTTGTTTTTAGTTCGCTCTGAAGTCGACACTTCCAAAGGAGTTAACTGGCTTCAGTTTTTGTACAATAATTCGCTAATTGTTGTTTACTTAGGAATAATATTATTTTTGGACAAATCTCTTTGGGAGATGATTTCAACCAAACTTCTAAAAAGAAAATAATGAAAGTACAGATCGTAAACAACTCAAAACACGCAACCCCTCATTATGCAACGGCACAGTCGGCAGGGATGGATCTAAGAGCCAACATAGACGAACCCATTATGCTAAAGCCACTTGAAAGAAGGTTGATACCGACAGGATTGAGTATTGCTTTGCCAGATGGTTATGAGGCGCAGGTAAGACCCAGAAGTGGTCTGGCCTACAAAAAAGGGTTGACGGTTTTGAATTCACCTGGTACCATTGATGCTGATTATCGGGGAGATATTGGTGTGATCCTGATCAACCTTTCGAATGAGGAATTTGTGGTAGAAGATGGGGAAAGAATTGCACAATTGGTGGTGGCTCCTTATACCAAGGTGGACTGGAATGAAGTGACTGAATTGAATGAGACCGTGAGAGGTGCTGGAGGATTTGGCAGTACGGGAAAGCAATAAGTAGCCTAGAGAAACGGTCTTGTCATTTCTTATTCCGTTTTTAGTTTTAAGAATATAGAAGGAGTTATACCTAATTAGTTCAGGGGATAAAAAAAGGAGATCCTTTCGAACCTCCTTTTAACCAAACCAAGATGAAAAAAGCTACCAAACTACTCTTCATCTATAACCATTACCTTCGTTTTAACGATCGATTCTCCAGATTCATCACCTGAGAATTCTACATCCACGTCAAACTCCATATCGCTCATTGCACCTTCAAGAGCGGTTTTAATTTTTTCTTTTGTGGCTTCATCTAGGTCCTTCAATTCAGGATCGTTTAAAATCTCATCAATGTCAAGGTCTAAACTCACATTGTTATCCATTTTCTTAACGAAGACATTTGCTCCTTTAGGGTGATCTTCACCGTTTAGGTGTTCTGTTTCCATGTAAGCTTCAGCCTCCGCACCAGTCAAGACCTCTGTTTTAGTTTCGCCATTTTCAGTTGTGGTGATCGTCACAGTTGTTTCTCCGTTCACGACTTGTGCTTTCACTTCTTTAGAAATCTCAATTTCTTCTTTGATTTCTGACGCTTCTTTAGCACAAGAAGCAAATAGGATTCCTGCCGCTAAAATGGTGTAGTAAAATGTTTTCATATTCTAATAGGTTAATTGTTTCAGTGGCTAAAGTAGACTAGTTTTCAGTAGGTAAATGTTAAAGGACGGTTAAAAAGTGTTAATGGGATTCTCCCGTATAGCTGCCTTGTGAACAGAATTCAATTAACTTTGTCACGTGTTTGATACCAACCTTAAAATAATCATAGCAGGTCCTTGCAGTGTGGAGACTGAGGAGCAGGTCATGACCGTTGCAGAGGGACTCAAGGATGCCAATATTGATCTTTTGCGAGGTGGTATCTGGAAGCCAAGAACCCGACCCAATTCCTTTGAAGGAGTAGGAGAAGTTGGTCTGCTCTGGTTGAAAGCAGCGGGTGATGACATAGAGGTTCCAGTAACCACGGAAGTGGCAAAAGCAGAACACGTAGAAAAAGCGCTGAAAGCTGGGATAGATGTCCTATGGATTGGTGCAAGAACTACGGTGAATCCGTTTGCGGTGCAAGAAATCGCGGAAGCCTTAAGAGGAGTTGATATTCCTGTTATGGTTAAAAACCCTGTCAATCCGGATGTGGACCTTTGGATGGGAGCCATGGAGAGGTTGTCAGCGGTTGGAGTAAAGGACATTGCTGCGATACATAGAGGCTTTTCAAGCTATGGACAAAAAGTTTATCGTAATCCACCCATGTGGGAGTTGCCCATTGAACTCAAAGTGCGCATGCCAGAAATCAAGGTCATTTGCGACCCAAGTCATATCTGCGGAAGAAGAGATTTATTGCAAGCGGTGGCCCAGAAGTCGTATGACTTAGATATGGATGGTTTGATGATTGAAACACATCAAGAGCCAGATAACGCTTGGAGTGATGCAAAGCAACAAATCACACCTAGCGCTTTTCTGCAACTGTTGAACTCGCTTGTAGTAAGAAAACCAGAAACAGATAGCTTTGAACTAGCACAAGGATTAGAAGCACTTAGAAGTCAAATTGATCAGATAGATAGTGATCTTTTAGAATTGCTCGCAACTAGGATGACTACTGCCAAAGAGATTGGAGCATTCAAAAAAGAAAATGACATTACAATCTTGCAGTTAGACCGATGGAAAGAAATCCACAATGCCAGAAAAGCGTTAGGGCAGAAATTAGGATTGAGTGATCAATTTTTGGAGGTGATGCTCAACGCGATTCACAAGGAGAGCATTAACCAACAAAATGAGGTGATGAACAAAAAAATGTCGTAAGACTTTCATGTCATTTCGAACGAAATGAGAAAAATCACTGAACGAGTAAATTACATCCTCTGGTGTCCGAATGATCAAACCGCCCCATGATTTTTAGTCGACCTTCTTCCATTCTTCCCAAGTCTTGCGTAGCAATAAATGCACAGCTAAACACATTTGCCAAATCAATAATGTTGACACCTCCCGTTTTCCCATCCTGATCAATCAGACTCAACGGATCATTGATGTTTCGAAGCGAAGGCTTCATCCAGTTGGGGAAATCAAACCATTCGTCTCCTTTGGAGTAGCCTTGTGAGAGGAGTTCGGTCATTCCGTACTCACTGTGGATACCGTTCACGCTGAAACCTGCCTTTAACTTTTCATGTAAGGCGGTTTTTGTTAACTCCTTTCTTCGTCCTTTCATCCCACCTGTTTCCATTACCACTAAAGAAGGCAAATCAAATTGCGATGATTCAATAAGGTCAAGCAGTGCGTAGGAGACCCCAAAAAGAAGCGTGTTTTCTCCTTTCTTGGGAAGTTTGTTCAATACATTTTCTGCATCCTTAGTGTTAAGGTAGTACCCAGACAATGGATTTTTTGAAAGCTGAATGAGTCGATCAACCATGTAAATCAAAGAAGAGTCCCCCTGTTCTTGATAAGAAGGTAAAAGCGCGAGAATGGTCCACGATTCAGGTGGTCCGTAAAACTGTTGGAAAGTCGTCAAAAAGGATTTTTCATAGAGCGAAATGTCGTGCACGTAGTGATGGCTTCTGCCCGTTGCTGTTGTGCCACTGCTCAGGAATAACCGAGCATCTTTTATGTCGAGTCCTTCCCAAATAACGCGCTTAGACTTGAAGAACCGAATCGGTAAGAACGGAATTTGAGTGTAGTGTTTTATCTGGTTGGGATCAACCTCCAATAAGTCACAGTAGGAACGATAAACCGCCACATTTTTGTGTTGCAAGCGAAATAATTCGAGCGAACAAACGTTAAAATCTTGTTCGTTTTTAATCCTGAATATGTTAGAAATTAAGGTCTTCGGGTACATTCTTACCGCATAAATTAATAACTTTACACTAAGATGCTTAAAAATATTAAGATAGCCGTAGTTTTTGTCGGTCTGGTGACCGTACTTTCCTTGAGCAGTTGTCTCAAGCCGGTGAGTTACCCAGATGAACCAGAGTTGCAGACTGTGAGTTATGCCAAAATGGGAGATTCCCTGATTCTTTCGGTTGATTTTACAGATGGTGATGGTGATGTAGGCTTAAATGAGAACGATACCTTATCTCCCTACAACCCGTCAAGCTTTTACCATTATAACCTTTACGTTGAGTACTTTGAGATGATGGAAGGAGAATGGGTAAAAGGTCGGTTGGATCCATCAGGAAACAATTTTCCAACGGCAGACACCATTAACTTCCAGTATCGAATTAAGAATTTAACACCGATAGGACAGAACAAAACATTGAAAGGAACAATAAATGTGACGATTGAAGCTCCTTACTATAATCCTATTTCAAACCATAACGACTCCATTAAGTATCGCATTTCGCTCATTGATCGAGCGCTCAATGTGAGCAATTTTATTGAAACAGAATTGATTACTCGATGATAAAAAGTGTTGGTATAATTGGAGGTATGGCAGCTTTGCTGTTGATGATTCAAAGTTGCACCAATCAAAATGTTCAGGGATCGAACTTTTCGCAAGTTTACGGCACCAAAAATGTGACGATAACTCCAGATTATTTAGTGTATCACAAGTCGGATGATTTATCGAAATTACATTTTCAATTCAACAGTACGCAAGTACTTTATGCGAGAAAAGATAAATCACAGCCCTACCAGTCTAAGGTCAAGATTCACTATGAAACGTATGCCTTTGAGAATAAGAAGGAAATGCTAGACAGTGCATCGATGATGATCTATGATACCGTTGAAAAGAAAATGGCTAAGTTGATCAATGGAGAAATGAACCTGAAGTTAAAATCAGGGAAAAAGTACTATTTGCGGGTTTTTGCTACTGATCTCAACCGAAACAATACGTTCGAAAAGTTGTTGATTGTAGACAAAGTCAACGAAAGTAGTTCGCAATATTACCTGATCAGAAACAAAAAAGACTCTTCGATATTTTACAATAATTACACGATAGATCGGGTGGAAGTTGTTATTCAGTCTGAGGTAAACAAGGGGAAAAGCATTTATGCCAACCAGTACTTTAGAAACTTCCCAATAGCCGCGCCACCGTTTGCGCATCCCAATCATGCGGCATTCAATTATCAACCAGACGAAAGGCACAAAATAGCCATCGGGGAAGACGGCAAATTTGATTATTTCTTGCTAGATACTGGTTTTGTCCATTTTGTGATTGACACTTCGCAGAAAAAGGGACTGACCGTATTTGGTTTTGAAAATAACTACCCAAAGATTAAGAATGTATTTGGAATGATTCCTCCCTTGCGATTCATTAGTTCCAATAGCGAGTTTGATGAACTGAACAATACGGACGATACCAAAAAAGCAGTTGATTTATTTTGGTTGTCAAAATCTGGTGATGAGGATCGAGGAAGAGAAGTAATTAAACGATACTACAATCGCGTGCAGGATGCCAACGATAACTTCACATCTTACGTGGAGGGATGGAAAACCGATCGTGGAATGGTTAGTATTGTATACGGTACGCCAAAGTCTGTTCGCGTGCAGCGAGATGAAGAAATTTGGTATTATGGAGAGGAAACTAATTCTTTTTCCTTGCAGTTTACCTTCGTTAAGGTAGATAATCCTTTTACCCAAAATGATTACAAACTCATCCGAGCTACGTCCTATAAATCCAGTTGGTATCGAGCGGTAGACGTTTGGAGGAGTGGTAGAGCGTATTGGGCACAGTATTAATAAATCTAATGAGAGATATTAAGAAGAACTACGTAAAAAAGGAGGACGAAAACCTCATCTATGGAATTCGAGCCGTTATTGAGGCGATGGATGCTGGAAGGGTACTAAATCGAGTTTTTTTGCAAACGGGAATAGAGGGAGAACTTTTCAAAGAGTTGAGGACTAAGATGAAAGAACATGACATTGTTTTTCAAATGGTGCCCGTACAGAAGTTAAATCGTTTGACTCAGAATAATCACCAGGGTGTGGTAGCGTATGCTTCTCCAATTGAATATCAAAACTTGGATGAAATCATAACGCGCGTCTTTGAAAACGGAGAAGTTCCCTTCATCCTGATTTTAGATCGAGTTACGGATGTTAGAAATATGGGATCCATTGCCCGATCAGCCGAATGTCATGGCGTACACGCGTTGGTTATTCCTTCTAGAGGAAATGCAGGTGTTACAGCGGATGCGATAAAGACCTCAGCAGGAGCATTGAATAAAATCCCGGTTTGTCGGGCTCACCACCTCAAAGATGTTATTCTCCTTTGTCAGCAGTCGGGAATCAAAGTTGTGGCGTGTACGGAAAAAACAGAGAATCTCTTGCATGATGTAGACATGAAAGAGCCTGTAGCGATTATTATGGGTAGTGAAGAAGATGGTGTTTCGAAGGAATACTTAAAAGTATCGGATGACAAAGCAAAGATTCCCATGCAAGGCACAATTGCATCGCTCAATGTAGCGGTATCGGCAGGGATTGTAATGTATGAAGTAAACAGACAAAGAAATAGCAAGTGATGATTCTGTATAACGTAACGATAAATATTGACGATGAGGTGCACGATGAGTGGCTCAGTTGGATGAAAGAAGTTCACATTCCAGATGTGATGAATACTGGACATTTTGTAGAGAATAAGATTTGCAAGATTCTGGCAGAATCAGAAGGTGGCGTTTCCTATTCCATCCAGTATTTGTGTAATAGTATGGATGATCTGGATGCATATCAAGCCAAGCACGCCCCACGTTTACAACAAGAACATACCAATAGGTATTCAGGTAGATTTGCTGCCTTCAGAACACTATTAGAGGTAGTTCATCAACAAGATTAAATTATGACGATTCAAGAAAGAGGACAAGAAGTAATTGAGGAGTTTGAACTGTTTGATGATTGGATGCAAAAGTACGAGCACATCATCGAGTTGGGAAAAGACTTGCCATTGATTGAAGACGAATATAAGACAGAGGAAAACTTGATCAAAGGCTGTCAAAGTAAAGTATGGGTCTGGGCAGAGTACCAAAATGGAGCCATTAGCTTTACTGGAGATAGTGAAGCCATTATTACCAAAGGAATTATTGCCTTGTTAATCAGAGTGCTGAATAATGCATCTCCAGAAGAAATCATAAAAGCAGACTTTGACTTTGTTAAACAAATAGGCTTACAAGATCACTTATCTCCTACACGAGCAAATGGTTTGCTGGGAATGATCAAACGTTTAAAAGAATTGGCTTTAGTAAATTGTGCATAAAGAAGAGCAACATATCTACGACTTGATCAAAGACATTCCGGATCCTGAAATTCCGGTTTTGACGATTGTAGATTTGGGTGTAATCCGGCAAGTTGAGCAGCGAGACGATGAGTTTGTGATTACGATAACCCCTACCTACACAGGTTGCCCAGCCATGAACCAGTTTGAGGATGATATCCTAAAAACATTGAAGGATAACGGGATAGAAAATGTGAGAATAGCGACCTCCTATGAACCCGCCTGGACGACTGACTGGATGAGTGATGAAGCGAAGCAGAAATTGCAAGACTATGGCATTGCACCACCTCAGGAAAAGACTTCGGACAAGAACTATGTAGTGGGAAAGGAGAAGAAAAGAGTCATTTGTCCGCAATGTAAGTCTGAGAATACCAAAATGATTAGCCAGTTCGGTTCTACAGCGTGTAAGGCGCTTTATCAATGTGATGACTGTAAAGAGCCGTTTGATTATTTTAAATGTATATAAAGTTCATGGCGATTCTCTTTTTGGTAGGATTGGGTTCTTTTTTTCTTTGGTTCAGAAAAATGTTTCTGCATTTTGAATTACTCAAGTTAGTGTACCCGAAGGTAATTAGACCCGATGAAACTTTTATTGGCTGGAATTTCTCGTTGAGAAAATACGACTTGGATAATTCGGAAGGACTGTTGCTGTTTATTCCGTTTTTTATACCTGAAAAGAGATTTGAAAAGTACAACACAAAAAAGCTTAGATTCAATAACTACCTGCTGATCTTGGCATCCCTTTTGATCGTATTGGGTAGTATAATTATGTTTTGATATGAAATATTTTCACTTGACCCTAATATTTTTCTTAATTGGTTTGTCTGCTGTAGCACAGAAGGCGCATCAACTAACGACCTTATCTGACGACATGCGAGAGACATCCGGATTGCTCTACGTGAAAGGGGCTTTCTATACCTTCAACGATTCTGGAGGAGAGCCAGAATTGTATCAAATCGATACTGTTTCAGGAGATGTATCCAAGACGATAGTAGTGAAAGATGCCGAGAATGAGGACTGGGAAGCCATTACTGCAGATGATGAGTTTATTTACATTGGTGATATTGGAAACAACAAAGGAAAACGGAAAGACCTTGTGATCTATAAATGTCCGATAGAAGGGCTGAAGGAAGGTAAACTTTTGGCAAAACCGATTTGGATCTCTTATCGTGATCAGGAATCTTTTGATCAGAAAAAACATCATCATGAGTACGATGCCGAAGCATTGTTTGTAAGGGATGATAAACTCTATCTGGTTTCTAAAAACTGGGTAAAGGATGAATCAAAGATCTATGAAGTGCCGAAAGAACCTGGGTCATATGTGTTGAAAAAAGAAGCCACGATTCCCGTTTTTGGAAAGGTGACCGATGCTTTTTATGATGTTCAGCAAAAAGGTTTGTTCTTAATAGGATATGGAGCATTTCCTTTTATCACTTACCTCAAAGGTTTTGATGGAACTGGTGCTCAGGTTGAAATCTCCTTGCCGATTAACTCACCCAACGGTTTTCAGACAGAAGGTATAACCTTTGTAAATAATACCATTTTTTACACGAGTGAGGAAGTTCAGGTTTTTAAAGCTGAGTTGGCGAGGTTTTTCTTGTCGGATTTTGAAGAACTCGTGAACGTTGAAGTAAAGGGGAGTAGGTTCAAGCTAAAGTCGGATGTGTCTATTGAATCAATTGTGGTATCAACAGCAGATGGTAAATTGTTATATGAGGAAGAAGGGGTCAATAAAAAGTCAAAGACATTATCCATTAAGGAATCAGATGCGAAAGGAGTTATTTATCTCATTGTTGCGTTTGAAAGTGGTGCCTTATACCGTCAAAGAATCAGTTTTTAGCACTGTAGAAATTAAAGCCAAGCCCAAAAGAGATACGAAGTTCGTTCATGGATAACGCTTGAGGATAGTTTTCTGTTAGAGTACCCATCATATAGCGTACGTTGCCAAAAACGTTAAACCATTTCATAAAGTGATAACGAGCCCCAAGGTTTAGGGCTAACAAAGGAACAACACTATATCCTCCAAATTCTGGTCTTGAGCCAGAACGGTCAATGGCAGATACCAAACTAATCGCAGGCATCAACCCAATATGAGGATCAAATGGGCCATCTTTGGCAAAGTGGAAGTTGGGTCCAAACAGTAAGGTACTATTCTCTGCTAATAACGTCTCTTGCTCTTGCGCACCTGTAAACCAATAGACCTCACCGTTAAGCGAAACTCGAGGTTCTGGATAGAAATAAGCAAGTCCGTGGACATAAATATTCATATCTGGATTACCTTGTTGAAACCCTGGTGCAATGGTGACTGTGCCTCCTACGAGATGACGTCTCGTTTCTAGCGTTTGTCCAAAAGAGACAGTCGCTAAGGTGATGAACGCAATGAACAAGACAATTAATCCCTTCCCCATAACTTGCCAATTTTATAGTTCATACTCAATGAGATCAACAAGTGTCCTTCTAGGTCCACTCCTGTTTGTTTTTCTAGGGTCACATGCTGATGACCATGATGACCATGACCAGCAACATCCGCATGAATATCACTACCCAAGTGAATCATATACTGAAGCTTAGGTGTAAAGTCCAATCGTGGAGTAAGATTAAAGGAAACACCAGTGCCCGCCTGAATAGCCGAACTCCACCTTTCAAGAAAGTTGTCCGTACCAATTTCGTTGACGAAGGTATGGTCAAAACAGTGCCCTACTTCAAAAAAAGGTTGTAGCAATTTGTCAGAAGAAGAGTTGTTTTTGAGGTAATAAAAGAAAACAGACCAACCAATGTGTAAGTCTTTTCTACCAATAACGTCATGTGCCTGCGAAGTGATATAGTCTAAATACCATTCGGTATTTACACGATCTGAAAGCTGAATTCTAAACTGACCTCCCATACCAGTTCCCAAGCCTCCGCCATGATGGTTAAACAGGCTCAAAGTTGATCTCGAACCGAGCGAAAACATCCCTGGAGCACTCAACTCTTGCGCGTTGTTGGAAGCACCGAAAAACAGCACCAACACCAGAATAGCGAGTAGTTTTTTCATAGTCAAACGTTTTGGTGTATAGAGGTGACAACGCGTTTTTAAATAGGTTGCACCAAAAAGTTCTCCTTTTTTTATTCTACGGTCACCGACTTAGCAAGGTTACGAGGCTGATCTACGTTACATCCTCTCATTACAGCAATATGATAACTGAGCAATTGTAGTGGAATGGTAGCAATCAATGGTACGAGTAAGTCATCCGTCTTTGGAATCTCAATCACGTGATCAGCAATGTCGCTTACCACTCGGTCTCCCTTCGTAACAATCGCAATCACTTTTCCTTTACGCGCTTTTACTTCTTGAATATTGCTCACCACTTTCTCATAACTTGCATCTTTGGTAGCAATTACGAAAGTGGGCATTTCTTCATCGATTAAGGCAATTGGTCCGTGCTTCATTTCTGCTGCCGGATATCCTTCTGCATGAATATAGGAAATCTCTTTTAGCTTTAATGCGCCTTCTAGTGCTACTGGGAAGTTAATTCCTCTGCCTAGGTACAACGCATTTGGAGCATCTTTATAAATATCAGCAATGTGTTGAATCTTTGCATCACTCTTCAAAACACTTTCCACTTTGTCTGGAATGTTGTGCAGGTCAATTAACAATCGCGTAAAACGTTCGTCAGAAATGCATCCTTTTTCTCTTCCAATCATCAATGACATTAACGTCAGTACGGTTACTTGAGCCGTGAACGCCTTAGTCGAGGCAACACCAATTTCAGGTCCTGCGTGCGTATAGCTTCCACAGTGCGTAGCTCTAGAAATTGAACTCCCCACAACGTTACAAATTCCAACAATGAGTGCTCCTTTCGATTTCGCTAAATCTATCGCTGCCAAGGTATCTGCTGTTTCTCCAGACTGTGATATGGCAATCACTACATCTCCTTTGTTGATTACAGGATTTCGGTACCTGAATTCAGAAGCATATTCTACCTCAACAGGCGTACGAGCCAATTCTTCAAAAAGGTATTCACCAACTAATCCTGCGTGCCAAGACGTTCCGCAAGCCACAAAGATGATTCGGTTAGCATTGACGATCTGATCTTTATGTTCCAGTATTCCACCTAAAGCGACCAATTGGTCTTCAAGGTTGATACGGCCTCGCATACAATCATGGATCGAACGTGGCTGTTCATAGATTTCTTTCAGCATGAAATGATCAAAGCCTCCTTTTTCTAGTGCCTCAAGTTGCAGTTCTAGCTCCTGCACGTAAGGTGTGATCTCCTGATTTTTGATGGTTTTTAGTTTCAAACCTCCACTCAGATTGATCTTTGCAATTTCGCCATCATCCAAATAAACTACGTTTTTGGTGTACTCCACGATCGGTGTAGCATCCGATGCACAGAAATATTCATTCTTACCGATTCCGATAACTAGCGGAGAACTTTTTCGAGCCGCAATTAATTCGTTTTTGTTGTCCTTAGAGATAACCACAATTGCATAGGCTCCTACCACTTCATTCAGTGCAATTCGCACAGCAGTAAAGAGGTCGCAATCTTGCTTATCCATCACATCTTCGATGAGGTGCATCAAGACTTCAGTATCTGTTTCACTTTCAAAGACATGCCCTCTTTTTTGAAGCTCTTCCTTAATTACCGCATAGTTCTCGATAATACCGTTGTGAACGAGTGCAAACTTCTTATTGCCTGATGGGTGTGGGTGAGCATTAACGTCATTGGGTTCACCATGTGTCGCCCATCTTGTATGTCCAATCCCGATATTACCAGAACTATCCATATCCTTAACAAAGGCCTCCAGTTCGGCTACTTTACCTTGCTTTTTATACAGGTTGAGCGCTTCGCCATTGTTGAGTGCCACACCAGCACTATCGTATCCTCTGTATTCCAGCCTTTGCAACCCTTTAATGATTACTGGGTAGGCTTCTCGATGTCCAATATAAGCTACAATCCCACACATATCTATTCGTATTTACTGTAAGTTACTACTACTTTTGGTTTGTCCTTCAAAATAGTTTCAGGACCATTAAAGACGACTCTATTTGCCGAAACGGCATTCCCAGCTGAGATAATGGTCAGCGGGGTTGGAGTTATCTCTCCACTAATTAACTGATTATAATAACGCGTGATGTTAAAAGTATATGAACTTTCATCATCGTCAAAATTACCTCCAGGAGAATCGTTGTAATCAGGAATAAAACTTATCGACCCGTCCTCATTATCTGTAACGAGATAAAGGTTGTCTGCCGGATACAATGGACTACCTGGGTAATATTGAACAGGCAAAATCAGCTCAGCCTTATTGATAATTACATTGCCACTGTCCAGAATGTTGAGTGTATAAGGAATCTCTACTTTTGCTCTTACTCCGCCCATGGTCTGCGTAAAGAACACTTCTTGTCCAAGCGTATTGTCGTTCAAGATTTGTTCTACCATTGATCCGGTGTAGTTTTGACTAAAGTTAGAGAACCTTGCGCTGCTTGAATTAATGTTGAAGTCAAACGCAAGCGTGTCATGGTCTACAGATGTACCAAGCGTGTCACGATAGTATAACGTCACTTTGGAGTCTGAACTTTCCAGATCGAGGTAAAGAATGGCCCCTTCTCCTTCCATTTGAGCAGTATTATTTACTTTAATGTAAAGTCCCTTGAACCAGTCCACAAACTCTCCATCACCGTCATTTCCTCCAAGCACACCCGTTCCACTTTGGTCCACAATGGGTTGAGCAAAATCATCCAAACTTAGTGGAATGGAGATTAAGCTACCATTTGGTGTCATTGTCCCCATACCAGTAGCTACCAGATTAACTACATCTGTCGTAAGCGTTGCATTAGAGTAGTAGGTGGAATCTTCAAAGAAATCTTCCGCAACCTGATATACTTCAAAGGTTTGGTCGTCTAAGGTGCCATAGTATCCTGTCATATCCAAATAGAGAATGACACTATCTAGCGCAATATCATTTAGCGTACCTCCACTTGGGATAAAATCAACGGCTCCCTCCAATCGGATTTGAGTATAAACACTCGCTTCTACCTTTCCGAAGTAGGGATCTACATAGCTTCCCAATAAGTTGGAAGAAGCTAACTCATCTGTCACAATGGAATCCGAAACCTCAGAGTAGGTAATAAGTGAGAGTGTGTCAATAGACTTTAATCCCACCAAATCTTCTTCAGGGTGTAATCCCAGCCCCAGCTCATTATCTTTTTTCTTGCAACCGGTAAGTAAGATACCTGTTATAAAAAAACCAGCGGAAAGCATTGCTGCGATCCGCTTGGAAATAGTTTTATTGTTTCTCATTAGATTGTCAATCAGCCATAACTTCATTCAACTCCAGTACTTCTGAATAAAACTCCTGATGTTGATCCACCAGTGTTTCTTCTGTTTGATATGCTAACGCAGGTTTCTCCAATTTATTGGCATACTCCACAATTTCGCTGTTTAAATCCTCAGCCCCGATTCCAAATGCATCTGAATGCTCGATGGCCAATTTGTTTAAGTTCAATACAGTTCCTTCTTTCACAGCAGAAGTTAAATCCTCAGAAATGTTGTCAAAAGATAATCTTCCTAGAATGTCATTATCTAGTTTTTCATCCACGTTTGTATTGTAACTTGTGTACATCACCTTGGCATCGCTAAAGTGAGGGTCTTGCGCATACATTGTCTTTAGATACAGTGGAGTGAAACCAGTCATCCAACCGTTACAGTGGATTAAATCAGGAGACCATCCTAATTTCTTAACGGTTTCCAATACGCCTCTGCTAAAGAATAACGCACGATCAGCATTATCTGAACAAAACTCTTCTGTTTCTCTATCGTGGAAAATTTCTTTTCGTTTGAAGAACTCATCGTTGTCGATGAAGTATACTTGCATTCTTGCTTGAGGTATAGAAGCTACTTTTATGATTAACGGATGATCTGAATCGTTGATGATCAAATTCATACCAGACAAACGAATCACTTCATGTAGTTGATGTCTTCTTTCATTAATTACTCCGAATCTCGGCATGAAAACACGAATTTCCTTCCCGCTTTCCTGAGTCCCATGTGCTAAAGTTTTTACCAACTCTGCAAATGAACGACCTTCCATAAAAGGATCAATTGCCTGGGTAATAAACAGAACTTTTGTTTTATCCATATTTCACTATTTTCTAATCAGATGCAAAAATATAAAAAAAAAATCGTTTTTTCCTACAATTACAGTAGTTTTGCCGCAATTGGGAAGGTCTATGAAAGTCTTTACTACACAAGAAAGCCTCAAGGAGGAATTAGCAAAACACCAGGGAAAAACGATAGGTTTTGTGCCGACAATGGGCGCGCTGCATGATGGTCATACCTCCCTGTTAATCAAGGCAAAGACCACATGCGAGGTGGTGGTTTGTAGCATCTTTATTAACCCTACTCAGTTCAACGATCCACAGGACTTTCAGAACTACCCAATTCGTTTGGATGAGGATCAAAAAAAATTATCTGAAGTAGGATGTAACATCCTTTATCTTCCAGAAAATGTTGCAGACGTTTATAAAAACGAACAAGAATTTAGTGTTGATCTTGGTCAGTTAGATCAGGTAATGGAAGGTAGGAACAGACCCGGACACTTTAAAGGAGTGATGCGTGTTGTCAAGCTTTTGTTTGAAATTGTTAATCCCACCCACACGTTTTTTGGTCTTAAGGATTACCAGCAATACCTTATTGTGAAAGAAATGGTAGCTCAGTTGGATATGGGCATTGAAGTCGTAGGATGTGATATTGTGAGAGAAGCAGATGGATTGGCGATGAGCTCAAGAAATTTATTGCTGTCTCTTAATCAGCGGCAAGTAGCAACAGCTCTGATCAAAACGCTGAAATATTGTAAGTCCCACTATACTGGAAAAGACATTGCTCTATTAGAGAAAAGATCGTTGGCAATGCTAACGCAATATGGAGAACCAGAATATTTTGTGATTCGCAGGGCCGATAACTTACAGGAAGTGCCAGAAGGATATGAGGGAGAAGTTAGAGCCTTTGTAGTCTGCAAGATTGGAAAAATCAGATTAATCGATAACCTTCAAATAAACTAAAAAAGGAACCATGCTTATTCAAATGTTCAAAGGCAAAATCCATCGGGCAACCGTTACTCAGGCAGACCTCAACTACATCGGGAGTATTACCATTGATGAGGATCTGATGGACGCAGCGAATATGATTGAAGGAGAACGAGTACAAATTGTTAACATCAACAATGGAGAGCGTTTGGAAACGTATACCATTAAAGGCAAAAGAGGAAGTGGAGTGATTTGTCTCAATGGTGCAGCAGCACGAAAAGTGGCTGTGGGTGATAAAGTTATCATTATCGGCTATGCATGGATGGATGAAAAGGAAGCAAAAACCTACAAACCAGGAATTGCCTTTCCAGACGATAATAATCTATTGAAATAAGCGTTTGCTGAAGGTGAAAAAAACGTTAATCATTATACTTAAGGTTGTTCTGCCCATTCTTTTGGGAGCCTACATCTCTTGGTATTTCTGGACAAGCTTTGATGAAGATCAAAAAGATCAGTTCTTATTGGTTTTTGAACAAGCCAATTATTTTTGGGTGTTTCTAGCACTGTTAATCGGTTTCATGAGTCACATGAGCCGCGCCATGAGATGGAAGTATGCGCTCAAACCACTAGGATATAAGCCTTCCACATTTAGTTCTTACAACGCCATTATGATTGGTTACATTGCCAATATCTTGGTGCCTAGAATGGGAGAAGCCAGTCGTGCAGGAGTTCTGAAGGCCACGGACGATGTGCCTTTTGATAAGGGTTTTGGATCCATTGTTGCCGAACGAGTAATTGATGTGGTTTGTTTGGCATTGGTTTCAGGGTTTGCATTGTTGTTTAACCTCGATAAAATTTCTGAATTACTTAGCCTTAAAGAGGTCATCAACGAGGCGAAAAGAGGAGAAGAGAGTGCAGAAGGAAGTTCTCTTATGATTTACATTCTTATTGGTTTAGCCGTTTTAGGAATTATCGGATTTCTGGTGGTTTGGTTCAAGATGCCAGCACTAAAGGAAAAGATCGTCAAGTTTGTTAAGGGTCTGAAAGAAGGACTCGTCTCCATTTTCAAAATGAAAGATAGAGTGCCTTACCTCTTGCATACGCTGAATATATGGATTTGTTATGTTGCAATGTTCTGGGTAGTTTTTTATGCCGTAGATTTTACTGCCGACTTGCCCGTAAAAGCCATCATGGCAGGGTTTGTTGCCGGAACCATCGGGTTCATCATCGTGCAAGGAGGGATCGGAACGTATCCGCTGATGGTTGGAGCAGTAATCACCTTTTATAGAAATCCAGAATACCTCGCAACAGACGGAATACAACCAGAAGACACTGGTTTCGGAATGCTCGTTTGGGCTTCTCAGACGGTACTCATTGTGGCACT
Organism: uncultured Flavobacteriales bacterium; assembly: GCA_964387945.1. Taxonomy (GTDB): domain Bacteria; phylum Bacteroidota; class Bacteroidia; order Flavobacteriales_D; family Parvicellaceae; genus Parvicella. The sequence goes on along the minus strand of CAYLYX010000009.1, from coordinate 104,899 downwards.
TGGATTGATTTCATTATTTTTGGTGCAACGAAAGAAAAAGAAACTAAAATCAGCAGCAGGAGAGCAAAAAAACGAACTGCCTACTGAAGCTGCTTTAGCAAACGATTAACCAAAAAGAAGACATGTACGGAAAACTGAAAGACCAACTCAACACAGAACTAACGCAAATTAAGGAGGACGGACTCTACAAGTCTGAGCGAATCATCACCACTCCAATGGGAGCTGAAGTGAAAGTTAGTACGGGTGAGGATGTAATCATCATGTGTGCGAATAATTATCTGGGGCTATCTTCTCATCCCAAAGTGATTGAAGGTGCCAAAAAAGCGCTGGACTCGCACGGATACGGAATGTCTTCGGTTAGGTTTATTTGTGGAACACAAGACATTCATAAAGAACTTGAACAAAAGATCGCTGATTTTTTAGGAATGGAAGATACCATCCTTTATGCTGCGGCATTTGACGCGAATGGAGGTGTGTTTGAACCACTATTTACAAAGGAAGATGCAATCATTTCCGATGAATTAAATCACGCATCTATTATCGATGGCGTGCGTTTGTGTAAAGCAGCTCGTTATCGTTATAAAAACAGTGATATGGCTGATCTTGAGGAGCAGCTGAAAAAAGCACAAGAACAAAGAAATAGAATCATTGTTACGGATGGGGTGTTCTCTATGGATGGCTACGTGGCTAAGCTAGATCAGATTTGTGACCTGGCAGAAAAATATGAAGCGTTGGTGATGGTAGATGACTCTCATGCTACCGGGTTTATTGGCAAAACTGGGAAAGGAACACACGAACATTGCGGTGTAATGGGGAGAGTAGATATTATCACTTCTACTCTCGGAAAAGCGTTGGGTGGTGCGATGGGAGGATTTACTTCAGGCAAGAAAGAAATCATCGACATGCTGCGTCAACGTTCACGTCCATATTTGTTTTCGAATTCTTTAGCGCCTGCTATTGTAGGAGCAGCCATAGAGGTTTTTGATCTTTTGAATGCTACTACAGAATTACGAGACAAACTAGAATGGAATGTCAACTACTTCAAAGAAGGGATTCGTAAGATCGGTTTGGAGATTCGAGATGGTGATTCAGCCATTGTCCCCGTGATGTTGTTTGACGCCAAATTAGCGCAGGAGTTTGCTAACCGACTTTTGGAAGAGGGAATTTATGCAATAGGCTTCTTCTATCCCGTTGTTCCAAAAGAATTGGCTAGAATTCGAGTACAGTTGTCTGCTGCTCATGAAAAAGAGCATTTGGATAAGGCCTTAGCAGCTTTTGAGAAGATTGGAAGAGAACTTGGGGTTTTGAAATAAGCTCAACTACATTAATTCTCATTCACTTCAATGTATTCATCCCGTTTTTTCTCCTCGTTGTAATAAGCGTAGTTGACTACTTTGTAGCCTTCATCTGTTTTGGATAAAACAATGTATTCATAGAGCTTAGCTTCTTCGTAGCTGGTGGTGAATAAAAGTCGAATCATTGATCGACCATTTTTTTCCATGTATTTGTAACCACTTTCTTGAGAATAGGACTTCATTTCACCTAGCGCCTCCTTTTGAGTTAGAATATGCATCACATTGTCCTCACCTTCGTTCTCAATCATTGCTGGATCAACTAATGACATAGCTTTGTCGTAGTCCTGTGCTTTTAGCGCGTCAAAGAATTCTTTTGCCGCTTTTTCTCCTTCTTCTTTACTAGCACAACTCGAAACACCTAATACTATAGATGCAAAAAAGAGAAAGAGTAGAAAGGATCGCGTTTTCATTGTAAAGTAGTTTTAGTTCACAGCTAAATTAATAACTTTATCTCAATGGGAAAATCGAAACAAATTGCTCAACTCAGTGCAATTGCCTGTCAAATTGAAAATCAGCCCTATGATTTTGCTGCGACATCATGGCATCTGGAAGTTTTTAGACAAATCCAAAAGGACGCCCATATGGTGGGGCTTTCGTTTGAGCTGGACGCTGCTGGTGATTTGCAAAGTTGGTATGAACAACTCAAAGAAATGGTGACAAAAGAGGTGCTTCGAGGAGATATTCGAAGTTTCCTATATCGTATTGATGTTTCAGAGCGCAAGATTCGTCAAATAGATCAATTATCGGTTGATGACTTGTGTATTTTAGTACTAGAAAGGGAGTTCAAGAAAGTATGTATTCGGAAGCATTTCTCAGCAAAATAAATCGTTCAACATTTAAGTATGTGCTGCTTAGCATAGGGCTAATCGGTGTGTTTAGTTCATGTATCCAGCTGCGATACACCGATTACGGAAGACCTTTTGATTTCTTAAAAGCCAAAAATCAATACCATAGGACCAACAATCTTGAAATAGATACGGCTACTATTGCTCATGAAGAGCCAAATTCATCTTCAGCCACCCAACTAGATGTTGTGGTAGAAACAGCAGAGTTGCAAGAAGTTGCTTCAGACTCAGCTTTTCAGCAGATATTTCCTGACACAACTCTCGATACATTCTTGGAGAATGATCAAGAAATAATCGCTTTGGAGACGGATAAGAATCCAACCGAAACTAGGATGCAGATAGCAACACCTCAATGGAAAACAGACCGTTTGGTTTTCTCAATCAAGAAAGCGACCAATAGCACACCTCCTAAGTGGTGGTCAGGTTTTTGGCGATTCATTTTAAAGTTATTTTTATTTGCATTGCTGGGACTGATAGCATTGATCGGACTCACAATCGGAATCTACTATTTTGTGAGTTGGATAGGAGGCACAATTGCTGCCGTAATTGTAGTTTCCTTGCTATTGATCGCCCTTCAAATTTTTGCAGATATTGATTTGTTTTGGATCTTCACATTGTTTTAAGTGGTGATTTTAATTGTGATGGCTTTACTGTCTTTTCTTTTAAATAATTTCTACATTTGTTTTTAACATTAGATAAACAACTAAATGGATAAGTTTTCATATATGTCGAATGGTGATGTGAATGCCATCGAAGAGTTATACAAGCAATATTTATCGGACGCGAATTCAGTAGATGAAGGATGGAGAACCTTTTTTGAGGGGTTTGAATTTGCACGCAAAAATTTCGACCTAGAAGCGGGAGGAGCAATTCCAGAGAACGTTCAGAAAGAGTTTAAAGTATTGGCGCTCATCAACGGATATCGTAGTCGAGGGCACTTATTTACTCAAACCAATCCGGTAAGAGAGCGCAGAAAATATGAGCCAACACTAGCCATCGAGAATTTTGGATTAGAACAAGGTGATTTACAAACTACCTTTCAAGCAGGTGAGGAAGTAGGCATTGGAGCAGCAACTTTAAAAGAAATCATCGACCACCTTGAAGCGACATATTGTGGATCAATTGGTATTGAATACCAGTACATCAGACACCCAGAACGAGTTGTTTGGTTGAGAAATAAAATTGAATTAAAGAACCGACCTAAATTTGATGTAGATCGTAAGAAGCACATTCTACACAAACTAAATCAAGCAAGTGTTTTCGAACAGTTCTTGCACAAGAAATTCGTAGGGCAAAAAAGATTTTCCATTGAAGGAGGAGAAGCGTTGATTCCTGGTTTGGACAGCATTATTGAGAAAGGTGCAGACTTAGGCGTCAAGGAGTTTGTGGTAGGAATGGCGCATAGAGGAAGGCTAAACGTATTGGCCAACATTTTCAACAAGACGTATGCGGGAATTTTCTCTGAATTTGAAGGAAAAGAATACGAAGACGCATTATTCGATGGAGATGTAAAGTATCACTTGGGCTATTCCAGCGTGCAGAAAACGGATGGAGGTAAGGAAGTAAAGCTAACACTTACACCCAATCCATCGCACTTAGAAACGGTTAACCCCGTTGTAGAAGGGATTTCCAGAGCAAAAATTGATCACGTATTAGGCGGAAATGAAAAAGAAATTGTTCCGATCTTAATTCACGGTGATGCTGCTATCGCTGGTCAGGGAGTGGTTTACGAAACCATTCAGATGGCGCAGTTAGACGGGTACAGAACCGGAGGAACGCTTCACATTGTAGTAAACAATCAGGTTGGCTTTACCACAAATTATTTAGACGCAAGATCGTCTACCTATTGCACGGATGTAGCCAAGACAACGCTTTGTCCTGTTTTTCATGTGAACGGAGATGACGTTGAAGCGGTAGTTACGGCAATGGAAGTGGCATTGGCTTATAGACAAGAATTTAGCCGAGACGTATTCATCGACCTGTTGTGTTACAGAAAGTATGGTCACAACGAAGGAGACGAACCAAAGTTCACGCAGCCTAAGTTGTATAACATAATTGCAAAGCATCCCAACCCAAGAGTGATTTACCTTAATAAACTGGTTAGCGAAGGGGTGATCAGTGAAGAAGAAGGAAAAACAATGAAGAAGCAGTTTGATGACATGCTTCAAGAGCGTTTGGAAGATGCGAAACAAATGGAGAAAGCGGTAATCACAGACTTCCTTCAAGAAGAATGGGAGGCTTATCGACAAGGGAATGAGGAGGATTTCTTAAACTCCCCAGAGACGGGTGTGGCAAAAGAGAAGTTGATTGAACTAGGTACAAAATTGGCTGCTTTACCAGAAGGCAAGAAGTATTTTAGAAAGATCATTAAACTCTTTAAGGATAGAGTAAACATGCTCGAAACAGACACCTTGGATTGGGGAATGGGAGAAATGTTGGCTTACGCAACCTTACTAGACGAAGGTCACCCCGTTAGAGTATCTGGTCAAGATGTAGAAAGAGGTACGTTCTCGCACAGGCATGCGGTGGTGAAAACAGAAGATACGGAAGAGGAGATCATCACCTTGAATTTGCTTAACGATAAGCAAGCGAAGTTGAGCATTTACAATTCGTTCCTATCAGAATATGGCGTACTTGGTTTTGATTATGGTTATGCCTTTGCTACACCCAATGGGTTGACCATTTGGGAGGCGCAGTTTGGTGATTTCAACAACGGTGCACAGATCATGATCGACCAGTACATCTCTGCGGCTGAGGATAAATGGCATACGCAGAATGGAATTGTAATGTTGTTACCACATGGTTATGAAGGACAAGGGTCTGAGCACTCTTCAGCTAGAATGGAGAGATTTTTACAGTTGTGTGGAGATTTAAACATGCAAATTGCCAATTGTACAACTCCTGCTAACTTCTTCCACTTGCTGAGAAGACAAGTAAAAAGAGACTTTAGAAAACCATTGGTGGTGTTTACACCCAAGAAGCTATTGCGTTATCCTAAAGCGGTATCTTCTATCGCTGATTTAGCAACTGGAGGTTTCCAAGAGGTAATAGATGATGCTAGTGTTAAAGCTGGTAATGTGGATACGGTGGTACTGGTATCTGGTAAGTTCTATTATGATTTGTTGGAGCAGAAAGAAGCAACTAGCGGAGGAGCAGATAACATAGCCTTGGTTAGAGTAGAGCAGTTGTATCCATTACCTCAAAACCATTTGGATGCGATCGTTGAGAAATATGGTGCAGACAAGAAATACATTTGGGCACAAGAAGAGCCAGAGAACATGGGAGCATGGTCTTATATGCTGAGAAAGTGGAGAACTGTGAATTTGGAAGTAGTTTCTAGAAGAGAATCTGCAAGTCCAGCTACAGGTTCACCAGTAGTGCATGCAAATCGTCATAATTATATTATGAATGCAATCATGGAGCATGCAAAACAAAAAGTGAGTTAATCGAATTACAGATAATTAGAAGATAAATTATGTCAGTATTAGAAATGAAAGTTCCCTCTCCAGGGGAATCAATATCAGAAGTTGAAATCGCAGAATGGTTAGTTTCAGACGGTGATTATGTAGAAAAAGATCAAGCGATTGCAGAAGTAGATTCTGACAAAGCTACGTTGGAATTGCCAGCGGAAGCAGCAGGTGTAATCACCCTTAAGGCAGAAGTGGGTGATGCTGTCGCAGTTGGCGCTGTAGTTTGTTTAATTGATACCTCAGCCGAACCACCAGCTGACTTACCTAAAAAGGAAGAACCAAAAGCAGAAGAAAAGGCAGAGGAAGTAAAGCCTTCTCCTGCACCTGCTAAGGCAGAAACAAAAGCTGCACCTGCTAAGGATAGCTATGCTGCTGGAACACCTTCGGTTGCTGCAAGCAAGATAGCTTCGGAAAATAACATCCCTGTTCAACGAATTCAAGGAACTGGAAAGGATGGAAGAATTACTAAGCAGGATGTACTTGCTGCTATGGCGGGAGGTTTTGATGCTGCTTCAGCGCAAGGTTGGGGAGGTACAAGAGATACTGATTCCAAGAAAATGTCGATGCTACGTAGAAAGATTGCATCGCGCTTAGTTTCTGTGAAAAATGAGACGGCTATGCTCACGACTTTTAACGAAGTTGATATGAAACCAATCATGGACCTGAGAAACAAGTACAAAATGCAGTTTAAGGAAACGCATGGAGTGAGTTTAGGGTTCATGTCTTTCTTTACAAAAGCAGTTACAGAAGCTTTGAATCATTTCCCTGCCGTGAACTCCATGATTGAAGGAGATCACATGATTTCACACAATTATGCCGATATCGGAATTGCGGTGAGTTCGCCAAAAGGATTGATGGTACCTGTGGTTAGAAATGCTGAGCAGATGACCCTGTTTGAAATTGAAGCAGAGATCAAGAGATTGGCCATCAAAGCCAGAGATGGAAAAATTGCTATTGACGAAATGACGGGTGGAACATTTACGATCACCAATGGTGGTGTTTTTGGAAGTATGTTGAGTACGCCAATTATCAACCCTCCTCAGTCGGCTATTTTGGGAATGCACAATATTGTGGAACGTCCAGTAGCCATCAACGGTCAGGTAGAGATCAGACCCATCATGTATGTAGCCCTTTCTTATGACCACAGAATCATTGATGGTAAAGAATCGGTTTCATTCTTAGTAAAAGTTAAAGAGATGCTAGAGAATCCTGTGAAGATGATCTTTGGAGGAAAAGAGCCAGAAGAAGTGCTGTTGAATTTGTAGCTTTATTTCAAAATAATCATATTTTTGAAGGTCCCTCAATGTTGAGGGACCTTTTGTTTTATTCTCATGAAGTATTTATCTCTGTTAATTTCATTGATTGTTTTGGTAGGATGTTCAAGTCGTGCCGAAGAAGAAATCGAAGAAATCAATAACTATGTTGAATCTTTCGATAAGGAAGTCTCAGATGAAGAAGTAGAAAAGCTGATAGAAGAAATCACTTACGGCTTTTATCATTACAATCAAGATGCTATCAACGAGTATTTGGATATTAAAGCAATGATTTACCTAGGGTTATTCGGGATAGGTGAAAATCCGCTGGAAAATAAGTTGGAGCCTTTAATACAAGGAGCTCAGGTGGCTGGAGATAGGTTTTTTGAGCAGGTTATTAATAATTTCGAATATTATGATTGTGTAAAAAGCTACACCAATAAGGAGGGCTTTAGGACGATTGCTTTTAGGGCGTTTGGAACTGAAGGATTGAACTACCATGAATTGATGCTGGCCAAGATAGATGGCGAATTAAAGATTGTAGATATTTATATTGCTGTTACAGGAGAAAAGATGAGTGCTACAATGGTCAACATGCTTAGTCAACTTTTGGGGTCAAATGAAATTGACTTGTCTTTAGTGAATTCTTCAGAACAAATCACGGAGTTATTAGCTAGTCAGGATTATCAAGAGGCCTATGATGCAATTGAGGCCCTTCCACAAAACATTCGAGACATGAAGTTTATGAGAGTCATGAAATTAACCGCTGCGAGCGGGTTGGATGATGATCTCTATTTGAAAGAGCTCACTTTTTTCAGAAATGAATATCCAAAAGATCCAAGTGTTGAGCTTCTCTCATTTGATTATTTTTTTATGAAAGGAGAATATGATGAGACTTACCAAGTATTGGAGAACATGCAGGAAATCTATCCAGAAGATGGGGTAATTGATTATTGCATGGGATTAGTAAGTTATGCTTCGGAAGAATGTGATATTGCTATTGTGAACATGGAAGATGGTGTGGAAAAGAGTCCGAATGTTGACGTTATCTGGGATAACTTAGCCACAATGAACTGGGAATGCGGAATAAAATCAAAAGGCTTTTCAATTGCGAATGATCTGATTGAAAAAGGGTATATTGATTATGAAACATTTGACAAGTACCTTTCGATCAATTTTGATGACTACGAATCTTGGCCCGAGTACCAAGAGTGGATACAAAAGTACTAGAGGCTCATCATCGCCTTAAACTTAACCGCCTGTCTTCGGGAAATTTCAATTCTTTTGTCGTCTTCCAGCGTCACCTGAAGTCCACCGTTGAACCAATTCTCCACGTGGGTAATCGTGTCTAGGTTAATGATATATTTTCGGTTGGCACGAAAGAATAAACGAGGGTCTAGCTTTGATTCAAGGTTGTTGAGCGACTTTAATATGAGCGGTTTGAAATTTCTAAAATAAATGCGCACATAATTACCTTCCGATTCAAAAAGCTTAATTTCTTCTAGTTTCAACAGCCAACATTTTTCACCATCTTTTATAAAAATCTGATCTCCACTAGTTAATGTTTCACGTTCTAACGAGCTTGTGTCGATTTCCTCATTCTCTGATTTGATCTTTTCGATGGTTTCTTTAAGTCGTTTTGGATCTACTGGCTTCACCAAATAATCTGAGGCATTCACCTCAAACGCTTTTATGGCATAATCGTTATAAGCTGTTACAAAAACGATGGCAGGCGTACGATCAATCTGTTCGATCACATCAAAGCCATTAAGCTCAGGCATTTCTATGTCCATGAATACCAAATCGGGTTTGTTTTGGTTGATGAAATCAATGGCTTCTTTTCCATTAGTACATTCACCAACAATTTCAATCTCCGGAAAGTCTTCTAACAGTTTTGTTAATTCCTTTCTGGCCAATCTTTCGTCATCTACAATTACAGCTTTCATAATATCATTGGTTTATTTAGGCAGTGGGATGCTTACCTTGGTTAATACCATGCCCTCATCGTTTCCGATGGTAAATTCAGCATGATTCCCATATATAATTTGTAATCTTTTTTGTGCATTGTCTAGGCCAATACCGCTATTCGTTCCTGCATCGGGGTTGTACTCTCCCACATTGCGAATCCTGATTTGAAGGTGTGATTTGTCCCGATCAATTTTTAGCGATACTTCTCCACCCTCTGTTCGTTTGCTTACGCCATGTTTTATGGCGTTTTCAACCAACGTTTGGATTAAAAGTGGAGGCAATGTGACCTGTAGCAAAGAATCGTCAATGTCTTGCTTGTAGTGAAGACGTTCTTCAAAACGAATCTTTTCTAAGGCCAAGTAGTCGTTGACAATTTGCATTTCTTCCTTTAACGTGATCAGCTTCTTCTTCCCAAATTGCAACGTATTCCGTAATAAATTAGAAAGCTGAGTAATGGAGTTTTTTGCTAATGTTGGATCATCGTCTACTAACGCCCGAATACTATTCATTGCGTTAAACATAAAGTGGGGCTTGAGCTGATTCTTGAGGTTCAACAACTCACTCTCTTTTTGCGAAGACTCCAATTGAAGCGTCTTCATTTCTTGTTTTCTCGATTTGTCAAAGAAGTGATAAGCGAAATAAATCACATTCCAAATCAACGTAATCACAAAATAAACAATGAAAACGGCTAAAAATGCCTGAACGGTGAGTCCTCCTTCTTCGTAAAAATAATTAACCAACTGGTTCACTCCGATAAGTGACAAAGCCAACAAGGCTGACCCCAACAAGATGGCATAAACGGTTTTGGGGATGTCTTGATTAAGCCATTTGGCTTTTACGATGAGCGTGCGATGCAAATGAGAAAGGAGTACAGCCGACAAGATCATAATTACAGCCTGTTGTACTATTTCTGGTTGCACAAAACCTTTCTCCAAGTAGTTTCCTAAAATACTCAAGGAGAAAAAGGCAGACCAACCCAGCAGCTGAAAAAACCAGTATAACATCTTCTTTGTAGACATAAATCGAAGATAGGAAGAAATGACGCAACGCTACTGATTCAATTTACCAAAGGTAAAAATTGAATTTAAGAAGCAAATCTAACAAGATAAGTGCACTACTCCTTGATAAAAGTAATGGTGTTCGTTTGGAGTTCGTGATCAAAAACCTTTAAAAAGTAGACACCAGCTGGAAGGTCGGACACATCGATCCGATTTGCCCAGTACTTCGTGTTCAGCACTTGTTGTCCTGAAGAATTAAAGATCCTCAAGGATACGTGAGGGGTAAAAGGTTGAGTTGTTTCTAACTGTAACCAATCGAAAACTGGGTTGGGGTAGACTTTGATCTGATCTGTTGTTGGAAAGTCAACGGAAACTGGAGATTTTCTCCAACCAAAAGTATACTCTCCTTTTTTCAACGTGTCCCAGCTCACATAAGCCCTTCCATCCGTTGCCGAGCCTATGGTCTGTGTAGTAATGTTTTCGACAGGTGACCAGATGGCTGCGGCATTCTCTCGATACAGTAGTACAAGGGAGTCCTCATGAAAACCGGGCAGAGCTGCCAGTAATGGATCTAATTCTGTTCCTAAGCCTGGCTTCCCTGTAAAATAAACACGGCCCGTTGCGTGAAACCCATCTGCCCAAATGCCGTCTACTTTCCAGAAACGCTCTTCGCTAATGTAATAGGCGAATTCATTTTCGGGCTCTTTGAAAGGGTCTGGAGCTGCCCAGTAGTGTTCCGTTCGCACCCAGCTGCTATCTGGGCCATTGTCAATCACGTAACGAATCATGGAATAATCCAATGTTTTGCTAGCTGTTCCGGCTATTACCTCATCATCGCTCGTTACCCCCATGCTGAGTTGATCGTTTCCGTTAAGATAAGACATAGCGGGTTCAAAAGGAATGGTAAACTGATCCGTAGTGTATGCGCCATCACAAACAAAGCTAAAGGTGGTGTCCTCCCAGCCTTCAGATACAAAGGTGATTTCCATGGGCACATTAGAAAAGAGTTGCGAAGTGCCTCTTAACTTCTGTTGTACATAAACCTTAACATCAAAATTTCCTCCATTCGAAGTAACGATTGTCGAGTCAATGATAAATCCAGGGTAACCGGGATTAAAAACCCAGTCATTAAAGAAGTCAGTAACATCTACCGGGGTGTTAGCGTTAAGGTGATCCCTAAAGTCAATAGCGTCTACATCTTCAAAAGCAAAATTGCTTAAAAAGGATTGAATCCCACTAAAGAAAGCAGCATCGCCCATGTAAGTTCGCAGGTTGTGTGCTACATCTGCACCTTTGTTATAGGAATGATCACCATAAGTAATGGCATGGGGAACCCCCGAAATAGCAAAATAGCCACTGTCGCGAATGTGTGCATTCAACATTACATCCTTGTGATTGACTTTGACGTTGTCTATATAACCTTGATAGCCATAAACGTGCTCCAGAAAAATCTTTTCTGAATAGCTCGCAAGACCTTCGTTGATCCACATGTCGCCATCCGTTCGACAGGTCACTAAATTACCCCACCAATGATGCGACAATTCGTGTGCCATCAAAGTCTCATAAGACAATGAACCGTTGGCAGCCGTTCGAGGATAGGCGATACTGGTGGCGTGCTCCATGGCTCCCGAATTGAAAGGAACCAGATGAAAACCAACTTTATCCCAGAGATAAGGACCATATTGATCTTCAAACCCAACCATCGCATCTTCAAGATGAATGAAAGAAGCCTTAAGGTTGGTCGTGTCTCCTGGAATGGCAATTAGATGCATAGGAATGTCGTTTCCCGTCAACGTGCTGTGATAGTTTTGATCCACATGCGTGTAATCACCAACTGCAACACATGCCAGATAAGTTGGAATTTCCTGTGACAAACTCCATGAACGCTCGTAGTGGGATCCATGATCTACTTCATTTGTGATTAATCCATTTGCGTATCCTCGCAGGTTACTTGGTGTAAGCAAGGTGAAATCATATGTGGCACGTTCCACAAAATTATCGAAGCACGGATGCCAAACTCTTCCATAATTGTGTGGATCTGCTCCAAACCCAACGCCTAAGTTATACGCGTAATCTCCTTGAAAATAGAAGCCACCCCACCCACTTGGATCTCCTTGTGGCTGACCCTGATAATAGACCAATATGCTGTCTATGTCGTTCGTGTTGAGCGGAGTCAACAAGTTGGCGATTAACAATGTGTCATTGTAATTAAAACTCAATTGTTGTCCATCTTGCTTGATAGAATCAACAGTTAGTTGTAGTAAATCGAGACTGATGGAGGAAACGTTATTTTGAAGTGCGCTAAATTTTACCTGACATATTCCAGTAATTTCTTGGCTTCCTACATTGGCAAAATCAAGGGTGATATTGTAATTAATTACATCAATCGTATCACTTCTCAGGTTGTCTGCGCTTCCTGTTTTTTGTAGCTGGTGGTAAACGTGATTGCACTTAGAAGGAGTAGAACCTTGTCCATAGCTAAGCACAGCTAAAGACATGAGTAAGTTGAATAAAAAAATGAAACGCAAATGCATAGGATATGAATTTCTGGTGTTTGCGAAAGATACAAAATGTAAAGGAGATTCTTGGAATGCTAATAAATGAAGAGGTCTTCGAACATGGTAATAGTATGGTGTTTTTGTTATATTATTGTATTCCTAACCAGACCCAGTGATAACCTAAAGTTGGATTAAATGAAACCCTCAACAGAACTTTTTGACCTCATAAAATCACTCAGCAAGTCTGAGAAAAGGTTTTTTAAATTGACATCTTCTCTTCAGAGTGGAGAAAAAAACTACCTAAAGATATTTGACTTTATTGATAAGCAGTCTGCCTATGATGAGGATGAATTAAAGGATTTCTATAAAGGAGAGAAATTCATCAATCACCTACCTTCTGAGAAGAACCATTTGTATAAACTCATCCTTAAAAGTTTGCGCGGATTTCACTCAGACAATTCGGTGAGTGCCATACTCAAGGAAGAGATCAAAAATGTGGAATTACTCTACAAGAAGTCACTGTACAAAGAATGCAGAAAGTTCTTAATTCGAGCTAAGAAACTAGCTAAGGATAACGAGAAGTTCTATTATTGGTTTGAGTTAATATCATGGGAGAAACTACTCATAGAAGAGGATTACGAGCAAGGGAACTTTACGTATGACTTGGATAAGCTGATTCAAGAAGAACTGGATGTGATAGAGAAACTAAGGAACTTGGCAGAGTATCAAATGATCTATTCAAGAATCAATTACATTTTTAGGCGAGGTGGATTTGTAACCAAACCAGAAGATGTTTCTGCTGTGGATGAAATTGCAAATCACCACCTAATCAAAGGTAAAAATACCGCTCTTTCGAGCAGGGCAGCTTCGATTTGCTATTATATTCAAGGGTTATGTAACGCCACGAAAAGAGACTATGAAACTTCGTTGGAGAAATTTAATCGCACCAAATTTATCCTAGACAATAATACCAAAATCAAGACTTCTTTGGCTAAGCGCTACGTGCGGACGTTGCACAACCTGATTTTGGCGAATATCAGTCTTAAGAACTACGCAAAAGCAGAGCAGCTGATCGAAGAACTGGAAGCATTGCCAAGCACCAAAGGATTTACGACTTATGATGTAAAAGTGAAAATATTTACGTGCAGCTATAACTCACGTATTATGGTCTCCTATCGAAAAGGTGCGTTTCAGTCTACGCTCAAAATTGTGGATGAAATGATTGATGGTCTTAACCATTATGGGGATAAATTACCCAAAGAACAAGTGCTGCTTTTTAGTTACCACATTGCTTACGTTTATTTTGGTGCAGGATTGTATAGGGATGCGTTGAAGTGGATCAATTCTATCTTGAATGAGAATGAACAAAAACTGCGACAGGATATCTATACCTACGCTCGGATTTTTAACCTCATTCTTCACTATGAGTTAGGTAATTACGATTTGCTGGAGTATTTGATGAAGTCTACCACGAGAAAGATCAAGAAAAGTTCGCATACAGAGGAGGTCGAGTTGTCTATTGTAAAGCTACTAAAGAAGGTAGTTAGACTGGGAGCCAAGTCAAGAGTGGTGGCGTTCGAAGAATATCGCGAAGAGCTTGACAAAATTCTAGGTAAGACCGATCAGAATGTGATTCTAGATTATTTTAACGTAGCGGCTTGGGTCGAGAGTAAGGTAAAGAATACTTCTTTTGAAGAGGCGATTCAGAAGTCGATCTAACTAATACCTCTCCTGCGTTTGGTCCACTTGAAGGCTCCATTGATCTATACCACCCGTGAGATTGAAAAGATGGGTATATCCTTTGGATTGAAGAAATTGGAGAGCACTCATACTGCGAATACCATGATGGCAGTAGGCAATGATGGGAATTTCCTTATTTGAAATTTGACTAAATGAGGTTGGTAGGGCAGCAAGTGGAATGTGAACAGACGGATCGATCTTGCAAATTGTGCGTTCATCGTTTTCACGAACGTCAAGTAAGATCACATCATTGGTTTCCTGAATTAGCTTTGCTAACTCTTTCGGGTTTATTTCCTGAATGACATTTTCACGTTGCGTTCGAAAATTATCTGGATTCCGTTTCACCTCATAATTATATGACTCCTGAGAAAGTAGGTTGAAAACACTCACCCTGCCACTCAATACACCTCCAATGTCGAGTAATACCTTCAGCACCTCATTTGCCATGTATACGCCTATAATGCCCGGAACAGTTCCAAGTACGCCTTCCTCTTCGCACGAGGTTTGGTTTGGGCTGTGGTCTGGGAAAAGACAACGGTAACTGGGACCATCTTTATAGTTGAAAACGGTCACCTGTCCTTCAAATTTTGTCACACCACCATACACCCAAGTTTTATTGAGCGCACAGCAGGCATCATTGATCACCAATCGAGAAGGGATATTATCGGTGCAGTCAACAATCAAGTCATAAGCAGGAAACAGAACATTGGCATTTTCAGCAGATAGAAATTCATCATAAGAGTGAATTTCGAGTGTTGAATTCATCTGCAATAGCCTACCTTTAGCAGTAGACGCTTTCGGTTGACCGCAATCGGACTCGCTATAAAGTACTTGTCGATGCAGGTTTGAAATATCGACTGTATCACCGTCCAATAAACCTATTTTTCCAACTCCGGCACCAGCAAGATATTGCGCCACTGGACAACCAAGTCCGCCAACCCCAATAATTAAAACAGAAGAGGCCAAGAGTTGATCTTGACCTCGTTGGTTTATTTCCGATAATTTTGTTTGACGCGAATAGCGATTCATACGTTAATTACTCCAAAATTTCATCAAGGGCTTTGTGAAGCTCAATTCCTCTCAAGTTTTTAGCAATGATTACACCATTACCATCTACCAGCACATTGGTAGGAATGGAGTTGATTTGATAAAGCTTAGCCGCTTCGTTTGACCATTTTTTAAAGTCGCACACGTGATACTTCCACTTAAGATTATCCTTTTCGATTGCATTGGTCCAAGCGGCTTTGTAAGCATCTAGCGAAACACTAAACACTTCAAATCCTTTGCCGTTCTCAAATTTCTCACTGTGATACTTTTCGTAAGCTTCCACCACATTAGGGTTTTCATAGCGGCACGGACCGCACCAACTTGCCCAAAAATCAATTAAAACAACCTTTCCACGCAAGGAGTAAAGGGACAATTCCTTACCATCTACTCCTTCCATTTTAATGTCAGGCGCAACATCTCCAACCTTTATTCCAACCTCTGTTCCCTGAATGCTCTTTAGCCATGCTTTGATGGACCAAAACTGCTTTTCAGGGGGCCAATGAAAGCTGGAAGTGAGAATTAACACACTAAACAGAGGGATAAATAATAATTTCAATTTTCTCATTTGATCAAATAATTTGGTCTGCAAGCTGCAAAAACTGTTCCACAAATGAACTATATTCTGCGAATATCTGCTCCTAAATTATTCAGTCGTAATTCAATGTTCTCATACCCACGATCAATTTGCTCAATATTATGGATGAGTGAACGCCCTTCCGCAGACATTGCCGCAATCAATAGAGATACACCAGCACGGATGTCTGGAGAGGTCATGGTGATTCCTCTCAACTGAGTTTTTCGCTCCAATCCGATTACCGTTGCCCGGTGAGGATCACACAGGATAATCTGAGCTCCCATATCGATCAATTTATCTACGAAGAAAAGACGGCTTTCAAACATTTTTTGATGTACCAAAACACTTCCTCTGGCTTGCGTGGCGGTTACCAAAACGATACTCAAAAGATCTGGTGTAAAACCAGGCCAGGGAGCATCTGCGATGGTCATGATGGATCCATCAATGAACGTTTCAATTTCGTAAAGATCTTGCTCAGGGATTCTAAGGTCATCACCATTGAGTTCCATCTTAATCCCCAATCGTTTGAATACGTCTGGAATAACCCCCAGGTTCTCATACGAAACATTTTTGATGGTAATATCCGATTGCGTCATAGCCGCCAGACCAATAAAACTTCCAATTTCAATCATATCTGGAAGAATGCGATGGTCGCAGCCTCCTAATTTTTCTACACCTTCTATCGTGATGAGGTTGGAACCAATACCAGATATTTTGGCACCCATGCTGTTGAGCATTTTACAAAGCTGCTGTAAATAAGGTTCACAAGCTGCGTTGTAAATGGTTGTTTTTCCTTCTGCCAGTACGGCAGCCATCACAATGTTGGCGGTTCCTGTTACTGATGCTTCATCTAGTAGCATATATGTCCCCTTCAACCGATTTCCTGGAGCCTCTGCCTTAAAGAAATTGGTAGTAGCATCGTACGTAAATTCTGCTCCTAGTTTTTCAAACCCAATAAAGTGCGTGTCTAACCTTCTTCTTCCAATCTTATCACCTCCAGGCTTAGGAATGTATCCTTTTCCAAATCGGGCGAGTAAAGGTCCTACAATCATAATCGAACCTCTCAGACTGGCACCCTTTTGCTTGAACTCGTCCGTCAACATGTAGTCAACGTCAATGTCATTGGCCAGGAAACTGTATTTACCTTTATCCAGTTTCTGTACTTTGACACCAAGTGCCTGAAGTAAGTTGATCAATTTGTTGACATCTACAATGTCAGGAATGTTAGAAATAATAACCTCCTGATCGGTTAAGAGAACGGTGTTTAATACCTGGAGCGCCTCGTTTTTCGCTCCTTGAGGAGTCAGGTCTCCCTTTAATTTGTTGCCTCCAAAGACTTCGAATGAACCCATTTATTTACTGATTTATAAATTAACAACCTTAATTGACTGTTAAGTTATAGAATAAAACAGGTACGGACTTTTAACAAATTAATTTCTATTAAAAAAGGAATGTTTGTAACCGCAGAAAGGAGTGATTATTTACTCTTTCTTCTTTTGTTTTTGCGCTTACCGCTGTTGTTATTATTCTTGGAACGCTTAAAGTTTTTAAGCAGATCAGAGGTGTCAGATAACTTGTCTTCAGAAAGGGTAAGTTTTCCATTAGACATTTCTTCCAAGTTTTTAATAATAACTCGGTTCTCTACAGCATCTTTATTCCAGATAAGGTAAGACGCTTTGAGCATATTGGCCAAACGCAGGGTAAGTGCGTCTTTTTCCTCTCCGTCTTCCATTTTTGAGGCAGCTTCAATCCAGTCTTCGGCAATTTTACCGTAATGACCGTACTTGATTCGTCTTTGCGGATAGTCTAACAATTGCGGTTTAGAAGTGAAACTTTCTTTACTTGGAATAGGATAGGGTGAATCAACATCCAACTCAAAATTAGACATCACAAACAGGTGTGCCCATAGTTTATGGTTAAAGTCTTCAACATCTCTCAAATGCGGGTTAAGTTGCCCCATTACTTTAATGATGGCTTGCGCACATCGGTTTCGCTCTTCTTTATCCTCAATGCTCTTGGCTACGGAGATCATGCTCTGAACATTCCTTCCGTATTCAGGGATAACCATATCCTCTCGAGAAGTATTATAACTTAAATCTGATGAATTCATATACATATTTGTATTAGCAAATGTAGTGATAATCGGGGAATTTGGACGAATCAATTCTATGTTGAACGAAAAGTTTGATCCCAATAAAAAAGGTCTCCACTTTTGGAGACCCTAAATGTTGTGGGCCCTCACGGGCTCGAACCGTGGACCCCCTGATTATGAGTCAGGTGCTCTAACCAGCTGAGCTAAGGGCCCTTTCCAAGAATATTCTTGAAAAAGAGGGTGCAATTTTACATATTTGTAGGCAATTACGCAATAAAAAAAGGAAATGCTTGATCTGCAAGGTAAAGAAAACATCATTTTTGACTTGGGTGGTGTACTGCTTAACATTGATTACAATCGCACGGCACAGGCTTTCAAAAAACTGGGGTTAACGTCATTTGATGACATCTACTCACAACAAGAGCAGACCCAACTGTTTGATCGCT
The DNA here is from genome assembly GCA_964387945.1 of uncultured Flavobacteriales bacterium. GTDB lineage: Bacteria > Bacteroidota > Bacteroidia > Flavobacteriales_D > Parvicellaceae > Parvicella. The sequence continues at coordinate 86,613 of CAYLYX010000009.1, read as the reverse complement.
TTGAAACAGGGCAGATAGGAGAAGACTTCTTTGTGGATGAAGTAGCAAAGACGCTACCCGATGTCGCTCGTTCGGAAATCATCGCTGCATGGAATGCGATGCTTTTGGATTTTCCAATTCATCGATTAGAACTTTTGAAGAAGTTAAGAACCGATTATCGAATTGTGCTTTTGAGCAATACAAACGCGATTCACGAGAAAGCGTTTTCAAAAATAATTACCAGTACGTTTGGCAAAGACATTTTGGGAGAGGTGTTTGAGCAGGTCTATTTGTCGCATAAAATTGGGTACAGAAAGCCTACGAAGGATTGCTTTGAGTTCGTCTTAGCAGATTGCAGTTTCTTACCCGAAAGAACAGTTTTTATTGACGATTCAATTCAGCATGTGGAAGGAGCTAGAGAGGCTGGAATAGCAGCTTTTCACTTGCTACAGGGCTCTGATGTTACGGAGTTATTTCCTGACAAATTTCAACCAGCATTCCATTCGTAGATTTGGGGTGCAAAAAGGCAATCATCATATTGTCAGCACCTTTCTTAGCCACTTTATGAATGAGTTCAAAACCTTCATCCTGAAGACGCTGAATCTCTGCTTCTATGTCATCCACATTAAAAGCAACATGGTGAATTCCCTCCCCCTTTTTCTCTATGAACTTTGCAATTGGACTATCAGGATTCGTGGCCTGAAGCAATTCAATCTTACTGTCTCCTACCTGAAAAAATGAAGTGGTAACACCCTCACTCTCCACGGCTTCTTCCTTGTAAGGTTGGGTATTCAATAATTTTGAAAACAATTCATTCGACTTTTCTAAATCTTTGACTGCGATACCTAGGTGTTCAATCTTTTTCATTCTCAAATTTTTTGGGCAAAAAAAATCCAGACTCAAGTGAGTCTGGATTTACTAGTTTATTGCTTAACTTAATTTTTGTTCTTGTTCCACACATCTCCTGTTGTGTTGTCATAGTTGACATAATACAAGCCCTTCTCAAGGTTAGAACAATCAATTTTCTGTCCATATCCCTTTTTCACCATATTTCCATAAGTGTCGAAGATTTCATACAACGTACTTCCAGTAAACTCAACGTCTCTTGACTTGTCGCTCACCAATTCTAACTTGGGAGCATCTGAGTCTGCCTTAGCAGCAAGTGAAATATTTGGCTTTCCGCTATAATCAATTTGCTTAACTCTGAATTTATTTTCTCCTGAGTGAAGCTCAACTTGAAATTCGTAATTATTGGCTCCTGGTGTTCCAATACCATCAACCTCACCTACCTTAATCCACTTATTCCATCTGTATTGCTCTACAACGTAAGTCAATTTACCTTGCTCCTTAGTAGTGCTCCACTTAAGCGTTTTACCTCCTTCAACAGCAATGCTTGTTGTTTCGAAAGTAGATTTTGGTTTTAAAACCTCTGGATTCAAAACTTTTGGAAGACAATCAGTTTTGTGAACAATCTTTACAACCACGGGATCACCCAATTGTAAATTTAGGTTTCCAAAGTCGATTTCAAATGCACTTGAAGAAATTTGATCGGTTGTAACATCTCCATTCACAGTCACTTTAATAACACAAAATCCAACCCCGCTTCCGGCAAATGGATTCTGAACGTACAAGTTCTTGCCTTGGTAATGTCCTTCATGCACAATACTCGCTTCGTTGTCTTGTGCGAACCCAAAACCGAAGCTTAATAAAGCAACTACTGCAAGTAATTTTCTCATTTTAATATAAATCTTCAATGTGTTGATAGCCTTTTCAATGGGCAATATTAAGTTCATTTTTTCAAATTTCAAAGTTATTCCTTCAATTTTTCACTTTTTCTTTTAACGAATTCTGTTCGATAAACGATCAAAATTTTAAGATGTACCTCTAGTTTCCTCCAATAAATATACCGAAAAGCTACGAAGTTGAACAATGATAGTGATTATGTGAAATGGTTTTTTTATCTTTGAGTGTTAAATTTTAATGAATTGTATGAAGTTAAGGAACTTATTTCTAGTCGGTTTTGGTGTAATAGCGCTGGGGTCCTGTGAGTCGGAGAGTGATAGTGTAGACGGTGGAGAAGTGAACAAAAGAGAATCGGATGGAAAAACTATTTTTTATGGTGGAAGCATCAGCGTTTGTGAAGACGAAACGTATTCTTCGATATTTCCGCTGGAGGTACTGGATGTAACTTCTTCAAAAGTTGTTTCACAGATTCACGATGGGTTAGTTGAGTATGATCCAAAAGACTATAGTATTCGTTCGGCAGTGGCAGACGATTGGTCTGTAAACGATGCAAAAACGGAATATACTTTCCACCTGAGAGATAACGTTCGTTTTCATGATGACGCCTGTTTTGAAGGTGGTGTTGGAAGGTTAATGACCGCTGAGGATGTGCGTTATACCTTCGAGTTGCTGTGCTCCAAAGAATGTGAGTACTCATATGCTTCACTAATCAAGCCTTATCTTAAAGGAGCCGAGGATTTCTTTAACGGAAAGACTGATCAGATTGAAGGTTTAGAGGTAGTAGATGATCACACCGTAAAGTTCACCTTGAATCAACCTTCGTCTTCGTTCATCTACATCTTAGCCATGCCGAATACGAGCATTATCCCAAGAGAAGCTTATGAAAAATATGGAAAGGAAATGACCGTAGGTTGTGGACCGTTTTTGTTCACCAAGCCAAAGGACATGACCAAAGAAATCCATTTGGTTTATAACCCAAAATATTATGGTAAAGATGAAAACGGATATTCATTGCCGTATTTAGATACAATTCATTTCGCTTTCGTTCCAAGTAAATTGGAGCAATTGGAAATGTTTAACGAGCACAAGCTTTCCATGATCAATGGTTTACCATCAGCAAAAATTGCTCAGGTAGTTTCTGAGAACATTGAGAACTTTAAAAACAATCCGCCTAAAACGATTTTGGACAGACAACCAGATTTGAGTACGGAATACTACGCGTTCATTTGTACGCAACCTCCGTTTGATGACGTAAGAGTACGTAAGGCGTTCAACTATGCAATTGACAGAAGTTCGTTGCTGAATGAAGTTTTAAATGGACAAGGAACACCAGGGATGTATGGAATCACTCCAAAAATTCCTGCGTTTAACACCTATGACTTTAGCAGAATCGAAGGTTACGAATACAATCCTGAATTGGCGAGACAATTATTAGCTGAGGCAGGTTATCCTAATGGTGAAGGTTTTCCTGAAGTAACGCTGGAAATCAACTTGGGAGGAAATGTGCACAAATTGGTTTCTACAGATTTAGAAAGACAAATCAAAGAGACACTGGGGATCACGATTTCGATTGATCAAGTTTCTTTCAAAACAAAAATTGAAAACTCTAAACTTGGAAAATCTGAGATTTACAGATCTGCGTGGGTAGCGGATTATCCTTCTCCAGAGAGTTTCCTTTCGATTTTTTATGGAGGTGAGGTGCCAACAAACGCCAACGAACCTTCTTACCCAAATGTGATGAGGTATACGAATACAGCATTTGATTCGTTGTATAACCTCGGTAAAGTAACAGTAGATGATATTGAGCGTAACAATTACTTCGCTGAAGCTGAGAAAATAATGATGCAAGATGCTCCAGTAATGATTTTATGGTATACGGAAAACTACACCATGTACCACTCTAACATTAGAGGATATCATAACAATGGATTGGCACTGGCAGATTTTTCTAGGGTTTATTTGAAGGAAATGACTGCGGATGAGATTACCGAAATTGAAAAAATGAATAAGGCAAATTACTAAATTATGGCAAAGACAATGTTTAAAGGAAATGCAAATAGTTCTGGTAAAATGACGAGTGTCAACGCTCCAGATCGTCTGAATCGGATCGTTGAAGGAACAAGTATTCAAGGAGAGGTAAAAGCAGATAGTAACCTTAGAATTGATGGTTTTGTGAAAGGAGTAGTGCATACCAAGGGAAGATTGGTAATCGGTGCTAACGGAAAAGTAGAAGGTGATATCATTTGCCAAAATGCAGATGTAGAAGGAGAAATTCAAGGTACGATCAAAGTGGAAGAATTGTTATCGCTGAAAGCGACTGCCAGACTAAATGGGAAAATCATTACCCATAAACTTGCCATTGAGTCTGGAGCTGAGTTTACTGGTACTTGTGACATGGGCGGAGGAAATATCGCTGGTCATGAGAGTACTTCAAAAGCTGGTGTTACCGTAGAAGATATTCTTGAGGAGCACGCATAAGCAGTTCACTTGAAAAATAAAATTCGAATAGCTCTACTTGTCGTTGGAGGTCTAATTGGTGGGCATCTGGTAGACGAGAACATGAAAAGCAAATACCCCATTTTTACCATTGTGTTTCCAATTGCAGCAGGCGCTATGTTTTGGAGATTAGCTGTAGACAGCAGTAATTCTGATGAGAATTCAGAAAATTGATCGCACAAAAAAAGCTAGTTTGTGAAATTTGAGTGCTTATCTTTGCCACGAAGAAAGAAATTCGTAATATTACGTTCTGATTTAATACTGAAATTAATAATTAACAATACCCATGATTAGTAAGAAATTCTTGGTGCCAACTGACTTCACTGAAGTAGCACACACTGCAATGACGCATGCAGCTGACTTGGCAAAATCTGTAGGAGCAGAGCTTCACTTGTTGAATATTGTTGAGAAGAAAGATGATCTCGATAAAGCACACAAGAGGATTGAAGATGAAATTGAATTCTTGAGAAGATATAACGAGGACGTTTCCGTTAGTTCTATTGTGAGAGTTGGAAACATTTTTGAGGACATTGGTGATGTAGCTGCTGAAATTGATGCAGGTCTAATCATTATGGGGACTCACGGAGCAAGTGGATGGCAGCGTGTAACGGGTAGTTACGCAATGAAGGTGATTACGAACTCAGAAGTTCCATTTATCGTGACACAGAAAGGAACGAATAAAAATGATGGATACGATAAGATCCTTGTGCCATTAGATCTTCACAACGAAACCAAGCAAAAGTTGGAAATCGTTGCGGATATGGCAAAGTATTTTGATTCCGAAGTACACATCGTTACACCAAAAGAAACAGATGAGTTCTTGAGAAATAAGTTGAATGGAAACATTGCTTATGCTAAGAAGTACCTAGCAGAGAAGAAAGTGAAATGTGCAGCACACATCGCAGACAAACCTGGAGACTTCGTAGATCAACTGTTAGATCTTGCTGGAGAGATTGGTGCAGATCTGATTACAATCATGAACTTACACAGAAATTCGTTGATGGGGATGATTGGAGCGCGATACGAGCAGCAAATCATCACTAACGAAGATCAGATTCCTGTGCTTTGTGTAAATCCTAGAGAAACGACTTCTGCAACAGGAAGTGTGTTTGGAAACACCATTTAAGGAACAAAAAATTTATTGCTAAGGCCTTCTATCGAAAGATGGGAGGCTTTTTTTATTACCCACCTACCAGCTTTTTGATTTCGTTGAGTTTCATCAGTGCCTCAACAGGTGTGAGTGTATTAATATCCAGATTTTTAATCTCGTCTTTTACCTGAGAAAGAACTGGATCATCCAATTGGAAAAAACTGAGCTGCATACTGGCATCTGCCGCCAATCCTTTCGTTTTTTCCGCCAGTTCATCTGAGCTATGAGACTTTTCAAGGCGTGCTAGTATCTTATTTGCTCTATTCACCACTTCATTCGGCATCCCAGCTACCTTAGCCACATGAATTCCAAAGCTGTGCTCACTTCCGCCCTCAACCAACTTCCTCAAGAAAATAATGCGCTTATTGAGCTCTTTTACCGATACGTTAAAGTTCTTAATTCTCGGAAAGGAAGTCGTCATCTCATTCAATTCATGATAATGTGTCGCAAATAGAGTTTTGGCTTTAAACTTTGGATGCTGGTGCAAGTACTCTGCAATCGACCAAGCGATCGAAATACCATCATACGTGCTAGTTCCACGCCCAATCTCATCCAATAGGATCAAACTTCTATCGGAAATGTTATTCAGAATACTAGCGGTTTCATTCATTTCCACCATGAAAGTAGATTCCCCGCTGGAGATATTATCACTGGCTCCCACTCGCGTAAAGACTTTATCAACGTAACCAAATGTCGCAGATTTAGCGGGTACAAAGCTCCCCATTTGCGCCATCAAGACGATCAAAGCCGTTTGACGAAGTAGCGCAGATTTACCGCTCATGTTGGGTCCTGTGATCATAATGATTTGTTGCGTATCCTCATCGAGGTAAACATCATTAGAGATATACTCTTCACCAATGGGTAGGTTCTGCTCAATAACAGGATGTCTGCCGTCTTTAATGTCAATGACTTTACTGTCATTAATCACCGGACGGGTATAATTATTTTCTGTGGCTAACTTAGCAAAGCAGAGGAGGCAATCTAACTGAGCAATCAAAGATGCATTGTACTGGATCGGTTGTAAATATTCTGATAGCGCAAAAACTAATGCTTCAAAAAGTCGAGCCTCAAGGACTAGTATTTTCTCTTCAGCACCCAGAATTTTACTTTCGTATTCTTTTAGTTCTTCTGTAATGTAGCGTTCGGCTTGAGTTAGCGTCTGTTTTCTAATCCAGTCTTCTGGAACTTTGTCTTTATGCGTATTTCTAACTTCAATGTAGTAGCCAAATACATTGTTAAATGCAATTTTTAACGAAGGAATGCCCGTTTCTTCACAAAGGCGCTGCTGCATTTTCAAGAGGTAATCCTTTCCAGAAAAAGCTACTGCACGCAGGTCATCCAATTCTTCGTTTACGCCATCCTGAATAACACCTCCCTTGCTCAACACAACAGGTGCATCGTCTTTGATCTCTTTTGAAAGTCGTTCCGCAATCTTTTCACACAGGTTGATCTGCTCACCAATGGTTTTTAATGCTTCCAGTGAAGCAGATTCACAAAGTGCTTTTACAGGTTCTAATGTTTTTAGTGCGTACTTCAGTTGCACCGTTTCTCTTGGTGAAATTCTTAGAGCAGCAACCTTAGAAATCAATCGTTCTAAATCTCCAATTTGGCTCAAATGCTGATTTAACTCATCAGAAAAAGGACTGTTTTGGGTTAGGAACTCCACCACTTCTAACCTTGAGTTGATGCGTTTCGTGTCCTTGAGCGGAAGAACCACCCATCGTTTGAGGAGTCTACCGCCCATTGGAGAAACGGTTTTATCAATAACTTCAATAAGTGTGGTTGCATCCTCGTTGGGCGAGTGGATGATTTCCAGATTTCGAATGGTAAATTTATCCAACCAGACGTATTGATCTTCTTCAATTCGAGATATGCTCGAAATGTGTGCAACTTTGTTGTGTTGCGTTTCGGAAAGATAGTGAAGAATTGCCCCGGCAGCTACAATCCCCAGTGGGTGATCTTCTACACCGAATCCCTTTAAGCTTTTGGTGCCAAAATGGCGCAGGAGTTTCTCATAGGCAAAATCCTCAGTAAACACCCAGTCGTCCAAACGGAAGGTGTAATGCTTATCCCCAAAATTCTCAATAAAATGTTTGTCCTTGTTTCGCTGAAAAAGCACCTCCGAGGGCATAAAGCCCTGAAAGAGTTTTTCGATGTATTCAAAACCGCCTTCCGCTAGTAAAAACTCACCAGTTGATACATCTAAAAAAGCAACTCCTGCTTTGTTTTTCGAGAAGTGAATGGACGCTAAGAAGTTATTCTTTTTTTGATCTAAAACCTGCTCGTTAAAGGCAACACCAGGAGTAACCAGTTCAGTAACTCCACGCTTTACAATTTTTTTGGTTTTCTTCGGGTCCTCCAATTGATCGCAAATGGCAACGCGTTGTCCTGCACGAACGAGTTTTGGAAGATAAGTTTCTAAAGAATGATGGGGAAAACCAGCTAACTCTAGCTTGGAAGAACCATTATTACGAGCCGTCAAAACAATTCCGAGGATGTTTGCTGCGGTAATGGCATCTTGACCAAACGTCTCGTAAAAATCACCGACTCTAAACAACAATAAAGCTTCAGGGTATTTAGCCTTGATCTTATTGTATTGTTGCATTAAGGGGGTTTCCTTTGCTGTCTTCGCTTTGGATGGTGCTTTTTTCTTTGCCACTACTGTCCTCTTTCACACGAAGATAAAAAAGGCTTTCTAAATGATTTTTTAGATTTGTGCCAATTATCAATAGTTATGAACAGAAAGCTAAAGCTAGATGAGCTGAAAAGAGACAGTCTGGAAGAGTTTAGACAAAAACCCAAGCACCCAATTGTAGTTGTGCTGGATAACATCAGAAGTTTGAATAATGTGGGGTCCTTTTTCAGAACGGGAGATGCTTTTAACATTGAGAAAATCTATTTGTGTGGAATCACAGCAACACCTCCACATCGTGAAATTCGAAAAACGGCATTGGGAGCTACGGAGTCTGTGGAGTGGGAATACGTAGAAAGTACGGTTGACGTGATCCACAAACTGAAAGCTGACGGTTATAAGACTTGTGCAATAGAGCAGGCGGTCAAAACAATCCCACTGCATGATTTGGAAGTGGACAAGGCTGGGATAGCTCTGGTTTTTGGCAATGAAGTAGAGGGTGTGCAGGATGAGGTAATTGCAGTCTGCGATGAGGTGGTGGAAATACCTCAATTTGGTACTAAACATTCATTGAATGTGTCTGTATGTGGTGGAGCGGTGCTTTGGGAAGTAACCCGAAAAATGGTGTTGTAATCGCCTCTTAATTATTGTTAAACGGTAGACTAATTTTGCGATTTAAGCCCTTTTAGAGTACTTTAGCGTCCCTTCGCCAAAAAAAATGAGCAAGGTTAAGTACAAATATAATCCGAAGACGCTTAGTTATGACGAGGTTGAATTAACCTGGAAAGATCATCTAAGAAAGCTTTCTTATTATGCTATAGCGGCATTTGTTGCGTCTGTACTGATTTTGTTTTTCTCCTATAATTATATCAAAGAAAGAGGCAAGAAGGAAGCGATGCTCGAGAATGAGCAAACCGAAGCTTTGTTGCAAGAGAAGTTGCAGCAGCTCAACAACATGGAAATGGTGCTGACTGAGATTCAGGAAAGAGATGACAATATCTATCGATTAATCTTTGGAGCCGATCCTTATCCGCAATACAAGCGTGAAGTGGGTACAGGAGGAAATAAGCAAAAATATGAGGAATTGCTCAACATGGATCACGGTGATTTGTTGGTTCAAATTTCCAATAAAATTGCCATCGTTGAGAAGAAACTCTATGCGCAGTCCATCAGCTTTGATTCTGTGATTGCCATGGCAAAGCAAAAGGAAAAACTATTGCAGTCGGTTCCATCGATTCAGCCCATCCACAATGAAGATTTAACCCATATTGCTTCAGGATTTGGAATGCGAATGCATCCGATTTATAAAATCCTAAAAATGCACACTGGTTTGGATTTCACGGCAGATATCGGAACGCCAATTTTTGCTACAGGAGATGCTGTGGTAGAAGAATGTAAAACCATGAGCGGCTACGGTCAGATTGTTATTTTGGATCATGGGTTTGGATACAAAACACGTTACGCACACTGTAGCGAATACAAATGCAAAAAAGGAGATAAAGTAAAACGTGGAGACATCATTGCGCTGGTTGGTAATACCGGAGCTTCGGTAGGACCGCACTTGCATTACGAAGTGATGTACAAAGGCAATCTGGTGAATCCGGTGAATTACTTCTTTAATGATCTATCTCCTGAAGAGTTTGACGAGGTGGTAAAAATCTCTTCTCAGCCTACACAATCGATGTAAACTAGGCTTTTTTCAGTTGTAAGAAGATCTTCAACGAAACATCCAAAAACATGATCTTAGGATTAGCATTTCGCTCAATATGGTAATGCGCTTCCTCAATTGCTTCGGATAGCGGAACAATATTGTTGTGATTGATAAAAGGGGCGAACTTCTTCAAAAAAGCACTTTGCTCGGCCGTGAGTGTTACCGTTTCTCCTCCTGTATAATGACCCACAATGGCATTCCTAAACATCTGCAGGCAGTATTTCAAGAATGATTTTTGGTCTTCGCGTCCGGCTTTTGCAATACCGTCCACCCAGTTAATGGTTTCAGCCACATCTCGTTTGTAACAGATTCGCATCCATTGAACAAAATTCTCAATGTTGAAACTAGAGGATTCCGAGTGTTTAATGAGATGAATTGCCTCAGCTACATTTCGTTCGGCAAGGTGGGCAAAATTGGTTGCCTCTTCGATTGAAATTTCATAGCGATCTGCTAGGTACTGAGCAATTTCGTCTTCTTTTGCGGGAAGTACTTTTACCAGCTGTGTTCTCGACAAGATGGTCGTAATGATGCGGTCAGAATTTTCTGAAACCAATAAGAAGAGTGTTTTGGCTGGCGGCTCCTCGATGATCTTCAGGAGTTTATTCGAAGCCGAAATGTTCATCAACTCCGGCAACCACATGATCAAAATCTTATAATTTCCTTCGAAGGATTTGAGTGAAAGCTTTTTGACAATGCTTTCGGCTTCTTTGGTGCCAATTGTCCCTTGTTTCTTATTTCCGAGCTGTTTATCGTACCAATCACCAGTTGAGAAATAGGGGTTTTCCAAGATCATTTCTCGCCAACTGTTTACCACATCATCGCTACAGTCCACTTTTTTCGAAACGAGTTGCACAGGAAAGGAAAAGTGAACATCAGGATGCTCCAACTTGTCCATTCGAATGCAATTACGGCAAGTTCCACACGCATCAGCTTCCGTGCGGTTTTCGCAGAGGATGTAGCGGGCATAAGCTAGTGCCATCGGAATACCACCATTACCTTCTTTTCCTAAAAACATTTGCGCATGGCTGATTCGTTTGTTCTGCACCGTATGCCTCAAATGTTCCTTGAGTTCTGATCTTCCTATTACATCCTTAAACAACATTCCTCAAAGATAATACTAATCAAACAGCGTGTTAGCGCTTGGCTTTGGTTTCTTTTTGTCTTGAGGCATTTCTGGAACGTGTAGATTGTACCCCAATTCTGAATTCAATAAACCAATAAAATGACTGGCTAATAAGGGCGATGCCTCCTCCACATTCTGATGAATAAAAAAGTCGAGTTCAGTCATTCCTTGTTCGATCCATTCTCCAATTCGCCCCACCCATTCCGTTAGGCGATCGTAATCAGAAGCATGGTTGGCTCCCACATACCTTACAAAAGGTTGTGCAGTAGTCATGCGCATGTGCATCAGGTCACGTCTCCCGGCTGTGTCAACTAAGGTTGAGGCAATCCCATTAGAGTGGAGCAAATTAAACAGTTCATCAAAGACAGCGGAATCATTAAACCAATCCGTGTGTCTTACTTCTACCGTTAAGGGTAATTCCTTTGGCCAAATTTCAATGAATCTGGTGAGTTTATCCATGCGATTGGGAGCAAAACGTTCATTCAGTTGCAGAAACATGGTTCCCAACTTTTCTTCTAGACGTACGGCAGAGTGCAAATAACGATCGAGCACTTCTTCGACATCGTTCAGTTGTTTGTAATGTGAAATTTCCTGAGAGAGCTTTGGGAAGAACTTAAAGTTGGCAGGTGTCTTCTCCTTCCATTTCTCAAACTGCTCTGGAGGGAAAATTCGATAAAATGTGGCATTTAGTTCGATGGAATTAAACTGTGTTGAATAGTACCCCAACTCATCTTTCGTTCCTCTTGGGTAGAATCCTTTCAAGTCGTTTTTGTTCCATTTTGCACATCCCACGTAGATAGGAGGAAGACCAGAAGGCCTCCCTTTTTTGGCTTGGTCAAAAACACGTTGCGTATCCGGGTGATCCTGCGGAAGGGTTAAATCAATTCCTTTAACATCAGCTACTTTTCCAAACTTCATAACGATCTACTTTTAGGATGATCAAAGTTATGGGTTTCAAATGGAGTTAGTCATTTCTTGCGAATAAATTATCCGTAGAGAGCAGTTCTTCAAAGCGGTTGTTCTCCTTAAACGTGTCACTATCACCTACGGCTGGAACCACTTTTTTGGAGAGATCAATTAGCGGAGCGTAGAGCAAGGAGCCTTCCTTCACCTCTTTTGGAATAAACTTGAATTTCGCATCGTATTGGTTGACAATGATTACTAAGAAGCTGAGAATAAGTACGACTTTACCGACACCAAATATGGCTCCTGCAACTTTGTTCGCCAATTTGAGCTGTGCAAGGTTAATCAGTTTTTCTAGGAGTTTCCCAACGACAAAAACAAGCACTACGATTCCAACAAACAGAATAGAGAATGAAATAACAGGTTCGTATTCACTGTTGATGTTGTCTCTCACAAACCCAGCGATGTAATCAGAAAAATGAATGGCTCCCCAAATCCCAAGTACGAAGGCAAGTATACTCACCACTTCTATGATGACTCCTTTTGTGAAGCCTCTGTAGCCTGCCCATAGTAATGGGATCAATATGATGATGTCAAAATAGTTCACCTCAAACAAAATTAAAGGGTTAGCAGGTTGTTTTTTTGTGCCCACAGTCAATATTTCAACACCCAACTGTTTACCAGTTAGCATCCACAAACTACCAGTTACTCAATAAGAGTGTCGAGTTACTCAACAGCACCTTCGATTTAGAATAATTTAACATAGTTTTGAATAAACACCACCAGCCGATTGGGCTTGGCTTTAAAACTTACAACTATGGCACTAAAGACAATTATCGTTGACGATGAGATGAACGCTCGCGAGAACTTAAAGATATTAGTAGATGAATTTTGTCCCGAGCTGAAAGTTGTTGGTTTAGCAGCTTCAGTTGCTGAGGCAAGAAAACTGATAGACGAAGAAGATCCGGAAGTTGTTTTCCTTGATATCGCTATGCCGAATGAGGATGGTTTCTCTCTATTAGAGAGCTATGATGATCGTGACTTTTCAGTGATTTTTACAACAGCTTATAACGAATATGCACTGAAAGCTTTCAAAGCAGACGCGATTGATTACTTGGAAAAGCCGATCAGCATCGAAGACCTACAAAAAGCCGTGGAGAAGATCATGCGCATTCATTCAATCATCGATGAGGTAGAGCTTCAGGAGAAAATGGAGGCAGATCACGGAAACGACAGAATTAGTGTGCCTACAAGAGATGGGTTTATCATCATCAAAAATGAAGAAATAACTTACCTTGAGGCGAGCGATAATTACACCATGATCTATATGGCAGATGGTTCGCGTCACTTGAGTAGTAAGAACATCAAAGTTTACGAAGAGAAACTAAATGCCAATGTATTCTACAGAACGCATAAATCTTACATTGTAAATGTAGAGCATCACCTAAAAGAATTCAGCAGAAAGGAAGGAAATATGGCGGTACTAGACAATGGAAAAATGGTACCGGTAGCCAGAAGAAAAATGACAGATTTTCTGGATCGAATCAACACGTTCTAAACGTTGAAATGGCGTTAAAACGTTGATATCTTTTATCCCCAAACAATAGCTAAGCAGCAAAAATTTTCGATTTTTGCTACATGATCCCAAAGGAGACGGTTGAGAAAATATTTGAGTCGGCTGATATCATTGATGTCATCGGTGATTTTGTCGTGCTCAAAAAGGCTGGTTCAAGTTACAAAGGGCTAAGTCCGTTTGTTAATGAAAAGACACCTTCGTTTATGGTGTCTCCAGCTAAGGGTATTTTCAAAGATTTCTCTTCTGGTAAAGGTGGTAATGTGGTTAGCTTCTTGATGGAGCATGAGCACTTCACCTACGTAGAAGCCCTCAAGTGGCTAGCCAATAAGTATGGGATTGAGATAGAAGAGAAAGAACGAACACCAGAAGAGATTGCAGCACAGGGTGAACGAGAAAGTCTCTATCTGGTCAATGAGTTTGCTAAGGAGTTCTTTGAAGAACAACTGCACAGCACCCAAGAAGGAAAAGCGGTGGGGTTGAGCTACTTTAAAGAAAGAGGCTTTACCACCGAAACACTTAAAAAATTTAGTTTAGGTTATTCACCAGAACAAAGAGACGCGTTAACAAAAGCTGCTTTAGAAAAAGGTTATAAGCTAGAATTTCTGGAGAAAACTGGGCTCACTAAGACCAATGAGAAAGGAAGTTATGACTTTTTTCGCGGCCGAGTAATTTTTCCGATTCAAAACATCACAGGTCGGGTGTTAGGCTTTGGAGGAAGAACGCTCAAGACCGACAAGAAAATTGCGAAATATTTCAACTCACCTGAGAGCGAAATCTACAACAAGAGCAGGATTCTGTACGGTCTCTATCAATCCAAAAACGAAATCATAAAGGCAGATGAATGTCTTTTGGTAGAAGGTTATACGGATGTGATCAGCATGCACCAGGCGGGAGTGGGAAATGTAGTGGCATCTAGCGGTACAGCTTTGACAGAAGGTCAAATTCGATTGATTAAGCGATATACCAAAAACATTACCATACTGTACGATGGTGATGCTGCCGGGATTAAAGCTTCATTTAGAGGTATTGATTTAATCCTTGAGCAGGGGATGAACGTAAAAGTGGTGTTGTTTCCAGATGGTGATGATCCGGATAGTTATGCGCAGAAGGTTAGTCATAGCGAGTTGGTGGAGTACATCAAAGGCGAACAACAAGACTTCTTGCATTTCAAAGCGAGCGTCCTACTGAAGGATGCGCAAAATGATCCCTTAAAACGAGCGGATACCATCAAGGATATCGTTAAGTCGATTTCGGTTATTCCTGATCAAATTACAAGATCTGTCTACATCCGAGAGACTTCGCATTTGTTTGAGATTGCAGAACAGGCACTTCACAATGAGGTCAATAAGTTATTGCGAAGTAACCTGAAAAAAGACCAAACGCAAGCGGCTAGGGAGGAAGAGCAAGCCGAGGAATCACAAGTAGCGCTTGTCAAAAAGCAGGATGACAAAGGAAAGCATACGTTAGAAATACAGGAGCGAGATCTTGTTCGGCTGATGGTACAATATGGCGCGCAGGAAATTCCCGTGAAGGTGAAGAATGAAAGTAATGAGGAGGAGGAAGTCGCCTATTACCTGAGTCAGTATATAGTCGAAGAACTGCTTAACGATGAACTGCAGGTTAACAACCCAGCTTACCAACGGATTTTTGAAGAATTTTTAGATGGGTTGGAAAAGGGCTTGGTTGTGAGTGATAAGCATTTCATTCAGCACCACGATGCTGACCTGAGCCAGATCGTAATTGACATTTCTACGCCTCGAGATGTGGTGAGTGAAAATTGGGAAAAAAGACATCGAATCCTGCCCACACTTGAAATTCATCGCGTAAAAGATGCCGCACAACAATCTGTTGCAATGTTTAAACTTAGGGTTTTAGAAAATATGATTGTAGATAATCAAGAAAAGTTAAAAAATTCATTAGCTTCTGGCGAAATGGACAATCTTTTAATGAAAATCAGAGATTTAACCGATACAAGGAATATTTTTGCAGCTAAACTAGGTATTGTAGTCACAAGATGATCGACATTTGGGAAATATCAGACAGTTACACATTGAGGTTGATCAATGTTATCCTGTTTGCTGTAGTTGCGGCTGGCTTTTATTATGGACGAAAGTGGATCAACAAAAGATGGGAAGAAGTCGTTTCGGATAAAGGCTTTAAAATCAAAGGAAAGGAGTTTAACATCAAAAAGCTTCTGAATCAACTTGTTACTGCTTTAGCAGTCTTATTCACTTATGCCAGTTTGACATATGGAAATGATCAATTCTCCTTATCCAATATTTTCGAAATAGAACTATTTTCTTTTAAACTAGGAGAGACAAGAAGGTACCTGCGAATTGGCCAGATCTTTAGTGTTTTCGTTCTCATTTTCCTCGCTAGAGTAGTGCTGAACATTTTGCGTTTCGCCCTACATCGTGCGCTGAAGAACAAAGATTGGATTGATGAGAGTAGGAGCTATACGATCGTTCAGATGTCGAAGTATGTGTTGTACACAATCTGCTTGATAATGATCTTAAAGGTCATCTTTGGCGATATTTCCAGCATTTTTTGGGGTGCAAGTGCTTTGTTTGTGGGTATTGGTCTCGGATTACAAGAGTTCTTTACCGATGTCGTGGCTGGATTTATACTCTTAAATGATGGCAGCATTAAGGTGGGCGACATTGTAGAGTTAGAAGGACACATTGCCAGAATTGAAAAGATTAATATTCGCACGTCTCACGTAAGAACCACAGAAGGAAAGATCATCATTGTTCCCAACTCAAAATTCACAGAAGAGTACTTGACCAACTGGAGTGTCAGCGACAAAATCACGCGTTTTCATGTAGATGTATCTGTTGCTTACGGAACGGATACGGGTATGGTTAAGGACCTGCTGTATCGTGTGGCATTACAGCATCCAATGGTAGAAAAAGAGCGCGAGATTTTGGTGCTTTTTAACCATTTCGGAGACAATGGGTTGGAGTTTCAGTTGTATTTCTGGGCAAAACGTTCGTGGGATATCCTCACCATCAAGAGTGATATTCGATTTGAGATTGATCGCGTGTTTAGAGAAAATGGAGTCAAAATCCCTTATCCGCAAAGAGATTTGCACATTGTGTCAGATCAGACTAAGCAGTAAAGGATAAAGCCGCAATTCGATTACTGCTTCACCATTTTGATCGATTCGGTCATCTTGTCGTCCACAAAGAGTGATGCCATGTAGGTTCCGGTTGCATATTTGGCACCATCTACAGCTACTTTTCCATGCCCTTGTTGCAGGATAACAAATCGATCAGTTATACTACCATCCAGTGCGGTAATGATCAGTTCTGCTCTGCTAGATGAGGAAGGAATGTAATACTCCAAAACCGTTTGGTTGGAAAAGGGGTTCGGATAGTTTTGATTAAGGTTGGCCAAATCAACCGCTTCACTTTCTTCGATGTTCGGTTGGTATTTTTCAGAATTACCGAGTAGGCGAACATCCACTCTTCTATTTGTAGCTTTTCCTTCATCGGTTGAGTTGTCACTATATGGCATTGCCTCACCCCTCACTTTTACGGAGATTTGACTTGGCTCAAGCCCAAGACTTAGGAGGTAATCAACCACATTTTCAGCCCTTTTTTCAGACAGTTTATAATTGAATTTATCTGAGCCATCTCCATCCGTATGTCCTGACACAACTAGATTACGAACGTTATGTTGCTTCATGAGGTCAACTACTCGTTGTAGTTCATCTTTATATTCGGCAGTAAGTACTGCGCTATTGGTATTAAAATATACCGATAAATCTTCGTGAAAGCTAACAACACTGGTATGTTCAATTAGAATTCCAGAATCCAGCGCATTATCACTCGCATCGGCTATGCAAAGTTTGAGGTGGTACGTTTTCCCCGGAGTAACCTTCTGCTTAATCTCCAATAATCGGGTGAATCCATCGTATTCAATAATAGCACCGTCATTCTTTTTGTAATAGGTCGAGTTTGAAGGCTCACATGAGGGATTGCCCGGATTTCCATTGTTCACATTATTAATGCTTACGGCAGTAGTTGAGCCAGGAAGAACAGCCATGTTTTTCACACCGTCAATGCCATCACCACTAATGAAAAAGGCGAAAATGTCATTAAACTCTGAGCAGACGTACTCATCGTATTCTTCCGACCCGAAAACATAAGAAAATGCCAACGTATCCGCCATTGGTATGATGTCCATTTCTATGATGATGCCATCGTTGGTTCTTGTGCCGCCTAACAATTTTTCAAGTTCTGGAATTCTCGTGCCCGTGATGCTGTGATTGTGCCAACCGTCTTCAATGATGTCGTTGGCAGCATAGCTCGTCATGCCTTCAAAATTATTTTCCTGTGCAACTCTAGCAATAGAACCAGTGGTAGCAATGATTCCTTTTTCCATTCCAAATGTTTTGCCTGGATCCTCAAAAATTCCGAACGCTTGTGATTCATCCGATTGGTTGGTTGAAATGTTGGTAACGATCACACCGTCTCCCATCAGCGATTGAACTAATTGTTGAAACGATTCCGATTTTCCAGAAACCGTAGAGATTTTGAGTTGAGCAAAAGAAAAAACAGAAAGGCAAAGAAGTAAAAAGGTAAATAATGTTTTCATGGCGTTGGGTTTTTATGTATTACTATAATGGCATCTTTCAAGAAAAGTAACAGGTGACCTAACAACAAAAAAAGAAGCACCGCCCGAATCCCTCGTGACGATGCCCTTCTTAACGGTGTGTTTAATGTGTTTTTATTCAATAATGAAATTCACAGGTAGAGAAAAGCTGACATTAACATCCTTTCCGTTAACCTTCCCTGGAATCCACTTTGGCATAAGGTCAACAACTCTTAGTGCTTCTTCACCTAGCAGTTTATGTGTAGTCTGCCCGATGGTGATGTCACGGATCGTACCATCTCTCCATACCGTAAACTGAATATAGGTCTTCCCTTGCACACCTAGTTCCAAACAAAGATCTGGATAATCAATGTGCTTGTAAATGAACTTGTACATTTCTTTCGTGCCCCCTGGAAATTCAGGCATTACATCTGCAACTGGCAGTACTTCAGTGATGGGCGACATTTTTACCAATTCGGTAGTTTCTTCTTGTTGACCAAACCCACCAGTAATTTCTGGAATGTTGTTTAAGTCAATTTCTACCTCTTCCTTTTCTTCTACTTCTTCGACTACATCAATTTCGGGTTCAGCAACAACCGTTTCCACATGAGTTGTTTTAGGTTGTTCTACAGGTGCGGCAGGTTTAAAGATCACTATTTCATCTGTCATTTTCCATTCGATATCTTTGCTCTCGTGCGAACTCATCAAGTCATCGGTTTGATTCATTTCGAAGTTGGCGTATTCAAAAGACATTAGGGTCAGTGAAGTGGCGCATACCAATCCGATGAGAATGGTCGATCCTCGTTGGCGTTCGAGATTGGCCTTATTTGATTTTTTTTGTTCCATAATATGTTGTATTAATTGTCAAGAATGAAGTTAATGGGTAAGGTATAGTTCACACGAACTACCTTGTTGAGCTGTCTTCCCGGTATCCACTTAGGCATTGTGCCAATCACCCTTACTGCTTCTTTGTCCAGTAATTTGTGTGCTGATTTTATCACTTCCATATTGGTGATAGAACCATCTTTTTCTACGGTAAACTTGATGTATGACTTTCCTTGAACGTTATTGTCGATACACATTTGAGGGTACTTAATGTTGTTCGAAAGGAACTCGTACATGGCTTCAAATCCGCCTGGGAATTCAGGCATCTGTTCTACTACCTCATAGGGAACCTGCGGCAAGATAGGCTCTGGCTCAGGCTGAGGAGGTAATGGTGGTCCTGGAGGTCCCGGAGGAAAAGGTCCTGGTTCTGGTGTTGGTTCGGGATCTGGTTCTGGGTCTGGAGCAGGTTCTGGCTCAGGCTCAGGATCCGCTACAACCATGTCAGATTGTTTTACAGGTTCAGGCTGCTTTGTTGAGGTGTACTCGATTTTTGGTTCAATGAGCTCCCAAACGTCTTCATGATGTGATACTGAACTCATCAGGTCATCACCGTTGTTCATTTCAAACTGAGCATATTCAAACGACATGAGTACGGTAGAAGTGGCACAAACCAACCCCACCAATAGTATTGATCCTCGCTTACGCTCAAGATCTGCTTTTTTTGATTTCTTTCGTTCCATAACAAATAAGTTTTAAAGATTCTGCAATCGTTGTTATGGTAAATATACGAACAAGAAACGCTGTAAGTTGCAGTCTGACAGGGTGTTATTGGTGTTCGGTAGCGCTCAATTCGTAAGCGGAATGCAAGAGCGGGTAAACGGTTTCTAGATTTCTTTTGGAGAGAGATAGGCTTCTAGAGTGCAAGTTTCTCGACTTAATTCACTCCATTTATCAACTTGTAGTTCAAGAATCCCAACACAGCATGTCTTCAATTCGGTGGGTTCACCACTTAAATAGTAGACGAGATCACTCAGCCCTGGGTTGTGACCAAAAATAAACAGTGTGTTCACATCATCGGGCACAGAAGAAATTTCTCTTAATACTTCGTTTACAGTAGCGTGATAAAGCTTATCAGTTTCATGGATTTTACTCAAACTGAAGTTCATGGCAGTCAAGAGCAAATGAGCCGTAGATTTAGCTCGGTTGGCAGAACTGCTCAAGACATAATCTGGTGAGGTATGCTGCTCAAGCAGGTAGGCGCCCATATTTGGCGCATCTTTCATTCCACGCGTATTGAGGGGTCGGTCAAAGTCTTTGACTCCCTGATTCCAATCAGATTTGCCGTGTCGTATGATAAAGAGTTGTTTCATAGTGCATCGATAAAGTTAACAATCGAATTTATACATTGCACTTTTTCTTCAGCGAATGACATATGCCCAGAGTTTTTAAACGATACCAATTGAACTTGATCTCCCGTAATTTGCTCAACAATTGATGGGTAAGGAACAGTTGTGTCATGCACACCCGCCAAATATTGAATAGGAACGCGAGAGGTGTTCACTAACTCAACGAAAGGATGTCGTTCTCTCATTCCTCTTAGACAAGCTTTTGCCCCTTCAACGGTAGTTTGAAGCGCGATCTCCTGCAGTCGTTCTACCTCTTGAAGCAATTCATCGCGTTTGGGTGGGTAAAAGAGATTGGTAATTGCTTCTCGAATATATACTCTTGGACTCAAGTCAAATACTTTTACCGCCCGAAGTCGATCAGCCTTCTTTTCATCACTATCAGCGGCAGCCGTGCTGTTGAGTAAGGTTAAGCTTTGCACCCGTTGAGGTGAATGATTCAGCATCTCTAACCCCACATAGCCGCCCATGGAATGGCCTACAATATGCGTTTGCTTGAGTTGAAGTTCATCCAATAACTCGATAACCCACTGCGCCATCTGTGCCATGGTGAGCATTTCTTCATGGCAGGGCGACTTTCCATGACCCGGAAGATCAACGGTTATGACATTAAAGGACTTAGAGAGTGCTGAGAGCAATGGATCCCAAATGTGCTGACTTCCCAAAAAACCGTGCAGCAACAGAAGGTTTTGTGTATGCCCATGCTCAATTTTTCGGTGTGCAATTCTTGAAGTTTTCTCCACTGATTTATTGGAATCTTTCATTTATAAGTCAATACTATGTCAAAAGTAAAACTTTGTACTAATTTCTTGGAGTTTATTTTTATATTTGAGAGGACGATAAAACCTGTGCTATGAAAATTGATAGAATTGATCTTAAGATATTGCGTGAGCTTCAAGAAAACTCAAAAATTACCAATATTGAGCTAAGTAAAAAAGTAGGTCTCTCTGCTGCACCTACACTAGGAAGGGTTCAGAAGTTGGAGAAAGCAGGTTTACTTAAGAGTTATCATGCACAAGTAGACAAAGAGATGCTAGGATTGGGATTCAGTGCGCTCATTCAAGTTTCGTTGACAAGGCAGATTTCAAACGCAATGCAAAATTTTATTGCGCAAATTGAGAATATTGATAGTGTGGTTGAATGTTATCAGCTTACTGGAAACTTTGATTATCAACTGAAAGTGGTCGTTCCAGATATTCCTGCGTTTGATAAGTTGATCACTGAGAACTTGAGCAAGATCGAGGAAATTCGCCAAATGCAAACAATGGTCGTATTGTCTTGTGTAAAGTCATCACCAGTCCTTCCGATAGATTATAGCAAGCCTTTAAAGATCAGCGAATAGGCGTGAATATAGAAGAGTATAGAGATTATTGTCTTTCCTTTCCTCACACAACAGAGGAGTTTCCTTTTGATCAGAGAACCCTCGTTTTTAAAGTGGCAGGTAAGATGTTTGCACTTACTGATGTTGAGCTTTTTAGTAGTATTAACCTAAAGTGCGAACCAGAAAAAGCGATTCGGTTACGGGAAGAATACCCAGAAGTCACCGCTGGTTATCATATGAGTAAAAAACATTGGAATACGGTAGTTGTAAACGGAGGTGTAAGTGATGAACTGATAAAGGAATGGATTAAAGATTCTCATGATTTAGTGGTAGCATCGTTGACCAAAAAACGAAGAGCTGAATTGGGGATCTAGACGTTATGGGAGTACGAATTAATGAAGATTGGAAAAAGCACCTAGGGCAGGAGTTCGAAAAGGACTACTTTAAACAGTTACAGTCATTTGTGAAGATGGAATATGCGAAGAACAAGTGTTTTCCGCCCGGGCAGTTGATCTTCTCTGCCTTTGATCATTGTTCCATTTCTGATGTCAAGGTGGTGATCATCGGACAAGACCCTTATCATGGTCCTGGGCAGGCAAATGGACTTTGTTTTTCTGTAAACGATGGGATTCCTTTTCCTCCCTCATTGGTAAATATTTTAAAAGAAGTAAGTGAAAACACGGGAAAGGCTATGCCTGCGTCTGGCAATCTTGAAAGGTGGGCAGATCAAGGGGTGTTTTTGTTGAACGCTACACTCACGGTGAGGGCTCATCAGGCTGGATCGCACCAAGGAAAAGGTTGGGAACGATTTACGGATGAGGTGATTCGTATCATCTCCAAAGAATGTGACCGTGTTGTTTTCATGCTTTGGGGTGGTTTTGCAAAAAAGAAGAGCAGCTTGATTGATGGAAGTAAACACCTCGTACTTAAGTCTGGACACCCATCTCCATTGAGCGCCAATAGAGGTTTATGGTTTGGCAATAAACATTTTATTCAAGCAAATGATTATCTTGTGAGCGTTGGTAAACAACCCATAAACTGGTAGAAATATGACAGAAGCACAGATTTTAGCAAGACAACTGGATAAAGCAAGAGAGCTCACCAAATGGTATTTATCACTGATGAAAGGGTGCGATCCTTTCAAAACGTTTGAATTTGATGGTAAGCGTTTCAATTCTATCATTTGGGAAATTGGACACCTAGCGATGTCAGAGAACTTTTTGGCCAACTACCTCACTTACGGTTCAGGAACAAAGGAAGATTGGTTTGCTTGTTTCAGTATGGGAGGAGACAATGAGGTGACCGATGCATACCCAGATTTTAAGGCTGTGCTAGACAGCTTCAAGCAAATTCATTTGAATACATTGGAGCACATTAATCAACTATCTGACGAACAGTTAGATCAACCCACAAAAAAGGCGTTTAACGTTGCTGGGATTCAAACCGTAAGAGACGCAATCATTCATAGCATTCGTCACGAAAGTATTCACACCGGTCATTTAGGTTGGTTGTGTAAGATGCACGGTGTAAAGTCTGTTTAGGATTGTTATTTTCTTTCCATTCTTGTTGTGAGAATTGGAGTTTAACAAAAACATAATTTCTACCTTTGCAGCCATGAGTGATTTTCTCCAACACGAATGCGGAATTGCCCTTCTAAAATTGAAGAAGCCGCTAGAGTTCTACCTTGAAAAATATGGCACCTCTTTTTGGGCGTTAAGTAAGATGTACCTCCTGATGGAGAAGCAACATAATAGAGGTCAGGATGGTGCTGGACTCGCGAATATTAAATTTGATATGGAGCCAGGAACACGCTATATCAGTAGACATAGAAGCGTTGACCAAAAGCCCATTCAAGACCTGTTTTCTTACATCAACAAACGATTCAAAGTGTTGGAGGAAGAAAGCCCTGAAAAGTTGAGAGACACGGAATGGCTAAAACAGAACGAGGCGTTTACCGGAGAGTTGTTTTTAGGTCACCTGAGGTATGGAACCTACGGAAAAAACAAGGTTGAAAATTGTCATCCTTTTCTTCGTCAAAACAATTGGATGACGAGAAATTTGGTAGTAGCGGGTAACTTCAACATGACGAACGTAGATGAGTTGTTTGGTCTATTGGTAGACATCGGTCAGCATCCGAAGGAGAAATCAGATACGGTTACCATTTTAGAGAAAATTGGTCACTATCTGGATGAAGAGAATCAGCGTTTGTTTGAAAAGTATAAGTCACTAGGCTATTCTTATCAGGAAATTTCCGAGCAAATAGCCAAGAACATTGATATTCAGGAAATCTTAAAGAATTCGGCAGTAGATTGGGACGGTGGATACGCTATGGCTGGGATGATTGGCCATGGAGATGCTTTTGTGTTGCGCGATCCTTCTGGAATACGACCTGCTTTTTGGTTTGAGAATGATGAATATGTTGTTGTTGCATCAGAAAGACCAGTTATTCAAACAGCTTTCAACTTAAAGTGGGAGGAAATCAAGGAAGTAAAACCGGGGCATGCGCTGATCATTCCTAAAAAAGGTGAGACCAGTGAGTTACTAGTAAAAGAACCGTTGCCCGAAACGCAGTGTTCATTTGAGCGGATCTATTTTTCAAGAGGAACGGATAAAGACATTTATCAAGAGCGGCTAGAGCTCGGAAGATTGGTTACACCTAAAGTGCTGGAGGCGATTGATTATGACATGAGAAATACAGTTTTCTCTTTTATCCCGAACACCGCAGAGATGGCATATTATGGAATGCTTAAGGCCACAGAGGACTACTTAAATGGTGTAAAAGCTCGAAAAATACAAGCCTTGGGTGAGCACCCATGTGCCGATGATTTGAAAGAAATACTATCGATTAGAACACGTGTTGAGAAAATCATGGTAAAGGATGCAAAACTGAGAACCTTTATTACGCAAGACGATGCGAGAGATGACATGGTAGCGCACGTTTATGATATTACATACGGATCGATCAAGCGGCATGAGGACAATATTGTGGTGCTGGATGATTCGATTGTACGTGGGACTACATTGCGACAAAGCGTCCTGAGAATACTAGACCGTTTAGAGCCCAATATGATTGTGGTGGTGTCTAGTGCTCCACAGATTCGATACCCAGATTGCTACGGGATTGATATGGCAAAAATGGGCGACTTTATTGCCTTTCAAGCAGCTGTTAGTTTGATTAAAGAGCGTGGAATGGAAAACTTACTAGACGAGGTTTACCAAAAATGTAAGGCACAAATGGAACTCCCCAATCAGGAAATGACCAACTGTGTGAAGGCAATTTACGATCCGTTTACCGAGGATGAAATATCTGATCGAATTGCTGAATTACTCACGCACAAGGATGTTTCAGCCAAAGTCAAAATCATTTACCAAAGTATCGATGGGCTGCATAGTGCCTGCAAAGGAAACAAAGGAGATTGGTACTTCAGCGGTAATTATCCCACACCAGGAGGCAATAAAGTAGTCAATAAGGCGTATATGAATTACATCGAAGGACGAAACGAGAGAGCTTATTGATAGAATAATATTTCGACATTAAGTAATCTTGATTGGTTTTTTGAAATAAAAATCCAAAATTATTCACAACGTTTCATTTTGTTCGTAGTCAAAGAACTCAGTTTTAAGTTGCTGGGCGAGAATATTATCACTTTTGGGTTTCAATTTTTAGCCACAAATTTAATTAAGTTTTCCACGCTTAATTTGCTGCTTTTCAGTAGGTTAGTGTAACCTTTGTTTAAACGAAAAAGTAAGATACAATAGAGTGTAACCCGCACTCACTCAGAATTCAGAGTTTTTTTAATGGCGCCATTGCTTATCCGCATGGATAGGAACCAATTACCTAACCTTTTAAACCTAAAAGCCATGAAAACTATTGACCTAAAATCCGTACTAATCCTGCTTGTTATTAGCCTTTTTTCAATCTCTATTTTGTCCAATGGACTCAGCTTCCGAGTAAGAATCTATGATGCTGATAAAGATGCAGTTGTAAAACAATTTGAAAGTTCATATAAGATTTTTCGCACCACCACTCATTGCGAAGTGGGCGATTTTGAAAACTACTTACTTGCCATGAAGCTACAGTACGTACTCGAAGAGAAAGGATACACCCAAAATGAACTTGTTGCTTACTTTAACCATGTTGAAATTCCGCTGGATGATGCCTATGTGCTGCTGGATAACAAGAATCAACAAGACGAGAAAATGATTGCTCCTATGTCTGAAGCAGAGATGGAACTTGCCTTGACGATGGTTCAAAATGAAGAGTTTTACTACAGTATTCAGATTGGCGTGTTCAGCGAAGAAGCAGTTAATCGATTCTTTGAATTTCCAAAGAAAGTTGACGAGAGCATTACACCAAAGGGCTATTACCGATATACTTACGGTAGGTTCTACACGCTACAAGATGCCAAGGATGCACTGAAAATGTTGCAGGAGGATTACTTCGAAACCGCCTTTATTGTTGCCTTTGATAGTTTGGAAAGAATTCCACTCACTGCGGCCATGGATAAAGAAAAGAGACTTTTGGAAGAATCCATCGCAGCCGTTAGCGAGAAATAGGCCTAACCAACTACTTAGAAGATCAGCTCCATGTTCAGGAGTTGATCTTTTGTCTTTTTCACGTTTTCGTGTTTATACTATTTCTGAGATGGCAAAGGATCACCAGTCAGAGACTTTACCTTTACCCTAATAGAAAAGTAGTGAAAAAAGTAGTCGTTGTCATAGTAATTTTAGCCACCGTGGTGAGCACCTATTTTGCCTTCCAGTTCTTAAAGGATGAGGCAGAATTGGCAATGGACCCTATCGAGTCGGTGCCGTTGGATGCGGCCGTTATTATTGAATCCAACAACTTAAGTAAGTCGTGGTTTCGTATTTCGGAAACAAACTTGGTCTATTCATCCTTGCTTTCTATTGAAGAAGTTCAATCGTTTGACGTAACTCTCAAAAGTGTCGATTCGGTATTGAGTAGTAATCCAGAAACGAGTGATTTACTAGGTCAGAAAACGGCTGTGGTATCGCTGCACTCAGGAGACGGAGGAATACAGTTTTTTATATCTACCAGCTGTTCTGAGGAAGTTTACAGTGCCTTGCAAGGAGTGCTGAAGCAAAGTTTCGAACTGAAAGATCTGTCGGAAGGATTGTTTGAAATGAAAGTCGATGAGAAAGCATATTTTCTAGCCTATAATTCTCCTTTTGTGATGTTCAGCACAGATGCAAACCTGATTAAGTCTAGCATTAGTTATAGGAAAGATAATCAGAGTCTATTGAATGATTCTACCTTTGTTAAGCTGAGAAGTTCAACCTCCAGTAACCTAGGTCTCAGCCTCTACATTAACGGAAAGCGACTGGGATCGATGCTCACGCCATACCTTCAAAAGAGTGCGCTGGAGAGCTGGAGCAGCGGAAACGTTCTTCCTTCATGGATGGCGCTGGATGTTAACGAAAAGTCCAACACGGTAATCATCAATGGGTTGAGTTCAAAAGATGCCAGTAATGCGTGGTTTGACAATATCCTATCACAAAAAGCGCAAAATTCAAAGTCGTTGGTGCTATTGCCGACAGATTTACTGAGCTTGAAGCGTAGATCGATTCACGATGCAGGCGCATTTCTTGATCGGATAGACACGTATCAAATGGATGAAATAGCCGCTAAATGTGATTGCGAGCCCAAATCTACTTTTGCCAATTGGATTACTGGAGAGATCATTACCATTGAGTTTGGTAACGAGGAGAGTAAAGACAATGCTTATTTTATTGGGTGCGAAGGAACGCCAAATATGGTAGGTGTACTCTCTTCTTTTGGACTTTCAGACTCGTTGCATAAGCAAGTTTATGATGCAGATCTTTATTTGGTTGAAAACAAGAGTTTTTTAACGCTATTGGGTATCAACGATACCACATCGCAACCCTTGTATTTCTCTAGAATGCATGATTATGCGGTGATCTCTACCTATAAAGGCATTTCTAAATTGGCGTATCAATATAAAGCGAGTCAATCCAGTATTCCGAATAATCGTTTTATCAACTTTGCGAAGCAATTAATGGCAAATTATTCATCTGTAGATGTTTATTATGCTTGGAACTCACTACTTGACAATGCTGCTGTTTATTTCAAGGAAGAATATGTTCCCAAACTAACAGAGATCAAGCAAAAAATAGATGATCTAAACGGTTTGATTTGGCAGGGCAGTTTCACTAAAGACCAGTTGGTATATCATTCAGTAGCGATTAACACCAATCAAGCGAATGAGCAAGAAGGTGTGGTTCAGAAGCTGTGGAGTTTTAACTTACAACATAGTGTAGTCTCCAATCCACAAGTAATGAAGAATCACCAAACAGGTACGCACGAGGTGGTTGTGCAGGATAAGAACTACAACGTGATTCTCTTGAGCGCCACGGGTAAGCACAAATGGTCCAAGCCGATTAACGAGAAAATCATCGGTGAAATCAAGCAAATTGATGTATATCAGAATGGAAAATTCCAAATGTTGTTCAACACAGCAACAAAAATTCACCTACTCGATATTAACGGAAATGAAGTGACTGGCTTCCCAATCAAATTGCCGAGCCAAGCAACTAATGAGGTAGCAGTATTTGATTATGAGAACAATGGAAACTATCGATTCCTGATCAACACAATCGATAAGCAGCTACTGAATTACAGCAAAGAAGGAAAACAAGTTGAAGGATGGATCATTAACACAACAGCGCAAATTGTGCTTAATCCGGCAGAACGTTTTGTCATCGAAGGGCTTGATTACATTGCCGTAAACGATATTGGAGGAAATGTTTATCTCTATAACCGAAAGGGTGAGTTGAGAGAAAATGTAAATGTTACTGCGAAAATCAATACACCTGAAAAAGAGAATGTTTATTTGCAAGTAGGGACCGCAATGGCTACAACCAAATACATTTATAAGGACTCATCAGGAAGGATAGTTGAAATGCCACTGGAGGGTGAATCCAAGACCGTTGTAATAGATAGCTCAATGCACAGCTATAATCATATGGTGGTTGATTTGGAAAATGACAAGTTACCAGACTTCATCGTCTCGTTTGCCAATAAGCTGTCCGTATACGGCCCAGACAAGAAAATGTTTTTCTCCGAGATTTTTGACTTTGATATTTATGATAACTTTCGCACGGTAGGAGCCTCCAACAAGTATACCTACCTTGCCAACGAAAAGCTACAATTGGTTCATCTTTACACGCATCAGTTTAAGCCAGTGCCCGATTTTCCGCAACCAGGATCTATCAGGAGCTGTATGGGGGATCTAAATAAAGACGGAAAAATGGAGTTCATCACCATCGTAAACGGTACCGAAGTCGTTTGCTATTCCATCGACTTATTATTTGGCATTTAACACACCAATCGGAAAATCATTCCCAAAACTGTATCCAGTAGGATATTGTGGGTTTGTTTTATGCTCTGCCGATAGTTCTGGTACGCGCTGTTCTACATAATTTTTTAATTCTCCCATGGATAAAACATCATCCGCATAAGTTGGAGCTTTTCCTGTTAGGAGTTCCAAAATTGCATAAGTAAAAAGACCGTGTTCCAAACTGCTAGACTCATTGGCATATTCTACATCTTGACTCGCTGTAATGAAAAATGTGCCAGAGCTGCGCGCCAGTTGAGCCAATGTTTTTTCTCGACTAACACCTCGTGTTGCAAGAACGTTTAAAGCTGCTCCAGATTGACAAGCGTCTAGAAAGAAAACCTGTTTTTGTGCTACGATCTGCTTAGAAATGCCAAGAAGTTCTTTGGAAGATAATCCTTTTTCGAGCAGCATTTCTTTTCCACCATAGAGGTTGGTAATGTCACTCATCACAAGGAAGAAATCATTGTCTTTGCTTTGCTCTTCATACATCACACCATGACCAGCATAATAGAAGACAAAAACATCTTCGGGGCCAATGGTAGTAGCAATTTCTTGCACCATCTCCAAGACATTTTCTTTGGTCACTTTTTTGTCAGCCAGCGCAAAAGTGTGCACCTGCTCATAGAGGGATGATGCAGCCTGCTCGAGTGACGAAACAAACTGAGAAGCATCGTTCTTAGCATACTTGAGGTTGTAGTTTTTGTTTTCGTACTGGTTGATTCCCAAACTCAGAATAAACAAATCTGTTTTCGCTGCAACCGTGTCAAAAGTAATTTGAAGCGGATAGTGCGAATGCTCAATTTGCTGTTTGTCGATGACTTTGATGTCGATCACGTTTTGCTGCGGCACGAGAGGGATTTCAATAATTATGTTCTGCTTGCTGCCTCTAAACGCAACCTCTTCATCTGATGTTTGCGTTAGCACCAATTTTGAGTTGTTGTAGACAAGAATGTCCTGATACTTGTAGTTTTCTTCAAATTCAATCCTGATTGATGCGGTTGAACGATGAGCAACGTGATTGGAGTCTTTTTTCGGAATAAAATATTCATCAAGTTTATTGAGGATCGCCAATTCAAAATCAATTCCATTTTCCAGAATGTCTTCGATATTCCTGCCTTGGTCTGTGTTTTTTGTCTTGCCTTCAAGTTGCTGAAGAATCAATCCGGGCGTGTAATATTGGTTGAAAAGATTACCGATGTTTTTAGTTTCTGTACCTTTTACGATATGCACTTGTTCCATGGCTTCTTTGGTCCCGTCAAATTGCATGGACTGAGGTTCAACTGCAAGCCATTCATTATTTGGATAGAGGTAGAGCGAATACATTTCTGAAGTCTCCCCTAGTGAAATAAACTTAACCACACCATCAAGTCCACGTGCCGCCAAGGTTTTTTCATTGAGATACTTAAGATTTGCAATGCCACTATTGTGCACAAAAACACTTGTGGTCAGTTTGTGTTGGTCAAGGTCAATATGGTACAGGTGTCTATCAAGTCCTCCTACATACAGTTGTCGTGAAGTTGGGTGTTTTGCGAGTGACAAAGCAGGCGTACGATTTTTTAAGTAGTACTTCTTAGTGATTAATCCCGAAGCAACATCCCAGATTCTTACCGAACCGTCCTGCCCGCAGCTGTAGAGCTGTTTTGATTTTTGGTCGTAGAAAAGATCATTGACTTTATCTGTGTGTCCGATGAATCGCCTGACCTCCAAGTGACTATCGGACTCGTGCATTGTAATGGAGTGATCGAGGTTGGCTTTGAAGTAATATAGCCCTTGACCATCCAACTCAATTTTGTTGGATGCATTTGAGCTTTCCGTAATGTAGTCTGTTTTTCCAGTTGAGAGTGCTGTTTCGTAGGTCCGCCCATCCCACCCGCACGAAATGACTTTGGTACAAGCCGCATCGAAGGATAAATCAAAGATCATGTTGCTATGTACATGAGCGGACAGGGTGATTTTTCGTTGGGATAAGCTATAGAGGATGAGCTTTCCGTTAGCATCTCCAATAGCTAAAAGACTGTCATTATTTGAAATGGCAAGAGCCGTAATGGCTTTATCAGACTTTACTAAGGTGGAGATCGCTCCTTTTTGTAGATCTAATTTCTGAACGCTTAAGCCTACTTTTCCAAAGAGCATGAAATCACGTTGATTCGACAAAATCATGGGTGAAAGTGGCTTAAAGTGTTTGAGGCTGCCCGACTCATACCAATCGAGATAATCATAAGGCAGTTGATTCGATTCCTGATTGTTTGCTCCAGCGAAGAGATCTTCGGTTTTACCAGATGACAAGCTTATTTTTTGAAGTGTAAATACGGGACCAGGAACAAAAATATACTGATCGTTTTTTGAAAATTTAGGTAAGAAATCAACCAAGAAATTATTGATGAAATGTTGTTTTAGTTTGCCTGTTTTCGTATCCGCAATCCAAATTTCTTTATCATTTGATAGTAAAATATACCGACCGGTATTCGAATAAAAGCTGTGCTCCACACGTTGGTCTATTGCAATTGAGAAAAGTGGTTTTTCAAACGGAGCTTCCCAAACAAATAGTCCGTTTTTGTGATCGAAAGTTCCAAGTTGCTTGCCGTCAGGGCTCCAGAAGACGCGAAGATCACATCCATCACATTTGTTTTCTGGGTTGGGTTCAATTTGCTGGATGAGTTGACCCGTTTTAACATCAAAGACACTGGCAATCAGCTTGGTTGAACCTACAGCTAGAAGGTCTGACTTTGGATTAAACTGATAGCTATTAGGTTTGTCAAAAGCCAAATAAGTAGTGTCTTGCGTTTCGTAGTTAATCAGTTGGAAGTCCTTGGCACCCCTAAGCTGAATGCCATACTTACCACCCGTACTAATGGTATTGCCACCAATGTAGGTGTCAAAACCTTTCGCTTGTTGTATCACTTCATCCGTTGAAATATTCCATAGAAACAGTTCGTCCCGATTGGAACCAATAGCTATGGTGCTTGGGTCTTGTGTGAATGAGCACGACAGAATATAGCCTAGTTTCGAACTAAACCTTTTTTGCATTACAATTTCAGCATTTGCAATACGATACAAAAGAACATCTCCATTTGCCGTCAGAATGAGCAGTTGGTCTCCTGTGCTGTTATAATCCGCGCTGATCACTTTGGAGGTTGCAATATTAATGGACTGAAGCTGCTTTTGTGTTTCCGTATTCCAAAAAATGATTGAGTGATCCTGACTACCAGTAGCGACAATGGGTAATTCGGGGTGCATAGAAACACATGAAACAGGTAAAGTATGACCACGCTGCATCTGCAAGGAATAATTTTCCTGTGTCCATGTTTTCACAACAAGAAACACTGCAAGAAAAGTCAAAATTGTTTTCATTCTGGTAGAAAAATGTAACCACTAAGGTATGACGATAATTTTACTGATTTCAACATAATTTGATTTTGTATTTTTTCTTAAGTTTATACCATCTAAAATTAACAACTATGAGTTTTACACTATTTCTTATTTTGATTATTGTCTTACCGATCGCGTTGATGGGTGTGATGGCCGCTACCTTCAAAAAGAAGTTCCCTGATAATGAAAAATTGCCTGGAATTATTTCTTTGGTGATTATTGTCGGAGCGGTTTTTCTGGGAATTTGGGCACCAAGGGTTTATGTGATTTACGAAGAAGATGGTGAAATTACCTATAAAACTCAGGTCGTGTTCTTCAGTTATACGCATGAAACGGAAGATGGGGATGAAATAGAAGTTAATCCGGTTGGGTTTGGATGTGGAGTGCTGAACCTTACTGAGGATGATCTTTACCTGTACCCTGAGTGTTATGGAGACTGTAGTGGTGATTATGGTGATTCTTACGAGATCGATGATTTGTCCTATGAGCCTACAGACGAATGGAATATCGATATTTTTCCAGGAGAAGATGTTCCGAATGAGGTTTCCAGTAAGTCTTCTACTGTAATTAAGTACGTGATGTACGCCTATTGATCCGATACTCTACAATTCTTGTAGTGTGCTGGAATCATTTTGTCATTTAAGTGTTTGCTGCCCTTGAAAAGTGAGATTATTGTCTTATTTTTATAAGGTGCGTGTTGGATTGTTAAATATTATGAGAGTTGCCCTGCTTGCTTTTCTTTCAACGATTATGTTGGGATGGGCGAATCGTGCTTTTGCGCAATGCGAAGCTTATGATGGAGATGGTGTATTAACACCAACACCTACTTGGCTAAGTTGCTTCGGAACAAACTATACCCTCAATTTTCAGAGCGCCACAACTTTTGGAGCTTATACTATTGATTGGGGAGATGGTAGTCCAATAGAATCCGGAGGAGCATTTGCGCCACCGCAAGTGCTGTCTCATGTTTATGGTGCAACGGTTGGATCCTACACCGTAACGTTTACGGAAACGGCAAGCGGTTGTGTAATTACAGGTACCGTTATTATGGAAGAACCGACTACCGCTTCCATTCAGATTCCTTTTGGAGGGGTAACCCAGACGTGTGCTCCCGCACCTTTACAATTCATTAACTCAAGCACAAACGTGTCGCCAACTACTGTTTTTACCTGGGATTTCGGAGATGGCTCTCCCGCTCTGGTATTAGATTACACCAATTCAGGAGATACCGTTACGCACGATTACCTGCAAGGAGCCGTAGATTGTGAGACGCAGGTTTCACTAGTGGCAGAAAACCAATGTAACATTGCCCAGGGAGGTTTTAGTGAAGCTACCTTCAACCCTATTCGGATCTGGGATTTGGATGAAGCCGCTATTACTGCTTCGGATGTTTTGCTCTGCTTTCCGGAGACTACAGTGTCTTTTGAAAACACCACTCAACGAAATTGCTTAGCTCAAGGAAATACTTTCCAACGACAGGAGTATTGGAACTTTGGAGATTACTGGGGACTTGGCTATGATAGTATCGTAGACTGGACGCCATGGCCACCCACTTTTCCTCATGTAATCGATTATCCCGGAATAGGAACTTACGATGTCATGATGATCGACAGTAATTTCTGTGGACAGGATACGGCTTATATCACCATCGAAATTGTTCCACCTCCTACGGCAGCCTTTACGTTGTCAACAGATACGGTATGTGCCAGTGCCATCGTTACAGGTACAGATGTGTCAACGGGAGGAGCTAATACCCTCAGTTGGAATTTTGGCGATGGAAGTGGATGGCAGCTACTCGGTGCCAATCCAACGCACTCCTATGTGGCTCCCGGAGATTATACGATTCAATTGGCAGCAAGTATTGGCGGTGCGAATGGCTGTGCGGACACTACTTCGTTAGATATTCATGTAAGACCAATTCCTCAAGCTAATTTTGTGCTGGACAACGATGAGGGTTGTGATCAATTGACCGTAAATTTTACCGATGCTTCAATCGATGCAATTGATTGGGATTGGGACTTTGATAATGGCAACACATTTAATGGATTGTCGCCCCCCGCACAAGACTACAACTCTCCCGGAACGTATACTCCCACACTTACTGTTACTGCATTAAATGGTTGCTCGGATATGGCCACCGCCACAGTAAATGTATTTGAGTCTCCAGTAGTTGACTTCGTTCCTCAAAGTGTGTGCGAAGATGCTTTGGCCACTTTTACAGATCAATCTACCTCTTCCCCAGGAGATCCAATTGTATCTTGGGATTGGGATTTTGGAAATGGAGACAATTCTACCCAACAGAACCCGACTACTACCTACAACTCAAATGGCTCATTTGATATTACGCTCGAAGTAGCCACAGCTCATTGTAGCAGCATAAACACAATTTCAGTTGATGTTGAACCTGTTCCAGTTGCGGATTTCACCCAAGATGTGAATGCAGGTTGTCCGGCACTTCCTGTACAGTTTACGAATCAAAGTTCTGGAGCAACAGGCTATACATGGAATTTTGGAGATGGTAATACCTCAACCAATGCTGATCCAACTAATCTTTTTCAGAACACTACTGCCTCTGATACTACCTATACAGTTGAGATGATTGCCAGTACCACCTTTGGCTGCACAGATACTGCCTATGGAACGGTAGATGT
Source organism: uncultured Flavobacteriales bacterium (assembly GCA_964387945.1). GTDB lineage: Bacteria > Bacteroidota > Bacteroidia > Flavobacteriales_D > Parvicellaceae > Parvicella. The sequence continues at coordinate 51,756 of CAYLYX010000009.1, read as the reverse complement.
TTACTTTGGTGTAGCCTCTGACTTCAGTCACAATGGTTTTCCAGGTTGTGCTCCACTAGATGTGGTATTTACGAACTTGAGTTCAGCAGGACAAACCTATGAGTGGGATTTTGGAGATGGGAATACGGATGTAGCCTATCATACAACTCATCAGTATATAAATACCACCCAATTCATTGATGTTTATACCGTGGAGTTGGTGGTGATTTCTTCCAATGGTTGTACGGATACTAGCACGCAAAACATTACCGTTTATCCATTGCCTGATTTTGACTTTACAAGTGTTCCAGATTCTGGATGCAGCCCACTTCAAGTAAATTTCCCAACGGTTGTGGGGGCAGTAACTTATGAGTGGGACTTTGGCGATGGTAATTCAGCTACGGGTGTTTCGCCTAGTCATTTGTATACGAACGGGACAACCAATGACGTGACGTACATTGTGGAACTGATTGCAACTTCTCCCTTTGGCTGTCAGGATACCAATTATGGAGAGGTCAAGGTCTTTCCAAACCCTACTTCACAGTTTAATACTCCCATTACAGATGGCTGTGGTCCATTGGAGGTCACTTTTCAGAATACTTCTATCGGTGCAACTACATTCGAGTGGGATTATGATGATGGGAACACGTCTACCACTACTCTCGCATCACACAACCATACCTATGAGAATCAAACTACTGCAGATATGATTCTGAACCCAACTTTGATTGCTATTACAGATGATGGGTGCAGGGATACCTCAGAGGTTACGATTACGGTGTACCCTGAAGTTTTTGCTGATTTCACGGTAGACACGGTAGGCTGTGAACCTTTTATTGGAGATTTTACCGACTTGTCGGTTAATGCCGATCAATGGAGCTGGAATTTTGATGATGGTTCTACTAGCATTTTGCAAAATCCTACACAGACATTCACCAACCCAGGCACGGCAGACATCATTTATGATGTCGAGTTAATAGCCATTTCGGCCAATGGATGTAGAGATACTGCAAGTCAGGAGATGCTAATCTATGCCACTCCGATTGCTCAATTTGTGCCTTCAACCACGGTAGGTTGTGCTCCACTAAACTTCAGTTTTCAGAATACATCTATTGATGCAACGAGCTACTCGTGGGACTTTGACGATGGGAATACCTCCACAACAACTCAGACAAACTTTCCATATTTTTATGAAAACCAAACTGCAGGAGATATCGTATATAACCCTACATTAATAGCATCTACCACTAATGGTTGTGCGGATACAGCTACTATACCCATTACCGTTTACCCAGAGATTACGGCAGCTTTTACGGTAGATACCGCTGGGTGTACGCCATTTCACGCGTTCTTTACAGATCAATCTATCAATGCAACGCAATGGTTATGGGATTATGATAACGGTTTTCAGGAGACCCAGCAGAACCCCAATGAGTTCTTTTTTAACCCTGGAACAACAGATTCTATCTATACCGTTCAGTTGATTGCTACTTCAGCTGCGGGTTGCAAGGATACGGCTTATCAGGATATTTTGGTCTTCCCCGTTCCTAACTCGTTATTTACGCCAACACCTTTCACACAGACGTATCCGTCTACAACCGTGAGTTTTAACAATGCAAGTACCACCGGATCGTGGGACTATTACTGGGATTTTGGTGATGGAGATACTGCGATTGCCTTCACTCCCTCAGATCATAGTTACGTTACTTGGGGAGATTTTGAGGTTCAGTTGATCGTAGCAAGTGATTTTTGTAGCGATACCAGTACACAAACGATAACCATCATTCCTCCGCTTCCTGAGCCACATATATATGGGTCGGGTGAGGGCTGCAGACCCGTTACCATCCAGTTTTATGACAGTTCGTTGTACGTAGATAGTTATTACTGGGATTTTGGCGATGGAGGTTTTTCTACGTTACAGAACCCATATTATACCTATCATCAAGCGGGAGATTATACCGTTACCGTAACACTTACGGGGCCTGGAGGTGTGCAAACCTTTGTAATGATGGATTCTGTGCATGTTTATGAATACGCTGTTGCATTCTTCCAGTATTCTCCCACAGAGGTTTATGTACCCGATGAACCTGTGCAGCTGTACAACCTTTCGAGTTATGCTGATGAGTATACCTGGGATTTTGGTGATGGAACTATAAGCACAGATGAGCATCCAGAACACTTTTATAGTGTAGAAGGACTTTATGACATTATGCTGATCGCAAACAATGAACACAATTGTCCTGACACAGTAATATTCCCGCAAGCAGTAGTGGCCGAAACAGGAGGTGAAATTGAATTCCCTAACGCGTTTACACCAAATACCAGTGGTCCAACAGGGGGTTACTATGATCCTAATTCGGTGGATAATGATGTTTTCTTCCCGGTGTTTAAAGGAGTAGAGAATTACCATCTTTCGATTTTTAATCGATGGGGAGAACTAATTTTTGAAAGTTTTGATGCAAATATTGGTTGGGACGGTTATTACAGAGAAGAACTATGCCAACAGGATGTATATATCTGGAAGGCGAAAGTAAAATACACCAACGGAAATGAAGAAGTGTACGTTGGTGAAATACATTTATTAAGGTGATGAGAAAATTGATAGTTGTTTTAACGTTGGTTCTTTCTGCATCTGTTATTTGGGGGCAGAAGTTGGACAAGTCTGATAAAAAGGAGTTGAAGAAAGCATTTGTGAGTATTGAGTACGAAGACTTTATCGATGCTAACGAGCGTTTTTTAGGGTTGTATGAAAAGTATCCGAACGATGATGAGGTGAGGTTTGGTTTAGCCATTTGTAAGTTGAACCAAAAAAGTAATGAACGGGAAGCATTGGAGTTAATTGAAAATGTTTACAATACGAAGAGTCTAGAGAACTACTATTATTATTTGGGTAGAGCTTATCTGATTCACGGCAGGTTTGAGGACGCCATCAATTCATTGCAAACAATATTACTCGATAAGAAAAAGTCTGTTGATGAAGGTGCGATTCTAAATTATTTGAACATTGCCTATGAAGCGCAAGAGTTGATTACAGCAGAACGAAAGGTAGAGATCAATAATTTAGGAAGTACGATCAACACAGACGCACAGGAGTCAGTTCCAGTATTGATGCCGGACAAATCAGGAATGTTTTATACCAGTAGAAGAGCAGATAACGTATCACAACAAAAGGATCACTTAGGAAGCTATTTTCAGGATGTGTTTTTCGCAAGAATGAAAGGAGGGTCATGGGATAAACCCAGAAATTGTGAGGAGATCAACACGAAGCTGCATGACGCTGCTGTTTCGTTGAGTTATGACGGTGCGAAGTTCTTGTTTTTCAAAACCAACCCCAAGAATATCATTCAAGGAGATTTGTATGAGGCCGACTGTGATTCCCTTGGGAATTTGTCTAACGTAAAGATATTGCCAGAAGGAATCAACAGTAAGCACATTGAGTCTAGTGCTTGCTTGTCTACGGATGGAAATATGATTTTCTTCAGTTCTAATCGTCCTGGGGGATATGGAGGTTTTGATCTATATTATGCCAGGAAATTACCGACCGGAGATTGGGGCAGAGAGATTAACATGGGACCATTGATCAACACAGAAGGAAATGAGGATGCTCCTTTCTTTCATGTAGACGATATGACGCTTTATTTCTCATCTGATGGACGTATTGGTATTGGTGGCTTTGATATTTTCAAGGCAAAACTTTCAGAAGATGGTTCATGGACACAACCCGAAAACATCGGATACCCAATTAATTCGTTAGGGCACGATCTTTATTATCGCTTGTCAGCAAATTCACAACAAGCTTTTTTCTCTTCAGATCGTGAAGGTGGTCTCGGAGCTGATGATATTTATGTAGTGAATATTTATGATCACGAGAGTTTTCAAACAGTAATCAAAGGAAATGTACTGGATGATAGTGGTGCACCACTCAATGCAAAAATTACAATTATCAATGAAGAGGATAAGAACCTGAATGGAATTTATAGAACCAACGGAAAGGGGAATTTCATCTTATTGTCTATGCCTCTTGAACATTATCAACTCATTGTTGAATCCAAAGGGTATGAAAGCAAAACCATCAGCATGTCTTTTGAGGACCTTACCGAACAAGATAATCTTTCTATCGTACTAAAATCTTTACCAACCGATGCTCCTTAGAATTACTTTCATATTGCTAATGATTAATTTGTCGCTCGTTAGAGCGCAGGATCCGCAGTTTACACAATTTTTTGCAGCAGCTGGATACCTGAATCCTGCTTTTGCTGGAGCTACGTTTCAAAACCGAGCGGCACTATCCTACAGAAACCAATGGCCGGGTGTGCCCAAGGCTTTTAATAGCTTCAATGCAGCGGTAGATATGAATTTCAATCGGATCAATACGGGAGTTGGAGTGAATCTCTACAATGACAATGCAGGTACGGGAGGTTTGAAAACGACCAATTTTGCCCTTCAAGTAGCGCATCAGTTTAAGCTAAAGCGAAATTTATACATTCGACCCGCAATTCAATACGGTGTGATTCATAAACGCATTGATTTCGCAGATTTGACATTTGGTGATCAGCTGGTGAGGAATGGAGCACCCACAACGATCGAACAGAATACCTATCAACCCATTACCAACTTTGACTTTGGAACAGGGTTTTTACTCTATTCCCCCACAAAATGGATTGGTTTTGCGGTGCATCACCTCAATAAACCCAATGAATCTTTATTAGGTTATGAAGCCCCGCTTCCGATGAAGTTTTCTGTTCATGGAGGATATAAATTATACGTTAACGATATCGTAAGAACAGCATCTGCTTCTGATGAGCTTAATTTTGCATTCAACTATAAAGCACAAGGGAAGTTTGACCAGTTTGATGTGGGGTTTTATTACTACCGATCTCCTATGATTTTTGGCGTGTGGTATCGAGGTATTCCAGGTTTTAAATCATATCAACCAGGCTACCAGAACAACGATGCCATCGCATTGCTTATTGGTGCAGAATTCAAGAACTTCAAAGTGGGATATTCTTACGATATTACGGTCAGTAGATTAGTTTCTAACACAACTGGTTCACACGAAATTTCAATCATTTATAACTGGGCAGCAAAAGATTCACCACCCTTGAATCAGCAGTTGAGAAAAGTGCCATGTCCTAAGTTTTAGTGCAAAAAAAATCCTGACACTCAGCGAGGTCAGGATTTGAATGTATTCACTAATCGTTACTTACGAAATCCAAGAGAAAGCTGGTTCTTCAACTTCCACAGCTGCCCCATCCTCTGATGTAGCTTCTTCTGCTTCTGCATCCGATTCTGTACCTTCAGTCTCTTCGATAACGGGTTCGTTGTGCTCTTCAGTAGTGTGGCTCTCTCCAAGTAGAGGAGCAATCACAAGACCAACCAAACACGTTAATTTAATCAAGATATTCATCGAAGGGCCAGAAGTATCTTTAAAAGGATCACCAACCGTATCTCCAGTTACTGCTGCCTTGTGAGCATCAGAACCTTTGTAGGTCATTTTACCATCAATTTTCACACCTGCTTCGAAAGATTTCTTAGCGTTATCCCATGCACCACCAGCATTGTTTTGGAAGATTGCCCAAAGTACACCAGAAACGGTTACACCCGCCATGTAAGCTCCTAGCATTTCTGCTGTGTCTTTTGCAGAGTACCCAAAAAGTAGTGGCAAGAAACCAACAATAATCGGAGTGACGATCGTTAAAATACCAGGCAACATCATTTCTCTCAATGCAGCATCTGTAGAAATCTCAACACACTTACCATATTCTGGTTCGTTCTTCCCTTCCATAATTCCTTTGATCTCCTTGAACTGTCTTCTTACTTCTTTTACCATTGCCATCGCAGCCTTACCTACAGAGCTCATCGCCATTGCAGAGAAAACAACGGGGATCATACCTCCAATGAACAACATAGCCAATACTGGCGCTTTGAAGATGTTAATTCCATCAATTCCTGTGAAGGTTACATAAGCCGCAAATAATGCCAATGCCGTAAGTGCAGCAGATGCAATTGCGAATCCTTTACCAATTGCAGCAGTAGTGTTACCAACTGAATCTAGAATGTCAGTTCTTTCTCTTACTTCTTTCGGTAACTCACTCATTTCTGCAATACCTCCTGCATTATCAGCGATAGGCCCAAAAGCATCAATTGCCAATTGCATAGCGGTAGTTGCCATCATTGCCGAAGCAGCTAAAGAGATTCCGTAGAATCCTGCAGCAGCATAAGCTCCCCAGATCGCCAAAGCAAACAAGATGATTGGTAAGAAAGTAGACATCATCCCTGTTGATAGACCCGCAATAATGTTAGTTGCAGCACCAGTAGATGAGTTCTTGATAATGTTCATCACCGGACGTTTTCCTAATCCTGTGTAGTATTCTGTTAAGAAAGAGATCAAGCCTCCTACAACCAATCCGATCACAACCGCTATAAATACACGCCCAGATGTGAAGGTAGAAGCTGCATCACCATAGGTAATTCCGTTCAGTTTCACCTCAATAGCCGTTAAGTAAAGCTTTTCTGGAAGCATCCAGTCAATCACAAAGTAAGAAGCAATACCTGTAAGGATAATCGAACTCCAGTTACCCAAGTTCAAAGCACCCTGTACTTGCTTCTCTTTAGCGCTGTTATCTTTAATCTTAATGAAAAGCGTACCAATGATAGAGAAGATGATTCCCAACCCAGCAATTAATACGGGTAAAAGAATAGGTCCCATCCCATCAAAAGCAGTTAAATCTGCAGAACTGTTAATGTGATAAGCGTTGATAGCATAGTTTCCAAGAACCATTGCTGCAAGCATAGTAGCCACGTAAGATCCGAAAAGATCTGCACCCATTCCAGCAACGTCACCAACGTTATCACCAACGTTATCAGCAATTGTTGCAGGGTTTCTTGGGTCATCTTCAGGAATTCCAGCCTCAACTTTTCCAACAAGGTCAGCACCTACGTCAGCAGCTTTGGTGTAGATACCACCACCCACTCTTGCAAATAAAGCGATCGACTCGGCTCCTAAAGAGAAACCAGCTAAAGTTTCAAGTACCATGGTCATTTGTCCATAGAAGTTGCTAGAGGGTTCTGTAACCCATGACCAGGTAAGAAGCGCAAAGATGATGCTCAATCCGAACACAGCCAATCCCGCTACTCCTAGTCCCATTACGGTACCACCTGTGAAAGATACTTTCAAGGCTTTAGGTAGACTGGATCTAGCTGCTTCAGCAGTTCTTACGTTAGCGTCAGTTGCAATTCTCATTCCAATGTTACCAGCTACAGCTGAGAAAACAGCACCAATAACAAAGGCAACGATAATTAACCAGTGCGTGGTGTCTACAACCGCTGCAATTCCTCCAAGCGCAGCACCTGCAATTACCACAAAGATGGCAAGCATTCGATACTCTGCTTTTAAGAATGCCATCGCACCTTCCTGCACATAACGCGCAATCTTTTTCATCCTGTCATTACCAGCATCTTGTGCTTTTACCCATCTTGCAAGATACACCATGTATCCCAATCCGATTAGACCAAAGACTGGTAGCAACCATATTAATAAATTGTCCATAGTTGATGTTAATTTCAAAATTTAGGGGGGCAAATGTAGATGTTTATTGTTATTTCTCCAAATCTATGGGATGCCTTATTGTGACGTTTGTTCCTTGAGGTATAGGATTGTACCTTTTACCATTAAGAATTGAGCGGTACAGTAGGTTACCATAATCACGGCTTGCGCATACGCAAAACCACCCGAAAAATAGAACTTATCTAATGCGATACAGGTGTCGGACACCACAAAAGTAAGTGCGCCTATCAGTACATAGATGAAGGAGGTTCGTGTCACTTTTCCATATCTAAAGGCTGCTGTTAATCCCATAAAACATATAGCGAGTCCATAAACAAATACTGGAATCATAAACTCGCCTAGCGTGGGGAAAAGGAGTGTCATAAGCCCTCCATAGAAGCCCGCGAACAGCAAAGTCATCGCGATGTTGAATCCTTTGTTTCCTTCTGAGGGAGAAGATTTAATGTTGACAATAAAGCCCCATCCGTAAAGTACCTGACCAATTAAAAAAGAACCTAGTCCCAATAAAAAGAAGAGTTCGTTAAAGGGGAGCAACATTAAAAAAGTATCCCCAAAGAAGGCGGCTATGATTGAACCTGCAATGATGTTCTTAAATTTTGACGAAGCTTTTACTTCTAGGAGAAACCAAACAAGTAGGGTTGGCATCAATAATGGCTTCGTAGCAAAAACCATAAGCTGATTTTCTAAAATGTCTCCCGTAATTTCCACTACGGAGAGTAAAACATACAATATGATAAGCAATTGCGATCGGGTCATGATGTCTGGTACAAAGATGCGAAAACATCCTGAAATGATGATTCGGGGTAGTGGTGTTATTTTTTTCAGCAGGCAGGTGCAACCTTTTATTTGTATCTTTAGTCTATGACAGTAGAAAGGCGTGATATGAGTAATGAGCAATTGGTGGAGGCTTGTTTGAAGGGAGACTCACGTGCTCAGAAGATGCTTTTCGAGAAGTACGGCCCCAAATTGTACGGAGTGTGCATGCGCTACTCAAAAAGTCAGGAAGAAGCGCAGGATATGTTGCAAGATGGGTTTGTAAAGATCTTTGAAAAACTGACGTCCTACAAAGGAGAAGGCTCTTTTGAAGGTTGGATGAGAAGGATTATGGTCAACACATGTCTGGATGAAATTAGGAGAACTAAAAAATACCAGGGCAATGTGGATATTGATGATTATTCCTATTCATTAACTACAAATGAGTCGGTATTGAGTGAATTGGCAGCTAAAGATTTGCTGAAGATTTTACAACACATACCAGTAGGGTATCGCACAGTTTTTAACCTTTACGTGATTGAAGGGTATTCGCATAAAGAAATTGCGGAAGAACTTGAAATCACAGTTAGTACCTCAAAGTCTCAATTTTCAAGAGCGAAAGCCATGTTAAGAGAGATTTTGAAAAAGCAAAAATTAGGATATGAGTCATAAAGACTTTGAAAATATTGAAGAGTTATTCCGAAGTGGTCTGGAAGACATGGAGGTACCTGTTAATGATCAGATGTGGTCATCGATTTCTCAGAGTATTTCTGCTTCTAGTGCTGGTTCTGGTGCTGGAAGTGCTGCAGCCGCTGCCAAAGGAGGAACTAGCTTAATGACTTATCTTGGTTTAGCAGGAACCGCATGCGTTGTTGGAGTGATTGGGACTTTGATTTATACTAGTTTAAGCGAAGAACCTTCGATCTCAGAGAAATCACAGGAGGTTGAACAAATTGACCAACAACCAAATGACCAAACCAATGAAGTTGCTCACCTTACAGAGGTAACTGAAAATTCAAATATAGATGCTGTTCCTGCGAGCCAAGAAGATCGTAAGATCATTGAAGAGATCGTAAAACCAACTTCTACTAAAGACCCTGTTGTGAAAGAAGAAACAGAACAACCAAAGAAAACGGTTGTTGTGGTAGAAGAGGAATCGCACGATTACGGTAATTCATGGGTGGAGTATTTCTTAACACCAACTAGCAAGACCTATACTGAACCAAATGGTGGTCCAACTACTTCGGCTGAGGAGGAAAATGAAAGTGGTGTAAAACCTACTATTGCCGAAATGGAAGAGGATGAGATCTTTGCTTCCATTGTAGCTGCACCAGTTGGAGGGTACGCTCCGCTTGAAGTTTCTTTCGCACAGTACAGTGAGAAAGGAGAAGTTTATTGGGACTTTGGTGACGGAACCACCTCAAAAGAATCGCACCCTACGCATGTCTTTGATAAGTATGGCAAGTACACAGTGAAGTTAGTCGTTACAGATGAAGCTGGAAATAAATTTGAAGATTATCGTGTGATAGAAGTTCTTGCTAATAGTGCATTGACGAAGATTCCAAATGTTTTTACACCTAACTTGGATGGTGTGAATGATGATTACAAAGTAGAAGGTAAGAACATCGAATCGTTTAGTCTTGCCATCTTAAACACGCAGGGGGAAATTCTCTATCAATCGAGCTCCATTGATGAGGCTTGGGATGGTAGAGATAAATTCGGTACGGAATTACCAGTGGGTACCTACGTTGTCATTATCTCAGCGAGAGGAATTGACGGTAAGAAGTATGAGCATTCTGGTACTGTTACCTTAAACCGATAATGGGGAAAAGGTAAATCCCTTAGCTTTCAATTGTGTAATAATTTCTGGTAGTGATGCGAGCATTTTTGTTCCACACTTTTCATTGTCGTGCATCACAATAATTGAACCTGCCTCTGTGTTGTTGACTACATTTTTTACGCACTTTTCTATTGGTACTTTAGGGTCGAAATCGGCACTTAACACGTCCCACATGATAATGCGAAACTGTTTTTTTAGTTCTTTGACCTGACTACGCTTGATCTTTCCGTAAGGTGGCCTGAATAGGTTAGATCCTACTAGATCTGCACACTTGTTTACATCCTCAAAATAGACTTCGTTAGGTGTTTTCCACCCCATTAAGTGGTGATGCGAATGATGTCCTACCTCATGTCCATCTTCACGCATGCGCTGCAATAAATCTGGGTTTTCAAGAACGTTTTCGCCTACACAAAAGAAAGTGGCCTTAACGTTATGAGTCTTTAGAATATCAAGGCATTTGGAGGTTATTTCAGCTATTGGACCATCGTCAAAAGTGAGGTAAATTTTATGCTCCGTATTGGGTAAAAACCAAACTGCATCCCCATATAAGGAATGCAGCAGTTTTGGTGTTTTCACGAAATAGTTCAAGGTGCTTACTTTTGCCCTTCAAAGAACATTGGATCCCAAATGCTGATAAAGGCTCTAGGGAAATTCTTTTGTTGCGAATAGAAGTCGTAATGATCGAACTTCGTTTCAAGGAACTTCGCTTTAGCAGCCTGCATCACCTGAAGGAATTCAGTATCCGCTAAGAAGCCTAGCTCAGCAAAACCAACACCATTTTGATCTGGAGCATTGAATCCCTGTGACTCAATTTCTGCTTGCTTTTTGTAAATCCCCTCTTCGATTTCTTGCTGTTTTTGCTTAATCGTTTCAGGGTCATACATGTTTTGCATCGCTTCTTGCTGCAATTGCGTCATCTTCTCAGAGTATTCGTTTTGCAACGCTTGAAGTTTGGTCTGATACTTCATCATTTCTTCCCCGTTTGCAGCAGAACGCAACAGTTCAATTTGCTGCATCGCTTTTCCAAATTCGCTTAGCATAGAGTTGAAGAAGAAACCATCTTGTTGAACGTAATACTTGATTTCATCTAACTTCACTTTTACCAGTTTTTTGGCTAACTCATCTGCCTTCTCTCTTGCTCCTGCATCGTAATAATTAGCACAGAGATAGAAACAAATATCGTCCACAGCCACTTGACTATTTTCGATAGGCATTTCTTCAAACGCTCTATCCAGCACATCAATAGCCATTTGGTTTTTGCCTGCCGTGATGAGGTCTTCCGTAAACTTCATGATTTGAACGCGCAGGTTGTAAACCATTCGCATGGTGTAGTAATCAACTAATACACCAGGTGTTTTCATATTACCCCACTGGAATCCTTCCTTTTCATCCATCATCAATTCATACATCTTGTCGAAGTTAACACCTCCATTTGCTCCAAACTTAATTGGTGTAATCTTGAATGCTAACCCTTCGGACTGCATGTATTTTGATAGTCCGTAGTTGGCCTGAAGTCCTTGTCTACTTAAACTAGCGAAGTAAATTGGACGATCCCATTGGTAGTTACTCAATAGGTCCAGTACGGCAAGGTCAGACTTATACAATACACCACCTGATAGGTTCCACTTGATGGTATCCTCACATTTTGGCAATTGCTCTTTTGTAATAATGCCATGCTTAAGCGCAGCTTCCTTATCCACTGGAATATAAATTCCTTTAAAATCGAGATAGCTTTCCATATTACACGTTTGGGTATTGTCCATCATGTGATTATCATCTAGGATGAACGCCATTGCCTCTTTGGCGGAGTAATATTTCCCTGCCTTCTTAGGGTTTTCTTGAATGATCACATAATCTCGCGTACCGTTACGGTAGCTAAACTCGTTCATTGTGATCTCCAGTGGTTCAGAATCGTAAGCCTGACGTTTCATTTGGCTAATGTGCCAATCCGTACCCAAAAGACTCATATTGGCAACACGCACATCTGTCCTTTCCTCTTCTACTTCTTGAAGATACCAAAGCGGGAAGGTATCGTTATCTCCATTGGTGAAAAGGATAGCACCTTTACCACCATCTGACTTTTTGCTGCAGGACAGCAAGTAGTTATAGGCAAAATCTCTTGCCGTAGTTCTATTCGATCGGTCATGATCATCCCAGTTTTCAACCGCTAGGATCATCGGAATGATAAGCCCTACGATAGTTGCTAGAGAAGCCGTTCGAACATTATTATTCAACACACCCCCAAGTACACCAAAGAGTGCGTATAAGCCAACACCAACCAAAAGGATATAGAGCAATGATGAACCTACTGGCATACCACCTGTTCTAGCTACCTCTATGATGGTGATGAGAAGCGACCCACCAAATGCAATACCAAGTGGTTTTGCGAGCACTTTGATGTTGAAACTCTTGACAGCATCAAAAAATGCATAGACCGCTAAACCTATCCAGACGGCAAAGGCATAAAAAGAAGCAGCATAAGCATAATCTCTTTCCCTTGGTTCCATAGGTTTTTGGTTCAGATAGAGTACAATCGCTAGTCCTGTAAAGAAGAACAATAACAACACGGCAAACATATCCTTAGGTGCTTTAATCGAATGGAAAACCAGTCCAATTAACCCAAGGATTAATGGTAGCATGAAGTATCTGTTGTAACCAACATTTTCTGTGATGAATGCAGGTAAATTATCTTGCTTTCCTAAACGCTGAGCATCCAAAAACTTAACACCTGTAAGCCAGTTACCGTCTAGCAGCGCTCTTCCACCGCCATTTAGCCCATAACCTTGAAGATCGTTCTGCCTTCCAGAGAAATTCCACATGAAGTATCGGAAGTACATCCAATCCAACTGGTAGTTAATCATGTATGAAATGTTTTCATTCCAGAAGTTGGGCTTATATAAACCATCTTCCTTCAACATCTTGGCGTACTCCTCATACTGCGCCTTTGCAGCAGGATCTTGCACAGAATTGGCAGCCTGCACCAACTGGAAGTATTGCTCTGCTCTGTTTCCTCCCGGAATTCCATCTACTGGAGGAAGAGGAATAGAATGTTCGTTTTCGTCATAATTTACCCAAGCCATGTACTCAGGACCTTTTCCTTGACGGTACATTCTGGGCAGGAAGGTAACATAGGAAACCTCCTGTTGCTCACCATCAATGGTGATGGTCTGGCTACTAATGTATTTTCTTTCACCTGCCTTTCCAGCAAGGGTATTCACATATTTAGGCTGTGCCTCAGAAGAAAGTTTTAATTGAAAATCAAGACCATTGGCTTGAAGTTCTTCGTTCGCAGCCGACACCTTTTTACTGTAAGCTTCAAATTCAAATAGGTTAATGAATGACAACTCATACTTCAACGGATCGTCCAATTCACTAGCGATACTTGCACTTGGTTTTACGTAATCACCATTGTAGTAAACCCAGTCTCTGTACTGTGGAGTAGAAACATCTACTTGGTTATTGTTGAGTTGAACCAGTTTTATAGGAATGCCTAATGGAGAAACGATTTCCTGAACGGCAAGGGCTTGATCAACTGAAAGTGAGGTTTTCGTATAATCCAGCTCTGCTACGAAAGCTTTCATAAAACTTGATTTTGGTGACTCCAATGACTTCTCATCACAACCTCCCATAGCAGGTGAGTTCCAATACGGACCATTCAACAATGGCCACGAACCATACTGATCTCGATTCAAGTAAGAAACCAAAGAAGAAAGCGTTTCAGGATTGTTTTCATCCAATGGTGGATTCGCATTTGATCTTACCACAATCATGGTAAAGGATGAATAGCCTATCAAAAGCATGGTAAATCCAGCAATGATGTTGTTCAAAATAGACTTTTTCTTTTTGGAAGTGTAGTAAATTCCAAAGACCAAAAGCCCCGTCATGAGCAGCATGAAAAAGATGAATCCGCTGTTGAAGCCCATTCCAAATTTATTGGTAAAGGCACGTTCAAAAACATCTGCAACGTCAGGGATTTTTGGGATGATCACGGTCTGTACGATTCCCAAAGCAAACATAGAAATTACACCCGTCAATAAGAAGCCTTTGAGGTCTACGTTCTTTGTTCTTTGGAAGTAAATAACATAGCCAATTGCTGGAATTGCCAAGAGGTTCAACAAGTGAACACCAATCGACAGACCGATCATGTAAGCAATAAAAATCAACCACCTGTTGGGGTTGTAGGAAGTAGGTCTGCCGTTGCTAATGTCATTATCATGATTTTCGGCTTCGATTTCCCATTTAAAGATGGCCCAGAAAACAAGAGCTGTAAAGAACGAAGACATCGCATATACCTCGCCTTCGACCGCTGAAAACCAGAACGTATCTGTAAATGTGTAGGCTAACGCCCCTACAGCAGCTGAACCAAAAATGGCAATTTGTGTTCCCTTGTCGGTAAGCTCGTTTCCATTTTTTAGCGCAATTTTTCTGGCCAACATGGTGATGGTCCAAAATAAGAAGAGAATGGCAAAAGCACTACTGATACCAGACATGGCGTTGACCATGTAAGCTGCATTTTCTTGACTTGCAAAGGCTGAGAACAACCTTCCTAACATCATAAATAGCGGTGCTCCTGGAGGGTGACCAACTTCTAATTTATTTGATGTAGTGATGTACTCGCCACAATCCCACAAACTTGTTGTTTCTTCTAGCGTAGCTAAGTAAACAATGGTTGCTATGGCGAAAACCACCCACCCCAGTATATTATTGATTTTTCTATAGTTCATTCGAAATCATATTAGGTGTTGCGAAAATAAAAAAATAAAACACAAAAAGGTTAGAATACCAGATTTCTAACCTTTTTTAAGCTAATTTTTGTGAAAATTCACAAGCAGACTTTTTAGTGCTTCAAATTCAACTCGTGCCCCATTTTGTCTTTTTTGGTTTTTAAGTATCCTTCGTTGTGAATATTACAATCTGTTTCAATAGGAACGTTTTCTACGATTTCAAGCCCATAACCCATAAGTCCTGTACGTTTTTTAGGGTTGTTACTCAATAAACGCATTTTTCTAACGCCCAAACTTCTCAAGATTTGAGCACCAATTCCATAGTCTCGCTGATCGGCCTGAAAGCCTAGCTTGAGATTGGCCTCAACGGTGTCATAACCTTCCTCTTGGAGTTTGTATGCCTGAAGTTTGTGAACGAGTCCAATTCCTCTACCTTCTTGATTCATGTAAAGAACCACTCCCTTTCCTTCTTTTTCAATCATTTTGAGTGCATGGGTCAACTGTGGACCACAATCACAACGCAGTGAGTCTAAGATATCTCCCGTAAAACAAGAGGAGTGAACACGTGTTAATACAGGTTCACTTTCTTCCCATTCTCCTTTATAGATTGCCAAGTGCTCTTCTCCAGTTGTTGTCTGACGAAAAGCTGCTAGTTTGAAGTCTCCATGTTTGGTTGGCATGTTTACTTCTACCACTTTCTCAATCAGCGATTCGTGTTTTAACCTAAAGTTGATCAAGTCCTCAATCGAAACGATTTTTAGGTTAAACTTCTGCGCAATCTCTAGTAATTGAGGAAGTCGAGCCATGGTTCCATCTTCGTTGAGAATTTCAACGATTACACCCGCTGGTTCAAATCCTGCTAGTCTCGCTAAATCGATAGCTGCTTCGGTATGTCCTGCTCTTCGCAATACACCACCTTTTTTCGCTCTTAACGGAAAAATATGACCTGGTTTACCCAATTCTTTTGGGTCAATATTGGGATCGATCAATGCCTTTACGGTCTTTGAGCGGTCGCTTGCCGAAATTCCTGTAGTGGTTCCGTGCCCAATCAAATCTACAGAAACGGTAAAAGGCGTTTCAAATTGAGCACTGTTATGCTGAACCATTAGGTCCAAACCAAGTTCATCACATCGGTCTTCCACCAAGGGAGCACAAACAAGTCCTCGCCCATAAGTGGCCATAAAATTGATGATCTCTGGAGTAACGTTCCTTGCCGCAGTTAAAAAGTCCCCTTCGTTCTCACGGTTTTCATCATCTACAACAATAACTACTCTTCCGTTTTTTATTTCTTCGATTGCTTCTTCAATCGTGTTTAATTGCAGTTCCATTCAAAAATGAAGTATGTGAAATGCAAAGGTAACCCAAATTGTAGTAAAGGGTAGTCGAAATGACCAGATTCTTGACGGAATGGAATTTTATGTTGTACCTTTTCAGGAATGTTGAATTATACGGAGTAAATTTCTAGCTATGAGGTATTTCTTTCTTCTTGGATGTTGTTTGATAGTGCAGTTTTCGCTAGCCCAGCCTGTAAAAAACCGCAGCTCGATTATTAACTACCTGAAACAAAAGGTGGAGAACAACGAACCGCTCGTTGCTCATGTTTTGGTTCCGCTGTGTGATAATGAACATCAAGGTATTGTTCCGACTTCTGCCTCCATTGGCAATGGAATGGATCCAGATCACAATCTTTACTGGATGACTAGCAAAGGTGTGAAGCGATATTTTCGGGATTTACCAGACTGGAAGTTGGTGGAATCGTATGAAAACGTAAGAGATGATATTCTGGAAAGAGTTGTGTTTACGAAGTCATTTGACAACGGAGCAAAGGTTATTTTGATTGCAGATGCGTATCGGGGAGATCGGATGCACGAGTGCCTTAACGATTATTTTAACTCCCTCTCAGGACATTTGTCAGACTCCGTTTTGGTGGGTGATCACTACGTTCGAATTAATGGTGATGCAGATTTGGTAGCTTTCAACGGACATAATGGCTTAATGGATGAGACGACCATTTTTGAAGACGCAACTGATCAAACCAAGCCCAAGGATGCCGTGAGCATCAGTTGTGCATCGGGAGGGTTTTTTAAAGATCGGTATTGGCGAACGAGCAGTTATCCGTTGGTTCATACGACAAATTTGCTGTACCCAGGAGCCTTTATTCTGGAGGGTGTACTCAACGAATGGGCAATGCTTAAGGATGATGAGGCTTGCAAAGTTGCTGCCGGAAAAGCGTACTATACGCACAAACCAAAATCAGGACCCAACGGTTCTCAGAATTTGTTTGACTTTGGGTGGTAATTTTCGCCAATTTAAAATTTGTGCTAGGATTTGCATGGATTTGAAAGATTTGTCCAGATCAAACTTCCCGCAAATTTAGAGCTTTGTAACAATTGATCAAACTAAAGATGGGTTATGAAGTATAGGTATTTAATTGGACTTTTGGTAATCACGGCCTGTGGTGCTGAGCAGGATAATAGGAGCGGTGAAGATTCAACCACCAAAGAAAATAAGGTTGAAGTCATCAAAAATGAAGTAGATGAGGAGTTCAGGACCTATCTTGCTCAATATGAATTAGAAGATGAGACGGTAATTTCTGAAGAGTTTAAAGAAAAGTACATCAGTGAAGCTCTGGATGAACTAGAGGGTTCTTATTCGTACGAAGATTTCTCAACCTTTACTTTTCATTACGGAACTGTACTTTACAAATCTGATGAGATGGAAGCGGTGACGTTTAATTTGTCTGGAGATGATGGTTGGAATGAGCACGATGTTGATTTCATGGCGACTTATTCGTTAACTGAATCTGCTTTGGTAGATGTATTAATGATTAGAAGTTTTACAGATTTTGAAGGGTATTTCTCAAAAGGATACAACACATCTTATGCATTGGATTATGAAATTCAAAGCGCAGTTGATGAGAGCATTGCCTTCATCCTAAACTGCACAGAAAGTAGGTCAAACTACAACTTTAATGAAGAGTTTTATACTGCAGAGGAAATAGAAGAAATGAGCAAGGAAGTAGCAACCCAATTGCAATATGAGGTTTTGAGTTCAGGAGAGATCATAGCACCCTAAGTAAACCTAGTTTTAGTTGGAAAGGACTTTTTTTGGTTTAGGAAGGTGGGTTTAGGAGTCCACTAAATGCTCTTCCAATTCTACTTTTGCTTCGATGGTTTTTCCATCCCACCTTTTGATCATTTTCTTAACGCCTAATCTCAAGAAATAGAAGCACACCGCAGCACTTAGAATATCTGCTACAGTAAATGCGTACCATATTCCATTGAGTTCGAAAAACAATGGAAAGATTAAAACCAACGGAAGCAGGAAGAATAATTGTTTGGTTAAGGTAAGCAGCAACGCTGGAATTCCTTTTCCTAACGCTTGATAATAACTAGCTCCAACCAGTTGAAATACAGTGAGGAAAGACATCATGAATACATAAAAGATGGCATCCGAAGCGATGGGTACCAAGTGAAAGTCCTCTTCGTTGAGAAAGAGCTTCGGAATGAGGTTGCTAGAAAGCAGGAGCCCCCCGCACAAGATCAGTCCGATAATGAATCCAGCTTTGTTGGATAAGTTGATTACCTCCTGAACCCGGTCGTATTTCTTAGCCCCGTAGTTGTAGCCTGCAATAGGAACTAGTCCTTGAGCAATTCCAATTAAAGGGAAGAACGCGATCATGGCAATTCGGTTTACAATTCCATAAATAGAGACGGCATTTTCTCCTCCCACACCGTCCAGCTCACCGTATTTTAGTAGCATTTGATTCAGAGCAATCATCAACAAACTAATTCCTCCTTGACGCAAGATACTGATCATCCCAATGGAGGATATTTCTTTCACGATTTTGAGTTTCAAACCAAAGAGCGTGGGGTCAATCTTTAGTTCGGTATCACCAAATATAAAGTAGCCTACAATGAACGCACCTGATGAGATGAAGGATAGTGCGGTGGCCCAAGCTGCTCCTTCCATCCCATAGTTTAATTCTACGATAAAGATGTAATCTAAGAGCATGTTCATTACAGACGGAATGAGTAATGCCATCATGGCCATGGTCGCTTTTCCCTCGGCTCGAAGGTTGTTATTTCCTGTCATTGCGAGTGAGAGGAACGGCACACCAATCATAACGACTTGATAGTAAGTGGAAGCAGGTCCTAATAAGTCTCCTTTTGCTCCAAAAGCTTCAAGAATTGGAGTTTGAAAAACGAAGCTCACTAAGGTAAAGAGCGAGATGATGATAAATGCCAATGAGATTTGATTGTTGAAGGCGAGCTGAGCCTTGTCCTTGTCTTGGGCACCAAAAGCCCTAGAAACCACACTTGCTCCTCCAATTCCGATCGCCATACCAAAAGATGACATTAAAAAAGCAATGGGCGTGACGATACTCACCGCACCAATGGCTAGGTTGCCAATGTTCTTACCCACAAAAATGGTGTCCACAACCATGTTGATCGACATGAGAAAAAACCCGATGGCGGCTGGAACAGCCTGTTTTACCAAAAGCGAGGAGATGTCTTCTGTACCAAGTAATTCTGATCTATTCTTTTTCATGACTTCGCTTTTAGTTCAATCACGGTTATCTCCGGCCATATTCCCACCCGACCTGGAAGACCTAGGAAGCCAAAACCTCTGTTGACGTACAAATATTGTCCTTTTTCCTCATAGAGTCCTGCCCAACGAGGGTACTTATATTTAACTGGACTCCATTTGATACCCGGAATTTCTATCCCAAATTGCATACCGTGCGTATGACCAGAAAGGGTGAGGTCAATTTTTTTATCAGATTTTAATGTTTGTGCATCCCAATGACTTGGGTCATGAGAAAGTAAAAGGGTAAAGGCATCATCCACTCCTTCTAGCGCTTTGTTTAAGTTTCCTTTTTGAGGGAAGGGAGGAAGTCCCCAATTCTCAATCCCTACGATGTTGATGTGAGAGTTCCCTTTCGTTACAACCCTGTTTTCATTCATTAAAATGTCAAAACCGAGTTCTCCATGTTTTTTTACTAGACGTTCAAAGTTTTCTGCCTTTGCTTCTTCCGAACTCCATTGATAATAATCACCGTAGTCATGGTTTCCTGTAATACTAAAAATACCATCCTTACTTTTGATTTGACGGAATACATCAATAAAATTGTCTACTTCTTCCGCTCGATCATTGACAAGATCACCTGTAAAAACTACCAAATCGGGCGCTTGCTCATTGATGAGCTCAATTCCTCGGAGCACATTTTCTTTACTATCAAATGAACCCGAGTGAATATCACTGATCTGCACAATTTTATAACCGTCAAACTCTGGACCTACATTTGGAAACGAGAGCGTCACTTTTCTGACCTTGTAATTATACTTTCCAAAGGTGATGCCGTACAAAAAAGAGGCAAATGGAAGCGCAGCCAACGTCAGCCCTGTTTTGATCAGGAGTCCACGTCTGCTTTCCAGGCTTAGTTGCGTGCTATTCTTATTGGTACTCTTGGTACTCGATAAAACCTGATCGATGAGCCAAGTGATGAATCGAGACAAATCGATGAGTAGAAAAATTGACCCCAAAATAAGTTTGGTAACGATGAGCGTAAACGTAAAACCGATTACAAAATTACCAAGAGGTGTTCTTGGCTTGAAGGTTTGCTGGTCGCTTTCATTCAAGGTCAAAAAGAAAGAAGTAATCGCTATAAGTACGAATACGACAGTAACAGCATACAAACACCAGTAGATGGCTGGCCACCTTGTTTGTCGAATCACTACTCTAAGGTTAAAGTAGATGTAAAGTTCGGCTAGTAGATAAACGAACAGTACGATGCCAAGTATAATTATCCTTGAGTTCAAATGGTCATTAAATAATCTTCCTTGGGTTTTCTCACTTTTGGAAGGTGTTGATTTTTATCTGATTCAGATCGATATCCTACCGGTAGGAGTAAAACAGGAAATAGACCCATCGCTTCAAGTCCTAGTTCATCAGCAATCTCCTTAGCCTTGAAGCCTTCCATTGGGCAACTGTCAACTCTTTCAAGCGCACATGCTGTGAGCATTGTACCTAAGGTAATGTAAGCCTGTCTGGCTAGCCATTCTTGAAGAGGTTCTTTACTCGGAAAATGTTTGACATAACCAGATATCGCGTTCTTAAAACCGTCTAAGTCTGCCTCTGGTTGATTTCTGGTCTTTGCAACTAAAGAAATATAGTTTTCAACTTTCTGAGCATCAATATCTGTATCCACACAGAGTACTAGGAGATCACTTGCATCTACTACTTGTCGTTGGTTGAAACAGTAGGGTAGTAATGCTTCCCTTTTTTCTAGAGTTGCAACATTCAAGATTTTTATCGCTTGCAAGCCAAATGATGTCGCAGTCAGTCCTGCAGCTTCCAACAGCCTGTCTAGTACATCTGGGGCGAGCGTTCTATTGGGATCAAATTTTTTAGTGGCGTAGCGCCATTTCAACGATTCTAAGTAACTCATCAACCTCTTAATTTATCCAGCAGTTCAGAAAGTGTTTTTGCTTCATCCGAAGTCAGGTTCTGATGAAATCCATCCTTTGGAAGCAACATGTTTTCGTCATCAATTGTTTTGAGTAACTTTTTTCCTTTTGAAGTAATTTTTACGAATACTACTCTTCGGTCTACATCGCATCGTTTTCTTTCAATAAAATCTGCAAGTATTAATTTATCCGCCAAACGGGTAGCATTCGGTGATTTCTCAATCATTCTGGACTTCACATCATTCATTGCCATCCAGTCTTTCCCCCCTCTTAGAATACGCAGGATGTTGTATTGCTGAAGGGTGATATTAAACTTCTTTAGATCCTCACCATGAATGTTTTTTAACCAGTTGGCTGTGTAGAGTACATTGACAATGGCCATTTGCTGGTTCGTCTCAAAGGTGCTTTGGATCGCTTCACTAATTGTTGACATTATGATTTAGTTTTCCCCAAAATTACCCAAAAAATATTTTACTTGGAAACTAATACAGCCGAGGATATTTAAATTAATTTATTTGAGACAAGAAATTCAGCGATCTGAATGGCGTTGGTGGCCGCTCCTTTCCTGAGGTTGTCAGCAACTATCCACATGTCTAAACCATGCGCCACAGAAAGGTCTCTTCTCAGTCGTCCCACAAACACTTCATCCCTGTTATGAGAGGTGAGTGGCATAGGGTAGATATTGTTTGCTGGATCATCCTGAACAACAATACCCGGTGTAGCACTTAGTTCTGATCTCAACTGCTCAAGTTCAAAGTCCTTTTTCGTTTGAACGTTTACGGCTTCCGAATGACCGCCAATTACTGGAACGCGCACAACTGTAGCTGTGATCTGGATATCCTTGTCTCCAAGAATTTTTCGGGTTTCATGCACCAACTTAAGCTCTTCACTAGTATACCCGTTGGCATCAAAATCACCTCCGTGCGGAAGACAGTTTTTATCGATTGGATGGGGGTAAACCTTTTCTGCAGCAAGACCTGCACGTTCATCCTCCAATTGTTTTACCGCAGCAACTCCAGTTCCAGTTACACTTTGATAGGTTGAGATCACCAATCGTTCGATACCATAGTTGCGATGAATGGGAAGTAGAGCAAGTACCATTTGAATGGTGCTGCAGTTAGGATTCGCAATGATTTTATCCTCAGGGGTCAATAGTTCTGCATTGATTTCAGGAACAATCAGTTTCTTATCAGGATCCATTCTCCAAGCAGAAGAATTGTCAATCACTGTAGTGCCTTTTGCTGCAAATTGGGGAGCCCACTCTTTTGAAACGCTTCCTCCCGCAGAAAAGATAGCCACGTCTGGCGAAGCATCAACGGCCTCTTGAAGTCCGTGAAGAACATAATCCTTTCCATTGTAATTCAGCTTTTTTCCCTTGCTTCGCTCCGAAGCCACAAGGATCAATTCATCGTAAGGAAAACTTCTTTCATTAAGTACTTGGAGCATGACGTTTCCAACCATTCCGGTAGCTCCTACCACAGCTAATTTCATCTTGATCGATTTTTGACAAATGTAAATAATGAAACGATACCCTGATTTGAAAATGATTATTTGTGTGACTTGAGGACATAAGCGCATCACAAATTCATGGAATGATAACGCTAAATTTATGAGAAGAAACAAGGGTCAAAACCAGTTTTTTTTCTAAATTTAAGGAGAATTAAAACTACTACTATGGCAGATTTACTAGAAGAGTACAAAGCATATTATAGAACCAGGGCCGATCGGTTTGAAAACGACCCAGATTACCCACTCAGTTATGAGGCTGAAAATAATTTAGCAAAGGCAATGGAGTCTTGCAGTCAACTGGAAGAGTTCAAAGACAAGTTGGGGAATCTGAATGAATTATGCGCTATCGCATTGGTCAAAGATGACATGAAGTTGGAGTATGCTACGTTTGATGAACTTAAGGAAGATATTCGGAAACTTGCAGCCAAACGAATCCTAGAGCAGGCGGATGGTTGGTCAGATGCATCGGAAACTGTAACTAAGGTTATTGAAATCTCCAATGCCAATAGTATGGAGATCACCAAAGATGAGATGGCCATCGGAGAATTCTACGACTGGAAATTATTGGAGGACATAGAGGAGTTGGAAACAGCAGTAGTGCCCGAAAGCCGTAAAGCTGAGAACCAGCGAAGTGCTCAGAATATAAAAGACCGTATGCGATCACACATTGTGGAACTGGAAGAAAATCTTCAAGAGTGGTTTCCGGGTTGGAAGATAGATCTTGGGTTGATTTATGAAGAGCGGCATTTCAGAAGACTTCCTTATCCTAAAGGTAGTATTGACAGGAGGTTTCAGGAAATGAGAGCAATTATTAACCGTTAAGAACAAGAAGCGATGCCAATAGATCCAATGATGTTAGATGCCACACTGAATACGTTCAGGGGAATGGCTAAAGAAATAGAAGATAAGGGAATCACCGGTGAAGCGGTGGAAGAAATGAATGCTGCTTTGTCTCGAATGGAGCAACTGGGTAGAGAATTAGATGATTTTACCGATTATAACGGTAGGGTGATGAATGAAAACCTGTACGGACGCTTCAGCGATAATTATGGCAAAGCGTTGGCACAGGAGGCGAAAGCAGCTCAAGAAGAAAACGGTTATGACGATGCTACGCTGTTAAAGCAGACCCTAGATGGGCTTCGACAGGCTATTAAAGCCATTGAGGATGGAAAGAAAGATGCCATAGAAGAAACGAATACGGTGAGGGTGAAGGAAGGTTATGAAATGCTCAAGTCTTCGCTTGGCAAAGATCGCAACATGGCTAAAATTATCGGAAAGGTGGAGAAAGATGTAGATAAGATGCAGGCCGAGCAAGAAGCTAATCCAGATAAGTATGGTAATGCCGTAGAAATTGATGTTGACTTTAAAACAGAAGTCCTCACAGAGCCCATAGCTGATTTGATCAGACTCGGTGAAGAGCCCGGAATGACATTGCCTAGGTTTTTGAGAATTCAGATTGAAAGGGGACTGGATAAGGCAGCTGAAGGATCGCAGGCACAGCTTTCTGGTATTGAGTTAGAGCTGAACTGGGCAAGAGTACAAGCCCTATCACCACATAAAATCAACCAGAAGCAAGAGGAGTTGGATTTGTATCAAGAAATGGCTGAAGCTGCGCCTTTTGGTGTTCCAAATAGTAAGAAATACGGCTATTTAAGAAGAAAAATAGAACATCGCTATATGCCATTGCATAACCGATGGGAGCAAGTTGTAAGAAGATGGGAAGACATTTTGTATACGTTAGAGTATTGGTTGATTGCCAACTCGAGTGTTTTTCCTTCCTACGCACCTTGGCTTTTCATCCCAGAGTGGTCAGAAAAGAAAAAAATAGCTGAGTACTACAAGGATTGTTATCCGGGCTTTTTGAAGGTGAAGGAAAAAAATCTTCAGGAGTACTTTGGTATGTCTTTTCAGGATATTTTCAAGCACGAGACATTTTTGTGGAATGTCAAGAATAACTACATTGGCTATTCTCAGGAGTTTGTTGAGTTCTTGATGGGACCCGTTTACGAACAGTGCATTCCGCTTAATCATGCCACAGACGATTTGGTAAAGACCTTTGAGAATGATTTTCATCATGCTGGTAAGATGTCAGATCCTGAAGGACACCTACCAACCGCTCGTTATAGAGACTTTTACAATCAACGATATGGTGAGGGAAGGTTTGAATTAAAGAATGGAGAAGTAGAACCCAATGGAAGCAATGCCGCTCCATGGAATCTGGATGCGTTTAAGGCGGGGTGATGTCGCGGGGGAGATTTACTTTGTGAATCTCTACGCTTAGCTTTGAACACAAAAGGCTTGATTGCTGCCAACGGTTAGTATATGAAA
>CAYLYX010000009.1:0-26576 GCA_964387945.1 uncultured Flavobacteriales bacterium | reverse complement strand
CTCTAAACTTTCGGTAAAGCACAAAGTTTGATACGAGCTAAAAGCTTTGATTTTACTACTATTTTGCCTGTTTTTTATATACATTGTTAGCGGGTCGTTTTTTCTATTTCTTTGTCAGTTTATATCTCAAATGAGTCGTCAAGTCAGATGGGATTACTTCTACGATTTTAATGTCATACTTATCTTTGTCGATTCCGTCAAATAATCGAATTCCACTGCCCAAGAAAACAGGTGCGATGTGAATAAAAAATTCATCAATAAGTCCTGCGTTGAGAAATTGTTGAATTGTATTCGCTCCACCTTGAATTCTTACATCCTTTCCTTTTGCGGATTGCATTGCTCTCTCGAGAGCACTTTCTATTCCGTCATTGATGAAATGGAAAGTTGTCGAACCTTCTTGAACCCAAGGCTCTCGCTTCTCGTGTGTTAAAACGTAAACGTCTGCTTTATAAAGGTCATTTGGCCAACTTACTTCACCTTCCTCAAACATTCGTTTTCCCATAATGAAAGCACCTGTTCTGTCAATAGTCTCTCTTATATATTTTCCGTCCTCTCCATCCTCTTTGCCTCCATCCATTCCAAGGTATTCCCAAAAAGCTTTTTGGTTAAACATCCACGAATGTATTTGGCCTGAAACTCCACCCATAGGGTTTTTTGGACTTCTATTGTCTCCTGCGAAAAATCCATCAAGAGAAATTCCGCTGTCAAAAATTATTTTACTCATTTAAATTTAATATTCGTTGTTTATTTTTTTGTCACCTTATATACTTTGCCTTCTTTGTCATAAGTTGTCCATTCCCCAACAGGTTCTCCCTTGTCAAAATGACCTGAACGTTTTATAGTTCCGTCAATGCGATACCATTCCCAATACCCTTCAGGTTTGTCGTCTATTATTTTTCCTTTTGACCAAATTGTTTTTCCGTTGGCGTGATACTTAATCGTATAACCGTCAATAATTTCACTTTTTTTAGGTTCGTTCTTGTTTGTTTTCATTACTCAGTTGTTCTAATGATTTCGGCAGTTTCTTTAAATTACCGCCAACTACTGTATAAACGCAATTTAGTTAAAAAAAGCGCAATAACGCTCTAAACTAAGGAGGTTATTGAAATAAAAAAGGTTAAATTGCCCGTTATGGCAATTGTTGATTTTGTACGGATATCGGAGGTTAAACACTATAGTCCGAATACGGCAACGACATATAGTTCACTTTTATTACAAGCTGAGCTGTATTTCCGAAAACAACTACTTATGAGTGATGACGCGTGTCAGATTTACTTGCTGCGCTCGTGAATAAAAAAGTGGGCATTTCACAATTAAACCATAATCCTTCGGATTCCAATTTTTCATTTTTATCCATTCTTAAAACAAGTTTCAGAATTCCTAAAAACAAAAAACCAGATTCATTCAATGAATCTGGTTTGATTGTGGCGCGGGGGAGATTTGAACTCCCGACCTCAGGGTTATGAATCCTGCGCTCTAACCAACTGAGCTACCGCGCCTTGGTAAATCTCAGCAATTTCGTACTACTAAGCGAGCTCTTTTAGCAACTATTCTGGTCAATTGGCATTGTAAAAGATTTTGTCTAATCTCGCTTAGGGAGCGCAAATATATAAAAATTGTACATTCAGCTAAGAATCACGCAAAAAAAAATCCCTTTCAATCCTAATTTCGAGGTCTTTGCTTACCTTTCGTTACTTTTGTAGAACGTAAAAAAAATGCATGAATAACTCAAATTATACAGAGAAAAAGAGAGAGACGGCTGTCATCATCGGATTGACGACTGAGGGGGTTACAGAAGAGATGACGAAGGAGTATTTGGATGAGTTGGCTTTTTTGGCAGAAACTTCAGGAGCAACCACCGTGAAACGATTCACACAAAAAATGTCATTGCCCAATGTGGCCACTTTTGTAGGTAAGGGAAAGTTGCAGGAAATCGGAGGTTATATCAAAGAACATGAAATAGATATGGCGATCTTTGACGATGACCTCTCTCCAACGCAAATTCGTAACATCGAACGCGAGCTAAATGTAAAGGTGCTAGACAGAAGTAACTTAATTCTGGACATTTTTGCGAGTCGTGCGCGAACGGCTGATGCAAAAACCCAGGTGGAATTGGCGCAGTATGAATATTTGTTACCCAGACTTACCCGAATGTGGACGCACCTTGAAAGACAAAAGGGTGGAATCGGAATGAGGGGTCCAGGAGAAACTCAAATTGAAACCGATAGACGGATCATTAAAGACAAGATCGCTCGATTGAAAGCAAAACTCGAGAAAATCGACAAGCAGAAACAGGTGCAACGAGGCAATCGTGGAAAGATGGTTCGAGTTGCTCTGGTAGGGTATACCAACGTGGGAAAATCGACCCTCATGAATAGAATGAGTAAGTCGGAGGTGTTTGCCGAGAACAAACTCTTTGCAACCCTCGATACTACTGTGAGAAAAGTAGTGATCAAAAACATTCCCTTCTTGTTATCAGATACAGTTGGGTTTATCCGAAAACTTCCTCACCAGCTCGTGGAGTCATTTAAATCTACTCTCGATGAGGTTCGTGAAGCCGATTTGCTCCTGCACATAGTGGATATTTCGCATGCCTCTTTTGAAGATCATTTTAATACCGTAAACGAGACGATTGCTGAGATTGGAGCGGCAGACAAACCTACGATTGTGGTTTTCAACAAGATTGACGCGTATACCGCTTCTGGAGGATTTGAAGAAGGAATCCATTCTAAACCCAGCATTGAGGATTTGAAAAAGACCTGGATGCATAAGTTAGATCAAAAAGTTATTTTCATCAGTGCCTTCAAAGACCTCAACATTGATGCGTTCAAGGAGATGCTCTACAATGAGGTAAGACAGATTCACATCACAAGATTTCCATATAATGATTTCTTGTATCAGGAATATGAATAGCTTTGTAACACTACACACGTTATTATGACAGGAAAGATTTTGGTAATTGGCTCCAACGGTCAAATTGGTACTGAACTTTGTGCTGAATTGGCTAAACGTTATGGAGCGGAGCAAGTAATCGCATCTGATATTCGAGAACCTGAGGTTGCTACAACCTGGAAGTTCGAACTACTGGATATTTTGGATGCTGAGAAGGTAAGAGAAATTGTAGTTAAACTCGAGGTCAAACACGTGTATTTACTGGCTGCTCTTTTGTCTGCAACTGCAGAGAAGAACCCGGAGCTAGCTTGGAAACTGAATATGGACGGGCTGTTCAATGTGCTCAATTTAGCCAAAGAAGGTCTTTTAGATCGAGTTTTTTGGCCAAGTAGTATTGCTGTTTTCGGTCCAAGTACCCCCAAAGAGGATACGCCACAAGATACGATAATGCAACCTACTACCGTTTACGGTATCAGTAAGCAGGCTGGGGAGAATTGGTGTCAGTATTATCACACGAAATATGGCGTTGATGTCCGAAGCATTCGATATCCAGGTCTAATTGGTTACCAATCCCTTCCAGGAGGAGGAACAACAGACTATGCCGTGGACATTTTTCATCAGGCATTGGCGAAAAAAGAATACATCTGTTTTTTGGATAAAGACATGCGCTTGCCTATGATGTATATGGGAGATGCGGTAAAAGCTACCATTGATATCATGGAGAAACCAGCCGAAATGATCAAGGTAAGAACGAGCTATAACCTCTCTGGTGTTTCGTTTACACCCGAAGAGCTGGCAACTGAGATAAAACGGCTAATTCCAGAATTTAAAATGGCATATGAACTCGATTACCGAAATGAAATTGCAGCATCCTGGCCAGACTCAATAGATGATTCTGTTGCAAGAGCAGATTGGGAGTGGAGTAACGAAGTGAACCTCAGTAAGTTATCTGAGATTATGATTAAAAATTTATCTGAAGAGTTTGATAGAAAAAAATAGACTATTCATCTAGGTATTGTCAAAGTTCGTCTACTAAAGACAACTTTTTGGCACGGTTTACGTATAAGTTATTAGTCGAAACTCAGCTTTCGTTTGTCGAAAAACTGTTAGGACTTTGTTGAATTTGACTAAATTAGCTATATGAAAAATCTTCTACTCGTACTATTAACCATTTGTTCGTTACCGCTCTTTGCCCTTGGCGGTGTCACGGATCCTACCGATCAGAGTTCTGATACGCTGAATCAAGAGGTAGATGGTAAAAAGCACGGTTATTGGGTGATTTTTGCGCACATGCGAAACATGCCAGACTACGCTCCAGACGATGTCATTGAGGAAGGAAGGTATAAAATGAACCGTAAAGACGGGAAGTGGAAAAAGTATTTTCCAACCGGAAATTTGCAGAGTGAGATTGTCTTCAAAAACGGAAAGGCAGTTGGAGATTTCATTACCTATTACGATAACGATGAGAATACCGTAGAAGAGTCGGGTAATTGGATGGGTAAAGCTTATACGGATAAGTTTGTGAGATACCATGAGAATGGTGTGATTGCTCAAGAGAAGAACTTTAACGCGAGTGGGAAAGCTGAAGGTCCTCAAAAGTATTTTTATGAGAACGGTCAGGTAGAACTAGAATTTACAGCCACTAATGGTGTGAATGTAGGAACCGCTACGCGTTATTGGCCAAATGGTGATGTGAAAGAAGTTATTACGTTTGATGCCGAAGGAAATGGAACAAGTTCTGGTGAAAAAGAACGCGTTAATCCTCCCGTGATTTTAGATTCTCAGAAAGAAGAAGAGGAGGTGGGTGAAGGAATTGCTGCCGAAGGTGATGAAAACGAGGCACAGAAGTCAGGAAATGGCATTGTGGATGGATATCACAAAACGTACAATGACAACAAAGACATCTTGATGGATGGAGAGTTTAAAAACGGCAAACTGTTTAACGGTAAGCACTACATCTATGATGACTATGGTCTATTAGAGAAGATCGAGGTATACAAGAATGGTAAATACGTAGGTAATGGAGTTGTAGAGTAGAGCTCGTACTACGTTAAAGATATGAAAAGGCAGAACATTTGTTCTGCCTTTTGTTGTTTAAACCGACCGTTAACTAATTAAATAGTTTAATATTTATAAAAATAGTTGTATAACTAAAAAAATAGTTATAAGATTGTACTATGAAAGAATTGACGAAAGCAGAAGAACAAGTAATGCAAGCCTTATGGGATATAGAAATGGGGTTTGCAAAAGATATCGTTGAGAACGTAGAAGGAAAACACGCCTACAATACGATTCTTACGGTGATCCGAATATTGGTAGACAAAGGATTTATCCAATACGAGAAATTTGGAAAAGCCTTTCGGTATTCACCTGTGTATTCAAAGGAAGAGTATTCTCAGTTCAAAATTCAGTCTTTAAAGAACAATTATTTCGAAGGGTCTTATCAGAAGTTAGTTTCCTTTCTAATTAAGCGTGAGGATCTAGACCTGAGTGATTTGGAAGAAATTATAAATAAAAAGAAGTAGGTATGTTATTGCTCATCATCAAGTTTTGTTTGGTCTCGTTTCTTCTCTTTGCCATTTACAAGGTAACGTTTGGAAGAACCGTAGGTGCTTTTGTTTCGAAAAGAATAGTGTTGCTAAGCCTTTTACCACTATCAATTTGGATCGTTTACCTCAGTGACAGGATTACAGACGCGTTTACCTACATTCAACATCATTCTGGTGTGGTCATTCCTAAACTAATGATGGAGCCAGTGATCATATCAGAAGTGGAGGATGGAGTGCTTTCTGGAGTAGATCTGCTTACCTTGGTTTGGGGAATTGGAGCTTTGGCCTTTGCGATGATCTTCTTTATTAGAATTCTTAGCTTGTGCCGCTTGATCTTCACAATTAAGGGCTGGGAGAGCTATCAAAACAACCTGGTGGCTTACTCGGACAAAGAGCAAGCATTCTCCTTCTGGAAATGGGTGCATATACCTAAAAAACACAAAGATAATCGAGCCATATTGTTGCACGAGATGGCTCACAACCAAAGCAAACATAGCATCGATACTCTTTTGATAGAGGTGATGAAAGTCGTTGCTTGGTTCAACCCAATGGTCTACCTCATCGACAAAGAACTTAAGCTCGTTCACGAGTTTGAAGTAGATCACATTGTTCAGGAGAAAGTGGGACAAAGCACCTACATTGATTCTTTGCTGAATGTACATTTCGGAACTAGTTCAATTCAATTCATACAATTATTTAATAACAAAAAAATGCTAAAAATGAGAATCAAGAATTTATCTAAAACAGCACATGCAAAGCGCACCGGACTAAACTGGGCAGTTGCGTTGGTCGGAGTGACCTTGATTACCGTGTCAAGTGCTTTTATTTCAAACGAAAATACGGCAAACTATCAACCCTCTCAAGTTACTAAAACAGAAGGTGTGGTAGGTGATGTAGATAAGCAACCTGAATTCAAAGGAGGAATGGATGCACTAATTGCCTACATGGTAGAGGAGGTTGTTTATCCTAAAGCTGCGAAGAACAACAATACACAAGGAACCGTACACGTGAGTTTTGTAGTGACCGAGAAAGGAGAAATCACTGATGTTAAACTGAAAAAAGGAGTAGAAACTTCTTTGGATGAAGAAGCCTTGCGCGTGGTTCGCGAAATGCCCAACTGGATTCCTGGTGAAAAGGATGGCAAGAAAGTAAGTGTAGAAATGACTTTACCGATAGCATTTAAGCTATAGTTTGGTTTTTTTGGTAAGTAAAAAAGGGAGGCTTTTGGCCTCCCTTTCTTTGTTTATATCAAGATATTTATCCTTTACTTTTTCTTGGTCTGTAGGGCATCAAGAACGAAGTTAACGGTTGGATTTTTCTTGTTTGAATCCAAACTTTTCCTTGTCCTGAGAATCTACACACAAATCCTTCACCTGAGAGGAATAACGATTTGTAACCTCCTACTTTTGATACTTTGTACTCAAGCCCATCAGTAAAAGCTACAATATGTCCGGTATCTACTACGTAGTTATCCGTTACATCAATCTGCATGATACCTCCGTAGCTGTTGAACCATAAATCACCAGTCCCTGAAGCTTTGATCAAGAATAGCTTCTCACCAGAGAAGAATCCTTTTACTAATCCTTGCCACTTGGTAGCTAGGTCGATATCTGGGTGTGATGCCACATACGCAGAGTTCTGCAAAAAGATTGTCTCATTGTCTAGGTAAACATGATCCATGTCTCCCGGAGCGGCTGGAGCAATGCATAGCTCTCCTGCTCCATTCTCTGCAGTAAACTCATTGATAAAAAGCGATTCACCCGTTAATAAACGTTTTAAACCACCTTTAAACTTGGTCTTCATTTTTATGTTGGTGTCCATTGTTGCCATCGCAGAAGCTTCTACCTTCATCGTCTTACCAGATGGTATCTGTACAGTGAGGAAGCTATAGTCTGGCTTATGATCGAAATTAAATTCAAATTTTTCCATAATAATCAATTGATTTTAGTTGGGTAATAAATTAAATAGGTCTAAGACTTGGTCCAATACCTGCTCCGAAACTAGTTGGGTTGTGCGATTGACACCAAACCGTTCCTTTTCCCTCAAACTTGGCAACAAATCCTTCACCACCAAGCATAGAAGACATCCAGCTGCTTCCAGCCTTGGTAATCTTCATGTTCAGACTTGGTTCATAGCAAACAATGTGCCCCGTGTCTACAATGTACGACCCGTCAACTTCAATCGGATAGATCTCTCCGTAAGCATTGATCAACACTTTTCCGGTTCCGCTAACGTTTACCCAAAATAAATTCTCTCCACCTAAAAGGGCTTTTCCAAAACCACCCCATTTAAGGTCGATTTCAATGTTGTGCTCAGATGCTAAATAACCACCTCCGGTTACTACTAAGCTATCACCGTTTAGTTCTTTTACAAACATATCACCTGGCAGTGTTGGTGCAATGTACACTTCACCTCCATTTGCTCCAGGTGTAAAGTGGTTGATGAAGAAGCCTTCTCCGGCAATCATTCTTTTCAACCCTTTCATAATTCCACGTTTACCTTTTTTGTGCGTGGTCGTTTCGATTTGCATATCATTGCTCATCGCGATCATTGATCCACCTTCTGCGGTAAGTGTTTCACCAGCGTCCATCGTTACCTTAGCAACTGAACTTCCTGGTCTCATTTCTATATCTATATTCATTTTAAATCTGATTTAAGAAGTTCAACAATTAAAGGTTTCTATTGATCCAGCTCGCCAATCCAGCAAAACTTCTGGTTTGTAGAATCACTTTTCCCTTTCCTTTTACTCTCATTACGAATCCTTCACCACTCGTTAGCGATGAGATCAATCCGCCAGAAAGTTGTGTCTTGATTTCAAATCCCGGAGGATAAGCCACCAAGTGATCTGTATCTACGATCAACTCACCATCTACTTCTTTTTCAACTAATCCGCCATAAGCTCCAAAAACGAACTTACCGGGACCTTCAACTTTTAATCTGAAAAGACCTTCTCCTCCAAACCATGAGTGAAAACCGGCCCACTTCATTTTTAGCTTTACCGAAGGCTCAGAACAGATGTAAGCTCCAGGCTGCATGTAAAAATCTTCACCGTCTTTCAGTTCCATGAGCATGATGTCTCCAGGAAAACCTTGGGTTACGGTCAAACGAAGCGTTTTATCGGTAGGGTTAGAAAAATGATTAACGAACAAACTCTCCCCAGCGAAGAACTTCTTTCCAAGTCCTCTGAAGAAACCTCCGTTGAATTTTGCTTTCATTTCCATTTCGCCACTCATGCTAGCCATTGCATCAGACTCCGCAACGAATGTCTCCCCGGGAGCCAAATCCACATGTAAATGGCCAAAGGCAGGTCTGCCTTCCACTTTAATTTCCATATTGTCTACTTTTGTTAGTAATTAGTGTTAATTTAATGTTACACATTTAGTGTAGCTGTAAACTTAAAAAAAAATATTGGATAATTGCGTGGAAACCAGTATTAACAAGTTTTGAAATAAGCAACTTATATTTCCAGCCCCAGAAGTAAGACATCGTCTGTTTGTTCGGTGCCTTGTTGCCAGTTTCTAAAAACGTATTTCACATATTCTTCCTGCTCTGGCAATGACATCTTTTTTGATTTAAGCAAGAGGTCTTTCAGTTGAGATTTCTTAAATTTTTTGTCATGCGGACCTCCAAACTGATCCGTGATTCCATCAGAAAATAAGTAAATACGATCTCCCGTTTCCAGTTGTACCTCGTGGGTTTCAAAATACTTACTGTCTGACTGATAAAAACCTATCGGATACTTGGAACCAGTAATTTCGCTGAGCGCTGTGTTAATGATCACACACGAACGATACGCACCAGAGAAGTACATTTTCTTACTGTTTTTGTCCACCTTGATAAGCGCGATATCCATCCCATCGCGAGCTTTTAGTTCGTTGTTTTTAGACATCGCTTCCATGAGCCCGAGATCAAGTTCGGCAAGAATATCTCCTGTGGCTTCTACACCTTGCTTGATAACAATTTCTCGTAGCAAGGAGTTTCCCACTACGCTAAGGAGCGCACCCGGCACACCATGACCAGTACAGTCTACGGCAGCCACAAAAATGGAACTATGATTCTCGTGAAACCAATAAAAATCACCACTTACCTTATCTTTTGGCGAGAAGAAAAGAAACGCATCCGAGAACGCATTTTTAAAGACACTCGCTTCAGGTAGGATGACTTCTTGCAACCGTTTGGCGTAATCCAGACTATCCTGAATTTCGTCATTTTTCTCTGACAACAAGGTGTTTTTGCGGGACAGTTCAGCCTCTTTCTTTTTCTTTTCCGTAATGTCTGTCCCAATCGAAATGATCATTCCGTCATTAGCTACAGATGTATTCCACAAAAACCATTTTCTACTCCCAAAAGAGGTCAGGATCGAACGTTCGGTTTGCACACCTCCCAGATTGACGGATCGTTCCAATTGATCTAAAACCAGGTTTTTGAGCAGGTCTACGTCTTCACCCGAATTGGTTTTAGACCACCAGTTGTCTTGCAATAATTCATCTGGATTATAACCGAGTATATTCTTAACAGACGGACTTACATACTGGACTTTTCCTGTGGTGTCTAGCAGTAAAATGATGTTGTTGATTTGGCTGAGTATTGCTTTTATGTTGTTCATGACGTAAATGAAAAAAAATAGGTAAAATGGTTTGCAGGGGTTGTCGTCTTAGCCAATAATTGACCAGTACATCTCGTGCGCCATAAAGCAATACATCCTATTTTTATACGTGTTCATTTCGGGGGTAAAATTAGAGAAAAAGGAATTACAATTCCAAATTTTATTTTCAGAATTAATTTCAGCTAACTTTGTTTTATGAATTTTCAGGGCGATGATATCATCTGTGCGGTTTCCAGCCCTCCGGGGGTGGGAGCTATCGCTTTAGTTCGGTTGAGTGGAACGGGCTGTATTGAATTGACCGATCGTCTATTTTCTAAATCGATGCTGGAGGCGAAGGCTTATCAGGCGGTGTATGGCACCATTAATCGAGAAGGTGTTCCATTAGATGAAGTCGTTTTAACCATATTTAGAGCACCTCATTCCTTTACAGGAGAAGACATCGTAGAAATCGCCTGTCACGGCTCTGTATTTGTGCAACGAGAGCTGATTAGTTTATTGGTAGAGCAGGGCGCGAGAATTGCCGAACCCGGAGAGTTCTCAAAACGAGCTTTCTACAACGGAAAAATGGACTTGAGTCAGACGGAGGCAATTGCCGATTTGATTCATGCTGAGAGTGAAGGTGCTCATCGATTGGCGATGACGCAGATGAAGGGAGCTTTTAGCAGGGAATTGTCCGTTTTGCGAGAAGAATTGATTCGATTTGCATCGCTGGTGGAGTTAGAGTTGGACTTTGCGGAGGAAGATGTAGAATTTGCCGATAGAAAAGAGCTGATCGAGTTGGTGACGCAGGTGTTGAATCGCGTGGATGAATTGAAGACTTCTTTCAAAACGGGTAGTGCAATTAAAGATGGCGTGAGCGTGGCTATTGTGGGTAAACCCAATGCTGGAAAATCATCCTGGATCAATGCATTGACGGATGACGATGTGGCCATTGTGAGTGACATAGCTGGTACCACGAGAGACAAAATAGAAGTGCCGATTTTTATTCAAGGGGTAAAGTTCAGGTTGATCGATACGGCTGGTCTTCGTGAGACAGCGGATGTGATTGAGGGAATTGGTGTGCAACGTGCCAAGGAAGTGATCTCCAGGTCACAAATTGTATTGCTGCTATTTGATCTACAGGAATATCAAGAAGAAGAATTGAAGGTAGCAATCGAGCAAATTCAAGACTTAAATGCCGAAGCAGAAGTGATTTTGTTGGGGAATAAAAAGGATTTGGCCGATCCTGAAATTTCATTGGATTTGGTCACCAAGGTTAATGTAGCCTCAGCCGAAGACGTGAAACACGTTAAGCAGTTGCTCAGTAACTCAACCCAACTAGGAACGGTAAAGAGCACCGACCTAATCGTCACCAATGCACGACATTACGAAGCACTAAAAGAAGCTTCAATAGCACTGCACAAAGCCAAAGAAGGCTTAGAACAACAAGTTTCCGGAGATTTTGTCGCCATGGACATCCGACAGGGCATTCACCATTTGGGTAGTATTACAGGTGAGATCACTACAGATAACCTGCTGGGGCATATTTTTCAGAATTTTTGTATCGGAAAGTAGGTAGCGTTTTTATGTTATCGCTGGATAATAAATTTCTGCGTGTCTATTCTATTACTCTCCTTCAATAAGGTAACGAAATAGCACCCAATAGACTGATTAGATAGGTCCAATTGAGTAAAATTTGAATACATCTCTGTTTCTGAAATAATTTTACCCGTTTTATCTGTCACAACTAAGCTATACGGATATTCTAATTCTTCAGCATTTTCAGTACTTACATAAATATTCGTATTACCTGAGGAAGGATTGGGGTATAAGCTGAGGCAAGCATCAATACAATCTCCATATCCAAAGTGAATATCATCAACAATAAAATAAGCACCACTGTTATCTCCATTTGTAACAAAATGATTTAGAAAGTTAAATTCAATCGAAACAGAATCTAAATCTTGCAGATCATTTGAAAATGACAAGTCAATCTGTTCTCGACCATTTGTTGATTGCTTATATATCTTATTAACCAATTCAATTGTGTCATTTCCTACTTTACCTTTTACTAATATCTGAAAGTTTACATTTCCAGCATCAGGTTTGTCAAATTCCATACAAACTTTGATAGAGTTTGGCCTGTAGTTGACCTTGAAAAAATGATGATGTCTCGTGCCAGATTTCAAATTAGAATAAGAGTATATATTGCCTTGCTGAGATGTGTAAGTGATCCATTTTATCTTAGATTTAACAGCATAACTTCCCTCACAACTTAAGGTATCATAATATACGAACTGATAAGGAGCAGTATTGTTTGCGGAATACCAATCCTTAAGAATTAACCAATTAGAGTTGTCATTCTCTTCAAAGCTTCCATTTGGAACTTGGCTATAAGAAAAGGAAAACAGCATATTCAACAATAAACTTATTCCGATTTTCAAATTGGTGATAGATATGCTACTTCTGTATAACAATTTTCTGGGTATCGATAATTTGGTTATTGGCTACTAGGTGAATCATGTAGATGCCATCACTTAAACCAGTTAGACGGATGTTGTTCAGGTTATCTAGATCCCTTGTTTGTATTATTTTACCTGCTAAATCCGTTATGATCAGCTCTTCTTTTTGCACAGATTCATTCGCCAAAACCCAAAACTCACCGTTGCTGGGGTTGGGGTAAATAGTCATTTTACCACTATTTTCATGTTGAACCTCATCAACACCCACGGTACACCATTGATCATCACAGCCTAGACTATCTACTACTAAAAACCACTCATCGTGTGTATTGGATGGATCATCTTGATAAGTCAATCCCTGTAAGCAATAGAAGTTATCCTTTTCGAAGATGTTATAAAATCCATCTGCATAGTCTCTTACATAATATTCCCTTTGCCAATTGATTTCATAGTTATAGTCCATTGAAATTAACAAAGGATGGTATGGTGTCCCAGTTCCACTTATTGCTGCACTTTTGCTAGCAAACAATATTATCTCATTCGATCTGAAAAGAACATTGGAGTATCCATTGAATGTGGAGGTCTCAGGAGCAAACCAATATACTGTATCCTTAATTAAATTCCCATTGTCTCCATCTAATTCAACCAACCAGGCTCTTTTATACCCTGTGTTCGATTCTTCTGAACTCCCCACTCCTAAAACATTTCCAGAAGGCATCTCAAACACTTGAAGAGCATGATTTCCACTAGTAGGTCCCAGTAGTTTCGTCCATTGAATATCATTTAAAGAGTCAAGTTTGTAAACACGAGTTTGTAAATCAGTAGTGACTTGAGAAGTAGTGCTGAGAATAACTCCGTTATCACCACTACGCTGAATTGACAATGGTTGTTGATAAAACCCAGAAAATGATGAGAAAGACAATATACTTCCTGATGTGTCTATAGTCGTTAATACGGTTCTTCGAGATATTGATGCTCCAGTATTTTCGTGATTACTCAGCATATAAATTAAGGAGTCGTTAGAGGTCAAATAACCTATTTTGACATTTTCTTCATCTGTATAATAGTTTTTTTCCCACACAACATTACCCAAGGTGTCCCACTTTACGATAAATCCTACTAACGTATCTGAATTATTAACATCATATTTAGCACCACCACAGTAGTAATATCCATGAAGATATTCCATCCCATAGAAACTTATATAGCGGTGATTTGTGTCGCCATACTGACTATTCAAAATGGCAACGTAGCTATCATTGTACCTTTTGAATTCCAAGAAATTAGGACCACTACTAGTTACATTCGTATCTTCAATAGTGGTACTAACAGAAAAAAGCGCGTTTAGAGCTTCGTTAAAGTCATAACAGTAAGTGAGTTCCATCTTTTCAGACGTTTCATTCACCTGATTGAGGTATTGGCCGTAAAAACTAAAAACCATAGCTACCTGAAAGGCAACTATGGTGATTGTCTTACAAAAGAAAGATATTATGTTATCGTTGAATGACAATTTTCTGAGTATCAATAATGGTGTTTTCACTTACTAGGTTAATTAAATATACGCCTTCGCTCATATTGCTTAAAGATACATTAGTAGTGTTACTTACGGAAACCTTAGCAATTTGTTTCCCGGTGAGGTCAGTGATGATTATTTCGCCTTTCTGAACCTGTTCATTGAGTTTGATCCAAAATTCACCGTTGCTAGGGTTGGGACGAATATTAAGGTGAGTGATATCATCCTGATTAATCCCCAGAGATAACAGTGTGTCAGAGAAATTAAAATTAAATGGGATTATAGAGTCATAGTTCGTTAGAAATTGAAGTCTAAAATCACTTTCCAAAAAAAGTAATGAATCATAATCCATTAGATGCTCTGAATAGTCTAAAATTTGCGGGTAAGAAAAGTATGATGATTTAAGCCCTGCCATATCAATTATATTATTGTTCCAACTGAGCTTCAAAGGGAAGTTTTTGCATTTTACAAGTATGCCATGAGTATGAAAAGAATTAACATAGTTTCCTTGAATGAGCATTGAATCATAGGGATTAATTGATTTTTTAGCTAACCAATCAAGGTCAGTAGGATTAAACATTCCAGAGTATATAGGTACAGAGCATCTTACTTCAAAAACACTGTCCCAATTTTGAGTCAAAATGTTCACCTCCCCTAAAATAGTATCAATGGAATCGGTTGCGAGTTCATCGTACCCAATAATAATAGTGTCACGATTGCCCATGCTATCTTCAAAAAAGAGCTGAAAGGAAAATTCTTCTTGAGCTTGAGTCAAGAGTGGAATTGCCACTATGATAGCTAGTATGGCTTTCATCGTTGAATGACAATTTTCTGAGTGTCAATAATGGTGTTTTCACTTACTAGGTTAATTAAATATACGCCTTCGCTCATATTGCTTAAAGATACATTAGTAGTGTTACTTACGGAAACCTTAGCAATTTGTTTCCCGGTGAGGTCAGTGATGATTATTTCGCCTTTCTGAACCTGTTCATTGAGTTTGATCCAAAATTCACCGTTGTTGGGATTGGGATGAACATCAAAGTGCTCTTGTTTATTCCAAGAGATAGAAGAAAACACAGCACTAAAATCTAGATAAAGACGATACAATGTATCTATGTCATAAACTTCAGACAACAATTCATTCTTTGAAATAGTGATCGAGTCCTGCTGGCTCAAATATGCCAGTGAACCAAGGTCGTTACTTAATGAAGAACCTTGTATTGCCCCTGAAATTGTATTTGAGTTCCAAGATATTTTAATGGAATCGTAAACTGACTTAACCAAGATTGGGAAGTTAGATTGATTTGTTCTAATGTCCTTCTTAAACATTGCTGTATCAGGTACAAAGTAATTTTCAAATGAACGAACTTCAAAAACAGGATTCCAGGGTTGAGACTTAATATTGATCTCTCCAAAAGTCACATCAATTGAGTCGGTTGCGTTTGGGTCATGTCCTAAAGTCAGCGTATCCTTATTTCCTAGCTCATCTTCAAAGAAAAGTTCAAAAGAAAATTGTTCCTGTGCTTGAGTCAAGAATGGAATTGCCACTATGATAACTAGTATGGCTTTCATCGCTGGATAATAAATTTAGCAATTGCTTGATTTTCGTCAGATTCAACTACGCAAATATAAACCCCTGAATCTAAGTTGTTAATATTTATTTTGTTTTTATTGAAATCGATAAGTAGCAATTCACCTTTGTTGCTATAAATTTTTATACACTCAACATTAATTGCATTAACAATATTCAACCTATCAGACACAGGGTTGGGGTAAATTAAGGGTTTAAATTCATTTTGATTCTCTATTGCCATCGAAGCAGCACAAATGGAACTCTCACAACCTAAGCTATCCACTCTTAAAAACCACTCGTCATTAGTTTGGTTACTTGGGTCTTGAAATACACAGCCTGTCATTACATAATGTCCATAATATCCAGGATCCTGAAAAATTTGAGTTAAGGAATTTTCCGCTTCTCGATGAGAGTACTTCCTTTGCCATTTCAAGTTAAGATTATAATCCAGATAGTTGAGCACTGCTTGATTTGTATCACTACTTATTGAACTGTAAGACGTACCCAAAAGGTAAAGCCCATCTTGTTCATATATCGGACTACCAACAGTAGAAAAAGAATTATACCCGCTGGTTAACTCATATATAGAATCTGAAACTATGTTTCCAGCAGCATTTAATTTCACGATATAAGGTCTGGCAACAGAAGTCAGAGGGTGATATGAAATACCTGAACAGAGAATTTCACCACTAGGCATTTCTTCCGCCTTAAGAACTGTTCCTTCAGAACTTGAATTAACAACTTTTTGCCAATCGATATCTCCATTACTGTCTAATTTTAAGATCCACGCATCCGTAGACGGAGCATTGATTAACATTGAATACAAAAAACCTCCGTCAGATGTTGGTCTTAATGCTAGGGCGGTGGGGTTATTAGTTTCAAAAGTTTTAGTCCAAAGAGTATCTCCGGATGTATCCACTTTCATAAGAAAAGCTTCCGAATTTCCTTGTAGACTTAAGTATTTTGACCCACTTACAACAAGTTCATTTGAACTAATGGGCACAATATCTTCAACCCATACCCACTCATGGTTGGTAAAATAGTCTCTCAGCCACAGTAAATTACCCACAGTATCGTATTTTGCTATATATCCAGTGACTGTGTCTGCCACAGGATAATGATCTTTTCGTCCTGAGAAATAGTAAGCGTCCCCTAATAGAACCAGGCTACGATAACCTCCAATAAAATGTGTTGAATCCGTGTACTGGGTAGAACGAATAATATTAAAATCAGAATCGTATTGTTTAAATTCAAGATATGACCAACCGTTTTGAGTTAAATTAGAATCTCTTAACTCACTTATGCTTGTTAGATATTCTCCATCGTAATTATAACAAAACGTGAATTCATTTTGAAAGTCAGTTTCATGAACCGTGTCTGCATACTGACTTATAGCACAAAATGGGGCAAGCACCCCACTTACCCCAATCAAAATTAATATAACAGTTATATTATTGCGCATATATGATCTTCAGAGTCTTGTCAAGAGCTCCCTCAACTACGAGATGAGCTAAATAAGTTCCTGCAGGTATATTTACGAATTCAAAATTAACGACCTGGTTGCCTACTGGAATAGTTTTTATCACCTTACCTTGAAGGTTCGTAATTACCAGAGTCATATTTTCTTGTATTTCCTTATCAAAAGAGAAAACTATTTGACCATTAGTTGGATTTGGTGACGCCATAAACCCAAAACTATTTGAAGTTTCCAGTAACAATTCCGCGCTCTCTTCAAGTGTCATGCTCTTTGGGTAATAAGCATCAAACCCTTCGTAAATTGGTATTTTCTCTTCTAAGAAATTCAGTATAGCCTTAGCATTGTATGACACCGCAAGGTTTGAGCTGGCAATCTCTTGTAATCTTGCCATTCCATTTTTTCCCAAACTATAATAGCTTTCAGGCCTTGACTTCACATTAATAAGCAGTTCATGGAAATCGCAAAATCCTCTCATTGCATCCACCTCAGGAGCTTCTGGCTTTTCTAATTCAATTTCATCAGCTTTTTCTCTAATGATAGTTAGATGCTGCATTACACTGTTGGGATCTTTCTTAATCTCAAGTGGAACAAGAGCACAAACAGCCTCTATAGACCCTTCATCCTTTAAGAAAACTATTGCACTGTCAATCCAGTTTGAATCAATATATTCTCTAACAACGAAGTCAATAGACAACAATCTTTCTTTGTTCAGGTATTCCAAATTCTCCTCTAGCTCTAATCTGGGAGAAATTCCTGTTTGAGCAGAGTTAATTTGATTCTTGATTCCATTCGGCAAGTTCAAAGCTTCAACCTCACCCATTACATCAGAAGATACAGGAGAATTGGCAATGACAATTTGTTTGATATGTCCATTTGGTTGTTGAGGCTTTTGTAGATAAGAAATTATAACACGATCACTCAAATAAGGAGACTTAGATATTAACAAGTTTTTAAGTTGACCACCACTTTGATTATTAATAGCAGAGATCAAAGCATCATCATCTCCTTCTTCCAACAAGGCTTTACTAAATGAAATTTCAAATTTAATTTCACCAATTTTTTGTTTCTCAAGATTAATACGAACTGGTTTACTTACATTTCCTGTCAGATCCAGATTCGGTGAAGTAGGACAAGTGTTAGGATTATTAAAACATTGAATTGCATTCGTTCCAAGGTTCGTACAACTTGGATTAAGTGTTGCTGTCTGGTATCGATAAGACAGCGGATCTCCATTATTGTATATTTCAGACAAGTTAGTGCCATTACACGTTCCAACAAATTGATTATTCGCAGGTATATCTTTCGCAAGAGAACCACAGCTTCCTTGATTTGCAAGGTCTCCTCCCGCATTGTGAATATC
This sequence comes from uncultured Flavobacteriales bacterium, assembly GCA_964387945.1. Lineage (GTDB taxonomy): Bacteria > Bacteroidota > Bacteroidia > Flavobacteriales_D > Parvicellaceae > Parvicella. The sequence continues at coordinate 8,165 of CAYLYX010000009.1, read as the reverse complement.
TATCGAGCTAATAGCTCCCTTAGTATAGGTATTACAATCCACTTTAAGAAAACCGTTATTACCAATAGTTTGCGTACCATAAGTTGTATTGGTGATATTATTCAAGTATACTTTTCCTGAGGTAAAATCACTTGATTGATTAACGTGAATCGCCTGATCTGGCAAACCATTTGGATCTTTACTTGAAAAGGTATTCTGTTCAATATCAAAACCATAAGCACCCTCCGTATATACCCCAAAACCATAACCAAATAAGCTAGGAGAGCCATCTCCTCCTTTAATTTCAAACTGATTTCTACCAATTAATCCATAGTTTGAACCCGTTAATCCGACACCAAAAGCACAATTGTCAAAGGAATTATCATTAATTATAACATCACTTAATTGAGTTCCTCCACTAGCGTAAACACCATAATAAAGGTCTCGAAATTCGTTTTCTGTTCCTGGGTTAGGCGAACCACTATTGATATCGTATGAAGATGAAACTCTGTAGTTAGCATCAATACTATAAATACCACTTCCTCTTTCATCAATTTCAACTGTGGCAAGATCTGATCTGGTATTTTCAAAAATGCAGTTTCTAATCTGTATACCTCTAACCTCGAACATTGTTATTCCCGCATAAGGAATAGTTCCATTCGGTAGTTCTTCGTCCGTTACAAAGTTGGCATTCAATATAAAACTTGTATTAGACTGCTCGTTACCCAGCACATTTATATTCTGATACGATAAAAATTCAATACCTCTCCTACAATTCCTAAATGTACCATCGTATACTCGAACAATCCCTCCTGTTTTTGACCAATCTTTATTGTCGTTTCCATCAGTTCCAATAGTTCTGATACCGTTTCTGGCATATTCTATAATAGCCCCATTCTTCATCTCTACAACACCTTGGTAAAGAGGATTTTGATAGGTGTTTCTATTTCCTTGTACATCAATTCCGAGCCACATACCATCGCAATTATTTACAAAGGCACCCCCATCTATTATTAGCCTACTTCCTGGTTCAACAACTACCTTTCCAAAATCTGGCATAGAAACCTTGCATTTAACTATCAAAGTCGAGTTATTACTTATAATTAAATCACCTCCAATTACTTTTGCGTAATTCCAAGTGATAGTTGTCCCTGAGGAGTGATAAACTGTTTCATTTGCACTGTAAGTGCATGATTCCACAAGTTTTCCTCGCCATCCTCCAGAAATTAACTGATGGACATGACCAATTTGTTCAGGAGATAGGTATAATTTGTCGCTAGAATATCCCATAACATTGTTGGAGCAATTGGTTGTCGTATTTGGGTCACTAAAATTGCATTGAGTTTCAAACGGTTTATCCGAAAACTGAGAATTTGAGGAGTACGAATGTCTTAATCCGAGACAATGTCCTATTTCATGCAATATTAAAGGGTGTGTGACCCATGGTTTGCCTCCCAAAGGATCTTGAGTTCCAGGAGGGTCATTTTCATAATAAGTGTATAAGTTTTGTAAGGTTACAACATTTGTGCATTCTCCTAAAAGACCTTGTCCTCTTCCCCCAAATCCTCCAGGCAAGTTGTGACCATAGAAAAACACATTTAGAGAGTGTTCAGGATCCACGGCATAATTGTTAAAGTTATACAAGCTTGCACTAGACCCATTATTATCCCAACCAATATCATCCTGCCAAAAATAGACGCCCATGACTTTAAACCTGATTCTAGCATCTTGGATGTATCCTGCACTTGGCACAGGGCCTCCACAGACAGGTTGTTGTAAATTAGACACCATGTTGTTAAGATAGTTTTCAATATTGTTTAAATGAGCCATGTGCTGAGCGTCATTCTGCTGAAAATTTCCCGTACCATCTGATTTTTGAACAATATGGAAATTCAGCCTTATGACTTTAATCGGGGTATTCAATGAAGGAATATAATCAATGTTATTTGAGCTTTAAGAGATACTCTCGTGAGCACATGACAGGTTAATCGTTTCTTGTATTTCGCAAAGCCCCTTTTCTTGGCTTACAATTGTGTCGGGCATAAAGCACTGAACCAAAGGTGTTTGGCTGTTTGAAAGCGAAGGGATCATAAAACCAATTACTATCGCGATATTTATTAGTGTTTTTCTCATAATATTCCTTGCTATTTAATTACTAAAAATAATTTCTAAAACGTGGAAGGTTACTTCTTAAAATGACTTCAGATACCTTGGGGCATAATTTGGCTCGTTTTTCCTATACAAGATCATCCTCTCACACCAGAAAATTAGAAAAACGAAACTTAATCACCAAAATTATTATTCGAAATTTACTGTACTGCCAAAATATTGAGTATTCGGTATCAAATTGAGAGATAACGACCCAATATTATTCTAGCTATAGCCTAAACCACTAAGGACACATATAGCAAATCGTAACGTTATAATGGGTAAGATCAACGTTATAGAGATCTTTATTGACAACTTCAAAAGGACCATTTGTGCTAAGTATCCAGTAATCCTGATGTGCTTCACCTGCATTCAACAAGTCGTTCACATTTACGGTAGAATCCTTCTTAGTCACTTTCATCCCGGGAAGGTAAATCCCAGTGTTCACTTCATCCTTGCTCAGCACAAAACCATACTGACCCGGAGGTAATTTCACTTCATAATCTCCATTTTTATCACTGGTAATGGACGATACTACCTTCGTTTTCTCCTCTGCACCGTAGTACTGAACAACATAAAGCTTTGTATTGGGCAAAGGCTTAGGTGACATCATTTCTGGAGGTAAGGGAGCACCTCCCTGATAGTAGGATACCAACTGAACTTTGCCAGATACCGTAAAAACTCCTTGCCCGTAGAGTCCCAAACCAATCAGAACTGCAATCAATGATAGTATTGTTTTCATATCATACAGTACATCCGTGTGGTTGAAGGGTTCAAATGAGGTACTTCATTTAATCCTAACATTTTCTTTACGTACATATTGAATTCGATTAATCTTCAAAAAACACCACTTAACGATCTTTGCGATGTAAAATGGATAGTGATGCGTCAAGAGGACAATGTAAAATCAGAAAAAGCACTTTTTTTAAAAAACTTCATCAAAAACCCAACTCGGAATGCTTCTGTGATTCCAAGTTCGAAGGCAGCAACAAAGGCGATGTTGAAAGGAATTGATTTTGAACAGGTGGATGTAATTGTAGAGTTAGGGCCAGGAAGTGGCGTTTTTACTCGGGAAATCATTGCTCAGGCAAAACCAAGCACTAAGATTGTCGTCATTGAGCTGGAAGCATCTTATCTAGACATATTAAAGCGCAAGTTTGGTGATCGAATTATTTTGGAGAACACGAGTGCGCATTTATTAAAAGATGTGCTTCAAAAACATGGATTCCAAAAAGTTGACTTGATTGTATCTGGTTTGCCATTTTTAAAAGGAGAGATCAAAGAAAAAGTAGATCAAACCATCATGGATTTTACGGCAGAAGGAACCATCTATCGTTTTTTCACCTATATGCCACCCATTATGAAGAAGGTGTACAAAGAAATGCCGATTGAAAAGAAAAACATGGAGCCCTGGAATATGCCTCCTTTCTGGGTTTACGGTATCAACTAATTTGAGCAGATTGGAACGAACGATTTCGGTCTAACTTACCATTTTTAGTCACCGTAAATTGATCGACAAACCAAATTTCTTTTGGCAATTCCAAACGATCTAAAACAGTTGACAAATCAGGTAATTGATTTTTTTTTCCTTCTACGACCAAAATCAGTTTTTCGCCAAGTCGTTCATCTGGCTTTTTCCAAACAAAGAAGTTGGATTTGAGGACGTTTTCCAATTTTTTTTCGATTTGCTCCGGGAACAATTTTACACCTCCTGAGTTGATCACAAAATCTAATCGGCCAAGCCATTCAAAGGTCGTTGAATCGATGAGGTGAGCCACATCTTGTGTTTCGATTTTGTCCTCCGAAAGATGAGGTGCATGAATGATCAAGTTCTCTCGCGAACCAAGTTCGAAAGTGGTTGACCCAACAGCTTGGTAGTATTCCGACTGATCTGCACCGTTTAGCTTCATAACGGCTACATGCGTAATGGTTTCGGTCATTCCATAGGTAGCATAGCACATTGTTTTTAGCGCTTGAAGTTGAGTGCGCAATTGGTTACTTACCGTACCACCACCAATGATCAACTGATCGATGAGGTCAAATTTTTCAGGATTTTCTTCCAGACAAACACTCACTTGATGCGGTGTCATGGCAGCGAAGTCTACTTTTGAGTTGAGTTCTCGGATGGGGTTTGAACTGGGCTTTGCAACCAAAACATTGAGACCTCCTTCTAGCGCTCTCACCCAGATCATTTTTCCAGCTATGAATTGCGTGGGCAAACATAATAAGATGGTCTGCTTCTCCGTTAGATTAAAATGGGACAGCGTAGCTTTTGCGCTGGCCTTCATTTTGCTTTTTTCTAAGGTAATGTTCTTTGGTTTACCAGTAGAACCTGAGGTGCTCACTGAAATGTGATCCGAGTCACCGAAGTACTCATTAAGAAAGGGAACGATGGCTTCGTCATAGTTGTCGAGCACTTGGGGAGGTTGTCGATCCATCTCCAGCACCTCATTGTTATCGATAAAGGAAATTCGCATTGCTTAAAAATTTGGAATTTTCCATGAGCTGGAACTGTCCTGAAAGAGTAACTCTCCTTTAAGTGTGAGGGGTGAAGACAAATTGTTGGTATATAACTGTCCAGTTCCCAACCCTTGCGGAAGCGGGTTATAGAATTGAGAGGTAAACTGCGCGATGGCAGCCAATCCAACATTACTTTCCAAGGCAGAGGTAATCCACCACGGAATACTTAGTTCACCCGCTATCTGAATCCACTCATGTGTCGCTTTAAACCCACCTAACAAACTTGGTTTTAGGATAATGTATTGCGGATTAATTTTTTCGAGTAGTTCCGTTTTGGCTTCTAATGTTCTCACCCCAATCAATTCTTCATCCAGCGCGATGGGAAGCGGAGTAGCAGCACACAATGCTGCCATTTCATCGATTTGGTTTTGTTTGATGGGCTGCTCGATCGAGTGCAAATCCAATGCAGCCAGTTGTTCTAGTTTGTCCATCGCTTCAGAAGAAGAGAACGCACCGTTGGCATCTACACGAAGTTCTAGGTCGTGCTCGTCAAATCGCTTTCTTATGGAAGTAAGAATCTCCAATTCCTGATTAAAATTGATGGCTCCAATTTTCATTTTAAGGCACGAAAAACCTTGTTTCAGTTTGTTTTCAATTTGCTCCAACATGAAATTGGGTTCGCCCATCCAAATAAGACCGTTTATTTTGATCGGTACTTGCTGTTTCACAATCGGACTTCTAAACCAAATCCTTTCGCCACCAATTTTAAGATCGAGGAAGGCCATCTCTACCGCCATTTGCAGAGAGGGGAAGGCTGCCAAATGAGCCAGGATGGTGTCGTAGGGCTCATGAATGTGCGCAACCACCCAATCGAGCATTTTTTCAAGCTGATGCGGGTTGTCAATGCTTAAGTTTTCGATGATGGACGCTTCTCCCAAACCAAAGATTGCAGGGTTCGCATCATCATAAACTTTGAGGAGCCAACTATTTTTAGTGGTTAAAATTCCACGGGATGTACCGCTCGGTTGTTTAAACTCTAGCGGATATTTCACATAGGAAGCCCGTAACATCTTACGCTACTTTTAGCTTGCTGATTTTAGATTTACCGAATTTCTCTTTGGCATAGGCCAGATCAACGCTAAAGCTTTTCGTTTCTAACGAAGGACCTTCAAACATAGCATCGGTGAGGATCGCTTCACAAATTGATCGAAGACCTCTTGCTCCTAGTTTTAGCTCAACCGCTTTTTCAACCACAAACTCCAATACCTCAGGTGTCAACTCCAACTCAATGCCATCAATTTTAAACAGCTTTTTGTATTGTTTCACCAGCGCGTTTTTAGGTTCTTGTAGGATACGCAATAAGGTTTTCTTATCCAATGGATTCAAGTACGTCAAAACCGGAAAACGCCCAATCAACTCTGGAATCAAACCGTATTGTTTAATATCCAGTTGATTCACGTAAGAAAGGATGTTTTCACTATCCACAGCGCGATCTTCGCTCGAACTAAACCCAATGGCCTGAGTTTTAATTCTTCTTTCAATTACTTTCTTGATGCCATCAAATGCTCCACCACACACAAAGAGGATGTTCTTTGTATTTACCTGCACCATCTTTTGATCGGGATGCTTTCTACCACCTTGTGGAGGAACAGAAACAACAGAACCTTCCAACAGTTTCAGCATTGCCTGCTGAACACCTTCCCCAGAAACATCTCGTGTAATGGACGGGTTGTCACTTTTACGGGCAACTTTATCTATCTCATCAATAAATACAATTCCTCTTTCGGCCGCAGTTACATCATAATCTGCAGCTTGCAATAAACGAGAAAGGATGCTTTCTACATCTTCACCCACATAACCAGCTTCCGTCAGTACCGTAGCATCGGCAATACAGAAGGGAACATTAAGCAACTTCGCGATGGTTTTAGCTAGCAGCGTTTTTCCCGTACCAGTTTCACCGACCAAAATGACATTCGATTTTTCGATGTCTATATCGTCTTCATCTTTACCTTGTAAAAGTCTTTTGTAATGATTGTAAACGGCAACAGAGAGTACCTTTTTGGCTTCATCCTGCCCAATTACAAATTCGTTTAAATGATTTAAGATCTCAATGGGTTTGATCAACTGAATGTTCTTCTCTGCGTCCTCCTTCACCAAGTGCCCGAACTCTTCCTGCACAATCAAACTTGCCTGACCAATACAGCTATCACAAATATGACCTGTAATACCTGCGATCAAGACATCTACCTCTTTCTTCTGACGTCCACAAAACGAACATCTAATATCTTGTTTATTACTCATAGGATGACAAATATAGGGTAATTCACTTGAAATAGTAGAAGGAATGACCAATTGATTTTGTTAAGTTCCGAAACAAAAAAACCGCTCTATTCGGAAAAACAGAACGGAGCGGTAATGGTAGTTGTTGTAGTGTTGTTGTTACTTCAAATTTAGAAAAAAAATCGATTCAAAGCTATTTTTGGATTGTAAATCTGGTGGGTATTGTACGAACGGTTGATTAATTAGGGTTATCGCAAGAAAAAGCCCTTTAAATCCTCAAAAAAGGATAAAAAGGGCTGAGTTCTATCGATGAATGATGCTTACTTCTTAGCTGGTCTTGCTAAAACTTCATCAATCATTCCGTAGTCTTTTGCCTCTTCAGCTTTCATCCAGTAATCTCTGTCTGAATCTTCCCAAACTTTCTCGTATTTCTGTCCGGAGTGTAGTGCAATGATTTCATACAACTCTTGTTTCAACTTCTGGATTTCTTTGAAGGTGATTTCAATATCAGAAGCTTGCCCTTGAGCACCTCCTAACGGTTGGTGAATCATTACTCTAGAATGAGGTAATCCTGTACGTTTTCCGTCTGCCCCCGCACATAGCAATACCGCTCCCATAGAAGCTGCCATTCCAGTACAAATCGTGGCTACGTCAGGACCTACGAACTGCATGGTGTCATAAATTCCTAATCCAGCATAAACACTTCCTCCAGGAGAGTTGATATAAATCTGAATGTCTTTTTTTGCATCCATCGACTCCAAGAAGAGCAATTGAGCGGTAATAATGTTGGCTACATAATCGTCAATACCTGTTCCCAAAAAGATGATTCTATCCATCATCAGTCTCGAGAAAACATCCATGATGGCCACATTCATTTGTCTTTCCTCAATGATATTTGGCGTCATTCCCACCGGTACTTTACTGATGGCAGACATGTATTTATGCATGGTTGTAGATGAAATTCCAGCGTGCTTGGTAGCGTACTTTTGAAATTCCTTCGGATCGAATTCGTTCATATTGTTTCGTTTTTGTTTGAGTGTTAAAGGTATTATTTTATAAGAATAGTGGAGAACCAACTTAAAGAAATAATTGACAATGCAGTTTTGAATACCTCAGCAAAGACCTTCTAGACTTCCGTTGTTAAGAATGACAGTGGTGCAAATGGTGTGTTTTATGAAAATACAAATAAATTTGTGCTGATGAACACACCTGACTTACTCAAAGAAAAGATCAAAACCCTGCCAAAAACACCTGGGGTGTATCAGTACTTTGATAGTCAAGGAAAAATCATTTACGTA
>CAYLYX010000008.1:0-184607 GCA_964387945.1 uncultured Flavobacteriales bacterium | reverse complement strand
GGTATTCCAAATGATCGCCTCACTCGTAGGTCGAACAATTAATTCCTCTTCCAATTTTGCATTGGGATCAACAATCAGTTTCGATTTATCTTCTGGGTCTGTCATCAATCGATAGTGTGTTACTACCGCACACTCTTTTGCAAAACCTTCCGCATTTTTTTCTTCTGCTTCAAATAGGCTCTTGGGAACAAAAAGTGGGAAATAAGCATTTTGATGCCCAGTTTCCTTAAACATTTTATCCAGTTGATCACGCATCTTCTCCCAGATCGCAAAGCCATAAGGCTTGATCACCATACATCCTCTAACGCCAGAGTTTTCAGCCAAATCAGCCATTCCAACCAATTCATTGTACCATCCTGAAAAATCTTCACTTCTCTTGGGTAAACCTTTTGCCATTTTTGGTATGATTTTTGTTAATTATTTGTTAATTAGATAAACGAATTTATAATTAAATCCTCAATATGATCGGCAAATCTATTAATTCTTAGTATATTTACTGTAGTATTGAGCATAATAAACAAGCACCATGAAAAAATTAACAATAATAGCATTAGGAATCGCTGCACTGGGCGTTTCTTCTTGTACCTCATCAAAGGATTTAGCCTATGATGATGACGTGTATGGTGACCTCAAACCTCGAGTAGTTGCAGGAAGTGAATCTTCTGACGACTATTTTGAGAACGAAGATTACTATGACGAGGAATACGCTCAAAACAACCAGTCAACACAACAGTATTACACTTCTCCATCTACAACGGGTAATAATAATTATTATCAAAACAATTATTATTACGGTGGTAATGGCTACAATGCTGGATGCGGTTGTAACAACTGGAATAACAACTTTTACTATCCATACAATAACAACTTCTATGGTAACAACTATGGTTACGGAGGTTGTAACAACTATTATGGATACAACTCTTACAGCAACTTCTACAACCCTTATGGAGGTTTTAGTGCTGGTTATAACAATTATTACTACGGCAACCCTTATGCCTATGGTTACAACCCTTATAATACCAACTACGGCTATGGATGGGGAAATAACTGGAATAATAACAACTGGAACAACTATGGAAACAATGTAAATGGTGACTACACTTCTAATAACACATACACTGGTCATCACGGAGGAGGTATGTCTTCTAACACAACCAACAGTTCTAACAATGAAGGAACTTCGATTGAGCATTATGACATCACTCGTTCGAACATCAAATATGGCTCAGGCTCATTTGCTGTAAACGACAACAACGATAACGGTGGAGACCAAGGCGGTGGAAAACCTGCAAAACCAGGTACTGTGGCAACAACTTCTTCTAAAGAATCGGCTTCAAAGGCACCTCAGCAGAATTATTACAATTCGATGTCTACTCTTTCGGATACAAAACCTGTCGGACATAAAACACCTTCATATTCCTACTCTAGCAAGCCTACGAGCACGTATTCAGCTGCGGATGGAAATTACAAGGATATGGTGAACAAGCCGAGCAGCTCTAGCGCAGGATACTATACCAAGCCGAACAATACTAATTCTTCTTCTTGGTCGAGTTCTAAGCCAGCTAAGTATTCTTCTAAGCCAACCTACTCTAGCGGATCAAGCAGTTACGGAAATAGCAACTCAAACTATAGTTCGGGAAGCTATTACAAACCATCTTCATCAGGAAGCGGAAGTAGCTCTGGTTCTTACAGTGGCGGATCTAGAAGTGGTGGAAGCTATAATTCTTCTGGTTCTTCGAGCGGTTCTTACAAAGGAAGCGGATCGTCTTCTGGTAGCGGCTCTTATTCTGGAAGCAGAGGAAGTTCATCTGGAAGCTATAGTGGTGGAAGCTCTAGCGGAAGTAGCAGTGGAAGTTTCAAAGGTGGAAGTTCTAGTGGAGGGGGAGGTTCTTCAAAATCATCATCAGGACGAGGAGGTAAATAATCTCTAGTCAATATTTACTTCACTTTTTATCTTGAGCTTATGAAACGATTAATTTATAGCATGCTACTCTTGTGCCCAGCAATTGGCTTTGCGCAATCAGAACAAGACGTTTTTAGATACAGTTCTACCCATTTTGGGGGAACAGCACGATACAATTCGGTGGCGGGAGCTTTTGGAGCAGTTGGGGCAGATTTCTCTGTTCTAACCACCAACCCCGCGGGAATGGGAAGATTTAGAGAGTCTGACTTTTCTTTCACGCCAACGCTTAACTTATCTAAAACCACATCCATTCATAATGGTTTTTCGACCACAGCGTCTAAGGAAAATTTTAACATCAATAACTTGGGAGCCGTATTTGTGAGCAAAGCGCACGAAGGGAGTCCTAGCTTGTGGAGAGCTGTTCAGTTTGGCTTTGGTTACACCAAGTTAGCCAACTTCCACGAAGAAGTGAGCATTAGCTCCGTAGACACCACCTCTTTTTCTATGGTACTGGCTGATCAAGGCTATGGTGCAACGGAAGACGAGTTGTGGAACTACCAAGTTTCTCCATTTATGGCTGCACCTGCTTATGATGCCTGGCTGATTGACCCGCTAAACGGAACCGGAGGAAAAGAAGTGTATACGACTCAAATGTATGTAGACAGCATCCAGCAGGATCACGAATATGTTAATAAAGGAAGTTTGGGAGAATGGTCTTTCGCGATTTCTGGAAATTACAACGACAAGCTCTACATCGGTGGATCGGTTAACTTTCAACGATTTTCATTCGATCAAGAAAAGCTACACACAGAAACTTCATTGATCGACACTACTTCTATTCAATCGTTTACTTATTATGAAAACCTAGAAACAATTGGTAGAGGAATCAACCTTAAACTTGGAGCCATCTTCTTACCCACGCAATGGTTAAGAGTAGGTATCGCGTACCACTCTCCTACGGTTTATTACTCAGTAAGAGATAAGTGGTCTACACAAATCAATACATACTTTAGAGACGTAACCACCTACCGAGACAGTTACTCGTATCAAGCGAGTTCACCGGAAGGAAGGTTTACTTACCGAATGAGAACTCCGAGTCGTATTTTAGGGAGTTTAGCTTTTGTGGTGAGAAAGAAAGGATTGATTAGCACGGATGTGGAATTGGTGAACTATGCAAATGGCTACCTAAAAGCACACCCTGGGTCTGGTGATAGCTATGGCTTTGATTCGGAAAATACGGCTGTTCAGGAGAATTTTGAGCAAGCCATTAATGTGAGGTTAGGTGGTGAGTACCGTATTACGAACCTTTGGATGGTGCGCGCTGGAGCGGCTTATTATCAAAATGGCTACAACCCAAGTATCGTAACAACTACTGATCCTACGATGACCTATTCTGGTGGTTTTGGATATCGATCGAAGAACTACTATGTAGACTTTGCGTATACATGGACCAAGCGAAAAAGCGACTACTACAAGTACGATCCGTTAATCAGCAGCGCTGCGCAACTTACGAAGGTGAGCAGCAACTTCATGGCAACAGTTGGGTTTAAGTTCTAGACTTAGTTTATCGTAAAATTGATAGGGATAGTATACCTTACTCGGACTTCTTTACCCCTTTGAGTCCCTGGCTTCCAAGGCGGCATGGAGGATATAACTCTAACGGCTTCTTTGTCTAACAGGTAATGTACGCTTTTAATTACATTAACATCTGAAATGCTTCCGTCTTTCTCGACCACAAACTGTACATATACTTTTCCTTGGATGTTATAATCTTGGGCTTCTAGAGGATATTTGATCTCATCACCCAAATACTGATACAACTGAGCCATTCCACCTGGAAACTCAGGAGCAACTTCTACCGCATCAAAAATTTCTACTGTGTCGTTTACAAGCCCTTGTGCTTCAACTGGCGGGACTGGCGGAGGTGGTGGCAACGGAGGAGGTAGAACTGTATTGGGCCAAGGTTTTCTGTAAGAAAGCGTATCAACAAACCCATTATCCACTACCAATCGACCCGTTGCATCATGATATACCGAGTCAATCAAAATGATATCTCCATTCTCTTCAATGAGGTACGCATATTGTGAAGGCTCGTGCGGAGGTGGGTCTTCGATACCTAGCGCTCCCTGATAATAAGCACATTCGCTGACTAAGTCAACATTACAACTATCTGTATTTCTAAAAATCACGCGTTCGTTACCGATGTAAAAGAAACCATCAATAGCGTTTTCGTCACCACTATAAAAAGCAGTTATCACATCCATATAAGTTTTGCCTTTGTATTGAAAAAACTCAACCACCACATCCATTCCATGATTGTTATGAATCGTTTCGATGATTTTCATGAGATCAGCATCAACACACTCATGAGTGACCTCCTCTTCCTTTTCTTCAGCATACTCTGCACTCCCGCAACTAGACATCAAGAAAAGAAAAGCAGTCATTTGGATAACTAACCTATATCTAATCATAAATAACATTCTAATACAAACAATATTAACAAAACCAGATCAATTGCAAAAATAGAGACTAAAGCCAGTTTTCTTGAGCCCACTGAAATCTTTGTTTTCACAATGGTTAACAGAATCAACGTTAAGACAAGAGAGAATGCGAACTGAGTAACAAAGCCTGTCCCGAGCTGTCCGAAAACCTGCCAACTCTGAGCCCTTGGAGACAAAAACGTCATCATTACTCCCAAAAACACAATTGTCTTTAGTAGAACCAATATGAAAATCAACAAAAAGGTTTTCATCAGAGAAGTCTTTGCAAACAAACTCAATCCAAAATATTACCCATCCCTGTAGCTTCTTTCATAAACTTATCGATATCAAAACATCCCTTTGTCCAGTGATGATGATCCCCACCAGCTTCCTCCTCAAATGCCGAGGGGCTCCTGTATTTCTCTTCGATTTTTTCTTGGATACACTTGCACGCATCTAGGTAAACCTCATCATACACTTCATTTTCCCCCAACTTCATGGACTCAAACGAAGCCTTATACTTCTCAACACAGCTGTTAATTGATTCTGTTCGCGACTCATCCGTCCAACTTCCGCATGAAGTGAGCGTAACGATAGCAACTAGCGCCATCACAAATCCAATGTTTATTTTTTTCATCTACCTGTGATTTTATTGAAAAAAAAAATCCTGACCTCGGTAGAGCATCAGGATTTCAAATATGTAGTAGAGAATACTAGGCTGTTACTCCCAATACCTCAACCATTTTCTTTCCAATCTCTGCTGGAGAATCTACTACGTGTACACCACACTCTCTCAAAATTCTCTTCTTAGCAGCTGCAGTATCTTCTTCACCACCAACGATTGCACCAGCGTGTCCCATTGTTCTACCTTTTGGAGCAGTTTCTCCTGCGATAAACGCAACAACTGGCTTCGTTCCATGTTCTTTGATCCACTTTCCAGCTTCTGCTTCCAAGTTACCACCGATCTCACCGATCATGATAATCCCTTCTGTTTCTGGGTCAGCCATTAGTAACTTAACTGCTTCCTTGGTCGTTGTTCCGATGATTGGGTCTCCTCCGATTCCGATAGCTGTTGTTTGTCCTAATCCCGCCTTAGTGATTTGATCTACGGCTTCGTACGTCAACGTTCCTGATTTAGAAACGATTCCAATAGAACCTTTGTTGAAGATAAACCCAGGCATAATCCCTACTTTAGCTTCCCCTGCCGTCATCACTCCCGGACAGTTAGGTCCGATAAGTGTACAATCTTTATCTGATAAATATTCTTTAACGTTTACCATATCCGCTACTGGAATACCCTCTGTGATACAAACGATCACTTTGATACCTGCCTGAGCAGCTTCCATGATCGCATCCGCAGCAAATGCTGGTGGTACAAAAATGATGGAAACATCAGCTCCAGCTTTCTCAACCGCTTCTGAAACCGTGTTGAAAACAGGTCTATCCAAGTGTGTTTGACCACCTTTTCCTGGAGTTACTCCACCCACAACGTTAGTTCCATACTCAATCATCTGTCCTGCGTGGAATGTTCCCTCGCTTCCTGTAAATCCTTGAACGATTACTTTTGAATCTTTATTTACTAGTACACTCATTTTATTACGTTACTTATGTTTCTTAAATAATTAATGGTCTCAAATTTAACAATAGTATCCGGTACGGGTTCGGATTGTTGAAAAAACTTAATAATCTTTTAATTTGATTTTGGACTTTAGACGTTGGACAGTGGATATTAGACGCTTGACTTTTGACTAAACCTAACGATTCACCTTTCTAATTTCAACTTTCAAATTTCAGGTTTTCAACTACCCTCCCTTGCGTTTTGTTTTATAACCTTCTTTTTCGAGAACCTCTATCACTTTGTCCCTTTGATCTCCTTGAATGGTGATCTCTCCGTTCTTTGCTGAGCCACCTACCCCACATTTTGACTTCAGTAGCTTCCCTAAATCTTTCAAATCTTCTTCTTCACCCACAAACCCTTCAACCAAAACCACGGATTTTCCTCCTCGTTGTTTTCTGTCGATCGAAACGTAGAGCAATTGCTCATTAGGAGGAAGCGTTTCTTCTACCTCATCCTCATCGTATTCGTAATCATAGTCTGGATTCGTTGAGTAGACTACATTCTTTTTGTTCTTGTTTTTTCCCATCTGTTAAACCTTTAGTACAGCTAGACAAGCCGTTACATTTTTCTGAATTCTATTCACAGGATCAGAAACATCTGCTTTTACAAATGCCTCCCCAGTTACTTTTTCATACAATTCAATATAACGATCTGTAACCGACCGTACAAATTCATCCGTCATCTCTGGAATCGTTTGACCATCTTTACCTTGAAAACCACCTGCCATCAACCATTCTCTCACAAACTCTTTAGACAACTGTCTCTGAGGTTGATCTGCTGCCAATAACTCATCGTAGGTATCTGCATAAAAGTATCTTGATGAATCAGGTGTATGAATCTCATCCATCAGGTAGATCTCATCTCCTATTTTTCCAAACTCGTACTTCGTATCGACCAAAATCAACCCTTGCTTTGCAGCGATTTCCGTACCTCGTTGGAATATTTTTCTGGTATACTCTTCTAGTTTTTGGTAGTCTGCTTCTGTCACAATTCCCTGTGCAATGATCTCTTCTCTGGAGATGTCTTCATCGTGTCCTTCTTCTGCCTTGGTAGCCGGTGTGATGATCGGCTCTGGAAATCTTTGATTTTCTTTCATCCCCTCAGGCATCGTTACACCGCACAAAACTCTTTCGCCACTTTTGTAAGTTCTCCAGGCATGACCAGCCAAATAACCTCTTATCACCATTTCGATACGATAAGGCTCACATCTTTTACCGACACTTACGTTCGGATCGGGAGAATCGATCAACCAATTCGGACAAATATCTTCTGTAGCTTTGAGAAACTTGGCTGCCAACTGATTCAACACTTGCCCTTTGAAAGGAATTCCTTTAGGAAGAACCACGTCAAATGCAGAAATCCGATCGCTGGCAACCATCACTAGTAAGTCATCATCGATGCTATAAACATCTCTTACTTTTCCTTTGTAATGATTGGTCTGTCCGGGGAAATTAAATGCGATATCTTTAATTGCGTTCATTGCGTATAAATTGAGACGCAAAGATAAAATACGACTCTTTACACACATAGCTGAATTGTTCAATTCTATGAAATGTTTTGAACAGGAGACTAGCTGACTTCGATACGATTTGCCATCAAATCACTTAGTCGCCATGGAACTACTTTTTTGGTGCTTTATCAGAAAAAGGCTTTACAGGTTGACACTCTTGCGTTTCCTGTTTATACCATGACTTACTTTTTTTATCCCAAAACCACGGAACACTATCGCAAATCATTTCATCTAATGTAGACGGAGTCTTACTCTTAACCATTTTTAGAGGCTCGTTGGTGGTACTGAAAGTCATGGTAGCCGAATACATATAAAGACTAGCACCCGGATTTCTCGATTCTACCATCTCCTTCACCGCTCCGTTGTCATGAAACTTCAACCTGTTAAACACAGAATAACTCATTTTAATATCTTCTGTTGAAAACGTAACATTTCCTTCCAAATCGTATAGCGTGATGGTTCGCCTATGATCTTTCCAAGGTGTTATTTTGACCGAAATATCCCCATTCGCATAGTAATAAAAGGTAGGTTCCTCAATGACCTTCTCACTCTTCTGGGCAAACGCATCTCCTATGCAGAGCATCAGCAAAATAAAAAACGTTATGACCAACTTTATCTTCATGCAACATACAATTCATGAACTGTGCCAAACTAAAAACGATCTTAAAAAAAGGTTATCAACTCCGTATGCACGCATACTAAATAAAAGTTTAGTTTTGCACCAAATAGTTTGATATGGATACCGTAAAAGGACTCTACGAAAAATTCAACAATGTGGACAAAGGCTTAGGTTTTGAACTTACAGTTCACGGACCGGGTGATATTGAATACCGCACAACGATTGCCGAAAAACATTTGAGCAGTCCAGGAGTCGGACACGGAGCCATTACTGCCGCCATGATGGATGCTGTACTGGGAACTACTGCACTTACTGCTGTTTATGATGATGGTAATTTGGTAAGTACCGTTGAATTCAAAGTCAACTATTTTAAACCCACCTTCTTGGGCGATAAGTTAATCGGCAAAGGAGAGATCGAATTTCAAGGTAAAAGTCTGATCTGTACCAGTGCAAAAATCTTCAAAGAAGAAACAGGCGAATTGGTATCCAAAGCCTTAGGAACTTTTAATATTTACCCAATGGAAAAAAGAGGACTTACTAAAAAGTTGAAACCAGAAAGCTGAATAATCAGAAAAATTTCTTTCAACGTTCTGATTTCACACTTCAGCTTTAGCGTACCAACTTCTTGTACTTTACTCTTGTCGGAATGATATCTCCACCTAAACGTTTCTTACGATTCTCTTCATATTCTGAATAACCACCTTCGAAGTAGTAAACGGTAGAATCTCCTTCAAAAGCCAGAATATGCGTACAGATTCTATCTAGGAACCATCTGTCGTGAGAAATCACCACGGCACAACCCGCAAAACTCTCAATACCTTCTTCCAATGCTCGAAGTGTGTTTACATCAATATCGTTGGTCGGCTCATCCAGCAATAAAACGTTGGCTTCAGTTTTTAAGGTCATCGCCAAGTGCAATCTATTTCTTTCTCCCCCAGAAAGCACTCCTACTTTCTTTTGCTGATCTGCCCCTGCGAAGTTGAAACGAGAACAATACGCTCTGGAGTTAATGGTCTTT
This sequence comes from uncultured Flavobacteriales bacterium, assembly GCA_964387945.1. Taxonomy (GTDB): domain Bacteria; phylum Bacteroidota; class Bacteroidia; order Flavobacteriales_D; family Parvicellaceae; genus Parvicella. Next base: position 175,456 of record CAYLYX010000008.1, on the reverse strand, counting down.
CCTCCTACTTCGATCACTTCATTCCCTCCACTAATCACTTCATAAACAGATTTGTTAGGATCCACATCTTTATGACGCTGATCTACGTATCCAATCTGTACGGTAGAACCCACCTTAAATTCTCCTGAGTCTGGTGTTTCTTCTCCCATGATCATTCTAAACAAAGTCGTCTTACCAGCACCATTTGGTCCAATTACCCCAACAATACCTGCAGGTGGTAATTTAAAGTTTAAGTTCTCGTATAATAAACGATCACCGTATCCTTTGGCCACATCAACCGCCTCAATCACTTCATTCCCCAATCGAGGTCCGTTAGGAATCGGAATCTCAATTTTTGCTTCTTTCTCTTTAATGTCTTCGCTCAGCATCGCTTCGTAATTATTCAAACGAGCTTTTCCTTTGCTCTGACGTCCTTTAGGTCCTTGCCTCACCCATTCCAACTCTCGCGCCAACGCTTTTTGACGTTTCGACTCCTGCTTTTCTTCTTGTTGGAGACGCTTTTGCTTTTGCTCTAACCAAGATGAGTAATTTCCTTTATAAGGTATTCCTTCTCCTCTATCCAATTCTAAAATCCATCCCGCTACATTATCCAAGAAGTAACGGTCGTGCGTTACAGCGATCACCGTTCCTTTATAGTTCTGCAAGTGCTGCTCCAACCAATGTACTGACTCCGCATCTAAGTGGTTGGTCGGCTCATCTAGCAATAGAATATCTGGTTGTTTCAATAACAATCGACACAACGCTACCCTTCTTCTTTCACCTCCAGAAAGGTTTTTGATGGGCGTATCTCCTTCGGGTGTTCTCAAGGCATCCATCGCTAGATCGAGCTTCGAGTCTAAATCCCAAGCATCCATCTGATCAATTTTTTCTTGCACTTTCCCTTGCTTCTCAATCAAATCGTTCATTTTATCGGGATCATTCATGATCTCTTCGTCCATGAACTTATTATTGATGTCCTCGTATTCCGCCAACAAATCAACCACCTCCTGAACACCTTCCTGAACAATCTCCTTTACTGTCTTCGATTCATCCAACTCGGGCTCCTGTGGCAAATATCCAACAGAATACCCTGGAGAGAAAACAACATCCCCTTGGTAATTCTTATCAATCCCTGCGATGATCTTCATCACGGTAGATTTACCAGCTCCGTTTAAACCAAGAATACCAATCTTAGCTCCATAATAAAAGGATAGGTAAATGTCTTTTAGTATTTGTTTTCCTTGTGGTGTTTGCTTACTCACATTCACCATTGAGAATATGATCTTTTTATCGTCTGACATACTTACATTTTAAGTTTAACACAAATATAAATAGGAGAAGTTGATTTTCAGAACGGAACAGAAATAAAGATTGTCTCTTGGATTGAGAATCATGCTGAAACCCACTATTTACGCAAAAATCATTAAACTTGTGAAGATGAGTGAAGAAAAAATCGTAATAAAACAGGGCTACCCCTACTCTGCAATGACTTATGGGTATGCCGTTTTTCTGGTCGTAGGCGCATGCTTAGTCGCAATTAAGTTTGAAGGCCTTCCTACCCTACTTTCTATTCCTCTGTTTGTACTGGGGTTATACCTATTTGTGGTAAGGAGAGAGTTCATTCTAGACTTGGAAAACGATCGCTTCAAGTCCGCTAATTCTTTCTTAGGTATGAAGTTGGGGAACTGGAGTAGCATTGCCGACATCAAAGGCATCACCATTAAGTACACCATTCTAACGGACAAAAGGAAAAACCAACAGTATGGAGGGATTTTACCGGTCGCCATATTTGATCTTGCAAGAAGCAATCCTAACCAATACAACAAGGACGAAACGTGGCTGGTTCACATTTTTGACGCTACGGGAAACAGCAGCCGAATTTTGAATACAGGTAAAACGGAAGCGCTCACCGCATTGATTCACATTCTCAATAAAAATAAGGAAGCCAAACCCTATCTGGCTCATTATCGAAAGGACTACGAACTTAAAAAAGCAGCCTTATCCCAAGGAAAGTTAGAACTCGTTACTCCGAAACCTAAGAGGGGAAAGTATTATTAATTTCTTTAAACAAGCTCGCATTGCCGTTTCTACAAATTTCTTAAACTTGTATCAAACTTTACACACCATGGCAAAACCAACGACACACAATTTTTCGGACATTGAAATAGCACAAGCTGCTAAGATGGAACACATCAAAGACATTGCTGCAAAGCTTAATATTGATGAAGATGACATCGAAATGTATGGAAAGTATAAGGCTAAACTTCCGCTGTCTTTCATCGATAAAAAGAAAATCGAAAAATGTAACTTGGTTTTGGTTACTGCGCTCACGCCTACTCCAGCCGGAGAAGGAAAGACAACCACTTCTATCGGTGTAACCGAAGGTCTGAATAAGGTTGGCAAAAAGACTACCGTTGTTTTGAGAGAACCTTCCCTCGGTCCAGTATTTGGAATTAAAGGAGGTGCTGCAGGTGGTGGTTATGCACAGGTGGTTCCAATGGAAGATATCAACCTTCACTTCACGGGGGATTTTGCAGCTATTGAAAAAGCGAACAACCTGTTGAGTGCCTTGATAGATAACAATATTCAAAGTAAAAATCGATCACTGGGAATTGATCCGAGAACCATTGTTTGGAAAAGAGTTATGGATATGAACGACCGTGCACTTAGACAAATTACGATTGGTTTGGGAGGTACAGCCAATGGAATTCCAAGAGAGGATGGGTTTAACATTACACCCGCTTCTGAAGTCATGGCAATTTTGTGTATGGCTGAGAATTTTTCTGACCTCAAGAAAAGGCTCGGGAACATTTTCGTTGGATTCACTTTTGACAAAAAACCAGTCTACGCAAAGGACTTAAAGGCGGAGAATGCAATGGCCATTCTATTAAAAGATGCCATCAAACCAAATTTGGTTCAAACATTAGAAGGTAATCCTGCTATTATCCATGGAGGTCCTTTTGCAAACATCGCACAGGGCACGAATACGGTTATCGCTACAAAAATGGGGATGTCACTCTCTGATTATGTGGTTACAGAAGCAGGTTTTGGAGCGGATTTGGGGGCTGAGAAGTTCTTGGACATTAAATGTGTTTCTAGTGGGTTAAAACCTAAGGCAGTTGTTTTGGTAGCAACTATTCGAGCGCTGAGACATCATGGTGGAGCGCCAAAAGAAGAATACAACACCGCCAACTTAAAACGCGTGAAAAAAGGTTTTGCGAACCTTGAAAAGCACATTGAAAACATTCATAAATTCGGTTTAAACCCTGTTGTGGCTATCAATGCTTTTCCATCCGATACGGAAGAAGAAGTTGAGTTCATTCAAAAGAAATGTAAAAAACTTGGTGTGAAAGCCGTTGTAGCAAGAGGATGGGCTCAAGGAGGAGAAGGGATGACCGATTTAGCTGAAGCTGTAGTAGAAGAAGTTGAATCCGGAAAAAACCATTTCAAACCGCTTTATGAGTGGAATCTTTCAGTGAAAACAAAAATCGAAATCATTGCTAAAGAAATTTACGGAGCTGATGGCGTTGAGTTTAGCAAGAAAGCAATAACCGACCTCAGAACTATCGAAGATCTAAAGCTGAATAAGCTACCTGTGTGTATGGCGAAGACGCAAAAATCCTTTTCGGATAATGATGCACTTATTGGCCGTCCAACTAACTTCACGGTTAACGTTCGAGAGTTTGAGTTTGCTGCGGGAGCAGGGTTCTTAATTCCTATCCTTGGTAAAATGATGCGAATGCCTGGCTTACCAGCTACTCCTGCCAGCGAAGGCATGAACATTGATGATAATGGAAAGATTTCTGGATTGAGCTAGGACGATTGATTTGAAAATGGGGCAACTTGAGGATGTTTCAATTAGTAATTACTGAACCTTCCCCACCCACAGAAAATTATCAAACACTTGTCCGATGATCAGGTAATCTTCATACCTCCATGCAACACTGGCTGCTGAGATTTGCTCTCCCGCATCGCTATAGATCACTTTATTGCCCTGCAATGAAATTTCATACACCACAGAAGGAGCCTTTTTCTCTGCATTTTTGTAGTGCTTTATAAATTTTCGAAAATTAGGATGAGAGGTTGTGTATAAGTTAGTACCATCATACATCAGGTTATCTCCTCCCTTTACCTTAGCTATCTTTTCCTTCGTACCTTCCGCCAAATCACAAGCAAAAACTTTATTTTGAAGGGTTGTTGTTACATACAACGCATCGCCCATCACATAAACTCCATTGGGATACCTAAGGTGCTTGACAACCTTCTCCCATTCGCCTTCAAAATAGTGCACGACACTACCCCCAAAAGCTTTAAAATCCGAATAATAGAACTCATTTTCACCCACGACATAAAGATCATTTCCATGTCCAATCACATCTTCCGTCCAGACCGTATCTTCAATCAATTCCCCCTTGGCTATTTTAAACCGATAAAACTCTTCTTTTTTGTCGTTGTGACTAATCACAAACAAGAAATCACCAAACGTACTCATACCATGAGGGTGGAAGTTAGTAGCATCTTCAAAACTGATTTCTAATTTACGTGAAGAAAAATCACGGAGGTCTACTTCCCAGATTTCACCCTGCGTCTCCCCATCTCTTCGTTCATCACAGGCTACGAGCAATCTTGGATAATCTACTGTTTTGGATTGATCTAAGTCAAAATCTTCGGGTCCCCAGCCCACTTCCACTTGCGTGTGCACAGTTATTTTTACATCACTTGCAACTTCAGGAAGAGCAGCACAACTCCACAACAGTAAAGGAAACAGCAACCCAATAAGGTGATTACACTTCATGCCCTTCGAATTGGGTTTCGTATAGCTTTCGATAAGCCCCATCTGGATCTTGCAATAATTCTGCATGACTTCCCATCTCAACAATTTCACCGCTATCCAACACAATGATCTTGTTTGCATTTTTGATGGTAGACAAACGGTGTGCGATAACAATGGAGGTTCTTCCCTTGGTTAACTTGTCGATGGCATGCTGAATCAACATCTCACTTTCAGAATCAATGGAGGAAGTTGCCTCATCCAAAATCAATACTTTGGGCTGGTAAACGTAAGCACGGATGAAAGCAATCAGCTGGCGTTGTCCCACAGACAATAACCCTCCTCTTTCTTTTACATTGAAACCATACCCATCTGGCAAACGATCAATGAACTCATGCGCACCTACCAATTTGGCAGCTTCAACGACTTGTTCTTTAGAAATCTCAGGGTTACCCAAGGTAACGTTATCATAAATCGAACCGCTGTAAAGGAATACATCTTGCAAAACAACAGAGATATTGTCTCTTAGCAATGTCAACTCAATATCTCGAATATCTTCTCCATCAATTTTTATACTTCCTTTCTGGTACTCATAGAACCTCCCCAACAGGTTAATGATGGATGTTTTTCCCGCACCCGTTGCACCGACAAACGCTACGGTTTCGCCAGCGGCTACATCAAAGTTCAGGTTCTTCAACACATAATCTTCATTGTTATAGGCAAACCATACATCTCTAAATGAAATACTTCCTTCGAATTTATGTTTTGTAACCGAACCTGTATTTGGAATCGTTTCATCCGTGTCCAGAATTTTAAAAACACGTTCAGCACCCACCAATCCCATCTGCAGGGTATTGAACCGATCCGCCAACATTCTGATCGGACGATACATCATGCTGATATACATAATGAAAGCCGTCAATTGTCCAGCTAGAACAGCAAAGTTCGCTCCCGGATTATCAACCTGAGCTAATGTGTAAAGAATCAACAAACCTAATGACAATCCACTGAGAATTTCCACTACTGGGAAGAAAATTGAATATGCCCAGATGCTTTTGATGTTGGCCTTTTTATGTCTTGAGTTGATGGCTTCAAAGGATTTAGCTTCACGTTCCTCTCTTCCAAACACCTTCACCAACGCCATACCGGTAATTCGCTCCTGCACAAAGGTATTCAACGCTGAGACCTCCTTTCTAACATCCTGAAAGGCTTTTTTGATGGCTTTCTTAAAGATATTGGTAGCAATAATCAAAATCGGAATGGGAATCAGCACAACTAACGTCAGTTGCCAATTGATGATCAGCATCATCACCAGCGCAAAAATCAACACCAAGATATCTCCCACGATGGATAGAAACCCTTGAGAAAAGATTTGTGCCACCGTTTCCATATCACTTACTGCTCTGGTTACCAACATCCCTATAGGATTGTTGTCAAAGAATTTCAAACGGAGTTTTGTGATATGACCAAAGAGTTTATTACGCAAATCTTTCACTACACTCTGTCCGAGTTTATTTGAAAAATAGGTACTCATGAAACTGAACACCGTTTCTACCAACAGAATTCCGATCACAATAAAGGTGAAGTTCTGCAATCCCGATAGGTCTTTCGCCTCGATGTAATTCGTGACCATGTAGCCAATAAGCGCTACGCGAATGGGACCTAAAAAAGCAAGTACACCAATTAAAGCCAGCGTTCCATATAGCAACCCCTTGTAGGGCTTGGTGAATTTGAACACTCGTTTAAAGAGACTTGTGTCCCAGGTTCTTCCTTGCTCTTTACTCATGATGGACAAAGATATCGTTTAATGAATTAGGTCACACCAATTTAAAACGAAAAGAACGGGTCATTTGAAGTTATGTTGACTGCGAATGCGAAGCAATTCTCTCGTCAAGCAACTTAACGAAAGAACTGAAAAAATGACGGAAAACCCTTGCTAATCAGGACATTTCGTCAGAAATAGACCCAGCAAAACCAAACTTTCAAGACAAAATTTCCGAGTGCGTCAAATGGAGCAATATTTGACTTAAGGCAAGTAAACAAACAATTAGTTTACCCTTAAAAGTATACAACAAAATGAATTTAAATAATTTCACAATCAAAGCGCAAGAAGCTATTTCGGAAGCTAATTTAGCTACCGTATCCAATGGTCAGCAGCAGATCGAAAATGCACACTTGCTCACAGGGATTCTCAAAGCAGATGAAAACCTGACACAACATATCCTAAGCAAATTTGGAATCAACCAAAAGGTGTTTGAGCAAACATTGTCTAGCATCGTTGCCTCATATCCCTCGGTTAGCGGTGGAGATATCCAACTTTCAAGAAATGCTTCACAAACCCTCGTTAAGGCTACAGATATTTCGCGAAAAATGAAAGATGAGTTCGTGAGTATCGAACACCTACTGTTGGCGTTGATAAAAAGTAGCGACCAGACTTCCCAACTTATGAAAGATCAGGGAATCACAGAAAAAGGTTTGACCCAAGTAATTGACGACCTCAGAAATGGACAACGCGTCACTTCTCAAAGTCAGGAAGACACTTATAACTCACTCGATAAATATGCGCTCAACTTTAACCAAATGGCAAGAGATGGAAAGCTCGACCCCGTTATTGGTAGAGACGAAGAAATTAGACGTGTATTGCAAATTTTGACGCGTAGAAGCAAGAATAACCCCATTCTCATCGGTGAACCGGGAGTAGGTAAAACCGCTATTGCTGAAGGATTGGCGCATCGAATTATCGGAGGTGATGTTCCAGAGAACTTAAAGGATAAGATCATCTACTCGCTAGACATGGGAGCGTTGATTGCTGGGGCGAAATTCAAAGGAGAGTTTGAGGAGCGACTAAAAGCGGTAATCAAAGAAGTGACCAGCGCTGATGGACAAATCGTACTGTTCATTGATGAGATCCATACGTTAGTGGGTGCTGGAGGTGGTCAAGGAGCAATGGATGCAGCGAATATCTTAAAACCAGCACTGGCACGTGGCGAGTTAAGAGCAATTGGTGCAACAACCCTGGATGAATATCAAAAGTACTTTGAAAAGGATAAAGCGCTGGAAAGAAGGTTTCAGAAAGTCTTAATCGATGAACCTTCGCAAGAAGATGCCATCTCGATTTTGAGAGGAATAAAAGAAAAGTACGAAACTCACCACAAGGTGCAGATTAAAGATGCTGCAATCATTGCTGCTGTAGAACTTTCTACCCGATATATCAGTGATCGATTCTTACCTGATAAAGCGATCGACCTGATCGATGAAGCTGCGTCTAAACTGAGAATGGAAATCAACTCCAAACCAGAAGAGTTGGACGAGATTGAAAGAAAGATCATGCAGATGGAGATCGAAAGAGAAGCCATTAAGCGGGAGAACGATTTCAAAAAACTGGAAGTGCTTCAAGAAGAGTTAGCCAACCTTCAAGAGAGAAGAGATTCTTTGATGGCAAAATGGTCTTCTGAGAAAGAGGTAGTAGAAAACATTCAGAATGCTAAACAAGAAGTTGAAGATTTGAAGTTGGCAGCAGAGCAAGCTGAACGAGCAGGAGATTTCGGAAAAGTGGCGGAAATTCGCTACGGGAGATTACAGGAAGTCAATAAGAACATCGAAAAACTTAAGGCTGATCTGGCGGAATTACAGACCAACTCTAAAATGATCAAGGAGGAGGTAGATGCTGATGAAGTTGCAGAAGTCGTAAGTAAATGGACAGGTATTCCGGTTACTAAAATGCTGGAAAGTGAGCGTGAAAAACTCTTACGACTAGAAGACGAATTGGCCAAACGAGTGGTGGGACAAAAAGAAGCGATCATTGCGGTAAGTGATGCCGTACGCAGAAATAGAGCTGGATTACAAGACGAGAAACGACCTATTGGCTCGTTCATTTTCTTAGGAACAACAGGTGTGGGTAAAACCGAGCTAGCCAAAGCGTTGAGCGAGTTTTTGTTTGACGATGAAAATGCTATGACGAGAATCGACATGAGCGAGTACCAGGAAAGACACGCTGTGTCTCGATTGGTGGGGGCACCTCCGGGATACGTGGGTTACGATGAAGGTGGGCAGTTGACAGAAGCCGTGAGAAGACGACCTTATTCAGTGATTTTGTTAGACGAGATCGAGAAAGCACATCCGGACGTATTCAATATCTTATTACAAGTGTTGGATGATGGACGAATGACAGATGGTAAAGGGCGGATGGTCAACTTTAAAAACACCATCATCATCATGACTTCGAATTTAGGAAGTGATGTGATCATGCAGAACTTTGACGATGCCACGGAAGACACTATGGACGAAGTAGCAGAAAAGACAAAGTACCAGGTGTTTGAATTGTTGAAGCACTCGCTGCGACCAGAGTTCCTGAACCGAATTGACGAAACGATTATGTTCAGACCGTTATCTAAGGCTGACGTGAAAGATATCGTGAAGATTCAACTGAGTCAATTGGCGAAGAAACTCAAGGAGAAACACATCGAAATCGAAGCAACGGATTACGCCATCGACTACCTTACCAATACGGGTTATGACCCACAGTTTGGTGCAAGACCAGTGAAAAGAGTTATTCAGAAGTCGTTACTGAACGAACTTTCCAAAGCCATTTTGGCGGGCGATGTTACCGTTGAGGATAAGATTCTGATTGATGAGTTCAACAACAAAATGGTCTTCAGAAAGCAAGACGAGCCTGTGAGATCTGCCGAGGATATTGTTGAAGACGTGGAAGAAGCGGAGATCATTGACGATTCTGAAGAAGACAACAAAGCATAAACGCACTACAAGAGCAGTTTTTTCATAGTTAGGTTAAAACCTCCTGCTAATCCTTTCAGATTAGTGGGAGGTTTTTTGTCTGTTAACAATTGAAGCCGTATTTTAGACTGGATTTAGTTGTCACAACTTTAATTTAATTATTACAACGATGGAAAAAGGAGACAAAACAGCATTGGTAAACCTTGGACAAGGAAAATTAGCCAAGAAAGTTTATAAGGATATTCTGCAGGAACCTGGAAAAAAAATTAGTACTGCGTTATCTACTGTAGTAGACGTTTCGAATACTGTGATTTGGCCAATTAAATGGGCTAATGAAAGAGCGAAATTATACTTCGAAAGCAACATAGAGAAATACAAAAAGAGGCTGCAGTCTATTAGTGAGAATGAAATCGTTAGCGTTCCTTCAGAAATAGCGACCCCTATTCTTGATAGATTTACATATGTTTCTAACGATCAGTTAAGCAGTGCATTTGTAGAACTTCTTTGTTCTGCGTCTGATGAAAACAAAGTAGAATTTGCTCACCCCGGTTTTATTCGAATAATCGATAGAATATCTCCAGATGAAGCCAAAATTCTTCAGTATTTTAAACTTCATAGTTCATGTGCTGCTTTGAGTGTAGATCATTTCGAAAACCCAGATATTGAATATCAGTACTTTCAAATACTTCTTCAAGCTACCCTAATACCTTCTGCTATAGAATTAAATTTCCCTTCAAACATTGGAATTTATTTAGACAACCTTACTTCTCTTGGTCTAATTAATTATCATGATCATTACTTCATTAGCCTAAAAGATGATTTTGACCTTATTAAAAAAGAACACAGGGATCACCTGAAGATTTTTGATAAATACGATGAAGTCAGACTGAGCGTTGCAAAAAAAGAGACCATGGGCATGTTTAAAACAACAGACTTTGGAGAGATGTTTCTTCAAGCTTGTATCTCGACTAATACGGAAGATTATAATACATAACACAAAGCCCCTCTCCCTTTCTAACCCAGTGTCTCATTCAGGCACAAATTTTGTATCTTGCTTTTGAAATTACTGACTATGAAATACGTTACCCTCACAACCCTGCTGATATTTTTTGGTGTCTCGCTTGCGCAAACAACACTGACGATCCGAGGACGAACCACAGAGCCCAACACCAAAGTGACACTCAAATCAAACGGTGAGGTTATCTCATCGAGTGTTTCTACAGAAAACTCCAAAGGAGGGAAGTACAAAGTACTAGACATTGAAGCTGGTAAGGACTACGAACTTTGGTTTGAAAAGACGGGGTTTGTTTCCAAATTCATTGAACTCGACTTCTCAAACGGCACACTTAAGAACAATTCTGAAACTCAAGTGGATATAGAAATGGAAAGAAACTCCAGTTTCACTTCCACTGAGGTGTTCAATGATCCTATCGGCATAATGCTTATTGATCAATATGGTTCGATCACGTTAGACATGCCATATACCAAAGCTCAGCGGGAAAAAGCAGCTCAATATAGAATTCAAGAAGAACCTACTGTCAGCGATGCACCGTCTGAAACCTATTGGCCAAATGGTAATTTGAAAACGGAGAAACTTCCCAATAAAAATGGTGGCTTCATCTGGAAAAGCTACTACGAAGATGGCACGCTGGAAACCTATACAGAAGACCTCAACGGAAAGCAACACGGAAACGTAAAGTTCTACTACCCTTCTGGACAACTTCAAACGGATTGCAATTACAAGTACGGCAAAGTGGAAGGTAAGTGCACACAGTATTATGAAAATGGCGAAGTGCAGTTGTCTGAGACCTATTCAAACGGTAAGCGCAATGGCACATCCACGCTATATGATGAACAAGGAAATGAGATCAAATTCTCGACCTACGTGAATGGAGAGGCAATAGGTCCATACAAAACTTACAAACCAGACGGTTCGCTCCTAGAATCAGGCAACATGGGTACCAACGGTTTTGAAGGCAAGCGAACCTACACGCAAGATGACGGCTTCAAAATAGAAGAAACCTATGTCAACGGCATGAAAAATGGTACTTCCACCGCATGGCGTCCAGATGGTAGTATTTATTCAACCACCAACTTCGTTAACAACAAACAACATGGGGATGCATTTCTTTATTACGAAGACGGATCGGTAAAGTTCAAAACAACCTATAATCATGGTGCCAAAGATGGCGAAAGCATCAGCTATGGTCCTGATGGATCAGTGCAAACAGTTAACCTATTCCAAAACAATGTGTTAATCAAAAAAGACGATCAAAAAGTGGATTTAGTAAGCAATACTTCACCAAAAGACAAGCTCGCAAAAAACAGCATTGAATACCCGGTCACCGAATCGAAGGCTACGGACTGTGAGGTGTTCCACTTAGTTCTTGGTAAGTTTAAGGGTGCTCCTTCTAAAGAATTGACTCAATTTCTTTTAAGCGAAGAGAATAAAAACATGGTCACTTCTACTGAAGACAACAACGACATCACCATCTACCATTCTACTTGGCAAGGAACTTACGAAGAGGTTGTAGCACTAAAAGACCAATTTAAGGAACGTGGATGCTCATCTGCGAAGGTTGTTTGTGTACACAACCCCAACCTATCAGCATTCAACGCTGATGGATCTCAAAAAAACGGACAAATTGAAAGAACTGCGCCCAATGGAGGAAAGGTAGTTGAGACCTACGTGAATGGCATCAAAGAAGGCCCTTTTGAGATGTGGCATCCAAACGGGCAGCTTTTCCAGAAAGGAACAATGAAAGACGGCAAGTTAAGCGGTTCCTTCGTAGCTTATCATGACAATGGAAAGGTTTCGGCTAAAGGGAATTATAAAAATGGTCGTAAAGATGGCGATTGGGTCATCTACCATCCCAACGGAGAAGTTTCTCAGGAAGTAACTTTTAACGAAGGGCAAGAAGAAGGCGTTTCTAAGTTTTATCATGCAAACGGGGTTTATTATGGTCTGTTTGATATGGAGAACGGAGAAATTATGAAAATTCATTCCTATCAAATCAATTATAAAGGAGAGGTTACATCGATTTGGACAGAAAACAATGGTATTACCGCCTACGAAAGACCTGATGGAAAGGACGTGGTCAAATACAAAAACGGTGATCCTTACCTAAAGTTCGAATTTAAAAATGACAAAAAAACCGGCAAGTGGCAATGGTTCAACGAGAAAGGCAAGCTTTGTCTGGAAAGATGGTACGAAAACGACCAACTAGTTGATGAAAAGTACTACAAAAAAGACTTTCAGCCGATGATTACCACTAACTAAAGTGACTCGCCAGATGATAATAAAAATCATCTATTACCGTTCTAAACAACATGAAGTTGATCATCTTCTTGGCTTTACTGTTGACGTTATCTGGAATTTCGCAATCCAACCACCAAAACTACTGGAGCATCAGCGTCCTACCAGGACATAGCGCTCCTAACTTTTCGCACACAAACCACCCTTGGAAAGGTAGGTTCTACCCAACTGGTGAACTCCTCATTAACTTTGAGCATCGGCTGAATCACCAATTGAGCTTAGAAAATGGCATTGGGATTGCTGCATACGCTTTAGTCAATCGAGGACCACAAGACCGATACACACTCGACTTTGCTGCTCCTCATGCATATACTGGTGTGAAATTTCGTACTGATCATTCCCTCAACAAATGGACACCCGTTATACATACTCACTTAGGCTGCCAAATGGGATACAAAGGCATAATCCATGAGAACTTTCAAACTTATTCTGTTTCCATAAAGGGCAATCCCGTCATCCCCTACCTACGTCTAAAAACCGGACTTCAGTCAAAACCTATCCGAATCCAGCGAAAAGCATTTTTGGAGCTGAGTTTTGGCACTTTCTTCAGGTACAACTTTATCCCCCTTGGCGCTGTTCATTTATCGGGAAGCGACTATGACGTGGATTTAATACCTTCTGGCAATACTATAGGTGTATATTTTGACATTGCATTTGCGATGGGAAATAAGAAACTACCTAAGAACGAAGGAAAACAAGTTGATGAGGGCACTAAAGGTCGGTTTTAATGTATCCACACGCGCCTTAGCTCCGCAGGTTTAAAGTGAACTATCCGTGCATTTTTCAAGACTTGAACCAATAATGAAACCCAAAACGACCGTTTTCAGTTAAATACTCTTCCACTCAAACGTGAAGCCTTATGGGACCTCTTTATTTATTATTAGGCATTCTTACCATCTTAACACTTGCAAACCTTATACTCTTCTTTAATGGTATTTCCAAAGCTAAACTCAATTGGGGTAACACGATCCTCTTCATCATCACATCAATTGTCCTTCCTTTTATCATAACAGGAATAGCTAAGAAAATTGAGGATAAGCTCGACCTACTTGTTTATACTTATCTCTACTCGTTTTTAGTCGTACAACTAATCGCTCTTGCATTCTTGTACAAACGTTTCAAAAAAGGCTAGTCAATACTTATCTTCACACAAGTCAACTCAATTGTTGAAACCATTTCTGGTCCTTGAGCATACTTAGATGGAACCTTGATTTTTCTTTCTGACAAAATTTTTATTCGAAAGACTTCTTTCTCTCCCTCCTTAATGACTAAGGTTTGCTGTTTCTTATCGAAAAACCACCCATCAATCAAATAATAATAGAAGCCTTGGAAGTTCCGCTCGATCCTTAAAAAATCAATTCTTTTTCTACTCGAAAGTTCGAAGCTCACGTAATCTACATGATTAAAGTACTTCATTTCATATTCTGAGAATCCCTCGGCATCCCAATCAGGCCCCGGATTAGAGTATTTGATTAACTTGATGGTATCGCACAAATAAAATGCGCTATCCAGATTATCCGAGAACCAGCTAGTTTTTACAAAATCTTTTCTGCTGTAGTCCTGCGCTGAAACAGAGACACCCATCAACACCAATATGGCAATTACGAAGGTCTTCACTTAATTCGGATCAACATCCACCTTTATCCTCACCGATTTAAAATCGTCATCCATGGAGAAGTGAGCGATGCAATTAGAAATATACTCCTTCACCTTACTTGGGCTGGCTTTGCGCTCAAATTTGATCGTAATCATTTTGTTATACAGGTTTCTGATTCGTTTAATCGAACCATATTCTGGTCCTAAAACGCGATTTCCGAGCTTCTCTTGCAACTTTAGTGTCAATTTAAGGCTAGCCTTGTCGACACGAGTTTCTTCTTTGTGACGCACCGTTAAACGAATCATTCTAAAAAATGGTGGGTATTGGTAATTTTTGCGTTCGTACAGTTCTTGTTTGTACATCCCTTCATAGTCGTGATACATCACCTTCTGGATGATCCAGTGATTCGGATCGTAGGATTGAATGATCACTTTCCCTCGTTTTCCTTTTCTTCCAGCCCTACCACTCACCTGAGACATCAGCTGATACGCACGTTCAAAGGCTCTAAAATCTGGATAAAACAACAAATCATCTGCATTGAGGATTCCGACCAAGGCTACGTTATCGAAATCTAATCCCTTGGTAATCATTTGCGTACCCACCAAAATATCGATCTGCTTACTTTCAAAATCATCGATAATGTTCTGGTAGGCATATTTGCTTCGTGTGGTATCCAAATCCATGCGCTGCACCCGAACTTTAGACCCCAGGTGAATTTCGATCTCCTCTTCTATTTTCTCTGTCCCAATACCAATCATTTTTAAATCTGTACTTCCGCAAGCTGAACACCTTGTGGGAGGTTTCATCGAAAAACCACAGTAATGACACGTCAATAGATGCTGGTATTTATGGTAATGCAAACTCACATCACAACGCGTACATTGAGGTGTATGGTTACACATTTCGCACACCCATCGAGGGGCGTACCCTCTTCTGTTCTGAAAAAGAATGATCTGTTTCCCGTTCTCCAACACTTCTTTCATTTCATCTAACAAAAACTTTGAGAAAATCCCGTGCATCTTGTTTTTTGCAGTCGCTTCTTTCAGATCCGCACACTGTATCTCAGGAAGTTGCAATCCACCATAACGTTCTGCAAGCGACACATAACCATAGTTGCCTTGTTCGGCATGATGCATGGTTTCTACCGCAGGAGTGGCCGTTCCCATCAATACTTTTGCTCCAAATTGTTTCGCTAAAACTAATGCCGTATCTCGGGCGTGATAACGTGGAGAAGGGTCGTGCTGCTTGTAAGAAGTCTCATGTTCTTCATCTACAATGATTAAACCTAACTGTTTGAACGGTAAAAAAATAGCACTTCTTGCTCCGAGAATCACATCGTATTTGTTAAATTTTTCGTTGAGAATATCGTTCCAAATTTCTACCCGTTCATTAGGTGAAAAACGAGAATGATACACTGCAATTTTATCGCCAAAAAACTTTTTTAACCGACTGATAATCTGCGTAGTAAGCGCAATTTCAGGAAGTAAATATAGGACCTTGTTTCCTTTAGCTATTTGCTCCTTGATTAACTTCACAAACAACTCCGTTTTCCCACTTCCGGTAACCCCATGCAGTAGACAAACATCCTTTTCTTCAAACGATGCCTTCACCTCATCAAAAGCTTGCTGCTGAGCTGGAGAAAGATCTCTTTCAGTCTGGGTATCTGTATCTTTAATTTTGAAACGCCCTACCTCTTCATGAACCTCTTTAAGTATCGACTTCTCAAACAGACCGTTCAATACCGAATGACTAGCACCTGTATCTTCCAACAACACCTTCTTTAAGACTGGCTCATACAACTCTCCATAACCGCTCAATTTCAGAAATGCTAATAAGATTTCCTCTTGCTTGGGAGAACGCTTCAGCTTCTCAAAAGCCACCTGCAAAGCCTCATCCGTATCTAAGCCGTCTTCTAACGTAACGTACTTTTCAATCTTGGGCTTATACATCTCCTTCAGTTCCTCTTCAACGTAAATTAGATTCTTATCCAACATCCGCTTCACAATGGGATAGACCGTTTTGCGATCCAATATCTTCCCTACTTCCTTTAAATCCAATACACCTCGAACTTCTAAGGCATCCACGATAAAGACCTCTTGCTCGGTTAACTTTACCTGCTGATAATCAATGGATTCGTTGAGCAAAATCTTTGTCTCACTTTCTAACTTCAATCGACTTGGGAGCGCGGCCGTCATCACATCACCAATGTTTGACATGTAGTAGCTAGACATCCAATCCCAAAGTTCCAACTGCTTATTGGTGACGACAGGTCGTTCATCCAGAATAAAATCAAGATACTTTGTGGTATAGGAAGGTATCTCCTCATGCACACGTTTTACAATTGCGGTGAGTAACTTCGACTTTCCAAACGGCACAATGACACGTTGGCCTTTTTGAACAAAATCATTCAGTTCAAATGGCACCCGAAACGTGTATGCCTTTGGTAAAGCCAATGGCAAAACGACATCTACAAATAATGTTTTCCTCTCCTGAACCAAAACTTCACTAAACAGACAACATCTCTGTGATTTTTAATAAATTATCATCAATATCTTGATGGTGTTTTATCGCTTTTTGAAGCGGAACACGAACGATACTTTTATGCCTTATTCCGATCATTACACCGCTCTCACCATCCAGCATAGCCTCCACAGCTCCTACGCCCAAATAACTCGCCAAAACACGATCCATTGCCGTTGGATTACCCCCTCTTTGAACATGTCCGAGAATGGTAATCTTCACCTCTCTATCAGGAAACCTATCACTAATCACCGCAGCCACATCATTTGCACCACCAAACTCATCCCCTTCCGCCACAATGATAATTGCACTCTGCTTATTTTTTCGTCTACCCTCCAAACGCTTCAAAACACGTGACATATCAGTTTTTGTCTCTGGAACCAAAATTGCTTCAGCCCCCACGGCCAAACCACTTCTCAAAGCAATAAAACCCGCATCTCTTCCCATGACCTCCACTACAAAAATCCGATCGTGACTCAAAGCTGTATCACGGATTTTATCTACTGCATCCACCACTGTATTGATAGCTGTATCATAACCGATTGTAAAATCAGTTCCAAACAAGTCATTATCAATTGTTCCAGGAACTCCAACAACTTTCACTCCATGCTCTCTTGCCAGCAAATCAGCTCCTGTAAACGTACCGTCACCTCCAATCACTACCAACATATCCACGCCCAAAGAACTCAAGTTCTCTGCAGCTAATTTGCGATACTCCTCTTTAAAAAATCGCTTGCATCTAGCCGTTTTTAAGACTGTTCCACCCCGCTGAATAATCTGCGCCACACTTTCATTGGTCAACACCTGAAAGGATTTATCCAAAACCCCTTCATAACCTCTAAAAAAACCTATCACCTCAATATCGTACTGAGCAGCAGATCGAACCACAGCACGCACACATGCATTCATTCCAGGAGCATCTCCACCCGATGTTATAAGACCAATTCTCTTTTTCATAAAACTTTAATAGCCAGAATATAACACAATTTTACTTAACTAAAATATTTACAACACTAGTTTACCATCATTTTGTTTCGCAAATATTATTTTATACTTCCAAACTTACACACAATCTTTTCAGCAAACCAAAAATGTTTTCAACTTCTGCTTAAAACTTTTTGGTGGTTTCTGTGTAAATTGTTTTCTTTGACTTCACATAATGCGTGATTCATTATAGCAGAGAGAAAATTATGAAAAAAAACTTAAGATTTTTTAGTATCCTAACAATTGCCGCCAGTACATTTTTGGCAGTAAGTTGTGGAGAATCAGAAACGGATGATCCGGATGTGGTAGGCCCAAAGCCGATTGTGGGAGGTGACTCTGCATCTGTTGGCCCTATTAGCATAGGAGGACAAGTATTTGTGATCCCATCACCTATTCAAACAGCCGACTTGATTTCAAAGTCAAATGCGCCATTTGACTCAGATTTACTGAATCCTACCGAAAATGCGGACAAGTATGCCGACAATTTCAAGAAAGCCTTAAACATGGGGATTTATGGGGCTGACCTTGGTTACCTGTCAGTTTACAAGATGACCGACAAAACAACTTCTTACTTGAAAGCGGTAAGAGGTTTGGCAGACAACATCGGCTTAGGAAACGCCTTTAACGATGAGTTGGCCAATAAGATTTCTGAGAGTTTAGGAGATGAAGGGAAAATGCTCGCATTGGTTTCTGAAGCCTATAAAACTGCTGACGACTACCTTAAAGACAACAAAAAAGATGATGTGGCAGCACTTGTAATCGTTGGAGGCTGGTTAGAATCATTAAACTTTGCTTGTGGTGCTGCTGAAGCAACCGGAAATCAGGAAATCATTGAGCGTATTGCTGACCAAAAGAATGTATTAAAAACAATTCTTGCGATGTTGAAGCAATACAGAGACAATGAAGACTACGATGATTTAGCAGTAGAACTGGAAGACTTACAATCTTTGTTTGACGGAATTACATACACGTATGAGTTTGTAGAACCAGTGACTAACGAGGGAGAAAAGAAAACAACCATTTCTTGTAAACACGATGTTAGCATCACAAAGGAGCAAGTGGCTGAAATCAGCGCTTTAGTTAAACAAATCAGAAACGACATAATTGAGTAAGATGAAAATTTTTAAGTTATTAGGACTTGTTTTAGCCGTTAGCTTTGCTAGCACATCATATAGTCAGATTACCTGTGATTCGATCGCTTCTGTTGCAAACTCTTATTTGCACACAGAGAACGATAAAATCCAAAATCGAGTTTTTATTAGTGACGGACAGGTTTACAGAGCGTTTTTGGACCAAGATCAGGTGGCAGAGTTCGAAGTTACCTTTTATGGAAACAGTACGTACCGTATTGCAACCAGCGCTGGTATTGCAGATGAGTTTGTGATCTTTGAAATTTATGATCAAGACAGAAACTTGCTGTTTAGCAACTACGATTATGCCAATGCTCCCTACTGGGATTTTGAAATTGAAAATACGATCGATTGTACGATCGAAGTGAAACTGGATATGAATAAAAAACTGTCCGGATGCGTAAGAATGATGATTGGGTTTGCAAAATCGATGGCTCAATAACATCGTTTCCAACATTATTGCCTTTACTACAACAAAGCTAACTCTGAAAGAATAACATGAGCGAACGGATACTCAAAGCCCTTATGCAACTCTTTGCTATCATTGCAAAGGTTGAGGTAAATGAAGAAACCGGGGAGTTTAAACTGGACGCAGGTGGTAGAACCATCGTTGACATGTTTTTACGCCAGGAGCTTAACCAAGAACTGGTTGAGGAGTATCTAGCCTTGTTTGATGATCACCTTGAAACACATCAAGGAAAACTCAAAAAGAAAAATAGTAAGCGTAAGCGTACCTCCGTAAATTCTGTAAAGGTGTTGAAGATCTGTACGCAGATCAACGAAGAACTTACCCAAAGACAGAAGGTCATTGTACTGATCCGTATTCTTGAATTCATCTTTGCTAACGAAGAGATTTCTGATCAGGAGTACGAATTTGCTGAAACGGTTGCCGATACCTTTAACATTTCTAGAGAAGAATTCAGTCTTTGTCTTGATTTTGTAAAGGCAGAGCGAGATGACAAAATTGATTCTCCTCACTATTTGGTGGCAGACACCAATGAAGAAAACACTTATGAGGAGTCAGAGCACATCTATCATGAATCGCTCATTGGTTTCTTGAGAGTTGTTCAGGTAAGTTCGGTAAATACTTACTTTGTAAAATATTATGGAGATCACCAGCTTTATTTAAACGGGCAGGTGCTAACTCAGGACAGGGTGCACATCTTGAGTCAGGGATCTTCTATTCGTTCGCCAAAGGTTCAGCCGATCTATTACAGTGATGTGATCAGCCAGTACCTAAGCGATGAATCCACCAAGAAAATTGCTTTCCACATTGATAATGTCGTTTATCGATTCAAAGGCGGCAAAGTAGGGATTCAGCCATTTGACTCTGTAGAAGAGTCTGGAAAGCTAATCGGTATCATGGGAGGGTCTGGTGCTGGTAAGTCTACCTTAATGAACGTATTGAATGGAAACTATACCCCTTCTGAAGGTAGAGTAACCATCAATGGAATTGATTTGCACCATCAGAAAAAAGAACTGGAAGGTGTCATTGGGTTTGTCCCTCAGGATGATCTTTTGATTGAGGAGCTGACGGTCTTCGAAAACTTGTTTTACAATGCCAAGCTATGTTTTGGTAACTATTCGGATAAGCAGATCACCATGCTGGTGTCTAAAACGCTCCATTCGATAGGTTTATATGAAGCCAAAGACTTAAAAGTAGGATCTCCTCTGGAGAAAACAATTTCTGGTGGTCAGCGTAAGCGTTTGAACATCGCGCTAGAGTTGATCCGAGAACCTGCCGTGATGTTTGTAGATGAACCTACTTCTGGTTTGTCGTCTCGAGATTCGGAGAACATCATGGATCTCTTGAAGGAATTAGCCCTCAAAGGAAAGTTGATCTTTGTCGTTATTCACCAGCCTTCGTCTGACATCTTTAAGATGTTTGACAAACTGATGATTCTGGATGTAGGCGGTTATCCTATCTACAACGGAAATCCAGTAGACGCTGTGATCTACTTCAAGAAACTCGTTAACCACGTAAATGCCGAAGAAAGTGAGTGTATTACCTGTGGTAACGTAAATCCCGAGCAGATTTTCAACATCATTGAAAGTAAGGTTGTTGATGAATACGGAAACCTTACCCCTAACCGAAAGGTATCTCCAAAGCAGTGGGGTAAATATTACTTAGAAGATCGAGAAAAGAAAAAGGAGAAGAAGGTTGAATACACGGAAATTCCGGATAGCATCTTTAAAATCCCAAATAAGCTTCGACAGCTACTTATCTTTTTTAAGCGGGATGTATTGAGCAAGATGACCAATGTGCAGTACATGATGATCACCTTGTTTGAAGCTCCACTTTTGGCGTTGATACTTGCCTTTTTCATGAAATACATGACCGAGGACTCATTGGGTGAAACGAACTATACATTTTACGGAAGTGAGAACTTACCACAGTACCTTTTCATCTCAGTTATTGTAGCGTTATTTGTGGGACTTACCACGAGTGCAGAGGAGATTATTGGGAACTTGAAGATCTTGAAACGAGAGAAATTCCTAAACCTAAGTAAAGGAAGTTATCTGTTTAGTAAGATCGGCATCATGTTTATGATATCTGCCATTCAGATGTTATTCTACACGGTGGTAGGTAATTGGGTGCTGGAGATACACGGTATGGATTTGTGGTATTGGATTGTTTTATTCTCAACCTCTTGTTTTGCTAACCTTCTTGGACTGAATATCTCCGCAAGCTTCAATAGCGTGAAGGTGATCTACATCCTTATTCCCATATTGATTATTCCTCAGCTACTATTCTCGGGTATTATTGTTTCTTTTGACAAACTGCATCCATGGTTCTCTTCTAAGTCGCATGTCCCTGCTATTGGTAACGTAATGGCTTCACGATGGGCGTACGAAGCGATGGCGGTGAAACAGTTTAAGGACAATGAGTATGAATCTATTTTCTTTGACTACGACCAGCAAATGTCATTTGCCAACTGGAAGAAAGATCAGTGGGTGAGTAACATGGAGGGTAAGCTCAAAGATGTGGTGCGCTACAAAGAAGAAACTGATTCCGTTAAATTGGCGGAAGACAAAGAAGAAATCATCAGTCACTTGCACATCTTCAAGAACGAAATTGAAAAGGAGATTCGATACCAGAACGAACTGATCGAACAGGGCAATTACTCAGGCTCAGTTTGCGAGAGTATGCCTAACTTGTGTAATGAGATTGAGAACTTAACACTAGAGAAGTTTACGGAGAACACAGACAAGGAAATGACCGACTTCTTGCTTGCCTTGAAGGAGAACTATATGAATACTTACCTCTTGATTGAAGAGCAGAAAGATAGTATTCAAAAGTTGTATACGAAGCCTAACAATGATTTCATGGCGGTGATCGATCAAAAGAAAGAAGCAGGAACACTTTCTTCTAAGGATCACAAAAAGGTTAGAAAACTAGGAAGCAAATTACTTGATCTTGCGTTTACCAATTTTAGAAACGAGCATAAGAACAAGGCATTAGAGGATTTTGTGACAGCTGCCAATTCTTTGCAGTTTACAGATGAAAACCACGATAATATTATTCAGAAAAAAGATCCGATCTATCTCCTACCCTATGATAACGATTGGATGAGATCTCACTTCTACGCGCCAGAAAAGAAGATTTTTGGGACGTATATAGACACTTTTTGGGCAAATGTAATCGTCATTTGGCTCATGACATTACTCCTTACGATTACATTGTTTACAGATGCTTTAAAACGCGCTCTTGACTTATTGGGAAGATTATCTTCTGTATTCTCTGGAATAAAGTTCCCGAACAAGAAAAAGAAGAAAAGTAAAAAGAAAAAGGCTTAGTCCTCGATCAGGTTTCCGAGTAACACTTTCATGACAAAAATAGACTTTCCAAACTGCTCATAAGACTGTTTGATTTCTCGTTGTAACAGTTTCATTACGTGATCATACTCTCCAGCAATTTGGGTGCTTGTAGCGTTCGTTTTCACTACGATATCTTCTACTGTATTGATTCGATCAATGAAGTTTTTGATCGGCTTGATGTATTCGTCCTTTAAAGGGTATTTACTAATCTCTACGGTTACGTCCATGGGATTTACTTTAGGTTAAAATGTTCCTCCGCCATTGCTTTGATGTGATCACCAATTGCCAAAGAGGCAGTTGCTGCCGGGCTAGGTGCATTTAACACGTGAATACTATTCTTAGCATACTCGATTCTGAAGTCATCACGTGTATCACCATCTTCCCCAAGAAGGAGCGCTCGAACTCCTGCTCTACCCGGACGAATATCGCTCATCGTCAAATTGGGGATTAACCCCTGCAACGTTTGAAGGAAAAGTCGCTTTGAAAAAGCCCTACGGTATTCATTGATTCCAAAACTCATGTTTTTGAAAAACAACTTCCAAGTTCCTCCATAACTCAAAGCACTGGCCGTATCCTTCAAGGAAAAGTCCGTTTTGTTGTACCCTTCGCGCTTAAACGTAAACACGGCATTTGGTCCACATTCTATTTCCCCATTGGTCATGCGCGTAAAGTGTACACCCAGGAATGGAAATTCAGGATTCGGAACTGGATAGATCAAATTCTTTACCTTATGTTTCGCCTGATCCGTCAGTTCGTAATAATCTCCACGAAAACCGACCACTTTCTCTTTAATATTCACCCCATCTTTTTTTGCCAAACGGTCGGCTTGAAGTCCACCACAAAAGATGGTCTTTTTTGCTTTGAAGTCTCCTTTGGTTGTTCGGATGAGACTGTAGTCTTCCGCATGTTCAAACCCTGTAGCTTCGGTATTCAATAATGCCACGCTTTCCTCGTTGATTCCCTTCCCTACTTCAATCATCACTTCGGTGGCTCTTCGGTAATCGATAATTCCAGTACATGGCACCCAAATACCTGCAATTCCTTCCACAAAAGGTTCAATGTCTTTTATTTGATTCCCATCGATCTTCTCAATCCCTTCGGTGTTATTGGCGATACCATTATCAAAAATCTTATTCATGAAAGGCAGTTCACTCTCCTTGGTAGCTACCACCACTTTTCCACAAACGTCATGTGGCACATCATACTCCTTCGCAAAAGCTACCAGTTCATGCCTTCCCTTTACGCAATTCTCAGCTTTCAGCGACCCTGGTGTATAATACAATCCAGAATGAATCACTCCAGAGTTATTACCGGTTTGGTGATCGGCCCAAGCCTTCTCTTTCTCTAGGATAAGAATCTTCTTGTCAGGAAATGCCTTTTGCAACTTATAAAACGTAGCTGCTCCAATGATTCCACCTCCCACTATTGCTATGTCGTAAATTTTGTTCATGCTAAGATTAATTTGGCTGCAAAGATAATTATACCACTTCTATCTCTTCAACGTCTGTTGCCTTCTTTGGCATTCTAAAAAGAAGCAGCAAACCAATTACAAAGAAGATCACTAATGCCACAATTGAGTTTCTCATACTACCCGTTATCTGCTCGATAAACCCATAGGAGAGCATCCCGATCACAATCCCCAACTTCTCGGCAATATCGTAAAATGAGAAAAAAGAAGAGGTGTCTTTTGTCCCAACGGGAATTAGTTTGGAATAGGTACTTCTGGAAAGTGACTGAATCCCTCCCATTACC
Organism: uncultured Flavobacteriales bacterium; assembly: GCA_964387945.1. Lineage (GTDB taxonomy): Bacteria > Bacteroidota > Bacteroidia > Flavobacteriales_D > Parvicellaceae > Parvicella. Next base: position 150,854 of record CAYLYX010000008.1, on the reverse strand, counting down.
AAACCAACAAAACCTGCTATAATATAGAAATGAACTTCCTCTGTAACGATAAATGCACTAAAGCAAATCACAATCCACATCACAAGCACAATGGCCAGTGCCGTTCTGTTTCCAAATCGATCCGATATACGCGACAAACCAATCGCACCAGGGATAGCAATCAATTGAATAAGCAACACGCTAATAATCAAGCCTGTTGTTTCTACCCCTACCTCCTTGGTTCCAAAATAAGTAGCTACCAACATAATGGTTTGTACTGCCATGCTGTACACAAAGAAAGAAGATAAGAACTTCTTCAAGCCGTCAATCTGTCTTACCTGATGATACACCTTACGAATTTCTTTGAACCCATTCGTAAATATGGATTTATTGAACTGTAGTTCTGATTTTCGGTGCGGAAGTCGTGCAAAAGTCACGTGACTGAAGCCAAACCACCACAGACCTGTCAGGACAAAACTTAAACGCGACATCAGTCCTTTCTGCTCATCAGGAACCGACATAACCATCGCCAAACATACGATTAGTAAAATGGCACTCCCTATATACCCCAGTGAAAACCCTTTTGCTGACAATCGGTCGTGATCCTTCTCTTCTGCGATATCTGGCAAATAGGAGTTATAAAAAACCAAACTACTCCAAAAGCCGATTCCTGCCAACACGTAAGATATTACACTTAGCTCCAAATGATCCGCATCAAAAAAAGCGAGGGTCATACAACTAAATGAACCCAAGTAGGCAAAAAAGCGCATGAACGCCTTCTTGTTGCCCGAGGCATCGGCTATACCTGTTAAAATCGGCATCATGAGGACAATAAAAAGAAAATAGCAGGCACTCAAGATGGTTATTAAGGCTGTATTGATGAACTTGAAACCAAAAAATGTTACGATATCTGAATTTTCCGTGCTCGTGATCCCCTCATAAAAAATAGGAAAGATGGCTGTCGTAATCACCAGCGGATAGACTGAGTTGGCCCAATCGTAAAACGCCCAGGCATTCATTACCTTTTTATCTCCTTTTGCGGTCTTTGATCTCTCTGACTGCAAAGTTTTATCGTCTAAAATGTCTTTCATTTAATTGTTTACCACATACAACTCTACATTCCTATCACGAGGAACTCCGTCTTTTTGGCTCAAGTTGGTTTTCTCCGCATGAATGTAAGAAAAACTATTCTTCAGCCCTTTGGATTTTAGGTATTTGTAAATTTTCAGCGCAGATTCTTTGGCAATGTCTTTCCCCTCTGGATTATTGGGATAAGTATAAATTACAAATCGCAACTCGGCATTGGGCTGCTCTGTCAAAACAAACACCAATCGGTTCAACTCTCCGCTGGAGGACTCGATTAGCTCTCCTGTCTCAAAATCAAAGATGATTCGATTGAGGTCAACACGCTGACCAGCATCTAACGTAAAGTCATTCAGTTCTTCGAGCGTAGTTACCTTATCGTCAATTTTTCCTGAAAGGATCATGCAGTTCCAACATGTACAGTTCTCCGGTTCATGATTTGCAGTTACATCATCCAAGTATTCAAAACTACTGATCACATTGGGACCTCGGTTTGAACTCGTTTTGGCATAATTCACTTCATAGGGCTCTACGGAAATATCGTCAAAGAAATAGTAACAAAAATCATACGTTCCAAAGCTCGCTTCCGTCAATTCAGACTTTTGATCAAAGCATCCTACCGTGAGGTACTTTTCTCCTCCCTGCGCTTTGAATGTAAACTCCAAATCCACCCAACGGTTCTTAGGAAAGGTATCTAAGTCCAAGGCTGGCATTTTTACATTCGGAGCTTTGATGTAGGATTCTTTTTTGGAATCGATCGGTATGGTAGTGAGCAGAACGCCTGGAACAACTGGTCCGTATCGCGATTTTTCTGCCCAATACACTTTCATTCTTACTTTGTAGAAATTACCTTGCTGAAGCGGCTCGAGTAATTTCGTCTGTAGGTACTCCGTGTAGTTCTTCCCTTTTTGACGCAAGATAAGTCCAGCATAGCAGTCGTCAGAGGTTTTTACATTGGCATCTATCCAATTGTTCTTGTTATTACACTGTTCGCTACAGCTTGCAAAAAGATCGGGTGTAGACTTAGTAGGTGAATACCAGAATTCGCCTTTGAAATCTTCGCCATTTTCGCTCCAGAAAACTGGGCATTCGGTCTTGGATTCGAAGCTTCCGTTCTGAACATATGATTGACAAAAAGCCTTCTCAAAAGAAAAGGCTCCTGTCAAAATAAGTATGTTAAAGATTAGTTTATTTAACCAATTCAAATTCAACTCGTCTGTTCTTAGCGTGATCTAAAGAGGTAGTTCCAAAAGCTACTTGCTCCTTATCTTTGTGTGTCTCAATTGAGATTCTTGACTCTTCAACTCCTTTACTAATTAAATAGTCTTTCACTTCCTCTGCTCTCTTCAAGTCTAAATCTTTACAGATTGGGTCTTCAGGATCTTTTCTTACAACCGAACCTTCATCTGCATCTAAATGTGCGTGAAGTTTTATTTTGTACTCTGGATTTGCTTTCAACGATCCAGCCAAAATATCCAAATCTCCTTTCATGTTAGGCTCTAACTTACTCTTCTTAATATCGAAGTAAACAGTAGCCAGTTTTACTTGCTCTTCGATACTAAAACCATCACCACTTGCGGTGTTCTTATTGTATACAACAGAGGATACTTCTTCATTTTGAGCTTGATTACATGCGCACTCAGATGGATCTTCCATGATGAAAACCTCCACCTGATCTAGATAGTAATACGCCTTTGGCACTTGAGACGTATTAAACCCGTCCATTTTTTTCAACTTCTCGTACTCTGTCTCTTTATTATTGAAGAAATTTCCAATGGTGATAAAACTTTCTTTTCCAGAGGCGGTATACGTTCCGCAAACTGGAATCCAATTGTAGCGCTCGTTGTAAATTCTATTATCAGTATTCACCGCGATATACTCTCTTTCTTTTTCTTTATCAATGATGATATCTCCTTTCTCTTCAAGTAGTAAGCCCTCTTTTGAAAAGTACATTCCAAAGTTGTTTACGGCATACTTACTTAAATCTGAAAGTGAAACGTAAAACTTGATACAGTAAGTCACATCTTTTCTCAAAGGCGCGATCAATTGACTCTGCAGATAGGTTCTAGGCTCCTTGTTGTTATAACTATACATCACAATTCCTGCATAGTTACTTCCATCAAAAGGAGACTCTTTACCGTATTGGTTTTGTGGTGCCGAACAGGGCAAACCATCCTTTTCTGTAGAAAACAAATCCGCTCGTAGTGCTGTTGGGCTATCCCACTGGGCTGCCTTATCAACCTGTTTCAGTTTCTTAAGTTTACCGTCTACCGACTCAAAACTGGGGTTCTGAACTAGGTTTTTGTCATCATCCTGAGCTATTCCTACTGTTCCTAAAACTGCTAATGTTCCTAAAAGAAAAATTTTCTTCATAATGTTATTTTTTGTCATTTAATGTGACAGTCACAAAGTTAACACTTTTTTTATACCTGTCTTGAATACATGAACAATGGTTGCAGAAACCGTTCCAAAAAAAAAAGCGAAGTGGAATCCACCTCGCTTTTTGCTTATTCAAACTCGTTAATTATCGGATCAATGTAACATGACCAATGTTCTCATGTTTCTCATCCAAGTAGATATCGTTGGTAATGATTTTCCAAATATAAACCCCTTCTTCTGCAGGTTGAGACAAATAACGTCCATCCCACTGCATGTTAGCGTCTGAAGTTTCAAAAATCTTGTTACCCCATCTATCAAAAATATACATTTCGTATTCTAGCGGATCAACTCCTTCACCTTGCGGATAGAACATGTCGTTTAATCCGTCACCATTTGGAGTAAAGGCTGATGGAACATAGAAGCTATAGACACCGTTCATCACAACTATGTTATAAGTGGTATCCGTACATCCATTCGCGTTGGTTACGATCAATTCTACTGTAAAGTTGGTAGCACTGTCATCTGGGAAGGTGAATTCGGGGTTCTGCTGTGAAGACGATCCAAGAATTCCGTTATCTCCAAAATTCCACTCGAATGAAGTTACATCAGATGAAGATGAATCATACATAGTAGTTGTAGGCTCAAGAATCGTTACTGGATTTGGGTAGATTCCGAAATCAGCTTCAGGATAATCAAACGCCTCAACCAAAGCAGTATATGTCGTATCTCCAACACATCCATCAGGACTGGTCACGATCAATGTTACGTCATAGACTCCAACATTTTCGTAAGAATAGAACTGATCTCCACAATTGGCAGAAGAACCTCCATCACCAAAGTACCATTCACAACTAGCTACCATTGAAGGATCTGTATCATTCGAGAAATTCACTTCTACAGGATAACATCCTTCCGTAACATCAACTGAAAGCTGTGGTTCTGGCACATCGTACCAATAAACCGTTACAGAATCTAGAGCAGCAGGAGTTTCACATCCATCTGTTACCACTACATAATAGGTCTCAGGAGACTCATCTGGTGTAACCGAGATAGAATTCAGCATTCCTACCGTATTTCCATCACTATCAGCCCAAACATAGTTGTAAAAACCTCCGTAACCACCGTTAGGTGTTACACCTACTGTTCCAGAAAAACCTGGACAAACCGTGTCTGAAGCACTTGGTGTTGTCAAAATAGGAGGATACATGTTTACCGTGATACTAAGGGTATCAGAAGAACACCCTAATGGGTCCAAAGCATGCACATCATACGTAGTAACTGCTGCTGGAGTAGCATTCTGGGTACTTGTAGTACCAGCTAGTCCATCCCAAATGTAGGAATAATTGGATGAGTTACCTCCAGTTGCTGTCGCTTGCATCGTAGCCGTACCACCAATACAAACTATCGTATCCTGTGATGTACTAAGGAACATTTGAGGCGGCTCAGAGAGCGTGACTATTGTATCTGCCCAACAACCTGTAGTATCGTAAGATCTGATCATGTAGGAACCTGCAGACAATCCTGTGAAGTTATAGGTATTCATTACTCCAGGAGCTGACTCCAATACAGCCATTGTACTAGGGTTCAATAACTCTAAATCAAACGGAGGTCCGTTCTGACCATAAGGTGCAGCCAAAATCTCACCATCAGCACCTCCAAAACACGTTATATCTGTAAGTGTTGGGATCGGAGCCTGACATGTATCACACAACACATCAATGTGCGTAACTACTGTATCTGTACACCCACCATTCAAATCTGTCACCACCACCTGTATATCTTGTGTATCAAATGGCAAAGCAAATGGGTTCTGTTCAGTAGGGTTAGTAATCTGTGTTCCCGAAACTGTCGATGTCCATTCAAATGAATAGTTGTTTGGATCTGGAATAGTCGGACACATTGTAAAAGTTGTTACCGGACGGTTGGTAGATATTGTAGGAGTACCTGTATAAGGACATGCTTGAGTTCCATCACTTCTATAGTAAAGTGTTGAGTTAAACGTGGTAGTTGTCCAAGGTGTAACAGAGTTGTTCGTATACGAAACAGATAGGTTATCAAAACAAATCTGCACAACTAGGTTAGAAACACCATCCCACTCATATGCTGTCGTTAAAACAAACGTATTCGCTCCTGTAACACACGTTACATTTTGAGGACTAAACACTTGTGTCAAACCTGTTTCCCATGTCGTTAAGGAAGTAGTTCCAGTACATCCCATGCTAATTGAGTAATCATCATAAGCTGTAGTACCATTGATGGTTGTTACCTCCCATTCAATTTCAGTAATTTTTCCTCCAGCAAAACCTGCAGCTTGCAACTCAGCAGCTGTAAATAGGAACTGATGCTTCGCATTTCGATACCAGTTTCCAAATGGCGCTGGATAAGTCGTTGATGTATTTGCTCCTGTAGGATTACCCACCGCAGATGATGATGCCGCAGCCGAACAAGTAGTTGTAGCACTTGCGCCACATGAAGCAGGAACACCTCCACCCAAATCCGTATCAAAATAAACGGTGTCTCCACACATGATATTCGTAACACTAGGTGTTACAGTAACATCGGGTGCATAGGCAGCGGCTACAGAAATGTCAATGGTATCGTTTTTCACACATCCATCTTGACTAACGATCTCAACGGCATACTCGTAATTACCAGGTGTTGTAGGTGTTAAGACAGGGTTAGCAATACTAGCTGATGATAAGTCCGTTGCTGGTGACCAAGTATAACTGTAGTTTCCAGGAATACTTGGAACCACTTCTAACTGAATTTCACTGTTCAAACAAGAAGTAGTTGAGCTTTGTGTTAATGAGTACGTGAAATCTGGAACTACATTAACCGTAATTTGATCTGTGTTAGTACAACCACCTGACAAGTTACTAGTTACTTCGTAAACCGAAGTTACAGCAGGATTCGCAATCGGGTCAGGACAGTTGGTACAGCTAAAGTTAGCCGGAGTTATCGGATCACCAGAAACTAATGTCCAGTTAAAGTTTGAACCTCCTGACGCTTGCAATTGAACTCCAGTTCCTAAACAAATCGTTTCATCTGCACCAGCAGTCGTACTCGAAACTACGGTAACACCCACAGACATCGAACTCACCCCTACTACAGGACAAGCGTTATCGTTGGCGTTGATCGAAATAACAGAGAACGGATTGGCTCCTCCTGGAACTGTGAAACAAATAGTAGCCGTAGCCGAACCTCCAATCCAAGAAGTTTGCGTAAATGTTCCGTTAGGAAAGACGTTAGCTAGGTTAGAAGTTAAGTAGATGGAATCTGTTGTAGCATCCGTAAACACTACGTCAAAACAAATATTATCCCCTTCACAAAGTTGAACATCATTTGGCCCTGTAGAAAACCCAGATCCCGAAACGTTCGAAACTCCTCCTGGAGGAGGCACAGGGTTGTTGTTACCAGCACAGTTGATGACTTCAAACTGAAAATCCTGAACGATACTCCCTACTAAGTTACCATTATTATCATACTCTTCAATCAGCACGGCTACGATGTAGTTCCCCGTAGCTGTTGGTGTAAATGTAATCTCTCCTGTGTTAGGATCAATCGCAATACCATTAATTGGTGAAGTTCCAGAATAACCTCCAGAATAAGTGATTGTACCCGTTGCAGAAGTAGCAGCAGGAACCAAAGAATAAACCAATGTATTCCCGTCTGGCTCGTAAACTCCAAAGTTATAAACTACTGGCTGGTTAACACAGTTATAAGGAATCGGCTGACCAGTAATAACAGGTGAATTGTTACACGGTGCTGTTTGACTATTCAATACAGATTCCCAGTAATAGTTAGCGGAAGAACTTGATGCGTTTGAACTTGTATTTCTACAGCAAGAGCTGTAAGCAAAAACCCACGAATCACAATCTGCGGGTAAAGTAATAACACCTTGCCATTGGTGCATGTAAACACCCGGCATAGAACCACCATTACACTCAGAAAGTGGCAATTGGCTTGAGCACAACTGAGAAACTTCTTGCTGAAAAACAGTATTCTGCAAACTAACATTCGTCAAACCTGTAATTCCACAATCGTTTGTGATCGTAATCGGTTGATCAGACCCTGTTTCAAAGGCAGTACCACAATCTTCAAACAGTGTAAGTGTAAGCAAATACTGCCCGTTACCAATACACTCGTATGTGATGTTACCACCAGGAACGTGGGACGCAAACGCATTAAACGTTAAACTAAAAACTGCTAATAATGCAAGTATCTTTTTCATTTGTTAAGGTTAGAAGTTCATATTTTGCTTTACAAATTTAACACTATGTTAATCCTCTTGAGACTAAATGGTCACATTTATTCCACAAAAAAACACTTAATTATTGTATTCTTTCACATCTTTGACGTATCAACAGAAACAGGGTTGCCTTTTTTTATTATTAAAATATGAAATTCATTATAAGTCTTGATCAGGGCACTACGAGTTCCCGTAGTATTCTCTTTAACGATAAAGGGGAAGAAGTATTTGCTTCTCAGCAGGAATTTAGGCAAATTTTTCCGAGACCGGGATGGGTTGAACACGATGCCGAAGAAATTTTTTCTACTCAATTGGCGACTTTGAAAGATGTTATTCAACACTCCAAAAAATTAGATGGTAAGGTGATCGGCATTGGGATAACAAATCAACGAGAGACCATAGTCGCTTGGCAAAAATCAACCGGAAAACCAGTTTACAATGCTATCGTATGGCAAGATACTCGAACGTCTGCCTACTGTCAGGAGATCAAGTCTTCACATGGCAAAATGATAAAGGACAAAACTGGCCTCATAATGGATTCCTACTTTTCTGGAAGTAAGGCCAGGTGGATTCTGGATAACGTTGAAGGAGCAAAAGAGCTTTCTGACAAAGGAGATTTAGCCTTTGGAACCATCGACTCATGGCTGATTTGGAAACTTACGGAAGGAGCTGTACATGCGACCGATGTGAGCAATGCTTCCAGAACACTTTTATTTGACATTCATGAACTCAATTGGAGCGAAGAACTAGCTCAGTTGTTTGAAATACCAAAGGAAACGTTGCCTCAAATCAAATCATCAGCTGATGATTTTGGATTGGCCACTATCGAAGGAATAAACCTTCCCATTTATAGTGCGATCGGAGATCAGCAAGCTGCCTTGTTTGGACAGTGCTGTTTTAAAGAGGGTGAGGCCAAAAACACATACGGAACGGGATGTTTCATGCTCATGAACACAGGAGATCAGCCCATTAATAACGACCACGGACTGTTAAGCACGGTTGGCTGGAGAATTGGAAATGCTACCACGTATGCGCTAGAAGGTAGTGTTTTTGTTGCTGGTGCAGCCATCCAATGGTTAAGAGATGGTATCAATATTTTGAGCAATGCTGCCGAATCAGAGAAATTAGCCTTGTCTGCGGGAGACACTTCAGACTTAATCGTCATTCCAGCCTTTGCGGGATTGGGTGCTCCCTATTGGGATATGTTTGCGAGAGGTGCAATTCTGGGAATAACCCGAGACACTGGAAGAGCTGAGATCACTAAAGCTACGCTGGAATCCTTAGCATTTCAAGTAAGGGATGTGCTCAACGCAATGATTGAGGATTCTGGAATTGACCTAACTTCTCTCAATGTAGATGGAGGGGCTTGTGCCAATGATTTTTTGATGCAATTTCAAGCCGATGTTTTAAACAAACCCATTGACCGTCCCGTTTGTAAGGAATCTACTGCACTTGGAGCCGCTTTTATGGCTGGAATTCAGGCAGGAATATGGAACGTTAAAGATTTGGGTGGGATAAGGCAGTCTGAAAGAGTATTCGAACCTCAAATGACCACAGAACAGGTGAATTCAAAAGTAAAAAAATGGCACAAAGCCGTTGATCGTGTAAAAAACTGGATAGATTAATATGAAAGTATATTTTGACAATGCAGCAACCACTCCTTTGGATCCCTCCGTATGGGAAGCCATGGAGCCTTTCTTAAAGGAGCATTTTGGCAATCCGTCTTCCACTCATGCTTTTGGAAGGACGGCCAAAAATGCCATGGAATCCGCTAGGAGGAGCATCGCTCAAGCCCTTCATGTTCAACCTGGTCAGATTATCTTTACCGGAAGCGGAACGGAAGGAAACAACACGATCCTGAGCAGTGCTGTACAACAAGGTGTAAATCACATCATATCGAGTGCCATTGAACATCATGCGGTGCTGAACACCCTTTTGTCTCTGGAGCATCGTCAAAACATCAAAGTGAGCTTTGTAGCATTGGATGAGCATGGTAATGTAAGTCTGGATAGCCTTAAAACCCTTTTGGAAAACCATCCAGAAGATAAAAAACTGGTTACGCTAATGCATGTCAACAACGAAATTGGAACGGTTTTACCCATCCACCAAGTTGGTGCAATTTGCAAAAGCCATGACGCGCTATTTCATAGTGATACTGTTCAGTCAATGGGTACGATTTCGCTTGACTTTAATGAAGCCATGTTGGACTATGCCACTTGCTCGGCCCATAAATTTCACGGACCAAAAGGAGTTGGCTTTATGTACGTCAAAGACTCGAGCACTTTAAACACCTTTATTCACGGTGGAAGTCAGGAAAGAGGTCACCGCGCAGGGACAGAAAATGTAGCTGGCGTAATTGGTCTTGCGGCTGCTCTCAACCTGTCCCTACAGCATCTTGAGACCCAAGAGGAGCACCTCAAAAAACTTCGAAACTACTTTATAATGGAGGTAAAGCAACTTATTCCCAGCGCACAGATTGTGGGAAATGAAGTAGAAAAGGCTTCACCTAAAATTCTAAATGTATGCTTCCCAAGTGATGTTGCTGACGATATGTTCTTGTTTAACTTGGACTTAAGAGGCATTGCAGCTTCGGGTGGAAGTGCCTGCTCGTCTGGAAGTAACCAAGGTTCTCATGTCATCGGACAAATCAGAAGTTTACAGAATTGCAGAGCAGTTCGTTTCTCATTTAGCAAATACAATTCCATAGAGGAAATTGACTACGTGATTGAACAAATTGCGGAAATCATTTCTTAAGCTTAATTCTCTAGCTCATTGAGACACTCAGCTATGCGCAATTCGACAAACTGCAAGTAATCGATATCTTCAGCGTAGGCATTCTTTAATTTTAAATAAAATGTCAAGGCTTGGTCAAAATTATCTTCTAAAAATGCATTATTCGCTTTCTCTAACGTAATATCTGCATTAAACTTTCGCATTCTCTCATCGGTTTCAAGTTCTAGAAGTTCTTCAAGTTCTTTTACCTTCATAGCAGCGTTCTCATTGTCTGAATTACGCTTGCTTAGTAATGAAAACTGATAATAAGCTTTTTGGTATTTCCCTTCTTCAAAATTAGCTAAGGCTTCATCGTAAAGCTGATCCAGATCGTTCGACCTACCCACCTCTTCTTTGAGACAATAATTAACCTGATCTAATCGCAAGCGACACACTTCACATTTTGGATTCATGACCAAAGCATCATCAAACTTCTCCTTTGCGGTGATAAATTCACCTTGAAAATAAGCCGCTTCACCATCAGCCAATAACTTTAGCAACAAATCGATCTGATCCCCGATAGACTCCTTCAATATTTCGGCACGAGACAGCGCCAACGAATCTCCGTGAAATGCCTTGGCAAACTCTTTATACTTGAAATAAGCTTCAAGTTCGAATCCATTTTTTTCTAGTTGTTCAATGTCTTTTAGTGCTTTGGCATATGCCAACTGGTTCTGCTTAGCATTATAGATCAATAATTGCTTTTTGACTTCTTGAGACTCTTCAATGATCTGGTCAATTCTGGCATGCGGGTAATCTAAGCCAGGCTGCAGGCTTGAAGCGTCATCAAAATATTTGAGTGCTTTTATGTACCGCTCAGCAGCAAGCAAACTATCTGCCTGAAAAATCAACACTAAAAACTCTGTATCTTCAACTTCATAAGCACTTATTGAATCAATCGTAATTACCTTTTGTTTTATTAAGTAGTCGTCTGGAACCGCTCCTTCCTGCTTTAGGGATAATGAATAATAGTACTTTGCTTGGGAAGTGTTGCCAGTTTCATACAACGAATCAGCTTTTTCGAAAAGATATAGTCTGGGATTCGATTGAGACCGAACCACCAACATACAGAGTAACGATATGATCAAGACAAAAAACTTCACTTTTTCTTTAGTTCAAGATACTGCTTATCGTTTACCAAAATAATGCCATTGTCTAACATCCATTGAAGTGCAAACTTAATCGTTTGCTTAGTTTTATCCGTTTCTCCAATTTCCACCATACTGGTAAGTGTCATTTCTTCTGAATTCAGCAAAATTGTTCGAATCTCTTCAACTACGCTATCGTTGTCTACTGACTTGATGCTGATTTTCTCTCTCAAACCCAGACAATAATCACAAACACCACAATTCTCAGCCTTTTTCTCTCCAAAATACGACAACAACATTCTTGAACGACAAGTGTGTTCTTCAAAAGCGTAGTGAATCATAGCTTCCGTATTGTCTATTACAACTTGCTTTAAGTCTCGATAAAACGCAACGGGAAGTCGCAAGTACTTTACATCAATTCGAGGCTGGATCATGGTAATGAAATGTCCTTCTTTCACCTCTTTATAGTCTACCACTTCAAGAGAGTGTAAATATTTTAGCGTCTTGGACACTTCTACTCTTGAAAGATTTGCTCTTGATGCCAATAAACCTTCTCGAACGGAAACATATCCATCGAATAGCCCTCCATAACTTCGTAGGAGTGTTTGCACTAACTTATCGATCTCTGGATGTTTGACCTGAAGTTGATACACATCATTGGGTTTTGAAAGAATCATCAATGAAGATGTGCTCGCCAACCCTTCAGACAACTGCCAATAACCTGCTCTTTCGATGAATTTAGAAGAGTGATATAGCTCATTATAGGAAAAAGTCGATTGATCTACCAGCTCCTGCCAATTTACCGTAAACGACTCATCCTCCCCTGCCCCAATCGCCAATCGAAAATGATTCATCACTAGGTTGTACACACGCTTAACCACCTCCATATCTGGAAATTTCTTGTCGGTTTTTTCTCTCAATAAAATTTCATCAGAAGAATCTACCAGTAAGACTGCAAACGCCTTTTTCTCGTCTCTTCCTGCCCTACCCGCTTCTTGAAAATAAGCTTCAATGGACTCCGGTAAGCCAATGTTTACCACAAACCTCACATCAGGTTTGTCAATCCCCATTCCAAAAGCATTGGTACACACAATTACTTGAATTTTGTCGCCTTGCCATGCTTTTTGCTTTCGTTCTCGCTCCTCATGAGACAATCCTGCATGGTAATGATCCGCAGCAATTCCATTTCGTTTTAAAATCTCTGCATACTCCACCGTTTGCTTACGACTCCTCAAGTATACAATACCAGAACTCCTTTGCTTTTTAATAATAGATAACAACGTAGGCACCTTATCTTCTGTGACCCTCACAAAATACCTCAGATTCGGCCGATAAAAACTTTTGCATAGCACATGCTTCTCTCGAAAGGCCAGTCTATCTTGAATATCATCAACCACCCTGAGCGTAGCCGTTGCCGTCAACGCCATAACCGCTTTATCCTGAAGCTCTTGTCGAATTTCGGCAATCTCCAGATAGGAAGGTCTAAAATCATACCCCCATTGGCTAATACAGTGTGCCTCATCCACAGCAATGAAGCTAACGTTCATTTTCTTCAAACGCTCTCTAAAAAGTGGTGTCTTCAAGCGTTCTGGAGACAGGTAGAGTAACTTGTAATCTCCGTAAACCACATTATCCAAAGCATAGTCAATTTGTCGTTTAGACATTCCTGAGTGAATTGCTAGGGCTTTAACGCCTCTCTTTTTCAAGTTCTGAACCTGATCATTCATTAGCGCTACTAAGGGCGTTACTACCAAACAAACTCCTTCCATACAGAGTGCTGGAACTTGGAAGCATAACGACTTACCTCCTCCAGTTGGCAAAAGCGCTAAGGTATCCTTTCCTTCAAGGATAGAAGCTATAATTTCCTCTTGTTTCTCACGAAAGGAATCATAGCCCCAGTATTGCTGCAATATTTTTTTTGGATAATTAAGTATCAATGCTGCGAAATTAATATTAATTTTGCCCTGCTTTTCGGGTGGTCTGCCCTTTATACAGATTAGCAAAAATAGAGACATAATCAGAATGATGAGTACGGATTTACTAAATATATCGATAACGCAAACGACAAATAGCAGAATAAATTCATTGGATTGGAATGATCTTCCGTTTGGAAGAGTTTTTTCTGACCATATGTTTACAATGGATTACAAGGACGGGGCGTGGCAACAAGCCAGCATTCAACCATTTGGAGATTTATCTTTGTCACCTGCTACCTCGATTCTTCATTATGGTCAAACCTTTTTTGAAGGAATGAAAGCTACCAAGTCGGACAATGGAGAAATCTTATTGTTTAGACCAGAAGAGAATGCTAAGCGTTTTAACCTTTCGGCAGAGAGAATGTGTATGCCAGAAGTTCCCGTTGATCTTTTTATTGAGGCCTTAAGAACCTTACTAAATATTGATCGTGAATGGGTTCCGTCTAAAGAAGGGTTCTCTTTATACATCAGACCTTTCATGATCGCGATGGATCCATACGTTGGAATCCGACCATCAGACACGTATAAATTTATCATTTTTACTTGTCCTGTTGGCGCATATTACTCTGAGCCAGTTCCAGTAAAGATTGAGACCAAATACAGTAGAGCTGTGGAAGGTGGAACAGGTTATGCGAAAGCTGGAGGTAATTATGCTGGATCGCTCTACCCTGCGGTTAAGGGACAAAAAGAAGGGTTCAGACAATTGATTTGGACGGACGCCAAAGAGCATAAATACATTGAGGAAGCTGGAACGATGAACGTTTTGTTCGTCATTGATGGAAAAATCATTACACCAGCATCAAGCGATACGATTCTAGCAGGAATTACTAGAAGAAGTGTTGTTGATATTGCCCGTGATTGGGGTTACGAAGTTGAAGAACGAAAAGTGAGCGTGGAAGAAGTAATTTCAGCGATCAAGGAAGGTCGGTTGACAGAAGCATTTGGAGCAGGTACTGCAGCTACCATAGCTCAAATTAGTGCGATTCATTTTGATGGAACTACTTATGATCTTCCTGCTGTAGAAGGAAGAGAGTTTTCCAATAAAGTGCTAACCTACCTTACTGACTATAAGCATGGGAAGGTTGAGGATAAATTTGGTTGGATTTTAAAAGCTTAACGTATTTACAATGCGATTTTTGTGGTTCATAGTTTTTTCGTTGATCGTTCAACTTGGTTTTAGTAATAGTACTCCTGATAGCTGTATTGCTGTAACCAAAACGGATGTTTTCTGCGAGTCGGGAATGGACATCGACTCTTGTTCTTACCTACCACTTTATAATTCATTTTACGACTGGCTAGGTGTACCTTATCACTATGCCGGATCTTCAAGAAAAGGTGTAGATTGTAGCGGTTTGGTAAAGGCCATTTTTAAAGAGGTTTACCATTTGGAGCTCAAAGGAAGTGCCAGTCACATTTATTCGGGATGTACCCCGATTGAGGAAAACAACCTAAAAGAAGGCGATCTGGTTTTCTTTAAAATTAATAAGAGTAAAATTTCTCACATTGGTATCTATCTTCAAGATGGCTACTTCGTTCACGCATCCGTTTCTCGTGGTGTGATGATCAACAATTTATCAGAGAAATATTATAAAAAGTATTTCTACATGGGTGGGCGCATTCCTGCAAAGGAAAAGTAGTCTATTATTGTTGAAAACTATTAACATCTATACGGTTCTCAAACAAATTTAATAGGTCAGAAAATTTATATTTGTTGGCTACTTAAAACGAGAATCGAAGATGAATTTTATTGTATCAAGTACAAGTTTATTAAAGGCTTTACAGGCCGTTGGAGGCGTATTGAACTCGTCAAACACATTACCAATTCTGGACAACTTCCTTTTTGAAATTGGTAAAAATTCACTGAGCATTGCAGCTTCAGATTTAGAATCAACTATGAGCACCCAAATTGAGGTGCAATCAAAAGATGAAGGTAGTGTTGCTGTACCAGCAAAGTTACTTTTGGATATTCTTAAGACTTTCCCTGATCATCCGCTGACGTTTAGCATTAATGACAAGTTAGGAATTGAGATTTCTTCTGATTACGGAAAGTACTCCCTTTCTGGTTACAATGCAGAAGAGTTCCCTAAGGTTCCTGTTTTGGAAAAACCATCATCGGTAAGCTTACCAACTGGAACGTTGCAGCAAGCCATTGAAAAGACTTTGTTCGCAGCTGGAAATGATGACCTTAGACCTGTAATGAGTGGCGTTTTCTGTCAAATGGATGATAGTAACATTACATTCGTAGCGACAGATGCACACAAGTTAGTTCGCTATAGAAGAACGGATCTTAAGTCTGATAGTATGGCTTCCTTCATCATCCCACGAAAACCAATGAACCTTTTGAAAGGACTGTTGGGAAATATTGACGGTGATGTTAGTTTAGAATACAACGAATCTAACGCGCAATTTAAGTTTGGCAACTTCACGTTGATTTGTCGTTTGATTGACGGAAAGTACCCAAATTACGAAGCGGTTATACCTTCAGACAATCCAAACCGTATGACGATTGGTAAATCACAGTTTTCAAGTTCATTGAAGCGAGTTTCCATCTTTGCTAACAAAACAACACATCAAGTACGATTGAAAATTTCTGGAAGTCAACTGATCATCAGTGCAGAAGATTTGGATTTTGCTAATGCTGCAAAAGAAGAGTTAACCTGCGCTTATGAAGGTGAAGACATCGAGATTGGGTTTAACTCACGCTTCTTGATGGAAATGGTGAACAATGTCGATTCAGAATCGCTTGTATTGGAACTAAGTGCTCCCAACCGTGCGGGAATTCTTCTTCCTGAAAGCTCAGAAGATGAAGGAGAAGACATTTTGATGTTGGTAATGCCAGTGATGCTGAATAGCTAAGCATGAGTTTTTCCAAGTTAGAACTTTTGTAAACGTTGAGTTATATCCATGAAGATAGAAATCATCATTTGTACTGAAGCTGGGTATTTGGAGGCTCAATCCAAGTTATTGGTTTACAGCATCAGAACTTTCGGTGGTATTCTTGCAGATGCTGATATTTACAGCTACAAACCTAGAAAAGGTAATATCTCTGATTCTACAATCGACTTTTTTAAAAAGTACGATGTAAACTATGTGGATATTGAACTCAATTCTGAGTTTCCTAAATATCCACTTGCCAATAAACCACTTGTATGTGCGCACAGAGAAAGCATAAGTGATGCAGATATTTTGATCTTTCTAGACGGTGATACTTTTTTCATGAATTCTCCAGACTTCATTAAAGATATGAAGCAAGGAGAACTCTTTATGAGACCTGTGGATAAAATTAATGTCGGCTCCGACAAATTATTTTTGAATGAAAATGGCTATTATTGGAAAGAGCTCTACCAGAGGTTTGGGATAAAAAAAGAAAATCACAAGACAATTTTCACCTCTGTAGACAATACAGAAATCCTTGAATATTATAACTCAGGGATGATTATTTCATCCAATAATGATGGTCTTTTCCAAAATTGGGCTTCCAATTTCAAAAAAATAATGGACTTAAACCTTATGCCAAGTAAAGGTCTATTCTTTGTTGAACAGAGTGTCTTGAGTGCTACGATTTCAGCAATGAACCTACAAGTTCAGTTCATCCCAAAAGAGTTTAACTGTCCTCTTCACCTCCTTAAAGAATGTCAAAACAAGGATTTCAATGTTGAAGACATTTCTCGTGTTGGTCACGTTCATTATCATAAAAAACTGGTAAATCCTAGAGGGATCAATCCTTACTATAACGATCTCAATAAGTTTGAAAGAGGAAAAATCATTAATCAAAAGATTGTTGAGTTTGATGTCCTTAGGAAAGAGAATTATAGGGCTATGGCCAAAAGAAAACTTACAGGCCTCAAAGAAAAATTAAAATCAATGAAACCTAAAGGGTAATGAGATGATTATCTGCCAATATTGATTAAACACCTGATCTTTCTACAAGTAACACCTAATTCAAAGGGCCGCTCAATCAACAAATCTCAAGAATTCACACTTCTATTTGAGCGACTTCAAAAACTCCATCGTATCTACTCCATCAGCGTAATCCCAAAGTTTTGGTGCTTGAGATTGTCCAAAAGGAATATCCTTCTTACTCACTGTGCATTGAATATCATCCTTCATCCCTTCCAACTTATTTCTCAATTGATTTTCATCCTCATAAAACTCATAGTACAACGTCCCTATTGGGGAGTTGAGACTCTCATCTTCTTTCAGTAGAACAAATCCGTTTTCCAAAACATCATATCCTTCTAGTAAGAAAATAGCTTTATGATAGTCGTAATTATTACCGTACTTCTTGTTATTTACGACCTCCTGCCAATGAAACAATCCACCAAACACTTTATTCAAATCAAAACCTTTGGGTAGGTATAACTTCGTCACACTTCGGCAACCCAAACCAAAATAAGCAAAGACATCGGTAGCGAGTGCCTTTAACTCATCTTCGGATTCTTCTCCGTTCAACACCGCCACTGACGTCCTGTTTTTCCTGATGATGTTGGGATATTGTCCAAAATACTGCTCAAAATGACGTGCCGTATTATTACTTCCCGTTGCGATGACGGCATCAAAATTACCCAGTTTAGGTCCAGCCATTTGAACACTTGACAACAAATCATCATCAAACAATTTCCAAACCTCTAAAAGAGCTGGAAGTAACTTATCATCCTCGCTACTCATTTTCACTTTGGCTTGGTGACCGCTCAAATAAACACTGATCAAATCATGGAATCCAACGAGCGGAATATTCCCCGCCATGATAATCGCAACACATTTAGAATCAGTATGAATTGTCTCATACTTTGCCAACCAACCATTGAGCTCCTCCTCATTTAAAACCTCTACCCAGGCACGAAATGAACGTTTCACCTCCGATGGTTCAAACCATCCATTATACATTTTTGCTTGATTCACAGCGATTTGTAGCTTCTCAAATTCTTGAGCGGTTATCCCTAGGTTAAACCCTTCCCATCCTGCATCCGTTCCAATGGCTCCCATCACCTTTCCTAAACGAACTAACGCATTTATTTTTGAATCTGGCATCATCTAATTATTTGTATTGTAACTTTGTCCAAAATTACAAAGTTTAACAGCTATGGCAATCAAAATAACAGATGAATGCATCAACTGTGGAGCATGTGAACCGGAATGTCCAAACAACGCTATTTATGAAGGAGGAGCACTTTGGAAATATAGCGAAGGAACTTCTTTAAAAGGAGCGTATACCGGTAAAAACTCTGGAGTTACGGTAGATGCGGATGAAGAAAACGAGCCAGTCGACATGGATGTGTATTACATCGTCCCAGATAAATGTACAGAGTGCAAAGGGTTTCATGATGAACCTCAGTGCGCTGCAGTATGTCCTGTAGACTGTTGTGTAGACGATGAGGATATCAGAGAATCTGATGAAGCACTACTGGCTAAAAAAGACAGCCTTCACTTGGGCTAAGATAATTGTAACTGAATAACCAATCTTACGTTATATAACCATCAGTAGCTACTGATGGTTTTTTTGTGGCTCGATTTTAGTACATTTAATGATGATGAAAGTTAACTTATTCATATTCGCTGTTCTTTTAGCTATCGCTCCGATGGCACAAAGTAATATTGAAAAGATCAAGGAACTTGAACTGGAAGCAGTAGCCAAGTTACATGAAGCTCGACAGTATGAAACCATAAAAGAGCAACATCAATATAATCAGGAGTTTGAAGAAATTCTTCGAAAAATGATGGAGTACGATGAAACTTTTACGCATGACTTTGATACGCTGGCTAGAATGATTAGCACAATTAAATCGCCAGATGGAGCATTCAGAATCTTCAATTGGAACATGGAGTATGGTGATTATAAGCGGCATAAGTACTACTGCTTGATGATGAAAAAGGATCCTAAGTCGGGAGAGTTTGTCATCATAGAATTGTTTGATCATTCAGATGACTTTCCATATGACGTAGAGTTCAAAGCACTCACAGAAAAGAAGTGGTATGGTTGCTTGTACTACAAAATCATTCCAATTGACAAAGGGTGGAAGACGCAGTACACGCTACTAGGTTGGGATGGAAATGACATGCTCAGCAATAAGAAGATCATCGAAACTATGAAATTTCACAAATCTGATCGATTGAAATTTGGTGAAGCGATGTTTAAGGAAGATGGTGAAAAGACAAAGCGAAGGATCATTTTTGAATATACAGAAGATGCCGTGATGTCGTTAAAACATCAGAAAACAAAAAAAGAAGAAATGCTCATTTTTGACCACTTAACGTCAATTGTTCCAGGTGGAGATGAGTTGAACATTTGGATGGGACCTGACCTTAGCTTTGACGCTTATCTTCTAGAAAATGGTAAATGGGTTTACATCAAGGATGTTGATGCTCGATCCAATCAAAAGTTCAGATCAAAATATAATGCTCCAGACAACTAGTTTTTTCTTTCTTTTCTCGCTGTTTGCATCAAGTTTCCATTCTTTAGCTCAAGAATGTGACACAACAGTCTATGAAACTGTTGAAGAGATGCCTGAGTTCCCAGGCGGACTTGAAAAGATGTACCAATTCATGGCAGATTTTACGGTGCCAGATGTTTCACAAACGCATATTCAAAGTAAATTTTACTTTGAATTTATCGTACAGTGTGATGGTTCTGTAACAGACCTTAAGGCGCTGAGAAATGAAAATCATCCCATAACTCTAGCAGCGCTTGACCATTTAAGCAATATGCCAAAATGGACTCCTGGAAAACAGCATGGACAACCCGTGAAGGTTAAATATGTTGTTCCTTTGAGAATCTGTTTCTTGGATTAATTACTTACCCAATTCGTTGCGCTTGATTTCATCTACCAAGATCACATCCATCGGCACAAGATGGGGAGGCAGGCGATTTGTTAGTTCCTGTTTGAACCTCTCAATAGAAATAAGCTCTTTGGTTGTTATTTTCAAACGAAACCTTTGAAAATACTTCTCATCATGAACGGCTTCTGCTTTTGCATCAACTACTTCTGGATAGGTTAAAACTACTTCTTCTAACTCGGATGGAAAAGCATTAATACCTCCAGAAATGATCATATCATCCGCCCTACCCTTCCAAACAAATCTTCCATCGTCTAGCTGCTCCAAACGATCACCTGTATCCACCCAATCAACGGTGTGACTCCAGGGGGTTCTGAGCCATAATCGCTCTTCTTTTATTCTCCACTCTACTCCTCTTAAAGGCACTCCCACGTTGACAGGTTCAGACACTTTCATCGATAGCTCAGCTAAAAAACTCACACCACTTTCTGATGTACCGTACAAATTGTAAAGTCTACTTTCTGGATGCATTTTCTTCAACTTTTCAAACGTCCGCTGACTCAATGGTGCTCCACCCACAACAACCTTCTCTCCATTTAGCAGAATATTCTCCTGCTCTAATAGCTGATCTAGCTGGATGGGAACTAACGCCAATAAACTGTTCTGAATTCTCGAAGAGGTTGAAAACCAATTAACGAATTGATTCCCGTCAACAACTACTTTTTTCCCTAATATCAAACTCATCATCAAGGTGGCTAAACCATACCCATGATAAAGCGGAACCCCGATGTAGCATGCCCTGACTTCGGCCAATTCTAATCGCTTGATTAGGTCAACAAAAACAGAGACAAACGGCTTCGCCTTGAACTTTCTGGTCACGGGTTTTTGAGCTCCTGTAGTTCCGCTGGTGAGGATACTTACTCTACCCAACTTTAGGTCTTTTCTTCGTAATCGTTCATTAGACTCATCTATTTTTCTGACGTCCTCCAACTGTAGTAAAACATCCAAATGATGACGGTCTTTGAGGTCTTTTAAGTTCTTAGCTTTCGGAGAGATCAAATAGGTTTGTTTATTGAGCAAAGACAAACTTAATATGGTAACAATCAACTCCATGGAGTTAGGCATAACCACTCCGACAGTTGAGCTACTGCTCAATTGTAGTCTAAAATGATTGTGAAATGCTGCTATCTTTTTTAATAGTTCTTCATGTGCCATCGAAACACCATCCACCTGAGCTGCGATACTACGAGGTTTAACTTTGGTATAAAACTTAAGAATGGCATAGATATTTAAACCGTAAACAAACACGCAGACAGCGAACCAAAATAATCGCAGTGGATTATAGAGTTTAAATATTTTGGCTATTTGAAAAACTGCATGCATCCACTATTGTGTTTTCCACCAGATTCGTCCGAAGAAAAAATCAAAAAACTGCACGAACGGCAACCACCATGGTCGGTATCTCGATCGCTTATTGACCATCAATCTAGCTATTATTTTTGCCACAGCTTCAGGACTCATTGCAGGATACTTTTTATAGTGTTCTGTAGGTGCTATCATTGCCGTTCTCACCAACGGAAGATATACCGATTTACCTTTAACACCTCTCTGCTTCAACTCAGGAACTATAGATCGAAACCATTGATCAAAAGCAGCTTTAGAGCCTTGATATACCGCCCATTTCTTAGCTGGATTAAGCAATACATTGAGTGCCGAAACATTGATAATTACTCCATTCTTTTTCATTTTTGGCAATAAACCAAGTATCAAACGTGTAGGCCCAAGATAATTTACCTTTGCCGTTCGATCAATATCTGTAAAGCGATCTAGTGAATCCCATAAACTTCTACGAATAGATTTACCTGCATTGCTGATGATGATATCAACGTGACTTAACTGATTAATGATGCTATCCACATCGCTTTCTTCCCTCAAATCTGCTACAATGATTTGGATCGTTGCTCCCTTTTGAAGGAGAGTTGCCTCAACTTCTTTTAGAAGATCAATGGATCGTGCAACCAAAATAAAATGGATATTGTTTGAAGCAGTTTGCTCTGCTATCGCTCTACCAATACCCTTACTTGCACCTGTAATTAAAACGGTCTTTCCCTTTAATTTACGGTTGATCTTTTCTGCATTGAGCAACACGGGTGGGAACAATATTTTTTCCCAAAAACGTGTCATACAATTGAATCGAAGGTTGGAATATCTTTCAAATATTCTAGCTTTTTGTTTTCGTAGTCCACAAAGCCGATGACATGTTTAATTCCGTTGGTGAGCAACAAATATTTTACTTGCAGTTGAGAATTATATCTTAATGCCTGATCTAGAGTTTCTTGCGTAATCTGCACCTCAGGAGCCTTGCACTCCACCAACAACACAGGTTGCGCATTCTGGTTAAAACAAACGGCATCAAAGCGCTTGCTCATCTTATTCACTTTAATTGTTTTCTCAATTCCGATAAGCCCTGCAGGATATTTTCTCTCCATTACCAGAAATGCAACAGCATGCTGTCTCACCCATTCTTCGGGGGTAAGCGAAACCCATTTTTTTCGGATCTGATCTAAGATAAAAAGTTGGTCGTCTTCACGTTTGACGTCAAACTTGTACTGAGGGAAATTAAGTTTTTGCAAAGAAAATTCGTTTAGATTGCATAAAGGTAGGGAATTCGTACATTTGTGCAACTTAAATGAGAAGGACAACTGTTCTAAGTTCCTTCTAAATCAGTTGACATATATGAAAACGAAAGAAGAAATTGTAGCCGATTGGCTCCCAAGATATACTGGTGTACCGTTAGAAAAATTTGGCAAATACATCTTGCTAACCAACTTCGATAACTACGTTGAGATTTTTGCCAATAAATTTGGCGTTGAAGTGGAAGGTAAAGACAAAGCAATGAGAAGTGCAACGGCTGGTAAAATTACCATGATCAACTTTGGAATGGGATCAGCGAATGCAGCAACCATCATGGATCTTTTGTCTGCGATTAAGCCTAAGGCTTGTTTGTTTTTAGGAAAATGTGGTGGATTAAAGAAAAAGAATAAAATTGGAGATATGATTCTTCCTATCGCTGCAATAAGAGGAGAAGGAGCTTCCACCAACTACTTACCTGCTGAGGTTCCTGCCTTACCTGCGTTTAACTTGCAACGAGCAGTTTCTCACTCCGTAAGAGAACACGAACTTGATTATTGGACTGGAACAGTTTTTACGACAAGTAGACGAGTTTGGGAGCACGATGAGGATTTCAAAAAATACCTACGCTCTATTCGTGCAATGGCCATTGATATGGAAACCTCTGCTATCTTCATTGGTGGTTTCTCAAACAAAATTCCGACAGGAGCCTTGCTTCTGGTTTCAGACCAACCGATGGTTCCGCAAGGGGTTAAGACCTCAAAAAGCGATTCGAAAGTGACCTCTGGTTTTGTTGAAAAACACATCCAAATTGGGATCGATTCACTCAATGAAATTATTCACGAAGGAAAATCTGTTCGTCACCTGAGATTCTAGTTTATGAGTTTTGATGCATTACTGAACGATTTAAAAAAGGGACAATACCAACCTGTCTATTTCTTGCAGGGTGAAGAGCCTTATTACATTGATCTGGTAAGTGATTACATTGCAAAAAATGTGCTAGACGAAGGAGAAAGAGACTTCAACCAAAGTGTTTTATACGGAAAAGATGTTGTGATACAAGACATTCTAAATGAAGCACGTCAATACCCAATGATGGCTAGCCATCGCGTAGTGATTGTGAAAGAGGCGCAAGAACTGTCTCGAACTATTACGCAACTGCATGACTACCTGACCACTCCTACGGCAACAACGCTTCTGGTCATCTGCTACAAGTACAAAAAGCTGGATGGTAAAACTAAAATGGCCAAAGACCTTAAGAAGGCAGGTTTTATTTACACCTCAGAAGCTGTTCGTGACTATAAAATGCCAGAATGGATTATTGCTGAGGGAAAAAAGCAAGGACTTATAGTTGCGCCCAATGCAGCCGTTTTGATGGCAGAGAACTTGGGAACGGACTTGAACAAGATTGTCAAAACCTTCAATAAACTTCAGATTGTCCTTGAAGGAGATACGGTAATCGATGAAAAGATTGTTTACAAACACGTGGGCATTTCAAGGGAGTTTAACGACTTCGAGCTACAGAAAGCGCTAGCTAAAAAAGATGTTTTAAAAGCCAATTTAATTTGTACCCACTACGGAAACAATCCTAAAAATCACCCGATCGTGGTAACGGTAAGCGTACTTTATGGGTTCTTTAGCAAATTACTAAAATACCACGTGCTCAAAGCCAAAGTTCCACAAGCCGAACTACCCAGAGCGCTTGGTGTTAACCCTTTTTTCGTAAAGGAGTATGCCGCTGCATCTCAGCAATATTCCATGGGAAAATTGGCAAAAATCATCGGTTATTTGCGTGAGGCCGATCTTAAGTCAAAAGGGGTGGGAAATGCATCTACAAGTGATGCCGAAATTCTAAAGGAATTGATCTTTAAAATTCTACATTAACTGCATGCTGCAAATCTTGCCAAAACTTAGGATAGGACTTAGAAACTACCTCTTCATTTTCTATTGATAGGTTAACGCAAAGCGCTAAAGGAGCAAATGCCATGGCCATCCGATGATCTTTGTAAGTAGCAATCGGCTGGGTAGGTTTCTTTAAAAGTTGACCTTTCTCCATCACTAGCTGATCGTCAGAAGGAATGGTCACAACTACGCCAAACTTATTGAGTTCTTCTTTTAGGGCTGTCAACCGATCTGTTTCCTTAATTCTCAGGGTATGCAATCCTCTAAAATTAACACCTACTCCCAACCCAGCACAAGTACACACCAGTGTTTGCGCTACGTCTGGTGTGGACGATAAATCCAGCTCTAACACCTCAGTAGTCGGCTTCCCAGATTTAGTTAGCATCCATTTGTCATCACGATAAACTGCATTCACGCCAAGGGACTTGAAATAACCAACGATTTGAGCATCTCCTTGTCTGCTTTTTTCGTTTAAGCCTATCAACTCAACCGAGGCACCTTCATTAGCCAATGCAATAAGACTAAACCAATAAGACGCTGCACTCCAGTCGGCCTCTATACTCAACTTTGTCTGCGACAAGGCATGAGTTTCTGGCACGAGAATAGTTTGCCCTTCAAATTTCACCTTTACCCCCACCTCATGCATCATGGCGGTGGTCATCATAATGTATGGTAACGATGTAATTTTACCTTTTAGGTCAATCCGTAAACCGCCACTTAGTTTACTTCCAATCATCATCAATGCAGAAATATACTGACTACTCACTTGAGCATCAATTGACACCTCATTTTTTAACTCCTCTACTCCTTCAATCGACAAAGGGGGATAACCTTCCTTTTCCATATAGGAAATTTTTGCCCCCATCATTTGCAACGCATCCACCAATACTTTTATCGGGCGTTCTTTCATGCGATCTGACCCCGTCAGCGTCCAACTTCCCTTCCGCTGAGTTGCCAAAAAAGCGGTCATAAACCTAAAGGACGTACCTGCGTGACCTACATCTATTTTTTCAGATGAACGATACCCTTCTATAGCTTTGGAAAGTAAACGCGTGTCATCTGAGTCCGATAGGTTGGAAATCGTTATCTGATCTGGGAAAAGTGCATTGAGCAGCAAGGCTCTATTGCTCTCACTTTTAGAATACGTGAGGTGAACAATCGTTTTTAAATTTCTATTTTTACAAGACAATCGGACCATTGCTGTCCAAAGATGTAAATTTGATTTGGGTTTGAAAAGAAAAATTTTAATTACAGGAACCAGTGGTTTGGTTGGAAGTCATGTCTTATTAGATGTTTTGCAGAAAACGGATACTAAAGTTCATGCTCTAAAGCGAAAAAACAGCAACCTGAAGCCTCTGAAAAACCTCTTTGATTGGCACGGTAAGCTGGAGCTTTTGGAACAAGTAAACTGGATAGAATTTGATTTAAGAGATGATCAATTGCCACCCACGTTACCCGACTCCATTGATGAACTCATTCATACCGCAGCCATTGTTTCCTTTAATCCAGATGACAATGGCATTATGGAGGAGGTAAATGTTAAAGCCACAGAACTACTGATTAACTACGCCCGTCAAGTAGGTGTTAAAAAGTTTGGTTTTGTGAGTTCTATTGCTGCTCTAGGAAGGGTCAACACTTCTGGGAAATATACTGAAGATTCAGAATGGGTTGAAAATGAGAGTAATTCTTTCTACAGTAAAAACAAATATGAATCGGAGCGTATGGTGTTGGCTGCCAATTCAGAAGAAATGTCTACCTACCTTGTCAACCCTGGTGTTATTCTTGGTCCATGCGATTGGGGAAGAAGCAGTGGTACTTTTTTTAGAACTGGTGCAAAAGGTATTGCCTTTTATACGCGTGGTGCCAATGGTTTTGTAGATGTTCGAGATGTTTCCAGAGGATTGCTTGAAGTTATGAAAAACGGACCTTCTGGAGAGCGGCATATTCTAGTATCAGAAAGTCTTCCTTACAAACAGGTTTTCACTTGGCTAGCCGTTGGTTTTAGGAATAAACCACCTCGAATTTATTCACCACAGTGGCTAACTGGCCTAGGTTGGCGATTGGATAAAGTTCGTTCAAAAATTAAAGGAACTCATCCTACGCTCACTAAAGAAACGGCAAGAAACGCAAACGGTGTTCACACATATGATAATTCAAAAATGATGTCACGTGGTTTCGAATTCATTCCTATTGAACAATCCATTCGAGAGGCAATCCCATTTTTTAAGAAATATTACTTCTGAATGGTAATCTTAATGTTTTTATGGAAATAGGGGTAGATTTCTTCTACGTGCTTTCGTTTCAAGGAAATACATCCAAACGTCCAATTCTGTCCTTCATCAATTAATGCCTCCATTCCTTCAGGTGTTCCATGAATACCGATTTCCCCTCCGATTTTTGCATCACTGGAAATTGTACCATCCGCTTTTCGTTGCTCAAAACGTTTCCACGACTCTTCATTGGGGTAGTCGATCCAAATAAAATATTTCCAACTCTTGTGGGGGTATTTATCTCGAATGCCGAATACTCCTTCTGGTGTTTTGTAATCGCCTTGTTGCATTTTATCACCTACTGGATTGTACCCTAAAACGACCGGATACCACTTTACAACCGTATCTTCATGTAGGATCGACAGTTGATAATCCGACTTATCGATCAACACAGAAAGCTCTTCTGTTTTGATGTTATGTTCTTCCAAAATTGATTTTATCGGTGTTTCATCAAAAATCATGGAAGGGGGCAGCTTTTCACCATGTTCTGCAGAACAAGACAGGTTAAGAGCTGAAATCAAAAGTGCAAACATGAAGTTCATAATGACTATTTTGAAGGGATTACTACTCATGTAATGCAATTTCGAAAAAAGGGTACAGAATAATTTCATGAATTATTATTCAATAATAACTGGCTATTATTCGTTTTACTAATTTTGGGCATCGCAGAAGGAAAACATATCGTCATCTACCGTCTCTCGGCTATGGGAGATGTAGCCATGTTGGTGCAAACGGTTTGGAATACCTTAACCTCCAACCCGGATATACAAGTTACAGTTATTACCCGACCGTTATTTCATCCTTTTTTCGGAGAACACGAGCGTTTGAACTTCTTTCCACTAGATTTAAATAGACGTCATAAGGGGTTTTCTGGGTTGTTGAAATTGGCCAATGACATCAAAGCGCTGCAACCTGATGTTTTCATTGATGAACATGATGTTTTGAGAAGTAAGATTGTTCGCTCACGTTTAAGATTATCCAGCGTAAAAACAATTGTTTTTGACAAAGGCAGAAGTGAGAAAAACAGTATTCTCAAGGGACAAAAGACATTTACACAACTCGCCCACTCCATCGAACGGTATAATACTGCAGTTGAGGCGGCTAGTTGTAAAATAACCCAAAACTATCGATTCATTCTTCCTACTACTCCGCACGAATTCAAAATCCGTTCGAAATCAAAAGTAATTGGTTTTGCTCCCTTCGCTGCCCACGAGAGTAAAGAATGGGGACTGGATAATGTAAAGACGTTTCTTCAGCATCTTGAAGACGATGGTAATTATGAAGTCCTTTTGTTTGGTGGAGGTAAAAAAGAAGAAAAGCAGATCAAATCATTGACCTACGACTTTGACTGTTGTCGTTCTGTGGCAGGCCAATATTCTCTTGAAGAAGAGTTAGCCATTATGAAATCATGCGATGTTTTTATTGCGATGGACAGTTCCAATATGCATTTAGCAGACTTGGTGGGCTGTAAAGTAATCTCCATTTGGATCTCAACGCATCCCTATTTTGGTTTTTACGCTTGGAGCAACCAAGAAAACAGCATTATACTTTCAAAAGATGAAAACCCAGACATACCTCTTTCAATTTACGGAAAACTCAATTCCGAAAACGACATGAAGAAAGTAGAAAAGATCAGAAGATTGATCTCTCCAGAAAGGGTTTTAGAAAAAATAAACCAGTTGCTTAATTAAGCCTCTTCCAATTCAAAAGAATAGCTTTCCATGATCTGGTTTGCCAATAACTTTTTACAAGCTTCATCTACTTTAGAAGATGCCACATCTTTAGAGTCTGCTTCCACAAATAAGGTGATGTGCTTACCGATTCTTACGTTCGTAATCTCGCCTAAACCAACATTTCCCATCGATTGAGAAACCGCTTTTCCTTGTGGATCTAGTAACGCCTCTAACGGCATAATATCAATGTTTGCTTTGAACTTCATCTTTTCGCTTTGTACTGTTATTAATGATTGAAACGATCAGGTACAAAAGTATAATAATTGGGATAGCTACAAATACATTACTTATCAACAAAGCCACCAAAATTGTCACGAGACAAAGACCAAGAAAGATAAAACGTACTTCATTTCCTTTCCAACCAAACGTTTTGAACTTGAGTGCGATTAAAGGAAGGTTGGCGTTGAGGAGGAGGGAAAATGTCACTGACAAAATCATCAAAATAAAATAAATATAAAACAGACCATCTACTGAGCAAGTATCTGCTAACATCAAATCGTAAGAAATTATCGAAACTGAAGACACAAAAATAGCGTTGGCTGGTGTTGGCAACCCAATGAATTGATCTGATTGATTAGTTGAAATATTAAATCTTGCTAACCTTAGAGCAGAGAGAACTGGAACGATTAAAACTATCAAAGCTAACTCATCCAAATAAAAATATATCTCCTTCCAATCATCAAACCTCAAAATCCCATTGAAATGGTTACTAATGACCATTAATAACCAAGTCATGGTTCTAAACATCAACATCCCAGGTGCCACGCCAAAAGTCACCAGATCCGCCAGAGAATCCAGTTGTTTTCCTAGTTCACCATCTACTTTGAGAAGCCGTGCAAAAAAGCCATCAAAAAAATCTAAAAAGAGTCCACCAAAGATGAAATAAGCACCCACCCAAGGTGTGTCAGAAAAAGCATACATAATTGCTAGCAATCCACAGGTCAAATTGCCCAACGTCATGATATTTGGTATGTGCTTTTTCATGTATGAAAGTCCCAAAAATAGACGATTAATCACAATTTATTGATGAAATTGCAGTTATTATCACAAAATTGTCACAAGTCAAGCGGATTTGCTAACTTTACGTACGAGATTATACCTATGAAAAAACTGCTTTTTTTAGCCCTTTTTATGACAGCGTTCACCTCTGTTTACTGGGGGCAGGATGATAAAACACCAAAGTACAGTAACGAATTCCTAAACATTGGTGTGGGAGCTCGAGCGTTGGGTATGGCTAATTCTGTTGTTGCCAGCACAAACGATGTCACTGCAGGTTATTGGAACCCCGTGGGTTTGACCAATATTGAAAGTGATTTACAGTTTGGATTAATGCATGCTGAGTATTTTGCAGGTATTGCTAAGTACGATTACGGAGCGGTTGCCAAGCGCATTGATGACAAAAGCGCTATGGCCTTTTCTGTGATTCGGTTTGGTGTAGACAATATCCCCAACACGACAGAACTCATTGACAACGAAGGTAATGTAGACTACAACCGAATTACCTACTTTACGGCCGCTGACTTAGGGCTTGTTTTTTCATACGGTAGACAAATCAACGATAGATTAAGTTTAGGAGGAAGTGCCAAGATTATTAATCGGAAGGTAGGAAGTTTTGCAAAATCCTGGGGGTTTGGCGTTGATTTTTCAGCCCTCTATAAAGTTAACAATTGGACTTTTGCTGCTATGGGAAGAGACATTACATCTACCTTTAATGCTTGGTCTTATACGCTGAGTGACAGAACGATTGAAGTTTTTACACAGACCAACAATGAAATTCCTCAAAACGGTTTGGAGATTACAATGCCTAGAATCATTTTAGGAGCGGCAAGAAGTTGGGAATTATCTGACAAATTTAGCTTATTAGCAGAAATTGACGCAGATGTAACTACGGATGGAAAGAGAAATACACTTGTTGTAGGCAACCCTTTCTCACTTGACCCGCACCTTGGTTTGGAGTTTGATTTCAAGGACATGATTTATCTGAGAACCGGAATTGGTAATTTTCAGCGGATTACTCAACTAAATGGAAAAGAGACCCTGACGCTTCAACCAAACATTGGTATTGGTATTAAGTTTAAAGGTATAGCCATAGATTATGCTTTGACAGACATTGGCGATGCATCGGTTGCATTGTATAGTAATATATTCTCGTTGAGGTTTAACCTTAATCCAAAAAAGTCCTCGAATGAATAGACCACTACTCATTGGATGTTTTGTGCTATCTTTTTTGTTTTCATTCGCTCAGAATGGAAATGAATGGATCGATTACTCCCAAAAATATTTAGGGTTCAAAATCTATGAAACAGGGTGGTACAAAATTGATTATGCTGATATTCAACCCGCTTTTCAGAATATAGGAGTAGATGTTTCAACCATCACTTCTGATCAACTTCAAGTATTCGGACGAGAGCGAGAACAGCCCATTATTGTTCAAGATGGTGGCGATGGAACATTTGACATTGGAGATTATATTGAGTTCTACGCAGAAAAAAATGACGGATGGAAAGATTCTACTCTTTTTGCCGATCCTGACACAGAAATGGCGGATGCTTACTATAGCTTCGTTAACGATACAATAGTTTATTTTCTTACCGTTTCTGCCTTACCAAACGGAAAACGTTTTGTACCTGAAACAGATGTAAACGTTGGTGCTTACCCTACCGCTGATTATTGTTGGATTCACCGCTACCATAGATATATTTCGAGCAACTATTGTTTTGGACCTTTATTTTACAACCAGTCATCGCCTGCTTATGGCGCGGGAGAAGGATGGACAAGTAATGCAATTAAATCGCATTCTTCTTCAACTATACTAAGTGCCACATATGTAGTTGGTGCCAACATCAACACTACCAATCGATATACTGGTGTGAATGCTCCAAATGCTATTGTAAAAAGCTCTATTTCAAGTGCTTCGAATCCACAAATTCAAGGTGGTGGTCATAATCATAGCTTTATGGTCCAGCAGCAAACACCATCCGGCACCTATGTGACATTGGTTGATTCTAGCTTTTCTGGATATAAATTAATCAAAAATGAAGTTCAGGTTCCAACCAACACACTCCTAAATGGAATTACAAAAATCCGACACAGGGGAATTAACATAGGGCAAGCTAATGATGAACGGCTGATGACATCTTCTGTTTCAATTACCTATCCTCACACATTTGACTTTGAAGGCGAAGCCAACTTTTCTTTTGGTTTGACGGATCATTCTGCTAACAATAAACAGTCTATATACATTACTAATATTACAGGTGTAAACCCTAGGTTGTTTGTAATGAACAATCAGGAACCAAAGGAAATCCCTTTAGTGTTAAATGGTTCAACTCACGAGGCTGTAGTTCCAAACAGTGTAGCTAACGACACAATAGTTTTGATGCTGGTGGACACTGATAACTTCTTGTCAATTTCTGATTTTTTTGCCGTTAATGGGTCTGGAAACTTTACTGACTACAGTGCCATATCCCCGCAAGATGCTTTCTTGATTGTGACACATGAATCTTTGCTATCAGCTTCTGCTGATTATGCTACTTACCGTTCTTCGGTTCAAGGAGGTAATCACGATGTGGTCTTGGCTGATGTTCATGAACTTTACCTACAATTTGGTGGAGGAATTGAAAAGCATCCAGCAGCTATTAAATACTTTGTTAATTTCGGGTTCGACAATTGGCCTTCTCCTCCGAAAAATCTTTTTTTAATTGGCAAATCTATTAGCAACCACGCAAATGATGATGGCAGTAGAGAGAATATCCTTTCCTTCCATAAAAACCTAGTTCCCACATGGGGCTACCCAGGTTCAGACAATCACATTACACAAGGAATTGGAGGCTCTGGAAAAAGCTATGCTGTTCCAACCGGACGTCTATCGACTACAAGTCCACAAGATGTGTTAGACTACCTTGACAAAGTAATGCAGTATGAGACCGAACAAGACCCGAACTCTTTTTATGATATTCCTAATAAGGAATGGCATAAAGATGTATTGTTATTGGGAGGTGGTGATGATGCGCTTTCTCTCAACGTCATAGACGCTTACTTTGACGTATTTAGTGATAAACTTGAAGATAGCGCATTTGGAGGTGTTACACATGAGTACCACAGAGACCCTTTCGCCACTTCCTTGAATATTGATGACTTTCTCGACATCCAGCAGCATCTTGAGAATGGTGTTTCTATTGTAAACTTCTATGGTCATTCCTCTGCTGGCACGGGATTCAGTTTAAACATAAATAACCCAGCGAATTGGAACAACTACGGAAAATATCCCATTGCTATTGGACTCGGTTGTTATACGGGAGATGTACATAACTACGATGATAATGTCTACGCCATCGATTTGGTTAACATTCCTGATGTGGGAGCCGTTTGTCTTGCTTCTACCGTAACACAAGGGTTTCTGACCAACATCGGCTATTACACAGAACTGCTGTACAGCAGCTTAGCTAACTTAAACTATGATGAGTCATTTGGTTATCATATGAAATCTGCCTGCGATTCTATCTATGCTGTGCAAGGTCCTGCGGGAACCTGGTCTGTTATTAATGAATCTAATTATACTGGAATGTCACTACAGGGTGACCCCGCATTAAAAGCGAATATTCATCAACGTCCAGAACTTGTGTTGGATGAAAACCGTGTGTGGACTGTACCTTCTCAAATTGACTTATCCGTAGATACATTTGAGCTCTACGTTGTTGCTACCAACATTGGTCGTGCATTCATTGGTGATCACGACCTAGTGATTGAACGAATTACTCCAAATGGTTTAGATACAACCATCATTCACACCCTTAATGCCAGCTATAACAGAGATACGATTAGTTTTAAAATTCCAACAGATCACATTGAAAGTAGTGGTCTTAATTACTTTAACATTAGTATTGATCTTCCAAATTCTCAAATTGTTGAACAACAAGATGAGGTTACCAACAATCAAATCACCTTTAGCACCTATATCTCCTCGAACGGGATTCAACCGATTTGGCCTTATGAGTATGGCATTATTCCTTATGACACGGTAACGCTTAAGGCGTCCACTTTGGACCCTTTCGAACCAGAGAGAGATTATATTATCCAAATTGATACGAATCATAACTTTAATTCTCCCTTCAAAAAGTATCAAAAATTCACAAGTGTCGGAGGGGTTTTAGAAGCACTTCCTCAAAACTGGATCAACACTTCAGGAGGAATTGATTCTCTTGTCTTCACTGATAGTACAGTTTACTATTGGCGATGCAGCGTTGACAGTACAGAAAAGCGTTGGTTGGAGAGTTCTTTCCAATATATTCCAGGAATATGGGGATGGGGACAAGCACATTTTCAGCAATTTTCTAAAGATTATTTTCAAGGGATTGATTACGATACAGTAAATCGAACTTTCAATTTTGGTTCGCACTTTTCAACAATACGTATTTCGATGAACGCTACTTTGGGAGATTGGCAAACAAGTACTTTCTCCAATACTTCAGCAACACTAAATGGAAACCTTTTGGACTATGGAGGGCCTGATGGTTCAGCTGCTATTCTTATTGTAGTTATTGACCCTTGCACCTTAAACAACTGGAAAACACCTCACTTGGATGATGATGGTATTGCCCACAACGAAAATAATTGCTTCGGACAGTTTAATGGCGATCCTGATCTCTGTCCAGGAACATCGCTACTAGGAAGAGATCGTCAACATGGTTTCTTTGCGTTCCGATTCGGAAATGCTGCAGAAATGGACTCTCTAACGGTGTTCTTAGAAGATAAAATCCCTGATGGGTTTTATATAGGAGCCTATACGTTTATTCCCGATGCGTATACTAACCCGCCTAGCTTATATGGCGCGATGCCTCCTTCATTGATTAATGCTTTTCAAAACCTAGGTGCGACCAACATTACGAACAACCAACCAGATGATGGTTGGATTCTATTTGCTAGAAAAGGACTTCCGGCTGAAACGGTTGAGATGCATACTCCTGACACGATTTCTTCGGGTGTATCCTATCCTCCGCAGAACTTAACGTTCTATGACACAATTCAAGGATGTGAGGTGGGATATATATTCTCAGAGATTGTAGGTCCAGCCTTTCACTGGAATCGAATTCATTGGGAACAGGAAGATTTCGAACTAGTAAATGCTGATAGTACAAGGCTTAGAATACACGGGGTTACCTATAATCAATCTAAAACGCTTTTGATCGATACGTTAATGACTGACCTAGACTCAATACTCCAGTTAGATCAATTAATTGATGCCAGTGTCTACCCTATGCTTCAGCTGGAGGCCGAATATCATGATACGGTAGCCTTGACTCCTGCTCAGCTCAACCGCTGGCAAGTAATTTACGAACCCGTTCCTGAACTGGCCATTAATCCAAAAAAAGGATTTTACTCACAAGGAACTGAATATCAAGAGGGTGATTCGGTAAGAATTGCCGTTGCGATAGAAAATGTGAGTCACTTTGATATGGACAGTCTACTAGTAGAATATTGGAATCTAACGAGCTATGGCAACCGTACCCTTGTGAATTACCCAAGGCAAGACTCCCTTAAAAAGTATCAAATTCTTTTTGATACAATTGCCTACACTACGAAAGGACTGTCTGACGTTAATTATACATGGATCGTTGCTAACCCTTATACATCTACCAATGTTCAAGACCAACCGGAACAATTCTATTTCAACAATATTGCAGAACTTGCCTTCAGCGTTGCGGATGATGATGTAAACCCTATCCTAGATGTCACGTTTGATGGTGTACATATTATCAATGAAGATATCGTAAGTGCAGAGCCTAATATCTTGATCACCTTAGACGATGAAAATCCATATCTATTGATGGATGAAATCAAGGATACAAGTCTATTTAAAATTTACCTCAGACACCCAGATCAAAGTTCTTTTGAACGGATTTACTTTATGGATGGACCTGATGAAATCCTGCACTTTGAACCTGCACAAGATGCCCAAAATAAGTTCAAAATAGAGTATAACCCAAAGTTCACAAAAGATGGCATCTACACACTTCAAGTACAAGGGGCTGATAAATCAAACAATGCAAGTGGTGACTATAGTTATGAGATCGATTTTGAAGTCGTGACCGCTTCTTCAATTACGCATCTCTTCAACTATCCTAACCCATTTTCTACTAGTACGCAGTTTGTATTTACCCTTACAGGTTCAGAAATCCCGGATGAGATGCAAATTCAGATCATGACGGTTACAGGAAAAGTGGTTAAGGAAATTGACCTCTATGAATTGGGAGATATCCGAATTGGAAATAACGTAACTTCCTACGCATGGGATGGAAGAGATGAATTTGGTGATCAATTAGCAAATGGCATCTATTTATACAGAGTTATTGCTAAAATCAATGGTGAAGATATCGACCATCGCTCTACTTCTGCTGATGACAAATCCTTTCATAAAGGTTTTGGAAAAATGTATCTGATGAGATAATTCGTCCTTAACTTTGCGATATGAATTTTGAGTTGGAAAAAAAGTGGCGAGAGCTGGTTGGGGAAATATCTAAAAACTTTGAAGAGAAGCTAGATTTACAATCCATTATCTTTATAATTGGGCTACAAGAGCTCAACTTAGGCTATCAAAAACTCAAAAAAGACCAGAAAATAGAGGTTATGCATATTGCTATCTGTACCTTATTAGAGCCCTACGGATACTATGAGTATACTGGGAAAGATGAAGATGGATGGCCGCACTTTGAGAATGTAAACGCTCTACCTCCTCTCAGCGAAAACGAGCAAGAGGAATTGATCAAGGAAGCTATTATTGACTATTTTGAGCGTTCAGAACGTCCGATTTAATCCACACCGAGTTAGGAAGTAAGTTAGTAGTGGAAAGTTTGTGAAACAGAACCACATCAATCATCATATGTGCCGCCATAGCCGATGTTAGACCGACATACCGATCTAGGTATCCAACCGCAATTATTAGTGCGGTCATAAGTAATCCATAAGAGAAAATAATCTTATCGAAAGGGTTCAAGTATCCATGAATTAGCACAAAAATTACCGCAGTAATAATTACGCCTAAATAATCCTGAAGGACACCTCTAAAAAAGAGCTCTTCTCCTACTCCCGCACAAAAACTCAGAAATACAATGGTCATCCAATTCAAGTCCAGCGATTTAACAACTTGACCATACTTTTCTAATACTGGCTTCATGTAATTTGATTTTACAAACTGCCATGCAATAAAGCCAAAGGCTGTACCCGTCACCAACCCAATTAGTAATTCATATCCAACACCCAATTTTGTCTGAAAAATATCAAGTATCGTTTGATACTGACCTTCTACAATCCAGAAAAGAATAAATCCGAGTAATGGAAACACAATCAACGTAAGCATCCCCAACCCAATTATTCTCAAATTTCTGATATTCATGTAAAAAAAAACCATCCGACATGATTGACGGATGGTTAGTATATTGAATTAATTTCTTCTTTACTGTTCTTTTGATTCTGACGAATCATCTTTATCGTGATCTCCATCATGATCAGGATCTGTGATCCCACTCGATCCACTTTCTCCCTCATTATCATTGATCATAAGTGCGTTTACCTGCATGTCATTAGAAGATGACTCACAACATTCCGCCTTCTTTTCATTCAAAGGCTCGATTTTCGAGCAACTCGTAACTAGCAACACGGCTAGAACAACTAAAACTGATATGATTCTTTCTTTTTTCATGGTGCACTATACACTTATCGATACGAATTTACGCTAAAAAAACTTAACTTCCAACTATATCTACTGTTTTTCTGCAAAAAAGTTACACTTCTTGCTCTAAAACTAGCTCTACTCTTGTGCCTTTAGGGGTTCCATCTACATTATTAATTTGATAAGGCCCTACAATGGTCATGCGCTGGCGAGTCACTTTTTTAAGAATTTCAATTCTACCAGAGGTAATCAACATCCCCTTAGAATGGTGAGCATTGTCAGTCTTTGTCTTCCTACTTTCTTCGATTCCAATACCATTATCCTCGATTTCAAAAATGATGTTCTTTCCTCTTGGAAAAATACTGATCCAAATCTTACCCCCAGTTTCCTGTGGCAACAGTCCGTGCCAAATGGAATTCTCAACAAAAGGCTGCAAAATCATTGGAGGAATCTGAATCGACTCCTGATCTAAGCTTTTATCCACGGAAATGGCATAATCAAATTTCTTTTGAAACCTCATGTGCTCCAATGAGATGTACAACTCAAGTCTTTCTAACTCATCATGAAGAGATACTGTTCCTGTATCATTGACAGAAGAGTCTAGGTTCTTACGGATCAGCTTTGCAAAACTGGTCAAATACTTGTTGGCAGAAATTCGATCTTGCGTATTGATATAGTACTGAATAGAGTTAAGAGCGTTAAAAATAAAATGTCTGTTCATACTTGCATTAAGCGTCTGCTGCTCAAGCGCCAATAGTCTTGACTTGTAGTAC
The DNA here is from genome assembly GCA_964387945.1 of uncultured Flavobacteriales bacterium. Taxonomy (GTDB): domain Bacteria; phylum Bacteroidota; class Bacteroidia; order Flavobacteriales_D; family Parvicellaceae; genus Parvicella. The sequence continues at coordinate 112,577 of CAYLYX010000008.1, read as the reverse complement.
AACTTTTCTGTTCTGAGCTTCTGCTCCCTTGCCACCTTCCTACGATGGTAAATCATATAAACCAAACCGGATAGCATCAACAACATCAAAAAGATGAACCACCAGGTCAGGTAATAGGGTTTGCGAATTTCGAAGGAAATGGAAACGGGATCTGACCAATTCTTACCATCGATACTGGCAATCACGTTAAACGTATAGCTTCCGTAAGATAGATTTGGATAGGTAAATGAACTTTGTTCAATGGGTGGTGTCCAATCTTCGTCCAGTCCATCCAACTTAATCTTGTAAACGACCTCATCTGGATGAGATAAGCTTACCCCTTCAAAATAAAACGTTAAATAATTCTCTCTCGAAGATAGGGACAGTTCTTGTGGCAACTGTGTTCTGGTATCGATATCATTGGAAAATTTAGACCAATCCGTAGCTTTTAAGTCCAGCTGCATTTCTACAATCTGAACCAGTGGAATTAAGTCTACTACCTCATTTCTTCGTTTCGACCGATCAAACCGCACAGTTCCTTTACCTGTTCCCATCCAAACACGATTCTTATCGTCTACAAAAACTGCATTAAGGTTAGTTTCCACACTCTTTAGTCCGCTATTCTTTCTATGATGCATCACCCCTTGTGAAGGAGAGGTGAAATAAGCCGGTAGGTCAACCTCAAAAACACCATAGTTTGTTCCTACCCAAAGGTATCGGTCGCGTTCAATGTCCAGAAAATTGATAAAATTGGCGCCAAAAGAGGTATGCAGCATCATGCGTTCCACATTGATCCCATCCGTATAATAAAGACCATTACTTGTACCGATAAACCACAAAGAGTCTTTGTAGTTTTTAATGCAATACACCAACTTATCTTCTAGCTGATCATTGTTGATCCAGGGTTCAAAGAAAGTACCATCAGAGACTACAATACCATTAGAGGTTCCCAACCAAACCTGATTATTAATTCCTTTCTCAATGGATCGAATGCTCTTGAGTGACAAATTATCTGAAGAAGAAATTGCATATGCCGTATCCTCTCCTACCACACCCAATCCCTTTGACGTTCCGAACCACACTTGTTGCTTTTCCTCAAAATCATAGATAGCAGTGATCTTATCTGAGGGTAGCCAGTCTACCTTCGAAAAATTGACGATTTCGTTCTCTTCAAACAACGCCAAGCCATTTGAAGTTCCAAACCAAAGTCTACCTTTTGAGTCTTCGAGTGAACTCCAGACCACATTATTCAGAATCTTGTCATTCTCTACATTAAAATAGTTGTAGTTTTCGCCATCGTAGTGAACTACTCCATTATTGTAGGTCCCAAACCAATAGTCGCCACGACTATCTTGGAAACCAGTCATTACATATTCTGTATTCAAACCACTAGAAGCATGATAGTTGACGAACTCATCACTAGTAAATCGAAAAGCTCCTGCCCCATCGCTTGCCAGCCAAATGTTTCCTTCACGGTCTTCGCATATGGTCTCAATATTATCGCTGGGCAAACCATTTCTGGTGTCAAAATTTGAGAAACCATCTTCTCTAAGTACAGACACCCCACTTTTACTCGCACACCAAACACGTCCCTCGGTATCAATAAATATATTTCTAATTAACGAAGAAACGAGTCCATCTCCGTAAGAATAGTGTTTCAGAATTCCCTTTCGCCAATGGTAGATTCCTTCATCGTAGACACTCAACCAATAGTCTCCATTTTTATCCTGCTCAATATCTGAAATGTTGTGCGCAGAACCCTCGATGATCACATCGTTCCATGTGTTGTTAACATCTAGGTATCCAATGAGACCATCTCCTACTATCCAAGTGTCATGGCCACTATCCTCATAGATTTTTCGGATATTTTCATACGACTTATTGAGTTCGATTTCTACTGAAGAAGCCACTAGCAACTCACTAGATTGATCTATTTTTATTTCATAGACTTCTTCATCTTTGTTGGCAACAATGAGGGTATTGGTCTCTGAACGAAAGCCTGCGGTAGAAACATAACCTCCTTTTAGCGCATCTGTTAAATCATACGCTACTACTTCCTGTCCCGCTATTCTTGTAACACCTTTATTCGTAAAAATCCAAGTGTAGCCACCGTACTGCTTTACGTCTGATACGTTATTATCAACGAGTCCGTTTGACGTACTAAAGTGCTTGAATTCCTTTCCATTGAACTGAGCTGCTCCACCAGCAGTCCCCAACCATAAATACCCTTGATCATCAGAAGACAAAGCATACACCTGTGTCTGCGGCAGACCATCCTCTACAGAATACTGCACAAAACTATATTCCTGCGCTGACAGCAACAAGAATAGATTACAAAACAGGATTAGGAGTACTCCTCTCATTCTACAAATTTAGCATCCTACTACAATAATAGAATCAAATTGCTTACGCATTCTAGCTTCCAATGGTTTCTCCCATCTTCAACAATGTTTCAAAACCTTTTTTTGTGTTGGCAACAAGGTCAGCCGAAAAAGTAATCTTGCCTCTTTCGAATAGCAGGATCAAGGTTGAACCTCCAAAGTAAAAATATCCCTTCTCATCTCCTTTCTCAACTTCCTTTCCAGGTGAATAGGTCTGTCGAATTCCACCCGTTAAGGTAGCGCCCACATCACAGATTAAAACTTTTCCGTGACTCATCGTTTCTAGTGTGGTATACTCCCTTTTGTTTTGTAAGAATATTTCCATATTCTTGCGAAGCGCCAACGGTGATACTGAATAGTAAAAACCGTTGATCAAAGCACTCTTGGAAGGCAATCCTGCCAACGGAAAATGATATCGATGATAGTCAACAGGAGCCAGTCGAACAATACACATGGCGCAGTTTCTATACTGCTCTACTAGTTCATCATTTTGAAGAAATGTCTTAAGATCAAAAGAGGTTCCTTTTACAAAGAATCGTTGCGCGTCTTCTAGTTCTGGAAAAACAAGGACTCTACCGTCTGCTGGAGAAACCACTCCTTCACCAATTGGACGATGAGCAGATTTTACCTTTCTGTAGAAAAAATCATTGAAGCTACTAAACCCACCATCGGGGACAATATAAGCAGACAAATCAATCTTGTGTTCTTCAACGAATCCAGCAATTTTCTTTTTAGACGCTTTGGATCTCATGTACTTTCCAAATAAAGCACTAAAAAATTTTCTTTTTATGAAAAACCAAAGCGAAAAATGACCAATGGGGTGACTATACAGAAACTTCATGGCACTTCCTCCAGGAACATTCTCTACTTCTTCTTCACCCGTCTCTCTGTTGATATACTTTATCTCAACCATTGGAGACAAATGTAAATATATCTACGTATTATCTGAACAAATTAACGTGACCTAGGAAAGATTTACTTTTTCCGTTGTACTTATCAGTGGCTTTGATCTTCCAAACATAGGTATCCTGCATACAAGGCTGACCTTTATACATACCGTCCCAAGAGCCGTTTTGACTGTCAGTACTGTAGATCAACAATCCCCATCTATCAAACACCATAAACTCATACCCATCTTCTTCGAAACCAAAAACGGAAGGCATGAAGAAATCATTTACACCATCGCCATCTGGAGTAAAGGCATTGGGTACATAAAGGTTTGAATAACCTTCTATTTCAACATCATGGCAAACACTATTGAAGCAACCATTGATCGTCTCTACGTACAAACATACTTCATAAATACCGCTATCCTGATTTGGGAAAGTAAACGTTGGATGCTCTTCATCAGATGTTCCTAAATTATCAAAATTCCAATCGTAGATATCTGCTATTTGAGACTCGTTAATAAACTCTATAGTAGGGTTATAAATATCTCCAACCAAAGGCTCATGACTGAATGCAGCAACTGGCTCGGGATAAACCGTAATGAAATCAGTTTCAGTTACACTCGTTACACAACCAAAATCGCTGGTAACGGTAAGCGATACCGTGTAGTTAACATCGACCAGTGTGTTATTTGAAAAACAATGATCTGGATTCTCATCGGTAGAAACCGTTCCATCTCCTAAGTTCCAGAGGTAGGCGTTATTAGTTCCTGAGGCGATGCTACTTGTGTTAGTAATGGTAGGACACCACTCTGTACAGCCGTCTGGGTTTGGCGACTCAAAACTAACTTCTGGATTCGGATAGACTGTTACATCAAATTGATAAGAATCTGTACACGAATGATTCGTTTCTACGTCTAGTGTAACCGTATACGTTCCAGGGTCTGAATAAAGATTATTTGCAAATTGCCCTTGCGCTCCCGATGCTGGGTTGGTTCCAAAGTCCCAATCCCAAGAGACAATAGAGTTATTGGTATACGTGTTAGAAACAGAACTAAAATCAGTAAAGTTTACGTCTGATCCATCACAGACATCAGCGGTTAGAAACTGTGCGTTAGGAGTAGGATAAATCTCAATCGGAACAGTTGTAGACGCCACACACCCTTGATCAGACGTTGTTTCTAAAAACACATTATAAATCCCTTCTGTTACAAAAGTTTCTGAAGGTTCTACAGCAGCACTTGTATTTCCATTACCAAAATCCCAGAATTGAGAAGTTATACTTCCCGATGAAATTCCTGAGGTATTAACAAAATCTACAGTTAAGCCCTCACATACATTCTGTCCGGTAAAGCCTGGCACAGGAGAAGGGTGAATAACAACTTCTTGAACGGACTGTCCCGTACAACCTTCTGAGGTAATCACATCCATTGTTACAAAGTAAGACCCATCTGTTGGATACGTATGATCCGTGGCGTTTCCAGAAAAGTCAACAGAACCATTGGATGTAAAATCCCAATTATAAGTAGCTGAAGATGCCGTGTAAATAGTCGAATTATCGGCAAAACTAACTGGAGTACCATCACAACCATCATTAAAGGTAAAGTCAACTAGGGGATTTTCAAAAACCTCCACAGTGTACGTTTGAGCGTCAACACAGCCTTGATCTGTTGTAACAGCCAAAACCACATCATATGTTCCCGAACTACCGTAGGTGTAAGATGTATTTTGGTTGATATCACTTCCTATAAAGTCTCCAAAATCCCATTGGTAATCTGTTATGGTTCCTGATGCTACGTTAGAGTTATCGGTAAAAGACATTGCGTTTCCATCACAAACATCTGTCCATGTAAAGTCTGCATCAGGAAGTGGATCTACCACTACTGTAGCTGAAAAATCATCTGAACAACCAAGATCCGTAGTCACTGTAAGAGAAGTGGTATAGCTACCCGCTGCTCCTAAAACTTGACTAGGATTTTGTTGAATGTTATCCGTGCTTCCGTTGGTAGTGTAGTCCCAAGCCCATGCGTTAATTGTACCATCTGTACTGGTAGAAGCATCTGTAAACTGCGTAGAAACTCCTTGACATTCTTGAGCCGCAGTAAAATCGGCCACAGGCAAATCGTAAACTTCTACTGTCTGCGTAATGCTATTCGAACAGCCTTCTGGTGTTTCAACGTAAAGTGTCACATCGTAATTGCCAGCAGCAGGATACGTGTGTGAAGTGTTTTGTCCAGAAAAATCCACCAGAGCATCTGACTCAAAATCCCAATCCCAAATCGTGATGGTGCTTCCATTTGGGTTAGAACTATCGACAAAATCGTAGGCTTCTCCATCACAAACATTGTCGATCACAAAATCTGCAACAGGATTTTCAAAAACGTTCACGGTGATGGTTGTATCATCGTTACAACCACCAGCAGCCTGCACGGTCAGTGTAACATCATAACTTCCCGCAGCACCATAATCATAAGTTGGACTTGGAGCTATGCTCGTACCTGTTCCATCTCCAAAGTCCCAAGCCCAATCAGTAATAGCACCCGAAGGAGTAGAACTCAAATCGTTAAACGTCATAGTGTTGCCTTCGCACACATCTGTTTGGCTAAACGATGCTGTAGCCGACTGATTGACAGTGACTGGTTGTGTTATCGTATCCGAACAACCACCATTGGAGACAACGATTAGTGTTGCATCATAATTTCCAGCACTTGGATAAGTAAAACTTGGGTTCTGAGTAGGATCGTCAATCGTTCCATCGTCCGTAAAGTCCCACTCATAGCTCGCAATCCCTGTAGCGTCCACAGAGGTATTGGTAAAGTCGGTTGCTGCCCCTTCACAAACAGTAGTATTCGTAAATCCAGCAGTTGGAGAAGGATTCACGGTCACCGTTTGAACGAGCGTATCGTAACAACCGCCTTGACCGGGCACTAAAACTCCCGCCACGAACTGTACATCATACGTACCATCTGTTGCATAAGCGTGTGTAGCATCTTGCGTAGAGGCGTTGACTGAACCATCACCAAAATTATAATCCCAATAATCAACCACCGCTCCATTGGTACCGGTTGATAAGTCCGTAAAGTCAATGGTCTCACCAACACATACGGAGTTTGGAACCGCTGAAAAATCTGCAATTGGAGCTCCCACAGAACCACTAACCGTGGCGGTCATGGTAATCGAACAAGCAGAACCCTGTACTGGGACAACTTCTACTGAATAGTTACCTGGTGTAGAAGTTGTTAAACTCTGATTGGTGGACGCATCATTCCAAAGGTAAGATTCTGCTCCTGCAGGAGCCATAAGTGTCACAGGGTTTCCATCACAAATAAGTGTTCCCGGAGGAATAATCTCCAGTGGAGAACACTCAGCATCAACATAAGCATAACCGTAATGACCACTCTGATCACAATCTCCAGAAACAAATTCAATGGTAACGTTCTGCCCAATGTATCCATCCAAAGGCGCAAAAACCGTCTGCCAGTCTCTGTACCATCCTGCACCATAATTAGTCCATGAGGCATCCATTCCAGAGCTCGCTACTACCTGATATTCTCCACACGCAATAGGATCTCCAGCCTCATCATACATGTTTACTTTAAAGAATGGCTTTTCACCTAACGTATGTCCAGAAGGATCTTCTAATACAACGGCATAACTATAGGTAAACACCGCATTGTTGGCATCCACCAAAAACGTTTGTCGAATACTTGCAGCTCTTGCTCCTGTACCTGTTCCATCTCCAAGACGTAGCGAAAAATTACCACCATTTGGATTGGTCATAGGAATTCCAACAATGGGGTCAGCACCGGGTGTCATGATGGTGTGATGTGCTCCAGGAGCACCAATCTGAGTAGTATTCACGATCTCAGCAGGGTTACCGTTTACATCTCCTTCATACATTTCCCATCCATTCAAATTTCCTTCCTCAAAATCCATATTTACACAAGGACCGTTGAGTACCTTCGTGAAAAAAGGATTGTCATCATCATCACCTTTACTATGTTCTGGCTCATCAGTGTGCGCGTCTACAGGAAGGTTAACGGCCAAGAAATCTTTGAAATAAGGTTCAATCGTATCGAAATCGAAGTTATTCTGAACATAAGCGTCAATAACACTTTTAGAAAACTTGTGCAATGACTTGCCATGCCTTAACCTAAATTGCAAACCTGATATGTCATATGTTTCCGTAACGTAAGTTATCGTTGCGGGAGACGAATAGAAAACTTTCAGTCCAATCTCAGCATTAGCGATCTTCGCAGAATCACTTTGAGCTAAGACATTGGAGAGCAGTAAGATGCTCAACAATTGAACAAAGAACAATTTATAAAAAACTTTCATAGTAGTGGGTTAAAATAGTAGCTTTTGGTTACTAACGTGTAGCTTTCCAATAGTTGCCTTAAAAATAGATATTTTTTTTGATAAACCTTTTTTTTGGATGGATAAAACAACTACACAATGTTATCATCGTCTTATATTCCTTGATAAACACCAAATTCATTACTTTTGCACATCGTGTTGAAAACTCGAACCAGAATACTTGCACTAATGTGGCTTTTGTTCTTCTCTCTTTCGATGAGTGGTCAAAAGGAAACATCTATCCAAAAGGTAGATGATCTCGAACTTGATGGGATATTGAACGAAAGCGTTTATTCCCATGATGCGGCCGAAAAATTCACTCAAACTTTTCCTACAGATAGTCTACCCGCTACGCTTGAAACTAAAGTCTGGACTTTTTTTGATGGTGAATATCTTTATGTTTCAGCACAGTGCTCTGCCACTAACGATAAGTACACCATCCAGTCGCTAGGTCGTGATTTTAATCTTTACAGCAATGATGCCTTTACCGTTGCGCTATGTCCGCTCAACGATCAGACAAACGGGTTTTATTTTGCAGTAACACCTTTTGGCACGCAACACGAGGGAACGATTCAGTATGGAGGTGCCTTTGGTGGAGTAGCTGTTTGGGACAATAAGTGGTACAGTGCAGTTGCAATCCATGAAGAGGGATGGTCACTTGAAATGAAGATCCCATTCAAATCGATACGATACAAGTCCAACAACCTAAAATGGGGTGTAAACTTTATTCGTACTGATCTTCAAAACAATGAGATTTCTACTTGGAATCAAGTTCCGCAAAACTATGATTTCTTTAGTCTTGCGAATACAGGAATTCTCAAATGGACTGAAGCGCCACCTGAAGCGGGGACGAATATCTCTTTGATTCCTTATGCGATAACGGGATGGAATAAAGATTACATGGGTGGAGAAGAGAAGTTTAGACTGAATGCTGGAATGGATGCGAAAATTGCTGTGACCTCATCGCTAAACTTAGACTTGACAATCAACCCTGACTTTTCTCAAGTGGATGCTGATGTACAAATTACCAACCTCTCCAGATTTAGTCTTTTCTTTCCCGAAAGAAGACAGTTTTTCTTAGAGAATAGCGACATCTTTGAGCGGTTTGGGTTCAGTAAAATCCGTCCGTTCTTTTCGAGGCAGATAGGGCTTGCTAACGGACAGACGATTCCCATTTTGGCTGGAGCAAGACTAAGTGGTTCCATCAATGAAAACTGGAGAATTGGCTTAATGGATCTTCAAACCGAAGGAGGTGTTTTGGGACCAGCAGAAAACTTTGCAGTAGGGGCTATTCAACGAAGGGTCGGTAATTGGGGAAACATTGCCTTCATCGCTGTTAACAAACAGCAATTTACAAACGACAATAAACTAGTCCCGGGAGGTTTCAACAGGGTATTTGGGTTAGACTACAACCTTCAATCTCCGGACGGAAAGCACCGTGGAAAGTTCTTTTACCACCACAGTTTTTCTGGAGCGAGCAATGATTACGCTCATGCCAGTTGGTACATGTATAATACAAGAAGACTTTCGTTTCATTGGAATCATGAATACGTTGGTCAAGACTATCGAGCGGATGTGGGATTTGTTCCCAGGGTTCAAAATTACAATAGTGAAACCGGTGAATATGTATACAAAGCTTACTGGAGACTGGAACCTTCCATCACTTTCAGACATTATCCGAAAAGTGGAAAAATCAACTATATCGCTCCAGAGATTTACTTTAGTGAATACTATGATGAAGATTTTGCTCCAACTGAAACAAGACTATCACCTAGCTTATATTTTCAAATGAAGGATCAAAGCGCCTTTAGTATCGTAGCTGGATATAACCAAGTAAAACTCTTGTTTGACACCGACATTACTTTCTCTGGTAATTCGCCACATACCGCAGGCTATTACTCGTATAACGATGTAAAACTTTACTATGGTTCCTCCCCTGTTAACCTGCTCAATTTTGAAGTAGAAACTACTTATGGACAATATTATACAGGAAATATTTTCAGTGCAGCTACGGGCATCGCATACCGGATACAGCCGCGATTCAAGCTGAGCGCTTCTGCAGAGTATAACAACATCTATTTTGACGACACCTACGAAGATGTACAACTCTTAATCTTTAGCCCTAGGATAGATTTTCAATTCAACAAAAAAATGTTTTTCACAACGTTTGTACAGTATAACACGCAAGTGGACAACATCAACATCAATGCTCGTTTTCAGTACAGGTTCAAGCCAATGAGTGATCTCTTCGTGGTATATACGGATAACTACAACAGCAATATCTTCGGGATCAAAAATCGCGCAATGGTGATAAAATTGGTATGGTGGTTGAATGTGTAATGTTACTTTTGTTCGATCAAAGGTTATAAGACATAAGTTAGACCCATATGAATAGACTTTTAGGAGTAATTGTATTATTGCACATCTTCACAATTACTGCATTATCTCAATCCGTTATGCTCACGGCAGAAGAGAATGCAAGGATGTATCATGTGGTTCAAAAGAGTCCTGTGCTAAAAAGAAACCTCAACTCCTATTTCAATTATTCAGGTGATACTGTTTACTTTAAATTTCACGATGCGGAAGATCAGTTGGACTCCATTGTAGACTTTGACTCTATTGCGCAACACATCACGTACGAACCTTCCCTTCTTCAAGTAGATTATCACGGATTGTCTAATGCTCCGACCGGACTACTCACCGAACTGGCCTCAAAAATGGCACTGTATCAACTTTACAAAGAGTTGAAAGAGCGAAACGATGAAAAGCCAGAGGGAATTGTAGACGATGCGTATCAATACTTTCTGGATACGCTAGTTCTTAAGCTACCGAATGAAACGGTAAGACGAAAAAATGGGATTGATGTACCTAGTAAGCAAATTAATGATCTGATTGATCCCAACTATTTTTTCAATCAACGGGCAACGGCACTTCAAGGAATCCAAAGTTTAGAACAAGTGAGGCACAAAACCGTGATTGAGGCAATTAATTACGCAACTCGCTCCTATCTGCAATATAAAGGAATGGAGTATTTTTCGAAGATTTGCCATGATAAACCAAACTTTATGACCAACCTCATAGCTTGTGGAGATGGAAGCAATACATTTGGTTTGCTGGATGAACGAGAAAAAATCTACAAGCACAAAAATGAACTTGGTGATCCTGTGGGACTAGGACTTTTCACCTACGAACCGAAATTTGTAAGTGCTGGAGGGAATCGTCAAAATCTTGTTCCAGAACAATCTTCTGTTATTGCGTTTGACGCGCTCGAAAAAAAATACACGAACCTGCATTTTAGTTTATGGGGATTTAACAGAGATATTCAAACTACTGTAGCTGTGTATCGGGAGGACAAAATGTACTTGCTTTACGCCAACAAAATTACCAAAGAACTTTCCCCAGACACGACTTTTGGAAAGGGTACTACCTTACAATCAATCATTAAGCATTTGGAAGACTTTGCAATTCCAAAGGTGGATGAAGAGATCAATGGAAAGGATGGGGTAAGATCTAAATTAGGCGATCGTGACACGAGTCACCATGAGTGTTTGATGGAAATTATGGCTACTGAAATGGAACTTTCTGACTTGCGATACAACGGTGTTAAGAACAAAAAGAAGACGAAAAAGGCGCAAGATCACCTTGCATGGTTGTACGCTCGAAAGAAAACCATTGAGAAGCAGCAAAAAGAACTTATCGAGCACTTGCATGATGCAGAAGAGCGCTATGCTCGCTTGCAGGAAAGGCTATTTGAATTGAAAGGTTATATCAATTATCAAGAACAAAAGTATACTCACTTTGGATACATCTACACCTTTGAAGACGGTGTTACGTTTAACGCGAATACGCAAGACCTCGTTTTCCCAGACACAATGGAAGTGGAAGAAGTAGAAGTCCGTTTGATTACGTTTGGCGAAGATGCCATGGCGCTGCATGTGGATGAAATCCAACTGCTAACATCTATTTCCAAAGGAAAGCCACAAGATTTTGACACGCATGATTTTAGTCTAACGTTTTCGGATGTTTTTGAAAGTGATGATTATCAACTAGACGAACTGAAACTGAATCCGAAAGAGCATTTTGAACTCAGCAAGCTTCTCAATACCATTCTCACCCAAAAGTGTGAACTCTCTTTTACGCTCAACGGAAATGGCGTTGGTGTTCTGATGGATGGCAAAGTGGTGAATGCAAAAGAAAAAGAGGAAGATGAATATCCTGGAGAAACAAAAGAAGAAAAAGACGCTGCTCGTGAAAGTGAAAACTACAAGCCGCTGAGAGTTTCCTACCTAGACTTCACTAAGAACGAACTTGTACTCAATTTAAACGTGGAGAGTTTTACTGACCCAGTACGTTCCAAGTTTTCGTATCGTGTAGGTGGGTTGAGTGACTTCAAAAAACAGTACGACAACATAACCGACAATCAATTATTGAGTGCTTTCCGAACCTTTCACCTTACCGAGCAGTTCTGCCGGTTGATGTGGCACTCCGTTCATGCTGATTTTGAAGGAAAAGATGCGGCTAAATTGAAAAACCTCATCAAAAACACATTATACAAAAGCAAAGTGAATATGAGTGGTTTGCAACTGCGATATTCAGATTATGCGAAGCTTGCCCATCCAGCGATTGATTATTATGACATGGTTGAGGAAGAACTCGAAGACAAAGACAAGGAAATTGCAGAAAAGTTGGGTTACACAGATCAAAAGAAGAACTAAAATTCCTTTGTTAGAACCTAACAGGTTTGTTATCTTAGCCTTCGCAAAATCAGTAAATCAAAGACTATGAAAATTGGAGTTTTGGGAGCCGGATCAATGGGTTCTGGGATTGCTCAAGTAGCAGCAACAGCTGGACATGAAGTAATCATTGTAGATGCAAAAGAAGCTGCTTTAGAAAATGCCAAAGGAAAGTTGACCAAAGTGATGAATCGATTGGTTGAAAAAGGCAAGTACTCCAAAGAAGAAGCCACTGCCATTCAAAACCGAATTTCTCACGGCACAGATGTTCAACTCTTTGAGGATTGTGGAATGGTGATCGAGGCGATTATTGAAAACTTGGACATCAAAAAGACGGTGTTTAGTAACCTAGAAGCCGTAACGAGTGAGAAGTGTATTCTTGCCTCCAATACTTCTTCCCTATCTGTGGCGGCTATTGCGGCAGCTTGTAAGCACCCTGAAAGAGTTATTGGAATTCATTTCTTCAACCCAGCTCCTTTAATGCCACTGGTAGAAATCGTTCCGTGCATTCAAACGAGCGAGGAGGTGACGACCACTTCTAGAAATTTGATTGATAGTTGGAAAAAAGTGACTGTTTTGGCAAAAGACACTCCAGGTTTTATCGTAAACCGTGTTGCGCGACCTTTTTATGGTGAGGCATTGAGAATTTATGAGGAAGGAGTAGCAGATTTTGCAACGATTGATTGGGCTATGACTGAAATGGGGGGATTCCGAATGGGACCTTTTACACTAATGGATTTTATCGGAAATGACATCAATTACACAGTTACAGAAACTGTGTTTGAAGCATTCTACTATGACCCCCGATATAAACCGTCTTTCACGCAAAGAAGGCATGCCGAAGCGGGATGGCTGGGACGAAAATCAGGTAGAGGATATTACAACTATGCCGAAGGGGCAGAGAATCCAGAACCAACTAAAGATGAAACGGTTGGTAGAGAAATCATGTTGCGCATTGTAATGATGTTAATCAACGAAGCCGCAGATGCTTTATTCTTGAACATCGCCTCAAAGGAAGATATTGATCTGGCTATGACAAAAGGAGTTAACTATCCTAAAGGTCTACTCAAATGGGCTGATGAGTTGGGCATCGAACATGTCATGAATTATCTGGACCAAATGTATAATGAGTATCGAGAAGATCGTTATCGTTGCTCTCCGCTTCTGAGAAGAATGCACAAGAATCGCCAAACTTTTTATTAATGGCCTACGATAACTACCTCGAGGAGCGAATCGATCGGATTCTGAAAGAAAAAGGTGTAGATTTCATCTCCAAAAAGATGATGGGAGGGCTATGCTACATGGTGGATGACAAAATGTGCTTGGGAATTATCAAGGATCAACTAATGGCTCGGGTAGGAATAACTTTTTATGACGAAGCTTTACTTCTGGAAGGTGCTAGAGAAATGGATTTTACGAAAAGACCTATGAAAGGTTATGTTTATGTATCCCCAGAAGCTATCGATCTAGAGGAACAACTTGCCTTTTGGATAGACAAATGCCTTGCGTTTAATCCATACGCCAAGAGCAGTAAAAGTAAGCGCTGATTAAATCCAGAATTTATAACCGATCTGGAAGTCTCCTCTACTCACTTTATTCGCGTTTACACCTCTGTCTATCATAACGGTTTTATCATACGAAAAGTAAACTCCAGACTCATGATTGATTGTAAGGTCAAATTTCAAGAATGCCGGTTTTTCATAATTCTCTATCTTTTCGGTAAGCGCCTCGTAGTCATTGGTAACGATAGGCTGAAAATAAGACAGTTCGTAGCTACTGATCAAATTGAGCGTAAAACCTCCAAAACCACCATCTAAGAAAATGGTCGGTCCTGCAGTCCAATGCCATCCAGAAGGTTCTTTCCAGTTATAAATCGTGGTCACGGTGCCACTCTCATCTGTATGCGGAATATCTACGATATAGTCTGAGAAACTTCCTCCCAAACCAAAGCAAACCACATCCGTACTGATCAAATTAAGCCCAACTTTATGCGAGGTAAAACCTGTAAAGTCTAACCTAAGATCTGTACCAACCTCTCGAAACAACTCTACAGCCTTAAATCCTAAGTCTGGAACCCATTTCATGTCCAAGTGATACCTAAAGCCAAACGGCTCATAGGAATCATGATAAATCTGCCCTCCTATTCCGATGTACGGACCGATCTTAGACGCCTTGTCATTCAGACCCGCACCATTTTTAAGTGTAACCACATTCAACGAAGCTCCAATGAACCAACTGTCATTCGTGTTGTGATCAGAAAGTTGTGCACTCCCAAATTTACTTATAGCAAGAATGAGTAATAAAACGGTATACTTTTTCATCCTTTAGTTTTTTGTAAAATTAAACTCTTGTATCCAATATCATGTACGCCATATTCCGTATTTTACCTCCTAGCTGAGTGTTAATACCTTTTTAGAGGTGTTAATAATATGTTTACGCAGAAGCATTCATTCTTCCCATCTTTGTAATCATCACAAAAGTAGAAGCGAAAAATTATGAAATTATTGATCTTAGGTTCGGGAGGAAGAGAGCATGCCATAGCATGGAAATCTGCGCAGAGTTCGCATTTATCCAAACTTTACATCGCACCAGGTAATGCAGGAACCGGGGAAATTGGAGAGAACGTTGACTTAAGCTACAATGATTTTGAAGCGGTTGCTGCTTTTGCGTTAGAAAAGCAAATTGATGTTATCGTTGTCGGGCCAGAGGAACCTTTAGTGAATGGAATTGTGGATTTCTTCGAAGCAAGGGAAGACTTAGCTCATATTACGATGATTGGTCCGAACAAAAAAGCAGCTCAGTTAGAAGGAAGCAAAAACTTCTCGAAAGAGTTGATGAAAAAGTACAACATTCCTACAGCTAAATATGCTACGTTTACCAAGGACAACGTTAAGGATGGACTTGGGTTTTTGGAACTTCAAAAGCCCCCGTATGTCTTAAAAGCAGATGGAATTGCAGCAGGAAAAGGAGTCTTAATCTTAGATGATCTCAACCAAGCAAAAAAGGAGCTAAAAAGCATGCTGGAGGGCAAATTTGGCAAAGCCGGTGACAAAGTCGTCATCGAACAGTTTTTGAAGGGTATCGAGCTAAGTGTGTTTGTAATCACCGATGGAAAGAATTATAAAATTCTACCGGAAGCGAAAGACTATAAGCGAATTGGGGCGAATGACACTGGTCTAAATACTGGTGGAATGGGAGCTGTTTCTCCTGTACCTTTTGCCAACAGAGAGTTTATGGACAAGGTAGAAAATCAAGTGATCATTCCTACCATCAAGGGTCTTAGAAAGGAAGGTATTGACTATAAAGGGTTTATTTTCTTTGGATTGATTAATGTAAAAGGTGATCCATATGTAATTGAATATAACTGCAGAATGGGCGACCCTGAAACAGAAGTCGTTATGCCTCGCATCAAATCTGATCTATTAGAGTTGTTTGACGGAATGGCAACAGACACCTTGAGCGAAAGAGACGTGGAGATCGATCCTAGAAGTGCTGTAACGGTGATGATGGTGAGTGGAGGTTATCCCGAAGCTTATGAGAAAGGCAAGCAAATTCTTGGTTTAAAAGCTTTTGAAAAGAGTACGGTGTTTCACGCAGGAACCAAACATACAGAAGAAGGTGCTGTAGTTACCAATGGAGGAAGGGTTATTGCTGTAACTTCTTATGGAAAAGACCTTGAAAAAGCACTTAAAGCTTCTTACAAGACCATTGAAGAAATCAATTTTGACGATGCCTATTTCCGAAAGGATATCGGCTTTGACTTAGTCTAAATCTACTTTTGAATAACTCGACAACTTCGAGAAATCCATTACTGGCGTACCTGACTCTGCATGCACAAATGCACGATCAAACTTTGCTCCATAAATTACATCATCCGTAAAAAGATACGATGCTCTGGAAGTAACTTGCTGGTTGTACGTTTCGTCATAGCCGTCTACTTGAATCACTAATTCAGCATTTCTTTCTTTTAGAAAATCCATGCTCAGGTTTTTCAACGGGCTATCATCTGTAATGTGGTGCACTAATGTCCAGGACGTAACCAACATTCGTATATTATCTAATTCTAAGTCTAGCGTAAAATACCTGCGAATTCTTTCGCCATTCTCCTCATCTCGATAAGAAAATAACATGGCTGCTTTAGTGTTGATGATACTTGTATTTTTTGGATTCGCAAATCTTACCATCAAACCAATACCAAGATCCTTATAAGGACTAATTAGTGCATTATCACTGTAAAGCAACTTTGCTCGAGGTCGAGAAAACCGTCCGTATAAAAGTCCTGTCAATAATGCAAAAAGCAGCAACCCTATGAAAGCCTCAACCGTTGCCAGCATATTTGCTCCAATACCTGTAGGACTCATTTGTCCGTAACCTAAAGTTGTTAAGGTTTGTGAACTAAAAAAGAATGCCCTAAGAAATTCTGACTCAACATTTACCACACTTGAATCAACGAGGTTATCTACCCCTACAAGGAGATATCCCATGGCAAATACAACATTGGTAAAGAGATAAAAACCAAAAGTAATCATCAGGAACATTGGAATGCTCATGGAAATCATGCTATTGTAGAGATGAAACCGACCAAAGAAACTCAGACCTTTCTTTCTAATGTTGGAAGTTCCATTTCGGTTTAGCAAACGATTGCCCGCCATATCCCCGCGAGAGCTAAAACCAGTATCGTGACGTCCCATCAATTTCATACACTAAGCTTTTAAGAGATACTCAATTGCTAGGTTGTAGCTTTCCAAACCAAATCCACTGATCACTCCTACACAGTTCTTAGCCAGCATGGAGTGATGACGGTACTCTTCGCGAGCATAAACATTGGAGAGGTGAACTTCGATTACAGGTGTGATAATCGATGCGATCGCGTCTGAAATGCTCACAGAAGTATGCGTATACCCTCCAGCATTCAGCACAATTCCATCGTAGGAAAAACCTTTGTCGTGTAATTCGTTGATGATTTCTCCCTCTACGTTACTTTGAAAGTAACTCACCGTAACTCCTTCCCTACTTTTTAACTGCTCCAAATAGTCTTTAAAAGAAACTTTTCCATAAATATCAGGCTCACGCACTCCAAGTAAATTCAAGTTGGGACCGTTGATGATTAAAATCTTTTTCATGAATCAAATATAATCTAGTTTTCTCACGAGTGCATACTCCTCATTTTCCAACTCAAGATAACCTTGTTCGTAAACAAAATAGTAGACCTTCCCTTGTTTTGTTTTATAAATATTGGTGTAGTAGTAAAAGTTAAACCCATTTAATAGCAACTTTTCTTTTGTCGTTTTTGATTTTTCCTTGGGATTAAGTTCTTCTAAAATTCGTCTATTCTTTCTGAGAATGGTGTTGACTTTCCGAAAGTACTCATCACTCATTTTGTTTTTCTTGTTGTTGTAAACGCTTCTGCAATTGTCATTGCAAAACTTCTTGTCTACTCTACCAAACAAGACCTCTCCACAAGATAAACACGTTCTTTCTGCTGTCATAACTACTTCATCATATCCAAAAGTGGGCGTTCAAAGAATTGGCTGTAGGGTTGTAAGGTTTTAAAATGATCTACCATTATCTTAAGCAAATCATCCTGATAAATAGTAGACACGGGCAACTTGGTGTAAACGTACCAGTTCTTATTGTACATTAAGTCTTCTGATACTGCAAAATCCTGAAACTCTTTATTCAGTCGTTTTGCTTTCTCTCCCTGGACTTCACCAAATGCAGCCTTGAATTTTTTATTGTCTATGGCTTTCTTAAAGTCTTTGTAGTAATCTTGGATTTCTTCTCTAATCCGCTGAACTGCTTTAGCATCCAACATATAGACGCCACCATAAATTCTTAGTTCTTCTGGATTGATTTCAAAATACATTCCTGGAAACGACTTGTTCTTTGTTCCGAATCTCGAAATCAATGCAGATCGGTTCGTTTTGTACAGCGTTTTATCTTTAGAAAATCTCACATCTCGATTTATTCTAAAAATACACTTATTGTAAGGCACATTGATCGATGGATCAATTTTCCCCGTCTCAATCAATAAGTCTTTTACCAATTGATCAAACGGTTCCTTTACGTGCTCATGATAACGCTTCCTGTTCTCGTCAAACCATTCTTTGTGATTGTTTGCTGCCAGCTCTTTAAAAAAGGCTGTAAATTCCTTTGTAAAATACGTGTGAGATTTCATTTGTTGTTCAGTTTTTAACAATCTCCGATCATCTGCCAGAATCTGTTATATTTGTGCCTCTAATTCTCAAAGTTAATTAAAATGGCGAATACTTCAGATATTAAAAATGGGGTTTGTATGAACTTGGATGGCAAGTTGGTACAGGTGATCGAATTTCAGCACGTAAAACCGGGAAAAGGCCCTGCGTTTGTTCGCACCAAGCTAAGAAATATTGAAACTGGAAGAGTGGTGGACCATACGTTCTCTGCTGGTCATAAAATCGATATCATCAGAATTGAAAATAGGTCTTACCAGTACTTGTATCAAGATGGGGCATTCTATGTTTTCATGAATACTGATAATTACGAGCAGGTGAATATTGAGGAGAAAATGATAGACAAAAAAGAGTACCTGAAGGAAGGTATTGTTTGTTCTATTTTATTCCATGCGGAAGAAGAAAATCCTTTAGTAGTTGAGTTACCACAGTTTATTGAAACAGAAGTAACGTATACTGAGCCAGGAATTAAAGGTGACACAGCCACCAACACAATGAAGCCTGCAACCATTGATACTGGTGCAGAAGTAAAAGTTCCTTTGTTCATCGACAATGGCGATAAAATCAAGGTAGACATCCAAAAAGGACAGTACGTAGAGCGAATTAAGGATTAGAAGTAGAGGATGTATACAATTCACGGCATACAACATTTGGGCGTAGGGGTTGCTAACCACGAAAACGCATGGAAATGGTACAGGAAATTTTTCGGAATGAATATTCCTTTCTTCAATGCCGAAGCACCTGCTCCGCTGATGGACATTTATACGGACAATGAAACCATCACCAAACGAGCTGCCATGGTCATGAACCTAAAAGGAGGTTGTGCCATGGAGGTGGTTTGTCCTACCTCTTTTCAAGCTACACCTGCCGACAAAGAGTTTCAGTTGGGTGACCTCGGGATTTTTATTGGAATGATCAAATCTCCAGATGTAGACAAAGCCTACGATTTTTTTAAAGCCAATGGAGCTCAACTTGCCAGTAAAGTAAACGAAATGCCTAACGGATGGAAAACCTTTTACTGCTATGATGTAGATGGCAATTTGTGGCAAGTAGTTCCTGGAGGACAATGGTATACTGGGTACAACCATGTAACGGGAGGAACCTGTGGTTGCAGTATTGGTGTAACTGACATCGAAAAAGCGAAAACACTGTATGCTGACATTTTAGGGTATGACAAAGTTGTTTACGATGAAACCAGCACATTTAGAGACTGGAAATTTGTTCCTGGAGGTGATCAACAATATAGAAGAGTCTTACTTACTCAAAGTAATCCTTCAGGAGGTGGATTTACTAAGCTATCCGGAACTACTTACATCGAGTTAGTGCAGGATATTTCTGAAAGAACTCCATCAAAAATCTACGAAGGAAGAAAATGGGGAGATGTTGGATTTGTTCACTTAGGATTTGACGTGAGAGGAATGAAGGACTTGGGTAAAAAACTGGATGAACATGGTTTTGGGTTCACCTGCGATACGAATGACGTGTTGAGCATGGGAGAATCCACAAAAGTGCATTGTACTTATATTGAAGATCCAGACGGAACGCTTATTGAGCTAATTGAAGTTTATAAAATTCCGATCATCGAAAAGTTGGGAATTAACTTGAACGTAGAGAAGCGTCCGGCCAATAAACCATTGCCAGATATGATGCTTAAAGCACTTAAATTCTCAAGGATAAAGGACTGAGTGTTCCTTTTTTGAGAACCCGCATTACATTGATAGACGAAGCGCTTTAGTCTATCTTGCAAGATAAGAAACCACTTAATCTCATAAGTAACTTGATTTTACTGATTTGAAGCGAGGAAAGTGAGAGAGGGTGGTTTTTTTATATCTTTATTTTTATGAAACTTTTTAGCGTAATCATTGCTCTGGCTTTTTCCAACCTGTCTTTTTCAATTGGTGGTATTTGGTTACAGGAAGTCTTCTTTCTTCATAACAATTCAAAATATCATGGCTATGTAATTTGTGACCATTGGATTCAGTCTCATACTGCTTTAAAAAGCAGTTTCTTAGAAGTGTATAAGATGCACAATGCAAAAGTTGATAGTCTGACTATCTACTTCGATGTAACTGATTGGTCTAACATTAAGGAAAATGCAACTTTTCCGATGCATCAGTTCTCCGTGAATCAAGCCAACTTCAGCAGGTTTTCATTTGACGACATCAAACTAAGCGCCACAGGCAAGTTGCTTAGTAACATTGATTATCACATAGAAGTTCTTTCTCCGATTTGTGAAGAAGACATTTCATGGTATGATGATAAATCAGAAGTTTATTACCCTGTAGGAGAGGAGGTTGGTTGTAGACTTGAAGTTTATATGTTTCATGAAAGTGCTCACACGTCTCACCTGATCCAAGAACTTGGCAAGCTCTATCTAGGCGAAGAGCCAGATAAGTTACAACTGCTGACACGATCATTATACCGAAGAAAAGTGGTTGTGGTAGAGTTGTGTGGGTGTTGATTGCGTCAAACTGTTATCTTTACGGTGATGAAAATGCTTGAAAAAAATAAGTTAGCCTATCAGGTCTATAACTTCTTCAAGAAGGATGCTTTGACCCATAATTTGCCACTGTACAAAAAGTATGGTTTGAACAAAAAATACTATTCGCCAGTATCTAGCGAGGACTTTAAGGGCATTGAAGGAGAGCCGATTCACTTGGACGTTCACAACTCAAGAACTGAACTTCCTAAGATGGATGGTTTTAATGAGTTACCTGAGAACTGGAAAGCATCGCTTATGGATTGGAGCGAGAATGGCTATGCAGTTCTGGAAGGCTTTTTTGATGATGCTACGGTAGACCAAATCAACCAAACCATCGAGCAACTGAAAGATAATCCTAAAACCAACTGGCAAAACGGCACACGCATTATGTTCGCTATTCATCAATCGGACTTTTTGTTTAATGTGGGAGCCGATCCCAAGCTGATGAAAATCTTGGCGCTGCTTATGGGAAAATCAGTGGGTCTTTTTCAGAGCATAAACTTCTTTAACGGGAGTCAACAACGCGCCCATTCCGATACGATTCACATGTCTACATTTCCCTATGGAAACTTGATAGCAACTTGGGTAGCGCTAGAAGATCTTACCGAAGACTGTGGTCCGCTCTTCTACTATCCAGGCTCACATAAGCTACCCTACGTGATGAATGGTGATTTCGATAATGTGGGCACTAAGTTTAAGTTGGGTAACAAAACCTACGGAGACTATGAAGACAAAATTGAATCCTTGATTCAGGAAAACAACCTACAAAAAAAACACTTCATCGCTAAAAAAGGAGATCTTTTGATCTGGCATGCAAACCTTCTACATGGTGGAGAAGCCATTGAACGGGATGGCTCGACCAGAAATAGCATGGTTTTTCATTATTATGCAGAAAATGCTATTTGTTATCATGAGATCACCCAGCGACCGACTCTAAAAAAAAGCAAATAAAATGTTTCACAATATGAAATACGCCCTACTCTTTTTATTCGTCTTATCACTTTCTTGTTGCTTCGCTCAACAAGCTGTTGACACTTTACACCTAGTAAAAACTACTCCTAAAAAAACGAAAGAAGCCATGATTCTTCCTGGTGATTTAATCATCATCTATTCTGCTGGGCTATCTAAAAACAAAGGTACTTTTGATCATATTTCTGGCGATTCTATTGTCGTAAATGTTTCGGATGATAACCAAAAACAAATTGCGATCAATGACATCAAAAAGATAAAAACACTCAAATCAGGAGGAAAGCGCTTTCTCGGAGCAACCGTAAAGTTGATTGGATATTTCGGTTATAGCCTAACTGGTCTTACATTGGCAACAAGCATAGCTTCAATGAATACCAATAATATATACGGAGCCTTATTGATTTTTGCTGTTGTTCCTGTTGGAGCAGCCAGCTATGGAGTGGTCGTTTTGGGCGACCATATACGTGGAAAAAAATATAAACTAAACAAGAAGTGGGAAGTTGAACCACTTCCCACTATACCTTAATTTATTGTTTCATTCATTTCACTATCTCTTCTTACGAATATTGAAGCCTACGCTCACTCCACTTTGCCAACCGTATTTGTTAAAGGAAGCGAACACATTAACGGGTATATTGAGGTAACCACTATTGAATGTTTTTCCAACGCCAATCACCCAGCCAGCTGTGAGTTTCACATCACCACGACTATCTAATCTCCTTACGACAGGATATGGATTGGGCAAGGTCATTCCACTGGTGTCTACCCTATTCCACTCTGATTCTAAAAACCAGCTATTTAACTCTGTGTCAAAGTAACTCTTGGCGGTCTTTTCTATTCCGAAAGAAGGTCCGAAGGCAAACTCTAGTCCCGTTTTGCTGCTTCTAAAACCATTCATAATCACCAATTTGGGATTAAAAAGTTGCTGTTCCGGACCACTAATTACAATCAAACCTTCCAGTAATGCATGAAAATTACCTGCGCTCAAGTATTCTTTCTCGAGTTGAAAACCGAATTGAGAAACCACAGGAATTGCATCCCATCCACCCTCACTTTCAGGCGCACTCAATCGATCACCCATTTCTCCACCA
Source organism: uncultured Flavobacteriales bacterium (assembly GCA_964387945.1). GTDB lineage: Bacteria > Bacteroidota > Bacteroidia > Flavobacteriales_D > Parvicellaceae > Parvicella. Next base: position 89,487 of record CAYLYX010000008.1, on the reverse strand, counting down.
ATAAATGCCACTCCAACACGAGGGCCGTTGTTAGTAATATTCTTGTTTGGAGCTTCTATGGGTTGGTTGTAAAACGTCAAGGTGGTATATGCCTCATGATTGACTTTAAGTCCGAGCATATCTCTTAGGGTTAGTTCAATCATCGTTTGAATTTCCATTGGCGCACTCACAAACTCTTGAATACTGGTTTTTGCGTACTTCCCAGTTTTTAAATCCAACATCTTTAGGCTAACAACCATCTTCTTCCCTAACTCCTCTATGCTCCCAGAAAACATATAATCTACGCCTATGTTTTTACCTACTGCAAGGAGACAGTTCTTACCATAACATTCCGTCAATTGAACGCCATTTTGCTCTCCAATTTCTAGAATATCGTGCTTATCTAACACTTTATAAAGGTCTGTCTTTTCAAGCTCGATTCGTAATAGACTGCCTGCCACTTCTGGCTTTAGGTCAGGAACAGAAGAATAAATATTGAGTACGGCTACCGTCTTTACAGAATCGGATTGTGCCCAATTCTTACCACAAAATAATGCTACAATTAAGCATAAGATAAATCCATTTGTTTTCATAACTATTGTTTTAAAATTATGACAACAAAGTAATGGGGAGTTGGAAAGAGAAAAAAGCTAAAAAATTAAATATGCGTACTTTTCAAAACCAAACCATCAAAAGCAATTTCAACATTTTCTGGCAACTCTTTGGAGACTTCTTTATGCTCACCCATCAAATGAGAAATATGCGTCAAATAAGCCTTTTTTGGTTTTATCTCTGCAACTAATTCTAGCGCCTCTTCCAACGTAAAATGAGAGATATGTTTTTCTTTTCTCAACGCATTTAAGACCAAAATATCCGTACCTTTTATCTTCTCCTTTTCTTCCGCTGAAATATAATTTGCATCCGTGATATAGGTAAAGTTCTCTATTCGGAACCCAAGTACTGGAAGTTTATAATGAAGCACCTCAATAGGAGTTAGCTGCAACTCCTCGATTGTAAACCTATTTTGCTTGTCTATTTGGGTTCGTTCGACCTGAGGAATTCCAGGATAGCTAAACGCATCATCAAAAACATAGTGATATTCTCGTTTAAGACTTTCAAACACCAAATCATCGCAGTAGATTTCCATTGGTTTTTGGGACTTGTAATTATATGCTCTTACATCATCCATTCCGGCTATGTGATCCTTGTGCGCATGCGTAAACACTAGCGCATCCAAATGTTTGATCTGCGCACGTAGCATTTGCTGTCTAAAATCTGGACCAGAATCGATAACAATTTGCGTATTACCCTTTTTGATTGCAATTGAGGTACGCAACCTTTTGTCCTTTGGATCATCCGATTGACAGACCTTACAATCACAAGCGATTACTGGAACTCCCTGCGATGTTCCTGTTCCCAAAAATTGAATTTCTAGCGCTGAATCTGTCATTAAAGTACAAATTTAGCAATCTTACACTTTTATGATTTAAAAGATTTTGTCCGTGAGCATATCGAGAGTACATTTGTCAAGATCAAAATCAAAATCATGAGTAAAGGGAACCTAAACGCATTCAGGAAAATTGCCTTCTGGGAAGGAATTTCGTACCTCATCTTACTTCCACTTTCTGTTTGGAAAATTTTTTTAAGTGGCCCTCAACTGCCTGTAAAGGTTATGGGTAACATTCACGGATTCCTTTTTATTCTTTTTGTGGTATTCATGTTTTTGGTAGGAAGAAAATACAAGTGGGGCGCTATGATGTACATTATAGCTCTGATCGCAGCAATAATTCCTTTTGGAACTTTTGTCTACGAAAAGAAGTTTCTGAAACCGCTTTCAGAAAAATAAATCAAGCCAGTGATAAAACAACTTGCTTAAAACCAAATTCATTCTTTTGTTTCAAAACAATATTCTTCAGTTGCCCTGACCGGATCAATTGTAACGAGATCTTATCCTCTTCAAAATAGGACACCCATTCAGCAAGGTTTCCCTCCAAGGAAACACCATTAATAGCATGTACCGTATCACCAATTACCAACCCAGACAAATCAGCTGAACTACCTTCTAGCACATTTGAAATTTCAAAGCCTTTTTTCGTATACTTTCCTTTTAACCCATAGGCATAAAGTGAGTCGGCATGATCTCTTAGCTCTAGCTTTCTCCCATCATAATCAAGCGCTTCCTGCAAAAAGGGTAGGTAATCTTCTGTACCGAAAACAAGTTGTTCGAACACGTCATCAAAAGACACACCTCCAGTTGCCTCCAAAACTTCTTGGTAAGTCGCGTTGGAGTACCCTGTTTCTCTCGTTAGATTATACAACATCTGCATAGCATCGTGTAATGATTTCTCTCCACTGGTATTCGACCGAATACGCATATCGCAGATATAGGCAATCATCGCTCCTTCCACATAGATAGACGTTTTTCTTCCTGGAATTCCGGGCTCGTAGCCATCTAACCAGGTATCGAATGAAGAATCGGCCACACTGTAATGCTTTCTACCATCATTGTGTAAGTGTCTCATGATGTAATTCCCCAACTCTTTGTGATACTGTAAATCATCAAAAACACCTGACTCTAGCAATATTCGATCTCCCATATAGGTAGTGACACCTTCTGCCACATACCCCAACTGGGAATAATTTTCTTTGCTATAATCGTAGGGATACATTTCCTCAGGGCGAATGGACTTTACATTCCACGTATGGTACAACTCATGAGAACACACTCCCAGGAGCTCCGTGTACAGCTTTTCAAACACCAAATACGATGGACCTAAATAAATCACCGTACTCTTTAGATGTTCAACGCCATGATATCCTTTTTGGGTATCTATTTGAAAGATGAAATGATATTCATCTACCGGAAAGCCATTAAACTTCTCAATTTGATAGTCTGTAAATTGCTGAAAGTCTCTGATTAACTTATTCCAATCAGGTTTAACTTCACCTTGAAACCAAAGATGAAACTTCACTCCATGAGATTCATATGTTCTATGCTGTAAAGTAGCTGAGGCAACAATTGGAGAGTCAACCAATTCATGAAATGTAGCAGCAGCGAATACGTTCTTTTCTTTCATCCCTAAGGACGTTGCCACCTGAAAGTTATCTGGTAGCACAAGCTCTATTTCGCAAACCCCTTCCTCCTTTACTTCATCATAAAGCAAGCAATTGACGGGATTAATATAGAGTTGATGTTCATCTACAAAGCTAGCTCCAGCGTTTAGTTCGTTTGCAAAATACTTGTAGCTAGCTCTAACCATCTTCGCATTTTCACAACGAACGAGCCACTCATCTTTGGTTTGCTTTTGAAAAGAAAGCGCATTTCCATTTTCATCCGTAAATGAGAGGTCTTTTAAGTTTTTTGCGAAGTTGGCCAACTGATACCTACCCGGTCTCCAGGCCGGAAGTTTCACCACTAGTGTATCTGTATCCGGAGATTCAAAACTTACTTCTACGTTTAGAAAATGATCATGCGCACGATCTTGTATGTAATTTAAGCTGTATTTCATTCCTCTGGTTTAAACTCTGGATGTTGTAACATCTTTTCTATCCCCTCCTCAATTCCAATCATCGGACGGTTGAGTATCTTCTTCATTTTTGAGTTATCTGGCATTCTTCTACTCATATCTCCTTCTGGCAATGGCGGTAAGTGCACAATTTTCGAAGAAGAGTTCGTTTTTTGAATCACCAATTTAGCCAAATCAAGAATGGTAATTTCATCGGCTCCTCCGATATTGATTACATCATTCATTTCGTGCGCTTCTTCAAAGATTTTCACACAGGTATCTACGTTATCCTCTACATAGCAAAACGTTCTTGTTTGAGAGCCATCTCCATATATCGTGATATCCTTTCCCTGTAGCGCTAGGGAAAGGAATTTTGAGACCACAAAGTCCTTACTTTGGTTTGGCCCGTAGGTATTAAAGAACCTAAAAATGGTAAAGTCCAATCCGTAGGATTTCTTAAACGACCTGAAGAAGGCCTCCCCTACGTTCTTAACAACAGCGTAAGGAACTCTAGAGTTCAAAGGCGTAGTTTCTTCGTGCTGCGGTAACTCTACGGGTTCTCCATAAACTTCTGAAGAAGACGAAAAGAACACGCGTTTTACAGACGTGTTTTTGCTTAGGTTCAGTACATTTTTGATTCCGTCAATATCGTTGAGTACCATGATTGGATTCTCTTGTGTGCGCTTAACACCTACCACCGCAGCGTAATGAAAGACATAGTCAAACTTGTATGCCATCATCAACTCACTGATATCCCTGTAATCATTTACATCACAAGTCACAAAAGACCAATTAGAGTAGTCTTTTGAGGGTAATTTCTCGCTAGAGCCAGTACTCAGGTTGTCTGCAATTACTACAAAATACTTTGGGTTTTCCACGAGTTTTCTCGCCAGTGCACCTCCAACGTTTCCTGCTCCACCCGTTACTAAAATCTTAGTTTGTTCCATTGGCTATTTTCATAAGTGTTTCTGTCCACTTCTGTGGCGTTATTTGCAAAGATAAGGTTCTGCTGTGATTTGACATATCGTTAAACCTCTCCTGAGACAGGTTCATCATTTCTTTCATCGATTTCTTTATTTGATCAAGATTTCCACTTTCAAATATGAAGCCGTTTTTTCCAGAATCACAAAATGCTTCTGACGAACCCACGTTCTCACTAACTAAAACTGGGAAACCTGCTGCCGCGAACTCCTGCAAAGATACGCCCCAAGGTTCAAAACGACTCGGCAACAAATAAATGGAAGTCTCGTTAATGATGTGCTGAAAATCTTCTGGTTGCACAAACCCAAGGTGTTTAATTTTGTCGTGTTGAACCCTATTTTCCCATTGATCTCCTGTTCCTACGGACCACAATTCCCAGTCATTAGGCCCTTCCTCTTGTAACTTGATAAAGGCATTCCAAATATCAAAAATTCCTTTGTGCTCAACATATCTTCCTACATATAGGAACCGTTTCGGAAAGTTAACCGCTTTTGACTCATTTGCCTGCTCCCCGTAAGATGAGAACAATTCTGTATCTGCTGCGTAAAACCCTTTAAAAATATCTTTCTCCTTAAAGCCTAGTTTTCTGGCAAACTTCGCTTGCACTTCACCAGGCACCCAAGCTTTGTTGAATTTATCTCTGATCAAAAACCTACTTAAACGCGATGCAATTAATTGCTTGACATCTCCTCTCCAGTGATTATCAATTGTTAGCACAACTGGGATCTTTTTCTTGAATCGTTTTGCTGCGCTTGTATAATCTTTATCCACCCATCCCGATACAACCATACATGAAGGGTTTATTTCCGTTAGCTTTTGTATCAAATTTTCTTTCGAAAAATCTGCCTTTTCGTAAACCTTTACGCCTTCAAAATCAAAGTTAAACGGAGCCTCTTTATTCACTGGCCATCTAAAAACATGCAGATTGACTTCTGGATAATCTTTTACAAGCTGCTTAAGACAAGTGATGGTATATCCCGCCAGTTCGGTGTAAAGAAAAACGATGTTCATGGCTTAAAATTAAGTAAGATAATCGAGGTGAATCTCTAATCGATAAAAAACTTAATACCTTTAGCACCGATGAAGACGGGTCGACTCACTTTTAAGGATCAATTGTTCGTTTGGCAATGGGAACTCAAGACGATGCTCAAGCCGAAAAAGTTTAATGCTAAGGTATTTTGCATCGGCTACAATAAGACGGGCACCACAGCTCTTGGGCAAGCACTAAAACAACTAGGTTATGACCACAGCACATTCAACCGAAAAGTCTGGCGAAAGCATTACAAACAAGGAAACGTAAAGGCCATTTTGAATTACACCGCACGCTTTGAATCCTTTGATGATTTGCCTTGGTTGAAAGAAGATATGATTCCCGTCCTTGATAAAGCATTTGAGGGCAGCAAGTTCATATATCTCAAGCGTGATGAAGAAAAATGGAAAAACTCAATCAAGAACTGGACAGAAAAAGTGAGTAGTCGCAAAATAGATGAAGAAAAAGCGCTAGAAAACTATTTGACCCACCAAAAGTTTGTCCGAGACTATTTTGAAAACCGACCAGCTGATTTGATTGAACTTGAAATTAATGACCCAAGAGGTTTTGAAAAATTAGCAGACTTTTTGGACAAGAAAGCTCCACAGCCGAATTTCATGGTGTTTAATCAGACATAAAACTCAATTCATCTTCTTTCGGCACCTCAACTGCTTCGACAGGGATCATCTCCAGTTCCTTCTTCTTCTTCTCATACTGCTTCCAATTGAAATAGTAGATCAGGACAAACAAGACGAACCCATTTAAAAAGTAGTTCCCCTGTCGGAATAGGTACAAAACAATCATCACAAATATTGCCTGACTAATTAAACTATGCACGAGCAGTTCGTCTGTTTCATCGCGCTTTGAAATGAACCCACGTATCAAAACCAAAAACACTAGAACAATACCTATCAGCCCCGTCTCCACGACCATTCTGAAGAACAAAGAATTACCATCTGCAGTATTGAACTCAAAATCATAATTCAATATGGTTTTTGTCAGGGTATGTTTCTCAAAAGCTTTTTCATATGACCCCAGTCCTGTCCCAAACAAAGGAGCTTCCAAAAAAGCAGCGTAGGAAACATTCGCGTTATTATACAATACAAAACTTGAACTATTCGTGTTTTCGATTTGATAATCTTTATACCACCAAAGTGCGACAGATGTATCCACTCGATATTTGAAGTCTTGAGAGTTACTATACAGAATAATACCTCCAACTACGGCAAGTGTTGACCCAATTAAGAAATATCTAAACTTCAGACTATCGGTAACAAGAAAAAGGATAATTAACAACCCAACAAAGGCCACAGAAGATGCTGACAAAAGATAAATAATAACGATAGCAATGGACTGTAACTTTGTCAACACAAATTCTTTCTTATGAATCAAGTTACTCATAGCAATGTATGCTGCAGGAGCCATAGATGTTCCTAGAGTCGCTGGTTCAGAATAAATACTATTTACACGAATCCCGACAAAACCTCCTTCAATTGCCCCCCATTTATTAAACAGCCATTGAAAGTTATAACCAGGTGTAAAGCCAACAATTTTAGAAACAATTTGTACAAAGCCAATGAGAGCAATGAAGAAGCTTACTTTTAGATAAATTGCAAAGATTTGAGTCAAATTGAATCGATAGTACTTAAGAACATAATAGTAAAACATAAGGTTCAAGATAAACCCTCCCCAAATCTTTATAAATCCAAACGAAGAATTTTTTCCAAAAGCAACATTCAACCATCCAACAACCCCTAACGAAATAAGAATTAATACAATGTTGCGCGGAAGACCATACTTCATCATAAACAGTGGCAGCAAGGTTAAAAAAACCAAGTAATAAAGATGTCCTTCAAACGGTTGTTTGAAGAAAATATAGGTATTCACAAAAACTGTCAGAAAGATCAGCACTTGGACAGTTTTTGATACCTTGGTGAATTTATATTTGGCTGCTAGTTCTCTCATTATGACTCAACAATCGCTTCAATCTTTGCTATCATTCCTGATGCTAGCTGTGTCCACTTGAACTCCTTCTCAACTCTTTCATGCGCTTTTTTTCTTTTGACCTCGATCTGCCCTTTGTTCTCTCTCATTATCTCAACCATAGTATTAAAAAGTGATGTTTCATTCCCAGGCTCAACAAACCAACCACAGGTTTGATTTACCAGACACTCTACGGCTCCTACCTTAGTTGCCAGAATAGCATTTCCTCGCGCCATTCCTTCTAGAATCACATTCGGCATACCTTCTGAATGACTGGGACAAAGCAAAACATCAGTATCATCCAAAATCGCACAAATTTCAGCTCTACTATTTAATAATCCATGATAAACGATTTTTTCACTTTTAATCTTTTTCTCATCAGGAATTGGCCCTACAAAATGCATTTCAAACTTAAAACTCTCCCGAGTCAACTTTCGCAATACGTTTGTTAACTCCTCAACACCTTTTCTTCTCTCATACCTACCTACAAATACGAACTTTACCAATTCATCTGTTTGAGACTCAAAACTAGCACGAAGCCATGAAGAGTCAATTCCAGAGGTGAATTCGATAATTTGCGCTTGGTTTAGGTTAAACTCCCTCAAAATTAGTTCCGTAATCTTTCCTCCATACGAAAAAACATAATCAGCATTTTGGTTATTCCATCGAGTTGCTTTTCGCAATAACTTAGCTTTGAGCTTTTGAGAAATTGAAGGCAGTGTCTGAAACATCTCGTACCCGTGAAATTTAACCCCAATTGGTGGCAAAGTAGGTTTGTCTGACTTCATTTTCATATAATGCCATCCAACAAAACCTTTTGCTATCACAAAGTCGAATGTTCTAAAGTCTAAGCTTTCATACACTGTTTTAGCATATGTATATGAGTTTCTAACATAGTGTCCTGGCATCTTACCTGGAGGAGGAAAGCGTAACCCAATAATACTGGTCAAGGCAAAATTCTCATTGCCAAACAACTCTTTATTCACCTTGTCGGCCGAAGGCACTTTTTCGTTGTACGCGACACAATGAACAAGTGTAACCTCAACACCTGCGATCGTTAAATACTTTGCCAAGTTTGCAGAGTGACGCTGCATACCTCCTGTTACAAAAGGTGTAATACCGTCTGTTAGCAATGCTATTTTCAACGTCCTATTCATTTAAGAATTGAATCAGTTTCTGGTACTGTTTAACATTTGATGGTGCTTCTTTAAAAAAATTATTGCGACAGTACTCCCTTGCTTTTAGTCTTCCTCCTTCAACCTGAACCTTAAGTTCTGGAATCGTATCACCAACAATTATCCCAAGGCCTTCTTGCTCAACTACTTCTGAGAAATCACCTAAGTTTTCAGAAATTAACACCTGCAACCCAGCATGGAGATATTCTGCAAACTTAACAGGAGAAGCTACTCTATTGGTCCAATTATCATCTCTGATGAGAATCCCATAGTCGCAGTTTTCCAAAAAACCGGCTACCTCTGTATGCTTTAACCATTTTCTTTCTACCCTTCCAGCGTATTTGGTCTGAATCCGATCAATGGCCGAATGTTCACGTGTCAAGAAGTAAAGTCGAAGGTGCCGTTGACTACTCATAGCTTTATCAAAAAGTTCTACAACGCGTTCAAAGGACTGCCAAGGCCCCGTTCCACCAGCATAGACCACATTAACCCAGTTGTTTTCGTTATGTTTATTTGAGAAATCGGTTGTCCCAACTTTTGAGGTAAGTGTGCACGGAATCACAAACAAATTATTGGGAGATTCTATATTAAGCTCGCTTTTCCAATAGTCTTTCATTTTGGTAGAAACCGCTATAAAACCATCAGCATTTCTCAATGCAAACCTCTCTGCCTCCTTCAATAAGTCATTGACTTCTTTAATTCCTCCTACGTTGTACTCTTTAGCTTCTGCGCCAACTGCCGCTCTTGCATCGTAAATAATCTTTCGATAATATTTTCTGGCTAACTTGACCGCTAACGGACCTCGACAAATAGCTGCCTCCTGACTCCGTTTTAGCATCTGAGCCGCCAACCTAATGTTTTTTAGCCCAAAAACTGGATATACTCGAGTATTAGAGTAAGCCTCTTTAATTAGTTTTTTTTGTTCTCTCCATAGTCGAAATGGAACGAATGCAATCAACCGAATATCAACTGAAAATTTTTGATTTAGGAACTCAACGACATCAATAACCTGACTCTGATATATTCCGCCAAAAACATCATTATATGTTATATAGTCTATTGTTCGCAAAGCACTTCATATATCCGTTCGGTAGTGTGTCCATCCCAATACTGTGGAACTTCTCCGGTCTTGTACTCCTTTAGAATTATTTTATCGACCCATGTCAAAATCTCTTGCGTATCAAACCTTACCAATGTATTGGTCCCTTTTGAAATAGTAATTGGACGTTCGGTATTCTCTCTAACGGTAAGACAAGGCACCTGTCTAAAGGTTGTTTCTTCCTGAATCCCCCCAGAATCAGTAATTACCACTTTACTATACTTGATTAATTTCTGGAATTCGAAATAGCCAATTGGATCCGAAATGATTAGATTCTCATTTCCTTTTAGTTCTTCCATTAACTCAAATTCCTCCAACATTTTTTTTGTTCTTGGATGCAACGGAATGACAGTCGTCAGTTTTGACGAAAGCTTTTTTAGCAATTCAGACAACTTGGTTAGCTGCTCCAGCGAATCCACGTTGGAAGGCCGGTGAAAAGTACACAAAGTGTAGTCCTTATCTATTAAATTGAGTTCATTAATCACTGAACTCTCTTCTATTCTAGGTTCAAACTTGACTAAGGTATCTATCATCGTATTTCCCACATGATAAGTTTTAGCCTGTATGTTCTCGTCTTTAATATTTTCAAGCCCAGATGGTTCGGTCACAAAACAAATATTGGCTAAATTATCTGCTACAATTCTGTTATGTTCTTCAGGCATTTTTTTATCAAAAGAACGCAAACCACTTTCCAGATGAATGAGTGGTACTCCCAATTTATTTGCAGCAACCGCTCCCGCCAAGGTAGAATTCACATCTCCTGGAACCATAAAAAAATCTGGTTTTCCAATCTCTTCAAACAACTCTTCTAACTTAAGCATAACCTGTCCGACCTGAGCGTTAGGTGTTAACCCTCCAACATTCAAGAAATAATCTGGCCTCAAATCAAACTGGTCAAAGAAGATATTCGCCATGTTGTCATCATAATGCTGACCTGTATGGATAATTTTTACTTTAAAACCGTACCGATCTTCAAACTCTTTGAAGCGAGTGACTTTAATAAAGTTGGGACGTGTTCCAATTAATATGTATAGCTTTTGTAGCTTCATTTATAACAGTATTCTTTTCAAAGATATTACAAATTATAGACCCGCTCAAGCTGTTCGAGCACAACCGATTCAGAATACTTGCTTTTACATTCTTCATATATCTTGTCTGCTTGATATTCTTCATAGTTGTTATAGACTTCTCTCATCGCATGATAAAAATCATCTGGGTCAAAACTTTCTACCAGCTTCCCATTGGTAGCACTCATAATATCTCTGGGACCAACTGAATCAGTAGATACACAGGGGACTCCACAAGCCATCGCCTCAATCAAAACCACTCCAAAGGTTTCAAACGTACTTGCCAACAAAAAGCAATGCGTTTTCTTCATCTGATTCAGCACCTCTACTCTACTCAACTGCCCTAGCATAACGACACTGGTAGAAAGTCCAAGTTCATCAATATACTCCTCTAGTTCATTCCGGATCGTGCCGTCTCCGCCAATAACAAACCGGGAATTGGGATACTCCCCGACAAATTTCTGAAAAGCCTGCAACATCAGACGATGATTCTTTCGCTCGGTGAGAAATGACATGGTAAAAAAAGTAAAAGACTCCTCAGGTTGCCATTCTTTTCTTCGAGCATCCTCTGCTAAAAACAATCCGTTTACCATATTTGGAATAACCTTAAAAGTTCCTTCAGGAAGCGCTAACTTATTTTCTAACAACTCACGAAAGCCAGTACTTACGGCAATGTTTTGTTTTGATTTTCCAAATACAACTTTGCTAATATCAATGTCTACCTTATCTGTTATTCCGCCCGTGATGAATGGAGTAAAATGCTCTGTTAAAACATAAGGTATACCCGTTTTTTCCGAAATATAAGCCGCTGCAATGCCTGCATAAAATACTGTATGGACGTGAATGATGTCTGGACTACCGTGCTTGTTGACATACTTCTGAAATGCGTTGTAAGTGTGCTTCTGAAACTGTTTATAATTCCATTTTTTTAACCGAGGAATCTTCGACTTAAACGGCACATAGTAGGTCCACAGACCATCATCATTCAACTGAACCTCTTTTATTTCATTGCTTCCATTGAATGATGCAAACTCAGGATATAAAATTACCACCCTATGACCTCGTGCCATTAGTCCTCTAGCCTGCTCTTCGAAGAAAGTGCCTTTCATCGGATGCTGTGCTGTTTTATACCAAGATGTAAGCAGTAGTATGTGCATTATTGGAGCGGTTCAAATGAATTCTTTATTTTTTGCCATCGTTCCGGCAGTACTCCTTCTGGAGTTCCTGATGGCATTCTTGACCAGATAGCCGGAGCACAAATCATTTTGCATTTACCATGTGCTTCTGCAAGCCAGCCGCCCCACCAGGAGAACGTGCTATTTGAAATGATCAGATAATCTGCCTGAGTCAGCAACCAAAAGTCAGATGCAAACCCAATTTTGCTTTTTTCCTGATCAACAATAACACCGTTTAAGTGAGAAAGATTTTCTTTACACCAAACGATATCATCTGAAACAATTAGGACTGCCACCTCTTCTTCTTTATCTAATTGGTTCTTCACATGTTGCAATGCATCTTCATAGTAAGAAATAGCTAACGCTCCAATTGTTTTTGAAAAAGTGGGGTGCGTAACATAATCACCTCTTCGAATGTGCAAGACAATTTTTGTCTTTCCCTCAAGAGATTTATATAATTCTTTAGTCCGTTGGTTAACTGGAATATTTGAAGGAAGTAACGAAGACTTCACCTCATCGTAGGCATCTTCAAAAAAATGTTCACTCTGGAACCGACCAACGATTGCGGTATTATCCTTAATGGTCAAGGATCGTTTGACCTCGAGCTGATGCCCGTTCTGAACAAACCAATTAATACGACCTGTTTTAAGTGCCAGTTTCAATTTAATTTTATCGACTGCTCCTGATGAGGACACATTACTAAACTGCCTAACTTCTCTTTCGGTAGCCAAACGCTCTTTTACTTGAATTAAATCCAGGTCAAAATAACGTAGTACGACCTGATCATCTTCATTGGATTTTCCCAACAAGGAAGTATCCAACACCAACTCTGTATGCAATCGATTAGCAACTGCCTTGGCAAAAGCATATTGAAACAATTGATTCCCAAAACCTCCTGTTAGTCTTGCCAATATCATTTATTCAAATTTCTGATTAACAAAGATCGCATCAACCTGCGTGGGTTCTCCTTTTTTTCCTGCCATGAGTTGATCCCCAACTCCTTTAAACACAAATCCTTTTTTGTATAGTAACTCATAAATTTCATGAAAAAGAGGTTGTCCCTTGTAGAATTCTTTAAAGCTACATTCAACATAAATCAGCGCGATTTTGTCAAGCAACCCTTCAGCTCCAAGAAGCACTTCTTTTTCAAAGCCTTGAACATCAATTTTTAGCAACACATTTTGATCTTCTTTTCTAAGCTCCAGTACATTGTCCAGCCGATTTATCGTTACACTGATTTCTGTTGATTCACCTGTAATCGGGTAATATTCTTTCTGTAAGTCGGATTGTTCGAGCAAACTGCTGGTAGGTGAAAACTCATTCACTAAAAATTTGGTTTCTCCTTTCTCACTTCCCAGTGCCATTTGAAAAACCTGATAATTCTTATCTTCTCCAAAAGCATTCTTTAGTGCTTCGCACTCTCTAGGTATCGGTTCAAAAGAAATAATGCGAATGTGCGGCATTGCTTTTCGGGTTGATTTTGCAAACTGTCCGTTATTTGCACCCACATCTAAAACCGTTTTAAAGTCAAATGATTTGAACCATTTTGATCCAAGCAGATCAAAAACATGATCTCTTGAAGCTTTGACTAATTGATAACCTGTAATGCCTCTAATGGCCTTATTTATTTGTTTCTTCACTTCTAATTGCTATTTGTTTCACACCTACTTTATCAAACAGGTTACGAACGCGATCACCAAAAATTGTTCGCGACCGAATTGCCCGAACTTCCTCTGGCAGACTATTCAAAAACTCTTGTCCAAGTGCATATGATCCCCCTTTTCCTAGTATCTTGTTATATAACAATAGTGAAGAGTAGAACCCATAGAGGTTAATATTTCCATGATATGACAAGTATTCAACAATAACTGTTCCTTCCATCACCTCAAATTTAACCCCTAAATCATTCAACATTTCGAGAATCGCATCTACCTCTTCTTTTGATTGACGAATATGAAACTTAATGTAGAAGTCATCCAGTTGTCCGGTATTAAAAAAGTTTCTCAAAAACTTAACAAGAAAAGGTATAGAACACTGCCCGTGGTCAACCATACCGTCACAAATAAAAACTGGTTTTGAGTAATCTACATCATTATCGTCCTTTTGATTGATCTTGATAGGAATTATTTCCTTTTCTTCCAAATAAGGATATACGTTTTCATAGAAACCAAAAGCTCCTTTAAGAGAATCGTATCTGTTTACTGGATACTGACTGATGTACTGACTCGCCTTAGGCAAAAAAAATCGCTTAAGACCCATGTTTTTCTTCTGAAACTTCATATGGCTGAAGTCAAAATAAGAGGCTAATCCTTCTTCTATAATATAGTATCCTTGGCAATGCCGAGAAAAAATCAAATGTCTGTGAATGTTCCTGCTATCAACAGGTGAGTAGAGGTAAAAGTTATTCCCTTTAATAATCTGATCCGCATACTTCTTTCTTCTCCACTCATTCTTAACACCAGAGAAACCTCCATCCCTTCCAGAGTTCTTATCCATTTCGTTCAGCACAATCATTGCCTCTGGATAATTTCTCTTACCGAAAGAACTCCAGTACTTTTCGAAACAAATGATTACTACATCTGACCATGGAATTTTGAGATGAGCTACAACGCTATCCATACAAATTTTTGTGATGTGATTTTGTATGTAAAAAATATGTTTCAACTTCTCAATAAATTGGTTCGATCGTATTTAGTTTGATCAAGTTGTCGTTGTTATAAGCCATAAAGTTAATATGGTTATCCATTCCTGCTTCATAATCATTAATAGAATCTCCAATAATGACACATTCATTAGGTCTCAGTTGATGTTGTTCTAGCAGTTCTTTGATCCATATTGTTTTCGGTTTTGGAGAGCCATAAATTCCCTCAAAATATGTCGACAACTCTAGTGCAACACATAAAAAACGTAGTTCCTTCTGGTCAGAACCCGAGGTTACAAACATTCTGTAATTATGATGATTTTTACGAATAAAATTCACCGTTTCTTGAATCAGATTTTCTTTATCGACCAGAAGTTCCTTCATAATCTGAGAAAATGCCATGGCCATTCTTTCAATTTGTAGATCAGTAGCTTCCTGAGATAGGATTTCTTCTAAGAAATAGCGAAACTTTACATACCTAGATAATCCTCCGTTTTTGCTATGATAAGCTATTAACTGCTCTACTTGATCTTTTGGATACTCCTTGAGCACCTCACGAAACCCTTGTTCTCGAACATGATTGGAGTCCAGTATTACACCGTCAAAATCCCAAAAAATTGTTTTAATCTCTTCCATTCTTTGTAAGGTACTTTTCTACTTTTGTCACATCTTCTGGGTGATCTACTGGAATGGAATCGGCTGTCATTTCAATCATTCTGACGTCATATCCTAACTCTAGAAACCTTAAGATTTCAATATCTTCCATACCCTCAAAATAGGTCTTAGACCCGATAGCACTAAATTGTAATAACGCAGACTTTGGAAATGCATAAATACAAATTTGACGAAATGCACATTCGAAAACTCCATCTTTATTTCCAGGAATCGGTGACCTAGACATATACATAAGTCGCTTATCTTCTCGAAAAACGACTTTTGGAACAGATAACGACCTGTAATCGTCTTCATTGTCAATCGATGAGTATCCATTGATAATCTCTCCATCAAAAGTCCGGTTTCTCAGTACTTCAACTACCTTTTTTATATCTTTAGGATTAATAACTGGTTCATCGCCCTGGACATTAATATAGTAATCTGCATCTATTCGTTTAGCTACCTCGGCTATGCGGTCTGTACCTGTTAAACATAACGTTGATGTCATCACAACGTTCATCCCTAACTCTTCACAGTGCTTTCGAATTTCTTCACTATCTGTTGCTACTACCACAAATTCCTTTGGCACGGCCTTCAAGCACTGCTCATAAGTTCTTTGAATCATAGACTTACCTAATATTTCCACGAGCGGCTTTCTGGGAAGTCGTGTTGATTGCAATCGCGCTGGAATAACAACAATGTAATTCATTAAATTCTTTCGTAGATTGATTTTCTAATAAGATTTTGGTAGCGTGTTGGAGTTAACGCTTCAAGCCTCATTCCCATTTTTTTTGCTGCCAAGAAGAGATTCTCATTTTCAATAAATAGTTCCTGATCTTTTGACGTTATATTGCTGCCAGAGTATCCGTCAAAACCTATAAGCATAGCCTCCTCTACCTCATTTAATTCGCACAACGTCAGCGCCATGCTAGTTTGAGAGTTGGCTCCGAAGGTTGTAGAAACTTCTTTTTCTAGTTCGAAACAATTATCAAGGTAGACCTCAGGAATGTAGGTTCCCATTTTTCTTGGATATGGAGGAAGCAAACAACTTCCATTCTTAACCTTTTGGTTACCAAAAACATCTTCCAAACGATGTCCTTCGTTCCCCATAAGGCAGAAGATTTGTTCATTTTCGAGATCTTCGAAAATTCTAGCATTCTTTGAACTGGCATGAATCAACATAATACTGGGATCATTAGCTATCAATTCAATAATGGATTCACTGTGCTCTAATACTGATGGACCTCCTCCAAGAATCAAAACTTTTCTAGACAGATTGACTACTGGTGTATATGATTCAAATTGTTGATTATCTTCCACACCAGAAGATTGGTTCGCAAGGGCTCTAATAATACTATTTAGGGAATAGTACCTTTTTACCATCCATTCCATGACATCCTTCTGGGGAAGTGAATTTGCACCAGAAACCATATAAGGCAAGCTTGTTCCCCACTGCATCACACGCTGCATTTCCTCAAAACCTCCAACAACTTTGCTGAGCGCATTAAAATCTACTTTCAAGCCATATTTACCATTTAATGCTGTCAAAAGCAATTCTGTTCTAAGGTTACCGGCTCCTCTTCCCATACCAGTAATCGTGGCATCAAGAAACTCTACTCCAAGCTCTCTCGCTTTTAGGGTATTGATCAAACCTAACTGCAAGTTGTTATGACCATGAAAACCGAGTGGAACAGAAAGGTGCTTCTTTAACTCATGCACAGTTCGTTCAACATCTTCTGGGTAAACACCACCATACGAATCTACCATATAAAACGCATCAACTAACCCATTCAATTGTCCCAGTGAGTCGAAAAAATTATCGTAATCGCCCCAATTAGACATATACATTACATTAAAGGCTACTTCATACCCGTAAGCCTTTATTTCCTTTGCCAAATCAACTGCACGCGAAATGTGTGCTGGATTAACTGCAATTCTAACCATGTCAACATATTCGACACAAGGTCCCAGTAATTCTTCAACATCATTTACTCTTACATCCTTTTCATTGAGAATAATTGCAATCTTCTTTTGACATTTTTGTCTCAGGATCCGAAGCAGAGAAATCGGGCAGTAAAAGAACCTACCATAATATCCTTCAAGCGGACGACTTCTATAGCCAACTTCAACATAGTCAATAGGTAGTTGATTAACACTACTTAGGTATCTATCAACCAAGACATCATCAAAGTCCCAGTTGGTATAATAACCTCCATCTCTAAAGGTACAATCAAGAATTTTTGGCATAGTCTTACGCTTTAAGCGTAAAGATACTAATCCTCTTATTTGTTCCGTGATTTTGGGAACAATTTTGTTCTGTACAGTTTAAATCTATAACGTAAGTATGCATTGAAAAGTCCAAGGTCTGCAATTGTACTGCGTACGGATTTGTCTAAAATTTGTTTACCCGTTTTCTTTTGATGAGCATCAATATCTACAATCGTTTTTATTATTTCACTATCCGCTTTTACTTGGTGTTCTGACCCTTGATACACTTCTTTTATCTTGAGCCATGTTTCTAACCTATTCTTTAGTTTGAACTCGCTATCTACTTTACTCCACATACCACCAGAGTGCATTCGATAAATAGCTGGCTTAACTCCATCAATGAAGTGAGTATATCCCTTGGTAGACAAAATAAATTTTAGGAAGTTATCTGAATTATACACTTCTCTAAATTGATCGGGAAGCTTCCCAAAGTTATTTCTAAACAATACAGTGAGGGTTCTATCGCTTTTAAATAATTTCCCAACAATCTTACCTTCCGTCTGGTCATAAGATCTCCAATGGTGATAACAGTAGCTGCATTGAGGGTTTGACTCCATATAGTCTACTTGTTTTTGCAGCTTTTCGGGGTCTGTCCAAAAATCATCTCCCTCACAAATAGCAATGTACTTACCTTTTGCAGCTTTGAGGTTTTCCATAAAATTGTACCGTCCAGTCGGCCTACCCGCGATATGTATTACATCCTCTCTTTTTCTCAAAAAAAGTCTAATCAAATCAGGGTGCTGGGCAGCATACGACTGACAAACTTCGCGTGTTCCATCACTACTGGCATCCTCACCAATTATTATCTCAATTGGGAAATCCGTCTTTTGCTTCAAAATCCCCTCAATGCACTCACCAATGTAAGCTTCATGCTGATAGGTTTGAACACAAACTGACACCATCATTTGTTCTTTCTCACTTTCCATATCGTCTGTTTTAATCCCTTCAGCCAATTTACAAACTGAAACCTAAGGGTTTGACTTATAAAACTCAGTCTACTTTCTCGAAAGTCGATGTTGTATTGAGAAGTAAGGCGTTTGAGTTGGTCATGATTCTTTTTTGCCATGTCTATTGAAGGTGAAGACTTCAACAACCGCTTATGATCATCAATTATGGCTTGACCTGTTTCTCGAGTATATTGATTTTCACAATGCCGATTCACAGAAGTGTACATTTTGGCATACGCCTCTAAGTTTTGAAGAGGATCAACCTTTCGTAAGGTTCCTAAAGCTCCTTCATTATGGACGCGATAAACAGTATACACATCTTTACTGTAGTTAATTCTACCCTGATTTGCAAGCAACATGAATAGCGGCATATCACCTATTGGATACTCTTTGAATTCATCGTTGAGATGCACAGCCTCTCTTCTAAACATCCATGTGGTCGTATGCGGGAACATCCTTTGTGGTATGTCTTCGTAATGAATCTCGGACTGCATTTTGCGATTGAGCCAAAGTTCTTTTGACTCAATGTAGGTGTACTTTGTCTCTCCGTCTCTTAAATAATAAGTATTAGACGTTGTCGCTACAAAGTCTGGGTTTAATTCAAGAAAATCTACTTGTTTTTGAATTTTCAACGGATCAATCCAATAGTCGTCTCCTTCACACAGAGCAATGTATTTACCTCGACTATCTGAAAGATTTTTAAGCATATTCGCACGACCTGATGGTTTTCCATTGATATGAATAACATCCTCTCTTCGATTCAGGTTAAGTCTTATCTTGTCTGGATACTTCTCAGCGTAATCTATACAAATTTTCCTTGTATTATCATCGCTATCATCCTCTCCGATTAGAATTTCGTAGTCATATGTCGACTCCTGCATTAACAAACTGTCTAAACATTGACTGATGTACTTTTCGTGATTATAAGTTTGCACGCAAATGGTTACAAATAGTTTGTTAGTAGACATAGTTTAAAGTACTTAATACATGTGAAATTTTCCCAACGTTAACATCCCAATATACTTAGCACACCTGACCCACTCAGGAATTCTGATTAATCAAATTAATGACCGTAAGTTGTTCTGAATCGCTCATTCCGTAGAAGAGTGGCAAGCACAATACTCTGCTGGCAATACTTTCTGAAACCGGACACTCCTGCTTATTAGCAACAAAATCTAAGGTGTTTAGACTTGGGTAAAAATACCTTCTCGCATAAATTTCACTATCTTCTAACCGTTTAATGGCCGCTCGTAAGCTCTCTTCATTTTCGAAAACGACAGGATAATAGCTATAGTTCCATAATGTAGCCTCTCTTATTTTCAAGGATGTCATCTTAGAAAAATCAAGTTCATTATTGTATCGATCGACTAATGCCTTTCTTCCCTGCACAATATCATCGATGTGAGGTAGCACTGCCAATCCCATTGCTGCTTGAAGTTCAGACATTTTACCATTCACTCCAACCCCGTAAAAGTCTGTAGGACCGGTATGTCCAAAATTATGACAATGAAACAAATCGTCTCTCAACTTTAGATCGTTACAAAAAATAGCTCCTCCCTCTGCTGTATGGAATAATTTGGTAGCATGAAAACTGCAAGTAGAGACATCTCCATAATTAAAAATGCTCTCCCCTTTGTATTCTACACCGAAACAATGAGCAGCGTCATAAATAACAGATAAACTATATTTTTTTGCAATTCTTTCGATTTCTTCTACGTGACATGGATTTCCATACACATGAGTGGCAAGAATAGCAGTTGTATTCTCAGTAATTGCATCCTCTATTAGTCGCTCATCAATTGTAAGGTAATCGGGATGTATATCCACAAAAATGGGCTCACAGTTCTCCCAAATGATTGATGAAGTAGTTGCCACGTAACTGAAAGGAGTCGTTATCACCTCTTTTTGCTTTCCTAACACCTTTAGCGCAAACTGAATCGGTAATGTACCATTGGCCATAAGTAATGTCCAATCTACTTTGAGATGATCACATAACTTTTTTTCAAGGTCTTTAACCAGACCACCTCTATTCGTTAGCCACGCCCTATCAAAAGCCTTTTCTACATGCTCCATGTATTCCTTCAGTGGAGGAAGAAAAGTTTTAGTGACATTTAGCATAGCTTACTTTCCGTATTTAATTCTTCTGTAGGTGGAGTAAATCGTTTTGTTCGATTTCATTCTATTCTTGATTTTCTGACTGGTAGTCATACTATCCAATCTCTCCATTTCTTCCATTTTTAACTTCAACGATTGAATATCTTGATTAACGATCGCAGAAGTAACGATCAAATCATCACGTGTGTAAACATAATCTTCGTGAGACTTGTCATCTTTTAGATTATGGTCATAAATATCGTTATCCGCTAAGAACTTAAGGTAATTAGAGTATCGAATTGCATGCGTTTTATTAAAAGCACTGTAATCTGCTTCCTCAAAAATATCAGCAACAGACTTATCCTTTAGTTCTGTATAGGTATACTTTGGGATGTTATAAAATTCCGCAATTTCATTAACCCTAACGTCTCTTGCAAGCATTACTGCAGGCTTATTTAACAAAAGCCCTGCTATACATCCATGAAGTCTTGGTCCAACAACAAAATCACTTTGATTTACAAAATCAAACCACTCTTGGAATGTCTCATGAAAAACTCCTTTACTTTCAATTATTCCCAGAATCTCTTTTGAATTGGATTGCTTTGCATACCACTCTGTTTCCGTCTGGTATAGTTTGGTATCATTTTTTAAACGATCCGTAAAAATTGGTTCATCAATAAAATCCTGTCCTACGGGAGTAGCATTGTTAATGATATTGGAAAAGCCTGCTACCGTTTTCTGATAAACTAAAATAGGGTTCTCAAACTTTTCTGGCTTCTGAATATTCATATTATTCTCCATCCTCCAGTACATCGTTGGGCAGCCCGTTGGAACCACATTTCTAAAACCGTTCTTATAAAGTAAGCTAGCGGAATAGTGCCCTCTAACTCCTACGTAACCACTTCTGTCGGAGATATACGTCAACAATCGTTTCAAGGACGGGTGAATCTTAAAAACACGATCCATTGACCCCATATAATCCTGAACACCTAATGATAATGCAATCGTCTTCATGTTCAACTTCTCCACAATATCTGCGTATTCAGAAACATCTCTCCATGTCGTTAAGTGAGTTGCAAATGCTATAAAGCAAGTATCGTACTTTTCTTTCAGCTCATCTATATTATCGAAGTTGTCAATGTAATCTGCAGAGAACTCTTTTGCAATTGATCTTGAGATTAAAGAAGCTCCATGATTACTGGCATACCTTGTATTCTCTCTTCTCCATGTTGCGTAATCCCCAGGATAATTATACTCTGGGCCAAGCCCTATCATCATTGCTCTCATACGGTAATTTGTGTTTTTAAGTTTTTTGTCATCGGGTAGTATTTACTCTAAATTAATCCTAGAGAACTACGCCCGTTGTGTTCTACATTCTTAAACAAAAGTAACATTATTATTTTAACTAATGGTTAAATATTACGAACTACTCCATGCGCTCCGTATCACTCCACATTAGCCTGATAAAGGGAGAAAGCAGTTAGACCGCCATCAATAAATCACCCTTCTATACCTTCCTGATATCGATGAATGTAATCACGTAATTCTTGAGCTTCGGCACTACTAATCCTAACACTATTTTGCGCCTCAATACTCGGAGCAACTTTTGCCAGCCTATTTCGATCTAATTGTAGCTGACAACTTCCAATTAAATTAACTTTATCACATAGCTCTATAATCGTCTTTTCTGGAGATGAGCAAAAGTTTTCATACGTCACTTTGAGCACATTCTTCTCTGGAATCAACTTAAGCTCACGTTCTATCGCATTATTGGTATACACAACTTGACCAGCTACTTGCTCAATGGGCGACTTATCCTTCAAAGCAGTATACTCCTCTGGTTTAAACGAGTACCAGCTTGATCTGTCTCCATAGTACTTCTCTCTGGCAAACAGGAGCGATTGTGCATTAAAAAAAGGCTCTCTCTCAACTACCAAGAAGACAAAATTTTTGTAGTGGTTATATAAATCTGAAAGGTTCCAATTCAGCATCATTCCTTTCAGAGTCAAAGGTTTCCCAGTAAGGTTTTGAAATTGAGCAAGTCCATGAATAAACGCCTTCATATCGACCGCGTTAAATTCATCCGAGGACAACCTTTGCGTATCTCCAAAAGAAAAAAACTGCCTCCAGTAGTACCAGTACTCACTTGGAGCCATTGCCCCAAAAGTTTTACCCAATTTTGATGAAAAATCAACCTCCTTGGAAAATCCTATTTGATTGATGGGATCAAACTCAACTAGTGCTTGCTGTACTTTAATCCCAAACGCAGGATTCTTGTAAAATCGTGCTGCCAAATTTGTTGGGTAGGAGAATATCCCTGTGTTAGCCAACGTTTGTAACATGAGTGTAGATCCTGACCTCGCACAACCGCAAATCAAGACAATTGGAGGGTCTGTTTCTTTAGTACATCCAAAATCAATTGATTCAATTGACTCATTCAGTTCTTTCAGAACTACCTCTAAGTCGTTACTCTTTTTATGCACACTCTCTTTACCTCCGGACATTCTAATCAAAAAACTGTTTTACCAAAGTAACGATAAATTTCATATCTTCTATGTCGTAGCGCTGATCTATTGGCAAGGCGAGCAAATTCTCCGAAAGGCTTTTTTCTGTAGCGTTAAGACTTTGTGCTCCAAGGATGTTAGGCCAATATTGAGCTACATAGACTTTATGTTGAATCAGATAAGCTCGTAAGTCCTTGCTTCCCAAGAAAGCATAAACCATTGGAACTCCTGATCTGTGCAACTGAAACTCGTTCAACTTTCCTAGCTCGTTTTCCAAGTACAAATAATTGGCAAGCCTTTTTTCTCGAATTTGCTCGTAATCTATACTTCGCAAGATGTCTTGTGTAAGTTTAGACATTAATTTTATAGGTTCTAGACTGAGTTCACCATCATTATCCTGAAATTTGGCATATCCTCTTCCAGCATCAAGATCCCTTCGAACAAGCAGGTGCTCCATTCTTTGGATCGAAACGTCTCTTAGATAATCATCTCCCTGACCGATAGCGGGGAATAAAATTCCGCCATCCGAAACACCAAAAAACTTCCGGGGGGAGTAAAAAAAGTAATTATTTGCTAAGTACGACTTTGGGAAGTAATAGAAGCTTTGAGCGCAATCAACTATAATATTTTTATGCTTTGCCACTAGTTGATCGATGTAATCATCCATCATACCGAAATAGTTGGTAACGACTACGTAGTCATCCTTTTGCAAAACACTGAAATCTAAGTTTGGTTCTAAGTTTGCTTGAACATTGTAAATGACGTAGTCTACATTTGCCCGGTCAACGGCCTCCAAAAGAACATTGCAATTATAAGCTGGTAAGTATATTTTTTTTGCCTGAATTGATTTTAGCAGGTGCTCAAGAGCATGTCTTCCAGAATTGACATACAACGCATCTAAATTACTGTGGTAGTGACCACGTTCATTTAGCTCTAGTCCAAAGTAACCTCCAATTTCTTTCATGAAAGAGAGTAATTATCAAGCATTGCCTTAACCTCTTCGGGGCTGTTAAACATCAGCACATCAATAATTGACAGTCCTTTCTCAAATTCATCTCCAAGTTGAGGGTACTCATTTAGCTCCATCTCATGAAACTTCAATTTTATACCCGCTTCTTCATACTTCTCTCTACTAAAAAAACTTTTTCCTCCTGGAGGATTCCAATACTCATCTACCCCGTGCATTTTCTTACATATCTGCAGTGCCCAATCATCAGGATCCTTGATTTCTTCTGATGAAATTTTGACATTCATTTCGCTGAATACTAGAATATCATGCTTTATACCAATATAATCACAAGTCATTTTTAACGTATTCTCAACAATACGAACAAGTGAAGTCTCGTTCTCATCCAAAGAATCCTTCAAGAGATTTATCACTTGATGATAGTGAGGTGCTTTTTTCTTGTAAAAAGTCAACTGACCTAAAATTTTAGCCTTCCAGTTTTCATTGACTCTGACTTCCAAATCCTTAATGATTGTCTCCCTCCCCTTATTTTTAACGAGAGGCACTTGAACATAGTTCCAACCACCATTCTGTTTTAGAACCCTATTTCTCTCAATCCACCCATGTCTAATATATTGAACGGGATCAAATAAAATGAATTTTTCTGTGTTCTTGATTAAGCTAAAATATCCCAGATAGGGGTAGAAGTAGGGTTGCATTATAGCTATTCTCATAATTAACTTTTTTCTTATTATTTGTCTGTCTTGTTTCTATGTGAAATGTAATCATCTGGAACGGAGATTCCGAAAAACTGCCCCATCTTTTGCCAAAGGTTATCATCGTATAAACTTGCCTCGAACAACCTATCCAAACCATTATTACGCTTAAAAAAGCGTCTAATTTCCTCAATTCTTGTGTTGTATATTTCCGTATAGAGAGCTCTATGCTCTTCTAATAATGGCATGTCGTTCCTTAGTTTATCTACCGCAACTAAATCAGGATGTTTGTCAAACCATTCTTGCTCTCTTCGATACAAAAAAGCATGAATGTAGGAGTTCCCGAGCGTCTTCCCACCTGAGTGACTGAGCATAGAATCAAACCAATGGTCAGCGTCTCGCGTTAGCATAACAAATTTAGATGATGGGAATCTAAAAAAAAGCAATTTGTACAAATCCGTATACCACCAGGGACCATCTTCAAAAACTCTAGACTTTTTAAAATCTTTAGAACTAAATATTCGTTCATAATCATTTTCAAATGCAGAAATTCCCCATTCATTTCTTCTTGATACTCCATAGTTTGCAACACGAAACCCTTGATCTTTAAAAAAACCTCCCACTGAAGTAGTTCCTGTTCTCTGAAAAGAGATACAAAATATTTTACTCTTATTTATCATTCTCCAAGCTTTTGTAAACTAACCATTCGATTAAAATCATCATTTGTTTCCAATAAACCTTCGAAACTATTAACATCCTTAATCACTCCCTTCTCCATAAATACAATTCTATCTGCATTCTTGATAGTAGAAAGTCTGTGGGCGACTATTAAAATAGTCATTCGACCTTTTAGCTGATCAATATTTTGCTGAATTACTGATTCTGTTTCCGAATCTAAAGCAGATGTAGCCTCATCAAGAATCAAGATTTCTTTGTTGTTATATAACTCTCTTGCGATCGTAATTCGTTGCTTTTGTCCCCCACTTAAGTTTATCCCATTATTACCGAGTAATGTTTCCTCCTTTTCCGGTAACTCTTTAATGAAATCATCGATTGCAGCTAGTTTCAATATATGCCAAAATTTCTCCATATTTTCGGGGGTTCGTTCTTCCCAAAAAGTCACATTGTTAAAGATATCCTCGTTGAAAATCACCGGCTCTTGAGTAATATAACCCAGTTTTTTTCGATAGGAAAATTTATTCAGATCCTCCAATTCATAATTATCGATTTTAATCGAGCCCGATTGGTATGGCAACAGTCCAGCTATAATATTCACAAGTGTTGTTTTCCCACTACCACTCTGACCGACAAACGCCACAGTACTATTTTTCTTAATTTCAAGATTCACATTTTGCAACGCAAAACCTGCATCCGTTGCTTTGTAGGCATATGAAACATCCTTAAGACTCAGCTTACTATTAAAGTCAAAAGGTTTATCTGGTTTTTGTTCTTCTCTAAACCAAACTAACTCCTTCAGGAATGCTCTCACATTAGACATTGATCCAGATACCGCCAAAAAACCATTCCAACTGTGTTGAAGCGTCATAAGTGTGTTAAGTGATCGGTAAAAAAACAATAAACTCAATGCTATAATAGAGAAAGCTTGCTCAAAAACTACTAGCTCAATAATTATAACAAAAATAACAATTAGCAACACCATTGGCTCTCGAATGGCCGTTACAAAAGCTTGAATATACCCCATTCTCTTGTTATAACTCTCCACTAAGCCAATAGAGGCATTCATTTTCTCTCCATACTTTTCAAATCTTCCAGTAGACTTAAGGTATTTGAAATGAGCTACTGCTTGGATTAAAAGCCCTTGAAAACGATGTCCTTGAACCGTTATAGACTCTGATATTTGTTTTGTCTTTTTGTAGATTATTCGAAACAGAAGATTGGTAATTACCCCTCCAATAACAACCAAAAGCGCAAATTCTGGGTTAGCGATAAAGGCTAAAAAGATGTACACCGATATCACAGCAATACTTTGCATAGTAGCAAAGAAACTTTTGTAAGACATGGACACTTTAATTACCTCCCCACTCATTGAACTCTGCAACCTCCCCACATCTGACTGAACGAACTTCTCAAACTGCATTGTTTCTAGCCCCTCCACCATTTGATAACGCACCTTAGAAATAAAGAGTTGTGCTGTGTTCACGTTAAAAGCTCCCTCAAAAAACTTTAGTGCCCCCTTGAAGGTAAAGAGCACCAAAATAAAAATCAATGTGGAATAAATTGTAACCGGACCAAAAAATGCCAAAATATCCAATAGAAAGGATAAGTTCTCAAGACCTTTTTGCGAAACACCATCTCCAGATATTTCCGGTGCTTGAAGCAGCGGCATGAACATCGCCAACCCAAACCCATCCAATAAACCTACAAAAATACTGATTGTCAAACCAACCGGAATTCTCCACCCCAAGTACTTATAGTAAAAGCGTAAATGGTCAAGATAAGAGTTTTCTTTTTTCTTCATAGTGAACAGTTGCGCAAAGATAAGATTAAGTTATAGATCGCAGCGGTTATGATCCATCTAGTTTAGGATTTTTGTAATTGTAGCGTCCAAAATCTTAGACAACTTTTCCGCACCTTTGACGTTGAGGTGATCTGAATCTTTATAATCTTCATGAGTGAATTCTTCAGCATACAGCAAATTCTTAAAAACCACATTCGAATGCTTTGCTACTGCTTCTTCGACTTTCTCAAGCGTCATATTAAGCTGTGTGGAATCTAACCCATCTGCGTAGGTCTTGAAAGCTGGAGGAAAATAAATTAACACTTGAATATCATTTTCCTCACATATATCCAAGATTTCATTCAGGTATTCCACATATTCTTCTTTAAAATTATTGATGTCTTTGTTATGACGTTCAGCGTGCGCAGCTCCGTTTTTCTTCAATTGTTTTAAGGGCATCGTTTTTGTGAAACCACCAAATCCATTCTCGTCACAGACTACATTTGTTTGACCTGACAGATAATAATCCTTAAGAATCTTGATATTCTTTTTTAACGGAGAATTTAGTATCTCAACGTTGTGTTTGATAGAATAATCCATTCTTAAATCTGTGTAGAGATTATAATTTTTGATTCGCCAACTTTCTTTTCCGTTTTTCAATTCAGCGAAAAAACTGAAGTGACTAATTTCCAAAACAACTAACTTCAAATTGTCCAACTGATCAACACTCCAATCAAATACCATACGATCGATATCAAAAGTTTGAGAGACGTTTGCCATGTTGATTGCTTTGTGTGTAAAATACTTGGGATCAACACCTCTATAGGTATGTGAACTTCCTAAAATCAATACTTCAAGTTCTTTCGAAGCCGATTGGAGTCTATCAAATTTAACGCTGTAGTCGTTAGGTACCTGCCTCACCATAACCTCTAAAGCCATACCTGCAATCAATACGGGCAAAACAAACAATAACGACTTCAGAACAAATTTTTTCATCTATACTAAAATTGGAAATAAATAAAGTCAACTTCACTAACGGCATTGTATAAAACAAACAATACAATCATGTAGTAAGATGCCAAACGCAACTTCTTACTTTTGATAGATTGGATTACCTGAAAACCAAACTCTTGCTTTCGACCCATCCATTCCACAAGGATGAATATAAAAATAAGGGCAAAGACACTTTTAGGGAATACCTGTGGCATACTGAAGAAGTCTGTGAATATTTTCATCAGAATAGTTAGCGCTTCGGTCACGTTTGTAGACCTAAAAAACACCCACGCAAGTACTGCCATTAAAAATGTTACCCCCATTTGAAACAGTTCTTTTCCAGACGGTAGAGAGCGATTTTCTGCAACGATCTCCATATTTCTTCTGTTTTTATTTCTCAAGAGAAGCGGAAGAAAGTAAAGTGCATTGAGTCCTCCCCATACAATAAAGGTCCAGTTCGCACCATGCCAAAAACCGCTAACTAAAAAGATAATAAATGTGTTTCTGACTTTCATTGCCGTTCCTCCTTTGCTACCTCCTAGAGGTATATACAAGTAGTCTCTGAACCATGTTGACAATGAAATATGCCACCTTCTCCAAAACTCTGCTATATCACGCGAAAAGTATGGAAAGGCAAAATTCTTCATCAAATCAAAACCAAATAACCTAGCCGTCCCAATAGCAATATCACTGTAGCCTGAGAAATCACCATAAATCTGAAAAGTAAACAAGATTGCTCCTATAAATAATGTCAACCCATTCATTTCTTGATAGCTACCGAATATTTCATTTGCATAGTGAGCACAGCTATCTGCAATAACTACTTTTTTGAATAGCCCCCACAATATTTGTCGACAACCATCTACAGCTTTTGAATAATCAAATTGTCTTATACGCTGAAACTGAGGAAGCAGGTTCGTAGCTCGCTCTATGGGACCTGCCACAAGTTGAGGAAAAAAACTAACAAATGAAGCAAATTCTAATAGAGAATTAGTTGCTTTAAGTTGACCTCTGTACACATCAATTGAGTAACTCAATGTTTGAAAGGTGTAGAAGCTAATTCCTACCGGGAGAACTATTTCAAGGCGTTCACTAGAGATACTACTTCCAAAAAAAGTAAAAGCTTCACTAATGTTGTCTAGAAAAAAGTTGTAGTACTTGAAAAACATTAGTAACCCAAGGTTAAATATCAGGCTTAGCCATAAAAACAAGCGTTTTTTTCCCTGACTGCTTGTACCTTCTATACCGATTCCTACACCATAATCAACAATGGTGGATAAAACAATCAAACCAAGAAAGCGATAATCCCACCATCCATAAAAAACATAGCTACTTAGAAGCAAAACCAAATTCTGTCCCTTAATTCGCTGTGAGCCTACCAACCAATATATAGCAAAAACCAATGGCAGAAAAAATGCAAAATCAATGGAGTTGAATAACATATCAATTTACTTATTAAACAGTTTATCTAGTTCTTCCAAATGCCTTTCTTGTGTGAAGTGCCTTTTTGCTCTTTCTTTACCTGCCGTCCCCATACTGATTAACCTTCCTTGATCTGAGAGCAATTCAGACAAATGATCTGCCATCCCATCTACATCGTGCTCATCGCACAAATACCCTGTTTCTCCGTCCACCACAACATCTTGAATACCCGCATGCTTAGTAGCAATCACGGGTACTCCGGCTGCAGTTGCCTCTAAAATAGACAATGGGGTTCCTTCTTTATCTCCAGAAGATGGTGTAAGTGAATGTTGCACAAAAGCAGAAGCTTTTGTCATCTTTTCTACAAGTGTTTCAGGCGAAGTTTTTCCTAAAAAAAGAACGTTTTTTTCAAGTCCAAAATAGTTCACCAAATTTACACAAGCATCCTTTAGAGCTCCATCACCGGCAATTTCCAATACCGCATCAGGATGTCTTTCAACTACTTTTTTCATCACGAGAATTAAATAGTAGGGCGCTTTTTTGTCCACAAAACGGCCAATTGCCAAAAGCTTCTTACCCTCCAATAATCTTGTAAGATTCGCAAACTTAGGGTCTGGACCATAAACATTGTAAATCACCTTCTCCTCAGGACAACCAAGATCTTTCAGCATTTGACACATCAAATTAGAAACGCCTACTACAGCGTCTGAATACTGAAATACGACACGCTGGTACTTTTCTTTGTACTCTTTTATAGTGTTATACATTGACGCATCGTAGCCATGAAAATGAGTAATTATAGGTATATTATACTTTGCTAAATAAGGAATAATGTAAGCGGCATGAGTACCATACTCTACTAAGACACCTTTGATTATATTTTTCTTAAAGAGTCTTTTGATCTCAAAATCAACGTCTTTCGCTTTAGTGCTCTTCAATAGATGAGTTACTCCTTTGAGTAAATACTTAAATGATTTTGAAATCAAAAGACTCCCATCATCATTCTTCAAGGATGAATAGGCACCATGAATAAAAATAACTTTTCCGTCATTTAGTTTACGGTGTGCCTGAATAAACGTCTCTGAATAAGCATCTTTTGATGGTGAGAATATGATAATTTTGCCTTCCTTATTCACTCTACTTTATTTTTTTGCAACTACATACAGTCCTGGCATAAGCGTACCCTCCCCCATTTTTTTTACAGGTTTATCTTTTCGAATCAACAACCTCCAAAAAGGGTAGAATAGAATTGAGAAAAGAAGCGTTGACCACTTACCTCCAGCTGCTCTTCTGCACCATAAGCCAATCATTTGGGCAAAACTTGCATGCCACCCACCCGTTGGATAGATGTTTACTTCATCAAACCCAGCCTTCTTCAACATTCTCTCCAATGAAAAAGGAGTATATCTAAATTCATCGTATGGTACTTCATGCAGGTTCCACAAAAAAGGAACGGTAAAAAAAAGTATTCCTCCCTCATTCAGCACACGATAGTTTTCATCCAAAACGCGCTGAGGATCAGGACAATGCTCTAGTACTTCTGTTCCAAAAGTGACATTAAACACATTATCTCCAAAGGGCATCGTAACTCCATCCCATGTAACATCTGGCTTTACTGCCCCATAATCCAAATCACTTGATATATCCATACCAACGTATTCTTCTATATTCGAGTTAGATTCTAGAAAACTTCTGTAGGGCATTTTTCCACAACCAAAGTCCAATAATTTGCCGTTAAAGGACTCCATACTCTTTTGAA
This sequence comes from uncultured Flavobacteriales bacterium, assembly GCA_964387945.1. Taxonomy (GTDB): domain Bacteria; phylum Bacteroidota; class Bacteroidia; order Flavobacteriales_D; family Parvicellaceae; genus Parvicella. The sequence continues at coordinate 58,090 of CAYLYX010000008.1, read as the reverse complement.
TCGAATCTAAGATTCCTTTTCGAATAACATACCGATCCATCATTCTTAGAGATGGTTTTAATTCAACGAAGTCTTTCATTTCTCTTTTCTCAAAATTCTTTTAAACATTCGTTTTACCTTCTCTTTTCTTATCACTTGTTTTGCCTTTTGATGATGACGAATCGTTTGGTCTACAACATCGGCATATTTCTGTTCATGAAATAAATCTAGTGTTTTGAGGAGTTTTATTCGCTCATCATGAAATCGCTCTTGAACCCCCTTTGTATTTGTAATCCCGCCTACGTGTTTTCTATAGACGCTATAAACTTCAGAAACTTTTGCCAAATAACCAAAATAACTTACGACTGAAAAAAGTGCCATATCAAAGCTTACTACATTCCACAGGAAATCTGGAAACTCTTTTAAACAAGATTTCCTAAACATTAAAGAGCTTGTGTGAAACGGACTTAGACCTACCAACGTATCTGCTGTTGTCAACTTGTTAGGTAAGTTTTTCCTAAAAAGGGATTGTGGTGTGGACTGATCTTCATAAATTATGTAGGTATCGTGAAAAGAGCCGGCTGCTTTAGAGTCTTCCTGCAATAAAGTGGCTTGTCGCTGTAACTTTTCTGTACTCAACCAATAATCATCCCCTTCACATATTGCAATAAACTCTCCTTTCGCTTCTTGAATCAGCTTAATAATATTACTTCTTCCCGTAGCGACCCCATTAATATAAATAACTTCTGATCTACTTCTCCTGAACAGGGTAACTTTATCCGAATACTTCCTAGCAAAATGTTCGCATACCTCATACGTCCCATCAGAGCTCTCATTCTCTCCAATAAGAACTTCGAAGGTGAATTCTGTCTGTTGATTAACTATCGACTCAAGACACTGTTCAATGAACGGTCCATGATTATAAGTTGGAACAAGAACCGATATTATCGGTTTTTCAACTACTTCCACAGGAACAACAATAGTTTGTTAGATTATCTATTCACTATGAACTTAGCAGTCAATTGTCTTCCATCCAATGATCGAGATGAAACAATGTAAGCACCTGAGCTTAATTCACATGGGATAGCTATTTGGTACATATTGGAAGACTGAATCGAAGTATTAAATACTACTTGTCCTTGCAGGTTATACACCGTTACATCAGAGGTCTCAAACCCATTTTCATTGAATAGGTTCAAACTCAATTCAGTATACGAAGCCAGCAATGTTTGTCCTATAGTAGGTTCAGAACAAATATCAGCCTTCACCAATTTGACCTCAAACCTATCATTAACTTCCGTCTCATCTAAAACAGAAACATCAACCGTTTCTCCCTCCCCTAATGGAATCAACTCCTTCCGAGCCTTATCATTAAGGTAGGCTTGATAACCGATAGGAATATTTGAGAACGACAATTGTAACGAGTGATCAATCAAGTGCTCAACATATATTGGAAACTCAATACAATCATGCCCTTGGAAGTTAGCTATTTTCACTTTGTCACCTTTCGTACTCTCTGTATGAAGGTTAATACCTTTACTATTATCTGGCATCTTAGGAATCTCATGTCCTTCATTCTTTTCTTGACCAACCAACACCGTCAAATCTGACTTTCTCCCCGATGTTGTCTCTCTTAAGTGAACCATAAAACCTAAACTCGAGTTACCAAACTCATGTGACCGGATAAAAGAGTTAGCAGCAGTAGGAGCTTTGGAAGACTGGTCAATTGTCATAGTTGCTGGACCTCCAGCGGTTTGAAAAACCCAAAAGCCTTGATAAGTAGTAATGATGCCACTATCCAATTCTGCTGTGGAAGCCATTTGAAGGTCTCCATCCCACCACTGCCAATCATTTTCAGGGTCATAAACCCAGAAATAATTCTCTGTATTTCCATCTAACGTTACTCTATTGAACGAAATCGGGCTTAGGAATGGATTGGCAATAAAGTTCCATCCATCTTGCAAAGTCAAATCCACAGATGTAGCCAAGTTAAGAGACTTAGAAGTTGACAGGGTTGTGGCAGAAAAGGTATTCAGGTTATCTCCTAAGAAAATATCAATTCCACGACCTGCATTAATTACAGAGTCAATATCTGTAACTCCTCTCATAGTCGTCAACAAAGGATCCCAATACTTAGCAGAAGTGTAGCAACCATTTCCCCCAGCTGCGCATTGGTCAGGAAACCCTGGTCCACTAATAAAAATCTCATCATCCCAGTCGCTAAGTCGAAAAGAGGATGCAAAAGGGAAACCAACTTCTCTCATACCTGCAACACCCGCAGGGACAAATCGTTGAGATGTAACAGCTGTCAAACCTGAAATACTTCCTCCTGCCCCTACTGGACCAATCGACCCGGTATTCGTAGCATCAGATATAAACGTAACTCCATTACCGTTGAAGTCAATATCTCCATCCGTCACATACAACACTCCGTCAAATGTAAAGGTTCCAGTATTCAGGACAACATCATTGGCGTTATCAACCTCTAGAGTATCAAATGCAACAGTTCCTACAAAGTCTAGCGTTTGTAAGGCAGAACCGTTCAATGTTATCTTACTATCACTATTAATCGTAAATGCTCCATCTGAATCAACATCTCCTCTTACTTCAAATTCGGCTCCATTATCAATAACCAAGGTTCCATCTACATCTAATGAAAGTACATTTTGCGCGTCAGTTACTGTAACGGTATGCCCCGCATCTATTATTACGCTATTCGGATCTGCAGGAATACATGAACAACTCCAAGTAGAGGTTTGATTCCAATTCTGTCCGTCAGCAATACTTATGATTGTTTCCTGCGTATTACCTATAGTAAAACGATAACCATCTTCTAACTCACTACCATCCAAAGTAAACGTAATCACGCTTCCTAAAACAGTTCCTGAATAGGTTTGAGCATCTGAAAAGTCTCCATCTCCATCCTCGTTCACCAAGAGTTCGTACTCATCATCCTGTCCAAACTCAATCCCTGTAAGATCAAAGCTTAAATCAATCGTACCTGTTTCTCCCGCCTCTGTTACAATCCATTCCTGATCAATTCGAGTTCCATTAGTTGCTGCGTATGAAGCCGGGGTATTCGTGATTGAAGTTGTCAACCCACCGTTATCATGCCCCCAGAAAAGATAGTCTGCATCATCAAGAGAAGCTGCCGTGACAGCTACTATTCCTGTACCCTGCGCTGAAAGATGTTCATTAGCTGCATCATCTCTTCCTATACCCGCCACATCAAAAGAATGAGTGCCGCCATTATCGTATATTGCGAGCGTTCCCAATCCAACACCATATTTAGCACCTAGGTAATTAGAAATAATCGTGATTTCCGCAGAGTTAAGCTCTTCGTTAAAAAGAATTACTTCAGAAATTTGACCATCAAAAAACTCGGTTGGTTTTGAATAGCGACTTCCAATTATAGTCTGTACGTGGGTAAAACCATTCGCATCAGCTCCTGCACCGTTAACACCTCCATTTCCATTTAAAAAATTATCAAACGAATCATCTGCACGCACCACAGCCGTTGTAATAAAAGGATTCAACTGAGCCGTGGTGGAAAAGTCAGTATTCGAAAAGACAACACTACCTCCAGATTCTCTTGCTATCGAATACATCCCCGACAAAATGTTATTAAACTCTCTCATAAATGTACCCCAAGTAGCATTAGAAAATGAGGTTTCGGTCTCAATTAGTCCTCTCCTTTCTCCCGTAGCAAACCCAACTGTAGCCTGAGAAACGATAAACCAAGTAACCTCATCACTGTCTAAATCACTTGTAGCTCCGATCTCCATAAAATCACTGCCGACAAAATTCAGTGAAGGCCTACCTCCAATCCCAGAAGCGACATAAGCAGGCTGATTAGCCCCAGCACCTTGAACAGCATCATTACCATTAGTAGAGGCATCTGACCATGTTCCAATGGGATCACCATTACCTGCTCCGACAATCTGGTTAGCATCAAGCCAAGATGCCATATTCAATGAAGTACCAACACCTCCAGGCCCTGTACTCTGGGCAATCAAAGAACTTCCTACCAAAAGTGAAGCAGCCAAGAGAAGTGGGGTTCGCAAAAAACTTCGTTCAGCCTTATAAAATTTCTCTATCATAACATCGTTTTTGTTCGACTTGCATAAAATCTCGTGAGATAGCGCAAATCATTTTCAAAGATACAATAAATACCCTTAAAAAAAACACATAAGTATGAACATCGAAAAAATAGTTATGACCTATAATTATTACTTGATCAAACTCTTATTTTTTATCTTCTTGACCATAGCCGTATCCGTAGCCATAACCATAGCCATAGCCATAGCCGTAACCATAGCCATATTTACCGTAATAGTACCGCCATCTTTTTGCTCTAACACCATTTAGCACAATTCCCTTATTCTTGATTTTAGTATCATTCACAATTTCTTCAAGATACTTCACCCCCCTCTTATTAGCCATCTTTGTATTCATTACAAACACAGCCACGTTAACAAGCTTCATAAGGATCACACCATCACTAATCAATCCAATTGGAGGAGTATCTAAAACGACATAATCATAATGCTGCTTTCCATACTCGATTAACTCCTCTGCCTTCGCAGACATCACCAACTCTGATGGATTAGGAGGAACCGGACCTGCTGGCATGACATCTAAGAAATCACTAACCTTTATTACTGCATCTTCAATCGATTGTTGACCTGACAAATAACCAGAGTTTCCATTAAAATTATCTAGACCAAACATCTTATGAACCCGAGGTTTGTGAAGGTCAAAATCTACCAGAAGAACCTTCTTATCCGCCTGAGCATAAATATTTGCTATTCCACCACTAACAAAAGTTTTTCCTTCACCTGGATGAACCGAAGTAACCATCATCACGCGATTCTCATCATTAGTACTATAACTTAGTGATGTTCTCACCCCTCTAAAAGACTGTAGTAAATTGGACTTTCCATTCTGAAAAGAGAGCTTCTCATCAAGGTCTTTTTCGTGGGGCAACGACCCCAGAATTGGAATATCCGTGGCATCCTTCAAATCACCAGCATTTTCGTAGGTTCCGAAAGCTATAAAAATGAGAACGCTTAAACCTACCCCAAAAATAAAACCTACCCCACCATAAATCGAAGAACTCATAAAAACATCCCCCGCATCAACTCCTATTATCCTTGCTTTTTCAATAATCTTAGTAGACGGTATAATACCCGATTTAGCAATAAATGTATTGGCTCTTTTCTCCAACAGAAAAACATATAACTTTTCATTGACATTTAAAGTTCGATCAACATCCTTAAAATCTCTTCCCTTTTTTGGTATTACCTTTAAATCCACTTCCACCGCTGCAAGATTCTTTTGTGCAATAACTAAATCCTCCTTCATCGCATCCCTTGAATCGGCAATGTAAATAAGAATATCTGCCCTCTTCAATAAAAGCTCCTCCTCCAGTTTTTTGTAATTCAAATGATCTTCCGTAACCTCTCCTTTTAGCTCAGTTTTCTTTATTTGAGTTTTGTAGAAACTCTTTAGCGCACTTTCCAGATACTCATCCGAGTTTACCATATACTGAGCTGGAGGAAGCATATTTTGATCCAGTGCTTTACTAAGATACTTCTCTAGATTATTTAACTTCTCAATATTATTTTCGACCCTTGAAATTTCCGTCTGCAACAAAAAATACTCTTCAAACAAAGCGTTTTCCTCTCGAGTCAAATCAAAGACATCCTTCTCTTCCCTAAGCGTATCTATTTCAAACTCAATAGAATCCATAATCTTAGTGACTTGAGAAATCTGCTTATTGATAAACTTTAAAGTATTCTGATTAACATCGAACTGACTCGCTAATGTATAGTCTAGATACACATCTGCAAGCGTATCAAGAATCATGATTGAACGTTGTGGAATTTGATCTGTTAATGTAAGATTTAATACTGATGTATACTCTTCATTTGCAATATTAAGTCCCGACTGAATCTTGGATACCCAGTACTCATCATTATGAAATTCTAACTCATATTTTGCAAGTGTATTCTCGACTCCAGGGAAAACACTTACCTCTATAACATACCAGGGCGTTACAACCTCCTCAGAAAAACTGTGATTTTGGACCTGAAGTTTTCCTTCGAACTCAAACTGCAACTGAAATGTATTAGCATCAACAACGTCTATCTCCATCCGTTGACCATAAAGAGCCGGGTGACATGACTTTAAATGAACCTTAAACGGAATTCCATTAAAGATTTCTTCTGTTTTTAACCTACCAACTATGAAATAGGAGACGTTAAGATCCAGCTTTTTTACAACTTTCTGAAGTAGATCATAAGACCTTAGAACTCTAATCTGATTGGAGATATCGGTATACAAGAAACCCACATTTTGATAGATTGAATTCTGATAATCATAAATATCATTAGACTTCAATAACAGCTGAAGGTTTGCCTGATAAACCTTAGTTTTCACATAAGCTCTGTACGCTCCAATGCCTGCAAAAATAACTGCAAAAAGCCCTATTATATACCATCCTCGACTAAGCGCTTTTAATAAAAACTTAAAGTCTTTTAAATTCAACAGCTTGTCCTGTTTGCCTTGATCTCTTGTATTCTCCAAGTTAATTCCCTTTGTTGTAGGGAAACAAATATAAAACAAGTATTTTAGATGAGAAACTTAACCTGCTTTTACCCGTACTTTTAATTAGATATGTTTATGTTTTCGGCACTCTCACATCACCTCCCCATCTTCTCATCAAATAACCATCCCAGGTTTAAATATTATTCACGAACTTCGTCTGCTGATTATAAAAAGGTTTTATATTTGCCCTCGAAATGAAGAATTTTATTTTAAAAATCTGCCTGTTTGTGCTATTGATCTCTGCTTCAATTGCACTACATGCTCAACCGGCTGGTTCTCCTCCAGGAGGTCCCTCAGGCGGCTCAAACCCTCCATGCTGGCCTCCTCCTTGTATCCCTGTAGATGGCGGTATCAGCGTTTTGATTGCTTTAGGAGCTGCTTACGGCAGCAAAAAAGCATACGACTTCTATAAGTCAAAAGATGACGTTGAGGCTTAACCTATGAAGGAACTTTGGAAAAACCCTTTTGTTCGCTTTATCTTATTATTTACGCTTCTGCTTGTGTTGTGGTTCTCGTTTTACGAAAACTTGTACACCATTTTTCCAGGAGATGTTGAACACGAAGTATCTCTGCTTCTTGCGAAACATGCCAATCTTTTTACAGAGATTTTTGGTTATTCAACTACGGTTGAAGTGACGCGCGATCTCGTGATTGCGAAAATAACTGATTTTGGTCCAACGCACGGAACCTGGATCGGAGAGCCCTGTAACGGCATTAAGGTGATGGGCCTATTTTCTATTTTTCTCATCGCTTTCCCAGGACCTTGGAAACCCAAGCTGTGGTATATCCCGATGGGTGTTGTCATTATCCATATTGCTAACACACTGAGAGTATCTGCTCTAACCATTATTGAAGCAAAATGGCCACAATATCTTGACTTCAATCACAACGTGACTTTTCAGGTACTGATCTATGGAATTATTTTCTTGATGTGGTACATTTGGGTGCAGAAATTCTCTAGTATTAACCTCAAGAAAGTTAGTGTTTCACAATAATTATATAGGTTTAATAGCTGTACTTTTAGTCGGAGCACTTTCTTACGTATTCGTTGCTGTCTGGAACAAGAAGATAAAGTCTCTTCGACTTGACTTAGGAATCAAACCCAGCATAAACAGAAACGTAAGAATAGCCCTGCTGATCCTCCTTATAGGATTTATCTTTTACCTCGATTTCCTAAGAATTTACGTTTTTCAGAACCTCACGTTCCGGATGGAATATCAATACCTGATTGAACAAGGTGGTTCACCAGATAAATACATTGACGGAACAGATAGTTGGATGAAATCCTTTCTTGGAGACGCTTCTTCAAATGCAATCTACAAACTAAAATATGTGGCTTCAGCACTTTTCCTTCTAACTTACGGGTTCATCTCTATCTTAATCCTCAAATTAGTCTACCCTAGTCACAACACTTTTCCATACACTCTTTTACTCTATGGATTGGGAATACTTGCCATGAGTTTCGTTTTCGGGTTTTATTTCTTTGAGTGGTCCGTGAGTATGAAGAACAAAATCTACCTAGTCGCGATGGAAATAGGTCACTTTTTGGAATCAAGCCTACCCACCCTACTCAGTATTTTAGGATTCAAAATTTACCTTTCTTCTCATGAGCTAAAATCAAATGAATAACTACCTTTGCCGTCCTATTCAATTCTAAAAAAACAATGAATCAGGACAGAGAAGTATTCGAATTAATCGAGAAAGAACGGGAGCGTCAAAGTAATGGTGTCGAGCTAATTGCATCTGAAAACTTTGTGAGTGACAACGTAATGCAGGCCATGGGGTCTATCCTTACCAATAAGTATGCTGAAGGACTTCCTTTTAAACGTTATTATGGAGGCTGTGAAGTGGTTGATCAAATTGAACAATTGGCCATCGACCGTTTGAAAGAACTGTTTGGTGCTTCTTGGGCCAACGTTCAGCCTCACTCTGGTTCACAAGCTAATGCAGCCGTTTATTTGGCATGTCTTAAACCTGGCGAAAAAGTACTTGGTTTTGACTTGTCTCATGGCGGACATCTTACGCATGGATCACCTGTAAACTTTAGTGGTAAGTTGTATGACACCTCTTTCTACGGTGTAGAGAAAGAGACTGGCACCATCGATTTTGATAAGATCAGAGATACAGCAAAAAGAGAAAAACCTAAGATGATCATCTGCGGTGCTTCTGCTTACTCTAGAGACTGGGATTATGCAACACTTCGTGAAATTGCAGATGAAGTGGGTGCCTTTCTATTTGCAGATATTTCTCACCCGGCTGGACTCATTGCTAAAGGTCTATTAAATGACCCAATAAAACATTGTCACATTGTATCTACCACTACCCACAAAACCTTGAGAGGTCCAAGAGGTGGTGTAATCATGATGGGACAAGACTTTGAAAACCCTTTTGGAATCCAATTAAAGAATGGAAAAACCAGAATGATGTCTTCGCTTTTGGATGCAGCCGTTTTCCCAGGTACGCAAGGTGGTCCTTTGGAGCATGTGATTGCTGCTAAAGCCGTAGCCTTCGGAGAGGCGCTTAGCGATGATTTCAAAACCTATGGAGAAACTGTCATAGAAAATGCCAAACATATGGCTGGTGAATTAGTTAGCCGAGGATTTGAAGTAATTTCAGGTGGAACAGACAACCATTGTATCCTCGTTGACCTCAGAAGTAAAAACATCACTGGAAAAGATGCTGAAAATGCGTTGGTGAAAGCTCATATTACAACCAACAAAAACATGGTTCCTTTTGATACGGAATCTCCTTTTGTAACAAGTGGGATTCGCTTGGGAACTCCTGCCTTGACTACCCGCGGAGTGAGTAAGACTGAAATCACAACGATTGTTGATCTTATCGATCAGGTAATCCTCAACTCAACGAATGATGACACCATTGAAAAAGTTGGACATCAAGTAATCGAATTAATGAAAAACAAACCTTTATTTAACGCTTAAAATTATTATGGAAATTACGGCAAATAACCCAAAATTAACTTCATGGATTAACGTACCTGCAAACTCTGATTTTCCTATTCAGAACTTGCCATTCGGTATTTTTTCAACTTACTCCTCTTCTAACAAAAGAGTGGGCGTAGCAATTGGTGATCAGGTGATTGACCTATACCAACTGTTTGAATTGGGTTATTTAAATGAACTTCCTTTTGAGGGTGGAGATTTTGAATCAGATTACCTCAATAACTTGATGATGCGAGGCAAAATGGCCACTCGTCAACTAAGAAATAGAATCGCATCGCTTTTTAGCACTGATAATCAAGAGCTACAAACTAACAAAAGTCATGTAGATCAGATCTTGTTTGCGCAAAGCGAATGTCAAATGCACTTACCTGTAAAGGTGGGAGATTATACTGATTTCTACTCAAGTGAACAACACGCCTACAATGTGGGCTGCATGTTTAGAGATCCTGACAATGCTCTGCTTCCCAACTGGAAACACATTCCAGTGGGATATCACGGTAGAGCTTCGTCTATTGTGGTTTCAGGAACTCCGTTCCACCGCCCGAAGGGACAAACCATCCCCAACCCAGACGAACCTCCAGTGTTTGGACCTTGTAGATTACTTGATTTTGAACTAGAAATGGCATTTGTTACGTATGAAGGAAAAGCACTGGGCGATTCCATCAGTACGGCTGAAGCGGATGATTTCATTTTTGGGATGTGTCTTTTCAACGATTGGTCTGCTAGAGATATTCAGAAATGGGAATATGTACCGTTAGGACCATTTCTTGCGAAAAACTTCGCCTCTCACGTGTCTCCTTGGATCGTAACATTAGATGCGTTGGAGCCCTTTAGAACAAGCGGTCCCAATCAAGAGCCAAAAGTCCTTCCTTATTTGGAGTACGCTGGTAATAAGCACATTGACATCAATCTTGAGGTAGGAATCACTCCTGATAGCAGCGAAGAAACTGTTGTTGCGAAAAGTAACTACAAGCACATGTACTGGAACATGAACCAACAGTTGGCGCATCATTCTGTAAATGGGTGTAACATCAAATGTGGAGACATGATGGCTTCTGGTACAATTTCAGGAAATGACGAATCTGCCTATGGGTCGATGCTCGAACTTTCATGGAAAGGAACTAAAACAGTTCAAATGAAAGATGGTTCTGAGCGCAAGTTTATTCAAGATGGCGACACGGTTACGATGAGAGGTTATGCCGAAAAAGACGGTGTAAGAGTTGGTTTTGGAGAAGTGAATGCCAAGATTTTGCCTGCGAAGTAAAAAATCTTCTTTCCTGATGCAATAATTGACTATCTTTAGTCTAAACGAAAACAGTTGCGGGTGGAAATAGATCACGAGAAAGAGAAACAACAAATTCTTGCTGCCTATAAAGACTTAATTAAGTCAATCAAGGTAGAATTAACGAATGAAGATCTCAAATTTTTGAGAAAAGCGTTCGAGATTGCCGTTGATGCGCATAAGGAAATGCGCAGAAAATCAGGTGAGCCTTACATTTTCCACCCAATTGCAGTTGCAAAAATTTGTGCCGAAGAAATTGGGTTGGGAGCCACCTCAGTAGCCTGTGCATTGTTGCACGATACCGTAGAAGATACAGACATCTCTTTGGATGACATCGAGTCGATGTTCACCCTGAAATGCAGAAACATCATCGATGGATTGACCAAGCTTTCTGGAGTCTTTGACTTGGAAACGTCTGCTCAAGCAGAAAATTTTCGCAAGATGCTCCTGACCATACCAGAGGATATTCGAGTTATTCTTGTGAAAATTGCAGATCGTTTGCACAACATGCGAACGTTGGACTCCATGCGAGATGATAAGAAATTGAAGATTGCAAGTGAGACTTCCTTTCTTTACGCTCCTCTAGCCCACCGCTTGGGACTGTACAACATCAAATCTGAATTAGACGATCTATCATTAAAGCATACGCAACCTAAGATTTACCAAGAGATTGAGTCTAAATTGGAAAAAGCAAGAGAGGTAAGAGAACGCTTTATTCGTAAGTTTATCAATCCTATTGAAACGGTACTCGAAGCTCAGGGAATGAAGTTTACCGTAAAGAGCAGATCAAAATCGATCAATTCGATCTATAAAAAGATAACCGAAAAGAAAGTTCCTTTTGAGGAGATATACGACCTATTTGCCGTAAGAATCATTATTGATAGCGAGCCTGAGAATGAAAAGTCCGACTGCTGGAAAGTTTATTCTATCGTTACAGATTTCTATAAACCCAATCCAGAGCGCTTGCGAGATTGGATTTCTCACCCCAAACAAAACGGCTATGAATCCCTGCATACCACGGTGATGTCTCCTACTGGAAAATGGGTAGAGGTCCAGATTAGAACCTCACGTATGGACGAGGTTGCTGAAAAAGGATTAGCCGCGCATTGGAAGTACAAAGAAAATGAAGAGCAAGCCAGTGGGTTTGACAAATGGATCAGTGAAATACGAGAACTCATCGAGAATAAAGAAGGAGACGCACTCGATTTTATCGATGATTTCAAAATGAACCTTTTTGCCGAAGAAATTTTTGTCTTTACGCCCAAAGGAGAACTTCGAACGTTGCCTTCTAATGCTACTGCACTTGATTTTGCCTTTGAAATCCATAGTGAAGTAGGTGCAAAGTGTATCGGTGCCAAGGTAAATCACAAATTGGTTCCCTTGAGCTATAAATTGAAAAGTGGAGATCAAATTGAAATCATCACATCGCAAAAGCAAATCCCAAAAGAAGACTGGCTAAACTACGTAGTCACTAGTAAAGCTCGCTCAAAAATTAAATCCGCTCTTAAAGAAGAGCGTAAAGAACAGGCATCAGCAGGAAAAGAAACGCTTGAACGAAAATTCTCCAGCTTAAAAGTAGACTTCAATGAAGACAACATAAAAGAAGTCATTAAATTCTACGGAGCAGAAGAGCATACTGATTTATACTATCAAATTGCACAGGATAAAATTGACTTAAGCAAGCTAAAATCACTTGTTCAAAAGGGAGGAAAACTTAAAAATCCTTCTTCCATTACCCGATCCATCAAAGAAACCTTTGAGAACTTATATTCTAAGGTTGTTGCCAAGAAGGAGCAAATTATCATTGGGGATGAAAAAACAAAGTTTGACTATACACTTGCACCTTGCTGCAAACCAGTACCTGGGGACAAAGTATTCGGTTTTCTGACTATCAATGACGGCATCAAAATACACCGAGTAAATTGTCCAAATGCAAAATCAATGCTTGCGAACTATGCCTATCGCGTCATCAACGCAAAATGGGCGAATCAAAAACAAGAAAGCTTTCTCACTGGGATTGTCTTCTCGGGAATTGATAATGTGGGAATTGTCCAAAAGATAACAGCCATCATATCTGCTGAGGAACATGTAAATATGAAGTCCATTTCATTTGATTCTAATGACGGAATCTTCGAAGGACGAATTATGCTTTTCATATCGGACACCATTCACTTATCAATCCTTATTGAAAAACTGCTGAAAGTAGAAGGGATTAATAAAATCGATCGTGTGAACATGGATGAAGAATCCTAAAATGTTAACAAACATCAATTTTTATTGAAATCTTCCTGTGTTGCACACACACAACCATTTCAAAATACGTTAAATTTGTCGTTTAGTCTCGGAATTCTAGCGACACGTATATGGAGGAACAGGGAGATATTGAAACAGTTGATATTCAAGACAAAGTAAAGGTTATTTTTAACGATTATCTTCAGGAAAAAGGACATCGAAAAACACCTGAACGCTTTGCCATACTCAATGAAATTTACAGTCACCCTGGTCATTTTGACATCGAGCAGTTGTATGTGAAAATGAAGGAAAAGAAGTATCGTGTTTCTCGAGCAACGTTATACAACACCATGGAACTCTTGATTGATGCACAACTTGTTAGAAAGCATCAGTTTGGTCAGAACATTTCACTATTTGAAAAGTCACATGAGTATCGTCAGCACGATCACATTATCCTGAGCGGTTCTGATGAAATCATTGAATTCTGCGACCCTAGGATACAACAAATCAAGTCTACGCTAGAAGAAATGTTTGACCTTGACATCACCGATCACACCTTATACTTTTATGCCAGAAAACGAAAATAAAACCAGTTTGAATATTTCTTTCAATCCATTAGACAATACAGTATTACTGGTTAAGTTAGACGGTAAAATCATTGATCAAACAACTTCGAGTGAGTTGACAAGTGCCGTAATTGGTGAACTTTCTCCAGAAAGAAACCTTGTAATTTTAGACCTTTCTGGCGTGGACTACATTAATAGTAGTGGACTGAACTGCCTAATCTCGATTTTAACAAAAACTCGAACCCAAGGAGGAGAAATGGTCATCTTTGGCATCAATGAAAAAGTAAAGAATTTATTGGTTATTACTAAGCTGAGCAGCGTAATAACTACAACAGATACGCTGGAAGAAGCGAAAAATCAATTTAGACAAATCAAACAAAATTAATATAATCCAATGGCTGTAGATGTTCTATTAGGTCTTCAATGGGGAGATGAAGGAAAAGGGAAAATTGTAGATGTTTTAACTCCAAAGTACGACATCATTGCGCGCTTTCAAGGTGGGCCTAACGCAGGACACACGCTTGAATTCGAAGGCATTAAACATGTTCTCCATACTATCCCTTCCGGGATTTTCCATCAGGGAGTGAAAAACATTGTGGGTAACGGAGTTGTGATTGATCCCGTTATTCTCAAACAAGAAATTGATAAGCTGATCGACAGAAACGTGAAGGTAAATGAACAGCTACTGATTTCCAGAAAAGCTCACCTCATTCTTCCTACGCACAAATTACTGGACAAAGCTTCTGAAATTTCTAAGGGTAAGGCAAAAATTGGTTCAACCCTAAAAGGAATCGGACCAACTTATATGGACAAGACGGGTAGAAATGGATTGCGCGTTGGTGATGTCTTTGGGACCAACTTTAAAGAAATGTACGAAGCCTTAGTTGAGAAGCACAAGAACATCTTGAGTAATTATGATTTTGATTATGACTTAAGCGAGTTAGAAGCTCCATTTTTTGAGGGAATTGAGACACTAAAATCGCTCACTCCAATTGATAGCGAGCACTACCTCAACGATGCCATAAAAGCTGGCAAGAAAATTCTTGCCGAAGGAGCTCAAGGAACCTTGCTAGATGTTGATTTTGGAACGTACCCATTCGTAACTTCCTCTAATACGGTTACAGCTGGAACATGCACTGGATTGGGTGTAGCACCAACAAAAATTCAAAATGTAATTGGAATTTTCAAGGCGTATTGTACTCGAGTAGGTAGTGGTCCATTTCCTACGGAAGAAGACAATGAAACTGGTGAAAGAATTCGTCAAATCGGGCATGAGTTTGGAGCTACAACAGGAAGAGAACGTAGATGTGGGTGGATTGATATTCCAGCTTTAAAATATGCCATCATGATCAACGGGGTTACCGAGTTGGCCATGATGAAAGGAGATGTACTGGATTCATTTGAAAAAATCAAGGTTTGTACGCACTACAACTACGAAGGAGAGCAGATCGACTACTTCCCTTACACCATCAATGACAAAAACATCACACCAGTTTATGAGGAATTGGAGGGATGGCAAACAGATCTTACCCAATTGACAGATGACGATGCATTACCTCAAAAACTGATCGAATACATCGATTATTTAGAGAAAATGTTAGAAGTTCCGATTTCAATTGTGTCCGTAGGACCGGATCGAAAGCAGACCATTCATCGAAAAGAATTGGCGCTATAGTGATTGTTGAGAATCAAGTTTTTGAAAACATCAAGTTTGAACAATTAGAAAAGGGCACTTATGAAGTTTGCACATTTTTAAACTGTGATTTTACGAAAGTTTCTTTGGCTTTTTTTAAGTTTGAAGACTGCCAGTTCGAAAACTGCAATTTGAGTAATGTTAGCCTCAATCAAACTACTTTTCAGGAGTGTGAATTAGAGGATTGTAAGTTGACTGGTGTTAGCTTTGAGGACATCAATCCATTTTTATTTGGCGTTAACTGCAATACTTGTGATTTGAGCTTTACCTTCTTTGCAGAAAACGACCTAACCCGATCTTCCTTTACAAATTGCAATTTTGAAGGAGCGCAGTTCATTCAATCGGATGCCAAAGGGGTTAATTTCAGCGAAAGCAGATTCGCTCAAAGTATTTTTGAGCAGATGGACCTGAGAAAGGCAGACTTTACAAACACCACTTACCTCTCCCTCGACATGAGTATTAACAATGTAAGAGAAATGAAAGTAAATAACAGCAGCCTATCTGGACTGGTAGCTTCTTTTCGTTTGAACATTATTGATTAAGCAACATTCTTGCGCGATTTTCGTTAATTTCGCACGGCTCAATAGGACAGCAAATTGAGTCCATTTATTTGTGAAGATACTACTTACCATAGGGCTATTTTTCTTAGGGCTTTCTCTGCTAGGATTCTACGCGCAAGAAAAACAAGGACAAATTAAAATCATCCATGCGGATGAGGGAACCTCCCATCCCACTTACGCCAACACACACATCCTAAAAGGAAATGTAGCCTTTGAGCACGACAGTACCACCATGTACTGCGATAGTGCTTACTTTTTTCTAGACAGCAATGTATTTCATGCCTTTAGTAATATTTCTGTGGTAAAGGGTGACAGTATGAAACTAAAGGGAGACACACTCTACTATCGAGGAGTCTCAAAAACCGCAGATATGTTCGGAGACATCACTTACAACGACAAAAAGTTCCAAATGGTGACGAACTCTATATTCTATGACTTCAATACTAAAATTGGAAGATATGATACGCCTGCGGTCATTACGAACAGGGAGGATAAAAATATATTAAGGAGTAACAAAGGAGAGTATCATAGCGAAACAAAAACAGTCTATTTTAAAGATAGTGTAACGCTGCATAACAATGATTACGATATGTATTCTGATACTCTCGTCTACAATACAGATACGAAGACGGCTTATTTTTATGGCCCCACGGAAATTATCTCAAAAAACGATCGCATTCTTTGTAACACTGGTGTTTATAATACAGATACCGAGGTCACTTCTTTATGGAATAGGGCTTCATTAATTGGAAAAGAGCAGACCATAGAAGGAGATAGCATTCATTATGAACGTAAGCAGGGAATTGGCGAAATTTTTGGAAACGTAATGATGCAAGATACTGCCAATGATGTCTTTTTGTATGGAGACAATGGATACCATCATGAGTTAATTGATTCCACCTCCATTTTTGGTTGTGCTCAAATGACGCAATTAAACAAAAAAGACACCTTGTTTCTCACAGCAGAATATCTTACGATCAAAACTGATTCTTCTAATGAAAACAAGATCATTCGCGCCTATGAATCTGTCAGAATCTTTCAAGCAGGTTTTCAAGGTATCTGTGATTCATTGACATACAAGGATCAAGATTCAATTATGAAGTTCTACCACTCCCCTATTTTGTGGTCAGATGAAAGCCAGATTTTAGGAAACTACATTGAAGCAAAAATTGCAAAGGAGGCGATCGAATCCCTAACGGTAAATAAAAATGCCTTTATCATTTCTGAGATAGACACTACGATGTATGACCAAATCAAAGGAAAAGACCTTTATGCCACCTTTACAAAAGGCAAAATATCCCGAGTGGACGTAAAGGGAAATGGGAAAACGCTATACCATATTCAGAATGAGGATAGCCTGTACCTAGAATCAAACGCTGCAGAGTGTGCAGATATCATCGTTCGTTTTGAAAAAGGAAAAATCAACACCATAAAATTCATGGAATCACCCAATGCTGTTTATCAAGCGATTGCAGATATGAGCAGAAATCAGCGGTACATGGAAGGGTTCAAATGGGAAGCCAAGCTGCGTCCCATAAAAACAGAATTTCTACAACCCGTGACGATTATTCCTTAACATTTTTTGTAGAACACAGGTGTTAAGACACAATTTTTAACCTTATCTTCGTCTGCTCATGGAGAACTTGGTCATCATACCAACTTACAACGAGAAAGAGAATATCGAACGAATTATTGAAAAGGTATTTAGCCTTCCAGTGCGGTTTGATATCTTAATTGTAGATGACGGTTCACCAGATGGTACTGCAGACATTGTCAAAGAACTTCAAAAGAAATATCCTGGATTTCTTCATATCGAAGAACGCTCTGGAAAACTAGGTTTGGGCACAGCCTACATTCATGGTTTTAAGTGGGCGCTAAAGCATGACTATCAATATATTTTTGAAATGGATGCTGACTTTTCTCACAACCCAGAAGATCTACCTAGACTTTTAGAAGCCTGTAGAGAAGAAGGTGTTGGGATGAGTGTTGGATCGAGATACTGCAAAGGAGGGAAAGTTAAAAACTGGCCATTCCTGAGGTGGGCAATGTCTTATTTTGCGTCTTTCTATGTACGTTGGATGCTATGGATTAAGATTAAAGACACCACCGCAGGGTTCAAATGCTATAAGCGAGATGTACTCGAAAAGCTAGACTTAGATGACATTTGGTTTGTTGGTTACGCATTTCAAATCGAAATGAAATATTCGACACTAAAAAGTGGTTTCAGGGTGGTTGAAGTTCCTATTACCTTTATAGACCGCGTTTATGGCGAATCCAAAATGGACATGAAGATATTTAAAGAAGCCTTTATCGGAGTCTTGCGTTTGAGAAAAAAGAAGTTCTAATGAGTAAAATTTACATTAAAAATGCTACCCTAGTTAACGAAGGCAAAAAGTTTTCAGGTAGTGTTTTGATCGATGGACAATTTATTGCTGCAGTTAATCCTGCACAGGTTGATGAATCCTTATATGACGAAATAATAGATGCCCAAGGACTTTACCTTCTTCCTGGTATGATAGATGATCAAGTTCACTTTCGAGAACCAGGCTTAACACATAAAGCAAATATTCGAACAGAATCTAGAGCAGCTGTAGCGGGGGGAATAACCTCTTTCATGGAAATGCCCAATACGGTTCCGAACACATTGACACAGGATTTGTTGCAAGACAAATACGATATAGCGGCCGAAAGCTCTATTGCCAACTACTCCTTTTATTTTGGCGCATCAAATGACAACCTTCAGGAAGTACTCAAAACAAATAAAGCTAATGTTTGTGGAGTTAAGGTGTTTATGGGCAGCTCTACAGGCAACATGTTGGTTGACGACACCTCCACCCTAGAAGGACTGTTCAGTGAATGCGAAATGTTAATCGCTACTCATTGTGAAGATGAAACAACTGTTAGAGCCAATCTTGCAAAGTACAAGGAACTTTATGGAGACAACATCCCATTCCATCTACACCCTGTAATTCGTAGTGAAGAAGCCTGTTATAAATCATCTTCAAAAGCGGTTGAATTAGCTACGAAACATAATACTAGACTTCACATTTTGCACATTTCAACGGCAAAGGAAACCACTTTATTTTCAGATGCACCTTTAGCGGAAAAAAGAATTACGGCAGAAGCATGTACGCATCACCTGTGGTTTAACGATACTTTTTACAAAGAAAAGGGCCCTTGGATCAAATGGAACCCTGCAGTAAAAGCTGAAGAGGATCGTCAACAGATTATTGCAGCTGTTAAATCAGGAAGAATTGATGTTTTAGCAACTGACCATGCTCCTCATACCATTATCGAAAAGAGTAATCCCTATACATCTGCTCCAAGTGGTGGACCACTAGTTCAACATGCGTTACTCGCCCTATTACAAATGACTTTGGACGGACAATTTACCATCGAAGAAATTGTTCAAAAATTTGCTCATAACGTGGCAGAAATGTTTAGCATTGAGAAAAGAGGATTTATTCGAGAAGGGTACTATGCCGACTTGGTATTAGTTGATCCTAAGGCTCCTTGGCAAGTTGCAAAAGGTAATATTCTCTACAAATGTGGATGGTCTCCATTTGAAGGCACAACGTTTGACCATAAAGTGGTGAACACTTTTGTGAATGGTAGAAAAGTATATGACAATGGAGAGATTATCGAGGGCACTTCTGGAATGCGTATGCTATTTAATCGCTAGTTGAAGCTTTACCTATACATATTTCTTTGGGTCACGTTTGGTCTGTGCTCTTGTGAAGAATCATCGAAACAAGAAGAGGAGGACTCAACTCCAGTAGATGTTGAACTCATCGACCAAGAAACGTTTGTCAAAGTATTTGCAGAGGCTCAGATCATCGAATCTCACACTACTGTTTTACGCATTTATCAGCCATACTACAAAGACAGTGCAGATAACTATTACAAGGCATTATTCGATAAATATGGAGTGAGTAGTGAACAATTTTACTATTCAATGCAAGCGTATTCAAAGGACCCCAACCTAATGAATCAGTTGGTGAACGAAGCAGTTATACTACTCAAAACTATGGATCAGGAGCTAGGAGATGTGAAAATACCTAACCATAGTCTTAATTCTATCAGTCGACAACAACTTGGTGATATCATCTTCGAAACTCCCATTAATAATCTGATGCTTGAAGCCGAACCCATCTTGGCAGGTTTTCTAAGAGACTCGCTATTTACTTATCTCGATAGTTTTCCAAACATCGTTTCTGAAAAAGGTTACAACATGGAGTCGGTACGGTTTACCTTTATCTTGAATACCAACAATAAGATGATGTTTAACCAACTGAAGACTTATTTGCAAAACAAACAGGATAAGTCTGAAGGGGTAGATTAATTTTTTGGATAGGAAAAACGCTAGTATTCGTCTCATATGACAAAACTTGAAAAGTTCAAATCATCACTCAGCAATAGGAGACTGATTTTCTGGGGAATCATTGCCATGCTTCTCTTGATCATTGCCGGCATAAAAAGCTACAAAGAAGGGATGGATGCCAATGTCTATCTGTATGCGTCTTCTCAGTTCTATCAGGGTGAGGATATTTACAACAACAATCCCTTTAACCTTTACCTATACAGTCCCTTTTTTGCCGCACTTCTGGGTCCATTTACGCTCTTCGGAGATTTTGGACGCTCACTCTGGGGAATCACGAATATGATTTTGTTCTTCAGACTGGCCTACGTCTTTTATGAGTTGCTAGCGAAACGACTTAAAATCGACAATAAACTAAGGAATTCGTGGGTTTTTGGGACACTCCTAGTCAGCTTTGGAATGGTGCTCCACAATGTGAGTTTGGGACAAATAACCATCTTTATCATGTGGTTAACGTTAGAAGGACTCTACCAAGCCCTTATCCAACAGAAGAAAACCTTAGGAGGAATCCTAATCGGTGCTGGTGTGGTCATTAAAATCATTCCCTTGCTTGCCCTCTTCTATCTGGCTGCGAAAAAAGAGTTTAAGGCTAGTTTAATATCCAGTATTACCATTGTTGGACTTTTGATTCTACCCGGGCTCTATGTCGGATTTGAGAACAATAACACCTTGCTCAAAAATTGGGAAAACACCATAAATCCATCAGAAAAATACATTTTTGAATTTGACAACGGAACCTACTCATTGAATGCTATTGTAGCTGCCTATTTTTTTGATTTTGAAGCGAATGATGTAGAAGTTCCTACTCAAAGACCCCGACAAATTGTCCCACTATCTAACGGTACACTGAGCAATGTACTTCTATCCTTGCGAATAGTTCTAGCGCTGGGTATCTTTTTTGTTGTCTTTTACAAGAAACAGGAGAACACAAATCATGTGCGAATGACGTGGGAGTTTGCCTACTTGTGTTTAGCCACTGCTCTCATTTTTCCGCATCAGCAAAAATATGCCATGCTCTATTTTGTCCCAGCAGGAAGCTACTTTTTGATGTACTTTATTCAGGGAATAAAATACAAACTAAACAAACGGCTATTCCTACAGGTCATGAGTGGTATTTCAATGCTGATCGTCCTATTGTTTACTGTTCAAGGAAGAGATATTATCGGAAATGAAGCTACTGAGTTTTTTGACGACTATCACACCTTTGGGTTAATCAATCTTGTAGCCGTGCCGATACTGATGATCTTACGACCAGAGCATTTACTTCTTTCTAAAGAATAGGCGAATCGGAATTCCGGTAAGCTCAAAGTTCTTTCGCAGCTGATTCTCTAAAAAGCGCTTGTATGGATCCCTAATATACTGTGGAAGGTTACAGAAAAAAGCGAACGCTGGTGCGTGATTGGGAAGTTGCGTCACAAACTTGATTTTGATGTATTTACCTTTATAAGCTGGTGGTGGGTAATTCTCAATCAATGGCAGCATCACATCATTCAGTTTGCTCGTAGAAATCTTATTGGTTCGGTTTCGATAAACCTCCATTGCTGTCTCCAGCGCCTTATGAATACGCTGCTTCGTCAATGCCGAAACAAACAAAATTGGAACATCCGTAAAAGGAGCTAACTTTTCTTTGATCATCTCCTCATACTTCTTCATGGTATTAGCTTCTTTATTTTCAATAAGATCCCACTTATTGACTAAGATCACCATTCCCTTTCGGTTTCGTTCAATTACTGAAAATATGCTCATATCTTGCGACTTCAGCCCCTCCTTTGCGTCAAGCATAAAAATACAGACATCACTATTTTCTATGGTTCGAATAGAACGCATTACAGAGTAAAACTCAATGTCCTCATGAACTTTCCCTTTCTTTCTTATTCCAGCGGTATCAACCAGCATCATATCAAAACCAAACGCATTGAAGTGGGTATCAATCGAGTCTCTGGTGGTTCCAGAAATATCCGTAACAATATTTCGCTCTATGCCTAGCAGCGCATTCGTCAACGAGGATTTACCTACATTGGGTTTTCCTACAATAGCAATTCTTGGTAGTTCGTTTTCTTCTTCAGCCTCCTCTTCTGGAAACTCTTTGATCAGGTCGTCTAATAACTCTCCTGTTCCAGCACCATTGATAGCCGAAATACTGTATACTTCTCCCAGACCAAAGTTGTAGAACTCAAAAGAATCTACCTCTCTCTCGTTGTTATCTACCTTGTTAGAAACCACAAAAACGGGTTTCTTTGATTGTCTTAGAATTCCTGCAACGGCTTCATCCAGATCTGTAATTCCTGTTTCCACGTCTACTACAAAAATGACTACGTTACACTCTTCGATCGCGATGAGCACCTGCTTTCTGATCTCATCTTCAAAAATATCATCAGAACCTTTGACAAAACCTCCAGTATCTACGACAGAAAACTCCTTTCCACCCCAAACCGACTTACCATAATGCCGATCGCGGGTAACTCCACTCGTCTCCTGCACAATTGCTCTTCTCGTCTTTGTGAGTCGATTAAATAAGGTAGATTTTCCCACATTGGGTCTTCCTACTATTGCTACTAAATTTCCCATTACTGATACCCAAATTTACGAAGTTCTGCCTCTTTATCTCTCCAGTCTTTGTCCACTTTTACATACAAGTCCAGAAAAACCTTTGAACCAATAAAGGCTTCCAAATCCTTACGTGCTTCCGTTCCCACCTTTTTTATCTTAGCTCCTTGTTGCCCAATAATAATCGGCTTTTGCGAACTCCTCGAAACATAAATAATAGCGCGAATATCTACAATATTTGGCTTTTCTTTATAATATTCCACCTCCACTTGAGTAGAATAAGGAACTTCTTTCGCATAGTTCTCAAAAATCTTCTCGCGAATAATTTCTGAAACGAAAAAACGCATTGGTTTATCTGTCAATTCATCCTTTGCAAAAAATGGAGGGCTCTCTGGAAGCAGCTCTACCAATTTCGGAAATATAAAATCCGTACTAAAACCGTGCAATGCACTGATGGGCAAGATCTCTGCTCTTGGAATCAACTCTTTCCAATTCTCAATGGTATTCAGCAAACGAGTTTCGTCTTTGCTTAGATCTACTTTATTAACCAAAACCAATACGGGAGCACTATGTTGCTGAACCTTCTCTAATGTTTCCTTGTGAGCCGTTTGTTTTTCAAAAATATCCGTTACCAACAAAATAATATCCGCATCTGTGATGGCCGTATTTACAAAAGACATCATGTTTTCATGCAGCTTATAACTTGGTGCCAACACTCCTGGCGTATCACTGAATACAATCTGATAATCCTCATCGTTAACAATACCCATAATACGATGGCGAGTGGTCTGCTTCTTACTCGTGATAATCGACAAACGCTCTCCAACCAACCTATTCATTAAAGTAGACTTCCCCACATTGGGACTACCGATGATATTTACAAAACCCGCCTTGTGCATAAGAGCGCAAAGGTAATCTCATTTTTTTAATTCATTCAACCTAAAATCGTTAACTTTGGTTTTATGAAGACAAAAGCAACCTACCTCATCATCGGAACTTTTCTAGTTTTGATGTCTTCTTGTGCAGCCCTATTCAATGGAGCTGTATTGCCGAATCAATGTAAACGATGCGCTGTATACAACACCATTTCTGGTGACACCCTTGAGGTATTCGAGGGATGCGGGAGTGAAAATACGCGATTGGAAGAGAGTGCTAAAGTAAGTGCTTTTGAGTACATGAAATCTTACAGTGACTGTAACATTGATGTTTACTGTACGTCTTGGAGAAAAGATCCGGAGGAAGAATAAAACTGAGACAACCTTTGGAGATCTCATCAGTTACTTAACTAACTAAAAATTAACAATATGAAAAAAATCTACTTATCATTTTTTGGAATTCTTTTATCACTTGGCTTAAGCGCCCAAGTTACCAACCTTGACTTAGAGAGTTGGACAGTCGGTGCAGGGTATGATGATCCTGATGGTTGGACAACTGTCAATCAATATGCCGCTTTTGTGGGGGCTAGCCCTAACGTAGTAAAACTGAGTTCTAACGTATCTCAAGGATCTTATGCTGCCGAAATGTTTACCCAGCCCTGCCCAGGATGTGCAAGCTTCGGTTTGCCGGATACGATTCCTGGAGCACTGATTCAGGAAACAGGTTATTACTCAAATACGGCAACTGATTTTGAATTCGACTACCAGTATGAACCCGTAAATGGTGACTGGGGAGCTGTTTTCGTAGAGCTAACGGTTTGGGATGCCACAGGAGATTCAGCCATCACGATTGCCGAAGCTGTAGACACCATTGGTGCAACGGTTACGTCTTGGACTACTAGAACTATTCCCTTTGTATACGCACTACCTTCTACGATGCCAGACTCAATCAAAATCTACATCGTATCGAGTGCAAGAGACCTAGCTGGAGACCCTTCTTTCCCTGCTGCGCAAGATGGTTCTACGCTCAGAATAGACGGTATTAAAGTGAATGACCCAGCTACGGCTAGTGTTGAAGAAAACACTTCAGATGTCGATGTTTTTGCTTATCACAAAGTAATTACGATTAATTCTAATGTTACTAAACCAATGCCTTATGAAGTGGTTGATCTGACAGGTAAAGTGGTGCTGTCTGGAACAACACAAAGTGCAACGACAAGAATAAACGCTGGTCATCTAAGATCGGGGATTTATCTTGTTTCTGTAGGTCAAACGGTTCGTAAAGTGATTATAGATTAACAAACGATTAAACTGTTAAAAAAGGCTGTTCAGTAAATGGACAGCCTTTTTTAATGTTTTAAATCGGCTTTAAGTTAAAAACGATAGAAAAATTGATTCTACCGTCATCCACATTAAGTAAGTGATCCGTAAAATGCATGTACCCCAACTTAAAGAATACATTCTCTTTAACGTTAGCGCATAGACCTGCAAACGGAGCCGCCACCCAATGATTGTCTGCATCATTCTTAGTTCCAGAGTAGTTACCCATCAAAAATCCACCTCTAGCACCAACATAAAACTGAATGTGCGCATTTTTTATCCCGAAATGAGCAAAACGTTTGTCTAAATCTAAAAAGATCAAATACTTTCTTTCCTGATACTGTCGGATAAAACTCGAACTCTCAACGACTTGCACTTTCTTTCTGAACGGTCTGAACTGAAAACCCAAACGAGCCCCCCATTGAAAACCAAGATCTTCTACCCCTCCAGAAAGTCCCGTATACCAATCATCGGCATTAAAATCATTGTTGAATGAAAAGGAGGGTACAATATGGAGTTCCTGATTGTACTGCTCACTCCACTCTCCCTGCCCCCAAAACGAAGTCATCGTAAAAAACAGGATACTGAATAGCATCAATAACTTTGATTTCATACCTCAAAAATAAGGCTTATCAGAATATCTTTGATGGAACTTTCGTTATTCCTTAATAAATGCGATATTTGGATTTGAAGAAATGACCAAATTTATCACATAGGATTCGTCCATTTGGTTATTGCATTAACACAGTTATTATCATCAGGGAATGAAGTTGTTGTATCCGGAATATTTGTGGGGACTTTTTGCCTTAAGCATTCCTATCATTATTCATCTCTTCAATTTCAGAAAGTTTCAAAAGGTTTACTTTTCAAATATTGACCTATTAAAAGAAGTAAAACTAGAAACCAAGTCAAAATCCAGGCTAAAACACTTAATCATTCTTTTACTGAGGTTACTGGCGATTACAGCCTTGATTTTTGCATTTGCCCAGCCTTTTATGCCTGTAAATCAAACCCAAAAGCATGGTGAGAACGTTGTTTCCATCTACATTGACAACAGTCACAGCATGGACTCGAAAGGGGTAAATGGATTTCGATTGGATTTAGCCAAAGAACAGGCAGAAGACATCATTTCTAACTACGGTCCTACTGATCTTTTTCAAATCATTACCAACGATTTTGAGGGTAGGCATCAACGTCTCTACAACAAACAGGAGGCCTTGCAGTTAATCAATGAGATTGAACCTACGTTTCAATCTAAAACGTTTAGCGAACTCTATGCCCGACAAACAGATTTACTCAAAAACGAAACAGCTAACAAATTTGCCTATTGGCTCTCAGACTTTCAAGAATATGCGTGTGACTTCGACCAGATAAAACCAGATAGTAGTATTGCTTTATTTGGTATTCCCTACGAAAATGAAAGTAGTCAAAACCTATATATCGACAGTATATGGTTTGAAACACCTGTGCGAAAATCAGGTGTAGAAGATCATGTTTTTGCGCTAGTTGTGAACGAAGGGGAAAAGGAACTCGAATTCAAAATGAATTTGTCCATCAACGGAACCAATCAGGCTTTTGTGAATTTCACCATTTCACCCGGCCAAAAGTTAACTTGCGAAGTTCCCTTTACAGTTCACAGCAATGGAGTTCAGCACGCTCGTTTGTCATTGGATGATTATCCCGATGCAACGATGACTTTTGATGATGACTTCTACTTCTCTTATTTTATACAACCTGCCGTTAAGATTTTGCACCTGCACAACGGTGCATTCATAAACGATAGTGCTGGTTATTTTGGTGCGTTATATGGAAAGGATCCTGATTTCATTTTCAACAATGAACAAATCTCATCTTTCGATTTTTCAACGTTAAGCACATATGACCTCGTCATTTTAAATGGAATTCCATCTTTCTCGAGTGGTTTGGTGAGTGAACTATCCGCCTACTACGAAACAGGAGGAAGTGTATGTATTTACCCATCAGAAAACACTGATATTGGTTCTTACAATGAGCTTATACAGCCGTTGACATCAATCACCATCTCTCCTTTGATTCAAGCACAAAACAAGGTATCTGCTCTTACAAAAGAGCATCCTGTTTTTGAAGGAATTTTTGAGTCGGTGCCAAGCAACATTGACTTACCAATTGTTAACGCCTACTACCCACTTGGTGTTCCTACCTCTAGTTATGCCGTTTCCCTATACACCCTGCAAGACGGTAAGCCTTTCTTTGCTTTTTACAGTTCGCTAAAAGGTGGTTTATCAATTTGTTGTTCTCCCTTGAACGAACAAGCCAGTAATTGGCCAAAGCACGCTCTTTTCGTTCCTACGATGCTGAGGGTAGCAGAATTTGCAAAATTCCGTCCTAACTATGATTACACTATTGGAAAAGACATCGCAGTTGATGCACCTTCTTACGTAACGATCTCAGATGAAGTGATGATCAATTCAAACACCGATGACTTTTCTTTCTTACCTGAGATAAAGATTACCAACCAAACTTCTAATTTTATTGTCCACAATCAAATTAAACAAGCTGGTAATTACAATGTTATGGTCAATCAAGTGATTGCTGATGGTGTAGCTTTCAATTACAGCAGAGATGAATCTCAACTTACTTTTTTAAATGGCATGGAACTAGAGTCTGCCATGGCCAACTCAAGTCTAAACGATAACTTTAAATTGATCTCAGGTGCTGACAGTACAGACGGTATCGAATTAGAGCAAATCGTGAACGGACAAAAATACTGGTGGCACCTCATCATTGCAGTGCTACTTTTTTTGGCTCTTGAGGTAACGATCTACCGACTGTTCAAATAATTAATGAATTCCTTCGCTCTTCAGCCATTTGTGATACTCCTTGGCATACACATTGTGCTGATCTAATGTTTTGGAAAAGTTATGATAACCTGAGTATTCGGGCTTT
Organism: uncultured Flavobacteriales bacterium; assembly: GCA_964387945.1. Lineage (GTDB taxonomy): Bacteria > Bacteroidota > Bacteroidia > Flavobacteriales_D > Parvicellaceae > Parvicella. The sequence continues at coordinate 30,164 of CAYLYX010000008.1, read as the reverse complement.
GCACACATGTACATGTACTCATGATCCTCATGATTTAGCACGGCATCGATGGTTTGCGCCTCTGGAAAAGAAATAGGGCCAGGTGGTAAGCCAGAATAAATGTAGGTGTTGTATGGTGAATCGTATTCCAAATGTTCGTAAAGCAGTCGTTTAATAGAAGGATCTCCAATCGCATACTTTACGGTAGGATCGGCTTGCAATAGCCATCCCTTTTCCAGTCGATTCAAGTAGAGACCAGCAATCTTTGGCTGTTCGTCAAACTTCACCTTTTGTTCTTCATAAACAATCGAAGCGATGATCGTTATTTCGGATTGAGAATATCCTATCTCAGCTGCCTTAGCTTTTCGCTCATCGTTCCAAAAAGTTTTGTAGTAATTCTTTAACTTCTCTAACATTTCCTCTTTGGTGATGTCTTTATAAACTTCAAACTTCACAGGAATAAAAAAAGTCGGATACGTCAGTTCCGTAAAACCTAAAGAGCTCATTGTTTCTGGAGCCAACAGTAAACTTGCCAACTCGGCCGAATCAAGGTCGATATTTTGAGTTAATTTACCTGCTACCTGAGCGATGGAGGTTACATTATTGTATTGCACATCTGCAACGTTCACCTCATTATTATTCTGCACGATTATATTATTGAGCAGATCATTGTAGGTCGTCCATTTTTCTTTTTCAACCTTTAGTGCGGTAATCGCGAGTACGAGATCACTTTTGCCTTTCATTTCAGCTAGTACCAAAAGATCGTCACCACTATCAATAACTCCCTCATCCTCTAGGATTTTAGATAATTGTTTAAGCGTAGTTCCTTCTTTAAAGGATACACTATTCGCTTCGTATGTAGCTACATTGGTGGCTTTATCTTTAACGTTGTAAGCTCGGTAATAAGGGTAAGCAATGTAGGCTCCAACTCCCAACACTGCCAGGACTATTAGCAAAACAACCCGTTTCATGTCATGCGTTTACCAAATTGTATAATTGCTCTTTTAAGAGTTTCACCCGATGGTCTTTTTGAGGTTGTTTCGTTTTTAGCGCAGTATCGGTGTAATATCTATGATTATTCTCTAGGTACTTGATCTGCATATCTAACCATACTTCATCGGAATACTCAGCTTCATAGACTGCTAGCTCCTTCCTTAGGCTCACTGCAATTTTTTGATAATCGTGTCTCCCAAAGTAGTCATGATCTGCATCACACATGATCTTTTCCAATTGGGTCTGTGGCTCTACATCGTGCGAAGTAGCCATGATGATCTTTTCGATAATATTTAACTGCTCGTCAGAGTAATCAAACTCAGGCAAACATTGACGAGCCATTTTTACCGCGATTGACTCATTGTGTTCGTAACGATAGATGTACCCAGCATCGTGAAAATAAGCAGCCGTGAGCAAAACAAAAAAATCGGCATTATTCAATTTCTCAGCAACCGACAAAGAATGCACACTCTTCACCACATCAAACGTGTGATGCGCTCCGTGATAGTACAAATCCTTTGGAAGTTCCTTGATCAACCTTTCTACAATATAATCCTTTGCCTCTGAGAAATCCATAATCTCGAAATTAGTGATAAAAAATTAAACTCTCTACTTTTTCTCATAATTTTAACCTCTGCTAAATAAATTTAATTTTGTCAACAATCATGCCGACTACATCATCAGATAACATTTTTATGAGACGATGTCTCGATTTGGCAAAACTCGGTCTTCAACATGTTGCTCCCAACCCAATGGTTGGAGCTGTACTTGTGCATGACAATCGAATTATAGGAGAAGGCTTTCATCAGCAATATGGACAAGCACATGCGGAGGTCAATGCCATTGGCAGCGTTCGCCCTGCAGATAGGCACTTAATTGAAGAAAGTACACTTTATGTGAATCTTGAACCGTGTAGTCATCATGGTAAAACTCCTCCGTGCAGTGATTTGATCATACAATCAAACATCCCAAGAGTGGTTATTGGTTGCGTGGATAGTTACAGTGAAGTCGCTGGCAAAGGAATTGAAAAATTAAAAAACAACAATATCAATGTATCCGTTGGTATACTTGAAGAGGAAGCGAGGTTCCTCAATCGAAGGTTTTTTACTTTTCATGAAAAGAAAAGACCTTACATTATTTTGAAATGGGCTCAATCCAATGATGGATTTATCGATAGGGAAAGGGCAGAAAAAACAGCTCAAATCAATTGGGTCACAGCTCCAGAAACACAGCAACTGACTCACCAGTGGAGAGCAGAAGAAAGTGCTATTCTTGTGGGTCACCAAACCATTATCAACGATAACCCTTCACTTACTGTGAGAGCGGTAGTAGGTAGAAATCCTGTTCGCATCGTGCTTACATCACAACCAGACGCATTTGATGCGAATGCATCGGTATTGGAAAATGCTGTCAAAACAATATTTATCGACCCAAAAAGCAAATCAATTTCTGACGTATTATCTGAGTTGTATTCGCTATCGCTGCAATCTGTGATCATAGAAGGTGGTAGAAAAACGCTCCAGCGATTCATTGATAGCAATCTTTGGGATGAAGCAAGAGTTTTGCATGGAAACGTTGAATTCAAAAAAGGAGTTCATGCTCCCAAATTATCGGGTAAACTGATGCATCAATTTACCTTTGGCAATGACTTTATTGAAATCTTTCAACATGCTTGATATCCTAATTACAATAGCCCTTTTTAATGTCGTTGTCATCTTGTTCAAGTTGTTTCCGAAATACAAAGTAGACAATTTGCAGGCGCTCATTTTCAACTACATTACCGCAGCCGTACTCGGTTATGTCTTGTATACTGGGAATGGAGGTGAACTTTCCATTTCTGGCATTGTGAACTCAAATTGGATTCTCCATGCAATTGCAATTGGCGTATTGTTTATTGTTGTCTTTAATTTTTACGCGTTCGGAACACAGAAAGTAGGTGTTGCCATCTCCACCGTAGCCAATAAGATGTCTATGTTATTTCCTGCGCTTGCAGGACTTATTTTTTACGCTGAGACCAACGACATGGTTTACAAAGTCTTGGGCATAGCATTCGCGCTAGTCGGAATATACCTAACCTCAACCAGAAACGGTAAACTTTCTTTTGACAAGGGCTACCTTTGGATCATTCTCGCCATTTTTATTGGTCAGGGAATTGCGGATATACTTTTTGCTAATGCTTCCAAGTTACCCGGGTCAGATGATCAACAGCTTTTAATATTTATTGTTTTGTTCATTATTGCCGCACTCGTTGGATTCATCATGCTCACGGGAAAGTCTCTAGGTGGTGGTGCGAAATTCGAATGGAAAAATGTGCTTTGGGGTGTAGCCGTAGGTATTCCCAATTTCGGCACCTTGTTTTTTATGTTTAGAGCATTGCAAACCTCTGGTCTAGGAGATTCTGAGCTCTACCCTATTGTTAGTATGGGTGTGGTATTCAGTTCTGCGATCATGGGGTGGCTTATTTTTAAAGAAAAAATGACATCGACCAACTGGTTGGGGATCGTCTTTGCCATCTTGGGTATCGCCATTATTTCTTTTGGAAAATACATTTATTGATTTGGAAGAGTTTAAAACCGTCAAATACGAATCTGTGTACCTGTTTAAAGACAGAGGGAGTAAGTTTATTGGTTTTGTTTTTCCCATACAGTCTGAAGAAGACTTCAAAACACGATGGCAGGAGATCAAAGAACTCCATCCAAGTTGTAACCACCATTGCTATGCTTTTCGGCTAGAACCAGACGGAAACACCTATCGCTACAGCGATGATGGAGAACCTAATAACTCCGCGGGGAAGCCAATGTACGGACAGTTACTGTCTTCAGAAATCACAAATGTAGGAGCTGTTGTTGCTCGCTATTTTGGAGGAACAAAACTGGGTGTGGGTGGTTTGATCAATGCCTATAAAGAAGCTGTTCGACTTGCCATCGAAGAAAATGAGATTGTCGTTACCGAACTCAAGGAAAACTACACGATCCAATATACTTATGAGCAAACATCAATGATCAATCAACTCTTTTCAAAGTTCGATATTGAGGTAGTTCATACAGATTTCGCAGCCAACTGTGTGGCACAGGTTAGGTGTAAATTGAGCTTAAAGGATGAGTTTGAGCACTACTGTAAAGAAAATAACATAAGGCTTTAATAGCCTAAGACCTCTGCGGTAATCTGCTTACTTTCCAGCAGACCTTTAATTTTGTCGGCATCTTCATCTTTACAAATCAAGTGAAACATTCCATTGTCTTTCTTGCTTTGGATGTTGAAGAAAATCCACTTTCCAAATTCTTCAGAGATCATTTTTTTGGAGTACTTGGGAGCAAATATGAAATAGTCTTTCTTACCGTTTACCTTCTCCACGACAATTTCTGGGACATAACTTTTTGCATTAAATCCTCCAAACGACAACTTTTCAGGATCATCATATCCATCAACGATACTTTTCAAAATATCACCGTTATCTACTTTTATTCCTTCGGCAATTTTCTTAACAATCGCCAATTCTGACTTTTTCATATCTTCATTTTCTAGGTCATACTCACAAAGTATGCCGATTCAACTTCACGCACCAATTATCTTAGGGTTCTGCAACAAATACGCTGAAATACTAAAGATAGCTTGATCGGTGAACTACTTTCAACTTCAATAAATCAAGCAACACTCTCACAATTCTCCCACTTCTGCGCTTCAAGAATTGCAAATATGTAATTTTTTTTGAAAAATGCAATATAAAACCGTTTATAATGTGACGCGATTATATCTTTGTCATGTGCCAAAAGTAATTGCAATAGACTATGGAACCAAAAGGGTTGGAATTGCCGCAACGGACGACCTGCAACTCATCGCAAGTGGTTTGGAGACGGTTCACTCCTCTGAGTTAGTGACCTATTTGGAACGTTTTTTTCAGACCAATGACGTTGAGGTCATTGTGGTGGGTATGCCAAAAACTTTGCAAAATTCTTCGGCAGATAGCACAAAAGAGGTTGAAAAAATGGTAAAACACCTGCAGCGCAAGTTTGCCGCCATCAAAGTGGAAACGATTGACGAACGCTTCACTTCTACTTTAGCTTCAAAAGCAATTTATCAAAGTGGTGTTAAGAAGAAACAACGACAAAACAAGGCTTTGGTGGATGAAGTAAGTGCTACCATTCTCTTACAGGACTATTTAGAACAAAAAGCAAATGGATTCAGATAAAATGATCAGAAAGTCTTTTTTAGTATATGCCATTGTGCTCATTGCTTCGGGAGTTGCGCTAGGTGCTATCGGAGCGCATTGGTTGGAGGGTCTGGTCGAAAAAGGGGTGCTTCTACCCAAGAATGTTGCTAGTTGGAAAACGGGTGTACTTTACCAATTGCTGATGGCGATCGGACTAGTAGTCATTATTGTTTTAGAAAAAGTCTTTGAGCTCCGATCTGTAAAAACGGGACTTGTATTGCTCACCATAGGCGTTTCTCTTTTCTCCTTTAGCATTTACCTGATGGTATTGAATCACCTATGGGGAATCTCACTTCTACACAAAGCCATGATTCCGATCACCCCAATCGGTGGCATTCTAATGATTGTGGCATGGGTTGTTTTTTTACTCAACGTGCTAAAGCACCAAAGGTAGTTACTCCACTGGAAGTCCGATTTTCTTCCTACAGTCATCACATAAATGAAGCGCTACATTATCAATTGTCTTGATGGTCTCAGCTGCATCTTGCATGATACAATCGGTATTCGGACAATGGGGTAAGCCAAAGTTGTGGCCTAACTCATGGCAAGAAACCTTCTTGAGGCGCATGATAAAATTCTCTTTGGTTGTCCCCTTCCTCAATCGATAAGTGGACACGATGCACGATTCACCAGGGCAAAAACCTAGTCCGTAGATTCCCCAATCCGTATATTTAGACTCGGGAGATTTGATCTGCTTTTCTTTGTAGTTGGCGTACTTAGTGGTAGAAATGTCTTCATCAATCAATCCAACGATGTAATCAACCTTCTTGTTTTTCGGAAAAATCGTATCCCGAAGATAGCGGATCAATGAATCTGCTCGGTAACGAGGTGATTTGATATTTACAAACGTATAAGTTGGTATGGAAATGCTGTGGGCTGCATAAGCTTGCACGCCATAAACTTTGTTAAATGTGGTTAGCACGGTATCTACCAAATCCTTATCCATTCCATCAAAGGGCTGAACCAAAACCGTTGTTTCACTATCGACATCAGCTACTGACTTCTCGCAACTCAAAAACAAAAGAATAACTCCCAGCGCAAGCAATATCCATTTTAATGTTCTCATATTTGTGTTATTTACAATAAATGTATAAGCAATTTCGTTTATCCTTTAAACTCAATAATTATGCGCTCGCTACTAACTATTATCTGCATTTCACTTTTTCTGGGTGGCATGAATAAAGTCCAAGCTCAGGATATTATTATAACTAGTGATCACGATTCGTTACAGGCAAAAGTCCTGAAAATCACAGAAAAGGTGACTTCTTACAAATTGGAAAGCTACTTGGACGGTCCTACCTATGAGCTGAGCAATGGTCGTATTCAAAAGATTATTTACAAGAATGGAGAAGAATTTACTTTTGACAATGGCAGTCCGCAAGGAGCCCCTATTTTTGATCAGCACAAGAATAACATCGAATGGGTAGCCTCGGAGATTGCTATGCTCAGAGGCAGCATGGCCTATTCAAGGTTTATCGGAAAGTACTTTGAAGTCAGAATTGGTGGAAGTATTTCACTCGTGGATGTTACCCGAAGCTACGGTCACAACTTTTTAAATTATGGTGAACTACAGTTCAACTATCACCCACTCTCTTTTAGAAAATTGGACTACTACATTGGATTAAGAGGAAGAATTGGAAATGCCAGAACCTATTCTTATGAACCCTATTATTACTATAACAACTATTACTATACGAGTATCATGACCAATAAAGTGGTCGGATCAGTAGGTTTGATCAACGGAGTTCGGCTCAATTTCACACAGCGATTTGGGATCAACATGGCACTTTCGTTAGATGCCTATATGGTTGAATCAAGAGGAGCTGTTGAGCCCACAGTAGGAGGAATTTTTGGAGTTGGCTTCAAGTTTTAGTGATGAAACTGCAACTTACTCAACTTGGTGTATAGACCATCTTTGAGAATGAGGTCTTCATGCTTACCTTGCTCTACCACTTTCCCTTTGTCCAGAACTAGGATTTTATCTGCATTCTTAATTGTAGAAAGTCGGTGAGCAATGACAATTGAAGTTCTGTTTTTCATTAGCTTATCCAGAGCATCCTGAACCAACCGCTCGCTCTCTGAATCTAGTGAACTGGTGGCCTCATCGAGAATGAGGATTTTTGGGTTCTTCAGAATTGCTCTTGCAATCGCCACGCGCTGTTTTTGACCTCCAGAGAGTTGTACTCCGCGATCACCAACGAGCGTTTCTAGTCCATCTGGAAAATTCGTCACAAACTCCCAAGCGTTAGCCTGCTTGGCCGCTTCGATTATTTCTTCTTCAGTTGCCTCAGTATTTCCATACGCGATGTTCTCTCGAATAGAACCCGCAAACAGCATCACTTCTTGCGGAACGATAGCCATCTCATTTCTTAATGCACTTAACTCATAGGCTTCAGACTCCTTTCCATCAAAAAGAATAGCTCCTCCCGTGGGTTGATAAAAGCGTAGCAGTAATGAAGTTATGGTCGACTTACCCGCTCCGGAAGGTCCCACAATGGCTAATATCTCTCCTGGAGAAACGGTAAAACTAACCTCTTCTAAGACCACCACATCTTCTCGAGACGAGTAGACAAATCCAACCTCGTCAAACCGTACCTCACCCCGCAGGTCGATTGCTTTAAAATCATTCGATATCTCTTCGTTAGGGTTTTCCAGCAAGTCCATCAATCGTTCTGTGGCTCCAACTGCTTTCTGAATTTCCCCCATTAAGCTTCCTACTCCACCAAACGATGCTGCCAAAAAAGCTGTAAAGAAGATGAAGATTTGAAACTCTTCCATGCTCAAGCCATTTGGCTCTAAAGTCATTTTGTACCCCATGTAAATTACGAAAGAAATTCCGCCAAACAACCCCAGAATAATGAAAGAGGCAAAAAGACCTCTGGCTATCGCTCCTTTGATCGCTAGCGACCTTACTTTATCGGATTGAAAGCCATACTTCGCCATTTCAAAAAACTCGTTTCCAAAAGCTTTGACGTTCTTAATTCCCGTCAACACCTCACCCAAAATACTGTTTGATTCAGCTAATGCATCCTGCGTTCTCTTGGATATTTTTTTAATGATTCGTCCGAAAATCAGAATTAACAGTACAACTACCGGAACAACTGACAGCATAATTCCCAAAAGTTTAGGTGAAATCGTTGCAATTACAGCCACTCCTAGAATAATGGTGATCCATTGACGAATAAATTCTGCCAAAGTGGTTGACAGCAGTGAGTTGAGCGAATTCAAATCTGTGGCTACCCTACTACTTAATTCTCCTACCTGATTTTTGTCATAAAATCCAACTTCAGAAAATGCTAGCCGTTGAAACGCCTTTTTCCTTATTACTGACAACGTGCTCTCCGCAAAACGGCTGGAAAAATAAATCCTAAAAAAACCGAAAATAGCATTGGCACCAAAAACCATAAACATCAATACCATAATCACATCGATGTTATCTAAATTGGTCAGCTCAAAAGGATTACTAGCAGAAGTTGACTTTGATCCAAAAAGTCCTCCCAACAAGTAAGGAAAAGCTAAAGTGGTTAAACTCGACAATACTAAAAACACCATGCTCAGCACCAAAGATCCTGTGAAGGGCTGTCCAAATTTGAACGCTCTGAAAGCTCTTTTGTAAGCTCCCTTTTTCAACTTCACGCGCTCTGTTCTTTCTCTCCTTGCCATACTTACTTACCAAATTCCATGAGGAAAGCCTTCAAAAAGCCATCCAAATCTCCACCAAGTACTTTATCAGGATCGTTTACCGTAAAGTTGGTTCGATGGTCTTTAACCCGTCTATCATCCAAAACGTAGCTTCTTATCTGAGAACCCCACTCAATCTTCTTTTTACCCGCCTCAATTTCTTCTCTCGACTCCTGTCGTTTTCTCAACTCCAGTTCATACAATTGAGATTTTAGCAATTGCATGGCTTTTTCCCGGTTTCCTAATTGTGAACGTGTTTCTGTGTTTTCAATGACGATTCCAGAAGGGGCGTGCTTCAAACGAACTCCTGTTTCTACCTTGTTTACATTCTGACCTCCAGCTCCTCCTGATCTAAAGGTATCCCAAGAAATATCTGCTGGGTTAATCTTAATCTCAATTGAATCATCAACAGAAGGATAGACATATACTGACGCAAAGGAAGTCATTCTTTTTCCTTGCGAATTATAAGGACTTACTCTCACCAAACGATGCACTCCGTTTTCCCCTTTCAAATATCCAAAAGCGAAATCACCTTCAAACTCTAGTGTCACCGTTTTTATTCCAGCCACATCTCCATCTTGATAGTTCAACTCTTTTACTTTGTAACCATTTTTCTCTCCCCACATCAAGTACATTCGCATGAGCATTGAAGCCCAATCGCAAGCTTCTGTTCCTCCAGCACCCGCAGTAATTTGCAGCACTGCATTCAACGAATCTTCTTCAGAACTCAACATATTCTTAAACTCCAATTCTTCTACAGATTCTAGTAACCTTTCATATGCTAAATCCACTTCCTCCTCGGTTGCTTCTCCCATTTTGGCAAACTCAAAAAGCACTTCCAAATCTTCGCACTGCGAATTATTCTTTTCATACTGCTCTACCCAAAACTTCTTCTTTTTCAATGACTTCAAAATCTTCTCAGCTTCCTTAGGGTCATTCCAAAATTCAGGGTCTTGGGTTTTTAAATCCTCCTCCTGAATCTCCATGCTTTTCTGTTCGATGTCCAAATACCCCTTTAAGGCTTCAATTCGCTCGGCTATATCTTTTAATTGATCTTGTGTTATCATTCTAAATCTTTAAAGTTCACAAAGTTAATCATCCATGAGATATGATCAGAAAAAGGGGTTTGTTCGCTTTTCAACTCCAATTGTGGTTTCAGGACCATGACCGCAATAAACGGTGTAATCTTCTGGTAAAGTAAACAGTTGATCTTTGATGGACTGGATCAATGTTGCATGATCTCCACCCGGTAGGTCAGTTCTTCCAATAGATCCTGCAAATAAACAATCACCATTGATCACCACCTTATCATCGCGACTCACAAACACCACATGACCGGGAGCATGCCCAGGAACAAACCTCACTTCTAATTTGCTATTTCCGAACTCAATTGTTTCTCCGTGTTCAAAATAAAAATTTGGTTTAGGTGATTCGAAAACATTTGGTATCTGGTACAAATCGGCAGTTCGCGTCAACATGTTCAACGTTTGCTCATCTTCTGGATGAATTCCAAGAGGAATGGATAGAGCTTCTACCACTTTATGATTTCCAAATACGTGATCCAAATGACTATGGGTACTAATCAACATTTTTGGTATCAATTCATTCTCCTGAATAAATGTATTCAAGCGTTCAAACTCCTCTGGAAAATAGCAACCCGCATCAACAATCACACACTCCTTTGAGTCATCGTGTAAAATAAATGTGTTTTCCTGAAAAGGATTGAATGTAAATTTTTCAACTTTCATTAGAAATAAAACTATGTTTTAATAATCGGTCTAATTCCATACAAATCTACTGAAACCCTCAAAAGAAACTAAAGTTTTTTGGCAACCTTTCTTAATATATTACGTTAGTTTGACACTACTAATTAAAAAAAGCTTCATGCGAGTTATTCTTTTATTAACACTTTTGCTCTCTCTCCCAAGCTTGGGCAAGGCTCAGCAGACCAATGGAGACGAAAAAGAGTTTGTTCAGTTCATAATGACCAACTTGCCTTCTAAAGAGAAAGCTGTGGAGATTGAAAATTTCTATCGTCCTCAACAGGGAATATTTATGGCCAGAGCAGACGTAAACTCAAAGAAATTTCTTGTCATATACTACGCTGACTCCGGTATTACCGAAGCACAAATTTTGGCTTGGATGGATGATCTTGGAATCACTTACAAATGTGTAAGGCACGGGGTCCATGGAGTTAACACCATTATTAACCAAAAAATGGACTGCGAATGAAACAGCTACTCACCCTTAGCTTTTTGATATTTTCTATTTCCTCATTTGCGCAATGGAGTGATTGTTCTAACAATATTCCTGCATGTTCTAACCCCAGTTTCAGTGTTACTCCTAATGGATCTGGTAATGATGAGGACTTTACTATCAATTCGACAGTAAGTAACCCTCAAACTAATGTCAACGCTGCACCCGGGAATGCGGGATGCCTTCAAAGCGGTGAATTAAACTCTACTTGGATTGTAATTAGTGTTTCTCAGGGTGGTGACCTTGAGTTTAGCATGGGTACAGCTGGGACAAACAACTGTTTTGACTGGGCGATGTGGCCATACGATGCAAACACGTGTAGCGGTATTCAAGGAAACACTTTAGCCCCCATCAGTTGTAACTGGAACGGAATGTGTACTGGAATTACAGGTATGGCAGCTCCTGGCAACCTACCTGCAGGTGCTGATCAATCAGATTTTGAATACTCCATCCCTGTAAACACAGGAGACCAGTTTATCGTTTGTTTCTCTAACTTTAGTAATGCAACAACAAATGTACCTCTTAACTTCTTCGGAAGTGCACAAGTGACTTGTGGAAGTACAACAAACCCAACAATCTGTTATGGAGAAACGGGTGAGGTTGTTGCTTTTGACGGTGTTTCATGGACTTGGGACACCTCCGCTCCTGGCTTTATTAACACAAACGCTACTGGTGATATCGCCTACGTTAACCCCACTGTTACTACAGACTACGATGTTACCATTACTTACAGCGATGGAAGCACAACAACAGCCACGGGTACCGTAACTGTATTGCCGCAAATAACAACAAACATTACGAATACTCCTGAAACTTGCACAGGAACTGGCGATGGATCAATTAGTGTTACATTATCTAACGCTACAGCTCCTGTCACTTATGATTTATCAGGACCTTCGAGTGCCTCTAACTCAACAGGTAATTTCAGTAATTTGGGCGCTGGAACGTATACCATAGACATTACCGATGCCAATGGGTGTACGATTCAGGAATCTGCAACCATAAATACAGGTCCGGCATGTTGTTCAATGGTATTGACGGTAACAACTACAGACATCGACTGTTTTGGGACTTGTAACGGAACAGCAACTGTTGATACTACGGGCACAAATGGACCGGGAACCATTCAATGGTACGATGGAACAGGAGCGGCTATTCCTGGAGCTACAGGACTTACCATTACTGGACTATGTGCAGGAAGTTATTCTGTGGAGGTAACGGATGCATTATGTACTATTTCAGAATCTGGATCGGTAAGTGAACCTGCGGAATTACTTCTATCATCGTCTCCTACTGACCTAGATTGTTTTGGAGACAACTCTGGAGAAATTGTCTTAACAGGATCCGGAGGAACTGCACCTTATCAGTACAGCATTGACAATGGTGTTTCCCTTCAAGCTTCAGGCAACTTTACGGGCTTGTCCGCAGATGTGTATGACCTCTATGTTGAGGATGCTAATGGATGTACCGCAACAGGGTCTAATGTCTTACTAGAGCCAACGGATTTAACCGCCTCAACGGTGGTTATCAACAATACCTGTAACGAAGATAACGCTGTTTGTGATGGAGAAATCTCTGCATCTGCTCAAGGAGGAACTCCACCTTATAGTTATAGCTGGTCGCTTGGAGGTACAGCTAGCACCGTCAATAGCGTATGTGAAGGAACTTATTCCTTGATCGTTACGGATGACAATGGCTGTTCTGAAGTTGTGTCTAACATTGTCGTTACCGAGCCGCAAGCGGTGGTAATCAATTCTTTGGTAGCTACCCAACCACTGTGTAACGGAGACTGTAACGGATCAATTGAGATCCAACATACTAACGCAGTCAATTTTAGTATTGACAATGGAGCTACTTTCCTTCCTACCAGCACATTCACAGATCTTTGCCCAGACATCTATGATGTGATAGTCTCGGATCTTAACGGCTGTTCAACAACCGATGACGTGGCACTTTGGGAGCCAAGTCCAGTTGAAGCTGGCTTTTCTTACACTCCAGATTCAGCTGTGGTGAGCAACCCTGTTTTTGAATTAACACCCGAATCCGAAAATGCTACCAATCATTTTTGGTTTTATTTAGACGATGGGGACACGGTACTAATCAACGACCCTGTACCTACGATTAACTTTCCAGAAGATGGCCCTGGTAATTATCAAACCTGTATGGTGGCCTACAATGCCAACTGGTGCTACGATACTACATGTCACGAGTTAGTTGTTGGTGATGAGTTCTACATTTTTGTGCCGAATACGTTCTCTCCAAACGGGGACGGTCTCAACGATATCTTCTATCCCGTTGTAAACAACTATGACGCGAACAACTTCGAGTTTTTTGTCTTCAACCGATGGGGAGAACTTATCTTTAAGAGTGATACCCCAGACGATGGATGGAATGGAATTCATGTTTCCACTCCAGTAGAAGAAGGCGTATATGTCTGGAAAGTAAAAACTGAATCTGAGTTTGACCACGAAAAGAAAGTGATCGTAGGACATGTCAATTTGATTCGTTAACATAATTTTTGTTGATCCCTATTCTTTTATGAATTAACTTCGATGTAATATATTCGAAGTGAAATGAAAGAGAAGAAGAAAAGACCTTTTTGGAAAAGGTTAATGCTATGGGCTGGTGGGTTCTTTTTGCTGATCTTGATTGTGCTTATCAGCATCCCGTTTTTGTTTAAAGACGAAATAATTGCATTGATTCGAGAAACAGCAAATGAAAACCTCAATGCTGAACTTGATTTTTCTGATGCAGACCTTACATTTATTTCAACTTTTCCAAACTTAACCCTAACCATCGATGACATCTCCGTTAATGGCGTTGATGAATTTGAAGGAGTTCCGCTTGCTCAGATCAAAAAAACCACCCTCAAACTGGACTTTTGGGAAGCGCTCTTTGGAGAACAGTATCAGATTGATGAAGTTATCTTAGACAACCCCATTCTCTACATCAAAGTGTTGGAAGACGGTAAAGCCAACTATGATATCGTGAAAACAGATTCCACGGCTACAGCAGAAGAACCGTCTTCCCCTTTCAAATTAGCCTTAGAACACTATAAAATAACGGACGGAGACATTACTTATAACGACTTGTATTATGCTACATACGTTCATTTGGCAGAAGTTAGCCATGAAGGAAACATTACCATAGACGATGTTGTCTACACGCTGAGTACAACTACCGAATCCAACCACCTCACTTTTGGCTATGATGGGTTCAACTACCTTGAAAAGAGTAAAGCCGATATCGCCTGCGATTTAGAAATTGCGATGCCTGAGGACGAAATGACGCTTACTTTTAAAGAAAATCACGCACTGATCAATCAATTGGATCTTCACTTTGATGGCTCCATGTTTATGAACGATCAGTTGATGGATTTCAACTTTACATTTAATACCTTAAACCAAACCTTCAAAAGCTTATTGAGTATCGTTCCCGGAGCATACACCTCCGAATTTGACGCAATAGAAACTGACGGTGAGATTGACATACACGGAAGTCTTATTGGTAAGTATACAGATACTGATATGCCCGGTTTTGATGTTACAACGGTAGTAAAAAATGCTTGGTTGAAATACCCTGACTTACCAGAAAAACTTGAGGACATCAACATGGACTTGAACATCTCACGAGAAGAAGGACCAGATTTTGATAACCTCATTGTAGATCTTAAGAACATGAATTTAGAGTTCTTAAAGAACAAAATAGATTTATCACTCTTCATGAAAACTCCACTTTCTGATCCAGATGTAAAGGCACAGATTATGAGTGAGTTGAACTTGAGTGAATTGAAAAAAGTAATCCCTCTGGGTGAAGGAGAAGATTATTCTGGTTACGTAAATGCCAATGTGCAGCTTGCTGGCAAGGCTTCTGCCATCGAAAAGGAAAAATATGACGAATTTAATGCTACTGGAAACCTAGTATTGGCTCAAGTAAACTATCAGTCAAAAGATTTGCCTTACCCTGTGGCTATTGATAGTGTAAGGTTCCTTTTCTCTCCAGCAGCTCTGGAGTTAGCCAAAATGGATGCCACCCTTGGTTCAAGCGATTTTCATCTAAAAGGACAATTATCTAATTATTTGGGGTACCTCCTCAAAAATGATACCCTGAAAGGGACACTTGACTTCTCATCTTCTGTAACTGACTTAGACCAATTAATGGCGGCCACACCTGCAAGTTCGGCTACTGAAACACCAACAGAAGCCATTGATTCTTCTTTGGTAGAAGTCTTTCAAATTCCAGGAAATGTCGACTTTGAACTATCCACTTCCATTGAAAAATTGATTTACGACAGTACAACCATTGAAGATGTTTCAGGTCTGGTCGTAATTCGAAACGAAGAAGCACAACTCAACGCTCTCAAAATGAAATTGTTTGATGGAGACATTGTACTGAGCGGAAAATATCGAGCCTTGGAACCAAAATTGGCTCAAACGAATTTCTCTTACGATATCAAAGGGCTTGATTTTCAGGATGCTGCTGGCTACTTTACTTCAATTGAGAGGTACGCTCCAATTCTCAAATATTGCGAAGGAAAACTTTCAACTAAAATGGAGCTAGAAACTCAATTGGATGAGTTTTACTACCCTATTTACCAAAGTCTTACTGGATTAGGAGACCTTAAGTCTAGCCATGTAGAGTTTACAAAAGAATTCCCGTTTTTAGACAAGCTGACTGACCATTTGAAAACAGTAAAAAATCCTCTAGACAATCAGCACATTGACAATCTTAACTTGTCATTCTCCTTCAATGATGGTAGATTAGAACTGAAAGAAACTCCGATTAAATTGGGTAAAATTTCATCTACTTTAGTAGGAAGCACAGGTTTTGATCAAACGCTGAACTATCAATGGAATACCGAATTTCCTTCGTCCTTGCTAGGTTCATCAGCGCAAAACATCGCCAACGACCTGCTCGGAAAGTTGAACAATGCTACAGGAGGAAATGTACAAGTTCCAGACAAACTTCCGATCAATTTTAACATTGGAGGAACGGTAACCAACCCAACAATTACTTCAGACCTCAAAAACACGGGGCAGAACTTAGCACAGGATCTCATTGATCAAGGTAAAGACAAACTGAACGAAGAAGCCAAAAAGATTCTAGCCAAGGCACAGGCACAGATTGATCAGCTTTTAGCCGAAGCTAAGGAAAAGGCTGATCAAATCAGGGCAGAAGCTAACACGCTTGCACAAAATATCGAAAAAGAAGCCGATGCAGCTCATGAACTGGCTTATACTGAAACCGACAAGCAAGCAGAAAAATTGAAATACGAAGGATACAAAGCGGCTCAAAAATTGGTTGACAATGCCAAAAACCCAATCGAGAAAATAGCAGCGGAAAAAGCAGCAGAAAAGCTTCGCAAAGAAACAGATGACAAAGTAACGTCTTTTAAAAATGCTGCCTATAAAAAAGCGGATGATGCAAAGTCGACTGCATACGACAAAGCAGAAAAAATTAGAACAGAAGCAGACAACAAAGCTTCACAAGTGGAAGATGGAGCTCAAGTAAAATCTGATGAGATCATGCAGGACGCTCACAATAAAGTCGATAATTTGACAGAATAAAATGGGGTAAAATTTGGTTAAAACAGATTTTATGTAGTAAATTTATTCGAACAAATTTGGGATAAATGATATCTACCACAATGACGCCAAAGGACGCTCTTCGAACCTATTTTGGGTTTGATTCTTTTAAGGGAGAGCAAGAAGATGTAATCAACAACCTACTGGATGGGAAGCATACTTTTGTGATCATGCCAACCGGTGGTGGTAAATCGATGTGTTATCAGTTACCAGCATTGATGTCTGAAGGCACAGCCATTGTTGTTTCCCCACTTATTGCCCTTATGAAGAATCAGGTAGACGCCATTCGGCAAGTAAGTGAAAACGACAGTATAGCTCACTTTCTAAATTCTTCACTCAACAAAACGGAAGCCACCAAAGTAAAATCTGATGTTACAGCAGGAGTCACGAAGCTGCTATACGTTGCTCCGGAGTCTTTGACCAAACAAGAAAACATTGATTTCTTGAGTAGCATTAAAATTTCCTTCTTTGCCATTGACGAGGCGCATTGCATCAGCGAGTGGGGACATGATTTTAGACCTGAATACAGAAGGCTAAGACCCATGATTGAGAAAATAGACAATGTCCCAATCATAGCATTGACTGCCACGGCTACTGAAAAAGTTCAGTTAGACATTCAGAAGAACCTTGGCATGTTGGATGCGAAAGTTTACAAAGCCTCTTTCAATCGTAAAAACCTGTTCTACGAAATTCGCCCCAAGAAAGATGTTCAGAAGCAAATCATTAAGTTCATCAAGGAGCGAAATGGAAAATCAGGTATTATTTACTGTTTAAGTCGAAAAAAAGTAGAAGAACTGGCACAGGTTCTCTCTGTAAATGGAATAAAAGCACTTCCCTATCATGCGGGACTGGACGCAACTACACGTGGGCGACATCAGGATATGTTCTTAATGGAAGATGCAGACGTAATTGTTGCCACCATTGCCTTTGGAATGGGAATTGACAAACCGGATGTTCGATTTGTTATTCATCACGACATTCCAAAGTCTCTCGAAAGCTATTATCAGGAAACTGGTCGCGCTGGTCGAGATGGTGGTGAAGGACATTGTATTGCCTTCTATTCCTACAAAGACATTGAAAAACTGGAAAAATTCTTACATGGAAAGCCAGTTGCAGAACAAGAAATTGGGTTTCAGTTACTCCAAGAAGTGGTATCATACGCTGAAACTTCAATGAACCGTAGAAAATTCTTGCTACATTATTTTGGCGAAGAATTTGACGAGGTAAAAGGAGAAGGAGCAGATATGTGCGACAACTCCAGATTCCCAAAGGAGAAAGTAGAAGGTAAGGACGATGTAGTACTACTACTTAAGGCCATTAAAACACTTGAAGGCAAACACAAAATGAAGTATTTTGTCAACTTTCTCACAGGTAAAAAGAGCAACGATATTGTCACTTACAAGCATGATCAATCCACTTATTTTGGAGCTGGGAAAGAAAAAGAAGAAACCTATTGGAGTGGTGCCATTCGGCAGTGTATTGTTGAAGGACTTATCGGAAAAGAAATTGAATCTTATGGGACGCTATTCTTAACCGAAAAAGGCGAAGAATTTATCGCAAATCCGAAGTCGTTTATGATCATCAAACAAAATGATTTTAGTGATGTAGATGGTGATGAGAGTATCACTTCGGTGAAACAAGGAGGTCAAGCGGCTGATGAAACTTTGTTTGGAATCCTTAAAGATCTTCGAAAAAAGATTTCGAAAGAGAAATCGGTACCCCCCTTTGTCGTTTTTCAGGACCCTTCTTTGGAAGATATGACCGTTCAGTACCCTATTACAATGGAAGAGTTGCAGAATATTGCTGGAGTTGGAGCAGGAAAAGCAAAGCGATACGGACAGCCTTTTATTGATGTCATTGCGAAATACGTAGTCGAAAACAACATCGATAGACCTCAAGATTTTGTGATGAAGTCTGTTGTCAACAAGAGCGGATCTAAGGTTAACATCATCATGAACATTGATAAAAAACTCCCGCTGGATGTTATTGCTAAGAGTCAACAGAAAGGTTTTGAAGAATTTCTTACCGAACTTGAAGGTATCGTAGCTTCAGGTACTCGTTTAAACATAGATTATTACTTAAACGACATTCTGGATGAAGATGCAGTAGAAGAAGTTTTTGACTATTTTATGGAAGATGCTGAAACAGATAGTATAGACGAAGCTTATGATGAATTTGACGGGGATTATTCTGAGGAAGAACTAAGGTTAGTACGCTTAAAATTTATGAGTGAAGTCGCAAATTAATTTTTTATGAAGCAACCTTTTTGAATTATTCGTATTATTGTAGAAACTAATAAATCAATTATCTTATGAAAAAAGTTTACTCTTTGGTAGCAACAGCGCTGTTTGCTACTAGCGCTATGGTAGCGCAAAACGTGGAGCCTCTTAACTTGAGTGGTCAAGTAGAGATCCAAAAAACTATGGAAATCTCAAAAGAGTTTTCTACTAAAGCAGCTACAGATACTGCCGGATGGATGACAGGAACTGCCTTTGCTCCTGAGTTTGCTGGAATCACTGGTTCTGTGGTTCAGTATGGATATACTGGAGGTGGATTCATCTTTGGTACTAATGTAGGTGGTTTGAACAACAATGCTCAAGGTTATTTCAACGAAGACGAATTAAACTTTGATATTGATGAAGTTTTAATGCTTGCTGTAGGAAAAACTAACGATGACGTTACTTCTTCTAGTACTGTAACTGTTTACTCTATTGCTGAAAACAAAGCTGCAAATGATAACGGTAGCGGTGGTGCAGCTGTTAACTCTCCAGGTCCAGATCAAGTTTTAGGATCAGGTACTATTTTATTGTCTGCAATGGACACTACTTGGTTTCCTCAGTTTAGTGTATGTACACTTTCTAGCCCTGCAAGTGTTACAGGAACTGATTTTGCTGTAGGTGTTAACGCTTCTGACGTAATTACAAAAGGAGACACACTTGGTCTTTTGGCTGATTCTGATGGAGATGGTTACGAATATGCATTCTCTCAGTACCAAGGAACTTGGTATGTAACTAACTTCGCATACGGTGGATCTTTGGATTGTAACATCGCTATCTTCCCAGTAATTGGAGATCAAAACATAGGTATCGAGTCAAACGGATACTTAAATGGTCTTAAGATGAGCGCATACCCTAACCCAGCAAACGATGTAGTGAACATCAACTACGGTATTGAGAATGCTTCAGAAAACGTTGAAATTACAATCATTGATGCTACAGGTAGAATCATTGAAGTAATCAATAGCGGAAGTAAAATCCAAGGAGAATATGTTGAAACAATCAACTTGTCTAACTACGCTCCTGGAAAGTATTTCTACTCTGTTAAAACAAGCAACGGAACGTTGACTAAGAAATTCGTGGTTACTAAGTAATCTGAATTGATATCAAATTAAAAGGCTATCCAATTGGGTAGCCTTTTTTGTTTACTCTCTTTTCAACTGCTCTTCGATTAACGGGAGCTCATTCAATCTGGTTTTCAAGATCATGATTAACTTGGGAGCTTTTGCATTTCCCGTTTCGGCAGCTTTGTAAGCATAATTCAAAGCCTCTTGTAAGAGATTGAGCTGCTCACAGACTACCGCAAGGTTATAGGCCAATCTGCCTAATATTTTTGGAGAATGCGCTTGATCAATCCCCATTTCTAAGGTGTACTTTGCCTTTTCCCAATCTTCCAACTGAATAGCTGCTTTGGCCAATTTCAACTCCTCGCAGCCTTTTGTGTAGTACAAACGACTTTCTCTATACCAACTGGGAAAAACACGCTTGAGATAACGATCAGCACCTTCTACTCCTGCTCGAACTATACTTGAATAACCAGAAGGTATGATCGTAGTATATCCGTAATCACCTCTCCCATATGTCTGTAGCCTAAACTCATCAACAATTTGTTGATCATTGGGGTAATACAATCGCCAATACGTCCACACAAAAGATTCAGAGGTGCTCTGGTTGCCATTCAATAAACGATCACTATCAAAATACTCCAAAGCAAGTACTCCATCTGCTCCGTGTTTCTCTGCTAAGGAATCAATCACCTCAGATCGAATAGGGATCTCATACTTTAGGGTTCCATTGATATTTGGAACTTCAAAAACCTGTGTGGTAACTAACGTAACCCGATCATTATCGTTTAAAACATTGATGGCATGCATCATGGTTTTTTGCACTCCATTCTTGTCTCCACCAATTGGCTCTCCTGTAACAATCGACTCCAATACATTTCCTACTTTACCTCCAGTTTTCACAGGTCTTGTGCGATCTACGATGATCACGCTATCCAAATCTGCAGGAATCGAAACATCAGCTGGATGCATCACGGTTACTTGAATCGAAGAGCTACACCCTACTAGCATCCAAGTTAAAGCGATCAGCACGCAAATATGTATTCTACCAAATGTCATGATTTGATAAATTCAAGAAAATCTGTCCGAGTATTGGAGAAGTTAAACAACTTTAATAGCGTCTTATAATTCTGCTTATCGTAGGTATAGGAATACGCAAATTTGACAAATGAAAGTTTAGTGTCTTCAAATTCTAGCGTTTGAGCTATTTTTTCTACTTGCGCTGTCGTCATGCACTGGTTTCTAACTCCCTCCTTTGCCATTTTTATCTTCTGAGAAGAAAAGTCCGAACGCTTGATGCTATCAATTAGTTCTTCTGTCTTAAAATTGGGAAACGAGCATCCTTTCTCACCACTGTAGCTGTAAACCACTTCTAAGAGTTCTGGATCATACACTTCATTAGAATCTAAAAGTGGCGAAAGGCTATCTAGAATAGCACTATCACTAACCTGAACAGGATGCACATCTCCGGGAGATGTAGTTGGAGCAAACGTAACATCCGTTGTAACATTCGTTCCATTCTGTAGTTCGTAGCTCAATGCTTCTACCTTGGTCATTTCAGAAACATCTGGTTGAGCTGATACCGATTTTGAGGAACTTGTTTTACAAGGTACAATCACTTGATTTTCATAAACTGGAGCTGCACCCATTGAAACTTCACCAAAATACCTCAGTTTATATTCTTCGTTCAAATAGACAAGTTTCATGGTAGACTCCACATCCATACTTTGAAAAAACAAAGGCTTCTCCACAGATACCTTCTCCTCCCCAACAATGATCACCCTCACTTGATGTGATTGCTCTTCTATTCCAGTTACCTTGATATTAAAATGAGCTGTATCCAACTGTCTCACCCCGTCTATCTCAAGAAAAAAAGACACAGAATCGTCTGATTGCACAATAAAGTTGGCTTCTTGTTGAGCCCAGCTAATTGTTACCATCCAACTCAATATGATCAAAAAAAATCCCTTCATCTACCCACTAGTTATCTCTTTGCAAAATTAGTTAATTGTATGAAGTAAAGTCCAATTTTGTGCCAAACCTTCAATTCTTGGAGGAAAGCCCGTGTTTTTTTTCAAATTACTCTTAAATTCGTGTGAAACAACACAAACAAACATGAAAAATATACTGGTAATTGGTGCGGGGAGATCGAGCTCATCCATGATTAAATACTTTCTTGAAAATGCAGAAAAAGAAGACTGGTTCATCCGAGTAGGTGACATGAATCTAGCTTTAGCACAAGAAAAGGTGGGGAGCAATCCAAGAGGAGAAGCCTTTGAATTTAATGCCTTGAAACCTGAAGAAAGGTGGGCTGAATTGCAACAAAAAGACTTAGTTGTCAGTATGCTTCCTGCTAGTTTGCATGTAGAAGTTGTTAAGGATTGTATTAAACTTGGTATCAATATCATTACGCCTTCTTACATCTCTGATGAAATGAAAGCTCTTGATGAGGACGCAAAAAAAGCGGGTGTATTAGTCATGAATGAAATTGGAGTAGATCCAGGATTGGATCACATGTCAGCTCAAAAAATTCTAGATGACATCGAGGAAGCGGGAGGAAAGTTAGATTCATTTGAGTCTTTTTGCGGAGGCTTAGTTGCTCCAGAAAGCGACAACAATCCGTGGAACTATAAATTCACCTGGAATCCTAGAAATGTTGTGTTAGCAGGTCAGGGGGGTGCTGCCAAATTTATCCAAGAAGGCCAGTACAAATACATTCCCTATCACAAACTCTTTAGAAGAACAGAAATTATTGAAATTGACGGCTATGGGAAGTTCGAAGGATATGCCAATCGAGACTCTTTAAAATATCGAGAAGTCTATGGTCTGGAAGACATTCCTACCATCTATCGTGGAACCTTGAGAAGAGTTGGATTTTGTCGTGCATGGAACATGTTCGTACAGCTCGGCATGACGGATGACTCTTACGTTTTGGAAGGAAGTGAAGATATGACTTACCGTGACTTCACGAACTCTTTTCTCGCCTATGATCCGCACAACAGTGTGGAGATGAAAATGAGGTATTACCTGAACATTGAGCAAGACGATTATATCTGGGATAAATTGGTATGGCTGGGTATCTTTAGCGATAAAAAAGTAGGTCTTAAAGACGCAACACCCGCTCAAATTCTTCAAAAAATTCTAGAAGATAAATGGACACTGGCAGCGGATGACAAAGACATGCTCGTGATGTGGCATAAATTCACATATAAGAAAGATGGCGTTGACAGAGAAATTAACTCTTCCTTTGTTTACATCGGACAAGATCAAACGTATACAGCGATGAGTGATACTGTTGGACTTCCAGCGGCAATTTGTGCAAAGATGATTCTGAACGGAACCATTCAACTTACGGGCGTGCAATTGCCTATTTACAAAGAAGTATATAATCCCGTATTGAAGGAACTAGAAGCCTACGGAATGGTGTTTCACGAAAAGCAAGTCAAGTAAGTTTACTAATTTCTTACTACTTGAATCCATCCTGTCTTCTTCCCTCCTACTTCAACTGCTTCGAGGATATAGAAGTACGTTCCTGAAACTACAGGTTCTCCTGATGAGTCATAGGTTCCATCCCAAACGTTGGTTGTATTATTGTAATCTTCTACGTAAGCGATTTGATCTCCCCATCTGTTTACGATCGTCAAATCAACTATTTCAATTAACTGCGATGGTAGGTCGATAACCCAAATGTCGTTTACCCCATCTCCATCTGGAGAAAAGGCGTTGGGTGGTTTTACGTTTGTAAAAGAACCCTCTCCCGCAACATCTGGTTGCTCAAAACCTTGGGTAATATCCATTGTAGGTGTGGATGCTGTTTCTACGACAACTCCTCCAATGGTGTAAGAAATATTTCCTCCCGAAGGAGTTGTTGCCTCTGCCCCACCTGTACCTACTTCATACCTTTCCGCAGTGGTTTGTGCCAAAGCGTTCATTCCGCTCAAAAGCGAAATCACCAACATGTATAGACAAAACGGATTCTTTCTCATAGGTATCAATAATTATTCAATTACTATATAATTAATTGCTGGAGTGGAGTTAGAACCTGCCCAATTAATTGTAAAACCTGTTGTTGAGACATTGCTTAGCCAATATCTTGCGTTGGGACTAGGATCTGCATTAGAAACGGGAGTAACAACTACTGTTGGAACAGCGTTAAACGCTGAGACAAAGGTCACAGCAGTTGATCCAGAAGGAGTAAAACCTGTATCAACAGAACCTTTTACATCAGTTGAACCTGCAGTAGCTCCTGTCGGGGTACTACCTGTGTGTTTCACATGTCCTCCCTCTACATGTAGTCTAGTACTTGGCGATGTTGTTCCGATTCCAATACTTCCACCAGCAGTAATTCTCAGTCTTTCTGCACTTGATGTTCTAAAATGCATTCCCCCAGCATTTCCATCATTACCCGTAATGCCTATCGCACTATTCGTAAAATAAAGACCGGTACCTAGTCCCATTGTCCAAATATCTCCGTAGGATCTAAAAGCAACATTTCCAGCTCCAGTAGCGGCAGGGTTTGCACTGACTTCTCCATTGGTGGCAATTCCAATTCCTTCATTATCTCCATCATTCGAGATAAAGTTTCCTCCCGATTGGAAATTTCCAGTCATGGCAACGGATCCATCTGCAAAGAAATCACCTACACCACCTACTGCCATATCCACATAATTTTTGGTGGCTGCATCTTGAGCTCCTGTAGGATCAGCCAAATCGATGATGTAATTGCCTGTCATGTCCAAATCGCCTTCCATAGAATCACCCCATCGGCTAATGTAGTCTGTTAACCAACCTGAAATGGTATTATCAACATAATTCATCGTAGCTGCATCCTGTGGATTAGATGGGTCATTTAAGTTTTCTATAGAATTGTTGCCCATATCAAGGTCACCTGTCATGGATACAGAACCATCAGCAAAGAAATCACCTCCTGAACCAGCCAAACCAACCGTTTGCCATGACGAACCGTTACAATATTCCAAACTCCCTCCATTGTATCGGATCGCACCACTATAAGCAGCTGAGCAAAATGAAAACGAGTTGCCAACTATTATATCCCCTGTAGTATGTATCGGGGCTCCAGGGGTCGAAATCCCTACTCCTAACCAGCCATTTGCATTGTCCCAAAATAGATTGGAAGATGCACCCATTGAACCTCCATCATTAAACTGAACTTCTCCATCACTTCCTGCGGCTGCAGATGCTCCCCCTAAATTACCCGATGCCGATATCATCTGAAAGTTCGTCCCATCATATACCACGGTAACCACTTGACCAGCAACTATATCATTGGCATCTAAGTTGGTTCCAGCTCCTTTTGTAATCGTTACGGCAGCCAAACCATTAACACTCAACGTAGAAGGGTTAAAGCTTGCGTGATTGGCTTTAAATGTAAACGACAAGCCAGGAGTTAAAGCGTCAATGTTGGCAGGTATTGCCAAGGAATAGGCTCCACCACCACCAGTTGAGATGTACTCTACCTGAGCGAAGGTCGTTCCTCCCAATAAAACAAGCAGCAATAATTTTATAAGTTTATTCATGCTATTTCAAATAAATTATGAATGAGAAAGCATTATCGATAGGCGTACTTCCTATATCAAACACTCGAATCAACAGTTGCTTCGTTCCTGTAACCTGATAAGCCATAAAAACCGGTTGCCCAGCGTATTCAGGGGTTACAATAACAGCGACCTCCCCAACGCCTGAAAAAGTCCTCGATCCTAAATAATTAATTTCATATTCACCTGACCCCACATAGTTGATAGAAACATCTCCTGATGTAGCATTTGATTGTAAAGTTCCATCCGCAATTACTGCACCATAAGCAATAGGTATTAAATCGCCTCCTCCAGCTCCCCGTATTACCCTATTTCCATCGTCTTGAATCGAAACATTTCCAGCCACCTCAAGCTTGACTCCAGGTGCAGACTCTCCTATTCCAACATTTCCATCTGATGTAATTCTCACCTTTTCTGTTGGAAAATTAGATCCTGTTGCAGTGGTTTCTAAGAGAATAGCTCCTGGAGAACTCGCATCAGTGAAGACTGATTCGGCAACCACTCTAATTCTTGCAGCAGCAACATCTGTTGATGTTCCATAACCAGAGTAAAGGGATGTTCCAATAGAAGCTCCAGTAGTAGTAGTAGATGGACTACCAATAGTTCCACCATACTGGATGAAAGACATCATATTGGTATTCGCATTTCCGTAGGTCTGCATTTCAAAACCATCTGATACATCTGTAACAATTGACAGCTTGTTATTGGGGTTTATTGTACCAATTCCAACCTTTGCGTTAAACGCCAACTCGTCCGAACTAAAATCACCATAGATCAAAGGAGTATCAGAGTTAGAGTTCTCTATGTACAATTTGTTACTTGCAGAAGACCCTGTTCCTCCAGACTGATTCCCAATGAAAATGTTACTGGACCCACTTGACAAGTTTGCACCACTAGCAAAGCCTATAAACACGTTTCGGTTTCCTCCAGCAAGCCCATTTCCTGCAGATTGGCCCATCACCGCATTGAAATTTCCAGTGCTATTCGGTAAGGTTGCATAACCTACTGCAGTATTAGAATAACCACCTGCATTATTGATCATAGACTGATAACCAATAGCTACGTTGTTATTCGAGTTGTTATACGCTAAAGCTGCAGTACCAACCGCCACATTTCCGTTGCTGGGTGTTCCAAAACCTAATGCTTCTGCTCCGACTGCCACATTATGACTTGAAGTAGATGCTGTTAATGCGTCATTTCCAATGGCTACGTTATTGAACCCAGAAACGTTTGTCGATAATGTATTTCGTCCAACTCCCACATTATCGTTGTTTACTAAATTATCATTTGTTCCTGATCCTTCTCCAATAAACACAGAGTGTCCACCATTTAACACCTCAAGTCTTGGTCCTGTCATTCTGAAATACTCAGCTGCGGAGTAACCTTGACCATCTCCCAAGTAAAAACGGATCATATCTTCATCTGCAGCGGCTTCAACATTGATTTCTGTATCTCCATCCGTATCTTCAATAGAAGTAGTACTGCCACCCGCTGAGACTAAATCTACCCATGCACTATTCTCATAACCTTCAAACTTAGCATTGTCAGTATTATATCTGATCATTCCATTTTCAGGAACGCTAGGTTGTTCGGCAGTTGTTCCTTTCGGCAGAATGATCGCATCTGTTCCAGTGACGTCTAATGTAGCCGCAGGTGTGGTTGTTCCTATTCCAACATTTGTATTTGAAGTAGCACCGTTCACTCCATTTATCGATCCCAACACTAGGGAGTTATCAGCACCCACAGCAGCATTAAACCCAATCGCTGTAGCATTCTGCAAACCATCTACTTCTGCCTCGGCATTATAACCGAGTAGTACGAGTCGCGTACCTGTACTATTATCGTCTCCTGCAGTAGCCCCGATCACCGTATTCAAACCTCCCGTAGTATTCCCAATTCCTGCGCGATATCCTAGGAACGTATTGGCATTCCCACTTGTAGTATTAGAACCAGCGGCATTACCAACTCCCGTATTATTCGAGCCAACAGAAACCACCAAACTCTGCGATCCTACAGCAGTATTGTTAGAACCTGTTGTACTTAGTTGCAGGGCTGAGTTTCCTAATGCTGTATTATTGTTACCTATTGTATTCGTATATAGTGACGAGTTACCAAGTGCAGTATTACTAGTACCGCCTGTATTGGAAAGCATGGAGCGCGTTCCTACTGCTGTATTTCCAGATGTCGTATTGTTTAATAAAGCCTGCTGACCTACGGCAACGTTATTTCCTCCTGTGAGATTCCCTTTTAAAGCCTCTGGACCAATCGCTACGTTTATCGCTCCAGTGGTCGAGTTTTTCAACGCCTGATAACCCATGGCCACATTCTGCGAACCTGTAGCATTGTCCTGACCTGCTTCAAAACCTATAAAAACATTATTATTGTTACTCAAATCATCTGCCATACCAGCTCCTTGCCCCATAATGACTGAACCTCCAGCGTTAATCACTTCTAGCCTCGGACCGATCATCGTGAAATACTCTGCTCCTGGATAACCGGCATTATCTCCCAAATTAAAGTGAATCACATCCTGATCAGCAGCAGCTTCCAGATTAATTTCTGTATCTCCATCAGCATCCTCAATCAGTGCCGAACTTCCTCCACCTCCAGCATTACCTACTGGTGTTACCATCTGAAAGTGGGTTCCATCGTAAACTACCGTCACCACTTGTCCGACTAAAATATCGTTTGGATCGAGGTCTGTTGTTACTTCCTTCTTAATACCTGCTGAGAACCCATTGACGGTTAAACTTGCCGCCCCTGTATTGGTATGGTTTGCTTTAAAGGTAAAACTCAAACCATTCGTAAGTGCTGTAATATTGGAAGGGTAAGTCAAACTATAGGCTCCTCCTCCACCCGTTGAAGTGTATTCAACCTGAGCAAAAGAAGTTAACGCAATTCCTAACGTGAATAAAACTGTATATAGGTACTTAGTCATTTTCTTGTGGTTTAGTTTATTGAACGTTGAGCTAATTACCTTAGCAATACTTTAGCAAAGCCACCACCAGCGGAAGACTCAAGCCATAACCCTACCGAACTTCCAGCTCCAGGCGTTGCTACACTACCTGCCTCTCCCGGTGAGGAATTACTGGTGATACAATGTTGACCTCTTGTTACAGGAGCTCCATGTAATACATCTACCACTCCAGCAATGGCTACTTTACAGAGTTGGCCATTAGCCACTCCATCCTCGTAAACTACTCCTATCACAGAGTTATTACCCTGCGTGGCGGTCACAACAAACGAACCATCAGCAGTGGGGTCTAAAATTACAATTTCTCCTTTTACAGATGCAGAACCCGTATTATTTGTAAGGAAAACCGTTACCGCACTTTCAAATAGTGCAGTATTATTTCCTAGCGCAATATTTCCATCCACATGTAGCTTGCTTTGTGGGTCAGTTGTTCCCAAGCCCAAGTTTCCTTGCTCAGACAAGACCATTTCAATGGTTGGAGTTGATGCCCCCAGTCTTACGATTTCAAATTCCATACTTGCCCCATAAAAACCTCCAGAGTAAGGCTCTTCAGCAACAGTACGGATAGTAGCAGATGGCACATAAGATCCTCCATCATGTCCGTTGAACTCAAGATATCCTATTTCATCACCGGTCTGTACAGCAGTTTCCCCCCCCTGGTTACCTCGTGATCTAAAAATACTGAATCCACCAGAAGCTGCATCTCTGTTTGTTACAGAAGTTATCTGTGCTCCTGTACCGAAAGGTCCATTTCCAACAGTTAAAACAGATCCAGGAGCATTGATTCCAATCCCCACCATACCGTTCGGGTCAATTATCATTCTTTCTGTTGAATTTGTTGTGAAGTGAATGATGTTTTCAGAACCATCTCCAGCCAAATCAACTTCAATCTCAGTATCCGAGTCAGCATCAATTAAGCTCGTTCCTCCTCCGGCTGGTTGCCAAGTAGCATTACCAGACGCATCAGAAGTTAACACATGTCCAGGTGCCTGGTTTCCATCTGTATACTGAAAAGTTCCAACAACATCTAATGTTGCATCGGGAGCAGCCTCACCCATACCTATATTTCCATTATGATCAATGACCATGCGTTCTGAGATAAATCCAAATCCATTCTCTGCTGTTGAGAAAGCTATTTTTGAACCAGAATTAGTAGACGAGTTGAAGTTTTCTGTTGCTATCGCTTCAATTCTAGCTCCAAGCTGTTGGAATCCTCCTCCACCCCATCCAATGAAATCGATGTGCCCCAGTTGATCAGTAGCTTGAACGTCTCCCTGTGAACCATTCAAAACACCTCCTCTTGATCTTTTTAAACTTAAATAAGGTGCATCTGCTATATCAGAAGACACTTCCACAGTTATTCCATTCGAATTAACATCCGCCACGTGCAGTTTAGATTGCGTATAAGCTGCATCCATTCCAATACCAACAAAGCCAGAATTATTAATGTTCATTGCTTCAGTTCCTGCAGTACCAAAGTGAATGATATCCTCCGTACCATCACCAGGAACGTCCACTTCGATGTAAGTATCCATTAAAGTTGCGTCTTCCAACCTTGAGCCTCCACCTGCAAGTTGCCAAGAAGCGTTAC
>CAYLYX010000007.1:0-185088 GCA_964387945.1 uncultured Flavobacteriales bacterium | reverse complement strand
AACCATCCTACGACTATATATGGGACTATAAGGAAGGCTTGGCATGCGTGCTTAAGAAGTCTGGAACCAAAAAGCAGTGGGGGTTTATCAACCAAGAAGGCAAAGTAGCGATAGACCTGCAGTATGACTACGTTTTCCCTTTCTCGAGTGGGATGGCGATCGTGCGTAAGGGTGATTATTTTATGAATGACCTTAAGTTAATTAACCCAAAAGGAGAAGTAGTTTATGAAATTCCCTACAAAGATATGTTCCCATTTTCTGAAGGGTTGGCGTGCTTTTTTGAGAACGGAAAATGGGGGTATGTGAATACGAGTTTTGAAGTGGTGATTGCTGCACAGTTTGATCATCCAAGAGACTTCAAGGATGGAATGGCTTGGGTACATCGAGAAGGAACCCCTATGTATATCAATAAAGAAGGAGTAACTGTTTGGCAGTAGTTCAGACAACTTTTTAGTGGAATAATTGTTGTTTTATCGAACACGTAGTATTTTTGATGCTTATGAATAAGGAAGAAAAACTAATTGCAATGGGGGAGGATCATTATTCATCGTCTTTGGAAAATCCCTTGAAAGAAGGAGCTTTTGATCTTTCGGATGAAGAAAAAATAGCCAAAATTACGAAGCATTTTGAGGCTATTATGGATATCATGGGATTGGACTTGACAGACGATAGCTTGTCTGGAACCCCGGCAAGAGTAGCGAAGATGTATATAGAGGAGATCTTTTCTGGACTTAATCCGGCTAATGAACCTAAGGTTTCTTTGTTTGACAATAACTATCAGTACGATGGGATGTTGGTGGAAAAAGACATTGAGCTTTATTCCTTGTGTGAGCATCACTTCGTTCCGATCGTAGGAAAAGTGCACGTAGCCTATTTTGCTAAAGATCATGTAATCGGTTTGTCAAAAATCAATCGCGTAGTGCAGCATTTTGCCAAGCGACCTCAGGTACAAGAGAGAATGACTATGCAAATTGTTGCGAAATTGCAAGATGCATTGAAAACAGAAGATGTAGCATGTGTCATTGATGCCAAGCACTTTTGCGTTTGCATGCGAGGTGTAAAAGATAGTAGTTCTACTACGGTTACTTCACAGTTTAAAGGTAAGTTTGCGGAAGCCAAATACAAGAACGAATTTTTGCAACACATCTCCTCTGAACTAAAAATTGATGGTTTGTCCTAACGGATAACCATTCATCACTTAAGGGCTAAAAACCAAGTAGATAATTGTATATTTGCTACCCTCACAAATTAAGGTAGTTTAGAACGCAATGGCAAAGTTTGAGAATCAATCGATTTATATCTATAATTCACTAACAGGAGAGAAGGAGTTGTTTGAACCAATCAACGCTCCACATGTCGGGATTTATGTGTGTGGACCAACGGTTTATAGCCAGGTTCATTTAGGTAATTGTAGGACTTTTTTATCATTCGATACCATCATTCGATACCTTAAATTTTTGGAGTATAAAGTACGCTATGTCCGAAACATCACAGATGCAGGACATTTAACGGATGACGGAGATGTGGATAACGATCGTTTTGTGAAGCAGTCGAGATTGGAGAAGTTGGAACCCATGGAGATTGTTCAGAAATACACGATCTATTTTCATGATATTATGCGGCAATTTAATGCGTTGCCTCCAAGTATCGAGCCAACGGCAACAGGTCACATTCTTGAGCAGATCGAAATGGTACAGGATATATTAGACAAAGGTTTAGCCTACGAGTCAAATGGTTCTGTCTATTTCGATGTAAAGGAGTATTCTGAGCAAGATGGTGATTATGGAGAATTGTCAGGAAGGGATATTGAGGAGCTAATGTCAGGCTCAAGAGACTTAGACGGACAGGATGAGAAGAAGAATTCAACAGACTTTGCCCTTTGGAAGAAGGCCTCTCCTGCGCACATTATGCGATGGAATTCTCCTTGGGGAGAAGGATTTCCAGGATGGCATCTAGAATGTAGTGCAATGGGTAAAAAATACTTAGGAAATCAATTTGATATTCATGGTGGTGGAATGGATTTAAAGTTCCCACATCACGAATGTGAAATAGCCCAAGGAAAGGTAGCGAATGGCGTTACCCCAGTTAGGTATTGGATGCACGGAAACATGCTTACGCTTAATGGAAAGCGAATGAGTAAGTCAACCGGGAACACGATTTTACCACACGAATTATTTAGTGGAGATAACGACATCATGGAAAAAGCCTTCTCGCCAGCAGTTGTGCGGTTCTTCATGTTGCAAGCTCATTATAGAAGTGTTCTGGATTTCTCTAGTGATGCCTTGATGGCTGCTGAGAAAGGGTATAAAAAAATGATGGCTGCTTATGATTTATTGAAGGATTTAGATCATTCAGCTGAGGTGCTTAAGTTCGATGAGTTTGAGGATGATAAGGAAGTTAGAGCGTTGTGTGATGCTTGCTATCGTGAAATGAATGACGATTTCAATACGCCAAAAACCATTGCTGTTTTGTTTGAATTGGTTGCTAAAATCAATACCTATTCAACAGAAAAAGGCTTTGGAAAGTTGAGTCCTGAGACCTTCGAATATTTAAGAGCAACGTTTACTGGCATGATTTCTGACGTTTTTGGTCTAGAAGAGCCGGCTTCAGGAGATACAGATGTGCTAGATAGCAGCCTTCAGATTTTGATTGACTTGAGAGCGCAGGCAAAGCGAGATCGTAATTTTTCAATGGCAGATGAAATCCGTGATCGATTGGCTGCAGCAGGAGTTCAGTTGAAAGACGGTAAAGAAGGAACGACTTACAGTTTATAGAATAATTAAACCAATAAAATAACGAGATGAACAAAATGATAAAGCTAGGTTTGTTAGGTGTAGCAACTGCGTTCTCACTTTCGGTGAGTGCTCAGGAAACATTTAGCAACAAAAAGGGTAGTGAGTACAAGTTTACTACGATTGTGGATTTGGATGAAACAGCGGTAGAGAATCAAAACAGAACAGGAACTTGCTGGAGTTTTTCTTCACTTTCTTTCTTCGAGAGTGAATTGATTCGAATGGGTAAAGGAGAACACAACCTTTCTGAGATGTATATCGTTAGAAATGCTTACATCGGGAAGGCGGAGAACTACCTGAGAATGTACGGTACGTTTAACTTTGGTCAGGGAGGTGCGTTTCATGACATTCCTTGGGTGATTGAAAGATATGGTATTGTGCCAGAAGAGGCTTACAAAGGATTGGAGTACGGTGAAGATGCGCACAATCACGATGAGATGGAAGCCATGATGAGTGCTGCCGTGAAGGCGTTGGCAGCTAAACCACAAGGAGATAAATTGACTCCGAACTGGAAGAAGGCTTTTGAAGGTATTGTAGATGCTTATCTAGGAGAGATTCCTACGAATGTGGAGGAGTTCAAGTTTTCGTATGAAGGTAAAGACTACAATCCAAAATCGTTTGCTGATGAGTTGGGGTTAAACATGGACGATTATGTTTCTCTTACATCGTATACACACCACCCTTATTATAGACCATTTGTGTTAGAGGTTCAAGACAACTGGGCGATGAGAACGGGTTACAACCTTCCGTTGGATGAGTTGATGAAAGTGATGAAAGAGTCGCTGAAGAGTGGTTATACATTCGCTTGGGGAGCAGATGTTTCAGAAAAAGGATTCTCATACAGAGATGCTTTGGCGATTAACCCAGAAGATCCATCAACGATCAAAACAAAGGGTAGCGATGAAAAGTTCTTTAATTCTGCTGGAGCTGAGAAGATCAGTAATGCCTTCTTATCACCTACAAAAGAAAAAATGGTTTCTCAGGAAGAAAGACAAATGGCTTTTGATTCTCAAGAAACAACAGATGATCACGGGATGCACATTACTGGTTTAATTAAGGATCAGAATGGAACGATCTACTTTGTTGTGAAGAATTCATGGGGTACGGATCACAACGA
This sequence comes from uncultured Flavobacteriales bacterium, assembly GCA_964387945.1. Lineage (GTDB taxonomy): Bacteria > Bacteroidota > Bacteroidia > Flavobacteriales_D > Parvicellaceae > Parvicella. The sequence goes on along the minus strand of CAYLYX010000007.1, from coordinate 181,179 downwards.
GTGCGATGGATATTTCTATGCTTCTGAAGCGTATGCAAGATATAAGACAATGAACATCTTGATTCACAAAGATGGTATTCCAAAGGATATCAAAAAGAAACTAGGGATTAAGTAATTTTCCCTGAATGAACTAGAACGGCATTGGTCTTAGGATGAATGCCGTTTTTTGTTGTTGTCATGCTGAGTATAAGCTGGAGGGAGTTTTATTTGTATCTTCACCTAGCAAATTAATTAGCAATGAAAAGGTCCAATATTTTTGAGTTTGAGGATTTTCAGTGGTTCCCCAACATTTGGAGAAAGTCAATGACAAGGTTGTTGTTGGTGGTTCATAAAATGTTCAAAACAGAGCCTGTAATCACAGGTTTGATCGATGAGGTCTTAAAGAAATCCAACGAGAGTAAAATTGTTGATCTCTGTTCGGGAAGTGGAGGTCCAATGGAGGAGGTGTATACAAAGTTGAAGCAAGAGCATCCCTCTTTGTTGCTTACCATGACAGATTTGTACCCCAACCAGGAGACAGTTGCAAGAGTTAATGAATCGCAAGAGCAAGGAAAAGAATTCATATCAGAACCTGTTGATGCGGCAAACGTTCCGCCTTTGCTAACAGGCGTGAGGACGATGATTTGTAGTTTTCACCACATGCCGCCTAAAGTGGCAAGAAAGATCTTAGAAAACGCTAAGTCTTCGCAACAGCCGCTGGTGATCTTTGAGTTGAGTGATAATAGCTTTCCGAAGTTATTGGCGTGGACGGCTTTTCCGATCAACATTATCTTAAGTTTTTTCATCACACCGTTGGCAAGACCGATGACTTGGTATCAGCTGGTGTTTACCTATTTGATTCCCGTAATTCCCATTTGTTATGCCTGGGATGGGGCAGCTTCTAACCTCAGAACATATACACTAGGTGATTTAGATGAGTTGCTAGATGGTTTGGAGGATGAAACGTATACGTGGAAAAAAGAGGTGATCAAACAAGGTAACAGTAAGTTTTTGACGTTGGTGGGGATGCCTAGTCAAATTGTCTAAGGATAACGAATATTATTTCTAGGATAGGATTGAAGAGTTTGAAGTACATTCTGGGGCTATAGATGTATATATAATAGATGAAAAAAATTATTGTGAGAAACGGATAGAGCATATTATTGTCATTCCTGTATTTAAATTTTCGTCCAATTTTTTTGTTCCAGATGGGACCAGTTAGTAGAATTCCACCTATAACCTGAAATAGAATAAATGCCAGCCAACCGTATTCAAAAGTAATGACATAGTTGAAAGTTCTAAAAGAGAAGATCATTCCAAGAATGAGAAGCCCGATAATCTCTCTTCTAAGTCCTTTTCTGTAGTAATTGATGGAAAGCAATATACAACCAGCAAGTGTGCTGCCAATGATACAACTTACGAGTATAATTCGCTTTGGAATTAAGTATGTAGGGTTCTCATCAGATTCTAGCTCAATGTCTAAAATTTCATTGCTTTCCATGAAGACGGATATATGAACAAAAAAATCCCGCTACTCTAAAAAGCAACGGGATTTAAAACATTTTATAAAAGATCAAATTAAGCTTCTACCACGTTAAAGTCGATTTCAACTTTAATGTCTTTGTGAACGATAACTTCTGCTTTGTATGTACCCACAGTTTTAATCGCATCACCAACCAATTTGATTTTCTTTCTTTCGATGTCGAATCCAGCTTTTTCCAAAGCTTCGGCAACTTGTACGTTACCAACAGATCCGAAGATTTTACCATTCTCACCAACTTTTGCACCTACTTCGATAGTTGTTTTTGCCAACTTATCTGCAGTAGCTTGAGCTTCAGCTTTGATTTTCTCAGCCTTGTGAGCTCTTTGACGCAAAGTTTCGGCATGCATTTTCTTAATTGACGCTGTCGCTAAGATTGCATATCCTTGTGGAATCAGGTAGTTTCTTCCGTATCCTGGCTTTACGGTTACCAACTCGTCTTTCTCGCCAAGATTATCTACGTTTTTCTTTAATAGTACTTCCATGATATTGCCCTCCTATTATTTTAATTGATCAGCCAAATAAGGCAAAATTGCTAAATGTCTCGCACGCTTTACAGCTTGTGCTACTTTTCTTTGGTATTTTGCCGAAGTACCAGTGATTCTTCTTGGCAAAATCTTACCTTGTTCGTTCAAAAACTTCAAAAGGAAATCAGCATTTTTATAATCAACATGCTTAATTCCGTGCTTTTTGAATCTACAGTATTTTGTTGTCGAGATATCAATGCTAATCGGTGCAAGATATCTTACTTCTGATTTATTGTCAGCCATTTTTCTAGTTCTTTAATAAGGTTAATAATTAAGCTTTAGCCATTGCTCTTCCTTTCTCGTTGAAATCAACGTGGTGCTTGTCCATTTTCATGGTCAAAAAACGCATCACACGTTCATCACGTTTGAAAGCAATTTCTAATTCAGCGATTACATTTCCCTCAGCTTCAAATTCGATCAGATTGTAGAAACCTGTAGATTTTTTCTGAATTGGATAGGCTAATTTTTTAAGTCCCCAATCTTCCGTGTGGACAATTTTACCTTTCGCATCAGTCAAAACCTTCTTGAATTTTTCTACTGCTTCCTTTGCCTGTACATCAGACAAAACGGGAGTCAAAATGAAAACAGTCTCGTAACGATTCATATTATTTAAGGTTTAAAATTTACTAATTCACTCTCCTGATTATTCAGGAAAGGGCTGCAAAGGTAGTAAATTATCTGATTTCCACAAGTTTGGAGGCTAAATTAACTCGTGGTTGTAAAATTGTTGAGCGAGTCGATCATGTTCTCATGAAATTCATCAATACATTTCTCATGAAAAAAAGGATAAAGGCGCTTGTCTCTAAAGTTATTCCCGCTCTTAAAATAGGAAGTATGCGTCACTTGGGTGCCATCATCAACCGCCTCAAACACTAGAATCTGCTTTCCATGTGATTTGTTTTCAGCCCCATAGGTAAATTCGATGATTTTGTTTTCATCAGATAGTCTTGTGATTTCAAAAGTTACCGGAACTCCAAAAAACTTAAGTACCCGCAGTTTTAACTCATAAACCATTCCTTCTGCTGGTCCTGGGATGTCTTCCTCTTTTTTGTAGAAACCGGTCTTAGAAGGCGTAAAATAAGCCATTTTGAACTTGTTTTTAGGTCCACTCCACATGTTTCTGGGGTCTAGCTGGCAATATAGTTTCCAAACTTCTTCAAGTTTGCCGGGAAGTATAAATGTTTTTTCGTGTTTGAAGTATGTACTCAGACTTTCGCTTTCGGTCAAGCTGGTTTTGAAAGACCTTAGTTTTTCAGAGACCTTTAGTTTTTTCTCTTCTATCTTATACGTGATCTTTTCCTCAGAAGCGCAGCTGTTTGCAAGAAGGCCAGTAACAACGATGAATATGAAAACGGAGAGCTTAAACATTCAGCAACTCTTTGTTTCGCTTGCAATAAACAGCATGATCGTTCACCATCCCAGTGGCTTGCATGTGCGCATAAATAACGGTGGGTCCCACAAACTTAAATCCTCGTTTTTTGAGGTCCTTGCTTATTTTTTCTGCTAGTGCTGTTTTTGCTGGGACATCACGCATGCTTTCTATCTTGTTTTGAATGGGTTTATGACCTACAAAAGCCCAAATATAGTCGCAAAATGTGCCATGTTCTTCTCTTACTTTGAGATATGCTTGAGCATTCGTTATCGCTGCTCTGATTTTTAGTTGATTTCTGATAATGCCTGAGTTGGCAAGTAACTCCTCGACTTTCTTTTCACCGTAATTGGCTACTTTATGATAATCAAATTGATCAAATGCTTCACGAAAATTTTCTCGCTTTCTGAGTACAGTAATCCAACTCAAACCCGCTTGAAATGTCTCCAAGGTCAGGAATTCAAACATTTTTTGGTCTTCCTTAACTGGAACACCCCACTCTTCATCGTGGTATTTTACATAGAGCGGATCCGTGCCGCACCATTCACATCTGGGCATACTGCAAATGTAACCTAACTCGTGGAATAATTACTCCATCTTTAGCATATCGTCTAAATTCTGTCCATCTTTACCATTGGCAGGGTCATAAACAGGAGGACAATCGCCTCTTCCTGGCTTTCGGGTCCATGCTAATCTTACTGAAAAGATCCACGGTCGGTAACGAGAACTGAGGATGCCGTAATCTGAACGACCTTTTTCCCATTCTCTACCGTTCAGAATTGGTGTTTCAAGTGTTGGGATCACAAACAAGTTTTTCGTGACTTTAATGCCGTATCCAATTTTGTAGTGAAGGGAGAACAGAAGTCGCTTGGTGTTGTCTATCGTAGACGTTTGGGCCGCAGGCTCATACTTCTCACTAAACTTATAATCAACATTCACCCCCAAACTGTTTTGAATAAAGGTGTAGTCTGTTAATTGAATAATGTTATTGATGTTGAAATTCCCAAGTACATAGTTTTGCTTAAAAAGTCCTTTCGTATCTGCAATTTCTTCTTTTCCACTTAGTCGCTTGTAGGCAAGGCTATAATCAAAGTAGTTGAATACATTTCCTCCTCCCGGAAACAGGTGCCATCTTCCTAACTCGAAATACACCGCTAACTTTCCTTCAGGGTCTACATCTGGTGCTTCATCACCCTTAGGTTTAAAGGGAAGCATATAGGTAAGTCCTGGAGATAAAAACCAGCCACTATGACGGATGGACTTCAAATCCAGCAGATCGCGATTCTGACGATTAGTATGTTGCGCAAACCCCGCAAATATTCCGAGGCATAAGAGGATGGTTACTACTATTTTCATAATTCGGTTATTGTTCAATTATCTCTTTCAGCACATCTTGAATCAGGTCCGATTCATAGCCTTTCCCGTAAAGATAAGACATTACTTTTTGCTTTTTCCTGAACGGATGGGTTTCTTTTACCTGTTTCCATTTATAACGCGCCAACTTGCCTAATGTTTCAAGGTATTCTTCATCTTCTACTTCTTGCATGCCGATTTCAATACACTTATCCGTAAGTCCTTTTCTTTTTAATTCGAAGCGTATTTTTCTTCGTCCCCACTGCTTTATTCTAATCTTGCCACTTACGTAAGCTCTGGCATAGCGCTCTTCGTTGAGATATTCTCCCTGAATGAGCTGAAGCAAAACATAATTTATTTCATCTTCATTTAACTTGAAGGATGTTAGTTTCTTAATCACTTCCTGCTGACAGCGTTCCTGATAAGCGCAAAAACTACGCGCTTTTTCCAAAGCATCAATATGCGTAATGATCTTATTGCTCAATTTCGTATTCTAGCGTATTGTCTTTCTTCTCAGGTTCGATGCCCAACTTCTTAAAGAGTTTGTTCATTCCTTTGTCCTTGTCTTTCTTCTTTTTCTTTTTTTCGTCTTCGTTAGAAGCGCCATCTGTTTCATCCTCGTTTTCGCCCTCGTCTTTTTCAAACTCTTCCCATTCAATCTCAAACGTTGGTTCTGTTTTTTTAGGTTCGGTATATTCTTTTACAGCCGTATCCTGTTTAAAAATACCAACCTCTGACTTTAAGATCGACTTGATGTTTTTCTTTTCTTCCTGAATGTTTTTCTTGATCTCCTCATGCTTTTCTTCCGAATCCAATTCATACTGAGGGTCATCCAAATGTCCGTACATGTGTAGGAAGAGTTTAGCACCTAGACCGTCATCGACCAACGGACCAAACTCCTCTTGTTTTTTGTTGGAATACAAGATCTTTCTGAGCCTAAAATCAAAATGATAATCAATGGAATCGTTGAACCCGTGAACTCCGCTCAGGTTGAGGTCCAGGACATTGGTTTCCAATGTCATTTTTGGGATGTAAATTTTACTGTCTTTAATCGTGATGGTGTTCTCAAGATCTGAAAACTTAACGCTTTGTAACTTCTTCTTCAGTTTTTTCGTGTCCACGACCACTTTTACCAAGTTATTTTCATCAAAGTAATCACCAATTTCAAGCAAGGATGGCTGATCCAGAAGCTGACCTTTCTTCACGTTGAGTTGACATTCGGCTACCAGCGTTTTTTCGTCAATGGTGAAATCGTTGTTGACGATAACGGCCATGTCTAGGTCCACATTTCCTTTTCCTTTGATATGCTCATTAGTGAGGTACTGCTGACCAAAGTTGTCCATTTCAAGGAAAAAGTCTTCAATGTCGATTTCGTATGCAGAAAGATTGGTCTTCCATACAAAAGAATAATCAGGGTTTTGTGCAAAACTCAAATCGCACGTATAGAAACCTTTATTCGCAACAAAAGAGACGTTTTCTGTGCTTAACTTCCTGTCATATAGTTTTACAATTCCGTTCACCTCAGTAGCATCAAACTTACCATAGTACAGGTTGTCGATCTGAGATTTGAGGTTGAGGTGGATGTTATCTGGAAAAACAAAAGGTTCGGCATTTTCATTGGTAAACGCCTCATCGGGGCTTTTTTCAGTGGCTTTTAAAATGTTGTCGAGGGTGAGTTTTTCTGTGCGCAAGTCAGCTTCAATGGTGAGCACTTCTTCACTACTAACTATATAGGGAATCAGGTTCTTGATTGCTCCGTCTAATCTGAAGTCACTATCTTCTATAAATCCATGGAAATTGGTTATGGCAGCATCATTTTGGTTGAGAATGAGTTCTCCGTAGATTTGAGAATAGGTGAGAGCAGAACTTGGAAGTTTTAAACTTGCATTTTTGAAACTAAACTCCCCTTTGGACTTGACAATCTTGAAATCATCCGGCTCGCTCTGACCAATGAAGTGGAGGTCAAAATCCGCCTGTCCAGACATCGTTTCGATGTTCTCATTTTGAATGAAATCTTTCAATAGTTTCAAATCAATAGAACCAAATGAGCTCACCATTACCTTGGGTGTTTCAAGGTTCTCAACTTTGACTTGACCATTGATTTGTCCCACGTCTATTTTTCCCTTAATGTCGTCTAGGTAGAGAATGGATGTTCCAAGCGTATCTGAGTCAAAGAACCCATCAAAAGAAAGGTCAGAAATACTCGTTTTGGTATTAAGCTCCGTAAGACTTCCTCCCTGAAGATAGAAAGTGGCAGAAGTCCTTGGAGTAGTAGACTCGTTGATCTCTCCTTTAATTTTTGCCTCAAATACAACCAGCCCTTTTGCCTTGTATTTCTCTAGGGTAGACATGTATTCTTTGGGCAGTATGGTAATGGCGGATGCCAAATCAATGTTTTTGCCTTTGATGTCCAAATCAATGGAGCTACTATCTGCCTGATCAATATAGTTTCCAGTAACTGAGAAGAGCAACTCCTCTATATTTACATCGCCTTTTTGAATGAGATACTTGTTTTTCGTTCGATCAATGTTCATTTTCAGGTCAACGGTGGCATCCTTGTTTTTAATGAAAGTTACACCGCCAGATTTGATTCGCTTTGCCTTCAATTTGGCATTAACTTTCAAATCATAAACAGTTTCACTAAAATCGCCCGAAAAATTGATCTGAGACGCATGCCCAGAATACACTTGATTAGACATCGAGTCGATATAGGCAATGCTGATGTTTGAACCTTTAACTTCTTTGAGCGCAAAGGAAAATTTGGAGTCTTCTTGTGCAAGCGTATCTTCCTTAAAGATATCATAATTGCCTTCACCTTTCTTGTTGATCTTCAGGTTGATCAATGCATCCTCCATCGAAACGGTCTGTACCTTGTAGTTGCCACCCATCATGTCCCAAAAATCAAAAGACAGGTAGATATGCTTTGCATACATCATTGTGTCCTGTCCGTTTTCACTCAGATAATCCGGAATCAGCACATCATTAAAGCGAAGTGAAGCCATTGGGAATTGATCCCACAGCGTCAGTTCAATGTCTTCAGCTTTTACTTTTACTGGAACTTTGAGGTTTTTGTTGAGCTGCTCAATGGCATACTGCTTGACTTCATCTTCGTAGATGTAAATTACGGTAAAGAAAAAAGCAATGACAAGGACGATCAAAATCCCTAAGCCAGCCAGTATTCTTTTGGTCCATTTGAGCCACATAATTTTCTCTACTTTTTAATCAGACAGTATAATGCAGAGTAAAATTACAGTGAATAGGCTAGTGTTTGAAGAGGATTATCTTTACTTATTAACGCAAAAATATTGAAAGGGTTACAAAGCTTTGCAGTAAGTTAGTTTGAAGTAAATCAGTTTGTTAAACCAATTCTAACCAGCTTTCAAACAATGCTCTTCCATCTTCATTGCCCAGAACATTATCCGAAGCTCTTTCTGGGTGTGGCATCATTCCGAAAACATTCTTTCCAATATTGGTCACACCGGCAATATTTTCTAGCGATCCATTTGGGTTGGCTTCTGCCGTCACTTGACCTTGTTCATCGCAATACCTGAACAATACCTGATCGTTATCGTTTAACGATTTGATCGTGTCCTCGGCAGCATAATACCTTCCTTCTCCATGAGCAATTGGAATTTTATAAGCCTTATTGGGATCAAGATGTTTTGAAATCGCAGCGGTAGAACTCTCCGGTTTCAGGTAAATGTTTTTACAAATGAACTTTTGACTATCATTATGCAGTAATGCACCGGGCAATAACCCCGATTCACAAAGCACTTGAAAACCATTACAAACTCCAAAAACATAGCCTCCTTTATTGGCATGCTCAATCACCTCTTTCATTACGGGTGAAAAGTTAGCAATAGCTCCTGATCGCAAGTAATCTCCATATGAAAAGCCTCCCGGTAAAACAACAGCGTCCACACCTTTCAAATCATGATCTTTGTGCCAAAGATTAACGACTTCGTTGCCTAAAATGTCCTGCAACACATAAATCATGTCCATGTCACAATTCGAACCAGGGAAAGTAATTACTCCAAATTTCATATCACATTGCTTTTGATGCTGCAAAGGTAAACATCTGCTGAGTGAGATCGACTTTTCGCTTTTAAAAAAATGCCTAAGTTTTGAACACTAGACAATGTAGATATTGACGAGCATTAGCACTATTGCTAGATAAAATACCGAATGAATGATCCATTTTTGTTCCACATAGTACAATAGGAAGGCAAACAAAATTGTCATAGGAACGGTACTGTAGAAGATAAATGCATCATTGTTGGAAAGCACCTTGTCGCCCAACATCGCTAGCATAGTAAGAAGTAGGAAGGCAATTAAATTAGATGTGATTTTTCGGAATCGGATACTGCTTTTATTGCTCTTTGCGATTAACTTAAACCCAGAGCTGTAGAGCAAAACGATCAACAGAATGTACAGACCATAATTCACCCAGTTTTCTGGAATTTCAAAATTGAGGTAAGCCGTATTCTCAAAGTCTATGGTGAATTGGTCAAAGAAAGCGTAGTAAAACCAAAGGTAAACGACTCCAAGCATTATCGCGAATAAAGGCATCACGTATTCTTTGAGGTCAAAAGGACGAACAATGGCTAACGTAATCCAAGGGAATAAAAACAGCACCAACCCATAGGGTAGGGTAAACAAGCCTCCAATCACAAAGAAGAGGGAGGCATCAAAAATCTCACTTTTGCATTGCACTTGATTGTATACGTTCATCAATCTTCGGTAGCCAAAAACCCAAAACAGGTTGGCAAACACCAAGGGGTGTAGCTGATGCAGTTCACTAGAACTACTCATAAAAACCACGTACAACATCGCTGGGAGGTAGGTGTTCTTATCAAAAAATTCGTTGTTATTGATCACTGCATTCAGTTGAATACCCGTGAGAATGATAATGATCATTGCGAGTAAGCGGTTGACAATCGTGTGTTCTATCCAGAACCAATCGAACACAAATGAACCGTTTTCAAAAGAGACTAAAGTGCCATTAGAAAAAGAGTCAAACCAAAATGCCAGCATGACTACCGGAAGTAGAATTAAAACAAGTGGTGTATTGGCATTAAAAAGTTTGATCATATATGACTGCAAAAGTAATTTTTTACAAAAAATAATAGGACGATGAATCTCATTTGTGGATATTTTATAATTTTACGCAGTAATTAAGATTTTATACGATGGATGCTTTAGTATACTTATTGAGAGATTTCTTTGTGTTTTTGTTTGAAAATACACTTGAGCCGTTAGGAGATTTGCCAAATGCAGCTTTTTTATTGTTGCTTTTTGTTGGTCTATTTCTTTGGTTATGGTGGCAAGGAAAGTACAACAAGCAAGCTACTGGAGGTGCTTTGATTAGTCAAACTGAATACTACAAGACACTTCAAAATGATCCAGCTGCGGCTGAGGCATTGACCAATCCATCTCAGATTAAATAATATATTTTACAGATAAACGAAATCCTGACCTCCCAATTGGGGCGTCAGGATTTTTTTATTAAGAAAACTTAACATTGACGAAAGGTCATTATTTTAAATTTGTACAGCAACAAATTGAGTTACCATGGGGGATAAACATACAGATAAGCAAGAAGTTCCACTGATTAATCGTGAAATAAGTTGGCTGTCGTTTAACTCGCGCGTCTTACAGGAAGCGGAGGATCCCAGTAATCCATTGATTGAGCGACTACGTTTTTTAGGAATTTTCTCGAATAACCTAGATGAGTTCTACCGTGTGCGCGTGGCATCGGTGAGGAGAATGAAAGACTTAGACAAAAAGACCCTTAAAGAATATCGTGTAGATCCGGCTGCATTACTCAAAGAAATCTCCTCAACCGTTGCGAAACAGCAAAGAAAGTTTGAGCACATTTACCTCGAGCTCAAAGATGAGTTTAAAGAGGAAGGAATTGTGTTTGTCAACGAGCAGCAATTGAATGAGGATCAGGTGGAGGAAATCGCAAAATACTTCGCAGAAGAGGTTCGTGCCAACATTATCCCTTTGATGCTCGATAAGAAGAGAGAATTACCCAACTTGAAAGATAAGAGTATTTATTTGTCGATTAAGTTGAGCAATAAGAAAGATGATAAGGTAGCTTATAGCTTGATTAAGATTCCTACCGGTTCTGTTTCTAGATTCTACGTGTTTGATCAAAAAGGTCCAAAGGACGAGACCTATGTGATTTTGCTGGATGACATTATCCGAGTTAACCTACAAGATATCTATTCGATCTTTGAATTTGATCGTGCCGAGGCGTTTACCGTTAAGTTCACACGAGATGCAGAGCTTGACATTGATGATGATATTGCTTCCAGTCTATTGGAGCAAATAGCACGTAGTTTGGAGAATAGAAAGATAGCTGAACCCGTTCGGTTTGTTCACGACAAAGAAATACCAGACGATCTGTTGTACTTTCTCACCAAGAAACTAGGGATTACGAGCAACGATAACATCATTCCTGGAGGGAGGTATCACAATTTTAAGGATTTTATCGGTTTTCCTAAACTGGATGGAGCGAGGTTCATGTATACACCATTACCTCCGCTAAAACACCCTTTTGTGGATACCTCAAAGCGATTGGTGCCCCAGATCAGGGAGCGAGATATCATGCTCAATTATCCTTATCAGTCGTTTGACGTGGTGATTGACTTGTTGCGTGAAGCTGCTATTGACCCTAAAGTGACTCGGATTTGTATCAACCTTTATCGAGTAGCAAGCAATAGTAAGATCATCAATGCGCTAGTAAGTGCGGTGAGAAATGGAAAGAACGTCCAAGTGATTGTGGAGTTGCGGGCACGTTTTGACGAACAAAATAATATCTATTGGTCCAATGTGTTGCAAGAAGCGGGAGCGGACATCATTTTTGGTGTAAAAGGGTTGAAGGTGCATTCTAAACTCATCTTGATTGAAAGAAAGCGAAAGTCTGATTTTGAATACATTGCGCATATTGGTACAGGGAATTTTCATGAAGGAACTGCTCGAATTTATGGAGATACAGCCTTGTTGACCACGGACCCAAGAATTGCGCTAGAGGTTAAAAAAGTGTTTGAGTTTTTTGAAAATAACTACAAAGTCAAAAGGTATTCTCACCTGATCATTTCACCGAATGGCTCGCGAAGGAAGTTCAATCAACTGATCATGAACGAGATCAGAAATGCCAAGAAAGGAGAGCGTGCCGAAATCATCCTCAAGCTCAATAATTTGGTGGACGAGGAATTGATTAAAAAACTTTATGAGGCAAGTCAAGCGGGTGTCAAGATCATTCTGATCATAAGAGGTATTTGTTCGTTGATTCCAGGATTAAAAGGTTGGAGTGAGAACATTGAAGTAATCAGTATTGTGGACCGTTTCTTAGAACATTCCAGAATTCTTTATTTCCATGCAGGAGGTGATGAGAAGATCTTTATTTCCTCAGCGGATTGGATGGTAAGAAACTTGGATTTGAGAGTGGAGGTGACGACTCCGATCTATAATGAAGACTTAAAGAACAAGTTGAAGAAATTGTTGCTCATCCAAATTAAGTCTAATGTAAAGACAAGATTGCTCGATGCGGATTTGTCTAACCGATACCGAGAGGTGAAAGGAGAGCCCATTCGTGCGCAGTTGGAAACTTACGAGTACTTTAGGACAAAATACGCTAAGAAGAATAAATAGGAGCATTTTACGTTAACTTAGCGTAAAACTTAAGCATTTGAATCTTTATTCGAATAAACAACGGTGGAAACTGGTGCTCTTTTTGGTGGCACTTGTGATCATTGTCGTGGCTATTTGGTATGCCAGTTACATTACCAAAAAGGTACGCGATGCTGAGATTCAGCGCGTTAACAACTGGGGGGAAACCATTCGTAAGAAGGCTGAGTTAGTGCGCATTACCAACGAAAGTTTTATTCAAATTGCAGAAAGTGAGCAACAATACGTAGAGATGTGGGTTAGTGCGATGCAGGAAATGCAGAAGGACTTGACGGACTACAGTTTTCCGCTCAAAGTAATTCAGAGTAATGATACCATTCCTTTGATTTTAACGGAAAATGGAAACTTTGTGTCTTCGAGTAATCTTTCGGAAGAGCAGAAACACCCTGATAGCATTCAGAAGTATCTCCAGACTTGGCCAGAGAAAAACGAGCCAATTGTGATCCACTATGCGGACAATAAAAGTCAGAAGATCTATTACAAGAACAGTGCAGAGTTTGATCAGTTGAAAATCAAACGAGAGGAGTTAATTGCTTCCTTTAATCGAGATTTGGTAGAGAATATTGATCTTGTTCCAGTGTTGTTTGTCAACCAAAAGACGAACAAGGTAATTGCCACCAATTTAGATTCAGCAAAAATTAGTACACCAGAGAAGTTGGCGGATGTGATGGAAACCATGAGTCTGGAGAACAAGCCGATTAACTTAGAGTTGGGGGAGGGACACGTGGGTGTATTGTACTATCAGGAGAGTGAAACACTCGGGCAGCTTCGGTTTTATCCTTTTGTGATCTTGAGTTTGATTGCAGTTTTTACCCTGGTCTCATATCTTTTGTTCAGCACGTTCAGAAGAGCAGAGCAAAATCAGGTTTGGGTAGGAATGGCGAAGGAAACAGCGCATCAACTCGGAACTCCGCTGTCATCGCTGGTTGCTTGGATTGAACTCTTACGATCAGAAGGGGTGAACGAAGCTTACCTAAAGGAGATGGAAAAGGATTTAGATCGACTGAACACGGTGACGGATCGTTTTTCTAAAATCGGTTCTGAGTCCAAGCTGGAGAAGTTAGATTTGGTGCAAATGACGGTAGAAAACGTGAATTACCTCAAGCAGCGTATTTCTGGACAAGTTATAATTACTCTGGAAGGTGAAAATCAGCAGTTAGAGAGTAAGTTAAGTCCATCACTGTTCAGTTGGGTGATTGAGAATATTGTAAAGAATGGTGTAGACGCCATGGAAGGAACTGGAAGTATGACGGTGTCGATGGGAGAGGATAAGAATATCCATTTTATTGAAATCTCCGATACAGGAAAAGGAATTCCAAACAATGCCATCAAAACGGTTTTCCAACCCGGTTATACGACCAAGAAAAGAGGGTGGGGGTTAGGTCTTTCTTTGGCGAAGCGAATCATTGAGGAGCACCATCACGGAAAGATTTTTGTAAAATCTTCAGAAGTAGGGAAGGGCACAACGTTTAGGATTGAAGTGCCGAGGGGTTAGGTTGTTTCTTGGAATGAATATTGGCTCTAAAATCGAACATAAGATGGTATATTTTCAATTCATCATTGTCTTTGTCAATGTGAATTGAACTGTAATGATATTCGAAATCATTAATAAAAGAATCCTGAGTGATTTCTTGTTTTGTGGTAATAGAAGAAAATGAGGTTGTCAAAAGTGTATTGATCTTTTTTACATTTTCATCAATTTTTAAATCTTCCACTACAAAACCAATCATTCCGTTCACTCGGTAATAGGACGAGTAATATTTAGTGATAAATCTATCAATCCCATTTTCAATGTACTTGGCGTTCAATCCACTTGTTCCTGTTGTATTGGTATTATCCAATCGTTTACATTCAATAATGTAGTATTCTTCGTTTTGATTTAGACAACTGTTAGGATTATGAATACGGATATCTGTTCTGCCTGAGGTTTTAGATTCTGGAACTTCTGGGAAAAAGAAATAGTTCAACTGAAGATCCTGTTTGATTTTTGGATTGTTGATGTAGTCATTAACCAAAACATCCCGAATTTTATTCTCATCATTTTCCAAGACAACTTTATCGGTTTTCATTAGCTGATAGCAGAAGACAATCTTAGATAAGATTTTCTCAAATTCATTATCATAAAATGAGACTGAGCCACTAAAGTTTGATGCATCTAAACTACCGAACATTGAATGTGTGTTTTTTGCCAGCAGTTAAAATGGCATCAGTAAATTCATTTAAATCAAGATGGGCAATTGCCTTATGCCATAGCCTTTTCTCGTTAGGCTTGACAATGTAGAATCCATCTTTTTCAAATCCTCGAATATCTTTTTGAATAAATAAACGGTCTGTTATTTTTTCATTTCCAAGAGTTGATAGTCTTTGTAGGACTTCATTATTATTGGTATTAACATAGTTGATTTGTTCAATTTGCTCTTCTATTGGAATGAGTTTGAAAAACAATCCTATAATTTGATTTGTACGATGTATCTCTACAACAAGTGTTTGATTGTTCTTTTTGAAAGAATTTTTGAATCTTTCTAAGAATAAGTTGATGTAATCCTGAAGTTCTTGACTCTCTTTTCGAAGAGGGTTAAAAATTTTCTCAAACCCTTTATGCTTCATTATCATTGGGATAATGATTTGATTTGAGTAATCAAGTAAATCCCTTTCTTGGTTTGATAAATGAAAGGAGGAGATCACCTCATTATCAAGCTCTTTTTCTTTTTGTTTAATCTCTTCTGATAATTCGTTATCCAACAAGGTTTCAAATGAATAATGTCTTTTTTTGATTTGAATTAACTCTTCAACCGTTTGTTCAATTTCTTTGTTGAAAATAAATGGAATACTAAACTTTTCAACATTATGCGCTTGTTCTCGCTCTATTCCAGAAGAGCTAAAAGTTTGAAGGTTTATGTATGAAAATAATTTTGAATAGAGAATACCTGAAATTACCTTTAGTTCTTTAGATTCATTTTTTTTATGTGCACTAATTGACGTAAGCGCATCTTGAAATAACACATCTTCTTCTGAAAATGCTGACCAACATCTAAAATCGGACTTAAATCCTTTTAAGATTAAGAGAAGTGGAGCTTGGAAAATCTTGTTTTCCCTTGCTCTATGTACAAACTCTTTATTCCAAACCTTATTAGAACTTAAGTTAACCCAAAATGCACTAATATCTTGTCTTGCGTCTATGAATTTTTTCCCAATTCTATCTGACACATCCATTTTGTTCCCACCTCCAATTTGCATTCCCTGTCCAAAAGAATACTTTTCTGAATCAGATATTCTTTTTTCTATTGTTTCATATGACTGTCTTAAACGGTAAACTAAATTAAAATCCAAATAATTACCGTAAACAAGTACCTTCCATAAATAATCAAACTCCTTTAATTTGCTTTGGGTTACTTTTTTATAATCTCCTCGCTGAATTGTAAAAACTTTAAATAGTGAAAAGAAGCGACTGGGCTTAAGAGTGATGTGTTCAATAATGTTTTCATCAGTAGATTTATCAAATGCAAATTCGTAAAACAAAATTGTTGCTGGTGCGACTGCCTTGTCATTTGATTTGTCAAAAACTTCTTTTCTTACAGGGGCGAGTTCAAAGACTTTGTTAATGATAAACTGATTAAGAAAATATTTCCTAAACCCTTGAGCATTAAGGTTGTACAAGACTTTACTCGTGGCAATAAAACCAACTTTAGTTTTCTCTTTGCTAAAATCACTTACTCTAAGAATAAAAGCTTGTGCTATTTCACTATTACTAATCTCTATCTCGTTCGAGAATTTACCTTTCTCTAATTTCCTTCTCTTATTTATGTATTGATTGAATAGAGGTTTCTTTTCTCCTTTTCCTCTTTTCCATGGAGGATTCCCCAAAATGAATTCAAAAGAAATCTTCTCAAGTTGTGTATTAAACTCAGCTTCTGTGTTAAAAAAATCTTCCGAGAAAAAGTTTCTATTGTACAATAGAGGAAACTTGAAAGATTCAATATCTGATGGCTCCTGATAATCTAAGAGAGTTAGGTAAATTGAAAATATAGCAACGTTTACTGCATTTTGATCTTTGTCTATTCCAAAGATGTTGTCAGAAGCTAATTGTTTTAACTGCTTTTTGTATTGATCCGGATTGTCTAAATATCCAGGATTATTTAATTGAAATTGTTCTATTACTTTCCGCAATGTTTCAACTAAAAAAATACCAGATCCACAAGAGGGATCGAGTACTTTACAATCATGTGATTTTGGTTGGGCTTTAAACTTTTCTTGTACTGTTTCGGAGAGTATGTAATCAACTAAAAATAATGGAGTATAGTAAGCTCCTTGATTTTCCTGTTGATCTTGCCCAATGAATAACTCATAAACATTACTAATAAACTCTACTGGAATTATAGAGAAGTCGTAAAGGTTGAATAGTGATTTTTGTTTAGAATCAACTTCATCTCCTGACAACAAATCAACAATTATTGAAAGACTATTTTCAGAGATAGAATCAATGTCATCATCAGATATTGGAAACAAGTCTCCGTTAAATTTCTTTTTTAAATACTTAAAAAATGCCTTAACATTTTGCTTGTCAGATAACAGACCACAAAATTCAGCATTAGTCCATTTACGAGATGTTCCTTCTTTTTCGAAATCTAGTTTTACTTTACGATCTATTAGATAACGGACAAAAATGACCTTTCCCAGCAATGAATTTGTCAGTTCAATGGATAAGCCGTCAGCAATTAGTAAATCTCTTGCGGCTTTGATATTATTTAAAAGATGGTAATCAATTCGATTACTATAACTAAAGTCTTTTTGATATTTTTCCCAGGTCTTACCTGTTACTAATTCAAAGTAGGAAAAGTCGTTTAGTTGTTCTGTTTTACCAAACAGTCTTAGCGAATCTTTCTCCGCAATGAATTCGAATCCATTATAGATTTCTAATGAATCAGCTTCTGTTATAATGACAATCGGTGATTCATTGAAGTTCCAGATTTGTTTGAGTTTTTCTTTTTTATTTTTAGGCGAGTCAAAAAATAAAATGAATGGTTTTTTGTCAATAGAGAAAAATGCATCTGGTTGAATAGTATTATTCAATAGCCTTTCTACACGATTAGAAAACAAACCTTTCCAGTCGTTTTCAGAAGTGATGAACAACCCTTTACCTCTTTCAAGGTTTAGCTTTTCAAATATTTGATCTAAATGTTCCAAATAAATACTTTCTTGCCCAAAGATGAAATTTTACAACGTAAATAGAATACGTTATAGAAAGACTTTCTTACAAACAAAAATAAAGATTGGATAATTAATATAGGTTTGGTTATCCACCAAATGTGCACAACTAAATGTGAAATGTAGCGTTGCCACTAAACTGTGGCCAATCTCTCCAACATTTTATCTGCCACCCTAAACGCGTTGGCATAGATTGTAAAAGTAAAAGTTGTACTACCACCAGTGGGCATAAACGAACCATCCGTTACGTAGAGATTCTCAACTTCGTGTGCTTTACAATTCGGGTCTAGTACCGATGTAGCTGGGTCGTTTCCAAAACGACAACCACCAGCCTGCAAGTTAACGCTCGGGTAGTTTGAAATGTTGTAGGAAATATTCTTGCCTCCTAATTTTTCAAGAATTGGAACGGTGTTTTCGGCTAATATTTTCCCAATTTTCTTGTCATGCTCGTGGGCTCCTGCCCAAATCTTACCTACAGGGTCGCCCCACTTATCAAACTTATCATCCGAAAGTTCAACAAAACAATCATCTGTGGGCAGCCAATCCACAAAAATCTCAAATTTCAACCTCCTTTGCTCCGTAAAATAACCGTGAATCTTTTCCTTGAGCGATTTTCCAAATTGTAGTTCGTTTCCATCCCACTTTCCTTTTATCGTTCGGCTCACCGGATTAGCATGATCCCACAAAAAATCAACTGTACCACCCTTCATGGTCTTGCCTTCTTCACTTTCTAGTTCATACCACTCTTGCGTGGCTCGGTTCACAAAAACACCGGGCACTTTTAGTTTTTGAACCGTTTCACTGTCAAAATCATCGTAATACAAATTGCACGAACCAACTCCTCCCGCAGAGAAAACAAGGTTTTTACCCACCTGATTATGATTGTTCGCCAATCCGTTGGGAAAGTCTTCGTTTTTGCTCATGAGCAAAAGTCGAGCAGTTTCTGTAGCTTGTGCGGCTACTACGAATAAGTTTGCTTCCACAAATTGCTTCTCTCCAGCGGCATCGTAGTAATTGGCTTTGATGAGTTTTCCATTGCCATCCGTTTCAAGGTGAAAAACTTTAGCAAATGGAATGATTTCAAGATTACCTGAATTTAACGCAGGTTCTAAAAGTGCTGCCCGCGCGCTGCCCTTAGCTCCCGAGCTGCAACCGTAACTTCCACAATAGTTGGAGTAATAACAAGCGTTGCGATGCTGATCTCCTTTGGAAAGAATAGCGCGGGGTGTTCCAAATGTGCTGATCTCCAATTCTCCAGCCGCTGCATCAATCATATCAGAAATGACGTTGGTAGCCAGCGGAGCAAACGGAAAATCTGGTGTAGAACGAGGTTCAAGATGAGGATGAGGTTTTACCTTTCCAGAAACCCCGATGACTTGCTCTACTTTTGTGTAGTATGGCTCTAGATCATCATATGTGATTGGCCAGTCCACAATGTTGGCACCTTCAATCGGTCCGTAAGTAGACTTGAGTTTAAAGTCCTGAGGCTTCATGCGATGGAAATAGCCGCTCATGAAATTCGAAGATCCTCCTACTACATTTCCATTCCAGAAGTCGCTGCCCGTGTCAGCAGTATTTTTAACAGACCACTCTCCATCTGAATTCTTTCGAACGATTTGATGACTTTCATCCTTTAGATCTGGGATGTAAAGGTCTTTTCTTGTTGCAATTAATTCATCCTTGTTATAGTCTTCAGTCTTTAGCCATGGACCTTTTTCAAGAACAACAACTTTGTAGCCTGCTTTACTCAGTTCATATGCAATAGGAGAACCTCCAGCACCGCTTCCTATGATACAAACATCAATCATGTAAGTTGAGGCTTAATTTTTTTAAGGATTTCAGGATATTTTGTCTGTTCAGTGGGTCTTGGGTTGCCCGGAAGGTGTTCTAACCATTCCCAACCTTTCTCATCTATGTTTCCTCCGTAGATTGGGTCGAGGAGCGTAGCTTCAAAAATAACAGTGATCATCTTAGAGATATAACTTTCGAACCAGTTTTCTGACATATTCTTTAATAGGAAGTTTTCCATTTCAACGGGTTGAAGTTTATGAAAAGACTTGCCCATCTGCTCCTTACAAAGGTCAAAACATGCGATGCTTTTGCTGACAAAGTAATCTTTCTCAGAAGTTGGAAGATGTTTGTCTGATAACGACCACACAAAATACTGATGTGCATTCATTTGAGCCGCTGAAGGTCCGTAACCCTCTTCAGGAAGTAGGACGTTCTGTAGTGCATAGATGTTTTGCATTTCCTCATGCGTAAAAATATCACCTCCATTCAAGTTAGGACCATCGTTGGTTTCACCTGATTCGCAGGAAGTAATCCAAGGTGTACTCGCAGCAATGCCTCCCAACAGTGCAAGCTGTAACCATTTTCTTCTGTTCATGCTCCACTGGACGTCCTGACTGACTTTGTCTTCTGCTATTTTGTAATGTCTTTTCAACTGCTTTCAAAGGTAATGTATCAAAACAAAAAAGGTGCTCCCATCAGGAACACCTTTTTCATAATTCAATGTTGAATAGGATTAGTGACCAGCTTCTTCAGCATCTCCACCACCACACTGCTCTCCGTCACACTTAGGTGCTGGAGTGTCAGTAGCGTCTCCTGTTCCACAGTTTTCAGCTGCACCATCAGTAGCGTCACCACCACCGCAAGTTTCACTTCCGTTGTCTTCACCACATGTTGGCTCTGGAGTTTCAGTTTCAGTTTCAGTTGTACCTTCACTGTCATCAGCGTGGTCGTGACCTGTGTGATCTCCTTCTGCTTCTGTTGTAGTCTCCTCTTCTGTTGATTCAGCACATGAAGTCATTGCGAATGAAGTCATTGCCACCATAGAAAGGATAAATCCTACTTTTCTAAAGTTCTTTTTCATCTTTTTTGTTTTAGGTTTTAATAGTTATGCGCAAAGGTATACAAAAACAAGTGAATTTGTCAAATTAACCATTAATTAAGGGATTCCGCCTCTCGAAGAACATTGTCTAGTCGATTTCTGTAATTAGGCAGCTTAAAACTTTTTCGAGCATCAGGAGCTTTTACATAAAGGTCGTCTCCATCGTATTTTGAAGTCATGTTTTCTAATCTCCTTCCTTTGTGAAACAGGTGGAATCCATTGTTGTCTGCTTGCCAGTAGGACTTGTCGCAGGAGAGGTTTTTGACTGGTAAAGCCGAGTAGAACTTGTTCATTTTGGAATTTTGATAGTTCTTAAGACGGTAAACATTCCCAGAATCGGGATGGAAGACCATCAAGTCTTTACCCTCGTAAGTAGAGTGGTTTCCTGAAGAACGTTCTTTATTGACAAATAGAAAATAGCCGCTGTTTTCTTTGTACCAAGCATTTTTAGACATGTTGACAACTTTGAAAATCGAGAGGACGAGAAAAGGGGTTGTTATCGCTAATAAAATAATTCCAGCTTCCAGCGACCAGATTTCCTTCATGATGTATACCGATCCTTTTTCAACCGAACTGTGTTCCACACCAGAAGGGTCTAGTATCATCCATATGCACAGACCAGCAAGCGCAGACAAGGAGATAATCGAAATGATCTTACGGGCATAAGCTTCGTCAAAGACATTTTTTTCTGGACTCCTAGTTTTTTTACTCATGTCTTCAACAATTAGTAACCGCTACCCGCAGCAGAAATATGTTCGATGGGGTGCCAGGTTGTTTTTACTTCTGAGTGGTCAAGAATCAAATAAGGAGTTTCCCATGCCGATTCATCGCTCACATTTTCACCCAACACTTTCACTCTTTTTAAGTTATCCACGGCTGCTAATTGAAGTGCTTTGATATCTTCGTGATTTTCTCTGCAGTAGGTCACGGCATTAATGTCCATGTGCGAGCCGAAATGTGGTAATAATTCTTCCCTGTTTCCAGTTAAGATATTGATCACACCTCCAGGAACATCACTTGTGGCAAGTACCTCTGCAAATGTGATTGCACACAATGGTTTTGATTCAGAAGCAAGAACGATACAGGTGTTTCCTCCCGCAATGATCGGAGCAACAGTAGAAATAAGCCCTAACAGCGCAGAGTTTTCAGGAGCAATTACCCCAACAACTCCAGTAGGCTCGTAACTTGAAAAGTTAAAATGACTACTCGCCACTGGATTGATTGAACCGAATACTTGGGTGTATTTGTCGCACCATCCTGCATAATAAATCAAGCGATCAATGGATACATCCACTTCCTTATTGGCAGCAGCTTTGGTCGTTCCCTGCAGTTCTAATTCCGATACAAACTGAGCTCTTCTACCTTCTAGCATTTCTGCGATACGGTAAAGAATCTGGCTTCTGTTGTAGGAAGATTTTCCTGCCCATCCTTCCAGTGCTGCTCTAGCAGCGACAACTGCATTTCGTAGGTCCTTGCGACTTGAGAGGCAAATGTTCCCAAGAGCTTTTTTTTGAACTTTCGGCTGATAGTATCTTCCAGATTCTGTTCTTGGAAACTTACCACCGATATATATTTTGTACGTTTTCAAAACTTCTATTCTCATTATTCTAATTGATCAATGCCGTTAATAATTTCTAATGTTCTTATTTGTTGAAGCAATAATGCTAATTAAAATTTCAAATAAGGCTCTAACCCTTGCAATCCACCTTCTCTCCCATGTCCACTTTCCTTGTAACCTCCAAACGGTGAAGTTGGATCAAATTTATTATACGTATTTGCCCAAACCACACCTGCTTTCATTCTACTGGTCATGTTAAAGATTTTCGATCCTTTGTCTGTCCACACCCCAGCAGATAATCCATAAGGTGTATTATTGGCTTTGGAGATCACTTCATCAACCGTTCTGAACGTCTGCACCGCCAAAACGGGTCCGAAGATTTCTTCTTTCGCAATTCTGTTAGATTGCGCTACGTTAGTGAAAAGGGTAGGAGCGCACCAGTAACCTTTTTTAGGGATGTTGCACTTGGGCTGATAGATTTCAGCGCCTCCCTCTTTTCCAATTTTGATATACTCGTTAATGGTGTCCAATTGCTTTTTGGAGTTGATCGCACCAACGTCTGTGTTTTTGTCTAGTGGGTCTCCAACTCTAAGCGCTTCCATTCGGTCTTTCAGTTTTCTCATCACTACGTCATATACAGACTCTTGGATAAACAGTCTACTTCCAGCACAACAAACATGACCTTGGTTAAAGAAAATGCCATTGATCACGCCTTCTACCGCTTGATCAAGTGGGGCATCTTCAAAAATGATGTTGGCTGCTTTACCACCCAATTCCATGGTCGATTTTTTGCCAGTTCCGGCAATCGCCTTCATAATGATTTTCCCTACACCAGTAGATCCAGTAAAAGCAATTTTATCTACATCTGGATGATCCACGATATGTGAACCTGTTTTTCCATATCCTGTAACGATGTTGACGACACCTTCAGGAAGGCCTGCATCCTGCACTACTTCAGCTAATTTCAAAGCTGTTAAAGGAGTCGTTTCAGCAGGTTTTAAAACCACACAGTTTCCAGCTGCTAGAGCAGGAGCTATTTTCCAGGCTACCATGAGCATTGGGAAATTCCAGGGGGTGATTTGTCCTGCAACACCCAGCGGTTGCGGTTTTCTATTTGGAAAAGCATAATCCAATTTGTCTGCCCAACCTGCATAATAGAAAAAGTGAGCCGCAGCTAGTGGTATATCAATGTCGCGCGATTCTCGAATCGGTTTACCTCCGTCAAGGGATTCAATCACAGCAAACTCTCTCGCCCTTTCCTGAATCAGTCTTGCAATGCGATAAATATATTTTCCTCTTTCCTTTCCAGATAACTTACTCCAGGTCTCATTGTAGGCTTTCCGAGCGGCTTTTACTGCTGCATCTACATCCTTTTCGTTGGCTTCGGCTACTTCGGCTAAAACTTCTTCATTGGCAGGGTTTAATGTTTTGAAGTACTTCCCAGATTTAGGTTTTACGAATTTCCCACCGATGAAAAGATCGTATTTCTTCTTTAGGTTAATATGACCTGTGCTCTCTGGTGCGTCAGCATAATCCCAATCTGAGGAAAGGTCTAATGAAATGGTTTTTGTTGATTTCTTTGCCATGTTAAAATTCGTTTAATCAATTGAGATATAGTCCTTCGACTGATAGTTGCCATAGGTTTGCTTGGCAATTTGTAAAATCACGTCATTTGCCAATGAGCTCGCCCCAAAACGGAACCATTCATTCGATAGCCATTGACCTCCCAACGTTTCTTTTACCATTACCAAATACTGAAGGGCAAGTTTAGCGTTAGAAATCCCACCAGCAGGTTTCATGCCGACCATTTTTCCGGTTGCATAATAGTGATCTTTAATCGCCTCCAGCATAACTAAAGTGACAGGAAGCGTTGCAGCTGGTTTGATCTTGCCGGTTGAAGTCTTAATGAAATCAGCTCCTGCATCAATGGCAATGTCACTGGCTCTTCGAACTTTATCAAATGTGCCAAGTTCTCCAGTTTCAAGAATGACCTTCAAACGTGCTTTTCCGCAAGCCTCTTTGATAGCAGCAATCTCATCATAAACAAAATTGTAATCTCCTTGATGGAAACGTCCTCTGCTGATCACCATATCTACTTCGTCAGCACCATTATCGACTGCAATTTTCGTGTCCATTAGTTTTATTTCTCTAGAAGAATGACCACTTGGAAATGCAGTAGCTACAGAAGCTACTTTTACGCCAGATCCTTTTACCGCATCTACGGCTGTCTTTACAAAACTAGGATACACACAAACCGCAGCTGTGGTTGGTAGTCTAGGGATTTCATCGTGAAGATGTTGTGCTTTGTAGCACATTTGCCTTACTTTTCCTTCTGTATCAGCTCCTTCAAGTGTGGTAAGGTCAATCATGTTCAGTGCCATGTGAAGCCCTTTCATTTTTGACTCTTTTTTGATCGATCTGGCTGTGATTCGACCTACACGATCAAGAATTCCGACCTGATCTACTCGAGGAGATAACGTATAATCTCTTTGCGACATATTCTAATATTAAGCACTCAAATGTAGGTATTTTTAACCTTAAATTGAAATCGTTAGAACACACAAAAAAAGGAGTTGCTTAGCAACTCCTTTTTGAATAAAATATATTGGTCAATTACAGGTCAAACTTGATTCCTTGAGCAAGTGGTAATTCACTTCCCCAGTTAATCGTATTAGTTTGTCTTCTCATATAAACCTTCCAGGCATCCGAACCAGACTCTCTACCACCTCCAGTTTCTTTTTCACCACCAAAAGCACCACCGATCTCAGCTCCAGAAGTACCGATGTTAACGTTAGCAATTCCACAATCTGAACCGCAGTGAGCCAAAAATTCTTCTTGCTCGCGCATGTTGTTCGTCATGATGGCAGATGAAAGCCCTTGAGGAACATCGTTTTGCATTGCGATTGCGTTGCTAACATCTCCTGAATACTTCATCAAGTAAAGGATGGGTGCAAATGTTTCATGCTGAACAATTTTGAAGTGGTTTTCTGCTTCGGCAATAGCAGGAGCTACGTAGCAGCCACTTTCATAACCTTCACCTTCCAGTGTTCCTCCTTCTACAATTAGTTTCCCACCTTCAGCTACAACTTTTTCTCTCGCTTCATTGTACATTCTCACGGCATCTTTATCAATCAAAGGACCAACATGATTATTTTCATCTAATGGGTCACCGATTTTTAATTGACCATAAGCATTAACAATAGCTTCTTTAACCTTATCATAGATCGATTCGTGAATGATCAGTCTTCTGGTTGAAGTACATCGCTGTCCAGCGGTTCCAACGGCACCAAATACAGCACCTGGTACCACCATTTTTAAATCTGCAGTAGGTGTAACAATAATTGCGTTGTTACCTCCAAGTTCCAATAATGATTTACCTAGTCTAGCACCTACGGTTTCAGCTACTGATTTACCCATTCTGGTAGATCCTGTTGCAGAAATCAATGGAACTCGAGTATCTGCTGCCATTTTCTTTCCAAGGTCAGCACCACCGATAATCAATGCATTGATGCCATCAGGCAATCCGTTGGCTTCTAAAACCTTGTTAAAGATATTGTGACAAGCGATTCCGCACATGGGTGTTTTTTCAGATGGTTTCCAGATGCACACATCCCCACAAATCCATGCGAGCGCTGTATTCCAGGCCCAAACAGCTACAGGAAAGTTAAAAGCTGAGATAATCCCAACAATTCCCAATGGGTGATATTGCTCATACATTCTGTGATTAGGACGCTCAGAGTGCATCGTAAAACCGTGCAGTTGTCTTGAAAGACCCACAGCAAAGTCGCAGATGTCAATCATTTCTTGTACTTCTCCCAAGCCTTCTTGGTAAGATTTACCCATTTCGTAAGAAACCAACTTTCCTAGCGGCTCTTTAACTTCTCTAAGTGCCTCTCCGAATTGCCTTACGATTTCGCCTCTTTTTGGCGCTGGAAGCATTCTCCATTCTTTGAAAGCATCCTGTAGCTTTATAATGGTAGCTTCATACTCCGCTTCTGATGCTGCTGTTACAGAACCAATGTAGGCTCCATCAACTGGAGAGTAGGATTTTATTTCTTCTCCAGTAGTATTGAACCATTGCGTTCCAACGGCCGCACCGCTATTCATTTGTTTTACTCCAAGTGTGTCAAGCACATCTTGGATGGCATTTTCTTTAACTAAGGTTTCAGACATGACGTGTTTCATTTTTTGTTTGAACTACAAAATTAACAATTCTAATCGGAAGGAGGGATAATTGATTGGTCACCCTCTTCAGGAGGAGGGGTATCTTCATGCTCCTTCTCCGTATAATTCTCCTCTTCTTTATCAGAAAGCGATTCCTCGATTTTATCTACTAGCGTGTTATCACCTCCTTTAAGGGTAATGACATCCATAAATACATCTCGTACCTTTTCTCCTCTATTCATAATAAGCGAAACCGTCATGATGAGTGAAGTAATAAGAATCGCATAAAGTAGAATTCCTTCAGGGAAACCCTCAATTCGATAGTCATAATGGAAATCGTATTGTGCCAGCACTTCCCCATGACTATCAATGTGACCGTTAGGAATGGCATAGAATAATAAGACCGTAATTAAACCTCTTGGCGCAATCCATAGTTGTGGTATAATGTCTTTTTTCAAAAATAACTTAAGCAAGAGGTATCGTACCCCAAACAGAACACCCACAACCGCTAAGCTAATAAGAGCCACTTTCCAGTCGATGAGCGACCCTAGTGTAATCGTCACACCGAAAATCACAAAGAAGAAGGTTCTCAATACAAATGCTGTTTCTAATGTAATCACATGCAATTCATGCATTGACTCTTTCATCTTGTTTGGCACTGACATCGACCTGAGTGGACCAATAAAAAAAGTTTTGGTATTGTTCATCACCAGACCAAAGAACAAAATGATCAACAAGGAGGAGAGGTGAAACGTTTTACCCACTGCATAGAGCAACATTAGGATTGCGAACATTAAAAAGTACTTAGCACTTGCTTCTAATTTTTGAAAAAGTAACGTGAGTAAGTAGCTTGCAACGAGCGCAATAACAATAGTCAGTCCTATGTTTTGAGCAACACCCAAAGAAATGTTTAGCGCGCCTTCTACGTGATGGAAATCCTTTAGAAAGTAAAAGAACATAATTCCCAGAATGTCAGAAAAAGTAGCTTCGTAAATCATGAACTCTTTCTTGGAAGGAATAAGGGAGCTAACACTTGGGATGATAATGGCACTACTCATAATGGATAGGGGCACTGCATACATTAAACTCTTAAAAAGTGTAGCATCAGGATTACCCTGAAACAAAAGCATAATGAGCCCTGCAATTCCAAAAGATGAGCCCACCAATGCAATTAATGCAATAAAGAAACTTTTGGCAATTAATCCGAGTTTTTCCTTTTTGATCTTCAGGTCTAGTGCTGCCTCCAATACAATGAAAATTAGCCCCACGTTTCCTAATATTTCTAGCACGGACATGATCCACTCTTCACTTCCACCTGTGGAAATATCAGGTTTTCTGTAAAGTTGAATACCTACACCCAATAAGATAAGCATTAATACACTTGGAATGTTGGTTTTCTTTGCTAACAAGTTGAACAGGAAGCTCAGGATGATTACCGAAGCCGCTGCTATTATTACATGATAGGTATTCATGGACGCAAATATAGACAAAAGCCACCACGAGTTGACGTGATGGCTTTATGTAATTATTGTTAAGCTGTTGTTACTTTACGATGAGTTTCTCTGTAAATCGCTCACCGCTTTTCTCGAATTGAATCAAATAAGTTCCACTCTCCAAATTACCAGTGGAAATGATTTCGTTTCCACTAACTCTTGACGCATGGACTAACTCTCCAACCACATTAAATATAGCAATTTGAATGGGTTCTGTAGTAGAAATGGTTAGTTCATTTTCTACTGGGTTTGGATAAAATGAAACTCCCAAGTTCTCAAGTTCGGTAACATCAGTTCCAACAATTGAAACCGTTTGGCAAATTGAATCCGTACAACCTGAAGCATTTGTTACAGTCAAACAAACGGTATAGTCTCCATCCGCAGCGTAAGTGTGTGTTGGATCAGAAGCAGTTTCGGTATTTCCATCACCGAAATCCCAAACATATGATAAAGAAGACCCAGTACTGCCATCTGCAAAATCTACAGTAATGGAGCCAGTAAAAGAAAATGCGGCTGTTGGAGAAGCAAAAACCTCCACTGTATCAGTATACGTATCTGGACAAGTACTGCTAATGGTATAAGTAATGTAATGATCTCCTGGCGTGCTAGTCATAAAAGTGCCCATTCCACCACCGTTATCCGTTACGCCCGTTCCTGACCAAACTCCTGTAAGGTCATTGTGATCGAGTTCAATTGAGTCGGTATCACAAATATCAGCTAATGGAGAAAAACTAGCATCAGCAATAGGGTTGACAGTTACAGTATGCATAGCCGTATCTGAGCAGCCATATGAATTCGTTAACGTTTGCAAAATTTCATAATTCCCATCCGTGGCAGTTGTGAAATAGCCATTTCCAGTAGCACCACTTGCACTTATAGTAGCGGATGTTGGATCAGTATCATAGGAATAAGTATAAATTCCGGGTCCAGGCCCAGAGCTGGTTATCGTTATTGTATCTCCGGTACAAATAGTATTGGAAGACAAGACAAACCCAGTTGTTGGGTTGTTACGAACAATAATGTTGAAGGTGGTGTCATCCATTAAAGAATTATCGTCAGTTACCGTCATAGTTATTGAAATAGTTCCTGAGGTTGTCGCTTCATAAGAAAGCGTGTCATCTGTTGATACTGGTGACCCTCCTACAGCCCATTCTACTGTATATGGAGCAGTCCCACCAAAAGTTGAATTCAAAAAGGTAATTGTATCTCCAACACAATAAGCAAGTGCACCTTCCGGGTAGGCTACAGGGTTAGCTGGAGCTGGACATCCTGCGTTCGTATGACTACCAAGGTAAGAGTATTCGTTTAAGCCGTAGGTGTCCCATTCTTGGTCAGCACCTCCAACCCAAAGCAAGTTTCCTGCATCAACACTAGCCATTCTCACCATTGTAACATCCTCCGTAGAGTCAGTGCCTACGTGCCACGAAGTTCCCGGATCAACGCCAATTTCACCAATCACATCCACAGTGCTACTACTAACGGTATTGTAGAGTTCAACAGCATCATCTCCATTAAAGTTTGTCACACTTGTTGTTAAGTCGGCTTCAGCTAAAACAGTAGGGTCTGATCCCGAGCTACAAACAACAAATACTCTACCAGGTATTAGATTTCCAACAAGAGATAGGGTGGCAGATGGTGTCATTGATCCGTTACTATACCTCCTAATTTCATAACCTGAAAGGTCAACCGAATTAGTCGTTGGATTATAGATTTCCAAAGCTTTTGTTCCGGTGCTCTCAATGTATTCCGAGAAAAATAGTTCAGAACAGGCGGTAGGTCCAACTGGTAGTTGGTTGACAGTTAGCTGAAAATGCGTGTCAGCTCCATAGGTCAAATCTGGGCTCGGGTTGTTAATGGCAAAGCTAAAAATCTCGCTAGCCGACCCTAGTTGCCCTTGAACAACATCAACCGTCACGGTTTCAGAAGTTGAGCCTGGTAAGAAAGTCACCGTCTCTGTCGAAAAACCATTCAAAACTGCAGGATTTCCGCTTAGAAGAGCTAGGTCTACCGTCAAGGTTTGGGAAGCAGGTTGGTTGAGTGCTACTGTAATATCGATAGTTCCAACGTTCTCCATTACAGACATGTCTGCTGTGGTAATAGAAACCATTGTATCAACAACAGCACCAAATGGACTCCAAGTAAAGTTGTCAATCATAATTCTTTCTGTACTTCCATTTGGAACTAATCTCACCATGATGTCATTGTTAGCACTATTGATCGTGCCGTTGAAGGTAGTCCAGTTAATGGAATTAGACAGGGAGGTATTATCAATGGTCGTAATTGAGTCCCATGAAGTTCCCATATTTGTTGAAACTTCTATTTTGTAGTCTGGAGATGGGGTATTATCCCAAGCTCTTGCCTCAAGACTAAAGGATGAAACACCACCAGTCGCAATAGTGGCTGTCCAAATGACAGCTGCATCGTCTCTAAGTCTCCAAGCATAAGTTCCTAAACCTCCAGGTACACCTCCTTGGTCAGAAGAGTTTTGTCTTAAACCTTCTCCTCCGATTGCGCTAAAGTCACCATCAGTATACTCATGATCAAGTTGGTAGCTAGACAGACCTCCTCCAGCACTCGCTGTCCACTTTGCATCATCATCAAAATCTACGGTAGTTTGCGCTGTTGCCACACTTCCTAAAAACAGAAATACAGAAATACTTAGTAAAATACTTTTCATAAAACGGTAGTTTAATTTTCAATTCAGAGCACAAAGGTAAGCAAAGCAGAATTAATAGTCGGTTGTGCTTATTTATTGTTGTAAGAGTTCATGGTTCTTTCCAGTCCAATGGTAGCAAAAGAAAGGATCATTTCGCAAGCTGTGCCTACTCTTTCAGGTAGTTGCATTTGCTCTTCCAGCGACCAATATCCTAAAACATAATTCACTTGTTGCCCTTTGTGAAAGTCACTTCCGATTCCAAACCTAAGACGAGGATATTTGGTTGATCCCAATACTCTTTGAATGTCTTTATGCCCATTATGTCCTCCATCACTCCCTTTCCCTTTCATTCTAAGAGTGCCGAAAGGAAGAGCAATATCGTCAGTAACAATAAGCAGATTGTCGATTGGAATTTTTTCTTGTTGAAGGTAATAGTTAACCGCCTTGCCGCTTAAGTTCATAAATGTGGTGGGCTTAATCAGGTGTAGCGTTCTGCCTTTGTGTTTTATTTCACAGGTGTCCGCAAGTTTGTTAGGCTCAAAAACAACATTGGACGCCTTAGCAAGGACGTCCAATGTTTTAAAACCTATATTATGTCGGGTCATTTCATATTTCTCACCCGGATTACCCAACCCTACGATTAGATACTTCATAACAGTTTATTTTTATTCTGTGGCTTCAGCAGCTTCTCCCTCAGCAGCAGCTCCTTCTTCTTCCCCTTCTTCTTCATCATCAAGAGCAGCACCTCTAGACATTTGAACAGCTACAACAACTGCAGATGTAGCATCAACAAATTGAACTCCATCTACACTAAGGTCACTAATGCGTTTCTTGTGACCAATTCTCATTGAAGTGATATCCAACTGAACTTCTTCTGGTAAATCTTTCAATAGTCCAACTGCAGTCACTTTTCTAAAGTGTTGTCTCAGCTTACCACCATTTCTAACACCAATAGAGAAACCAGTCAATTTAACTGGAAGCTTAACTTTAACTGGCTTATCTTCAAATACCTCTAGGAAGTCAACATGAATAACTCTATCTGTAACTGGGTGTAGCTGTACCTCTTGAATAATTGCTAAGGTAGCTTTTCCGTCAATCTCGATGTTAATCACATACACATTGGGAGTGTAGTACAATTTCTTTGCGTCATTCTCATCAATGTGAAAGTGAGTTTGTTCTCCACCACCGTACAATACAGCTGGCACTCTACCTTCCTTTCTGAGGTTAGCAGCATCTTTTTTCCCTACGTTCTCTCTCGGAGAACCGCTCAACGATACTTTTTTCATTTTTATTTTTATTTATTGATTTGCGAATACAAAATGTTTACTGATTGACTCAAAACTAATGGCTTTTTTCATCACATCACCGAAGATGCCAGCCACAGAAATCGTCTTTATTTTTGAGCACTCCTGCTTAAGCGGGATAGTGTCCGTTACAATCAACTCTTCCAAAACAGAGTTTTCAATTCGTTCAAAGGCAGGCCCAGAAAGTACAGCATGCGTACAGATTGCTCTTACACTTTTCGCACCATGCTGAACAAATAATTCGGCACTTTTCGTTAACGTTCCAGCCGTATCAACCATATCATCAATGATAATTACGTTTTTGTCCTTTACGTCACCAATCACAGTCATACTTGAAACCTCATTGGCTTTCTTACGCTGCTTGTAACACAATGCAAGATCAACGTTAAGGTACTTAGCATAGGCATTAGCTCTTTTCGACCCTCCTGCATCAGGAGCGGCAACTACCAAGTTGTCTAGGTTAAGCCCTTCCAAGTAGGGAGCAAATAGGGTAGAACCAAATAAGTGATCCACAGGCACTTCAAAGAAGCCCTGAATCTGATCGGCATGTAAGTCCATTGTCATGATTCGGTTTACTCCAGAAGCTTCTAGCATGTTAGCTACTAGTTTTGCACCTATCGCAACTCTAGGTTGGTCTTTTCTGTCTTGTCTTGCCCATCCAAAATAAGGCATTACAGCAATGATCTTTCGAGCCGAAGCCCGCTTTGCTGCGTCAATCATTAGCAATAACTCAAAAAGATTATCTGCTGGAGGACAGGTGCTCTGAACGATAAAAACGTCACACCCCCTAACTGACTCTACAAATGACGTGGTAAATTCTCCATCAGAAAAGCGCTGTACTTCAACTTGGCCAAGCTCTTGACCGTATGCATTTGCAATACTTTGAGCAAGCTCTTGAGAAGCAGAGCAAGAGAATATTTTTACCTTGTTTGTCATTTCGATGCTAAATTGGGGGTGCAAAGATAGTTAATCTTACTGGTTATCAAAACATTTGACATCAAAAATACAAAGCAGGAAATTGTGTAGTAATCAGCGGGCTTAGAAATGCCTCGTGAAGCAAATTATTTTTAATTTCAGCCAACTTTTACACCCGTAAGACATTATTGAAGTAAATGCGACAGAAAATTTTTTACATATCGTTAGTGTTTTTGTTGTTATGCGTAGGTTGCAAGCGCCAAGAAGAACCGTTGCGCTGGAACAGTGATTATTCACTACCACTCGCTTATGGTTCGCTAGGAATTGCTGACTTGCTTCCTGATTCGTTGGTTAATGTAGCTTCTGACTCTTCGATAATGCTGGTTTATGAGGGTGAATTATTAAATCTTGATCTCACAGAAATCTTGATGCTGCCCGATACGGTGATTCGAGATACCTTTCAGGTGCAGTTTCCTTCCCCCATTGATTTGAGCCCAGGACAGGTTTTCATAAATATACCCGAAGAGCAGGATCTTCAGTTACCACAGATATCCCTTTCGAGTGCAAAAATAGCCTCTGGTAGCGTTGAGTATGAGTTGGAGAGTACGATAAATGGAATAGTAACCTACACCTATGAAATCCCTTCTGCAACCGATTGGACAGGTGCAATTTTTTCGAAAACCATTACGGTTCCTGCAGCTTCAACAGGAGGTACCTCTGTGGTGTCTGGGACATTTGATTTGGGAGGTTATTTTTTGGATATGACAGGACAAGGAGGAATAGCCTTTAACAAGGTGATGACCAATATCAATTGTAAGATATCCACTTCAAATACCTCTGATATTTCGGTGTCGTCTGCAGATGAAATCATCATCGCCAACAAGTTTAAAGATATGGTGATAGAAGAGGCTCAGGGATATTTTGGTCAACATACGGTAAGCACAGGTTTGGAGTATACTAGCTTTGAGGGTTTTTCAAATTGGGTCGCTGGTGCAATAGATATTGATGATCTGGAAGTAGACCTTGTCCTTAGAAATGGTGTGGGTGTGGATGCGTTCATTCAACTCAATGAATTGGAAGCCGTGGGGGCTAACAGCAACGTTTCACTTTCTCATACCATGATAGGGGAATTGATCTCTTTAACGCGAGCTACGAGATATTATGATTCAATTGTACCAACGACTTATGAAACGGATCTTGACCCTTCGAATAGTAACATCGACAATTTCTTAGAGGTGCTTCCCAATGAGGTGGGTTATAATATGGAAGTGAGTATCAACCCTATGGGTAATGTCTCGGGTTACAATGATTTTTACAATCGAAATGCTCCGATGGGAGTTTTTATAAATGCAAGAATGCCTTTGAGTTTCATCGCCAATGAACTCACACTAGAGGATACCTTAACCATGACGATTGATGCGTCCACTCCAGTAAACGAAATGACACTGTTTTTGGAACTTGAGAATGGATTCCCGCTAAACGCTGATATAGAGTTAGGTGTTCTGGATGCAAACGATAAAGTGATTTCACGGATCTTTTCCCCGAGCTTGATTTCGGCTGCAGGTTTAGGTTCTGATGGTAAGGTAGATGAAGTCGCTTCTTCCATCCATGAACTAGTATTAAACGCGGTAGATTTGGAAAGAGTCAAAACAAATGGAAGAATACTGCTTACTGTGGTCTTCGATACACCCGGAGGAAATCACGTAGCGCTTTATGATTCCTATCGCCTCGACTACAAAATAAAAGCTGATGCTAACCTTACGATAACCACATCAAATGATTAAACAACTCTCCATACTGGTCTTGATTTTGATTTCTTCTGGAGGAGTTATCGCTCAGTCGATGGGGAACAATGTGTCATTTATGAGTGACGAAGTGAATCAATCCATTGAATTGGAAGGGTTTGGTGCGTACGGTAGTAACGTGATGGATGTTGAGACCATGAAATTGTTTTACCGAGGAGGATTTTTTGATAATGATTTGAAATCAGAGAGTTTGAATCGTCTAGGTACTAAAAATTTGCTAGGAGGAGAGTATGGTGCACGCGTGTCTTATCTTAATCCAAGTGTCAAATGGTTGGACAGTGCAGGTTTTTATGTGACGTATGAGATCAACGGAGGAGGGGGAGTTTCTTTTACGCAAGACTTGTTTCGTTTAGCTTTTGAAGGTAATCAACAATATGTAGGAGATTCCGCTATTCTTTCAGGAACAGAATTTACGAGTTATGCCTTCAAAAAAATTGGTTTCGGATACAATCGTGGAAATAGGCTGAAAATTGGATTGGCATTACTGTCTTTTGATAATTATTCCTTCGGACAAATCAATAGAGGTCTATATTATGCTGATCCGAATAACGATTCGTTGAGTTTAAGGCTTAGCGGTGATTGGATCTCTGCCAATAAAAATAACCTTGGGTCTCCAGTTGGGCTGGGAGTAGGAGTGGATTTTGAAATGAATCTTCCTTATGAGAATAACGATTCCCTCGACATTCCAAGACTTGTATTGGGGGTCCGAAATTTTGGAGTGTTTGTTAGTTCGAAACAAATGGATGTACTGGAGATAGACACGTTGTATAGTTATCGTGGTGTTGAAATGAATAGTATGTCTGATTTTCAACAAGATTTATTCTCTGAAGTTGCTTTGCAAGACAGTCTGTTACCCGAGCCCATTCAGGATAGGAAGGTAAAACTATTGCCTTTTGAGTTTTACTTTTATTCAACATCTAACCCAGCTGGAAAGAAGATGCAGCTAGTTTACGGAATGCGCTACCGATTTGGAGTGGCTATGATTCCACAAATCTACATTGGGGGAGATTGGAGACCAACACCGAGTACGATTATAACCCCTTATTTGCAATTTGGTGGTTACTCTTATTTTAAAACAGGTATCTCGATACGGAAGAAAATTGGTAACGTAGGAATTGGACTGGCGTTTAACAATGTCCCTGGTTTTCTGACCAGAGAAGCATACCAGCAGTCACTGGCAATTACGATGAGTTATGGAATTAAGTAGATTTTATCTGACATATCTATTGGTGTTCGTTTCGCTTGCAGGGTTCAGTCAGTCCTTTTATAAAGTAATCGGAACGACAGGAAGTGACTTTGCAGAGCAGGTGATCAATGACCGAGATAGCGGTTACATAGTTGTGGGTGGTACAGAAGGCCTAGGTCAAGGAGAAATGGACGGGTACATGATTAAGCTAGATACTGCAGGGGCTGTTCAGTGGACACGTACGTTTGGCTCAGCAGGAGTGGATTGGCTAACCAGTGCGGTTTTGTTAGATGATGGGATGCTCGTTTGCGGTTATTCCAATATCTCAGAAGATTATCAGATATATGTTGTAAGAACAAATGAAATAGGTCAGGTTGTTTGGGAGAAACATTTTGGGAACGAAAATTGGGATTTTCCTCAAGAAATGGCGCTAGTAAACGATACTACCGTAATTATTGCTGGAAAGACCTATCAGAATGATGTCACTACAGATGGGTTTTTAGCTTCGGTAAATATCAACGGAGACTCGCTCTGGTACCAAACGTACGGTGGTGTGGATGACGACAACTTTGAGCGAGTTCTCGTGAGCGATTCAGGACAAATCTATTTTTGTGGGAGCTACATGACCGAAGAGGATAGCACAGATTACTGGGTAGGAAGGGTAGATGATGAAGGAACTCTGTTGTGGGAGCTTATGCTTGGAGACACGCTTGCTGACTATGGACATGGGATAGCCGAGTTGATTACAGGCGAGTTTGTGGTTACGGGAGGCGATAACGATGGTGCAACTACTCAAATTGACAATAAGTTTTATAAAATTGATAGTACTGGGAATGTATTGTATCAGAATATTCTTAACAATCCAAGTGATGACATAGGAATAGACGTCATCAGCTATCCAGATACAAATTCATTTATTTTAGTGAACACCAGCTCTTCGGTGGGATTTGGTGGTTTTGACACCTGGATTTTTGACTGCAATTATTACACTTACGGAATAGGCGATTTATCTTTTAGTTTCGGAACTCCACAAGATGAGGAAGTCATTGATGCAGATACCACTTTTGATAAGGGGATTATTACCGTTGGAAACATGTTTGATGAGAACCTTGGTAACGTGATTTTTGTTTACAAGACAATTGCGGGTGAAAGTCTTCTCACGACTTATCAGGTAGAAGAAGATCTGCAGATAGAATCAAGTAATGGCGGTCACTCAGTGATGATTTATCCCAATCCAACTCAGGGGAACCTGTTTTTAGAAGGAGAAAATTTTATCGACAAAACCTATCGTGTAATTAGTTTGTCAGGGGCGGTGATCCGTGAAGGTGTGTTGCAACAAAATCAGCTCAGCTTGTCCTTAGAACAAGGTGTCTATCTGTTTCAAGTTGGTGAAACTATTCATAAATTGGTTATTGAAAAGCCTTAGTACTCAACAAGACCTTTTTTTGCTTTCGCTTCATCGGGGGTGCGAAGTTTTTCTTCCAGTCCAGGCTGAGGATAGCGATGCAAGAAGTTGTGCCAATATGCTTCTTTCGTCATCGAGTCCCAGTGAATGGCATCCGATTTCTTTTGAAGGGTTTGAAAAAGGTTGAATGTAACGAGGAGTAGCCCAAGTATTCCCATTGAGATTTGACGCCAGCGAACTTGTCCAAGTTTCATGACGAAGGTGGCTATTCCAATCGCTAGTATCGGATAGAAATCAATAATAGGACGACACCCGAAGCCTCCTCCGTACCACCAGTTCCACCAGCTAAACATAATGTACAAGGTAGGAATGAGAACAAAAAGAGCTCCAATGCGATTCTTTTCGTTCAAAAACAGTCCGATAATTCCAAATAGCATGATCGGTGTGTAGAGCAACCACCCTTTTCGGTAGCTGAACAATCCATCAATCAAGTGCGGTTGTGTGAAGAAGAATCGCTCTCCAGGGTAAGAATCAAAAAAGAAGCTTCCCGTTACTTTATGCCAATACAATAGCTGTGGTAGAACCACTAAAAAGCTAAAAAGAACAATGATCATGATGAGAACTGGTTTCGAAATAAGTAGCCTGATCCTTTCTTTCATTTCGGCCCAGCTGTTGACTTGATATAAGATAAAAAATACGAATACAATGCCATTCACTGGACGTATCAATGTAATTAGTCCAAATACCACTCCCAAGAGAATTGAGGTAGGAACAGATGCGCTGCTATACCATTTGTCTGTTAGGGAGAGAAAAATAGCCATCAAGGCAAAATTATATGCGTGCGGCATCAGCGGTTCAATCGTGATATAATAGAACAAATTGGTCCCCAGATAAAGTGCGACCAAGGTTATGGATACCACAATGTCCGAAAAGTGTCTGAGTAGGAAAAGCCGAAGAAAAACACCTCCAATTAGGGTGTAGAATAAACAAGATATTACGAGCCAAAACTCAAATGTTTTTGAGAAACCCTGCGTTTTACTCTTGTCGTTATCAACGGCTTTCGCAATGAAAAAGAATGGACTATAGAGAAAACTCAGACCCATAGTGGTTTTGATTACTTTTCCACCGTTGGGTGCGGTTTCTGGCCAGTACATCTGTTGATGGTGGTAGAAAGCGCTATCTTCCTCAACGAACGACAACGATAAATCTTCTTCAATAAACGTAGCGGGCAGATAAGCATAATAGGAAGTAACATCCCAAGCAATTAGCTTCCCCGACTGACCTGCGTTTTGCCAGGGGCTGAATTTTACCACCGTTAGTACTAACAAGACAAACAGTCCGATCAATACGTGGGTAGAAGTAATCTTTTTGAGCCGTTTCAGCACTACAGGATTTTTGCAACCGTACGTCTATTCAACGCTTTATTCTCTGGAGTATCGTTAGGACGGATAGGCTCTGTTTCTCCATATCCTTTGTGTTCCAGGCGAGACGCGTCAATTCCATTTTTCACCAGCCACTCTTTCACCGATTTAGCTCGGTTGTTAGAGAGGGTAAGGTTGTCATCGGCATCTCCATCACTATCCGTATGTCCGCCTAGTTCTATTCGAACTGTTGGATTGTTTGTAAGGAAGTCTTTCAGTTTGTTGAGCTCAGCAATTGATTCGGGTTTGAGGTCCCATTTGGCAACATCAAAGAACACATTTTCCAGGACGATTTCAACTCCGGTTTTCAACGGTTGCATCGGTACGTTGACAATAAACCCATCATCAGTCTTCTCCAGTTGATCTAATGAGTAGTTTTTAGAGTAGTAAAGATATCCTTGGTGTTCGGCTATCAGTCCGAAATCTTTATTGGTAGGAATAGCTACCAAGAACGCACCATTTCCACTGTTGGCAATAGCTCGCTTGTACAATTGCCCCGTTTTTAGGTCAAACAATTGGAAGTCGGCAGCGAGCGGTTTTTTCGTAATACTATCGTAAACAAAGCCTTTCATATAGGTTGTTTTGATCGGTTGGTACTGTTTTGGAAGTTCAAACCGATAGAGATCCAAGTCACCGTAACCACCCTCGCGATCAGATGCGAAGTAAGCAACATCACCTTTTGAAGAAACCAAGAGACTATTCTCATCCATGTGCGTATTAATCGGGTAACCTAAGTTGATTGGTTTACTCCAAGTACCATCTGCCTGCATTCTGCACATGTAGATGTCCAAACCTCCCATTCCAGTATGTCCATCAGAAGAGAAATATAATGTTTGACCATCTGGATGAATTTGAACGCTCTCCTCTCTCCCTGGTGAATTAATATATTCTGGTAGCATTTGTGGTTTGGACCAGCCGTTTGCAGTTATCTCACTCACATAGATGTCTTGCATTTTTTCTCCAGTTTGTTTATTTCTGACACCTCTTATGAAATAAAGTGTTTTCCCATCGCTCGAAAAACTAGGTTGACTCTCAAAATGCCAAGAGTTGATTGGAGTGCCAAGGTTTGATGGTTTTGTCCAATTTGAACCTATTTTTTCACTTACAAAAAGATCACAACTCCCCAATCCTTTTCTGTTTGCTCCGTACTCAAAGTCCCCTTGGTCTCCAGCTTCACAGCCTACTAAAATTACGTATTTGCCATCCGCTGAAAAGGTAGGAGCTCCTTCGTTGTAGATGGTATTGATGTTTTTGCTTATGCTCTTACCATATGTCCAATGATCTGGGGTCTCAGCCGTAGCCACAAAAATGTCTTCTTGCATTCCTACTCCATGCAATGCGTTGTTGTCCAGAACCAATCTTGTGTAGAGCAAGGTCTTGTCATCAGCCGTAATGGAGGGGAAATATTCCGGTCTGTCAGAGTTTACATTTGGTCCGAGGTTGACAGGTTTAAAAGCTGAAGGCTTTTTCATTGCTTCGATTGCAAAATTACAATCGTCAATATACTTGTAAGACTTGTCAACCATACCGGGGTTGGCGTTACGATCTTTGATGTAATAGTTAGCATACTTAAGACACTTTTCGTAGTCACCGATCGCCATGTTCATGCTCGCCATATAGAAGTATTCAGCATGGCTCACGGGTTTCCCTAGAGCAAACATGGTTTCTTTTTGAGCGATGGCTTTGGCGAAGTCGTTTCGCTCAATGTAGACGTTACTCAACATCGTGTGTGCCTCTACGAACTGAGGGTCTTTTTCTAGCGCTTTCAGCAAAGCTTCCTCTGCACAATCTAGGCTTCTTTTTCCGGTTTGTGGGTTAATATTGTTGAAGCAAGAACGGCCTTCCTCATAAAACTTGATTGCCTTTTTATTGGTGCTCGTATAGTGACCAGGTTGGGCAACCGAGCAATTGGCAAAAAGTGTTAAGGCAAGTATTGTATATGCTACTCTCTGTACTAAATTTTTCATTCTACACCAATGTATTTATGCGTTTGTAACGAAATATTCCAATGTTGGTTTCCTTTAATGTACTCAATGATTAAAGGTGTGTTTTTATCACGTTTTCCCCATTCTGGTTGGAGGTATAATTTACAGTTGTTATTGACTTTTTTGGCATGTTCTTCAGCCCAATCCAGATCAGAAGAGTGGAAAATAATAACTTTCAGTTCGTGCGCCTTTTCGTAGATGCTCTCCGTAGGAGGTTTGAACTTTTTTGGGGAAAAACAGATCCAGTCAAAATGCCCTATTAGTGGGTAAACGCCAGAAGTCTCGATGGCAATGAAAGCCCCTTCTTCCTTTAGTTCATTTGTTAGTTCGGTAAGATCATACATGGCCGGTTCACCTCCTGTAATGACCACAAATTTTGCTGCTTGCGTTCGTACGTAAGAAACAATGTCTGTGATTTTGGTCGATGGATGGTTTTCAGCCTCCCAACTCTCCTTCACATCACACCAATGGCACCCCACATCGCATCCTCCCAAGCGGATGAATACGGCAGGCCTTCCACTGTAATTTCCTTCTCCCTGAATGGAATAAAACATCTCCATCACAGGCAATTCGGCTGTTATTTCTGTTTCCAATACGCTCATTTACTCTCCATCAACAGGCTCTTCTTCCTCTTCGTCCTTATTTTTTTTCTTCTTCTTTTTCTTCTTTTTTCCTTCTGACTCGTCATCAGATTTTTTCTTGCTCAATAGGTTATTCAACTCTACGAGATCAAGGTCATTTTTGGGTTTACCAAATCGATCGTATTCAACAGCTTTCAAGAGTTGCCCGTCATCGTAGAGGGCAGTTGTGGCATTTTTCCCGTCTTCCTGAAACATTTCCCAAATTCCATCCTGTTGGTCATCTTTAAAATATCCCGTCTGTTTGATCTGACCATTTTCATAGTAAATGGTCCACTTACCCTCCTTGCTGCCATTTTTGTATTCCGACTCTGATTTCAGTGCACCGCTTTCATAATAGCTCTGCGCTTTGCCATCGGCTTGATCGTTTTTATAGGTCTTAGATGTTTTAATCTTTTCTTCTTCTGTATCAAAGTAGGTGACATAAAGTCCATGCATCTTGTTGTCCTTGTAGTTAACCGATTTCTTAAGAACTCCACTGTTGTAAAAGTAACGACTTTGACCGTTGAGCATATCTTTTTCATAGTTCAGCACCTTGGTCGTGTCTCCATTCTCCTGAAAGAAGTACCAAGTACCTATTTTTTGCCCCATATCATAGGTGTTACCCCACGCTACTTGCTGCTCACCGTGGTCATCACCATTGTCATACCAGTAACCCCAAGTGCCATTTTCTACACCATCCACATGAATGATGAACGCCTGAATGTCTCCACTTTCGTAGTAAACATAGGCGGTGTCGTGATCCTTTCCATTGTTAAAACGGGCTTTACGTTCTAGTTTTCCGTTCGGATAGTAAGAAACGCACAAGCCTGTAAAGGGTTTGTTGGTCTTACTGTGGTAAACGAGTTGGTTGCCGGGGTCAAACTCCAAGTCCTGATTACAATTTACCGGTTTTTCTCCTTTGGTAGGGTACAATTGCCCAGAGTTATTTCCGTTGTTAGTGTTTTGAGGATTAGTGGTGTTATTTTCTTCCGATTCCGAACCGCCACGTTTTATCTGAGAAAAAACGATCAGTGGTGCGAGTAGAATTAGGAATAATATTTGCTTCATTGTTTTTTAAGGATGTTTAATTTCTGCTAATTTACAAAACATATATTGTGCCTAAATTACGTTTGATGAAAAATTAGCACGTACTTTACTTATAACCACATAATCGAATATTGTTACCTTCGTTTTTAAGATGATCTTTAAACCTACGTTACGCACCAGAATCTATATGTCCATGTTGGCATTGATCATTATTTCATTGATTGTCATTGGAGTAACTACGTTTATGTATTTCCAAAATCAGAACGAAAAGTACCACAAAGAGCGGCTAAAACGAAAAGAAAAAACCGTCCTGATGTCACTGAGTTATTTCTTTAGAGATACAGAGAATGAAGAGCAGATGAATGGAGTGAGTAGGGAATTTGAGGAAGAGATTACCAAATTGGCAGATATTAATGGGGTAGAAATCAATATTTTTAGGATGTCTGGTGAAATCTTGACAAGTAGTGATTACGATTACGCAGATCCTGAATTTTATAAAACTAAGGTGCCAGACAAAATTCTGGAAAAGCTCTGGTCTACGCACATTCACCAAGTTAAACAGGTGGATGAAGAGCACGTTACGGCCTATTCATTACTCTATGGAAGAGACTCTATTACACCGATCGCCATTGTAAATATACCATACGACAAAACGGAAATGACGGGTAATTCTTCTGTAGGGCCGTTTCTTACTACATTAATAGAAATCTACGTCTTTCTTCTTGTTGGAGCGAGTTTGATTGCTTTCTTCTTGTCGAATTACATAACAAAAAGTCTGAGAACGATTGCGGATAAGCTGAAAGGTGTTGAAATCAATAAAAAGAACCAGCCTCTGAAATGGAAAGGTGAGGATGAGATAGGTATGCTGGTGAAAGAGTACAATCGAATGATTGAGCAGTTAGAAGAGAGTGCTGATAAACTTGCAAAAACGGAGAGAGAGAGTGCATGGCGAGAGATGGCTAAACAAGTTGCCCACGAGATTAAAAATCCGTTGACACCAATGAAACTCTCGGTACAACATTTGCAACGGGCGCTAAAACCCGATGATCCTGATTATCAGGAAAAACTGAACTTGTTTGGACAAAAACTAATTACTCAAATTGACGCCTTGACCAACATTGCCAACGAGTTTTCCAACTTCGCAAAAATGCCAAAAAGTAAGTTGGAAAAACTGGATGTGGTGCAGGTTGTGAAGAGTAGTATGGACCTTTTTGATGAGCACGAGGATGTATCCTTGCAACTGGAGAACAGTGCCAATGGAGAAATAGAAATCAATGGAGATAGAGAGCAGCTAGTTCGCGTGTTCAACAACATCATCAAAAATGCAATTCAGTCTATTCCATCCCAAGACGATGGAAGGGTCGAGATTTCTCTTTCCGTAGACGATTATTATTGCAAGATTTCTATCCGCGATAATGGAGAAGGAATACCAGATGAAGTAAAAGATAAAATCTTTGTTCCCAACTTTACAACTAAATCAAGTGGTTCGGGACTTGGTTTGGCGATGGTGAAGCAAATTATCGATGCTCATCATGGAGATATCAGCTTCAATACCAAGCAGGGAGAGGGCACAGAGTTTATCGTTAAGCTACCCGTTTATTAATCGGTGAGGTAAACGCGTTGCACTCTTTTAGACACAGAAGTTAGCACTTCGTAGGGGATCGTATTCATCTCATCAGAAAGGTCATAGATCGACCTGTTTTTTCCAAAAATCTCTACTTCATCACCTTCCTTAGCAGGAATATCGGTAAGGTCAATCATGGTCATGTCCATGCACACGTTTCCAACTACCTTGGCCCTGCATCCATTGATCCATACGCTTCCTTGTCCACAACTCAATGTCCTTGAGAACCCATCTGCATAGCCAATTGGAATGACTCCGATGGTCATGTCTTGCAAAGCGTATTGCGAACGACCGTAGCCAATGGATTCTCCTTTTTTTACATTTTTCACCTGAGAAATATTTGTCGTCAATACCCCAACATTTTCGATGTCTGGAAGACCTTTGGTTACGCCATACATCCCCAGTCCAAGTCTTACCATGTCCATTTGCGCATGCTGAAACCGTTCAATTCCAGAAGTGTTGAGAATATGTTTGATGCAGTCGTACCCCACACCTGATTCTATTTTGTGACAGACGTACTGAAACTGTTGAATCTGCTTATTGGTGAAAAGATCTTCGTGCGGATCATCACTCGCAGCTAAATGAGAGAAGATACTTTTTACTCTAACTTCAGGCTGTGATGAAAGGGTAGAAATTAGTTCTTCAACATCCTGCGTCATAAAGCCCAATCTGCGCATTCCCGTATCAATTTTGATATGAATGGGGTAAGATTTAATATCCAAATCAATCAGTGCTCGAATAAAGTCATTGAGT
This sequence comes from uncultured Flavobacteriales bacterium, assembly GCA_964387945.1. Taxonomy (GTDB): domain Bacteria; phylum Bacteroidota; class Bacteroidia; order Flavobacteriales_D; family Parvicellaceae; genus Parvicella. Next base: position 136,685 of record CAYLYX010000007.1, on the reverse strand, counting down.
TGTCTAAAACTATAGATAGAAGGCTCTAGATGGTAGTCTATGATCGTGTCAAAACTACTTTTCTTAGCATTCATTACGATGATGGGCATGTTAATGTTCTCGATTCTTAACTTTCTTCCTTCATCGGCATAAGCAACGCCCAAGTAATCTACTTTACACTCTTCTAATGTAAGTCCAATCTCTTTGCTTCCACTTCCATAACCAAAAGCTTTTACCATACACAAGAGCTTCACATCATCCTTGAGAAGCCGCTGATAGGCTTTTACATTGTTTCTCAAAGCACCGAGGTCAATGGTTAGTTTACTCTCGTGGGTCTGGAGTTCAAAATACTTTCCAATGGCTTCAAACCTAAATTTTCTCGCTCCTTTGATGAGAATAGTAGCTTGTTCTATCGGGTTCGCTTTTAGGTAGGGAAAGAGCTCACTTACTCCTTCAAAAAATTCACCACGCCTAAAAAGGTGACTGCTTTCTTTCAAGCGAGGACCAATTCCTATGAACCGATCCACTCCTTTATCTTCGATCAAATGAGCTACTTTTTCGTAGAGGTCAGCATCTTCATGATAATCCTGTTCAATATCACTTAAAATGACCACTTTATGATCTTTTTCATTTCGATTAACCAAGTGGTTTAACGCTATTTCGAGGGAATGAATATCGTTGCTATACGAGTCGTTGATGAGTATTGTTTGATTAATGCCTTTTTTGGTCTCCAATCGAAGAGCTACACTGGGCAGATGCACAATTTCTTTGCAAATGCTTTCCACTGAGGCTTCGAGTTGTAGGGCTGCCACCACAGTCGTCAAACTATTCGTGATGGACGCGTCATCCGAAAAGGGAATTTCATACGTTATTTCCGTACCGCGAATATTCGCTTCAATCGTACACTTCTTTCGTTTGCTTTCCACATTCAAAAGAAAACCTGCATTATCTTCAAAGCTGTGCACCCATTTGCATTTTTCAAACAACTTCGATTTCTCTTCCTTAATTTCATCCTGAGAAGAAAAGTTTACAGAGTGAGCTGTTCCAATGTGGGTTAAAATCCCGTGCGTAGGTTGGAGCATTGACGCTAGCTTTTCCATTTCTCCTCTCTGTGATATTCCAGCTTCAAATATAGCGAGCGTGTGTTGGTGCGTCATCTGGAGAATGGAGAGGGGAACTCCCACTTGGGAATTGAAGCTTTTTGGACTCCGAATGATATTGTATTTCCGCTTTAGTAGGTGGTAAAGCCATTCTTTAACTACTGTTTTTCCGTTACTTCCCGTGATGGCTACCACTGGATAATCAAATTGCGAACGATGGAAAGTAGCCAGTCGTTGCAGTGAAGCCAGCGAGTTCTCAACTACAATGGCATTAGCCCCTGCGGGTAGATCTTGTTCAAATGTTGCTTCAACGATGAACCCGTTACAGCCTTGTTTGTGCAACGAAGGAATGTAGTTATGCCCATTGTTGTTAGGGCCTTTGATGGCAATGAAAAGCGTGTCTAATTCGCTAAAAAAGTTTCTGCTATCAATGATGACTTGCTTCACGATAAAGGAAGCGTCACCGATGACTTTTCCGTTAATTGCATCAGATATTTCCTGAAGGGAATAGTTTAAATTCATTTGGTAGCTTCGTTAAAACATTTTCTACAAAGCGGTTCGTATTCTTGAGTTTCCCCCAATAATACAACCTCTTTGTCCTCTGTTTTTCGATGAGAGAATTGAGCAAGGTCTCCACATTGCATGCAAATAGCGTGAACCTTTGTTACGTACTCTGCTTTTGCCATCAAGGCTGGAATAGGTCCAAAAGGTTTTCCCTGAAAGTCCATGTCTAATCCTGCGATGATGACTCTAACGCCTTGATTAGCAAGTTTTTCACAGACCGAAGGTAGTTCATCGTCAAAGAATTGAGCCTCATCAATGCCTACCACTTCCACGTCATTCGCTAAAAGTAGAATGTTGGAAGATGCAGGGACGGGCGTAGAACGAATGGCATTTCCTTCGTGGCTCACCACATCCTCCTCATCGTATCGCACATCAATTTCAGGTTTAAAAATTTCGACCCGCTGCTGCGCGAATTCTGCTCGTTTCATTCTTCGGATCAACTCCTCGGTTTTTCCAGAAAACATTGAACCACAGATGACTTCTATCCACCCTTTTCTTATTTGCCTGTTTCCTTTTCTCTCTAAAAACACGTGTCAATTATTTGTTGTCTCCGATTCGTTTTGCCCAAAGTTAATCTTTTGAATTTTTAGGTCGAACCCGTGTTGATAAATTGTAATTTTATTGTACGAGTTAAATTATTTGGTTTTTTTTGTAAGTCAATCTAAACGATCAAGTTGTGAAATATAAGAGTATTACGGAAATAGTTAAAAGACTTTCAGAAGAAATAGAAAGGTTGGAGAATGGAGAAATGAATGTAGAAGAACTGGAGGGCGTTCTAGACGATGTTCGTTCGTTGCATGAACGAATTGCTATTTTGCAGTACCTTGCTATCCAGCCTGATCCTAAGAAACAAGCTAAGCCGAGTTCCTTTAGCTTTGGAGTAGATCAAAACATGCTTGATTCGTTGAGAGGGCCTTCTAATCAGACCAACTTGTTAGATGCGATTGAGCAAGAAGGTAGACCAGAAGATATTGTAAAAAATGTGATTGTTAAACCCGTTAACGAGGAAAAGCCAGTAGAAGAGAAGCCAGTGGAGGAGAAATCAGCAAAGGCACCAGAGCCGGAGCCAGAGCAACCCAAAACTTTGGCGGAGCAGCAAAAAGAGGAGCAGAAAAGTATCAACGATACCTTTTCTAGTCAGCAGGAGAGCAAGTCATTGGCAGATAAGTTGAGTAAAAAGCCGATTGGCGATCTATCCGAAGCAATTGGATTAAATCAGAAGTTTTTGTTTATGAATGATCTTTTCGCGGGAGAGAATAACCTTTATAAAGAGGCAGTGAATACCTTAAACAATTTCAGTAACTTTATTGAGGCAGATGAGTATATAAATGTATTGACTTCAAAACACAATTGGGATAAATCGTCACGATCGGTAAAAGATTTTATCGAACTTGTGGAAAGAAGATACAGTTGATCCCTTTACAGTAAACCCCATTTAAATTTGTAGAAATGAAATGTAAGAACTTTATAGCTTTTTCGCTTGTGTTGATCGTCAGCGCTCAGGCTTTGGGCCAGGACAAGATTCAGTTGATGAACGGAAAGGTGCTCAGAGGAAAGTTAGGAACAGAGTATGAGGATTACTTTGATTTTCAATATTATAAGAAAGGCGGGAAGGTAAAAGATATGGAACTGACCAAGTTCAGAATGTTTTCATATTCCAATGCTAGCGGAGAAGAGACCATTTTGTATAAGCGAGACACGCTTATGGGAAACTATTTCACCAAAAATGAAATGAAGATGTTTGTTTACGGTGAGCGGGATGCTTATGCTAGCTATAAATCTGCCAGTTGGTTTATCACAGGACTAGGGTTGGGATTCACATCCGTAATTTTGGATACATATGATTTTCAACCCAATGGTGGTTTCTTCAAAATTACGCCTTCAATTGTTCCTGTTGCTGTGCCTTTTGTTGTTACTATAGGTGCTGGGATTTTCAAGCCCAAGGTAAGAAAAGAGTATGCTACTGACGTAAATTTCTTGAGCAGCGAGTACTACATCGAAGGCTTTCAGAAAATAGCAAAGGTAAAGAAATTGAAAAATGCGTTATTAGGTTCAGTCATTGGCGTAGGAACCGGCTTTTTGGTTTATGCAGTAGCTAAATAAGATTTTTTGAACAGTTTGAATGGAATAAAGTGGTTTGTTTATTCCAACCTCTGGGTTTCGATCAATGCGGTTGCTTTTTATTTGTTTACCATAAATGTGCTTGACATAGAGGTGAACTATGAGTACGCGTTGCTGCTCTTCTTTGCTACATTATTTGCCTACAATTTTCAACGGTTTCTGAAAATCACTGGAGAAGTGAGTCTTAAGAAGAATTCTGAACGCCACGTTTGGATCGATCGAAATCAACTTACCATACAGGCGCTGAGTGTTTTGGGCTTGGTAGGAATGACCGTATTTTCCATACGGATACTTCCATTTGAACTAATGCTAGCCTCGTTGCCAGCACTTTTGGTCGTTATGTTTTATACTCGCAAGAACGAAAAGTTACGAGCGATTCGAAAACTTCCTTTTTTGAAGATCTTTGTGATCAGTTTGGTCTGGACGTTTACAGCAGCCGTTGTACCACTGCTATTGATAGAGTGGAATTGGAACAGTTCGTCATTAATTTTTCTAGTTCTACTATTCCTATTTGTCATGATCTTATGCATTCCGTTTGACATTCGGGATAGGGAGCTCGATAAAGAACAACTTAAAACCCTGCCCGTAGTTCTTGGGGTAAAAGGAAGTAAAATACTATCCATCTCACTCATGATGATCATTGCTATCGCATCGCTCTTTCTTCAGGTGTGGTCGTTATCATTGGTAGCACTATCGGTAATTCCTTCGTTGATGGCTACAAATGAGCAGCGCAGCGAACTTTTCTTCACCGGATGGATAGAAGCACAGTTCTTAGTTCTCCTGTTACTTCAGTGGGCGATTGATGTTATATGAATGAATCTTTGTTAACTTAGCGCAATGCAACGCAGCATCTTATTGATATATACTGGAGGTACCATTGGGATGATTAACGATCCTCAAACAGGAGTTTTGAAACCTTTTGATTTTGCTCATTTGGTAGATGAAATTCCTGAGTTGAAACGATTGGATTGTCGAATTGATACACAATCATTTGAAGAGCCGATTGATAGTTCGAATATGACTCCTGAGATCTGGGTAGAACTGGTTAAAATCATCGAAAATAACTATGATGACTTTGATGGTTTTGTGGTGTTGCACGGTACAGATACCATGGCATTTACGGCAAGTGCGGTGAGTTATATGATTGAGAACCTCAAAAAACCAGTTGTGTTTACAGGGTCTCAATTGCCTATCGGAATTATTCGAACGGATGGCAAGGAGAACTTGATCACAGCGATTGAGATTGCAAGTGCCTACAGTGGAGACTTGCCGCTGATCCCGGAAGTAAGTGTCTATTTTGAGTATAAACTCTATCGTGGTAATCGCACCACCAAATTGAGTTCAAATCACTTCAATGCATTCGAGAGTTTTAATTATCCCATTCTGGCTGAAGCAGGTATTGATATCGCCTATAATTTGGACGATGTGCTTCCCTTTCCGCAAGGAGAAACAACGTTCAGGTATGGTATTGAGAATGATATTTTTATCTTGAAACTTTACCCGGGAATCTCAAAAAAATTGGTGCATCACTTCTTTAATGCTCCAGAGATTAAAGGAGTAGTTTTAGAAACATTTGGAGCGGGTAATGCAACGTCTTACTCGTGGTTTTTAGACGAATTGAGAGAGGCAATTTCCAAAGGAATTGTGATTGTAAACGTGACTCAATGCAAAATGGGTAGTGTAGATCAATCCAAATACGAAACAGGAAAAGGTTTGGCAGATCTTGGTTTGATCAGCGGAGGTGATATGACCTCAGAAGCTGCCATCACCAAGCTCATGTATCTATTAGGAAACTATGATCAGAATGCAGATATCAAGTCATTATTCCAGCAGAACTTAGTAGGTGAGATAAGCTACTAGTTGTGTTCCGTTTTCTGTTCGTATGGGTCTTCACTCCAATGATCAGGTTCCACATCACCGATGAGATAAAGTTCACTAAACTCTAATTCACCTACTCTAAGAACATATTTCTCTGAATCATAAACAATCCGATCGAAGTGATTGATGCTCTTGCTGGAGGCTTTGTAAACAAGTGTTCCATAAATATCCTCATAGCTTATGTCAGCTGTAAGTTCAATCGTCTCTTTCGAATGCCAAAAACTGATAGAAAGCTCGCCATTTTCATCAGTAGTTCCTTCTTTGTAATCGCTAAAATGATCAAAGGAATCAAAACTGATGTAAACTCCTGGCAGTGGTTTTCCTTTTGAATCAATCGCTTTAAATTTGAGCGTAAATTCATGCTTGTTCTCTGCCTGCTGGGTAGAGTCTCCCAAAATTTGACTGTATGAAGTGGTAAACAGTCCTGTTCCAAACACTAAAAATAAAGCAATGGCAAAACGTTTTAGCGGATGCAGGTATTGAAATTCTGCTACTTGAAGTTGTGTTACCCTTCCACAGATTTTCCCTTTTTCCTCTTTAATCGATACAATTTCATCGTGCGTTTTACCCTTCAGATTGAGAACGGTTAAATCGCAAACGGCACAATGACGACCTTGCGCGTCAGGCGTCATTTGATTCCAGTCTTCTTGACAAGTAGTTATAATCATCTTTAGGCAGTTTGAAGTCACGTAAATGGATACACCCTAAAGATAAGAAGGTTCATTTTACATGTCCCTCAGGATTTGAATATCTTCAATCAGTTGTTGTATCTCCTGATCAGAAGTACCATCATAAAAACCTCTTATTTGTCCTTTGGTATCAATCAGCGCAACGTTTTCCGTGTGGATGAAGTCGTTATCACTACCGTGTGAATAATTGGGGTCATTTTTATCGGGAACAATCAAGTAACTCTTTCGTGCGAGTTCATACAAGTGGGATTTATCTCCGGTGAGGAACATCCAACTTTCTGTATCCGCATCATACCTACCCGCGTATTCCTTTAACGCCTCGGCAGAATCCACTTCTGGCATTACGGTATGGGACAGAAACATCACGTCACCAGTAGATTTATACTTTTCATACACCGTTGCTACTTTCCCATTCATCAAAGGGCAAATAGAAGGGCAAGTCGCAAAGAAATAATTAACTACTGCGATTTTACCTGTTAGAATACTCTTATCCACCCAAATGCCGTCCTGATTTTGAAGGTAAAAATCAGAAATGGTGTGGTAGTTCCCTTTGTTTTGAAGAGAAGGGTCTACGAGGTCAGGATTTACATCTACTGGATTAATGATCGGCAGCTCAGGCTTTTCTTCTGAAAGTAAGTACATACCAGCAACAACAGCTGCTCCAAAAATAACAACGAAGGCGATGAGGCTTTTCATGGCGTAAAGTTACACCTCGGTGATGAATTCAGTACATTTGTAGTAGAAATTATTTAGCCATGAGTTACGAAAACCTCGGAAATCTTCAAGCGTTGAACAATGTCCTCGAAATGATGGATCACCTCATTGAGGACGAGGATTACTTCAATTTAGATCGAGAGGAGTTCATGAAAAACCTAAATGATTTCTTACGAAGTTCTTCGGAGTTGCTGCAAGAAGTACTAGAAGATGACCCAGAGTTACCGTTAGATCATGAAGCCTTCCTTGCAGAAGTGAAGGTGTTGAAAGACGATTCGGATATTACTTTTCACAAGTTAGAACAGTTCGGCATGAACGAACTAACGCCCTTCATGAAATCTTTGGAGGATCTTTTGGAAGAAATGAATGAGCCTCCCAAGCGAGAGTTGTTCAATCAGCTGTCCATTCCGATTCTCACCTTGATGAACCATCAGCCGCATCCTACCCGACCGGGCTATTTGGTCTACCACTTCAAAATGAAAGCTCACGCAGATTATTTTGAAGAGCTGTTATTGGGAGAAGGACTGTATCATGAACGATTTGATGAGGAACGAAAAGGGGAGTGGGTGTATTGGTTTGGCGTAAGAGAGCAAGATCACGATCCAGTGGAGATTATTAACTACACAGTGAAAGGAAAGTTTAGAAAGCCGCTGATCAAAGACAAAGCCGCTCGTATGTTTGTCATCGCCTTCGGGATTTTGATAATTTTGTTCGCTATTGTGGGTGCGATTATGAGTAATTGATGGTGGGAGGTGATTCGTAACGAAAAAATAAGACTGGATCATCCAGAGATAAGCAGAATTGTAAACCATGAATTATTCAGATACTTGTATTTCTAAATTAAAAGCAAAAAAAATGAGAACTCTATAATCGCTCTGTTATGAAATTAAAAGGAACGCTCTATCTGATCGTAGTAATCGCAATAAGTATTCTATTTGTAGGGTGTTATAAAGAAGCTCATAAAGTTGATAGTGATTTTGTTGGTGGCTGGCCAAGTGTTGATGGCGAATACGCTTGGGAAATATCAATCGATGGAGATGGGTCTTATACTTCGGTTCATGGTGATAGGATTGTAGATGTTGTCAAATCCAACAACAAATACCTGAAGATTGGAGGAGTAAAATTTCGGATTAATCAATTTCCTCAATTTGATAGCACATCAACTGTAAATAATTCAACTTACGACTTTTACTCGATGATTCTAGATAATGTGACGTACATACGCACCAGCTTCTAGACAATTTAGCGCCATTTATATACTATCTAAATAGGTGTATAAATTGTGTTTTGGTAATAGTATCCATTTTAGTGTTGTTTGACTGCTATATGTTCACATACACAATCAAAGTATAACTGTCCTTCCTGAAGATAATATTGAATATTCGATAGCTGAAACTTCAAAAGAATTGTATCATTCTTGGGGTATGCATTGTACGTTTCGTCTCCCGACACAAAAACAGACCACGAATAACCATCATAGTCCGTAATTGAATCGTACTGAAAAGAAAAATAATTGTAATCAGTATTATACCTTGAATTCCAAAACCCTACATCAAATTTTCCCGCGAAATTCTCAATAAACAGACTATCGCAAGGACCAGTGCAGTTACCTTCAACGTTGTTTTTTGTTATCCTAATATCGTACAAATGATTTCCGTTAGAGTTATAGACTTTATAGTCTCCCAAGAAAATATCTCTCGAATCTATTTCAGGTTCACTTGCCACAGGGATTGGAGTTTTGTCTTTTGCACATGACAAAACTAAACAAGAGCATAAAAACAAATTAAACAACGTCTTCATAACTATTCTAGTTTAACAAAAGTACTTACAGTCTGACCGTTTTTCGCACGGTTTACAAGAAATAGAATTGTATACCAATACCAATTCTCTTATTAATATCGTAGGGTTTATTTCGCTCTACATCAAGTAATGAAGCCTCCATTTTAAACATAGCATTGGCTTTAAATTTACTCTTGTCAATAAAAGAGTATTTCCAGTTTATGGTCAGATAGGGATTGAACGATCGATATTGATCGATTGTCCCTACTGGAAATCCTGATACCATATATTCAAATAACATTCCTAGATATGGTCTAACCTCCCAAGAGTAAAAGATTCTTGGAGAAAAAGAAATTGGGATACCAAGGCAATAAATCTTTTCACGAATAGATTTGGCACAAATATTAACTATAGGAGAGGGTTCTGTACATTTAGACAATGCTTTTTGATAATACAACAAAATACCGGTTTCATAAATAGTTTTCTCGTGAGTTATTTGAGTGGTTATTCCAGCACTATATCCCAAGTCAACAGGAGGTCTTAAGCTTCTTGAAAACCAAGTCATTAAGCCGCTTGAAGTCACTCCAACATCCACAACAGTTTGAGAATAGGCGTTGACTGAAAGCGTAATGGATATTAATAATGATGTAAATAATCTCATAGAATCATTTTATCATTAACTTTTTTGTCGTGATATTATTGTTTGTTTCAACGTTAACTAAATAAATTCCAGCAGGTAATGCTGAAACATTTATTTCGTTAGACTGACTATAATTAAGGACTTCACTATAAACAACGCAACCGATACTATTTAGAATATTAACTTTTACAAATTCTTCCTTTTTTATACCGCTTATAGAAAGCTTATTACTTTGACTTTTAATAATTGGATTTGGAAATATGCTAATCTCAGACTGTAGAATTGAGCTTAGTTCTGTATTCAAAATACTTTTAGTTGTATCATGGGTAATATATCTTGGTTTGTAGTTGTTCACACTTTTTTCCGAGTAGATACAGTTTCTTAACTCTCCATCATACACACCTTGAGGCTCAACAACAAATCCTGGTTCAAGATTTATCTCATATTCGGCATAAAATTTAACGTTGCTTCCATTGGAAACTACCACATCTCCGGGAGGAAGTGTAGGTATGACATTATTCCCAGCAGTAATAAATTGATCTACTCTTGTAGTGTGATTGCCAGAGAAGGTGACATCCTGATGGTATTTGAAGTCAATGCAGCAATCACCCAAATCATAATTTTTAATATTAGGAACATTATAAGAATGGGTGTTAAGAGGAAAATAATATAAGGAAATACCGTTGTAAGTTAATCTCTCACCACATTTCCATATAGTCAGTCTATATACGTACACATCCTGTTGAAATAAGTTTCCGTTATAATCTTCACCATCCCAAAAAAACTGATAATCATTATATCCGACATCCTTTAGCCCATTTGGATCAAAGGCATAATCGTGATAAATCATAGTTCCCCATCGGTTAAAAAGTTCAAAAGTTACTCCCATCGCATCTCTAACCAAGAAATTGAATGGAGAGACATATATTTGGTTAGAAGTATTATATGGGTCTTGCATGTACCCTTGACCATTTGCAGCCATTGCGTTTGGCAGAGGAGAATTTAAATTTATGCCTCCTAAACTTGGTGAGCAAGGACTAGCACAGAATTCAGACTGTTGAAGTTTAATATCATCTAACCAGATATAGGCATCTTGACAGTCAGTGTTAAAGCAATTCGATTGACTTGGCGCATTATAGTCATCATTATGCAGATCTATAACCAACCAGTTATAAGCAGATAAATTCGGATAGTCCAGATTGTTAAGGTAAAAACCGAAAGAAATCCTCTTCCAATCATCTCGAGAATAATTTTGTTTATCAATGGTAACTTGTCCAATTAAAATCTTATCACCTGCTGTATATGAAGTGTAATCTTCAGAGCAGTAATCTTCATCATTGGTTTCTGATTTGTATTTCACTCTGGATTTGGCAAGATACACATTTAACTTAACGTCAGTATAGTTATATACTGTACCCTCATGAGCCTTTATATATGCAGAAAATGTGTAAGGTTGATTTGAAGAAACTCCATAGATATTTTGTTGGATTAATTCATAATTTGCCATGCCGACACAAGCGTTCCCAGAGTAAGGCGCTACATAGGCAACACCAGGAATCGAAGATCCAAGACTGGAAGCTACCATTAAATCAGGAGAGTGCAGAAAATAATTTTGACCATTGCAGGTGCTAGGGATAGCTCTACTTCGTGTTTCCCAATAGTCGGCTTCTCCTGCCTGACCTTCCTCGGTTGGGGTGGTAAAATCATCAAAACCTCCATTTGCAATTAGATTGGTTTGAGACCAAGTCAGACAACTGATAAGTATAACGATTGTTGTAATTAATAATTTCATAGCTAATTAGTTTAAGGTTGTGATTCTAGTACTTTAAGTCTTTCCTCTAACTGAAGAATGTATAAAGTAAGTTCCTCTACTTTTTCAACCAAAACCTTATTCATTTCCCCTAAATCCATTCCCTGCTCTTCTACTTGTTTAGCAGAGGGAACTTTAGGTAAGTGATTATTGGTAATTATAAACTGTTTTAAGCTGTCAAGAGGCATAAGATCATATTTTTCATCAAATACATAATCAGGGAAATTATAAACAGCTCTCACATGAATTGATGTGGAATAAATAGCCCCTTCGCCAGTCAACCTAAAAATATCATAATTGTAAAAGTTGCTTTTTACTCTTATTGCTGTTTCATTTTCGTCCTGACTTGTTATAAGTACATTTCCGTTCCCCATCACCCTAAAAACATCATTGTTTGTATTTTCATCCGTTACCGCAAGTGCAATCCTATTAGGGTTGTTAACTATGGTCTGAATCCCTATTCCTGTGAAAGTAGAAGAACTGGAACTACTTGAGTTCACAACGATACCATTATTTTGAGGGTTACTCTGTACTATAGTTAATCTATTGTCGTTATCATTAGGTGTTCCGATTCCAATTGTCCCTCCGAAATGCCCTGTGCCTGTAACATGTAGATTCGCATCTGGAGAGTTTGTACCGATTCCAACACTTGCTGGAGCGCAAACATCACCCGTCCAAATGACATTGGGTAGACTTGACCATGTAGGTATGATATTTCCAGAACTTCCTCCTTTACAAGGGTCACCTTCATAAAAATCAATAAGAAAGCTACCCTTCTCCATAACGACAGCCTTTCCATTTGGTTTAATCATTAAGAACCGCTCATCAATAGTATTCAGGTCTTCTAAGCTTTTAAACTTAAAATCACCTTCTACCTTGGCATCGCCCTTCATAATTGTAGTCCCAAGCACTTTGAAGTTAGCCCGTGCTTTGGCATCATCAACAAACACAGTTTGTCCTTTTATCTTAACGTCTTGATCAACTGTCATTTTACTTTCAACCTTAACGCTATCCTTAATAATAACGGGCTTTTCAAAAACGGAAGAATCCTTCGCAATAAAAGTCTCAACGGTGGTATTACCTTTTACTTCAAGTTCAGAAGAAGGACTAGTCGTCCCAATACCTACGTTTCCTGTTGTCGGAAGGGAGTTCTGCGCATAACTTAACGATGCAGCGCACATAGATAAAAATAGCAATGTATTTTTCATAATTGTATAGTTTTATTTCGAGAATTAATGTTTTTTACCATAGTAATGAAATGATATTGCATCCAATTTACAGAAATTTTTATTTGGTTTTCAAATTATTATTTGAAAGTTTAGTGTACGACAGAATAATTTACTATTCGGTAAAATTTGCCCTGTCATCGCCTTCGGAATTTTGATAATTTTGTTCGCCATTGTAGGTGCGATTATGAGTAATTCGTAACCTTTTTAGACTTTTATCGTTTTATTCGAACCTTTATTTAGTAAGTGAGATACGTACTATTTTTCATAGTTGGAGTGCTGAGTGTTGGCTTATTGTCCCGTTTTAGTGTGGGTGTAACCCCATGTGAGGACTGTCCCACACCCGGAGACGATAAGAAAAAGAATAAGGATACTGCCAAAGCTGTGGTTGCTTACGGTAGCGATTACTTGTTTGAAACCAATGTCAATTTCTCTGATATCAATATTTATGAACGAATTGACTCGTTAATAAGATTGGATTCCCTTACGGAAAGTGTAAAAAAGGAGATCACGTTCTATAAATCTGTAGCAGATAAGTCACAAGAAGAAATTTATGAAATGGTCGACTCGCTTTTTGAATTGGATTCGGTTCCTTTTGCGTTGATCAATCAAATTAATCTCTACGTGGCCATGATGCCGGAACACATCGAACTGCCAGCTGAGTTTGAGATCGTTCAGGAAGATGGTTCCCCTTATCCAGCAAATGCTTATTACCATTATTGGAATAATAAGCAGTCTTGGTACTATCCGGATTCTATTCATGCGAATGACAGTACACTCGTTCTCGTACTGGCAGATGAAAAGAAAGGTCAGAGATATCATCATCCGCTTTGCGAGAAATCACTAAAACGTTACTACGGAACGGTAACCTCTCCTTACGGTTGGAGAGACGGAAAAGCCCACAATGGTGTTGACCTTGAGTTACATTATTACGATTCGATCCTCAACATGTTTGACGGAAAGGTGAGAGTGGCACGAACCATGGGAGGGTTTGGTAAAGTGGTCATCGTACGGCATTATAACGGATTGGAATCACTCTATGCACATATGAGTAAAATTAGAGTTCATGAAGGAGATACCGTGGTCGCAGGTCAGATGCTTGGTCATGGCGGACAAACAGGAAATGCTACGGGTACACATCTCCATATGGAAATTCGATTCAAGGGACTTCCAGTAAATCCAGCACACATCATTTCTTTTCAGGATAAAGAGCTGTATTCAGATACGTTAATCCTCAAAAAGTATAAGAGTAGATATGTGGCTTATCCCTATGGAAAAGAGTTTCATATTGTGACTAAGCGCGATTCACCCTACAAGATTGCCAAGCGCTATGGAATGACGCTTACAGCGCTTTGCGAACTCAATGGAATCGACAAAAAGACAAAGTTGCTCGTAGGACAAAAAATTAAGATCCAACAGTAGTCCGATTCGGGTTTTTTATTGCCGTAAGATTCTTTATCTTTGTTTAGTATTGAAAACGATTAAATAAGATAAAGATGGAAACTATGGCAATGTCAGGAATTAGCTCGCAAGAAGCGATGAATTTGGAGAATAAGTATGGTGCGCATAACTACCATCCGCTGCCAGTTGTATTGGCAAAAGGAGAAGGGGTTTACTTGTGGGACTGTGAAGGGAAGAAGTATTACGATTTTCTGTCTGCTTATTCTGCGGTTAACCAAGGACATTGTCATCCAAAAATCGTTGGAGCTTTGACAGAGCAAGCTCAAACACTGACATTGACTTCTCGAGCGTTTTATAACGATGCATTAGGACCTTATGAGAAATACATCACGGAGTACTTCGGATACGATAAGGTGTTGCCTATGAATACAGGTGCCGAAGCGGTAGAAACGGCAATCAAAATTTGTAGAAAATGGGCTTATGAGAAGAAGGGGATTGCAGAGAATGAAGCGAAGATTATCGTTTGTGAGAACAACTTCCATGGAAGAACAACAACAATCATTTCATTTTCGAATGATCCTGTGGCAAGAAAGAACTTTGGGCCTTATACGCCTGGTTTTATTCGAATTCCATATGATGATGTAGATGCTTTGGCAAAAGCGATGCAAGAAGAGAACGTAGCTGGATTTTTGGTGGAGCCCATTCAGGGAGAAGCAGGTGTTTTTGTTCCTTCTGATGGATACTTGTCAGCAGCGGATCAACTCTGTAAAGAGAATAACGTATTGTTTATTGCAGATGAAGTGCAAACGGGTATTGCAAGAACAGGAGATTTACTAGCGGTTCATCATGAGAACGTCACACCTGATCTTGTGATTCTTGGAAAAGCTGTTTCTGGAGGAGTGTATCCCGTTTCGGCAGTTTTGGCTAACGATGAGGTAATGAATGTGATTGGCCCAGGTCAGCACGGAAGTACCTTCGGAGGTAATCCGTTAGCCGCTAAGGTGGCGGTTGCTGCCCTTGAAGTGGTAAAAGATGAACAATTGGCAGAGAATGCTAAAACGCTAGGAGATTTGTTTAGATCCGAAATGAGACGCATTATTGAGAATACAGACTTAGTCAACGCAGTAAGAGGACGTGGTTTGTTAAATGCAATCCTGATCAACGATACAGAAGAGTCAAGCACGGCATGGGACATTTGTATGGCGTTAAAAGAAAATGGGCTCTTGGCTAAACCGACTCATGGTAATATCATTCGTTTTGCTCCACCTTTGGTGATGACCAAAGAAGAATTGATGGATTGTGTTTCCATCATTGAGAAAACACTGATGGAGTTCAAAAAGTAAAACGTAAGAAAATAGAAATTAAGAATCACCACCGATTGCCATCAATTAGTGGTGTTTTTTTTATTGGGTCAGATGCTCGCAGACTTCCTCTACTTCATGCTCATATTGGTCAAAGGAGTCAATGTCCTTGAGGTCTCTTTTGCGAATAACAAATCGATTGAAGAACTGCTTGAGTTTTATCGCCCCTAGTGGTTTGACCATATAGAAGTCCTTGTCTTTTTTCTTTACATGCGCAATTACAATGTCATTCGGATCCGTGAGACAGGGCTCAAAATGAGACTTCTTAGGTTTGATCAACTCTCCTCGCAAAACGATTAGTTCATCATCGCTCACGAGATAGCACTCTACGAACTGTTTACCTCGAGCTTTAATGGTCGTGTTGTCATCCTTGAAAACCTTTAGAAGACCAGAGATACCATCTGCAACCGTGCTGGCTACAGGTACGTCTACATTAATACTTGGCATTCTGGATGTTTTAAACTCGTAGTACTTCTCTTCTTCGTTAAAAGTGAGTTTAAGGTCGGATTCTACCCAAAGGGTATCGCCATCCACAACTTCAACATCCCAGATTTTCATGTTCGTATCGATTTTAGAAGCTGGTATTCGAACGGTAATGGAATCATTTGGTTGAGTTGGGACACCATCAATTTCCGCACTTGTGAAGATCATTCCTCCCGACTCCAGACAGCGTCCATCAGCAGTCATTGTAGAAAGGTTATTGCGAATGATATTAAGCGGAGAAAGTGCCTCGCGAGTGGTGATGGTTACATCCTTTGTTTTTGAGGGGTAGAAAGTTTCAGCTTTAATATGGAGTTCTACGCCATCTTCACAACGAATAATCGTGTCATTTTCAAACGGTTTTTCTTCTATTTTATTGGAAACAATTTGGTTGGGCTTTTCAGATTGATAAGTAATAACAATGTCAACTCTTCGGTTCGATTTTCGTCCTTCTTCGGTTTCATTTGAAAATTTCGGACTGGATTTCCCAAGTGATTTGCATTCAATTTCTTCTGAAAAGTAAGGAGACAATTGAGCTCTGACAGAATTTGCTCTTTCCAGTCCTAGTGCTATGTTGTATTGACTTGAACTGACAGAATCTGTATTTCCGTAAATTTTGATTCCGGTAACTTCATGCTTTTTTAAGAATGGAATTACCTCGGAATCAACCACCAACTGTTGACTTTTCTCAAGGTTTATCTCGTCAAAACCAAAGTAAATACTGAAAATTTTCTGGTCTTGTCCGGTAATAAGTACGGTGTGTAGCAACGAGAGGATTAAGGGTAAGCATTTATACATGGGCTTTTATTAAAATAATGCCTTTTTGAAATTTGGTTACGCAAAAGTTGAAAGTATATTTCTCTCCCAACCTTACCGAATCAAGGATACATGACCTATTTTGGTATACCTTTCTGGAGAACCGGGTAGTTTGTACTTTATTTTCCAAACATAAGCGTCCTGTTTAACAGGTTGACCAAAATGTGTTCCGTCCCAATACGTATTCAAATCGCTGGCTTCAAAAATGAGCTCACCCCATCGGTCGAAAATGTAGAAAGACACATCCTCTGGATGTTCTCCGCTGTAAACGGCACCAAAGGTTTCATTTTGTCCGTTGCCGTTGGGCGTAAATGTGTTCGGAACGAAAAGTGAGAACTCATCCTCGAAATGAATCGTGTCGCAATAAGTGTCTGCACAACCCAAATAATTAGTAGCAGTTAGACACAAGTAATACCCTGCAGGTTCGTAGCCACCAAAATCAATCGATAAGTCTTCATCTGATCCAAAAGGCACACCGTTCATCGTCCATTCATACGCATTCGCATCTGAGCTAAGGTTGGTGACATCTACCAAGTAATCATAGGTAGTAGGAGTTTCTGGTAGATATTCAAAATAGGCAGTTGGATAAGGTTCAGCACAAATTAGTGTAGGATAAGTTGTTATGCTTGAACACCCACCTGCATCCGTAACTTCCACGGATAACTCTTGACAGCCATTATTGCTTATGACAGCGGTGCCTGAAGTATTTGTACTGATCGAGGTGCCATCTAGCATCCAGTTGTAAGTATTCCCTGCTTGAGCGTTGTCATCGCTGAAATCAAAAGAAAATGGAGAGCACCGTAATGTATCACTCACCAAAATCGATAGACTGGGGATGTCATTCACCGTTATTTCTAAGGTGTCTGATTGGCCACATTGAGTGGTGAGCTCGTAATAAACTTCAAAGATGCCAACACCTGACGTGGCGGGAGAAAAGTTTTGATTTGCATCGAGACATGTACCACAGTTGGACGACCATGAACCTCCTTGCGGTGTTGCAGTGAGTATCTCAGCAACTCCATTGACACAAAGGTCGCTAACTGGGTCAATGACTGGGTACACATCTGGAGACACCGTTACCGTAACAATCGCAAATGTATCTGGGCAGACAACTCCTCCAGAAACAACATAGCGATAATCTCCACCCGCATCAACGGCAGGGTCAAAAATGGCATTTCCACTCATGGGTAGTGGATTCCATACGCCTCCCGGTTCAGCAGAACTTCCTAGTTCATCAAACAAATCGATAGACGCATCCGATTCACACAGGGTGATGGAATTACTTAGCCCTGGATTGGCTTGGTTTTCAATTGTTACATCTATAGCAGAAGAAACGGCTGGACAATTTCCAATAGCAGGGAAAGAATAGTTATACGTACCTCCTTGCATTGAGCCTGGGTCAAACTCACCCAGATAGCCAGCACCCAAAGCTGATGGTCCACTCCAGGTTCCCAATGAGTCTGCATCAGCGCCTAGATAGCTAAAAAATTCCTCGATATCAGCTGTACTACAAAGTGTTATCGTATTATTGCTTCCCGCATCTGGTGAAACTACAACCGTTACTGTAGCCGAAGAGTCAGGACACCCACCAAACCCCGAAACAGTGTATACAAAATCTTCTGGTTGATCCACAGCTGGGTCAAACATGTTGTTTCCACTTGCAGTTTGCGGTGACCAACTTCCACCCACATCAGGCGTACCTCCCAGATTGACAAATAAATCAACTGGAGCGCCATCATAACACAAAATGATCGTGCTATCGGTACCACCATTAGCACCAGCACCTATAATGACTTCAACAATAGAGGTGTCGTTAGGACAAGTAACGCCTTCAACAATATATTCGTATTGTCCAGCAGCATTGGACTGCGTATTAAATGTGCCCAAATCAGCCCCAGTTAATGAAGAAGGTCCTTCCCAAACCCCACCAGTATCAGGAGTGCCTCCTATGGCATCAAAAAGGTTTGTGTTACCAGCACCATTACATAGGTTAACCTGGTTGTCTATACCTGCATTTGGAAGAGGTTCGACAGTTATTTCAATGGTGTCATAGGCTATACACTGTTCGGCAAAATAAATGTCATCCAGCATAAAATCATTACCTCCTTGTGAGGTGTTTTGATTTACGATACAAATGTCAATGGAAGTTTGAGCGCCTGAGTTCCATGTCTCGCTAAACTGATTCCAATCGCATCCGGTTGTTGTAGGAGAAAAGATGGCTCCCAATGGAGAGCCATTAATACTAAACTGAAGTTGAGCAACATTGGTCGTGTTCTCCACCGAGCTTACCCATGCAGCAAAGGAATAATCAGTGTTTGGTGTTACTTGAATGGTCTGGCACCAAACCGATGTATTGGCCACATCAGAGCCATTTACGATCATCGCATTTCCAGTGCCTGAATGATCTGTACAAGGCATGAAATTGTTGTGAACGTTATTAGGACTAGTGTCTACCGCATAAGTGGAAGGGTTGGAAAGAAGCCCCCAAGCTCCACCCGTACCGTAAGTGTACTGAGAACTAAAGAAGTTATCTCCTTGCTCAAAATCTCCATTCACTACCAGGTTTTGAGATAAGTTGCTTGCTTCTACAAAATAAGTTCCACTAGAAGAAGCCGTAAATGTTTGATTGGTAGAGCCGTCTTGCCAAAGGTAACTATCAAAGCCAGCCCCAGCGTCCAACGTTATAGAAGAACCGTCACAAAAAGTGGTATCATTACCAAGGTCTATGGTAGGTCCGTCAATGGTTATCGTAAAGGATACTTCGTCTGAACAACCTAGCGTTGAGTGTTCGTCATACGCATATAAGGTCATGTCTGTGTTAATGACCTGACCTACCGAATAGGAGTTTCCACTTGCGTTTGGACCATCGTAATAGGTTTCATTTCCGCTGAGGTTGCTACCGGTAATCGTGGGCAATGCGTAACCAGAACAGACGATAACATCTGCTAAAGGGTCGATTTGGGGAACTGGCTCAATATCTACAACCACTTCAGCGGATACATCTGGACAAACACCGGTGCCCGTGATGGTGTATTCATAAGTGCCGCTTAATGACGTACTAGGATCGAGAGTTCCTTGGTCTCCATTTGTCACAGCAGATGGACCTGACCATGTTCCTCCTGCATCAGGAGACCCTCCTAGTTCATCAAAAAGGTTCAATGTTGGATCACTGATACAAACGGTTACTGAGCTGTTGGCTCCAGGATCTCCATTGGTGGTAAACGTCAAAACTACTTCGGCAGAGGCATCACAAGGAGCAGTTCCAACGGTGTAGGTGTAAGTTCCTGCAGATGCGCTGGATAGATCAATGGTTCCAAGGTTACCTCCAGAAGTTGCAGATGGACCAGACCATGAGCCAGTGTTATCGGGTGATCCGTTTAAATAGTCAAATAAATCTGCTGTACCAGTTCCCACACATGCATCCAATGTTCCATTTGTTCCAGGGTTTGGAGCTGTTGTAAATGTTACCGTAACTGTAGCCGAAGAATCACAAGGAGCAGTACCAACCGTGTAGGTGTAGGTACCCGCATTCATTGAGCTGGGATCAAACGTTCCCAAGTCACCGTTCGTTAAAGTTGATGGTCCTGCCCAAGTTCCTCCTGTTTCTGGTGTTGCTCCTAATTCGTCAAATAAATTAAGTGGGGTTCCTGATGCGCAAATGTCCACAGTTCCATTCGTTCCAGCATCGGAGATGACTGATGAAAAAGGACTACAGTTATTATTGAGGGAGTTGATGAATGCTCCGTTATCTGCATTGTTAGCAGCCCCAGGGGTTTGGTCTGTTGAGGCACTCCCGAGGGTGTAATTTCCTTGGACAGAAGGGTCGTCAGAAATACTATTGTTGAAGTACATTACGTCACCTGAAGCGGATCCAGAAAAATAAATAATTGTGTTATTGTTGTTACTTCCCCAGCTAACGGAATGCGCAGGCGATGTTGTGTTCGAAGGGTCAATGGTCTGAAAAGAATCTTGACCGTTGCTCATGCTGATATTTGTCCAACTTGCTGTCCCCCATCCGGTAGTAGCGTAGGTCATCGCTCCATTAGCCACAGGCTGACTTGAGTGCCCCTGCAAAAGTGGTGAATTTCCTGGAAGGATAAGTAAACAATTACCATCCGAAAGCGAAGCATCATCAGGTGGAATTGCCGAGTTTCTGTCCGATTGATTGTAAATGACAATTAATGTCCCATAGGGGACGCACTCCCAGAAATTGTTGTTGGGGTCAAATCTCATGGCACCTGGGGCAATACCAGTACCAGTTCCCGACTCGAACGTTCCATTGTTATCGTCAATGATCCATCCTCTTAGATCCATACAAGAATTATTGCAATCGGGAGTACCAACAGTTAGTAGCTCAACATATTCAGCTGCACCAGATGGACCTTGTGACACTTCATTAATAATGAGTGTTTGACCAAATCCAATAAAACATAGAAAAGAGCTAACAAACGCGTGGAATATAGCAATTGTATGTCTAGTGTTCACTTTTTGCTGAAAATTTGATTAAGGCTAACAGGTGGTTTCATCAAGCTACGCAAGCCAGAATCAAGGATATCACTTGTGACCTTTGGCAAAATAACGTGAAAAGAAGCAAAGGTTGCCTGAACAAATATTAACAAATGTTTAAGCCTATCAGACCAATTTATTTCTGTACATCCTGATCGTGTTTTCCCACCCAAAATAAAGTGCATCCGCCACAAGAGCATGTCCAATCGAGACTTCGAGTAATTCTGGGATGTTTTTGGCAAAGTAGGTGAGATTTTCAAGGTTGAGATCATGACCTGCATTCAACCCAATGCCTAGTTCGTTGGCTTTTTTAGCAGCTATTACGAATGGGTGAATCGCTTTCTCAGGGTTTTGTGCGTATCCTTGAGCATAGCTTTCCGTGTAAAGTTCCACTCGATCTGTTCCAGTAGCTTTTGCTCCTTCTATCATTGCAGGGTCAGCATCTACAAAGATTGATGTGCGAATTCCTTCAGCTTTGAATTGCGCGATGATATCTACTAAAAAGTCTTTGTTTTCAACAGTGTTCCAACCATGGTTGGATGTGATTTGATTGGTGTCATCTGGCACAAGGGTGACTTGATCGGGTCGGGTTGCCAGAACCAACTCAACAAATTTTTGCTCTTTGGGATTACCTTCGATGTTAAACTCAGTCGTCAACAAGTCCCTCATTTCATGCACATCACGGTAACGAATATGACGTTCGTCTGGCCTGGGATGAACCGTAATTCCTTGAGCGCCAAATCTCTCTGCATCCAATGTGAGCAGAAGTAGGTTGGGTGTATTTCCGCCTCTAGCATTTCGTAGGGTAGCAATTTTATTAACGTTTACAGATAATCGAGTCATTTTTGGTACGATATTTATACATTTACAAGCGTAAAGTTGAAGAAAATACGGAAGTAAGCAACTTACTTTCAAAAAAAACGTTTCAACTATAAGAGCAATTTTTCAAAAATGGTAGCAGCGTCTTTAATAACGGATATGGTTCCTCCGATTCTGGCAAACGAATCTTGTGAGAAGGTTTTGATCTGGATGGATGAATTTAAGGTGGCTCACTTACCGGTGGTAAAGGGAGTTGAGTATATGGGGTTGGTATCGGATGATATGATTCTTGATGAGAACGATGCGGATAAACCTGTTGGAAAACTAAACTTAATTGCTCGCCGTCCCTTTGTCTATGAGCACCAACACGTGTATGAAGTCATGAAATTGATGTCTGACCTCAACATTACAGTGATTCCCATTTTAGATAAGCAAGAGAAGTATTTGGGATTGACGACCACCCAGCACATTATGTCAGCCATTACCAATATGGCTTCAATTGAGCAAGGTGGTGCGGTGATCGTGATTGCTATGAACGAAAACGATTACAGTATGACGCAATTGGCTCAGATCATTGAAGGGAATGACGCCAAAATTTTGAGCTCGTATGTTACCAGCAGTGCCAATAGCACAGAAATTGAGGTTACATTAAAGTTGAATAAGCAAGAGATTGGAGGCATTCTTCAAACCCTGTACCGCTATGAATTTAATGTGAAGGAAACGTACGCTGGAAACAAGTATGAAGAAGATATGCAGGATCGTTTCGACAGCTTGATGAAGTTTTTGGATATGTAATTGAAGATTACTTCTTATCGACAAACTTATACCCTACACCTTTAATGGTCTTGATAAACTCGTTGCCGATTTTTTCTCGAAGTTTTCGAATGTGTACGTCAATGGTTCTGTCTCCAACAACAATGTCGTTGCCCCAAACCTGACTAAGAATTGTTTCTCGACTAAAAACAGCACCGTTACCTGAAACCAAAAGCGAGAGTAATTCAAATTCTTTTTTAGGTAAACTATATTCCTTTCCCTCTACCGTTACAAGATATTTTTCTCGGTCAATGTGTATTCCAGACGCTGTAGCCGTGTTTTGTTCTGGAGTAGATGAAGTACTCTGTTCATTTCTCCTTAGCAGAGCCTTGATTTTACTCGCAAGAACTCTCGGTTTAACTGGCTTTGTGACGTAGTCATCTGCACCACTATCATATCCCGCTATTTGAGAATAGTCCTCAGTACGTGCGGTGAGAAAACAAATGATCGTATTCTCGATTTCAGGTATTTTTCGTAACTCCACGCACGTTTCCATACCGTCCATTTCAGGCATCATAACGTCAAGAATGATGAGATCTGGTTTAAAATCAGGAGCAATGGAAAGACAGGATTTTCCGTTATTCGTGGTTTTCACGTCAAAGCCTTCCTTTTCAAGGCTATACTTTAACATGGTCAAAATATCCTCCTCATCATCAACTACCAGTATTCTATGCTTTCTATCGGTCATTTTATTTAGTATTTGGTACAAAATTATACGTTTAACCCCTTCCACTTCGAAATTAAGCGTTTGATTTGGAAAATTACTTAAGAGTGTATCAAGTTTAATATTATCTTAACATTGACGTTTTAACCCGACCTAAAAGACTCGTAAATTTGCGTGCTTGTCGATAAAAGCGGTAAGCAGAAATAGTTTTAGCATATGGATGTTTTATACACGGTGTTAACCGTTATTGGTTCGTTGGGGTTCTTCATCTTCGGGATGAAGATCATGAGTGAGGGAATTCAAAAAGTAGCTGGAGAGCAACTCCGGAATATTTTATCAGCTGCTACTTCAAATAGATTTGCGGGTGTATTGACGGGCTTTTTGACCACCAGTATTATCCAGTCTTCTAGTGCTACTACTGTGATGGTGGTAAGTTTTGTGAACGCAAAGCTCTTGTCGTTGCGACAAGCAATTGGGGTCATTATGGGAGCCAATATTGGAACCACTATGACGGCATTCTTACTGATGTTCTTCGCTTTTGGAAAGTTTAGTATTTCCGATTATTCTTATCCCATCATGGCTTTTGGTGTGCCCATGTTGTTTTTGTCGAATCAGCGAGTTAAATCATTGGGTGAGTTTCTTATTGGATTTGCTATTTTATTCCTAGGTCTCGATGCGTTAAAGCATAGCATGTCTTTTATTAAGGATAATCCAGAAATGCTGTGGGATATAATTGAGCCGGTAAGTCAGTACGGCTTTGGTTCAGTATTGTTCTTCGTGTTAATCGGGGCGGTATTAACCATTGTAGTTCAATCGAGCTCTGCGGCAATGGCGATTACAATTACCTTGTGTGGAACAAGCGGATTACCCTTAGAGTATGGAGCAGCGATTGTATTAGGTGAAAACATTGGAACTACAGTTACCGCAAACTTGGCTGCATTAATTGGAAATGTGCATGCTAAACGAGCTGCACGGGCGCACTTGTTCTTTAACCTCATTGGCGTGATCTGGATGATGGTTGTATTCTATTGGTTTGTGGATATGGCGAAGTATTTTGTCGATAGTTCCTTATTTGATGGAGTGATTACATCTGGTACAGCAGAAGAGATGGAGACCTCAAGAATCAGGTGGTCCCTAGCGATTTTCCATTTATGTTTCAACATCGTTAATACCTTCTTGTTGATTTGGTTTGTGAATAAGCTAGAGAGCGTAGTTGTGAAAATGGTGAAAGTGAAAAGTGGAGAGGATGAGGACTACCATTTAGAATTTATAGGTGGGGGAGTAATGAGCACTGCAGAGCTATCAATTATGCAAGCACAAAAAGAGCTGGAGCGTTTTGGGGAAATAGCCCACCGCATGAATGGCTTTTTGAAGTCAATGCTAGATGCCACCGAGAAGAAGAAAAGGAAGAAGGTTGGTAAAAAACTCGAAAAATACGAGGACATCACGGATAGAATTGAACTTGAAATCATTGAGTATCTTGGAAAGGCTGCGCAATTGCCTATGGGTAAAGTGACCTCAAAGAAAATGGGGTCGGTACTGGCAGTAGCTTCTGATTTGGAGTCTATTGGTGATATTTATTTCCAATTGTCCAAAGTGTTGTCTAAAAAGTCTGAAGATAAAGTGTGGTTTAGCCCTAAGCAGCGCGAAAGCATTCATGAGTTGATTACAAAGGTAGATGAGGCTTTTGTTACAATGAACAATAATATCAAGGCTATGTTTAGCAAGAATTATGATATCAAGGCTGCATATAGATTGGAGAAAGAGATTAATGAGTTGAGAAACAAAGTTCGTGAGTGGCACTTTGAATCAATTGAAAAGGAAGAATACAATATCAACTCTACCGTTATTTATAGTAACATGTACAGCGGACTTGAGAAAATCGGAGATCACATCGTAAACGTGTCAGAAACGCTTGTGGGTGGTAGCAATGAACTGCAAGAAGAGTTGGCTAATGCCTAGTGAGATTGACGAGCTCTTTCCAAAGCGGATCAGATAGGGGGGGGGTTGCCGTGATTTTTAACGGTTCTTTTTTGACCGGGTGAATAAACTCGATCGACCGACCAAATAAGTGAATTGAGCCGTCTTTGTTGGAGCGTTTACCACCGTACTTTAGATCTCCTTTTATCGGACAGCCGATGAAACTCAGTTGCACTCTAATTTGATGATGCCTTCCAGTTTTGGGGTATACTTCTGTGTAAAAATAATTTTTACTTCGTCCCAATAGTTTGTAATCCAGTTCAGAACGTTTACTGCCTTTTACCTCGTTGTCATACGCTCGAGAGCGATTCTTTTCTTGGTTTTTTTTCAGATAATGAACAAGTGTTCCGTTTTCAACGGGCAGAGTTTGTTCCACAATTGCCCAATACGTTTTTTGAATCTTCTTTTCCTGAAAAAGAGCATTCATTCTAGTGAGTGCCTTGCTAGTTCGAGCGAAAATAACTACACCTCCTACAGGTCTGTCTAAACGGTGAATTACACCCAAAAAAACATCTCCAGGTTTGTTGTATTTCTCTTTGATGTACCCCTTTACAATTTCAACCAGCGGCTTATCCTCTGTTTTATCTCCTTGCACCAATTCTGTGGCTTTCTTGCAAACAGCAATCAAATGATTGTCTTCGTATAATACCTCCAACTTACTCATGGTCTACTAGTACTGTTCTTTTTCATTAGGGAAATCACAACTTTTCACATCAGAAATATAGCTTTCGAAAGCACCTAGCATTTCCTGATAAAGATTGTGGTAACGTCTCAGGAATCGAGGTGAAAATTCTTGCGTTATGCCCAGCATATCGTGCATCACCAATACCTGACCGTCTACACCGCCTCCCGCACCAATCCCAATCACTGGAATGGTCAGCTCTTTTGCTACGCGTTCAGCTAATTTGGCGGGTACTTTTTCCAACACAATGGCAAAAACACCTGCTTCTTGAAGAACATGGGCGTCTTCAATCAATTGTTTTGCTTCTGCTTCCTCTTTCGCACGTACGGTGTACGTTCCAAACTTGTAAATGCTTTGCGGGGTTAGTCCCAAGTGTCCCATTACTGGAATTCCAGCACTTAAAATTCGATTGACAGATTCCAGAATCTCACTTCCACCTTCTAGTTTCACACTGTGAGCTTCAGCTTCTTTCATAATACGAATGGCAGATCGCAGCGCTTCCTTACTATCTCCTTGATATGCGCCAAAGGGAAGGTCTACCACTACTAAAGCACGCTTTACGGCTCTAATAACGCTAGCAGCGTGATAGATCATTTGATCTAATGTAATGGGAACGGTCGTTTCGTGTCCAGCCATGACATTACTTGCAGAGTCTCCAACTAGAATGACATCGATTCCAGCTTGATCTACAATTCTGCCCATGGTGTAATCATAAGCCGTAAGCATCGAGATTTTTTCATCTCTCGCTTTCATTTCTTGAAGAATGTGGGTAGTAACTCTCTTTACATCAATATGAGTGGACATAATTTTTGCGTTAAAATGGGCGGTAAAGGTAGTTGTTTTCTAAGAACCTTTCAACCTTACCTAGGGAAGTTGCTTTAGGAAAGACACAATCGTGAAGATGAGATCAGCGTGAAGCGGTAAAGCTGGGTTATTGTAGGCTGCTTTGTTCTCTTGCTTATCACTTCCGACTTTTTTAAAAACATGATTCATGCCTTCAATGACGGCAAGACTTTTCTCAGGAAGATCAGCAGCTAAAAGCGTAGCATCTTCTACGGTTATCTGGATGTCTTGATTTCCTTGGACCACGAGTATAGGACAAGAAAGCTCGTTGATCTCCGCTACAGGGTCATATTTCATCCAACTCATAATGTAAGGCTGAATGGCGGGTCTGAAAACACTGTAAAGCCATGGAGATAGGGTGTCTACTTTTTTACCAGAAGCTAAAAGGTCTATGATTACATGGGCAGAGTCGCGCACAATCGGAGCGGTGGCTTGATATTGCTCCTTAAGCACGTCTTGAATAGGCCTTCCTGCTCCTGCCAGACTTATAAATCCATAAGGATTCCTTTCTTGTGCTAGCAAAATTCCCACAAGCGATCCTTCGCTATGCCCAGCGATCACAATTTTTTGATAACCCAATTGGGCAGCATAATCGCAGAAATGTCTTGCGATCAAAACGTTGTCCTCAAAGGTAAGCTCAGACTCCGTTTTGTATGCTCCAGCGCTTGCTGCAACTCCTCGTTTGTCATAACGAATCGTAGGATACCCAAATTTAGATAAGTCATGCGCTAGCATCATCAACGAGTTGTTGGTCATCGCTGAATTGTTCCCGTTTCTATCAGTCGGACCACTTCCTGCAATAATCAAAACTAAAGTTTGGGAGGTATCCAACGATTTCTGAGGACTACTAAGCGTTCCCCAAAGCGTGTCCTGTTCATCTAGCACGAAGATTTCCTTTTCGGTAAGTTGAGACCAACCTCCAAGAGCAACTAAAAGTAGGGCAGTAAGTAAGATCGTTTTTATCACAGTTCTTTTTTATAGATCGTTTGCGTAGGGAATGCAAATTCTAATCCATTTTCGTTGAATGTCTTCAAAATGTCTAGGTGCATCTTGGTTTGTGTCTCCAAAATATCAGCATCCTTCTTGATGTAATAGATGAAGGTAACTCCCAAAGAAAAGTCCCCAAACGTGGTAAAACCTTTAGGTGTTTCTGGTTCGATGATGTCTGCATTTCTCTCCGCGATCTCTCCCAACAATACCAATGATTTTTCGATGTCTTCAGGAGTAGCGTCATACGTCAAACCGAGAGCCAGAACAACTTTTCTTGTCGGCTCTGAGGTAACGTTAATCACTTCGTTGTCCACAAACACAGAGTTAGGCATGGTTACCAATCTTCCTTCAAGCGTTCTAACACGAGTACTTCTTAAACCAACCTCTTCAACCGTTCCATCATAGCCATGAATTTGAATTCGATCGTTGATCTTAAAAGGCTTGTCCATAAAGATCATTATCCCTCCAAAAACGTTCTTCACGGCATCTTGAGCAGCTAATGCTAAGGCTAAACCTCCAATACCAAGTCCGGCAATCATAGCACCAATATCTACGTTAAGATTGTCCAACGCAATGATGATTCCAAGAATCCAGATGACCGCCTTAAATCCTTTTTGAACAATAGGTAACAACTGATCATCAAAAGAGCTTTCGGACTTCTCTGTCATCGGAACAATGTAGGTCTGAATCAAAGCATCTGATGTTCGTGCAACCAACCAGGTAAGATCAACAACCAGCAAGAAAACTAAGAATTTATTGATAAAAGTTCTTACATCAGGATCAGGAATATTTAAAAAGCTGACCGCCCAGAAGAGACCTGCTATTGCGATGGCTACTGCAACGGGTTCCTCCAGCATATCGATAAGGATGTCATCTAGCTGAGTTTTCGTTTTTTCGGTATACTTTTTTACAAACTTATTGGTAACCCAAAGCAATAGTTTAGCACCAATGTAGCAGAGAAGTATTGCTCCAAGGGCGATTGACCAATCTAAAATGCTGTTGCTCCAAAAATCTTTTTCTAAAAAATCCATCATGACGTTATCAGTTTAGTTTGGGTCGAGTTTCTGGCTCGAACTCTTTTTTAAGTTGTGCAAAGATAGAATTATCCCACAGATATTTAAAAATGTGACAAGGGTTACAAATAGTTTCGATTTCCGTATTATCTTTGTGTAAATGCAAAAGTTAGTTCGCATAGTTTTTTTGTCCATCGCGCTCATTTATTTGGGAGGGATGATTTATCAGGTGGGCTATTTCGCCTACTTTAAATCAAACCAAGATGAGATTGCAAAGAAATACTGTGTGAACAAAGACAAGCCTGAAATGCATTGTAATGGTCAATGTCACCTGAAGAAGGAGCTCCAGAAGACACAGTGGTTTGATGTTGAAGAGCCGCAAGAGAACGAGCAAAGTCGACTCCCTCAACTGGAATTGAATTTCTTAATCGCCATTCTGCCGCAAGAGTTGGATCAAAATACAGAAGCCGAAGGACGTGTATTAGAATTGATTTGGTACACCCCAACGGATTTATGCTGTGAAGCAACAGACAGTTGTTGGCACCCTCCTAAAGTTTGATGAATAACTTAAACGTAGTATTCACAAACTTATATCACAATGAAAAAAATTATCTTTTTTGTGTTGTTCGTTTGTAATCTTACGGGTTTTGCATGCGATAACTGTAACGTCTATCTGGGCATTAATCCCAATGACTTTTACCATAACTTCGGAATGCGATTGCGCACACGTTTTCATCAAGGAACGTTTGATAATACCGGAACATTAATGGTTAAACACGGTGGAGCAGAACCCATTATTACAAATAGTACAATACGAGAAACCTATCAACGAATAGAGTTGACGGGTAAATATTACTGGAACCCGAAGTGGAACACCCAGTTGATTGTTCCTTACGTTAGAAATACGCAGGAGATTGATGCTTCTGTGCAGTATTTTGTGCAAGGAGTCGGAGACGTTTTGTTGATGCAGAATTACATGCTCTTCAATACCAAAGCATTGAGTGATAGTATCGTTTTCAAGCATCGACTGTCTTTTGGAGTTGGAGTAAAGCTTCCCACTGGCAAGATTGATGTGGAGCGTCCAAGAGGTGTTCCCAACATTGATCTCCAGCCTGGCACAGGAAGTTGGGATGGACTCGTTTCTACAACGTACTCAGCCATGTATCAGCAGGCAGGGGTAATGTTAAATGGTAATTTCAAAGTGAATACGTTTAATCGTGAAGAGTTCAAGTACGGAAACACAATGAATTTATCCGGAAGTCTTTTCTATTTGATCCAACTTGGGAAGAAAATGCAGTTGATGCCCAATGTTGGTGTATATGCCGAATATTTTGGAAAAGATAGTCATGATAGAGAGCCAGTTGACCTATCTGGAGGAAGCACATGGATGCTTGATGGAGGGGTTAGTTGGTACATCGGAGACTTCAAAACACAATTTAATTATCAAAGCGCCCTAGCAAATAAGCTGGTTAACAAGCAACAAATCCCTACAAAATGGCGTTATAATATTGGGGTTTATTACAATTTTTAATTTTTATCAAATGAAAACAAAGAAAATAACCTATATAATAGCAGCAAGTGCAGCACTTGCGTTGATCGGAACCTCGTGTAAAAAAGGGTGTACAGACCCAAATGCATTGAATTACGATGACAATGCCAAAAAGATGGACAACACCTGTGAGTATGCAGAAGATCCTGAAGATGCTAGTATCAACCTCAAGTTCTATCACATGTTGGGATCGCAATCGTTTGCTTTTAACCAAGATTTTGTAGATGATCATGGAAACACTTGCACGTTTACAAGAGCGCAAATGTACCTTTCTAACCCAGAGTACATGGATGATCAAATGGTAGAGATCGCTTCTCCAGCTGAGTATATGCTGATTTCACCAGACGAGACTACGTATGCTATGGGTACGTTATCTCCAAATACACATGTGCACATGATGAACTTAATGATGGGGGTGGATACATCTGCTAATAGTGGTGACCCAGCTGGGTACAGCTCTGATCATGCGTTGGCCTATCAGACGCCATCTATGCACTGGAACTGGAATAGTGGATACATCTTTATTGCAATCGAAGGGCACGTTGATATCGATGACAATGGAACTTATGATACAGGCGAAGATTTCGTGATGCACGTGGGGATGAACTCATTTAGTAGAACAATTTCGGGCTTGATGGTTCATTTCAATACTGTTGAAGGGCAAACACACAACATCGAATTGGATATTGACTGGGCTGAGTTAGTTGCAGGAATTGATTTAAGTACAGATAATTCAACGCATACAATGGATAACATGTCGTTGGCTGGATCCGTTGCTGATAATGCGGTGAATGCGATAACCGTACACTAATTTGATGTAGAAATGAAGATTTTTCTTGTCACAACGATAGGTCTACTATTGTTTGGGGTCACTTCTTGTGTGCAGGATGTTGTTTTGGAAGATGAGGGGTATGTCTTGGACTTACCCCCACATTTTCCAAAAATGGATATTCCGAAAGATAATCCATTGACACCCGAGAAGATTGCGCTAGGAAAAAAGCTGTTTGAGGAAAAAAAGTTGTCGAGCGATCAATCTATCGCTTGCATTACATGTCATAGTCCTCAGCATGCCTTTAGCGATACGGTTCAGTTCAGTTTAGGAGTCGGAGGTTTGTTAGGAGAACGTAACTCAACGCCTATCTTTAATGTGGGTTATCATCCTGCTTTTTTTAGGGATGGTGGAGCACTAACACTTGAGATGCAAGTAGTTGCACCCATCGAAAACCCACTGGAAATGAATGCGAATATTGCTGAAATTTGCCAACTCTTGGATGAAGATCCAGAATATCATCAGCTAGCAGAAGAGGTGTTCGGAACTAACTTTACACCCAATGTTTTGAGTAAAAGCTTGGCGTGTTATTTACGTACTTTAATATCCGGCAATTCGAGGTATGATCAGTATCTAGAAGGAGACACCGAAGCATTGTCTGACCTTGAGAAAGAAGGGTTTGAAGTTTTTGATGGAAAAGGATCGTGCTGGAAATGTCATTCAGGTTTTGATTTTACAGATTATTCCTATACCAATGTTGGTTTATACGAAGAGTACAATGATATCGGTAGAATGAAACTCAGTGCAGATACTGCCGATATGGGAGTATTTATGGTACCTTCGTTGCGTAACCTAAGTTATACAGCACCGTATATGCATGATGGAAGTCTAGAAACGCTAGAAGAAGTAATCGAGTTGTATGATGAAGGTGGAAAAGGGCATTGGAATCAAGATTTTCGAATTTTTCCATTGGAATTGACGGCTCATGAGAAGGAGGCACTAAAAGCTTTCTTGCTGACATTAAATGATGAAGATTTTGTAAAGCATAACTGATTTGAAGAAGTTGATTGTCATAGCACTAGTTATCTTGATTTTTTCAAGCTGTAGGAAGTCTGAAGAACTTCCTGGACCTGTTTATGCCCCAGTGCCATATGAGATGAACTTACCAAGTCACTTCCCTGAAATGGATATTCCAGATGACAACCCGTTGACAGAACAGGGGGTTTATTTAGGAAGGCATCTTTTTTGGGACGAACGTCTAAGTGGTGATAACAGCATGGCGTGTGCGAATTGTCATTTGCCGCAATATGCGTTTAGTGACAATAATGCTACTAGTGTAGGTATTGATGGAATATCTGGAACGCGAAATTCTATGGTGCTGCAAAATTTAGCTTGGTCTAACGATTTCTTTTGGGACGGTAGGGCAGTTACGTTGGAAGAGCAAGTGCTAATGCCAGTAGAAGACCCCATCGAAATGCATGAGTCCTGGAGCCACTTTATGGATGAAATTCGTGATGACGAACAGTATAAAACGATGTTCTTCGAGGCTTTTGGAGTTGTTTCGTTTGATTCAACACATGCCGCTAAAGCTCTTGCACAGTTTTTGAGAACCATGGTTTCCAGTAATTCCAAGTATGATCGGGTAATTCAAGGAGAGGAAGCATTCACCATTCAAGAGCAGGCAGGGTTTGATTCGTTTAATGCCCTCTCGGGTGGAGACTGTTTTCATTGTCATGGTGGTGCGTTGTCTACTGACTTTAGCTACAAAAACAATGGTTTGGATGCCGTTCCAATTGATACGGGTAGGGGCTTGGTAACAGAGCTGCCAGCTGACTATTATACCTTCAAGGTTCCTTCCCTTAGAAACTTGGAGTATTCAGCTCCCTATATGCATGA
Source organism: uncultured Flavobacteriales bacterium (assembly GCA_964387945.1). GTDB lineage: Bacteria > Bacteroidota > Bacteroidia > Flavobacteriales_D > Parvicellaceae > Parvicella. Next base: position 103,603 of record CAYLYX010000007.1, on the reverse strand, counting down.
TGGTCGTTTTGAAACGTTGGATGAGGTGATTAATCATTATTCTGTTGGGGTAGAACATACTTCACCTAATATTAGCCCTTTAATGGAGTTTTCTGCACAAGGAGGAGTTCAGCTAAACCCGCAAGAACGTGCAGAGCTTAAGGCTTTTCTGCTGACTTTTTCAGACCCGGACTTTATCAATAATCCAGACTTTCAGAACCCCTGGTAATATAAATTTCAAATAAAAATTTGAACATTTTAACTTCTTTGGTTGTTATATTGATAGTAATACTATTATGTTTGCAAGCAAAACAAGCTAAATGGATATTAAAGCTAATATTACGTTATCGGTCTGCCCCTCTACTTTCAAGAAAGATCCGGTTTCTAGCGAATTGGGAAAACGAATTCTAAAAGGAGCTATTGATTTAATTGATGAGATTGGGTTAGAAGGTTTTACGTTTCGAAAACTGGCCGTATTTATCGAGTCAACAGAGGCTTCTATTTATCGATATTTTGAAAGTAAGTATCACCTGATGGGCTACCTCGTGTCATGGTATTGGTCGTGGATGCAATATCGTCTTGCCTACAAACTGGCGAACATTGACGATCCAGTTGAGAAGTTAAATCGAACGATTGATATGTTAACGGAGAGGGTAGAAGAAGACTCAGACTTCCTTTTTATCAATGAGGTGAAGTTGTCAAAACTGGTGGTAGCAGAATCTTCAAAGTTATTCCTCCATAAAAATGTAGATCAGACCAATGAGCAAGGCTTCTTTTTAGATTATAAACGACTTGTAGAAACGGTTTCAGATATTGTTTTAGAATGTAACCCAGCTTTTAAATATCCTCACATGTTAATTACTACCATTGTTGAAGGAGTTCATTTTCAGTACTTTTTTGCCGAGCATTTACCCAGACTAACAGACGTCATAGAAGGAGAGAATTCAGTAGCTACTTTCTATAAGGAGATGTTATTCAATATGATTAACAAAGAAAAATAAACAAAAAGGATGCAAACGAGACCCAATAAGAAATCCATGGAGCGGTTCTGGAAGTTGTTGAAGCCAGACCGTAAGGAAATCATCAATGTGTACATATATGCTCTTTTTAACGGGTTGGTGTACCTCACATTACCCTTAGGTATTCAGGCGATTATTAATCTAATTCAGGTAGGTTCCATTAATACCTCTTGGGTGGTTTTGGTAACCATCGTAATTCTTGGTGTTGCGATTAGTGGATTACTACAGATTTATCAACTTAAAATTACGGAGAACCTTCAGCAAAAAATCTTTGCCAGAGCAGCCTTTGAATTTGCTTACCGAATCCCTCGATTAAAACTGGAGAAATTATTCAACAAATATGCTCCAGAGTTAATGAACCGCTTTTTTGATATACTTTCGGTTCAAAAAGGACTCTCGAAGATACTCATCGATTTTTCTACAGCTTCGGTACAAATTGTTATTGGCTTAGTACTGCTGTCTTTATATCATCCATTTTTTGCACTGTTCAGTTTATTGCTTGCAGTTTTTCTGATTTCTGTGTTCAGATGGACGGGCAAAAGAGGGTTGAAAACCAGTTTGGAAGAGTCAAAGTACAAGTATAAAATCGCGTATTGGTTGCAAGAAGTAGCACGAGCGAATGTAACCTTCAAGTTAGCAGGAAACAGCACGCTGCCTTTGGACAAAACGGATAGAAATGTTGAAGGGTATCTTGGAGCGAGGGAAAAGCACTTTAAAGTTCTGCTTACACAATACTCACTTATGGTGATGTTTAAAGTATTAGTAGCACTTGGCCTATTGGTGATTGGTGGAATTTTGGTGGTAGAACGCCAAATGAACATAGGACAATTCGTGGCTTCTGAAATCATTGTATTACTCATCATGGGAGCTGTTGAAAAACTGATTTTCACGATAGAGGTCATTTATGACGTACTTACCTCCCTAGAGAAGTTGGGTCAGGTAACGGATATTGATTTAGAGGACAACGAAGGTAAGTTACTAAGCCCGGATCAATTGGATCATGGCGTGTGTGTTGAGTTTGAAAACATGAACTTCAACTTCCCTGGAGAGCCTCAATTCGTGCTGAGCGACATTTCATTTGATATTCAGAAGGGAGAGAAGGTGTTAATTCACTCAGACAGCGATCAATCTGCTCGTGCTATGCTTTACCTGAGTTCAGCAATGTTTGAACCAACAGGTGGAGTGATTATGTACAATGGGTTGCTAAGTTCCAATCTTGATCTGTCTATTTTGAGAAGTAGAACGGGTGATACGTTGCGAAAAGACATGCTCTTTCACGGTACTGTGATGGAAAATATCACCATGAATAGACCGCAGGTCAGTGCAGCAGAAGTTGTCGAGTTGGCGGATAGAATTTCGCTTTCTAAGGAACTTAAGTACCTAGACAGAGGCTTCGACACGCTGATTAATCCAGATTCCATGTCTTACAGCAAAGTGTTTGTTCAGAAAATAATCTTGGCTAGAGCTATCGTTGGTCACCCTAGGTTATTGGTGCTCAAAGACCAGTTTTTAAAACTCGAAAAGTCGTGCAGAGAGGCCATCTTAGAACTCATTTTTAAAGAAATGAGAGATACTACTGTGATCGTAGCGTCATCAAATACCGAGTTGATTAATTATGTTGATAAAGTAGCGGTAATCAAAGAGACCAAATTGAAAGCCGTTGGTGAACCAAAGGAAGTACTGAAACATTTTAATAAGTAAAAGATGCTAAACATTACAAATAATTCCCGCGTCAACAATGAGGTAAGAGACCAAGGTTATAAGTCTCTCGCGTACGTTGAAAGCAAAGTGTCTGGAAAAGTATTCAAGCGAATCGCGGTCGGTACACTAATTGTTTTATTGATTTTAATGTTTGTGCCATGGACGCAGAACATCAGATCTTTTGGTAAAGTGATTACGCTTACACCTGATCAGCGCCCTCAAACGGTCAATTCGTCCATTGCTGGCACAGTAGATCAATGGTATGTAAAAGAAGGAGATCTCGTGAAGAAGGGAGATACAATTCTTCATCTTAAGGAGATCAAAAGTGAGTATTTGGACCCTAATTTAGTGGGGAACACTGCTCAACAAAAACTACTTAAGCAGGATGCGATTGACAACTACAGGTTAAAGGTAATGGCGCTAGAGGAGCAGCTATTGGCTACTGAAAAGGAGGCACAGCTGAAGTATAATCAAGCCAAGATTAAAATTCAACAAGCCGAACTTAAAGTTAAGAGTGATAGCATTGCAGCTACTACGGCTAAGCTAAACCTCAAAACCACTGAAGATCAGTTTGTTCGATTTGATGATTTGCAAAAAGAAGGACTGAAATCTCAAACGGATAAGGAGAATAGGGATATAAAACTGCAAAATGCCAAAGCATATGAGATCGAAGCGATAAACAAATTACTGACTAGCCAGTCTGAATTGATCAACGCTCAGGTTGAGTTGAGTGCAGTTCAAACCAAGTATTTAACGATGATTGCTAAGACAAAATCTGACCTTTCTTCTGCCAATTCTAATTTACTGGATGCCCAGATTGAGTTTCAGAAACTGGAAAATCAGTTGAATAATTACTCCATCAGGAATGACATGTACTACGTTTTAGCACCACAAGATGGTTACATTACGGAGACGCTTATCAAAGGAGTGGGCGAAACGGTAAAAGATGGCGAAGCAGTCGTGACCATTATGCCAGAAAAATATGATTATGCAGTTGAAATCTACGTTGATCCAATTGATTTACCGTTGGTGAACATTGGTCAGCACGTCCGAATTCAATTTGACGGTTGGCCTGCTATTGTGTTTTCAGGATGGCCGAATACAAGCTACGGAACATATGGCGGAGAAGTTTACGCCATTGATAAGTACATCAGTCCAAACGGTAAATACAGAGTTCTGGTTCAGCCAGAAGAAGATGATCACCCTTGGCCCAATCAGCTGCGGTATGGTAGCGGAACCAAAAGTTTTATCATGTTGAAAGACGTGCCAGTTTGGTATGAGTTGTGGCGAAATGTTAACGGTTTCCCTCCTGAATTCTACGAAGCTGATAATAAATTAGAGTCTTCAAAAAAAACAGGTGAATGAGAGGGTTAAGATGGAGAATAATGTTGTTGGTTATTTTCGTGGGTTTCCTTTCATATAGTCAAACCCCGAAAGAAATGACGTACATCGAATTTGTTGATATCGTCAGAAAACACCATCCAGTAATGGTTCAGGCAGATGCATATGTGGATGCGGCTGAGGGTGGATTAACAGAGAGCAGGGGTGTCTTTGATCCCACTTTGAAGGGGGAAATGCAACAAAAGGAGTATGACGACACAAAATACTTTCAGCTAGCCGAAGCAGGGTTGGTTGTTCCTACTTGGATTGGCGCAAATGTTAAGGTGGGGTACACCCAAAGCATAGGAGAGTATGTCAATGCCATGGATCAAATGCCAGCGAATGGATTGTTGATTGCAGGCGTGGAACTTCCCATAGGTCAAGGTTTGTTTTTTGATAAACGAAGAGCAAGTGTTCAAAAAGCTAAAGTCTACTTAGAGATGGCCGAGGCTGAAAGACAACTCACCATCAACAATATAATTTACAAAGCTTCGGTTGATTATTGGAAGTGGTTTCAGGCACATCACCAGTTGCAATCGGTAGAGGTGCTAATGCTTAAATCAAAAGATCGATTAGATAACGTAAAGCGAAGTGCTGAGCTAGGAGATAAGCCTTTTATCGATACGCTAGAAGCGGCTATTCAGTATCAAAACTTCTATTCCCTTTACTTAGACCTGTCAACTCTTGAAAAGAATACAAGGGAGTTTGTGAACGTGCACTTGTGGGCGGATGGATTAGTTCCACTTGAGCTAGACAGTACTACCGTTCCAGAAACGCTTGCCGAAACAACATTAGACCTAAGTGTGTGGTCTATCACAAATGATACGTTAATAATGAATCATCCGAAGTTGGCCATGGCCCAATCCAAATTAGATTTGAATGGAGTAGAACTTAGGATGACAAGGGAGCAACTAAAGCCCAAATTAAATGTCAACTACAACGTTTTGAATGAACCTGTGGGGGGAGATGTGATTGGGTTTAACCCAAATGATTATAAATTTGGAATTGACTTCTCTATTCCAATATTTTTGAGAAGTTCTAGAGGTTCCGTTCAGAAACAGAAGGCAGAAATGTTGATTGCAGAATCAGAAATGCAGTTGACAGAGCAAAACTTGAAAGCAGCATTTAAAGCAACGGTGAATGATTCAAAAAACGCAGTAGAACAGTCTGTTTTGCTTGGTGAAGTGGTTGAGAACTATCGGAAGCTAGTAACTGCGGAGCGAAAGCTGTTTCAAATTGGTGAAAGCTCTTTGATGCTACTAAATTATCGTGAAATTGCTTTAATGGAATCAGAGATTAAATGGATTGATAAAGTAAGCAAATCGAAAATTGCAGAAATTGATATTCTTTACGCTATTGGTCAACTTAATTGATGAGATATGGTACAGGTTGTTTTACAAGACAAAAGCATTCGAAACTTAGAAAAGATTCTAGCTAAGTTTGTGGAAGACAAGCTGGTAATTAATCCAAGTATTGTCGAAGAATTGAGGTATCAGCATTTGCAAGGAGGTAATTTTTTGAAATATAAGTTTTATCGACTAACGGCTATTTCAAGAACTATACTTACCCATGAACTCTCAAAGTGTATTGAGGAGGTAAACGAAAGCAATGCTCTGGAATTCTACACCGTTCCAATTGTTGATATGGACTGGAAACAAAGCTCTGCTGTAAAAGGCTTTTTTGATCATGTGAAAATGGTCTCTTAAGATTTATTTTTCGCAGTTGTCTTTGTCATTTCCAGACTGGCAGCATTCCATGGTTTGGATGACTGGTGCTACATCTTTGTTGGGTTCATCAACTACTTCTTCAATGGTAGGTGCGCTGACTTTAGGGCTAAGAAATGGAATGCCAAGATTTGCCCCTCGTACAAATAGAATTGCACCAAAAACCAGAAGAAAAATAGGGACAGACTTTTGTAGTTTGCTCCTAAAATTGGTCGTTAAAAGATCTTTGATCCATGGCATTAATACCATCACTGGCAGCGTGCCAATACCAAAAAGTACCATAAAAAGAATGCTGTTCACAAAGGAACCGGTGGCCAATGCACCAATCAAGGCAAAGTAAACTAATCCGCACGGTAAAAGACCGTTCAGAAAACCGAGAACGAAGTTGTTGGCATAACCTTGCTTCCGTAAGTAACTCCCCATTTTTTGCTGGAGCAGGAGCGCTTGTTTGGGAAGCAGTTTAGACAGTAAATTGGTTTTTCGATCCAATAGAATGGCAAGAGCAGCAAGTACGATTAGTGCTCCCAGAATGACGGATAATTGTTGTTGAAATCCAGCAATCGCAATGCTTTGACCAAAGATGCCGAAGATGCCACCAATCACTGCGTAAGTAAAAATTCTTCCTGCGTTGTAAGTCAGAATGCTGGCTAACCTCGAACTCATGGAATGCGATTTCACAGGAACGGCAAGCGCAATAGGTCCACACATCCCCAAGCAATGGAAGTTGCTAACCAAACCTAATGATATGGCACTCCAGGCAAAGATCATTCGATACTGATTTTTTCTTCAATGAGGTAGTGCTTTCCAGCGTTGGTCCAATAAACTTTGACCTGATAACCTCCTGCTATCAGGTTGCTCTTTGGAAAGGCCATCATGCCGTTGCTCAACTCAAGTTTAAAGTGTTTGTCTTTATCTGCATCCTCTGGACGATAGAAGTGTACATTTCCTTCTTCTATCCCAGTGACACTCTCTGGAAACGCTATGATAAAGTAATCTGCCGATTGTGTAAACTTAAAATCATCCTTTAGATTCACGGCATTACTCTTGGCATCAATAGTTTCTTGGTAATTGATCTCTTGTTCGTAATAATCTTCAGATGTAAGGTCATTGCTCGTATTAGCTGCTTTGTAAACAAATGACAAAATGAATGTCATGAAGGCAATGATTACGATTGTTATTCCTACTCCCCAGTTAAATTTCATAGCTCTAAATATTTGGTCCCATAAAGGTTGTTTCTTTTTTCTCAATGAGTTTCTCTCCATTGTAAACGCCAATCACAAAATCGATGCTTGCATCAATGTCTTCTTTATCGATAATCAAGAGGAACTTTGATTGAAGTTCGTCTTGCGCTTTTAGGTGGAGGGAATCTCCAATGATTTTTATCTCTCCATCGCCTTCTAACACTTTTAGCGTAAGCGACATTTTATTGTTTGTTTTATTCGTAATGGTAATGTCAAAGAGGTTTGAGAATTGATCCTCTCCGTGCTTTTGAAAGGTCGTCCCTCTTGTTCTAATAATGGTAGTTTGCACATCTGTTCTGGTGAGAATGAGCGTTGATAGAAACCCTAGCAATAAAACAAGCAAGACAGAATATACTTTTAATCGAGTTGTAAACTGCCAAGCAGTTTTGTTTTTAATTCTTTCTTCAGAAGTAAACTTGATCAACCCTTTGGGTAAACCAACGTTTTCCATCATATGGTCACAAGCATCGATACATGCCGTGCAGTTCACACATTCCAGTTGAGTTCCGTTTCTGATGTCAATTCCCGTTGGGCAAACATGAATGCATTGCTTACAATCGATACAATCTCCTTTGCCAGCGGCTGCTCGGTCTTCATTCTTTTTGAATTTAGCTCGTCCTTCACCTCGTTTGTGGTCATAAGCTACTACGAGAGATTTTTGGTCGAGCAATACACCTTGCAAACGACCATAAGGACAAACGGTAGTACATACCTGTTCTCTCATGAAGGCAAAAACACCGTAAAAAACAGTCGTAAAGATGCTGATCGCAAGGAAACCTCCTACATTGGCTGTTGGGCCAGCAAGAATAATATCCCACAACTCTTCATAGCCGATAATGTAAGAAAGAAACGTGTTTGCAATGGCAAACGAGATCAACCAAAACAACGTATGTTTCAGAACCTTCTTCCTGATTTTTTCTGCATTCCAAGGAGCATTGTTGAGTTTCTTTTGATGTGTCCAATCACCCTCAATCCAGTATTCAATCCTCCTAAAGACCATTTCCATGAAAATGGTTTGCGGACACACCCAGCCACAAAAAAGCCTTCCGAATGCAATGGTAAAAAGAGTCACGAAAACCACCCCAGTGATCATGGCAAGTGCGAAGATGAACAAGTCTTGAGGCCAGAAAATCTGTCCAAAGATGATGAACTTCCGCTCTACTACGTTCAGGAGCAAAAGTGGTTCTCCTCCTATTTTGACATAGGGCATTCCAAAAAGCATTGCTAGCAATAAGTAGCTCAGCCACTTTCGATAGTTGTAGAACTTTCCAGAAGGCTTTTTGGGGTAAATCCAAACCCGCTTTCCTTTCTTATCAACTGTAGAAATCTTATCCCTAAATTCTTCGTTTTCCATGTCTTTTGAGTTTAAGCATGCTCCAATAAGTTAAGGAGCACGCTTATCAAATTTAGGTTCCAAAAAAATGTTATTCTGTAACAGGAGTTACCTTCTCACGTTTTTCTCCCTGAGGAGGCAAACCTCCATCAGCAAACGTACCGTGAAGGGACATTACGAAGGATGCTACCTGTTGCATTTCGTGCCCTAGAAGCATGTCATCATCACCCCAGGCTGTCATCCCGTTAGACGTTCCATACTTAATGGTGCTGAAGACATTCACAATGTCATTGCCATAAATCCAGTGTTCGTCTGTAAGGTTAGGACCAGTGTTTCCTTGCCCTTTATCACCATGACAAATAGCACATTTGCTCGTGAATATTTTCTTTCCGGCATCAAGATCTGCACTCTCTACGAGCTGCGTTACATTCGTTTCATCCACAGAAAGTTTAAGCGTAGCCAGATAGGCCTGTTTTTGCTCTTCGGCAATTGCCATCTCTTTTTCATAAGCTTCGTATTGAAGGTCTCCGTACTGAAATACATGATAATTCAGAAGGTAGACAATCGCGAAAACAATGGTTGCATAAAAACCCCATTTCCACCAGGGTGGTAGGTTGTTATCCAGTTCGCGAATACCATCGTACTCGTGATCCATCATTACGGTCTCCTCATCTTCAATATCTACCGCATCAGTGAGTGCTTTGTTCAACTTAAACCAAGGGTTTCTCTCTTTTAGCGCTTTCGCTGGAAGCAGACCCTGTGCCAAGTTATTGAACACACGCTGAAAATAGAAGAAGATAAACAAGAGCAGAACATCCACGATGGCTACACCAATGATGTCGCTCATCTCTGGTTCAAAAATGGGGTTTTCTTGTTCTGGAGCCCCAGCAGCGAAAGTAGACCCTGAGAAAAGTAGTCCTACCACCAGTAGAAGAAGCGTTTTTAGGGCATCACTACCTGAGTTTTCTTTCTTTTTCTTTTCTCTAAAAGACTTAGTCTTTAGAAGTGTTTGAATGGATCCAGCCATGATTGCGATACCCGCCAGCAGTATAATTGCAGCCACAACAAGCATCCAGAATGTTATTTGATATTTCATGGTATTCTAGTTTTTTTTAAGTTGGCTATGATTGTGTTTCTTCATTTTGTTCTCTCGGATCATTAGGATCAGAAAGTGGCAATAAACTCACGTCTTTAAACCTGTTCTTTCCACCCAAAAACACATATATGAATAGGATGATAAAGAACAAAAAGAATATTCCGAATGAAATCAATGGATAGATTTCAATTCCGTCTATCGTTGATAAGTGATGTTTGATGAATTTTAGCATTGGAATATTATTTTAAGGTTAGTGAACTATTTTCCGCTTCTTCCTCTTCAGGCTGATTCAGTTTGTGAATGTCCGAACCAAGTCGCTGTAGGTAAGCGATCAAAGCAATCATTTTTGATTTCTTCAGTTTGTTGTATTTGCCATCTGGCATTTCAAACCCTTTGTTCAGTAAACTTTGCTTGATAAAATCTGCATGTTTTGTGGCCTGAGCATCCATGTTGCTTTTATAGGTCTTGATTTCATCAGTTGAATACGGAACTCCAAGAGAAACCATTGCTTCAAGTTTGTCTTTGGTGCCATCAACATTTACTTCTTCTTCCAGCAAATGAGGGTAAGGAGGCATGATTGATCCAGGGTTAGATTGCTGTGGATCCATCAAGTGAGCATAGTGCCAATAGTCGTCTCTTTTCTGAAGCACGTTTCCTTCTCCTTCACGATGTAAATCGGGCCCTGTTCGTTTAGAACCCCATTGAAAAGGATGGTCGTAAACAAACTCACCTGCTTTGGAGTATTCACCGTATCGCTCTGTTTCAAAACGTAGTGGTCTTACCAATTGTGAGTGACAGTTATAACATCCTTCGGAGATGTAGACGTCCCTTCCTTCTAGTTCCAGAGGCGTGTAGGGTTTAACACTCGATATCGTTGGAATGTTAGACTTCACAATTAAGGTTGGTATGATCTCAACCAAACCTCCAATGAGTATGACGATTAAACTCAGCACGAGCATTCGCACAGGTTTTCTTTCGATAGTTCTGTGCCAGTATCCATCATCGTGTACCTTAGCATTTTTAACCAAAGCTGGAGCTTCCGCAGCTTCGTTACTAATGAAAGATCCTCCTTTAGCAGTTAGAATGAGGTTGTAAACCATGATCAATGCACCAATGATGTACAAACCACCACCTAAAGCACGCATCATGTAAAACGGTCTAAGTTTAGTTACTGTGTCAAGGAAAACATCGTGTTGCAACTTACCAGCCTCGGTGAAGTCCTGCCACATAAAACCTTGTACGAATCCAGCCCAATACAACGGAATAACATAAAGCAAAATTCCTACAGTAGCGATCCAGAAATGATAGTTGGCTAATTTGAAAGAGTGAATTTTCGTTCCCCACATTTTTGGAATGAGGTAGTAGAGCATACCAAATGTTAACATTCCGTTCCATCCGAGCCCTCCTACATGGACGTGAGCAATGGTCCAGTCCGTGAAGTGAGAAATGGTGTTAAAGAATTTTAACGATAGCATCGGTCCTTCAAAGGTGCTCATACCATATGCAGTGATCGCTACCACCATAAATTTAAGCACTACGTTGTCTCTCACTTTATCCCAAGCACCTCTTAGGGTCAAGAGTCCGTTGAGCATTCCACCCCAGGAAGGAGCAATCAGCATCACAGAGAAAACAACTCCAAGTGATTGTGCCCAATCTGGAAGCGCAGAGTAAAGTAAGTGGTGAGGTCCCGCCCAGATATAGATAAAGATCAGGGCCCAAAAGTGAATGATCGACAGTCGATAAGAATATACCGGACGATCTGCAGCTTTTGGTACAAAATAATACATCAGTCCCAAGTAAGGTGTCGTAAGGAAAAACGCTACTGCGTTATGCCCGTACCACCATTGTACCAAGGCATCTTGTACACCGGCAAAAACAGAATAAGACTTTGTGAAAGATACAGGAAGTGCAAATGAGTTAACAATGTGCAATACAGCAACCGTAACGAATGTGGCGATATAGAACCAAATTGCTACATAAAGGTGTCGAACTCTTCGTTTAAGAATGGTGGCGAACATGTTCCAACCAAAAACCACCCAGATGCCTGCAATAAGAATGTCAATCCACCATTCCAGCTCTGCATACTCTTTTCCTTGAGTGATTCCCAAAGGAAGGGTGACCACAGCCGTTAGAATAATAAACTGCCATCCCCAAAAGTTAATGTTGCTCAAGGCATCGCTATACATTCTACTTTTTAGCAGTCGTTGAAGCGAATAATAGACCCCGGCAAAAATACCGTTACCCACAAAGGCAAAGATCACCGCATTGGTATGCAGTGGCCTAATCCTACCGAAACTTAACCAAGAGGTTAGGTTTAACTCTGGCCACACCAGTTGGCAGGCAGCCAATAACCCGACTAGCATTCCGACTACTCCCCACAGGGCGGTCATAATCACGAACTTCTTTACAATCGAGTTGTCATAATGAAACTTCTCTACACTCATTGTTCTTTGTTTTTATTTTCGTTTGATTTTTTTTCTTCTTTACGATCTTCAAATAGCATGCGCACAGATGGTGTGTAGTCATCCTCATATTGCCCATTTCTGATAGCCCACAGAAAGGCTCCGAGAAACCCTACGGCTAGCAAAAGGCTAATACCTGTTAAAAGGAAAATAATAGACATACGTGCGCTCTTTGAAAGTGTATTACAAAGAGACTAAATGACACTTTTGTGACACATGAGTAATATCAACGAGCAGTATGATATTAATCAGTTTTTATCGAATAATTGATGGTAAGAAACCTTCGAACTAATGGAAGTAAACGCGACTACCGTTATCGAACTCAAAGGCATTAAGATGGCTGCGATAATGGGGCTTAGCGAACCTGATATTGCGAAGGATAAACCAATCACATTGTAAATGAAAGATAGAATGAATCCATAGCGAATGATGCGTATGTTGATCTTCGAAAAACGCAAAAGTTTGTCGAGGTACTTCACAGAATGACCATCCATGATCACATCACAGGCAGGAACGAAGTAGTTGACATCATCTGATACCGCTATGCCTACATCTGCCTGAAGAAGCGCTCCTGCATCATTCAACCCATCGCCAATCATCAAAACGTTTTCTTGTCTTTCTTGCAACGTCTTGATTAAGGACTTTTTTTCCGGTGGTGTCACCTGATACTTTTTGGAGTCAAAATGGAGTAGGGCGGAGATGGCTTCATCTTCTCGGGCAGTATCTCCAGAGATTAAATGCTGCTGATAGCCAAGTGATTGCAAATGCTTGTTAAGATGGTCAACTCCTGTCCTGAAAGAAGGTTGGATAGAAAAATAACCTGCCAATTCGTTGTCGACATAAAAGCCAACACTGTGTTGCTCATCAGAGGTCAGATCGCCCGAGATCTTTCCAACGCGATAGTTGCAATTTTGATGACTGCCTTCCACTCCAATTCCAGGAATTTCTTTGTAGTCTGTAATGGACAACGTCTCAAAGTTTCCCAAGTGATCTGCAATCGATTTGCTAATTGGGTGCGTGCTGTTTATAACTATCGATTTGATGATCGATGCATAACTATCAAGCTGAACATCGTTTTTGGGGTGATAGGTAACGTTTTTCGCGTTCAATCGGGTTAAGGTTCCCGTTTTGTCAAAGGTAATAGAGGTAACCTTGGCCAATTTCTCAATGATATATGTGTTTTTTAAATAGATGGCTTTTCTTCCTAGGTAACGTATGGAGTTGCCAAGGGTAAAAGGAATGGTGAGCGCTAAAGCACAAGGGCACGCCACGATAAGAACAGCTGTAACGGAAGTCCAGATTTTACTTGGGTCAAAAATCCACCAAAAAAGTAGTGTGCCAAGTGTAATGAACAAAACAGCAATGGTGAAATATTTACTCACGGCATCGGCAAGCATATTGACAGAGTTTTTGGCTGTACTCTCATCTTTGTTCCACAATTGTGTCAAGTAGCTGCTGTTGGGTCGCTTAGTGAGTTGCAGTTTTATTTCTGTACCTTGATTTTTACCTCCCGCATATAGAACTTCTCGTGCTCGACTAGCAACTGGGTCAGACTCACCAGTCACAAAGCTGTAATCAATAGCGGCAGAAGGAGAGAGTAGCATGCCATCGGCTGGGATGATTTCTTCGTTTCGGATAAAGATGATATCACCTACATTCAACTCTTCCAGTTTTTTATGAACCTTGCCATCACCTTGTTGCACGTTTACAGAAAGAGGAAAATAAGATTTGTAAGTTCTTTCAAAAGACAATGTGTCATATGTTTTTTGTTGAAACCATTTTCCGACCAACAAAAAGAAAACCAGACCAGAAAGCGAATCGAAATAACCTGGTCCAATCCCCGAGATTAGTTCGTAGGTACTTCTTGCAAAAATAGTGATCATCCCAATGGCAATGGGAATGTCCATGTTGATGTAGCGCTGCTGAACGCTGTCAATTGCACTTTTGATATAGTCAGATCCCGCATAGAAAAGGGTTGGAATACTCAAGCCAAAGGAAAGCCAAGCGAAAAACTTGGAGAATTGATCATCTTCTAAGCCCAAATACTCTGGGAAAGCGAATAGCATGATGTTGCCAAAGCAAAATCCCGCAATCCCGATTTTAATGATCAACTTGAAGTTATTCTTTTTTTGAAAATTCTCAGAGACGTTCAAGCTAGGTTCATATCCAATAGAACTCAAAAGAATAGCAAGCTCTTTCAGTGTAAGGTTAGTATTACATGAAATAAAAACTTCTTTTTTCTGAAAGTTAACTTCCGAAGAGAGTATATCAGGGTTTAGTTTGTTGAGGTGCTCGAGCAACCAGATGCAGGAACTGCAGTGAATCGAAGGAATTTTGAAGATGAATTTTTGTATTTTTCCATCTGCAAATTGCGTAAATAAACGAGCTGTATCTGGGTCGTCTAGAACGTCAAACTTATCGTAGTACGCCTCATTTCTTATCGTGTTTCCTGGTGTTTCACCATCCTTGTAGTACTGGCATAAGTCATTGTCCTGAAGAATTTGATACACCGTTTTACAGCCGTTGCAGCAAAAGGATTTATCTTCAAGTTGGATCGTACCTTCCTTACAATCTTCACCGCAATGTGCGCATTGTTCTTTCATGATAAAAAAGAAGGAGTGCAAATGCACTCCTCGAAATGAAATAAGTGGTGTGCTGTTATTGAGCCAAGATCATCATAGGGATATCCAATTCTCTAGCCATCATTTTACTGTGAGAGGGCTTGAAAATACTGTGAAAAATCCCATGTTTCTCAGCAATGATAACCAATAGGTCAAGTTTCTTATCTGTCAAATACTCGCGAATCCCCTCTTCCACATCTTCGTTGTAAACAAAGTCGATGTCCATTCCGAATTTCTTCTCCATAGCGCTCAGTTCTTCTTCTTTAAACTTAGTCGTTACGTTAATGAAGTTAATGCTCGAGCCATAGTTTAAGGCCATTTCACGCACTGGATTATAGATTTCATCCTCTACGTCAAATTTAAAATCCGTAGCGATGCCAATTTTACAAGGTTCATTGATTTCAGCATCATGGGGAAGTACAACCAAAGGCGCAGAAATGTTTCGAATCAAACTGGCGGTATTGCTGCCAAATAGTTTCCCTTCAATTCCAGTGGCGCCAGTTGTCCCCATTATCACTAAATCCAGGTTAAATTCGTCAATTGATTTCTGTACACAACCCTCTAGGCTTCCTTGCATGCTAAGGGTTTGAATATCCAAACTAGGGTAGTCTTCACCAAGACGTGTTTTCAATCGTTGTAGCCCTTTTTGCGATTCCTCCTGCAAAAGGTCGTTGATACTTACCATCATAGTGGCACCACTATGAGGAATTTCATAGCTATTTAAGATGAATAATTTAGCGTCAAAACGAGAAGCTAATTGGAGTGCATATCTGAGGGCAATATCAGCTGCACTTGAAAAGTCGGTAGGTACAAGTATGTTCTTCATGTTTTTAGTTTTTACACTTCAAATGTATAAATTACTTATGGATGTGATCTTTGAATTTGTCACTTCGAAATGTGATTTTTGTCATATATTTGTGATGGACTATACGCTATGAAAACCGACTCCACTCAGTTATTCAAAATTGCTTTTAATTCGGCCTCAGAAGGTTTGGTGGTAGTGGATAGTGAATCAAAAATTCAACTGGTCAATACCCGATTGCTTGATTTGTTTGGCTACACAGAAGAGGAACTCTTAGGTGAGACCATCGAACGATTGGTTCCCATGTCAAAAAGAAGTAGGCACGTTTCTTATAGAGATGACTATTTAGAGAACCCGCATTCTCGTCCCATGGGAAAAGCCGGGATGCAGTTGCAGGGAGAGCGAAAGGATGGAGTTGTTTTTCCGGTTGAGGTGAGTTTGAATTATTTTCAGATGGATGGCAAGCGTTTCGTTATGGGATTGGTGTCTGATATTACCACACGCGTGGCAATGGAAAATGAATTAAAGAATGCACAAGACAACCTTCAAAAACTAAATACAGAATTGGAGTCATTGGTGGTGAAGAGAACTAAAGACCTAGAGGAAAGTCAGAACCTGTATAAGTCCATTGCCAATAACTTTCCAGATGGTGTAATTAATGTCGTTGATCAAGAATTAAACTACATTTTTGCAGATGGTTCTGAATTGAATAAACTAGGGTATGATAAAGAAGAGCTGATTGGTACCAATTACCTCGATCGCTTTGAAAGCGAGTCGAGAAAAACACTAGAGAGTACTTTTGAGTTGGTAAAAAGTGGAGAGAATCAAATTTGCGAGATCGAACATTCAGAAGGGAATTACGAAGTGCATTTTGTGGGTATCACTTCACATACGAAAACCAGAAAGCGATATCTTATTGTTGAGATCAACATCACTAAGCAAAAAACGATTGAAAAAGAACAAGCAAAAGCGCTGCAAAAGGAAAAAGAGTTGGGAGAGATGAAGTCTCGATTTGTATCAATGGCTTCGCATGAGTTCAGAACCCCGCTGAGTGCTATTCTTTCGTCTGCCAGTCTGATCGAGAAATATGAACAAACCGAGCAGCAACCGAACCGTTTGAAACACACCGACAGGATAAAGTCTTCGGTAGGAAACCTAACTGGTATTTTGAATGATTTCCTCTCGTTCGAAAAACTCAACTCCAATAAAGTGGATGTTACGATAGAGGAGGTTAATTTCTGTGAATTGATTCAATATGCAATCGATGAATTGGCGTCCCTTCGAAAGGAGTCTCAACAAGTGTCCTACATTGGACCAAAATCAAACTGTTATTTTGAGTCTGATGAGAAAATACTCAAGAATATTTTACTGAACCTACTGTCGAATGGGTTAAAATACTCTGGAGATGATGGTTTAGTGACCATCGACTTAAAAGAAGAGGATAATTGTCTTTTGATCAGTGTCTCAGATAATGGAATTGGAATCCCAGATCACGAACAAGACAACATGTTTGAGCGCTTCTATCGAGCAGAAAATGTTTCGAATATTCAGGGAACTGGGTTAGGATTGAATATTGTCAAAAAGTATGTAGAACTCCTCGAGGGACAGATTAGTTTTGAAAGTAAATTAGGAGAAGGAACTACTTTTTTTATTGAATTGCCAAAAAAGAACAACTAAGTAATGAGTAAGATTTTAGTAATTGAGGATAACAACGAAATCAGAGAAAATACCGCAGAGTTATTGATGTTAGCGGGATATTCGGTGGAGACAGCAGAGAATGGTAAGGTGGGTGTACGCAAGGCAATAGACCAAGAGCCCGATTTGATCATTTGCGATATCATGATGCCAGAGCTAGATGGCTATGGTGTAAAGCAGTTGTTGGCTGATAATCAAAAGTTAAAAGATATCCCCTTTATATTTCTTACCGCAAAAGCAGATAAATCTGATTTCAGAAAGGGAATGGGCTTGGGTGCAGACGATTACTTAACTAAGCCTTTTGAAGAGGTAGACCTCATGAATTCCATTAAAATTAGGTTAGAAAAGGCGAGCAAACAAATTAAATCAGGTGCCGAGAGTCTTGATTCCAAAAGCATTCAGGAGTTTGTCAATCAGGTTATTCAGGATAAAAAGAAAGTAAAGTTTGAAAAAAGAGATGTGGTTTACCGTGAATCTGACTACGCCTCTTTTTCGTATTACATCGTGTCTGGAAAAGTCAAGACGTTCAGAATCAATGAAGACGGAAAGGAACTCATCTTTGATATTTTCAAGGAGAATGATGTCATCGGAATGTGGGATATCCTAAAAGGAGGGGAGTACTCAGAAAGTGTGAGTTGCTTGGAAGATACAGAGTTGATCAAAATTCATAAAGATGATGTGCACAAGTACATTAAAGGTCAAGTAGTAGATGCGGGATCGTTGATTCAGATTTTTGCAGATGAGCTAAAGGAAAGAGAAGATCGGTTAATATCGATGGCCTATGATAGTGTTAGAATGAGAGTTGCAACAGCACTGTGTGTGTTGGAGGATGTCTACAAGAAGAACGAAAGTGATACTGTGTTTAAGGTGCAGCGAGAAGACCTTGCGGCCATGGTGGGTACTAGCGCAGAAAGCGTCATTAGGACGCTTTCTGACTTCAAAAAAGAAGGTTTAATCAGTATTAAGAAAAATGAAATCTACATTCAGGATAGCAATGGACTTAGGAACCTTAGGTTTTAATTACTCCTGATGAAATAGAGCTCTTTCCATCTGCTCTTTCAGTGTCCAGTTATCTGTAGTGATCGTTTGGATCCAGTTTTTACCATTTTTTCTAAAGACCTGAACATTAAGATGCAGTTTAGTGCTGAAAATATGTTCCACTAAGTTGGTCGAATAATCATCAAATATCGTTAGTTCAACCTCAGGATTGCCATTGGGTGAAGCAAATACTTCTAAATCCTTTAGCAACTCAGCCTTGGCACTTCCCTCTCCTTTATCGTGAGCATGATCGTAAAACTCTATTTTCAAGTTGGGGAAACTCTCCGAAAACCAATTTTGTAGGTCAGAAAGTTTAGTTTGTTTATCTATGTGTACAAATGCCATGGTTAAAAAGCTAAACTGATGAGTGATATGAGGTTAACAGCAACAGCCGCTCCTGCAGCATAAATGATGTATCGCATGGGTTGCACGGCTAACATTAGAGACAATGTTGCCATAGTCGTCACGATAAGTCCGATTAGCGTAGCGTCACTGTGTAAACCACCCATGCTCAAGGTAAATCCACCCAAACACCCTACAAATATGAGTAACATGGAGATGATTCCGAATCTGTTTTCTTCTGCATATTTAAAGAAGTTACTTTCTGCTTTATCATGGCTAGTACTTTTAGATAAATCCTTGGCCATTTTTGGAGTTATTTCTTGTGTGTTCATAACGTTGTAGTTTTAAAAATTAGTAATTAAATGCTCTTTTGTATTCGTTAATGACCTCTCTTTCCTGCGGAAGGGCAGGAGGAAAAGCTTCAGCCACTTCAAGCAAAATATTGAGAAACATACTTTTCAATTCGTCAGAAAAGTACTGGTCACCCAGTCGCATGTTTTTGATTCCTTCTTCAAGCATTTCTTGAGGAGTAAATACTTGTTCTTTGTCCAGAAGTTGGAAGATGATGTGCGTCACCTGAATAACAGAAGAGTGATTATCTCCTGCAATGTCTTCTACAATAGACTCCAGTTTTCGTTTTTCTTCCTCTTGGATTTCACCATCAGAAAACGACAAGCAATAAATCACTTGTCCAAATCCGTAGTATAAATGTTCTTTAGCGGTCATCGTTAAATAATTTCTTGACGCAAAGATGATGCAAACAGAATCGAGAGAAAATGAACGATGTCAAGCAAAAAAGTGATTTTTGTCAGATATGACTAAAAACAAGAAAACCGATTCATCTCGAATCGGTTTTCCCCACCTTACAGAAATAACCAGTCTTATAATCGAAGTGAAACCATTTGCTTCGTAAACAGGTTACACCTTTATAACTCACTTCAGAAAAAAAAGTTACACTAGCGGCATAAATTTAACATCTTTGCGTTAGTACAAAACACATAACTCTTGCACCACTGAAAGACGAACACGAAGACATATTGGATCATCCACCTCTTTTGTTTCAAACCGATTCTATTGATTTTGACCTTAAAATGGTAAGAGGTTTGGCCGTGGCCTATTTTCTCTACGGAGTCATTTACTGGTTGCAACTAGGCGAGTTTTTAGTTCCGCTGCCAATGGCCTATTTTTTTGTTCCGATTGCAGGTGTACTGATGTTTTTGCGATCTATTCAAAAGTGGTTGGGTTCATTTATTTTTCTCCTCCTTCCAGTATTGGTTCTCAAGGATCTTACGCTTGGCATCTATCCGAATGTAACCGGAATCGCGTTACTCGTAACGCTCGCAGTTTGGACTGCTTGGGCTTGGGTGGTGTTTTATTCATCTAAAGAGCGAAAGACCTGGGATTGGGCATTACCCCTATCTCAGAGTTTAATTTGGGGAATATGGTTAGTGCCTTTCTTTTACGTTCAGGTCACTTTTATCTTGCTGATGCTGATAGGGGTTACCATTTTTGTGCGAAAAGAGATCAACAACATGCATCAAGTACATCATTTAAGAGTGGCTCTGTTAATCCAGTTATTGATCGTACTGTTTTTTATGCAAAAAATCTCGCACACCTGGGTAGCATCAGCTTAGGTTGGCTAGTTGATCTCCAATTATACTGCCAATCGCTACACCCATACCTCCCATTCTTACACCACAGACAACGTTTGGGCTCACCCTTGTCACAATTGGCTTTTTGGTTTCACCCACGCCCATTACTCCTGCCCAACGATGCTCAATGTGATAGGAGACTCCGGGAAGGATGATTTCACTCAACTTCTTCTCCAAGTCCTTTTGAATGAGTTCAGAAAGAGTTAGTTCGGTAGTCGTTTCTCCTTCAAAATCTAGATTTCGACCTCCACCGAATAAAACTCTGTTGCCAATGTTTCTGAAATAGTAGTAGCCTTCTAGCAAATGGAAAGTCCCTTCAATTGTCAGGTTTTCGATAGGAGAAGTAACCATCACTTGGGCTCTTGCAGGCTGAATGTCCAGTTGTGGAAGGAGTTTTGCAGCAAAACCATTGTTGGCAACATATACCCTTCGGCTGTGGAAGGTGTAGTTGTCATTAATTTCGAGCGTTACTTTTTCTCCTGAATCCTCTATTTTAGTAACTTCTGCACCATTGATGATGTCAATGTTAGCAGCGCGTGCCAATTGAATCAATCGCTGAATCATTTTGCCGGTATCCAACTGCCCTTCTAAGTTGTTTTTGATCAGGTGATTAACTTGGTTAAATCCAAATCTTGCAATGGCGTCATCAGCCCGTTCGAAAAGAGGCGCTTTGAAAATAGAGTAAAGGAGTTCATTTAGCTCGTCAATTCGATTAACACAAGTGTTATACAGTGTGTCTTGCTCATTGGTGAAGATCTCATGGCTACCCAATTGTAGAAAGTCTATTTGAGCTTCCCCACAACTACTTTTAAGAATTTCCAGCCCTTTTACACGCAGTTCAACCAATTGAGCAACTTCTTCAGGCGAACTTGTTTTGAGGTCATCCAATATTTCTGAGGGACTCCCAAAACAGGCAAAACCAGCATTTTTACTACTTGCACCCGATGGTAGATACCCTCTTTCAAGAACGGTTATTTTTGCTTTGGGATACTTTTTACGAAGTGAAATAGCGCATTGAAGGCCAACTATTCCGCTACCAATCACCAAATGATCAATTCCTTTAAACCATTGCTGATATTCCCAAAAACTGTGCATAATTGATTACTTTTGATTGTAAACATAGCAAATATGAAAAAAGTAATCACGATTTTTATACTAGCATTTTTACTCGGTTTGGGGTATGCTGGAGATACACCCAAGATTGAAATCAAGGGAAAGGTTACTTCGGGAGAGCAACTATTATCTGGGGCAGAAGTGACGCTTTATGATGAGAATCAAGAAATGGTTTTGCAACACCGAACAACCGATTCGTTGGGAAAGTACGAAGTCATTGAAATGGAGATGGGACGGATCTACGTGTTAGAAGTTAAAATGAAAGGTCATGTAGTTAAGCGGATTGTGATTGATGCCAAAGATCGGTACTATGAGGAGGATGCTCCACCAGTGACCGAAATGATCATTCCCTTTTCGCTCCATAAGAATAAAGAAGTCAAAAAAAGAAGGGAACTCAAAGATAAAGAGTTTTACATAGGGAAGCTAATCATCGATCCGGCTACGGCAGGACTAATGGTAGATACTGAGTTTTCCAGTGCTCAGAAAGAAAAATATGAAACTCACCTGAAAAAAAAGTAACTTTTTTTGAACCTTTTCATTATAGCCGTGTACCACCCTTAAAACAAGGGTGCTCAGCCTGATGAAACTTCTTTACAGAAATTTCGTTATGGCTCACTTTAAGGTTTAAAGAATAAATACGACATTTGTAAGTTAAATGGTCAAGTTGTTAAAATATAGTTGGTTACTGGTAATTCTAGTAGTTGCAGGTGCGTTTCAGACGTTATCTGCTCAGGATACGCCTACTATTTTTATTGAAGGGAGGATCTCAACAGCTTCCGGAAAAAAGCTGGGTGGAGCAACCATTACGGTAAAGAAAAACGGAGCTCCTTTTCAGACCATTACTACAGCTTCCAATGGTAAGTACGCTGATTTAGAGCTCCCAATGGGGTTTGAATATACCATGACTGTGAGCTATGACGGTTACTTGAGTAAGACCATTGCCATTGATGCCAAAACAGGATATTACGAAGAAGATAGTCCGCAAGAAATTCCGTTAGACATTCCTTTTGAGTTGGATGGAATGAAGCCGGATGTAGATTATTCTCCAGTATCTAACGGTTTCCAGATTGGTAAATTGGCGATTGACCCTGCCACAGGCGGAGTCGCTCCAGATATGTCTTATTCTGGAAACCAGAAGAATAAATACGAGCAGTTCTTCAAAAAATTAGAGGAAGAGGCGAACAAAGAAGAGGAAGAGTTCAAGAAGTTTGTGGAAAATGGAGACAAAGCCTTTGAATCGGGCAACTATTCCGATGCGTTGAGCAGCTATCAAAAAGCGCAAGAAATCAAACAAGGAGATCCTGGAGTGACAGGAAAGATAACTTCTACTGAGGAAAAAATTGAACAAAAGAAGAGTTTTGACCAAGCTGTTTCCGCTGGTGATGGTGCTTTGAGCGCAAAGAATTACGATGAGGCCATTGCTAAGTACGAAAAGGCAAAGTCCATCATGCCAGATGACAAGAAGATTGATGCCAAAATCGAAGATGCTAAAGCGCAAAAAGAAGCAGCTGCAGGAGCAGAAATAGATGCCAAGTACAACGCAAAGATGGACGAGGCCAATAAGGCTTTTGCGGATAAGGATTACGCCTATGCCAAGTCATTGTATCAAGAAGCGGGAGGAATTAAGCCAGATGAAAAAGAGCCTCCTGCAAAAGTGAAGGAATGTGAGGATATCATCAAAGAGCAAATGGAAGCTGAGCAGGCTTTTAATGAATTGGTTGCAGCAGGTGATAAAGGAATGCTGGATGAAGATTACGATACAGCAATCGAAAAATATACTGCAGCTCTAGAGCTTAAGGATGACAGTAGGGTTTCTAGTGAATTGGCTAAGGCAAAGGAACTGAAGAAAAAGAAGGAAGAAGAAGAAGCTAATGCTGCTAAGAAAGCAGAGTTCGACCAATTGATTGCAGATGGAAATGATAAGTTAAGTAGTGAAGATTTTGACGCTGCCATTGCAAAGTACACGGAGGCCTTAAATACCGGTTTTGACAATGCAACAGCCAACTCAAAGATCAAAGAAGCAGAAGCTGCCAAGAAGGCAAAAGAAGATGCCGAAGCTGCTGCAGCGCTGAAAGAAGAGTTTGACCAATTCATTGCAGACGGAAATGATAAGTTGGGTAGCGAGGATTTTGATGCAGCCATTGCTAAGTATACTGAAGCTTTGAATACTGGTTTTGATAACGCTACCGCCAATGCGAAGATCAAGGAAGCAGAAGATGCTAAGGCCGCGAAAGAAGATGCGGAAGCAGCCGCTGCTAAGCAAGAACAGTTTGACCAATTGATTGCAGATGGAAATGATAAGTTGGGTAGCGAAGATTTTGACGCAGCCATTGCAAAATACACCGAGGCATTAGATTTGGACGTTGACAACCCTACCGCTAATGCAAAAATCAAGGAAGCAGAGGATGCTAAAGCAGCAAAAGAAGATGCCGAAGCCGCAGCTGCTAAACAAGAGCAGTTCGATCAATTGATTGCAGATGGAAATGATAAGTTGGGTAGCGAGGATTTTGATGCAGCCATTGCAAAATACACTGAGGCATTAGACTTGGGCGTTGATAACGCTACTGCTAATGCAAAAATCAAGGAAGCAGAGGATGCCAAAGCAGCAAAAGAAGATGCAGCAGCAGCCGCTGCTAAGCAAGAACAATTTGATCAATTCATTGCGGATGGTGACGGAAAATTGGGTAGTGAGGATTTTGATGCAGCCATTGCAAAATACACCGAGGCATTAGACTTAGGCGTGGATGACCCTACTGCCAATGCGAAGATCAAAGAAGCTGAAGATGCTAAAGCCGCAAAAGAAGATGCAGCAGCAGCGGCTGCTAAACAAGAGCAGTTCGATCAATTGATTGCAGATGGAAATGATAAGTTGGGTAGCGAGGATTTTGATGCGGCCATTTCAAAATACACAGAAGCATTAGACTTGGGCGTTGACAACCCTACTGCTAATGCAAAGATCAAAGAAGCCGAAGATGCCAAGGTAGCAAAAAATGAGGCAGATCAAGAAGCGGCAAATCAAGAGCAGTTCGATCAATTCATTGCGGATGGCGATACGAAGTTGGGCAGTGAAGACTTTGATAGTGCCATAGACAAGTATACGCAAGCGCTAGATTTAGACGTGGATAATGCAACAGCCAATGCCAAAATCAAGGAAGCGGAAGACGCGAAGGCTGCTTACGAGGCAGATTTAGCCGCAAAAAATGCAGAGGAACAACAACAAGCGAAGTTTGACCAGTTGATTTCTAGCGGTGATGGTAAACTAGGAGATAAAGATTTTGATAGCGCAATCAGTGATTACCAAGCTGCATTAGACTTGGATGTCAATAATACGCTAGCGAATCAAAAGATTAAGGAGGCAGAAGATGCTAAATTGGCTTATGAGAACGAAATGGCAGCTCAGAATGAGGCAGCCAAGCAAGCTGAGTTTGATAAGTTCATCGATGCAGGAGATGGACACTTGTCTTCGAAAGCCTTTGACATGGCGATCGGACAATACGAGTCTGCACTAGGACTGAATGTAGATAACGATCTGGCTAATCAAAAAATCCAAGAAGCGAAGGATGCAAAAGCGGAGTACGAGTCGCAGATGGCGGCAGATGAAGCAGCAGCAGCCAAAGAAAAACAATTTAATGACCTGATTGCTCAAGGGGATGCTGCAAAAGATGCTGAAGATTGGGCAACTGCAAAAGACCTTTATACCCAGGCGAAAGAGGTTAAAGAAGACAGCCCGATTCCACAGCAGAAGATCGATGAGGTAAATGAATTGATGAAGAAACAGCTCGAAGCTGAGCAAAATGTGCAACTTCAGAAGTACCTAGAGAAGGGAAAAGAAATTACAGATGATGGTGAGTACGATAAAGCCATCGGTTTATACAATAAAGCAAAAGGACTATTCCCGGGAGAAACCATCTTGGATGAACGCATCGAGGAGGTGAAGGCATTGAAGAAGAAAGCAGAAGAATTTAACCAACTCATTGCATCTGGAGACGGTAAATTAGGAAGCGAAAGTTTTGACGGTGCTATTGCAGATTATCAGCAAGCACTAAATCTAGGCGTAGATAATGCCACAGCCCAAGCTAAAATTGATGAAGCTAAAGCAGCTAAGCAAGCGAAGTTGGATGCCGCTAACGCTGCAGATGAAATGGCAGAAAAGAAAGCCAAGTATCAGGAATTGATGAATAAGGCAAAGTCGCAGAAGGATGCGGAAAAGTACCAAGAAGCGATTGCAACTTATACTGAGGCAAAGAATGTGCTGCCGAGCGAAAATGAACCACAACAACGCATTGACGAAATCAACGACTTATTGGCAAAACTAGCCAACAAAAATGAGCTGCTCGAAAAGTATCAAGACGCCATTGCTAAGGCAGATGCCAAGCGAGACGAAGCCATAGCAGCTAAGAGTGATGATCTTGCAGTTCAGGCAAAAGACCTGTATAACGAAGCAAACAAGATCAAGTCAGACGAATCTTATCCTCAGGAGCAGGTAAACAAGCTGAGTAACCTCATGGAGGAATGGGCTAACATAGCGGCAAATGCTCAATACCAAAAGATCATTGATAAAGCGGATGAACTGTTTGCAGCCAAAAACTGGGATGGAGCTGAAGAGTTGTATGGCAGAGCTAATGACTTAAAGCCTGTCGATCCATATCCTCCCGCACAGCTTGAAAAGATCAAAAACGCACGGGCGAATGCTGGTAAGTTGGATGCGTATAACGAGTTCGTGCAGGAAGGAAACTCCCTGTTTCAGGAGAAAAAGTATCAGAAAGCAATCGAAGCTTATCAGGGTGCTTTGGGTGAAAAACCGGGAGCAAAATATCCCAAAGATAAAATTGCCGAGATTCAAGACCTGATGAGTCAGGCATCTCAAGCACAGAAAGACAAACAAGCGAAAGAAACAGCGATTAAAGTTGATCCCTATTATCAAGGTGAAGAGATTAGCATGACGGAAGAAGAAATTGAAAAGATGTGGGATGATGTGCGGGTAGATGAAATCACAGATAAAGATGGAGAGTACGATGGCTATAAAGAAAAAGTAGGTACTGAAACAGTTGAAAACGCAAAGTACCAGACCGGAAAAACACAGACCATCAATGATAAGTACGAAGAGATGGATCAAACCTTCGCAGACAATCATCAAACTTGGGATCAGCAACGCAAAGATGTCCTGCCTGAAATTGAAGATTTTAAGGAGAAAGAAAAAGACAAACTGCAGAACTATTCAGACGATGAAATGTCAAGAGCTTATGATCTAGATGATTACTACAACGAGAGCGAACAAGAGCGTGCAGAATACGATATCAACCTGGATAACAATAGAGAAGACAACATCGTGGACATGGAAGTCTACAAAGAGTCACAAATAGATATCAATAATGAGTTGGTCGATCAAGGAATTTCGGCAACATACGATACCCACCAAGATTACAGAGATAGGGCGGAAGAGTATGAGTTGTTTGCTGAAGATGGAGACAAGAGACGAAAAGAAGAGACAGTGATCCAGATGGACGATTATAAAGAGTTGCAAACAGATATTACCCTCTCCAATGTTGAAGAGAGTATCGAAAAAACGGATGCTGTTAACGAATACAACGTTGAATACCATGATTATCTTCAAGACTTTTCTGAGGATTCCGATAATCGAAGACAAGATGAAACGGTCGTTCAAATGGATGAGTACAAAGAGCTTCAGACAGATATCACTTTGTCTAACGTTGAGGAAAGTGTTAAGAAAACAGATGAAGTAAATGAGTACAATGTGGAGTATCAGGATTACCTGCAGCACTTTGCGGATGAAATGGATATGCCTAGAGAAGATAATGTTTCAGCCATGGAAATCTATCAGGACGAGAAGATGGATGATTATCAGGATGATTTGAAAACAAATGAGGAGAGAAGTCAACAGAACTATCTAGATAAGGACAAGATTAAGGAAGACCAAGCAACGCTGATGGATGAGGAGTCTGCCATGGTAGAAAACAATATGGAAGACATGGAGGCCTATAAGGATCAAAAGTCGGACGAGAATGAAGCGCTTAATAAAGACTTTCAAGACGTAGGCTACAATAATTCATTGTCAATGGATAGTGTGAAGACACAAAAGGCTACCATGTTTTCAGATGAGAATGTAGATGCGCTAGCCAATCAGTATCCTGAGGGAATCACAGAAAAGACATTCCAGCGAACCAATAACCTCGGTGAAGTGGTAGAGATTACCATTGTAAGAATTGTGGTAAGAGGTAACAAAGCTGATGAATATAAGAAAGTTACGAGCAAGTGGAACACTGCTTATTTCAAAAATGGGGGTATCATTAATGAATACATTTGGGATACAGAGACAAATTAAACACCCACTTTTCTCAATTGGTCGAAAAATCTTTTAATAAAACATTAATATCAGTTAATAGTTTTATCTTGTGGTTGTTATACCTCCTTATTTGAAACAATCTTATCCAAATAAAATTGAATTTGACGACCTATCACTGGTAGCCTCAAGCATCAGTCAAGCAGTTTTGATTATCTCCGCAGATGATGTGGTAGAATGGGTAAATAAAGCATTTGAAAAAATTTATGGTTTTACCCTTGAGGAAGTTCGGGGTAAGAAAATTGTAGATTTTGTGGGTGGTCCTGAAATGGATCCCGTGACAATTGCTAAGATTGAAAAAGCGATTTTTACCGATAAGGAGCCCATCAAATGTGAACTTATTCAGTACAAAAAAGATCGAACAACTTTTTGGGGAGAGTTAAACCTCACGCCCATTCTGGATGAGGACGGTGAGATGACCAAATATATCTCTGTAGTTCAGGATGTGACAGATCGAAAGACGGCCATGATGAACTTGAAGGCATCTCAGGTAACGTTTGACCAGATTACATCGTCTATCAACGATGTTTATTATCTCTACAATATTCAGTTTCAGCGATACGAATTCATTAGTCCCAATGTGAAAGAGATAATGGGTGCAGACCAGAGCTTTTTTTACAATGGTGGTAGCTACAATCAAGATTATGCGCATCCGGAGGACCTTCTGATCTTAACAACGGCTTATGACGGAATTAATCAAGGAATTCCTTACGAGATTGAGTATCGGGTGGTAGTAGAGGGTAGAACCCGCTGGATTCGAGAAAAATCTTTTCCAATTGTTGATTTTGAAGGGAACTTAATCAAGAACTCAGGAGTTTGTCAAGACATTACGGATTATAAAAGCACTGAGAAAAGTCTGCTAAAGGCACGCGAGAATGCTAGTTTGCTGAGTGAACTTGGACTTGAGATTTCAGCAGAAATTGATATCGCAAACATTGTTGGAAAAGTTTACGAACGTTTCAACGAGATCATGGAGGTGGATGCTTTCGGTATTGGAGTGCTAGATGAAACAGGTGAGCAGCTTAATTTCCCCTTGTTTGTAGAGAATAACGAAAGGTATGAAGATTATGTAATTCCATTAAAGGATAAAAATAAACTCGCCTCGATCTGTTTTCACAACAATCAGGAGTTGATCATTCGAGATTCCGAAGTGGAACTTTCAAAGTATATCAAGAACCTAGGTCCGTTGATCGGAAATGTAACGATGTCTATTGTGTACTTGCCACTGCTCAGTGAAAATAAAGTAGTAGGAGTAATTTCTGTACAGAGTTATAACAAATATGCTTACGATTCCTACAGCCTTTCACTCATTAAAAACCTCACAGTTTTTATCTCTGTGGCATTGAAAAAAGCCATGGTGTATCAAGAGATGGAGCAAATTATTGCAAGAAGAACGGCCGAGATTCAGCAGCAAAAGAATATCTTAGAAGAAACCTACAGGAGATCTCGATTAATTTCAGAAATCGGGTATAAACTGACCTCTTCGTTAGATTTGGAAGAGATTTTTCTAACCCTCTACGAGAAGATCAGCGACCTGATGGATGCCGATATGTTTGGCATTCGAATCGTAGATCATGCAAGCCACTCCATAGAATATAAATTTGAGATAGAAAAAGGCGAGCGACAACAGCCCGTATCCGTATCGCTAGATGATACGGATAATTACTCTGTTTGGACGGTTTTGAACCAGCAGGAAATCCGAATTGGTGATAATAAGAAGGAGTTCAACAACTACGTCAATGAGATAAAAGTGCCCATGGGAGAAATGCCCAATTCCTTGATTTTTTATCCTTTGATGGATGGCAAGGAAGTGATCGGTGTGATTACCATTCAAAGTATGAAGTTTCATGCGTATGACGATGGTCACCTCAACATTCTTAAATCCTTGGCTTCTTATGCCGCTTCTGCAATTTCAAAAGCAAGTTTATACGATACTCTAGAACATAAGGTGATCGAAAGAACGATGGAGCTGCAAGAGATCAATAAAAACCTAGTAGATAGTATTAATTACGCCAAGCGAATCCATGATAACATTCGTCCGGGAGCAGATAAGATTCGCAGTATTTTTGAGAATAACTTTGTGTTGTTCAAGCCCAAGGATATTATTTCGGGCGATTTCTACCTAGTAGATGAGATTCAAACAAATGATGGAACCTGTTTAAAAGCAATTGTTGTTGGTGACTGTACAGGGCATGGTGTCCCTGGCGGAATCTTGAGTGTACTTTGTAGTAGTCTCATTCGCCAGACCTTTAAAAATAGAGACGTCAATTCCCCTGCGGAAGCGCTAGGAATGGTAAGAGAAGAACTCACCAAGCTACTGGCTACCAACGATGACATGAGAATGAGAGATGGAATGGACGTTTCGTTTTGTGTAGTGGATGAGAAGAGTAAGATGCTCTATTTTGCTGGAGCAAACAATTCGTGCTTTGTGGTGAGAGATAAACAGTTGATTCGATTGAGAGGAGATCGTCAACACGTGGGTTATACGGAAAATTTTACGCCATTTACTAATCATTCCCTTCCGTTAGAAAAAGGAGATAAGGTGTACATTACCACAGACGGTTATATTGATCAGTTTGGTGGTGATAATCACAAAAAAATGATGTTGAGAAGGTTTTTAAAGTTCATTTCAGGGAGTAGTAATTTGTCCCTTCCAGAGCAGAAGATTTTGCTCGAAAACTATTTTGACGAATGGAAAGGAGCAGCAGAACAAACAGACGATGTCTGCGTATTCGGAGCAGCTGTTTTATAAGCTATCAAAAACCTCTTGAATTAAAGCGCAACCCTTCTTGATTTCAACATCTGTAATGGTCAATGGAGGTGCAATTCTAAAACTATCAGGATTAGACAAAAACCAATAGCTTAGTAATCCTTTTTCTTTACATCCATTAACGACTTTGGCCACAATCTCAGCATTTTCCATCTGAATCGCGAAAAACATTCCCTTTCTTCTGATTTCAATGACACGATCATGTTGCAGCAAATCTTCAATTTGCTGTCCCTTGCTTTCAACGGTTTTGATCAAAGCTTGGTCATCTTCAAGCAATACGTTCAAGTTGGCAAGAGCTGCAGCACAATTCACAGGATGTCCACCAAAGGTGGTGATGTGACCCAATGCCGGGTTCTCCGTCAAAACATCCATAACTTCATGGCTGGAAACCATTGCACCAATCGGCATTCCTCCACCGAAACCTTTAGCAATGGTCAGAATGTCTGGTACTACGTTGTAGTGCTCAAAGGCAAACAGTTTTCCGGTTCGACCAAAACCCGTTTGAATTTCATCAAAGATCAAGAGTGCGCCCACTTCTTCACAACGCTTTTTTAGCGCAAGCAGATAGTCGGGGTGAGGTATTCTCACACCAGCATCGCCTTGAATCGCCTCCACAATAACGCCAGCGATTTCTTGTGTTATTAAGGATAGATCACTGAGTTCATTAAATCGTATGAAGTCTACACCAGGCAGCAAAGGTCTGAAAGGAGCCTTCTTCATTTCGTTGTGGCTCACACTCATTGAGCCATGCGTATTCCCGTGATAAGCACCTACAAATGAAACCAGTTTGTTTCTTCCTGTATATCGCTTCGCTAGTTTCAGTGCAGCTTCGTTGGCTTCTGTGCCTGAATTTACAAAGTAAGAAACATCTAATCCTGCTGGAAGTGTTTTGTTCAAAAGAGATGCGAGATCAATTTGAGGATCCTGATGAAACTCACCATAAACCATGGTGTGCATGTATTTATCCAACTGCGAACGAATGGCAGCCAGTACCTGCGGGTGTCGATGTCCGATATTACTTACCGAAATGCCTGAAATAAAATCCAAATAAACTTTTCCAGATTTGTCTCGAATGTAAATGCCCTCAGCACTTTCTACATCAATTCGAAAAGGCATTTTGGTAGTGTGAGCCAGAAAAGGCGACAAAGGATAACTCATAAGCAATTAAAGCAACTCAGAGAAAAACCAAGATAAATCTGGCACTTCAAACGAATAGGTACTCACACTGGCACTCTTTGAGTTGGCTTCCTCCTCTATAGTAACCGGGGCATTTTCTATATCTTTATCTTCAACCATTTTGGCTTCATACAGCCCTCCGTCACCAATCGATTCAATTTCAGCAATGATATCTGTGCAAGAAAGTACATTCGCATCATACGTGATAAAGGCCTTACCTAAGGTATAATCTACTTCACCTGTCACCACTCCTTCTAATTCATTAATTCGATTCTGAATGGTCGTTTTACAACCCATTTCACACATCATGCCTGATATTTCAAGGGTGCAGGCTTTGGTGTGAACAGCCTGATTTTCTGAATTTTCAGAACTACTACAACCATTCAACAAAGGAATTGTAGTTGCCAACAGGAATGCTATAATCAATACTTTTTTCATAACTGATAATCCTAGTTCAAAAGTAAATAAAAACCGTTAAACAAACAACAATTACCACTCATGTATAACCCCTGTAAATTTCTAAGGTCGATTACTTACTTTGTACCAGTAAACTAAATTTACGCAATATGAGACCATTTTGGAGGAGTTTTTGGGCATCTACGTTAGCCTATTTTTTCATTGCCTTTTTAGGCGTTTTGATCTTGATCTTTACGGTCTGGATCGTTTTTGATGAAGAAGAGTTTGAGTATGAAGAGCACAGCGTGTTGGAGATGAATTTTGGAAGGGTTTCGGAACTTTCCAATGCAGAAATTTCTTTCACAGGTTCTGATATTCAGACACACTATACAATTGGTTTGAGAGAGATCAAATTAGCACTGAATGCCGCAGAGAAAGATGATAAAATTGATGGAGTGCTGCTGAATCTGCCGACCAACTTGAGTGCTGGAATGGCAACGGTAGAAGAAATTAGAAATAGCATCTTGAAATTTAGAGACTCTAAGAAGTTTGTAATTGCTTATTCTGATTACTACACACAAAAAGGTTATTACTTGGCTTCGGCTGCAGATGAAGTTTATCTCAATCCTGCAGGAGTAGTGGAGTTTAAAGGCTTGGGAGCTGAATTAATGTTCTTTAAAGGAACCATTGATAAACTCGGGATTGATATGCAGATCATCAGAGGGTCAAACAATAAATTCAAGTCTGCCGTTGAACCATTGATGTTAGATAGCATGAGTGATGCCAATAGAAAGCAAACGATGACTTACTTGAATGCAATGTGGAATCAGATGTTAAAGGGGATTTCAGTATCAAGAGGCATTAGCATCAATGAACTGAATGAGATGGCAGATAGTATCTATGTTAGAAACGGAGAAACTTCCTTGTCTTACAGATTGGTAGATGATTTATTGTATAAAGATGAAGTATTGGATATCCTGAAATCAAAGACAAAAGCATCTTCTATTGATGAGATCAACTTCTTAGATTTTGGACAATATGCGTATCACAAAGATCAGGACATCAAGATTGAGAATGCAGATCAAGACGAAAACATTGCTGTAATCTATGCCGTGGGAGGAATTAATAGCGGAAGCGGATCAAGAGAAACCATTGGTTCGGAGACGTTATCCAAAGCTATTCGCGATGCTCGTTTGGACGAAGATATTAAGGCAGTAGTCTTGAGAATCAACAGTCCGGGAGGAGATGCGCTGGCTTCGGATGTGATTTGGAGAGAGGTTGTATTGACGAAGCAAGAAAAACCGGTTATAGTTTCCATGGGAGATTTGGCTGCATCAGGAGGGTACTACATTGCATGTGCTGCGGATAAGATTTATGCACAACCAAATACCATTACTGGGTCCATCGGAGTTTTTGGAATTATTCCCAATATTGGTCCTATGCTAGAGGAGAAGTTAGGTGTCACCACAGATCGAGTGATGACGAATGAACATGCTGTTTTTTCTATTTTCCAACCCCTATCGGATGAAGAAAAGTTGATCGTGCAGCAAGGTGTGGATGATATCTACGATGACTTTACAAAGAAAGTTGCCGAAGGAAGAGGAATGACCCAAGCAGATGTAGATAGCATTGGGCAAGGAAGAGTTTGGGCAGGAACTGATGCGCTGAACATCGGTCTTGTAGATGAATTAGGAGGAATAGATGACGCACTTTATTTTGCTGCGGAGAAAGCAGGAGTCAAGAAAAGTGACATTAATGTAAAAGTATATCCTGAATGGGATAACGGTATCATGGATTTCCTGAGACAAATGGAATTAGGCAAAGAAGAAGCGCAAACAGGAGTTGCAGCGTCTGATCAAGTCATGAAAATGATTCAAACGATAGATCAGATGTCTTCGATGAGAGGAGTTCAGGCGAGATTGCCCTACGAGGTTATTATTGAATAATTTTTTGTGAAATACAATGAACGAATCCGTGCACTTGGTGTACGGATTTTTTGTTTTAGGAATGTTCATTAAAACCAAATGATTATGAAAAAGACCGCATTATTGTTGATTGCCTTTTTAGGCTTGATCACTTCTTCTTGTAGCTCAGGGAGCTCTGGAAACGATACTTCCGAATCAAACATGGAGTCTGCCGAAGGGTCAGCCCCAATGTATGCCAAAAATGAAGCCTATTATGATATGGCAGCAGATGACTATGCTGCAACCGAGTATGAAAAGGACTTTGAGCAGAAAAGTGAGATGGTAGGAAAGGATTTGAAGGCCACAGACAAGACTGTATCCACTCAGTTACTCATCAAAACTGGAAATATTGGCTTCGAAACAGTTGACGTTTACGAAATGCGTGGAAAGATCAATGCGCTAATTAAGCAATTTGGAGCCTATGTGAGCAGTGAGTCAGAAGATTATTATGGTAATCGAATTAATCAGTACATGACTGTTCGCATTCCAAACCAGTACTTCGAACCTTTTGTGGATGCCCTCTGCGATGGTATTGAACGCTTTGACAACAAGAACATTTATGTAGAAGATGTAACGGATGAGTTTGTAGATACCGAGGCAAGGATTGCAAATAAAAAGGCGCTAGAACAGAAGTATATTGCATTGCTTGAGAAAGCGCATTCTATCGAGGATATCCTAGAAATTGAAAAAGAAATCAATTATCTGAGAGAAGACATTGAGTTGGCAGAAGCGCATTTAAAGAACCTTAGCTCTAAGATTTCATATTCCACCTTAGACCTCTACATTTATCAGCAGACGAGTGCTGAAACGCATACTGAAGAACCAGAAAACAGATTCACCCTAGCGTTAGTTGGTGGTTGGGAAGCCGTTGTAGATTTCTTTGTAAATCTGACCTATGCATGGCCAGCAATTATCATTTGTACGATTCTGTTCTTTATTGCCAGAGCGATTTGGAAGAATAAAGTAAGGCCGAAGTTATTCGGAAGGGATTAATGCTTAACGAACCATCTTTTCCAAAACGGCTCAGGAGATTTCCCTTTTTTGAGTCGTTTTGATTTCTTTTTAGTTTGTTTCATCATTTTTTTAGTCTCCTTGCTTTGAATGTCTTCGTGTTGCTCTAGTAGCTCTTTCTCCGCCTTTTTCTGATTCTTCTTCTTCTCTTTTTTCTTCTTTTCGTAGAACTCGTTCTTAGGTTCTTGAGCGTAAGTAGTGGCCGTGGTACCAGCTAAACCTAGAAAAAGTATGAAGAATAGAATTCGCATAATCGTGTATCTTTGAAGTGAATTAGACAAATTTCGCACCAAAAAGGCACGTTTCTGTAAAGATATTCGTTTAAATTTACAATTACAAGATGTATAAACGCTTTTCCATCATATCGTTATTCTTGGTGATGTTCCTGTTGACCGGGTGCAGAGGAAACAGAAATCAGATGCCCTATGTTCCCGTAGATATTTACATCAATACTTCTCTTCCTGCTTATTCTAACCTCAATATCATCGGGGGTTGGGTGTATGTTACCGGAGGGAATGACGGAATAATTGTCTATCGACAATCGTTCGAAATAATGATGGCATATGAGCGAAGATGTACCTATGAGCTACCGAATTCCTGTGGATATGGGGTAGTAGACAGTACCAATTTTTTTGTAGAATGTGATTGCGATGGAACCAAATACAGCATATATGATGGTACAGTGATCGAAGGCCCAGCACCCATTTCGTTGCATCAGTACCGTACTTCATTTGATCCCAATTCTGGACAATTACATATCTTCAACTAATAGATGAACACTTGGATAAAGCACATCACGATGGCTGTATGCTTGTTGCTCACTCCTTGCTTAGGTGCGCAATCAAACAGAGACAGCGATTCCACAGAAACATTTAAGAGAAGTTTTGGTTATGGAGTGTCCAATTTGATCAACCTGTATGACCCAATCAACTATCGCCCGGGTATTTACCTTGAGTTTCGACAAGTAGCGCCTTTTGAAGGGTGGTCATATAACGTTAGGTTAATTGCCCAATATCGTTTCGAAAATCAAAACGGTGTTCGATATCACGAGTTGATTCCGTTTGTAACCACAGTAGGATTAGAAAGAGATATCTATTTAGAGAAGTTTATCGTATCTGTGAATGCAAATTTATTTTACTCCATGTCTTTGCGCAAAACGTCTATCAGTGGTTTTCAGGGAGATGACTACGGTGTGGGAATCTCTCCGGGAGTTAACTTGAGTTATCCCCTTAGAGAAAATTTAGTTTTAAGTGCTGGTTTGGAATACGGAGTTGGTTTTTTCCGTGAGTTTGTGGGAGTTGGAACAGTCACCACACCAGCCATGGTACTCAAAGGAGTAGCCATTCGTAACCTCAGTTTTGGTATCCGTCATTATTTCTAAAATAGTTTTTTGTGGGGAGCATTTGTTGGTTATATTTGCTAACCCAATTGAGTGAATTATGAAATTAAAACAGTTTGCCGCGTCACTATTTCTTGGAGCATTTGTGCTTTCTTCGTGTGGAGGATGGTCAGAAGAGGATAAAAGAAACTTCATGGATATCTGCGAGAACAAAGGGGAGAGAGCTTACTGTGATTGCGTACTTGAGAAGATGATGAGTGAATTTGATTCGTTTGAAGATATTACCAAGGATGAGGCGGCAATGGCAGAAATCCTCTCAAGTGAAGATTGTTTAGGTCTTGAAGGTGAGTAAAGTTGTTTCAAGTAATAATTCAATTTGGCTAGATTAAAGAATATTTACATATTTGTATCAAATAGTTAACTAATATAAATTTTAAGATGAAAAAAGTAGTATTATCATTAGGTGTTGTTGCTGCATTGGCAATGACTTCTTGTGGAGGAATTAACGTACAAGAAGCAGCAGACGAGTTTTGTGCTTGCGCTGAAAAAGAAGGTGATGACAAAGATGCTTGTCATGACGAGTGGGTTGAGAAGTACAAAGGATCTCGTGGAACTGAGGAACAAGGGAAAGAGCTTGGAACTAAAATGGCTGAGTGCGATCCTGGAAGTGCATTGTCTGTTTTGTCAAAAATGGCTGAGTAATCCATCTCACTTAGGATACTTAAACCGCTCTTTTTGAGCGGTTTTTTTTATGAATTTTAAATTCTATTTGGTCAGATTAAAGAATATTTAGATATTTGCCACCAAATAGTTAACTAATATAAATTTTAAGATGAAAAAAGTATTATTATCATTAGGTGTTGTTGCTGCATTGGCAATGACTTCTTGTGGAGGACCATCAGTTTGTGAATGTGTAACTCTAGACAAAGAAGATGCTGATGAGGCAATGGTTGAAAAGTGTGAGGCAATGGAGAAAGAGTGGAAAGACAAATTCAAAGAAGCTTCTGACGAAGAGAAGGAAGAAATGATGAAGGAGATTGAAGCTTGTGAGAAAGATAACGAAAGCGAAGAAGAAGAGCACTAATCAATACGCTTCAAAAAAGTTAGAAAAGCACTTCCAATTGGAGGTGCTTTTTTGTTGCCTTTATTCCAGACTTAATTTTCGAGTTTGGAAGTCAGGCACGCGTCTTGATGGATAAAAAATGATCAACAATTAATGCTGAAATAAAGTAAATTGTTTGTATATCCAGATGAATTGATGATATTTGCTCACAGATTTGTACAGTTAACTAAATTTAAAACTATGAAAAAAGTATTATTATCATTAGGTGTTGTTGCTGCATTGGCAATGACTTCTTGTGGAGGACCATCAGTTTGTGAATGTGTAACTCTAGACAAAGAAGATGCTGATGAGGCAATGGTTGAAAAGTGTGAGGCAATGGAGAAAGAGTGGAAAGACAAATTCAAAGAAGCTTCTGACGAAGAGAAGGAAGAAATGATGAAGGAGATTGAAGCTTGTGAGAAAGATAACGAAAGCGAAGAAGAAGAGCACTAATCAATACGCTTCAAAAAAGTTAGAAAAGCACTTCCAGTTGGAGGTGCTTTTTTATTTTTAGTACTTTTGAAACCATGATCAGAGTTGTTATTTATTCTTTATTGATGTTGTCGTTTGCGGCATGTACCTCGGCAAGTGCAGAAGAAATTGCTAATGAGTGGTGTGAGTGCAAAAAGATTGAAATGCACCAAAGCAGCTTACAAGGAGAGCAATGTTTTCAGGAATGGGACAAGAAGTATGGCAAACTCGAATTCAATGATCAGCAAGTAGCCAAGTTTAATGAGACGGTCAAAGCGTGTATGAACGAGTAATCATCGTTTCACACGGTCTGGATAATCCGTAATGATGCCATCTACCTCTTTTTTTATCAGTTGTTTAGCCTGATCGGCCTTGTTTACGGTCCAGGCGAAAGCCTTAATCCCTAGTTGATGAAGTCTATTAACATCTTTTTTGCTGACGGTTGGGTGATACATTCCAAGCGCAAATGGCGTAAACGAGATGTCTTGCAAGAACTTTTTAACCGAAACAAACGGTTTATAGGTGAGGTATACGTAACGATAATCGGGTAATATTTTATGCAATGCTTCCAGAAGGTTGGCATCAAAACTCATGAAAATGATATTTTCATTGAAAGCAAAATTAGCCACCTCATCTGCAATCAACTGAGCGTACTCCTCTGGCTGAGGTTGAAAAACACCGTAATCACTCTCCTCCGATTTTACTTCGAATAAAATTTCTACATTTTCGAGATTAAGGGTTTCAAAGGCTTCTTGAACTGTAGGTTTATACGTCTTCAATTTTTTCTGTTCCGGATATTTGGGATAAGGCTTACTTCCACAGTCAAACTTCTGTATTTCAGCAGCTGTTAAGTCATAAAAGTTTATTTTCTTGCCCTCAGCAGCAGAAACGTCTTTTCCTTGTTGATTCCTACAGTATGATCCATCTAAATAAGGCTCATGAGAGATGATCAACTGATTGTCTTTGGTAACTACCACATCCCATTCTATGCCGTCTACGCCAAGATCAATTGCATGCTGGAAAGCCTCCAACGTGTTTTCAGGAAAAAGACCTCTACACCCCCTGTGTCCGTAATACTTAGTTGGGTTCTGGCTGTTCGCTTCCATAGCCACCAATAGTGTTAAAATAAGCAAAATGAGTGCATTTCTCATGAAATAGCAATAGTTTGGTCTAAAGTAAATAAAATCTAACAGATGCGGTTGAAATTTATATATGCTATTTTCTTATGTTTGGGATTCATAACCTGCAGAAGTCAGAACGCAAATAAGCAAGTTGAAGATATGGAAGATAATGGATACGAAATAGCCACCTTAGGAGCGGGGTGTTTTTGGTGTGTAGAAGCTGTGTTTACAGAGTTAGATGGAGTAGTTAGTGTTACTTCAGGATACACAGGTGGAGAAGTAAAGAATCCGAGTTACAAGGAAGTGTGTACGGGAAAAACTGGACATGCAGAAGTGGCACAGATCGTTTTTGACCCAGCTGTCATTTCGTTTAAAGAGATTCTTGAGGTCTTTTGGAAAACGCATGATCCTACCACGTTAAACAGACAAGGAAACGATGTAGGAACGCAATATCGATCAGCCATTTTTTACCATAGTGAAACTCAAAAAGAAACGGCAACGTTTTATAAGAATGAATTGAATGAGTCAGGTGCCTGGTCAAATCCTGTGGTTACGGAAATCTCTCCATTAGAAGTTTTTTATCCTGCAGAAGACTATCATCAAAATTATTACGAAGAACACGGAGATGAAATGTACTGTAAATTCGTAATTCAACCCAAAGTGGAGAAGTTTAAGAAGGCGTTTGCAACTAAACTAAAGCACTGATATTCTTGGGGATTCGGGTTTTGGTTTTATTTTTGTAAGAGATAGGACTAAACACTAAAACCCAAGTCATGAAGAAAATTTTACTATTTGCTTCTATGTTAACCATAGGAGCCTCTTTTGCACAGAATGTGGATGATCAGAAGATCACATTCAACCACATCCAGTTGCCGAGTAACCCAATTAAAGGGCCTAAGATTTATAGCATTGAAGTAAATCACGATAAATACCTCGCTTCTAATGAGGATTCGTTGGCTGCTTTTGAAGCGAAAATCTCTTTGGCAGAATCACAGTTGGTTACCTGGATCGAACAAAAGAAAAAGATCGATCAAGCCTACTTGTTGGAGATGGATAAGTGGCAAAAAGCTGCGAATGCAGGAACTCCAACCGCACAACCTGTGAAGCCGCCATATCCAGAAATGCCAAAGCTGAAGGAAGAGTTGGATGAGCCAATTTTGACTACGGACATTTCTGAAGGAATCGTAGATGGGGCAATTAACTTAGAAGGTTTCTCTAAAGGAGAAGGAGGGGCAGTGATTAAAATTACCTTTGAAGGACTCAAAAATGCTAAGGTAGAGAAAAAGATTTCAGGTACAGGAGCTGCAACGAAGTACGAGTACACAGCTACTTATGAAATGCCGGTTTCGGTTACTGTTGAGGTACCGGGGCAAGGAATCATTATTAACGAGAATGTTAATGCAGGACAGAAGTCTCAACTGATCAATAAGTACGATTCTGAGTACAGTTTTGAGTATTGGAGAATTGATAACTACAATCAGTTTTGGTTGACGCTTCAATCTCAGGAGTTGACGAGTATTTTAACGACAATCAATGATATGGTCAACGATAGATGTGGGTTTCCTACAAAGACGTATGCTACGGAGATCTATACGGTTAAGAAGCACAAAGGACACGATTACAGCGATTTGATTGATGCCTACACTAAGGCAAAGTCAGGTTATGACTTGATTTATCAAGATATTTCAAAATCTGATGCAAAGGCAAAGTTAAAGAAGGCTATCTCTATTTGGGAGGCAGCAGTTCAGGAAAGTGATATGAATGATAACAAAGCAAGAATAAACGATAAAGTGACGGCTTTGATCTACGTGAATCTGGCAGAAGCTTACTTATGGATGGATGAGTGGAGTACAGCCGATAGTTACATTCAGAAAGCACAGATTATCAATGCTGGTGCGGGTAAATATAAGCGAGAAGCCAAGGATTTGGAAAGTTTGATGAACTTCCTAAAAGATAGGTATTTAGCGAATCAATAAGCTGAATAAAGCAAGGATACTTATAAAGGGAGGCAGTAGCTTCCCTTTTTTTGTGCCAATTTTCAGGTAAGTCAGATGCTCTTCATCAAAGGGATCGAGATGTTGAAGTAAAGCTTTTTGATTTTATTCAGGACTTTATCTTCACCCTTTTTGAGTTTAAAGCAATCGGTAGTTCCTTTGATGGTTT
The DNA here is from genome assembly GCA_964387945.1 of uncultured Flavobacteriales bacterium. Classification (GTDB taxonomy): domain Bacteria; phylum Bacteroidota; class Bacteroidia; order Flavobacteriales_D; family Parvicellaceae; genus Parvicella. Next base: position 62,531 of record CAYLYX010000007.1, on the reverse strand, counting down.
TGTGCTTTTTGATGTCCTTTCCAAGACTGGAAATGATCTCGTATTCATCTGAGATATTCATAATGACAAATGCCTCATCAATACTCTTTCCACTACCGGTTTTAAGAATAGTACCAATCAAAGCATAATATAGAAACTGGTAATTTTCGGCTTCTAAAGTGTTGTAGAGATTTTGATGGCAAAGGTAGAGTCCAAACAAGGTTTTAAGATCAAGAGGGTCTGCGTTAAAAGCTAACTTGCCATGAATTAGAGCGCTAGAGAAATCTTTCTTTTTGATTAAGTCAAACATTTCTTCTCTGTCTTCATGAAGTGATGTAGGTTCATAGAAGGGTTGAAAATACTTGCCGTAATATAGCAGATGCATTTGCTTAGCAGATAGCGTAGTGTCAAATTGATTAAAACGTGTTAGCAGGGTAGGGTAATAATTCTCGGATGAGATATCATTCGTGATGGACTCGATCTTACCTAAGTCCACGCTCAGCACCTGTTGTGCGAAAGAAAAAAAAGGGATAGTAAACAACAAAAAAAGATAAACTAACTTTTTCATGTCACCATTTTTGATTGACTACTTACCCTAATGTACAAAAAAAAGCGGGGCTCAAAACTGAGCCCCGCTTTAAAAATTTATTTGTGACAGTTATTTTACAATTACTTTCGTAACGTTTCCTTCAATATTGAAGAAGTAAACACCTGCTGTATAATCTGCTAATGAGATATTAGTAGTTCCGTTCACATTAAGAACTTCAATCACTTTACCAGAGATATCAGAAATGTTTAGCACGTGATTTCCTTCAATTTCAAGCGTAATGTTTTCTTGCGTTGGATTTGGGTACACTGCGTAGTTAACAGTTTCTTCGTTGATGCTCAAACCACACATAGAAGTCGACTCAACTACATCACTGTTTACTCTAGGTAGTAATTTGAACTCGCTAAAGCTGTAGTCAATGATTCCTTTCACGCTATAATAAGTGTTCATTACAGGCTCAGTGATGTTAGTTCCAGATGGATGAAAATCAGCATTGTAATTGTCAATATTTCCCACACCAGAACCGTCATTGATTGTCCAATCTTGGTATTGTCCTTCTTCAGTAACGCATTGTCCACAAATGCTTACAAAAACACTCTCGTATTCCTCTGTCGCAATTTCGTTTGTTGAAATTGGTGTAGAAAGGAAGAAGTTTCCAGAGCTAACTACTGTGAAGTTAGTCACGTTTTTCAACTCCGTCAGATCATAGTATTCGTCAACCTGTGCATTCATGGTTACTGAATCTCCGATAGTAGGAGTGTTCGTGGCATCATAGACATAAATTCCTGAGAAAGCTCCACCAGCAGGATCCTGAATATAATAGTTCCCGTCATCTCTGATGTAGGTTACAACACCTCCTGTAGCCACGTTTTGTCCGTCAAAAGTAGAAGCTCCACTTGAGTTCTGAATATCGTAAATAGATACTGTTGATGGTGGCGGAGGAATAACCGTAATATCAAAAGGCTCTCCAGTTTCAGCAACAAAAACGCTATCTACTTCCCAAACCATTCCACTTGAAGTAGTTCCGGTATATTTAAAAGCAAAATAAGTTGTTGCAGACGTAGAAGGAACTGCCAATTCTCCTGAGTACACCCAGTCGTAATTACTTCCAGTAGAAAGTGCAGGAGACATCGCTACCCAAGTACCTTGTGTATTTGGATCACTTGTTCCATCATAGTCAATAGAGGTATATACTTCAATGTCTGGTCCAGAGAAGTTAGCCGCAGAAGCAAAGCTAAAAATTGGAGACGTAGCACCTGTTAAATCGATCGCTGGTGTGATATACCAAACCTCGGAATCAGTGTTACCTCCATTACTCACTTTTGCAAAACTGTTTCCGCTAAAAGTAGAAGCAAACCAGTCATTTGTTCCAATAACAATATTGTTTGTACAACCACCAGATTCTACATCCTGATCTTCAAAGTCTTTTCCAAAATAGACTTGCGCAGAGGCAGATCCTGCAATAAGAGCCGCTCCGATTAATGTGTAAAGTTTCTTCATATTCGTTTTATTAATTAATGACAAAATTATAGTTCAATTTAATGACTTGTACGACTTACTGCGTTAAGATTACGTTATCAACCTTGTAAGTAGAAGTTTCTCCACCAACACCACTTGCGCTGTACTTGAACCCAATGTGATAAGGTCCGCTTGAAATAAGCGATGAGATAGCAATACTACCTGAGCTTACGAGCACGTTGTTTCCACTTGAACTACCTGCTATGGTAGCCGTGGTAATGGGTGTTTGCGTAGCCGAGTTTGGGTTTCCTGAGTAGTTCGTTAAAATGTAAACTTCCAGTCCATCATGATTCCAACCACTAACTGCTGTTTGAAATGATAGGGAATTAGAAGAGGCAAATGCCATTTCAGGAGAAACCAACCACATCTCATTGGAAGCATCACCACTACCAATATTTGAAGCTACCGCCAGTTGATCTCCAGAGATATCTCCGATAGTCCATACGGCAGAACCGATTGTAGAGATGGTTTCCCAACAATAGCTACCTGCGCTTCCTCCATTCGTGAAAGCAGCAAAGTTCTCGCTAAGTGCTGATAATGTAGTACAAGACACAAAACCACATCTATTTCCATTCATATCCAATTCAGAAGGAGTTCTAGCGTACATTTGAATATCTGTTCCAAACACCCCCATAATACCAATGAAAGTACCGTTTCCTTCTGGAACAACATCTCCGGCATAATTTGAATAACCAGAAGCTCTCACCAATACCGTACCCGTGTTACAATCGTTCAAGTCGTGGTTAACAGAAAACTGATTCACCGCATCTGCCCAGGTAACTCCAGTTTGTGCAAACTCTACGTTGTCTAGCTCAATAAACATAGACTGATAGGTGTAAAAGTCTGTAGATCCAATCGTTTCTTTGGCACTTAGGTCTGAAATGCTCAAATTGAGTGGAGTGATTTCATTTCCATTTGACTGGATGATGATGTTCTCGTCTGGGTCAACAGAGTCTAATTGGATTAGCTCATTGTAGTTGTCAAGGTAAGTTCCTTTTAAGTATACTCTCACAGAGTCTCCGATAGACATGGTTGAACTTGAAGTCAGTCGTAGACGAATTCCTCTTGTTCCATCCTGAATGTAAACTTCTTTGTAGAAAGCTCCAGATGACTCATCGGTAGTTACTACACCATAAAGTGAATAATCTTCTGTGATTGATTGACTTCCACCATCAGCGTACCAATGCCAAAGAGTGTCAATGGTAATCAGGTTCCCCTCGGGGATAGTAGCAATCGGAGGAGTGTCGTATTCCGGTTCACAAGAAACAGACCCTAAGCCAACAAGACCTGCTAAAATAACTAAGATTGATATGTTTTTCATTTTCATTTTTTTCGAATGCTTTTATTAAAAGATGTAAGTAACCATTGCAAAATAAGATAGACCGTAGGCATATCCCAATTTTGGCGGGAACTTATCGATGTCTGATGCATCATAACGCAACTGTTCGTATCCGCCAGAGCTAAATGATGTATTGTTCAGCACGTTGTTCACGTTCACGTTAATTCTAAAGTATTTTCCGTTCTTGATACGGTAAGACCATCCCGCAAAAGCGTTCAGCATAAAGCCACCCTCCAATTCCGTTGGAGAAAGGATATCTTCTACTTGAGGATCTGTATCTACATAGCCTTCAAGTGCTTCTTCTGTTCTTCTGTCCGGATTAGGGTCCAAAAAGATGTCAGTCACGTAATTTCCGTTCACTCCAATGTACCAATACTTAGGAGAGTTGTACTTTAACCCAACAGAAGCAGCTGTTTGCGGTCCGTTTCCAATTCGGTAATTTTTAAGGTAAATTGTTTTGTCTTTTGCTAATTCTTCGAGTGAGTTGTCTACTGTAATTGTTGCACTTGGCCTCGAGTTGTATGTGAAAAGACCTTTTGTAAAGGCAGCACTTGCCACAATGGTAGAAGTTACATTCCCTTCCACGCCTATTTCCACGCCTTGGTACAATTTATCTACTCCCGTCATCATGTAGTTGACAAAGTTTCTGTATTCATCATGATAGAAACTTCTGGACCATGTTAGGTTGTTTGCCATGGTGTAGAAATACGTAGCTCTCGCCTTTAGCTTAGGATAACGTACCAAGTAATTGATGTCTCCACTTGTTATCACTGAGCTTGATAATCCATCTACCACTTGATCTCTTGTTCTAGGAGAAATGAAAGCATTTCTTGTCAGAGGAGCTTTTGTTTGGTGCAACACATTCAAATTAATAATGTGACGACCTGAAATCTTATAGATCAAACCTCCTTTCACACCGTAGTTGAAGAACTTTTGCTTTTCAGAATCCCCTGCTGAGTTCTCAGGGAATTTTCCGTTCGCAATGTTTCCATGACGCCAAAATTGAGTTGCACTTACAGATGCACCAACATAACCGTCAATGCTTTTTCCAACTTTAAAATCTAAGTTAGAAAACACTTCGCTGTACTGAACATGAATGTCATAATCGTAGCTATAGCGGTCTCCCACTTTTACAATCTTATTCGGAGTAGAAAGGTCGTTCATTGCTACTTCAGGATCATCAAAATCTCTTTCGGCAAACTGGTCAACGTCTAACCAATAATCTCCTCCAAGCAAATCCTTGATCAATCGATAGTTTTCGCTTTTGTATTTGTAAGCACTCAAACCAGCCATGAAGTGCAAGTTGTCGTTAAGTTGGCTATTGTAAACACCATAAACACCTAACCTTGTTGGGTCTTGTCTGTACTCTTCGATAATATACTTCGAGCGATTCCCTACTACAGTTTCTCCTGTTCCATTTGCATTTTCAACCGTGTAGAGGTTCTTACTGTTTGCAAAGTACATTTGATCAAAGTCTAGCTGCGTAGTAGTAGGATCATTTGCTGTCCAGAGCGCATTATACATGTCTCCTGATTCAGTGTATCCGCCATTATAAGAATAGCTTGGTAGGTATCTGTAATAATCAGGTCTGGGATCAGACGTGTTGTTCCAGTTTAGGTTAGAGTTACCTGTTCTACCAAATTGATAGTACAATGTTCCTTTAATATTGCTTTTTTTGTTGATTTCGTACTTGTCTGACAAAATCAAGTAGTTCACGTGGTTGTTTCTAACCCTTGCGTTACGCTTTACCATTTCACCTGATTCAGGATCGGTTTGGTACCCCCAGTAAGGGTTGTAAAAATTATTTCCAGTAAGATCGTACGCCTCCTGAACCGCAATTCCTTGTCTTCCCTGAATCGTGGGAGCAGCAAAATAGGCCAGATTTACACTGTGTTTTTCAGAAAGCTTCTTTTCAAGACCTACAAAGTAACTATAGCCTCTGTAAAAAGTACCATCTACATAACCTTCTTTAGAGTATCTTCCAGATAAGGACATGCTTAATGCCCAGTCTCCTTTCATCCATCCTGTGTTATGGGTTACCATCAAACGATGACGGTAAGTTCTATTGGTAGCAGCATAAGAAACTCTTGTTCCAGGGCTTTTGCTACTAGCATTCAGGTTAATGTTGGTATATCCTAACAAACCTCCAAAAGTTGTTTGAGAACTCGAAATTCCTGTTTGAACTTCTGGGTAACGCGTGATATCATTCAATCCACCCCAATAGGCCCAAATGGCGTAACCACTTTCTGGATCGTTCCCAGGCATTCCGTTTAATAAGATCGTATTGGCGTCAGAATCATAACCTCTCATTCTGAATCGAGCAAAGCTGAAGTTAAAACCTACTTGCTTTGCATAAACGTCTCTGGATGATTGAAGTAATCCGCTGATATTCTGTACTTGTCCGCTATTGTCATCACCGTTGTCATCGTTGATGATAAAAAGCGGAATGAAATTTGAAGTGGTGTCATCAACAGCCGTTGTATCCTTTTGCGAATAGGCACTAGATACCGCTGAAATGAGGAACGTTGATAAAATTATTAACCTTAGGTTCATCCAGTATTAACTTTAATGTTTTTACATTTGGGCTTCCAAAAGTATAAAAAATGTCAATGACACTAACAATTTTAAGAGAAGCAAAGAATAAGTTTTTATTAACTCTGGGTTATGCAGCTGCTTTTGTGTTCATTTCCAATGGAATAAACGCACAAAAGGAGTATGAGGTTGCTTGTGTAGGGTTTTATAATCAAGAAAACTTATTTGATACGATCGTTGACCCAGATACCAATAAAATTCTTCAGGAAGACTTCACGCCACTTGGACCGAAGAGTTGGGATTCAAAAAAATACAAAGAGAAATTAGAGAACATGTCCTATGCAATTAGTAAGATGGGCTTAGAGTCTACACCAGATGGAATGGCTATATTGGGTGTTGCGGAGATCGAAAACAGATTGGTACTCGAGGATTTGGTAGCCCAAGAGGCAATCAAGGATAGAGATTATCAAATTGTTCATTACGAATCTCCAGATCGAAGAGGAATTGATGTCGCTCTTTTGTATCAACCGAAATACTTTAAACTGGAAAGTAGTAAAACCTTTACCTTGAAGATGGAAGGGAATGATCATTTCTACACTAGAGACCAACTCTTAGTTACGGGAGAGCTGCTAGGAGAGCGAATGCATTTTATTGTTTGTCACTGGCCATCCAGACGAGGTGGTGAGAAGAGAAGTAGTCCAAAGCGTATCGCTGCAGCAGAGCTGTGTATGCAAATCATGGATTCAATTCGAACGGCTGAGCCGGATGCGAAAATTATCATGATGGGCGATTTGAATGACGACCCAGTGAGTAAAAGTATCAAGAAAGTAATGAAGCCAAAAGCAAGTCCAGCGGAAGTGTCTTCTTCAGATCTGTTTAACCCAACAGCAGATTTGTATAAAAGCGGGAACGGAACGCTTGGTTACAATGATGCCTGGAACCTTTTTGATCAGATGATCTTAACTGGATCGTTCATCGATCTTGATAAATCCTTTGATGATATGGGGTATTATGCGTTTCGAATTTTTAATGAGGCGTTTCTAATTCAACAAGAAGGACAGTACAAGGGATACCCTCATAGAACCTATTCTTATGGGCAATACATAGCTGGGTACAGTGATCACTTTCCTGTTTATGTAACACTACTGAGAGCAAAAAAGTAAAAAAATAACTAACTTAGCAGAAGAAAGTTAGGCTTACCGCCTGACTTTTTTTTTGAAAAATTGGACATGAAAAAATTAATTTTAGCCCTAACTTCCCTACTCGCATTTACTGCAAATGCCCAGACCGATAACGAAACTGTAAGCATTATGTATTATAACTTGCTTAAGTTTCCCAATAGTACGTTAGACAGGGTAGATACGCTAGAGAAGATCATTCGCTATGTTGAGCCAGATTTATTTTTGGTATGTGAGTTGGAGTCTAGCTATGGCGCAACGCAGATTTTGGCAAATGCGATGAATACGCAGGGTGTTACGCATTACAGTAAAGCTACCTTCTACGATGGGAATGACACGGATAACATGTTGTTCTATAATAATGAGAAGTTTGGTTTAGTAGACCAGCATCAAATTTCTGGGGGTACTAGAGACATTTCTGAGTACAAGATTTATTATAAAGAACCTGGCTTAGATGCGAGTAGCGATACCACCTACCTTTACCTGTATTGTGCTCATCTTAAGGCCGGATCAACGCAGACAGACGCAAATACACGATCGAGTGAGGCAACGATCTTTAAAAGTTATCTGCAAAATGCAGGAAGATCAGGTAATTTGATCATTGGTGGTGATTTTAACCTGTATGAGAGTTCAGAAGTTGCATGCCAAACATTATTGACCGGTGGTTCTGTAGCGTTTAATGATCCTATTGATGAGATGGGTAGTTGGCACAATAACAGTTCTTATGCAGAAGTTCATACGCAGTCAACACGATCTCAAAGTGGTGGGTACGCAGGAGGATCTTCTGGAGGAATGGATGATCGTTTTGATTTCATTTTGATTTCGGATGAGGTTAAGAATGGTACAAATCGTGTGCAGTACACAAGTGGAAGCTATACAGCAGTGGGGCAGGATGGTAACCGATTGAACTCTGCTGTGAATACTGGGTTTAACTATGTGGTTCCGGCAGATATCGCAGATGCGCTGTTTTACATGAGTGATCACTTACCTGTTTTCATGGAAATGACCATAGAGTATCCTGTAGGAATTCAGGAGGTTCAGGAAGCCATTACAGGGTATACATTTCTAAATGAAAATGAATTGAAACTCCAATTGAAGGAGAGTGTTATGCTGAACACCGTAGAAGTGTTTAACCTAAGCGGTCAGTTGGTGCTATCATCAACCGATCGAAATGAGATTATCAATGTAAGCTCATTGGCAACAGGAGTGTATGTGCTAAAAGCAAATACAAATAGGGGTGTTGCCTCATTGAAGTTTGTGAAGCAGTAATCTAATCCTGCAGGAAATTAACCGTTAGGTTATAGAAGTCAAAGGGGTTCTCAGCGTGAATCCAGTGTCCGGCATTATAAATTGTCTCAATATCTGAGTTCGGAAATTGCATGAAGATGTCGGCATAGTCATCTTCAACAATATAATTTGATTTTTCACCTCGAATGAATAGGGTAGGGATATCTACTTCATCGTTGGGTAATTTTCCAATTATTTTCTCCATATTATCGCTAATCACCGATAGGTTGATACGCCAGTCCAGCACCCCTTTTTCTCTCCAGTAGAGGTTTTTTAGCAGGAATTGTTTTACGCTTTCCTCTTCAATGTAAGGTGAAATCACTTCATCGGCTTTTCCTCTGGACTTTACGACATCAAAGTCAATGGCATGTAAACCTTCTAGGATAGTATCGTGGTGCATCGGATAACCTTTAGGTCCAATATCAACGATGATCAGTTTTTCAATAAGGTCAGGGCGGAGTTGTGCCGCACGCATGGCTGTCTTGCCACCCATTGAATGGCCAATGACATAGACATGATTCAACTGAAGGTCTTCAATGAGCTCAATAAGATCAAGCGCCATGAAATCATAATCAAAGTCATCACTATGCGGAGAGTGTCCATGATTTCGCTGGTCAATCAGAATGGTGTCAAAGTCTTCTGCAAATTTCTTTCCCAGTGTTTGCCAGTTATCAAGGTTTCCAAACAATCCATGGATAATGATTAGCGGATCACCTTCACCTTCTCTTTTGTAGTTAAGCTTCATGTCTGATTTTTTCACAAAAATAAAAGCCATTACACCGAAATGCAATGGCTTTTAAGAATAATCTGTTTATGGGTTAACCTACGATCTCGTCATCAGCAAAGTGAAATGCACACTCGATAGCTGCGTTTTCATCGCTGTCTGAACCGTGAACTGCGTTCTTAGCTTTAGATTCAGCATATTTTGCTCTGATCGTTCCATCAGCAGCTTCTGCAGGATCAGTCGCACCAATTAGCGTTCTGAAATCAACAACTGCATTGTCTTTTTCAAGAATAGCAGCTACGATTGGTCCAGAAGTCATGTACTCAACCAATTCCATGTAGAAAGGTCTTTCTGCGTGTACTTCGTAGAATTTTTTTGCTTGATCTTCTGAAAGTTGTCTCAACTTCATCGCTTTGATAGTAAATCCAGCGTCAGTGATCATTTGTAAGATGTTTCCGATGTTGTTTGACTCCACCGCATCCGGCTTGATCATTGTAAAGGTTCTGTTTCCAGCCATTTGTATAAATTTTTGTTTTGCTTCTTAATTTGGCTGCAAAAGTAGAAATTCGAAATGATATAAGGTATGAAAAAAAGCAACTTTTAGAAATGTTAACTTGAATGATCAGAGATAATCACCCATTCACCGTTCTTCTTTTTCCAGATCAATGAATAGTGACCTCCCAGATCATCCAGCTCTGGGCGTGAAAGATGCCATTCACCAATAACCTGAACGGTTTCTTCATCAATAAAACGAACCAGTTTGTTGTCAAACGAAAGTTGTCCCATATTGTTTAGATCTGGATAACTTTCCAAGTAGTTGTCTAATGTTCCTTGCCAACCATAGGTTACACCACTTTTTCCGATAAAAAGCAATGAATCAGATTTCCAGTAATGCTCCATGTAGCACGGAATGTCTCCTTTGTTCCAGCAGGCAATTTGTTCATTCATTTTAGCTTGAATGCTATCAAGAACCTCTTGCTTGTTGACACTAGGAATTACCTCTTCTTCCTCACAGGAATTAAAGGGTAGTGCACAAAATCCGGCAAGAATAAGGACTAAGATCGATATGTTTAAGGGTTGCTTCACCTGTGGGTTATTACAATTTCAACTCTTCGGTTTAGCTTTTCGTCTTCCGGGGTTAATTCTTCTACACGAGGCTGACTGTTGCTGTATCCCGCATACGTCATTCTCTTCCCCTTGATTCCTTCCTGTCTTAAGAACGAGTAGATTTTTTTCGCTCTGTTTTTTGATAGTTTTTTGTCGTCAACACAACACACATGTCCTTCGATATGAATTTCCATGGAAGGTATGGAGTCCATTAAATCTGCTAAATAAAAAAGCTCGTTCGGAGTGTTGTCGTGTAAAAAGTTAGTTTTTCCGGGTTCGAAAAGCAGGTTCTCTATAACTATACGATCTGTAGACGCAAAGGTTTCATAAAATACAATTCGATGGCTCAAATCAGGAGGGGCAGGCACTGTTTGAATCGTGTCAACAGGTTGATCTGGTAGGTCGATAGAATTGACTTCCTCGACTAGGTTTGGGTCATAAGAAACCACAATTTCAACCCTGCGTTGATTGGCTAGTTGTTCTCCTTTTGCTAATTTTTCGCCATTTGCTTTTGTAATGATCAGCACGTTGCCAAACCAAGATAGAATGACCTCTTTTACACCATTTATACGTTGTTCTGATATTTTTTGATTGGCAACGATGTTCCCAACTGTGTCTGCAAAACCGTATAGTTCAATATTCAGGATGTTCGGCTTATCCAAAAAATTGATGATTTCAGCCTGTTGTTCATTGGTTAAGGTATGAACATTAGATTCATAATAAACGCTCATTTGTGCTTTTTTCTGTTGCGAAAAGGCAGATGAGGAGAACAGCGCAATAAACAGTATGAGGTAGGGTAGTTTCATGAATTCTATTTATACCAAGAGGAGTACTTGACGTAGTTATTTGCAATACGCATCACTTCTCCTTCAAATAATTCGGGGTTAATTTCTTTAATCTTTTTTGCTGGTGTTCCTGCATAAATTGAACCAGATTCCACAATTGTACCTTGGGTAAGAACACTACCAGCCGCAATGATGCTGTTTGACTTTACCACACAGCCGTCCATAATAATTGCACCCATTCCAACTAGAACATTGTCTTCTATAGTGCAACCATGCACAATGGCTTTATGTCCGATAGAAACATTATTACCAATTTTTGTCGGATGTTTTTGGTAGGTACAATGAATTACGGCTCCATCCTGAACATTGACTTTGTTCCCCATTTCGATACTGTGAACATCGCCTCTCACCACCGATTGAAACCAGAAACTACATTGATCTCCTGCCTTAACATTACCAATGATAGTAGCGTTTTCAGAGAAATAACAATCCTCTCCAAAACTAGGAGTGTGATCTAAGAGTGATTTAATTAGCGCCATAATTCTTTAGCTTGTACCTTTGCAAATATAAAAATTTGAAGATCATGCAAAGAGTTGTAACGGTATATGCTGAGGTAACCCCAAATCCTTCCACGATGAAGTTCGTGACAGACGTCATGTTAATGAATGGTGGAGAATCAGCAGAATTTTTATCCATTGATGATGCTAAAGGTCATTCTACAATGGCTGAGGCCCTGTTTGCTTTTCCATTTGTGAAGTCCATTTTCTTTGCGAATAACTTCGTTACGGTTACGAAGACAGATGCGATTCAATGGGATTTCGTAGTCAAAGAACTTCGAGAGTTTGTCAAAGATTGGGTGCAAAGTAACGATACGATTATTGAAAAAATGCCCGAACCGAAGTCGGTAGCTACAGGAGAGGGAGATGAGAAACAAATTGTATCCGTGGCAGCAGAACTAAATACCGAAACAGATCGATTGATTCATGGTTTATTAGAAGAATACGTAAAACCAGCCGTAGAAAGTGATGGTGGAGCCATTGATTTCAAAAGCTTTGATGAAACCACAGGAACGGTTACTGTAGTGCTCAGAGGTTCTTGTTCGGGTTGTCCTTCATCTACAGCCACACTCAAGGGAGGCATCGAATCACTCTTAAAGACACATTGTCCCGAGGTGAGTGAAGTAGTAGCTTTAGAGGGGTGATTTTGATAATTTTTTAGGTTAGTTGCTAGTAATTCTAGACTAAATGAAAAAGAGGAGAATGAAGAAAATTAGCAATGAGATTAACAAAACAAAGATTCCGTTTCTAAAACGTTCTTTTTTAGCCTTTCTTTTAATTTCATCTTTAAGGGCTGCTAACTCCTCCGGGCTTATCTCTTGGGGCTGGTGAGTGTTCTTTCTAGAGGAGGTACTTGTTACGTTGGGCTTTTTACTTTTTTTGGACTTCAGGAGCGCTCGATTGCTCTTCAACGTTTTGCTCATTGCTTGTATTGAACCCCAGAGTGCCATCCACTACTCTTCATAACACCCACATCCATCATCTTCTTTGGCTTTGTTGAAGATTTCATTGATGAGGTATTGATTTTTTTCGAGTTTCATCCCTGTACCGTTTACGAAATACTTAACCCGTGTTTTGGTGGCACCAATCTCTACCCAAAAGATCCAAACGGTTTCATTGATCTTGTGTTTGATAAAGTAGATGGGGTTGGGCTTTCTTCCGGGAAGACTTTCCTCAAGCAAAATATCACCCGACTTAAACAGTTCATCAATGTCTGATTTTGAGATTTGATGACACTCCATCGAACAGGTAATTTGCTTGTTGAGCCACAGGTCTTTTTCTAGCATTTTTTTGAAGATCAAATGCTCTGGCATCAGCATGACATCTAGGTTTTTGCTGTCCGTTTCACTTACATCACAATTGGCACTGACCGTATGAATAATGGAAACAGTATCTTTTGGAGAGATCCAAAAATTCAGCAATTTACCTTCATACTCCAATTCATACTTTTTGACCTCCATGCTGTGGTCATAGCCATCATAGAAAAAGTGTTCAGTGCTGTATGAGGTTTGGCTATTGGAGAAGTTGACATCGGCATTTTCAATCATTTCAAAAATGAAGTTCTCATCAATTCCCATGCATTCTAAACGTTCCTTTTCTAGCGGAGAGATCATGATATTACTGTTTTGGATGTCTTGTAGAACCCTGTTGGATGGCATGAAACCAAAAATATCTTTGTCTGCAAAGATGATAATGGTTAAGATCAATCCGAGTACAAACCCAATAACGTAATAAATGATTCTCTTTTTCAGCTTCATTGGAAGACAAAAATAAAAAAATCCAGACTCCCGAAACAAAGTCCGGGACGTCTGGAAAAATTATAGTTTTTGCTAAGCTAGATACCTAGCAAGTGATATTAATATCTGTAGTGTTCTGGTTTGTATGGTCCTTGAACTTCTACACCGATGTACTCAGCTTGTTCTTGAGACAATTCTTCCAATTCAACACCAATCTTAGCTAAGTGAAGTTTTGCAACTTTCTCATCTAAGTGTTTTGGTAACATGTATACCTCATTCTTGTAGTTTCCAGCATTGTTCCACAACTCAATCTGAGCTAAAGTCTGGTTAGTGAATGAATTACTCATCACAAACGATGGGTGACCGGTAGCACAACCTAAGTTTACCAATCTTCCTTCTGCCAATAGAATGATGTCTTTTCCATTCACATCATACATATCTACCTGTGGCTTGATCGTAACTTTAGAAGCTCCGTACTTCTCGTTTAGGTATTTCACCTCAATTTCGTTATCAAAATGCCCGATGTTACAAACGATTGTTTTGTCTTTCATCATTTCAAAATGACGACCTACCACGATATCTTTGTTTCCAGTAGTTGTTACAACGATGTCTGCTTCAGCAACCGCATGATCCATTTTCTTAACCGCAAAACCGTCCATAGCCGCTTGTAGCGCACAAATTGGATCGATCTCTGTTACGATCACTCTTGCTCCTGCACCTCTCAACGAAGCAGCAGAACCTTTACCTACATCTCCGTATCCAGCAACTACCGCCACTTTACCAGCGATCATTACATCTGTAGCTCTTCTGATAGCATCTACCAAAGATTCTTTACATCCATACTTGTTATCAAATTTTGACTTCGTAACTGAATCGTTAACGTTGATCGCAGGCATTACCAATGTTCCGTTCTTCATTCTTTCGTAAAGTCTGTGAACACCAGTAGTCGTTTCCTCAGAAAGTCCCTTGATATCTTTTGTCAACTCTGGATACTGGTCGAATACCATATTGGTAAGGTCACCTCCGTCATCCAAAATCATGTTCAACGCCTGTCCATCTTTGAAGGAAAATAACGTTTGCTCGATACACCAATCAAATTCTTCCTCGGTCATACCTTTCCACGCATAAACTGGTACTCCAGCAGCTGCAATTGCCGCAGCAGCGTGATCTTGTGTAGAGAAAATATTACATGAAGACCAGGTTACATCTGCACCTAGATCCACCAAAGTTTCAATCAAAACTGCAGTTTGGATGGTCATGTGAAGACATCCAGCAATTCTAGCCCCTTTAAGTGGTTGAGAAGCTCCATACTCTTCTCTTAAAGCCATTAGTCCTGGCATTTCTGCTTCTGCCAATCTAATTTCTCTACGTCCCCATTCTGCAAGGCTAATGTCTTTTACCTTGTAAGGAAGTTTTTCTGTCATTGTACTCATTATTAATTGATAATTAAGTTTTTAAATCTAAATCGGACGGCAAAGGTAGACTAACTTTAATTGAATTGCAAATACATTAGTTTACGAGAAGGTTAATTCAAAGCGTCCTTGTAGCGTTGTAATGCACGTTCTCTTGCCTGTTTGTGATCTACGATTGGTTGTGGGTAGTGCTCTGATTTGTGCTCTGGAACCCATTTTTTTATATAGACTAAATTAGGATCAAATTTTTCGGTCTGTAAATACGGATTGAAAACCCTAAAGTAGGGTGCTGCATCACAGCCGGAACCAGCCGCCCATTGCCAGCCTCCAACATTACTTGCCAAATCAAAATCTAGTAATTTTTCAGCAAAGTAGCGTTCTCCCCAGCGCCAGTCAAGTAGCAGGTGTTTGGTTAAGAAGCTCGCAACGATCATGCGCACCCGATTGTGCATATACCCCGTTTCGTTCAATTCGCGCATCCCGGCATCCACAATAGGGTAGCCTGTTTTTCCATCGCACCACGCTTTGAAGTGAGCATCGTTATTTTCCCACTCAATCCGATCGTATTTTGCTTTAAACGATTGGTCGGTGGTATGTGGAAAATGATACAGGATCATCTGATAAAAATCTCGCCAGATCAATTCATTGAGCCATTTCTCATTGGTTCGTAGTGCAATTTGTACCAGTTTTCGAATGCTGATCGTTCCAAAACGCAGATGAACACTCAATCGGGAGGTGCCATGAATGGACGGAATGTCTCTCGTCTCGTGATAGTTTGCGATAATATCTTGGTCAACGGATGGTCTTGCTGATTCAACTGGTGCAGGGTCAAACCCAATTTCTTTCAGGGTAATCATCTCCTCAGGTGACGATTTTTTTAAGTTTTGAGAGTAGCTCAAGGTAGGGTAAGACTTTACATAGAACTCATTTAACTTCGCTTTCCACTTTTTACTGTAAGGTGTATAGACAGTATAAGGGTCTCCATCATCTTTTAGAATTTCACCTCGATCAAAGATGACCTGATCTTTTTTTGCAACAAAAGGGATTTCAGCGTGCTGACATAATTCGTAGATAACCTTATCGCGTTGGATAGCTTGCGGTTCATAATCCCGGTTGGTATATACACCCGTAATACCTTTTTTGATGAGTTCTTGAAAGACGTCTTCGGGTTTGCCGTGGTATACCTTAAGGTCGCTTCCCAGTTCGTTGAGCTCTTGCTTTAAATGAACGAGTGCTGCATGGATAAAACTTACGCGCATATCGGCTTTACAGTCTAATCGCTTAAGAATAGTGGTGTCAAAAATGAAAATGGGTTGGACTCTCTCGTTGTTTTTTAGCGCATAGAATAGTGCTGCATTATCTTCCAGCCTCAAATCCCTTCTAAACCAAAATATCGTCATAGGTGTTGTTTGCGATTACAACAAATCACGACATTAAATGTTCTAAATTATAGGATTTTAAAATCTGTTCTACGATTTTTAGCACGGTTGGCGTCAGAGTTGTTGGGCACCTTGGGCTTGGTTTCTCCGTAACCTTTAAATTTCATTCTTGAAGCTGGAATTCCTTGCGTAGACAAATATTCCATTACCGTAAACGCCCGGTCTTGCGATAAGGCTAAGTTATCTGCATCTGGACCAAGATCATCCGTATGTCCCTGAATTTCGATTTCCACATTGGGGTTGTCTTTTAGCCAGTTGGCAAAACCTTTGAGTACAAGAAGCGATTTACTATCCAATTCAGAACTATTGGTTTTATACAAGATGTCATCAATGGTAAAGGTGCTTCCTTTTTTGATCGTTTTTACTTCGAGTTCCTGATCTTTGATGAAAGTTTCGTTAGAAGATTCCTTCGTAATTAACTTAGACTCATAGGATTTTCCTTTTTTCTTAACCTCAAGCAGTGCATCTTGTTTCCCATCGCCAATATTCGCTACAGCTACGTAATTTCCATCGTCTTGCACTTTGATTTCTTGCTTTTGCGTGGTACCATCTTCAAAACGTACTTCTAGCTTAGCATCTTTCACTTCGGCTATGTTGTCTGAATTTATTTTCCCCTTCATCAATACCACTTTATCAGGTCTGGCGTGTTGCGGCATGTAGAAATAGAAAATATCTTTCATCCCAACACCTCCTTTGGTTTGGTCAGACGAAAAGTAGCCGTAATTACCATCTGTACTTACGATAAGCGCCTCTTCATCTCCAGCTGTGTTAATGGGGTAGCCAATGTTCTTTGGCTTAGACCAGTCTCCAGTTTTTGGATCTTGTTTGCTGTAGAAAATATCAAACCCTCCAGCTCCAAGCCTTTCCGCTGAAGTTTCCGAAACAAAATAAAGTGTCCTACTGTCACAATGGAGAAATGGTGATTTGTCACTTCCAGCAGAGTTGATCACCGGCCCCATGTTTTGTGCAGGACCCCAATTGCCGTCTTCATCGCGTTGAGAATAATAGAGATCCGTTCCTCCATACCCACCTTGACGGGCACTGGCAAAATAAAGTGTTTTTCCGTCTGCGCTCAACGAAGGTTGCGCTTCCCAAGTTTTGGTGCCATTTACATTAGGTCCCACGCTAACCAATTCAGACCAGATGTATTTCTTTTTGCCCTCAACTTCTTTAATGTCGTATTTAGACATGAAGAGGTCGCAGTTCCAATAATCTCCTTCTTTGGCACAGGCACACACGTACATCTCTTTGTTATCCAACGAAATCGTGGCTCCACCATATTTTGGTCCTACATTAAAGGGTTTCGGCATGGCAGTTCCTTTGCTAAAAGGATCTGTAGCCGACTTTCTAGATGCTTCACAGAATTCCTGAATCGTCTGCGTTACGATATCACCCTTTGCTTTGTACTCAAATTCTTGAGTGTAGAAGATCAATTCGTTATCGGGAGAGATGATGGGAAGGTATTCGTCTCTTCCAGCAGTAGAAACGTTTTTAACCAACACTGGATTGAAGTTTACCTTGTTGGTAGTAAAGAAATTACAATAGAAGTCCACTTCTTCTAGTATTTCAGTGACATCTTTTAGTTGCTTATCATAGTTCCGATTCAGTTTATCTTCATCCGTAGTTTTAAAGTCTAGAAACTTTTTAAAATACTTAAGCGCTTCACAGTCCTGCTGTTCAGAATAGCAGATCAATCCTAATTGATAATAGATGTCTGCGTGATAATCCGGACAAGTTTGCGAGAGCATCAGATAATATTTCTTAGGAATTTCGTAGGAATTTCCATTCATCTGAGCTCTTCTGAAGGTCTCCTCTGCCATTTGCCACATACAAGGAGCACAGTCTTCGTTCATGTCAAGCAAATCTTTTAGGGCAGTGATTCGCTCTTTGTAATCGTATTTTTGATAATCGTTTGCCTTTTCCCACAACTTGGCTCCTTTTTTATCCGTTGGAGGCACACAGTTTGGGTCTACTTCATCCTCTTCTTGACACCAGCCAAACTGAGAAGAAGAGACGATAAGCAATAAGGTCAACGTGTAAAATAGTTTCATCAACAACAACTTTTTTCAAACGTACTACAAAAAGCCTACCATACGAAAGTGAGAAGCAGACGGTTTCAACAATGTAACTTTAATTTACCTAAAAAGTTACAGCGAAAGCGGACTTACGAATGAAAAAAACTAACCGTCTAATGTATGCTCATCCACCACATGATCTAGCTCTTTGTCGAGGATTTCGTCACTCACGATATCTAGCTCTTTTTCTGAACTCCCGATAATCGTAGCGACTGTAGCATCTCCGGTGACATTTACTACGGTTCTACACATGTCTAGAATTCGATCCACGGCAAAGATGAAGACTACCCATTCCGGGTTTAGTCCAACACTAGAGAGTACGATCATCAGCATCACCAAACCAGCACTTGGCACAGCCGCAGAACCAATGGAGGCCATAAGGGCGAGCAACATGATTTGCAATTGCGTACCCAGCGACAAATCAATCAAGTGAATTTGAGCCAAAAAGATAGCCGCAATGGCTTGATAAAGACTTGTTCCGTCCATGTTTACGGTAGCACCAATGGGTAGCACAAAACTGGTTACTTCTTTGGATACCCCAATTCGATCCCGCACACATTCCAAAGTTACTGGAAGAGTTGCTGCGCTCGAACTTGTAGAAAAGGCAAGGAACTGTGCCGGACTGATTCGTTTAAAGAAACCTGAATAAGTCAGAGGTTGTCCATTTCTTTTCGTAACGATGAGCATAATGATAGGGTAAACGCCAAAAATCATGAGCGCCAATCCAATCACCACATAAAGCGAATATTGCGCCAGAGGAAGCAAGGTTTCCCACAGTTTATTTGGATCGTCTTTTGCCAGTTCTGAAAAATTACCGGCCATTAGGGCAAATACAAAGTATGGAGCAGCATTCATAATGATGTCTACCATCTTCAGGAAGGTGTCGTTAATGCCGCCAATTACATTGCTTACCGGCTCAGAAGAAGCAGGAGGAATCATCAACAAAGCAATCCCAAATAGGATCGCAAAAAAGATGATTTGAAGCATGTTTTTCACATTGGTCAGCGCGGTGAAAATGTTGGTGGGAACAACGTCTACGAGAAATTGAAGCGGTCTTGCATCTTCTTGGTCAGCAAGTGCGGCCTTCTTTTTTTGTAAGTCATCGTTGGTGGAATTCTCCTCCTTCTCTTTGTTGTACTTTTCCTTTACCAGCGCTACGGTTTCGGCATGCTTAGGGTCATTGACGTAGCTTTTGTCATCAATTAGAGGCGTTTCCGTTTCCTCTGCCCAGAGTTCGTACTTAATTCTGTTCTCTATCCGTTGCTCCATTGACATGGACTCTCCAGGCTTGAAAATATTCACAATGGCCAATCCCAAACTTATTGCAAACAATGTGGTCACAAGGTAAACCCCCAGTGTTTTCAGCCCTACTTTTCCAAGCTTGGTGATATCCTTTAAGTCGGCTACGCCTTTAATGATTGAGAACAATACCAATGGAACGGCAATCATTTTCAAAAGATTGATGAAAATCTTCCCAAATGGGTCGATCCAATCTAACGTAAACTCAGAAAAACCGAGGTAACTTGAAGCTACCGCCCAGCCCAGTCCGAGGACTAAACCAATAATTATTTTCCAATGTATAGGAATCTTCATGCGCAGAATTTGTACTTGCGAAGCTAAGAAATGTTGGCAAATTATTCAGGCAACCAATCAATAAATGGTGAGTTCTATTGATAAATCGTTAATTTAATATTAACTTTGAGTTTTAAACCAAACTGATAAATTATGAAAAGATTATTACTCTCATTTCTCTCTATGGGCGTATTATTTGCCTCTTTCGGACAGGTAGTATGTTCAGTAGAAGCTCCTGCGGGCATCTCCGGAGGATATGGTCACACGTATGCTGATGCAAATTCAGGCTGGGGTGTTCCAGACATGACCGATCCATTAAATGCAGTTATCGATACCGTAATGTTGGCGGACGATGGAACAGCTGCAGATAGTCTTGCGTGTAACGCATTGGTAAACGATTTAACTGGTAAAGTAGCGATGCTTTACAGAGGTGATTGTGAATTTGGAGCGAAAGCACTTAATGCTCAGAATGCTGGTGCTGTAGCGGTAATTATTGTAAACAATGCGGGTGCTCCTATTGCAATGGGAGGAGGTACAGACGGTCCAAACGTGACCATTCCTGTATTTATGATTTCGACCAACGATGGAGAAACTATTCGTGCTGAGCTAGATGCTGGCGCAGATGTTGTGGTATTCCTGGGGTCAAAAACAGGTTATTATGACGATGATGCTGGACTTTCTAAGCAGGGATGTACTAGCGCGCAGCAGTATTCTACGATTTCATCTCTAGCGATGGATGATACAGAGTTTGGTGTGGCTATTTCTGCTTGGGTATACAATTTTGGAAACAATGACCAATCTGCGATTTCAGTTACAGCTGATGTTTCTTTTGGAGGATCTTCTGTATACTCTGAAACATCATCTTCTTCTGCGATCCTTTCTGGAGACAGCTTGTTATTCACTTTCCCAGATTTTGATCAGTCTACTTACGCAGAAGGTTTGTACACGATAACGTATACCATCGACATGGGAGGTGTAGCGGATGAGTACACTAACGATAACGAATACATGGTTAACTTCTTGATTGACGATGACGTACTTTCTTATGTTCCGATTGATGAAACGACCAACGAACCTATTAACTCTTCAGGGATTAGACCAGGTGGTACTACAGTAACTCAATTTGAGTCTTGTATTGCTTACATGGATGCTAACGCAAGTAGAAGAGCGGTAACGGCTATTCAGTTTAACGCTTCAACTTACGATCCAGATGCAACAACTTCATTGGTTGGTAAGTTCATCGAAGCAAAAGTTTATGAGTGGAACGATGTGTTTACTGATATGGCTGATCCAAACTTTGTTCAACCGTTTGTAAATAACTATACTGAAGTTGGTTTAGCGGAGTATTCTTACACTACGGATGATCAGGGTGCTACAGTTGTTGCTCCATTGAGTGATACATTGGTATTGGTTGATAACCAAAGATACCTTTTCTGTGTAGTTACATACGATGATGACGTTTACATTGGGCATGACAATGCGGTTGGTTACAACCAAAACCTTGAGACTTACCTTCAGCCAGTAATGATGACGTTTGACGGTTCAAACTGGTTTACTGGATGGTCTGACCCAACGTATCCAACGATTGGTGTTCACACAATGGATGCTGATACGTATATCGCAATGGGAGTTGAGGAGAATGAAGTTGAAATTACAGCTTATCCAAACCCAACTTCTGATGTAATTACGATTCCATTGACGGGATTAGAAGGAACAGCAGAATTGTTTGTTACAGATATGACAGGTAAAATGGTTTTGACAAGAAACGTAAACTTGACTGGGTCTAACTTGAAAGTAGATGTGACTGAGTTGCCTGCTGGGTACTACACGTTCACAATGAACTTTGACAACGGACAGGTTTCTAACTTCAACGTTGCAGTTACAAAATAGGAGAATTTCTTAATCTGAATAATTCAAGGCGTAGTCGAAAGGCTACGCCTTTTTTGTTCTGGAATTTTTGTTGGTTTGGTGGTAGAGTGGGGAGGATTGTGAAGTTAGGTGAAATACCACTCGATGCAATCGTGCGGTAGCGGTGAGAAAAATTTGCCTAAAAGAATGGTGTTTTTATAAGGTTAGCTTTAAATGCCAACTTTTTTTACTCTATGCGTTATATGAGTAAAAAAACATTTTAAAATGAAAACGACAGTAATTAGAGTTAATGAAACATCAAAGGAGAATCATGTTTTTGAAGGTGTGTATTCATTTGGTAATAGCAATCTGAAGTCTATTTGTAAGAAGATTTCGGTTCAAAAAACAAAGATGGTTGAGGTCTTGACAGATATTCAAGATCAAGAGCTCTGCGAAAAGCTTAAAGCCTGGGGAGAGGAAGCATGTGGTTCATGTTTAGGAGTCTTAGAAAGCAGACTTAAGAAGGCTGAATAATGTCTTCTGTTTATTGTTTACAGAGGGCTTAGAACCCCCTGCCACCGCACGATTCCCCTCGTGTGGTAACATAAAACCCTAGCCGTTTACTAAGGTAAACTTTCTTTATCATCTCCAAAGGTATCTAATCCCCCCTTCTTTTATTATAGTTCTTCTAGTTTCATTGAATAGGTGCTAATTGGAAGGTTAGCCTGCCTGACCATGTAGTTTATTTTCTAAAAACTCTTTTAATTTGATTATTTGCTTCGCTTCTTCTATTTCTTTAATCCTTCTTTGTATTATTTCTTCACCCTTTTTGAGAATCACTATTTTAGTTCTTTTTCTAGAATAGAAAATAATATATGAACCCATTCCAAGTAAAAACAAAGGTCCCCAAAAAGTCAGAACCGCCCCTCGATTAAATATTAATATGAGATCAGGAGACTTAATGAATTCTAAAACTAATTTTATCAAACTATACAATGAAACAAAAATTAGTAATACGGAAATACTTAGTAAAGTTATTCTGTTTCTCAAGACATAACCTTCCCGTATTATGAAATAGGATATCTCTTTGTAAGAAATCTCTTCATAAGGAAATTTGTTTCGAATAAGCTTTACCGAATCATTGTAAAATTTAATTTCTGAGCTTCTGAAAATAGGCTTTCCATTGTATTTCTTCTCTGAAGAAGAAATGATATTACCATCATCTAATACTTCTTGCATAACATTACTTCATTTGTTGGGTAGGTGTCCACCCCTTCAAAACCCTGGCGCGCAACTCCCATCGTGTGGTCAAATAAGTAAAGTTATCGTTATTACTTTTAGTTTCATTCAATAGGTGCTAATTGGAACGCTCCCCTTTCACTAGTCTAAAATAATTACTTTCTTGAAATAACTTGTTCCCTCCAATTTTCCTGAAATTTGTCGGTTAATATCCTGAAACACATCAATAATTCTAGAAGCTACATAGTCTCCCTTGCCATAAGACAGATCATATATTACGAATGTCATTTCTTCCGTTTCGATTTCAATAGTAATCAAAGCTGTTCCTGAATTTACTCCAAAACCGTACCAAGACGTATCATTAACGCAGGAAAAAGACTTGGTTAGAGTACCTAAGACCTCAACATAATCTAAGTTATCATTGCGAGACATATAATTGTAGTATGAGGTACTATCAATTTCTTTACAACCTTTTTTTCTTGAATAGCTCAAATCCCCACTACTCTTTAGTGTTATTTCAGTATCAAAACACCCTTCAACTCCATCTAATTGTTGAATAAATCGGATTTTAATGAAGCTTCCTGAAAACAAATTCTCTTTATGACTCTTCCTTAAACTATTTATGTTTGGATCATAGATTAAGGTGTCTATGGAAACGATTCGATCTTCCTTCTTGGAGTATATATGTTTCAATATATAACTGTTACTCTTATTCGGAATTACTTCATATGTAACAAACCCATTTCCAAATCTAGCTTCAGTATGAGGTTCTTCAATAAGATGGATTTCAAAATCCTTGTCTTCCTTGGATAATGCTAATATTAATTCAGGCCCGAAACTGCTGCATAAATTATTTTGATAAATGAAATCCAAATAACCGTCACTATTTAAATCGGCTCTATAAAAAGCTTTAAGATGTTTTGATTCGAAGTATTCCAAATACTTTTCATCCTTAGGAAACTCATTACAATTGTAAACATCAAACTCACCGGGATCCGAACAACTATCATGAGAAACGATATACTGCTTAAGATCAACAGCACTGTTAATTGACTTCATTCTTTGACTAATTCTCTGAGTAGAGTTGCAGCCAACAAGAGTTACTGTAATTATTAACAAAACTAAAATTTTCATTTCGATTATTTTTCTATTCCATAACCTTCAATTCTCCAGCTTGATCAGTCCTCATACCATTATTTTCATTTTTTATTGTTGCTAATTGGAACGTTACCCACTTCCTTCTAATTTTTTGAAGTGTGAAACTAGTATTAACTTGATATTCTCTCTATCGCTCTGAAAATATTCAATTAACCCATACGGATATGGGCAATTCTCAAGTAGCACATCCAACTGAATACCAAAAACTTTGGCAAACGGAATACTGTAGCTCTTGCATAAGTAAAGGAAGTATAGTTCACCCTTTGTCAACTCATTCTCATAAACAAGCATTCTACAACAAGTTAGTGTGGTGTCATCTAAAAGGTCCAATGAAATTGAATCCAATGCTAGAGGTACAAAATTGACAAAATCTGACTGTGAGTTGCTCCACTCTAAATCATTACTTCCAATATGGACCCGAATGGGGTCAGGTATATCAACATTTTCTTGGGCTTCATCCAAATTACGATTATCGCAACTTATCATTACTAATATTGTAAGTACCACTATTATTGCTCTGGAGTCCATTTCCTAATGTCGTCTTTTTTACCGCATGATGGCAATCGCGCGGGAGTGGTGGTTAATTTCGAAGCATAATGTCCTGAAGGTCTCTACTGGTGGGGAAGAAATCAGTCACAATGACTTTATCAACCTCGTCATTTATGTAATAGATAATCTTTAATTCGAAGTTTCTCGTTTCTCGATGTAAAATATACCTTAGTGTCCGAATCGGATCGTCTATTGCTTGCTCAATGGTACCTCTTTGTGGAAAAGCAGATAACGATCTAACCGTATCCATTACGTTATCATTGATCTCATAGACGCGCTCCTCTGAGAAGTATTCACACAAATAAGCTGAAACTTCTAAATAATATCGCTTAGCTGCTGTTTGTGCAATTTCTACTTGGTAAATTTTTCTTTGACCCATGCTTTAGATTCTCTCTGAAATTCATCAAGAGAAAGGGTGTTCCCTTGTTCGGCACTGGCAACAGATTCAAATGTACGCTCTGCCATCTTGTAATGAACCTGAAGTTCTCTTACTGCAAGTTTCAATGCTTTCAGCAAGTCAACCTCAGACGTGGTCTTCTGAACTTGTGATATTATATCTGTCTTTTGCTCCTCTAAAGTCATAGCTTCTTTAGTTACCAATATAAAGTTAACGTTTTTTTGCAGTTAAAGGTTTCGGTTTTTAGTGAATTAAGTGAAGGTACACAATGATATTTGCGTTACTATACACAGATTATTATCTCACACCCTAATATACAAAAAAGCACCTGCACTTCGATTAAACTCAGTGACCAGGTGCTTTTTAATACTGTTATAACGTTTTACTCGTTCGAGATGATCTCAAACAGTTCATCCAAATTAGGAATCAAGATGATTTCAATACGTCTGTTTTTTGCTTTGTCGTCAGGATCTACAGGTAGGAATTCACTTCTACCAGCAGCCGTGATCTTTGTTTTATCCATCGAGCTGTTGTCTAGCATGATCTCAACTACCGCAGTTGCTCTCAATACCGAAAGCTCCCAGTTGTTCTTAGGATGAGATGAAGACTTTAATGCGTCTGTATCGGTGTGCCCTTCTACCAACACTTCCAGATCAGCTTGATCTTGCAGAACTTTAGCCAATTCAATCAATGCTTTTTTACCTTCTGGATCAATCTTCGTACTACCACTTGGGAAGAGTAGTTTTGCCTCCATGCTCACGTATACTTTTCCGTTCTTTTGTTCTACGGTAAGTCCTTTGTCTTTAAACCCAAGTAGCGCATTGGCCACCTTCTCTTTCAAGGCATTTACAGCCTCATCTTTCTTAGCAATCAATGCTTCTAGTTCGTTTACACGCTCTTCACGCTTCTCTAGTTCCAAAGACAACGCATCCAGTGTTTGCTTTTTAGCATTTAACTCTTCTTCCAATAACTTCAACTCATCTTCTTTTTGCTGAAGCATCAACTTGGTTGCATTCAAGTCGGTCATCAACTTCTGGTTTTCGGCCGCACTACCTTTCTGGAGTTTTTCCATCTTTGCAATCAACTCATCGTTAAGATCGTTGATCTTATCGTATTGCTGCTCTTTCATGCGAAGGGACTTACCAAGTAGGGTAGTATCTCCTTTCAAACGAGCGATATCCTCTTGTAATTCTGGAATCATTCCTTGAAGCTCAGTGTTTTGGGCTTCAAGTCCAGTTACTTTTGATTTTAACGCCTCCAACTCTTCTGCACATTGCTGTTGCTTGGCTTCAAGTTCTTCATATTTTCTAGCAGGTACACAAGCAACCAAGGCAGCGAGTGCAACGATCAGCATCCAATGTAATTTCATAAATTCTTAAGAATTATTTTGATTTAAATACTCTCGTGAGGTCTCTGTACTCCATTGAGTTGATTGGAAAACCAACAATGTCGTTTTGAACCAATCTAATGTATTGGTCGTGGTACAATGGCAAGAAGGCTGCATCAGCCACCAAAATACTATCACATTTGTTGTAGTAATCCATTTGAGCTTCAGGATCGATAGAAGCCATTCCTTTTTCAAGATACTCGTCAAACACAGGGTTCTTGTATCTTGAGAAGTTTGGCAGCGATCTCGCGCTTGGATCATCTGGAACGTTCTTTCCGTAGAACAACCAAAGGAAGTTTGAAGGGTCTGGGAAGTCTGCGATCCAAGACGTTCTAGTCAGCTCTGTTTCACCTGTCGCAAAACGCTCAATTAACACATCCAACTGAAGCGGTTCGATCACGATGTTAACACCGATGTTTTCTTTCAACTGGTTTTGAAGTGTAGTCGCTACAATGGTGTTGATCGATCCACCTTCGTTAATGTAAAGCGTTAACTCAGGAAATCCTTTTCCATTAGGATATCCAGCTTCTGACATTAATTTCTTTGCTTCATCGGGATTGTATTCAAACCCGTCAACGTTTGAGTTGTCATACTTTCCAAACTTAGGAACCAAACCGTGTTCTGCTGGTTCGTTTTCTCCTTTAAGCGTGTGCTTGATCAAACTTCCTCTATCAACAGCGTAGTTGAATGCTTTTCGAACTTTAATGTCTTTAAAAATAGGGCTCGTTGCATTGAAAGCATAGAATTGCGTATTCAATCCATTTACCTGCTGATATCTGAATTCAGGGTTTCCTCCTTGCTGAGCTTCTTCCAAACTCGCTAAAACATTTTCCATCTCATCCACAGGAAGTTTCCAGATCATGTCCAAGTTTTTCTTTCTGAAGTTAGATAGCTCCGATTTTTTGTCTTTTGTAAACGTAATCTTTACGATCTCAAGGTAAGGAAGTTGATTTCCGTGTTCATCCTTTTCCCAGTAGTTCTTATTTCTTACCAGACGCACCTGATTATCATTGATGAGGTCAACTACAAAAGGACCCGTTCCAACACATTTTTTAGTCATTCCCTCTACGCCATACTTGTCAACGGCTTCTTTTG
Source organism: uncultured Flavobacteriales bacterium (assembly GCA_964387945.1). GTDB lineage: Bacteria > Bacteroidota > Bacteroidia > Flavobacteriales_D > Parvicellaceae > Parvicella. The sequence goes on along the minus strand of CAYLYX010000007.1, from coordinate 35,071 downwards.
GGAATACCATACAAGCGGTGTGAGCCAATAAGCTTTTGAAACCACTAAAAGATGATTCCAATGTAATTTCAAGGGTATAATCGTCAATCAATTTAATTCCAGAAACTTCACTTGCATTACCATCATAGTAGTCACGCGCACCAACTACACGCTGGGTGAAAAGTTCATGAGAAGTATTTCCAGGGTAATTGCTACATAACATTTCAAAGCAATACTTGATGTCCTTTGCCGTCATTTCACGACCTTTTCCATCAGCAAAACAAGCATCATCTTGAAAGAAGACACCCTTTTGAATGTTGAAGGTCCAAACTTTGGCATCTTCACTCACAGTCTCAGAAGCAGCCAAACAATTGACGGGTTCTAGCGTTCGTTGATCAAACTTATACAGCCCTTGATAAATTTGCGTTCCGATTCTCGCAGACACAGCATCGATCATTCCGTGCGGGAAAAGATTCTTGAAATTTTCAACTTCATTAATTCTGAAAATTCCACCGTAGTAAATTTTATACTTTTTATCTCCCTCTTGGTAATAACCCTCAGCTTCTTTCAACACCTCTTGTCCCGGATCATTAGGATCACCTCCATTACACGACATCATCAAAGCAGCCGCAGAAAGACCCAAAACTAAAAACTTAAATACCTTCATATCGTTTTGCTATCTTGTTTTTGAAATAAAATTTCTCTAACTCACGAAGATAATAATATTTTGATAATATGAGTGGTTGGGACACAGTAGTTTTAGGCAAATTACACTATTTTGACGCTCAATACGTTAGAACGGTATGATTACGATTTTTTTGGTCTATTTTTGAAGGGCTCGTAGGGAATTATGGAGAGGAAAACGCATCTATATCATATTTATGTTCTGGTATGTTGCTTGTCGTTAACGGGTTGGCTTAATGCTCAAGTTGAAACAGCCAACTGGCGTACAAAGCAGGTTTCCTTGAAGTTTGATTCGGTCATAATGCTTGATTCGTTGAGCATTGTCCCGGGAAGTTTTGACGTATTTTCTGGAGGTGAAATTCAAGATACGTCTCTTTATCGGGTTGATCTCTTTAAGGGTAATTTTCAGTGGATGGGTGATGTACCGGTTGATCTGGAATTGACTTACCGTGTTTTTGATATTGGTTTCCAAGGGCCGTTTTCTCACAAGCAGGAGCAGCGCATCTTGACCAATGATACCCTAGAATTTGTGCCTTTGCGCTATACTTCTGGCAATAATGAGAATGACTTTTTTGATACCAAAGGGCTCAACAAATCGGGAAGCATTTCTAGGGGTATTATGTTTGGTAATAACCAGGACCTTTCGGTTAATTCGAGCTTGAACCTGCAATTATCTGGTCGGATATCGCCAGATGTGGAAATTTTAGCGTCTATCAGTGACGATAACATTCCCATTCAACCACAAGGAAACACGCAGCAACTGCAAGACTTTGATCAGGTGTATATTCAGTTATTCTCAGATGATTGGAAAGTTACGGCTGGAGATTTTTGGATGAAAAAACCGGTGGGACATTTTATGAAATACAACAAACGAGCGCAGGGAGCTTCGTTCATGTTTCAATCCAAACAGGACTCTACGTTGTATATCAAAACGGAGGCCAATCTTGCGGTGTCCAAGGGTAAATTTGCTCGAAATAAGATTCAAGGAGTAGAAAATAATCAAGGGCCGTACAGACTTTCAGGTGGAGAAGGGGAGCAGTTTATCATTGTGTTGAGTGGAACTGAACGCGTTTACATTGATGGACAACTTCTAGTAAGAGGTCAAGAAAATGATTACATCATTGATTACAATACCGCAGAAATTATGTTTACGGCTAATCAGTTGATCACTAAGGACAAGCGGATAATTGTAGAGTTTCAATATTCTGATAAGAATTACGCTAGAAGTATTTTATCTTCAAATACTTCATTCAAGAAGGACAAATGGTCGGGTTACCTGAACTTATACTCAGAGCAGGATGCAAAAAATCAACCGCTACAGCAAGATCTTACGGATGAGGCGATTAACTCGTTGATTGAAGCTGGTGATCAGCGAGGATTGGCGAGTGTTACGAGTATTGACAGCGTAGGATTTGACCCCAATACCAATCGATATGCATTGATTGATTCGCTGGGCTATGACGTATTGATTTATAGCACAGAAGAGAATCAGGCGATTTATCAGGTTTACTTTACCAGTGTGGGGGCTGGCAATGGCGACTATGTTCAAGACGGAATCTCAGCCTTTGGTAAAGTGTATAAGTGGGTTGCTCCCGATACGATAGCTGGAAACATTGTTCACAACGGTTCTTTAGCTCCAATACGAATTGTGACAGCACCCAAAAAGAGACAGATGGTTACAGCAGGAGTAGCTAGAAATCTATCTAAAGGTTTGGAGCTCGGAATGGAGTTGGCAATGACAAACTATGATGCCAACACATTTTCTGAATTGGATAGTGGGGATGATCTCGGTTTGGGAGCAAAGGTCTTTTTTAAGGCCAACAAGAAGTTAAATGCAAATTGGCGATTAGTGTCAAACAGTTATGTGGAAGGCATTACGCAGGATTTTACGTTTATCGAGCGCTATCGGTCGGTAGAGTTTGAGCGCGATTGGAATAGTTCTGATCTGGAACAGGGAAACCAGTTGTTGGGGGATATTAATGTTCAATTGAGTAACCCAAAGCTCATGACTGTACGCTACGGTTTGCAATATTTTTCGCAGGATGCGGATTATACTGGTTTTAGAAACAACTTGAAGCTAGATTGGAATAAGTTGCTCGATGTAAAGTATACAGGAAGCTACCTCAATAGCCAGGGAGATCAGCAGACCTCTTTTTACAGACACAAATCAGATGTCAGTAAAACGATTGGAATTTTTAAGTTGGGTTATCAGGATGAGACAGAACTTAATGAGTATAAACTTAGCGATACGCTGAGTAGTAGCAGTTATTCCTTTTTTGACTACCAGTTTTATGTCATGAATGCAGATACGCTCAAGAACAAGTTTAAGGTTTACTACCGTCAGCGAAACGATAAGCGGGTAGGAGCAAATGATCTCAGTTTAGCAAGTTCGGCCATCAACCCTGGATTAGAAATGATGTTTCGATCTAACCCTAATCATCAGGTGATTTTGCGATCAAACTTTAGGATGTTAAACATTGTGGATTCCACGCTGATCAACAACAAGCCAGAGCAGGGGATTTTGAATAGAGTAGAGTATAGGACAAAACTATTGAAAGGAGGAATACGGTCTACGCTTTTCTATGAGGTTGGAAGTGGATTAGAGTTGAGAAAAGAGTTTATCTATGTTGAAGTTCCTGCTGGTCAAGGTGTCTATACATGGATTGATTATGATGGCGATGACGTGAAGGACCTCAATGAGTTTGAAATAGCGCTTTATCCAGATCAGGCTACGTATCTTAGAGTGAGCACGCCTTCTAACGATTACATAAAGGTTTTTAATAACCAGTTGAGCGAAGTCTTCAATTTGGACTTCAAGTATTTTGTGAAGGGCGATAAGTTCTTAGGTAAGAATCTGAAGAAGTTGAGTTCGCAGACTTCACTAAAGCTAGAAAGAAGCACTTCTTTTGATGATGTGTTGTACAATTTGAATCCCTTTGCGGCAACACCCGATGAAGAGTATTTGCAAGGTATTGGGAATTCATTTCGGCAGTCCACTTTTTTTAATCGAACAGGATCAACGTTTGGTTTAGAGCATACCTATTTGAACCTCTGGCGAAAGAATTTGTTGACGATTGGGTTTGATGAGTTAAAACGGGTGAGTAACGAGCTGAAGTTGCGGGTGAATTTCAGTCGAGTTTTGATGCTACAGTTAAAAGGTGAGCTAGAGGTTAAAGAGAACAGTTCCGATTATGTGAGTGGGAGGAACTATTTGTTGAACAATCAACTGTTTGAAGGGAAGTTTAGCTTCCAACCATCCACAGCCTTTAGAATTGCGCTGGTGGGAGGTTATAAGGATAAGAAGGACGATGAGTTGTATTCAGGAAGTTCGGCATTTATCACGGACTTGGGAATTGAGGTCAAATGGAATCAGTTGAATAAGGGTAACTTACTGGGTGATTTTAAGTATTCTAAGATTGCATTTAACGGTGAGGGAAATACGGCACTTGCGTATGAAATGTTGGAATCTTTGCTTCCAGGAGACAACTTTATTTGGAAGTTGGGTTATCAGCGTACATTTGCCAATAATCTTCAATTAACGATTAACTATCAAGGTAGGAGCAATCCCGATTCTAAGACGGTGCATACGGGAGGATTGCAGTTGAGGGCGTTCTTCTGATGATTAGATTTATTGTAGTTGTCATTTTGATCTTCTGATTGGCTACTTTGGTATTGTCATTCTGAACGCAGTGAAGAATCTCCTCATTAGGAGCATAACAGCCATCTTCATAAGATTCTTCACTGCGTTCAGAATGACATGACATTATTTTGACTTCAGAGGTCAGTTCGTCCCGATGACTATCGGGAGATGCGAAGCATTGTATCGAGAACTGAATCATGGGATTAGTCACTTCAGTAAACGAAAAAGACCCCTGCCAAATGACAGAGGTCTTTCACTTTATGAAGTAAAATGTATTTATTCTTCTTCGTTAGAAGCAGCTGGCTCAGTTGTAGCCTCAGCTGTAGGTTCTGTAGTAACTGCCGCTGCTGCTGTTGTAGCCGCTGCTGCTTCTGCATTACCTGAGGATTTTTTACCACCTCTTCTTCTTCTTGTTTTCTTCTTAGCTGTTCCAGTTTCGTTCAATAGTAACTCATTGAAATCAACTAATTCGATCATCGCAGTTTCTGCGTTGTCACCAAGTCTTTTACCTAGTTTAATGATTCTAGTGTATCCACCTGGTCTGTCCATCACTTTAGGAGCAACATCTCTGAACAACTCAGCTGTAGCTTGTTTGCTTCTCAAGTAGGAGAAAACAACTCTTCTAGAGTGCGTAGTATCGTTCTTTGATTTAGTGATCAAAGGCTCAACAAATCCTCTTAACGCTTTAGCTTTTGCCAAAGTAGTAACGATTCTTTTGTGTTCGATCAGCGAGCTAGCCATATTGGCCATCATTGCTTTTCTGTGAGCACTTTTTCTTCCTAAAGCATTAACCTTATTTCCGTGTCTCATTTTTAATTCGTTTTAACAGGTTACTAGCACCTAATTATTCTTTATCCAATTTGTACTTAGAGATGTCCATTCCGAAAGAAAGACCTTTAGACTCGATCAAGTCTTCTAATTCAGTCAATGACTTCTTACCGAAGTTTCTGAATTTAAGAAGGTCAGACTTAGCGAAAGAAACTAGTTCTCCTAATGTCTCAACATCTGCTGCTTTCAAACAGTTTAATGCTCTTACAGAAAGATCCAAATCAACTAATCTAGACTTCAACAATTGTCTCATGTGAAGTGAAGTTTCGTCAAATTCTTCGGTTTCTGCTCTCTCTTGTGTATCCAACGTGATCTTCTCGTCAGAGAACAACATGAAGTGGTGAATCAAGATTTTAGCAGCTTCTTTCAACGCATCTTTCGAGTGAATAGAACCATCTGTATGAATGTCGATGATCAACTTTTCGTAATCCGTTTTTTGCTCCACACGGTAGTTCTCGATAGAGTACTTCACGTTTTTGATAGGAGTAAAGATCGAATCAACGAAGATTGTTCCAACAGGAGCTGTAGTTGTTTTGTGCTCTTCAGCAGGCACATATCCTCTACCTTTCACGATCGTCAAGTCAATGTTTAAGGTAACACCTTTTTCCATTGTACAGATTACGTGATCAGGGTTCAACACCTGAAAACCTGATGTGAATTTTCCTATATCTCCAGCGGTAAACGTCTCCTGCCCAGAAACTTTAACCGATAGTTTTTCGTTGTCAACGTCATCAATTTGTCTCTTGAATCGTACTTGCTTCAAGTTAAGGATGATTTCGGTAACATCTTCTACCACGCCTTTAATTGATGCAAATTCGTGATCAACACCTTCAATTCTAACAGATGAGATTGCAAATCCTTCAAGAGAGTTAAGAAGAATTCTTCTTAATGCATTTCCAATTGTAATCCCGTAACCAGGCTCCAAAGGTCTAAATTCAAATTGACCGTTGAAATCATCTGATTCTAACATGATTACTTTATCTGGTCTTTGGAAATCTAATATAGCCATTGTTATAATTCTTTTTTTAGTTTAACAATCCATTCATTACTTAGAGTACAATTCAACGATCAACTGCTCCTTGATGTTCTCAGGGATTTGATCTCTTGTAGGTACTGCTTTTACTTCACCTTCCATGGTATTACCATTCCAGTCAAGCCATTCGAAAACTTTGCTGTTTCCAGCCAAAGATTCAGAAATCACAGCCAAAGATTTTGATTTCTCTCTAACTCCTACAACGTCTCCAACTCTTAATGAATACGAAGGAATATTAACAACTTTGTTGTTAACGGTAATGTGTCTGTGAGAAACTAATTGTCTCGCACCGTCTCTTGTTTTAGCCAATCCTAATCTGAATACGGTGTTATCCAATCTTGCTTCACAAAGTTGAAGTAAAATCTCACCTGTAATACCCGATTTAGCGTTTGCTTTCTTAAATAAGTTAGAGAATTGCTTCTCAAGAATACCGTAAGTATATTTAGCCTTTTGCTTTTCAGCTAGCTGAGTTGCATATTCAGACTGCTTACCTCTTCTCTTGTTAGGTCCGTGCTGACCTGGAGGGTAGTTCTTTTTGTCTAAGTATTTGTCCGGACCATAGATTGGATCTCTAAATTTTCTCGCAATCTTCGTTTTTGGACCTGTATATCTTGCCATTTCGTTCTAAAATTAAGTTCAAATTAATATTATACTCTTCGTCTTTTTGGTGGACGACAACCATTATGTGGCATTGGAGTAACGTCAACAATCTCTGTCACTTCGATACCGTTATTGTGAATGGTTCTGATAGCAGATTCTCTACCTTGTCCAGGACCTTTCACGAAAACCTTCACTTTTCTCAAGCCAAATTCATATGCTTCTTTAGCACAATCCTCAGCCGCAACTTGAGCAGCGTATGGTGTATTTTTCTTTGAACCTCTAAACCCCATTTTTCCGGCAGAAGACCAGGAAATTACCTGCCCCGAACCGTTACAAAGGGAAATGATGACATTGTTAAATGTCGCTTGTATATGTGCCTGACCTACTGGGTCGACAGCTACTTTCTTTTTCTTTTTATTTACCTTAGCCATAACCTAAAATCTAATGATTATTACTTGGTTGCCTTCTTCTTGTTAGCAACAGTTTTCTTCTTACCTTTTCTAGTACGAGAGTTGTTTTTAGTTCTTTGACCTCTCAAAGGAAGACCCATTCTGTGACGGATTCCTCTTTGACATCCAATATCCATCAATCGCTTGATATTCAATTGAACTTCTGAGCGCAAAGCACCTTCAACTTTTAGGTTTAGGTCTTTGTCATCTGTAATGATCGAACGGATTGAACCAATCTGGTCGTCATTCCAATCTTGAACTTTGATGTTCTCGTCTACACCAGCCTTGTTTAAGACTTTTTTTGCGGTGCTTCTACCAATACCATAGATGTAAGTAAGGGCAATAACGCCTCGCTTATTCTTTGGTATATCTATTCCTGCAATTCTTGCCATAGTTATATATTAATAAATAAAATTATCCTTGACGTTGTTTAAACTTAGGGTTCTTTTTGTTGATTACGTACAACTTTCCTTTTCTTCTAACGATTTTACAATCCTCAGATCTTTTCTTTATTGATGCTCTAACTTTCATCTCTAAAATTTATTTATATCTAAATGTTATTCTTCCTTTTGTTAAGTCATATGGCGACATCTCTACTTTCACTTTATCTCCTGGAAGAATTCGAATGTAGTGCATTCTCATTTTTCCTGAGATATGAGCTGTAATCACGTGTCCGTTTTCCAACTCTACTCTAAACATTGCGTTAGACAATGCTTCGATTATTGTTCCATCTTGCTCTATAGATGTCTGTTTTGCCATAATTTATTTTTGTTCTAATACTTCTTCAATATATTTAAATGTCGATAAAACGTCAACGCCTTCATCGGTAATTGCTACATCGTGCTCAAAGTGAGCAGATGGTTTCCCATCTTTTGTAACAATCGTCCATCCATCGCTTAACTGCTTCACCTCTTTTCTTCCCATATTGATCATCGGTTCAATGGCGATCACTAATCCACTTTGAATCGTAGGACCTTTTCCTTTTTTTCCAAAGTTGGGAACTTCTGGTTTCTCATGTAGCTTTCTTCCTAATCCGTGTCCCACTAAATCCCTCACTACACTGAAGCCATTTCTTTCCGCCTCCAATTGAACCGCAAATCCAATATCACCAATCGTATTTCCCACTTTTGCTTGCTCAATGCCTTTTTCAAGACAACTCTTCGTCACATCCAGTAGCTTTCTCACCTTCGGGTCAACCTCGCCAATCTCAAAAGTATAGGCAGAGTCTCCATAGAAGTCGTTCATGTAAGTACCACAGTCGATAGACACAATGTCTCCTTCTTCCAAAGGTCGATCAGTGGGTAAGCCATGAACTACGGCTTCATTAACAGAGCAGAGTAGGGTACTAGGACAACCATAAAGGCCTTTAAAGCCGGGTTTAGCACCATGATCTCTGATAAACTCTTCGGCTACTTTATCCAATTCTGCGGTGGTCACACCGGGCTTGATCAGTTTAGCAACTTCAGCTAACGTTTTTCCAACAAGTAAAGAACTCTCTCTAATTAGTTCAATTTCGTCTTTGGTTTTATAAAATATCATTCTACTAACCTAGACGCAATTATATGGTTTGAGGCATAGAAACAGGAGCGTTTGGTACGTTACGCCCTTTCATTCTACCACCTTTCATCAAACCGTCATATTCACTATTCAACAAGTAGCTTTCTACCTGTTGTAATGTATCTAATACTACACCTACCATAATCAACAACGATGTACCTCCGTAGAAGTAAGCAAACGCTTGGTTAATGTTTGCATTCATAGCGAAGGCAGGTAAGATTGCAATGATACCCAAGAAAACAGATCCAGGTAAAATCAATCTTGATAACAATGAGTCAATAAATTCAGCTGTGTTTTTACCCGGTTTAACTCCTGGGATAAACGCACCACTTCTTTTCAGCTCATCAGCCATTTGGTTTGGATTCATTGTAATCGCTGTGTAGAAATAGGTAAACATTACGATTAATACAAAGAATACCAGGTTATACCAAAAACCAGCTACGTCACTAAATCCTCTCCAGATAAAAGCAGGTAAGAACATCAAGGCTTGCGCAAAGATGATCGGCATTACACCCGCTTGGTTAATCTTCAACGGAATGAAAGATCTCTTTGCAGCAGAAACCGCTTGTCTTCCTCCTCGCTGATTAACGATTCTTTTGGCAGAGTGAACAGGAATTCTTCTTGTTCCCTGCACCAATAGTACGGTTAGGATAATCACAAAGTAAAGTGCAACCAATTCCACCAACAACAATACCATACCACCGTTAGAAGCTTTCAATCCGAATTCTCCTAATAGTGCCATTGGTAAGTTGGCCAAAATTCCGATCGCGATGATCAAAGACACTCCATTTCCAATTCCTCTATCTGTAATTCTTTCTCCCAACCAAGTAACAAACATGGTACCAGCAGTTAGGATAACAACAGACTGTAGCCACCAAATAGGCGAGTCCACAAACTCTGCGTAAACAGAAGGTTTAGCATACATGTTCAAGTAGCTAATCCCCTGGAAAATACAAATCACGATCGTTAAGTATCGTGTTAATCTGTTAATTTTCTTTCTACCGCTTTCTCCTTCGCGTTGCATTTTCTGGACCGCTGGAACAGCTAGACCCAATAATTGCATTACAATGGAAGCGGATATATAAGGCATGATCCCTAAAGACATTATCGACACACGACCAAATGCTCCACCTGCGAAGATGTTGATCAATCCTAAAATACCTCCGTCATTTGAGCTGTTGGCAACCAGTGCATCAGAGTTGATACCTGGTAAAATGATATAAGAACCTATCCTATATACCAAAATAAGAAGAAGCGTATAGATTATACGCTTTTTCAGTTCTTCAACGCTCCAAATATTCTTTATCGTCTTTATAAAATCCTTCATTCAAACGTTTATTTGATAATTTCAACTGCACCTCCTGCTGCTTCGATGGCTTTCAAAGCTGAAGCGGAACATCCATGAACTTTAAAGTTCACCTTTGATTTTAATTCACCTCTTCCTAAAATCTTCACTAGGTCTTTCTTTCTTGAAAGTCCATTTTCAGCAAGCACTTCAGGAGTGATTTCGTCTAATTTCTTAGCGTCAACAAGTGTTTGAATAGTATCTAAGTTGATTCCTTTCAACACCACTCTGTTTAAGTTTGTAAAACCAAACTTTGGCAATCTTCTCTGGATAGGCATCTGTCCACCTTCGAAACCAATTTTTGATTTATAACCAGATCTTGACTTAGCACCTTTGTGTCCTCTTGTCGCAGTCCCACCGTGTCCTGAGCCTTCACCTCTACCAATTCTTTTTGTCTTTTTGGTAGATCCTTCAGCTGGTTTTAAGTTATGTAAGTTCATCGTAAAAAATTTTTACAGTTTGCGTTTCTTTATTTTTCAACCTTAACGAGGTGAGCTACTTTAGCAACCATTCCTTTAATTTGAGGAGTTGCTGTATGCTCAACTGTTTTGTTTATCTTTCCTAAACCTAGAGCCTGAAGCGTTAATTTCTGCTTCTTAGGTCTTTTGATCGCGCTCTTGATTTGTGTAACTTTAATTGTTGCCATTTTGTTAGCGTCTTTATTATCCGTTAAATACTTTTTCTAGCGATACACCTCTCTTTCTGGCGATTGCATTTGCATCTTTTAGTTGAGAAAGCGCGTCAAAAGTTGCCTTTACCACGTTGTGTGGGTTAGAAGAACCTTTAGACTTAGCTAGTACGTTGTGAATTCCAGCACTTTCCAATACAGCACGCATCGCACCACCAGCAATAACTCCGGTACCTTCAGAAGCAGGCTTCATAAAAATGTGACCCCCATCCGCTTTACCAATTACTTGGTGAGGTAGGGTATTGTTAATGATTGGAACTGTAATTAGGTTTTTCTTTGCATCCTCAACAGCTTTAGAAATCGCTTCAGTAACTTCTTTAGCTTTTCCTAATCCGTGACCCACAACACCAGCCTCATTACCAACTACAACTATAGCTGAGAAACTGAAAGTTCTACCACCTTTAGTAACTTTCGTTACACGATTGATTGCAACCAATCTATCCTTTAACTCGATATCGCTGCTTGATTTTACAGCTTCTTTTCTATTCGACTTCGCCATTTCTCAATTATATTTTTAGTCCAGCTTCTCTAGCTGCTTCAGCTAAAGCTTTAACTCTTCCGTGATACAAATAACCGTTTCTGTCAAACGTTACAGTTTCAACTCCGGCTTTTTGAGCAGCTTCTGCAATGGATTTACCAATGATCTGAGCTTGTTCAATTTTAGCAACTCCTTGAGCTGACTTTTCGTTCAATGAAGAAGATGAAGCAAGTGTTACTCCGTTCACATCGTCAATGATCTGAGCGTAGATCTGCTTGTTACTTCTGAATACAGACAATCTTGGTCTCTCAGGTGTTCCGGATATCTTCTTTCGTATCCTTCTCTTAATTCTGTTTCTCTTTTGTGCTTTACTTAAGGCCATCTTTATAATGCATTAAATTATCTTAATTACTTAGCCGCAGCTTTACCAGCTTTTCTTCTAAGAACTTCTCCTTTAAATTTGATACCTTTTCCTTTGTATGGCTCAGGCTTTCTAAGTGATCTGATCTTAGCCGCTACTTGTCCGATAAGTTGCTTATCGTGAGATTCTAACTTGATCTCAGGATTTTTACCTTTTTCGGAAGTTGTAGTTACTTTAATTTCCTTTGGCAATTCAAAAACGATAGGGTGGGAGAAACCTAAAGCAAGCTCTAGTACTTGTCCCTGAGCATTCGCTCTATAACCTACACCTACCAACTCTTGCTCGATTGTGTATCCTTGAGAAACTCCTTCTACCATGTTGTTTACCAAAGCTCTTGACAAACCGTGAAGTGATCTGTGATCTTTTTCATCAGAAGGTCTTTCAAAAGTAATTTCTCCTTCGTTGATGGTTACTTTAATATCCTGGTGGATGCTCTGCGTTAGCTCACCTAATTTACCTTTAACAGTAATGGTGTTATCATCTGCCAAATTAACCTCAACTCCCTCAGGAATACTAATCGGTGCTAATCCTATTCTTGACATTTCTTCTTCCTTTTAATTCGTTTAGTGAACGTAGCAAAGAACTTCTCCTCCTACGTTTTCTTTTCTAGCTTCTTTGTCGGTAATAACTCCTTTAGAGGTACTCAAGATAGCGATACCTAAACCGTTCAATACTCTTGGTAGATCATTGGCGTTAGTATACTTTCTCAAACCTGACTTAGATACTCTTTGCATTGAAGTAATCGCAGGCTCTTTAGTAGCAGGATCATACTTCAAAGCAATTTTAATGATTCCTTGCTTGTCGTCATCAATGAACTTATAGTTCAAGATATAACCTTTGTCCATAAGGATCTTAGTCATTTCTTTTTTGATGTTGGAAGCAGGAATTTCAACTACTTTATGACCAACTCGACTAGCGTTTCTAATTCTAGTCAAAAAATCAGCTATTGGATCTGTAATATTCATCTTTTAATTCAATTTATCTTTAAGTGGATTACCAACTTGCTTTTGTTACACCTGGTATCTGTCCAGAAACAGCCATTTCTCTAAAAGTAACACGAGAAATACCGAACTGTCTCATGTAACCTCTTGGTCTTCCAGTTAATTGACATCTGTTGTGCTTTCTTACCTTCATTGAGTTTTTAGGTAACTTTTGAAGCGCAAACATCGCATCCCAATCTCCTTCATTAGCAGCTTTTCTCAGTTCGTTTCTTTTTTCTTCGTAGCGAGCAGCAAGGTATTCTCTCTTACGCTCTTTCGCTTTCATTGATTCTTTTGCCATGATCTTATTTTTTTACGAATGGGAATCCGAATTGTGTTAATAACTCTTTTGCTTCTTCGTTGGTATTAGCGGTCGTCACGATAGTGATGTCCATACCTAAAATTTTCTTTACTTTATCGATATCAATCTCTGGGAAGATGATGTGTTCCTTAACACCAATGGTTACGTTACCTCTACCGTCTCCTTTTGCTTTAACACCTCTAAAGTCTCTTGTTCTAGGAAGTGCTACCGAGATCAAACGATCTAAGAATTCATACATTCTATCTCTTCTCAACGTCACTTTGGTACCGATTGGCATCCCTTTACGTAACTTAAAGTTAGAAACGTCTTTCTTAGACTTCGTGATAATAGCGTTCTGTCCAGCAATGATTGAAAGCTCTTCTCTTGCTACGTCTGCCAATTTTTTATCGGCAACAGCATCTCCAAGTCCCTGGCTGATCACGATCTTCGTGATTCTAGGAATTTGCATAGAACTTTTATATCCAAACTTTTCCTGTAGAGCGGGAGCAATCTCTGCTCCGTACTTCTCTTTTAATCTTGGTGTGTAACTCATTAGCTTAATACCTCCCCAGATTTTTTAGCGTAACGTACAATCTTGTCTCCTTCCACTTTTCTTCCAACTCGCGTTGGCTCACCAGTTTTGGGATCCACTAACATTACGTTTGAAATGTGAATACTCTTGTTAATGTCGATGATACCACCATCAGGGGTCTCCTGACTTGTTTGAGGCTTAAGATGTTTTTTCATCGTAATACCTTCAACCGTCACTCTGTTTTTTTTCTTGTCAACACTAAGAACTTCTCCTTGTTGACCAACAGCTGCACCACTGATAACTTTAACGGTATCTCCTTTTTTTATCTTTAGTTTCATGATCGAAATACTTTCAAATTCTTTACTTATAACACCTCTGGAGCTAATGACACAATCTTCATGAACTGCTTTTCACGCAATTCTCTGGCAACTGGTCCGAAGATACGTGTACCTCTCATTTCCTCTGCAGCGTTAAGAAGAACCACAGCATTATCGTCAAAACGGATATAAGATCCATCAGCTCTTCTCACTTCTTTCTTCGTTCTCACAACTACCGCTCTGGATACCTGTCCTTTCTTTACGTTTCCTGAAGGCATAGCTTCCTTAACAGAAACAACGATTTTGTCTCCGATAGAAGCATATCTTCTCTTCGTACCTCCAAGTACTCTAATGCACAATACTTCTTTTGCTCCGCTATTATCAGCTACTGCAAGTCTACTTTCTTGTTGTACCATCGCTCTAAATTATTTAGCTCTTTCAATTACTTCAACTAGCCTCCAGTTCTTATTCTTACTAAGAGGTCTAGTCTCCATGATTCTTACTGTATCACCCTCGTTACAGTCATTTTTCTCATCGTGGGCGACAAATTTACTCGTTTTTTTAACGAACTTACCGTACTTAGCGTGTTTTTCTTTACGCTCCACTCGAACAACGATAGACTTATCCATCTTGTTACTAGCAACTACGCCAATTCTTTCTTTTCTAAGGTTTCTCATATCTTAAGTCCTTGTAATTTTATTTGCTAGCTTCTGCAAGCTCTCTTCTTCTAAGTTCTGTTTTCATTCTCGCAATCGTTCTACGAGTTTTTCTAATCTCAAGTGGATTCTCGATGTCAGCAACTTTGTGACCGATTTTCATCTTAGTCAATGTTACTTCTTTCTCGCTGATTGCTTCAGCAAGGTCTTGCGAATCCATTTCTTTAATTATTGATGCTTTCATTTTTCTTTCAATTAAGCGTAATCAGGTCTAACAATAAATTTAGTTCTCACGGGAAGTTTTTGAGCAGCCAATCTCATTGCTTCCTGAGCTATCTCTAGAGAAACCCCATCGCATTCAAACAAAATTCTACCTGGACGAACTACGGCTACAAAGTGACTTGGCGCACCTTTACCTTTACCCATCCTTACCTCTGCTGGTTTAGCAGTAAGTTGTTTGTCCGGGAAGATTCTAATCCAAACTTTCCCTTCTCTTTTCATATATCTGGTAACTGCGATCCTAGCAGCTTCGATTTGTCTAGAAGTAATGAACCCTTCGTCCATCGTCTTAATGGCAAAAGAACCAAAAGCGATTTTCGCTCCTCTTGCTGCATTCCCCTTAATTCTTCCTTTCTGGGGCTTTCTGTATTTCGTTCTTTTTGGCTGTAACATGATCCAAATTTTTTATCTAATTCAAATTATCTTCTTCTTCCTCCGCCTCTCTTCTTGTTGTTGTCTTTCTTCTTCATTCCGAAGTTTGGAGTAAGGTCTCTTTTACCGTATACTTCACCTTTACAGATCCATACTTTGATACCGATTCTACCGTAAGTAGTGTGCGCTTCAGCTAAAGCGTAATCGATATCTGCTCTGAAGGTATGCAATGGCGTTCTACCATCTTTATACGTTTCGGTTCTTGCCATCTCAGCACCGTTCAATCTTCCTGCGATTTTTACCTTAATTCCTTCTGCACCCATTCTCATGGTAGAAGCAATAGACATTTTGATCGCTCTTCTGAAAGAGATTCTTGCCTCGATTTGTCTTGCAATTCCGTCAGCAACTAACTGTGCATCTAGTTCTGGTCTTTTGATCTCAAAGATGTTGATCTGAACTTCTTTCTTCGTCAACTTCTTCAACTCTTCTTTCAGCTTATCAACTTCAGATCCACCTTTACCGATGATAACACCTGGTCTTGCAGTATTGATTGTGATGGTTACTAATTTCAAAGTTCTTTCGATGATGATCTTTGAGATACTTGCTTTAGCTAAACGAGCGTTCAAGTATTTTCTGATCTTGTTATCTTCTACCAACTTTGCGGTGTAATCTCTTCCACCGTACCAATTAGAGTCCCATCCTCTAATATATCCTAATCTATTCGCTATAGGGTTTGTCTTTTGTCCCATGTTTAGATATTATTTTTTGAATCAATAACTACTGTCACGTGATTAGATCTTTTTCTAATTCTGTGCGCTCTTCCTTGAGGTGCTGCCTGAATTCTCTTCAATGTTCTTCCACCATCTACTTTTACTTCTTTCACGTAAAGATCCGCACTGTATGGATCCTGACCTTCATTCTTTTGCTCCCAGTTGCTGATGGCAGAGAATAAAAGTTTCTCCAAATCCTTAGACGCAGCTTTAGGATTAAACTTCAAGTAGTTGATAGCTGTCATAATGTCTTTACCTCTCACAAGGTCAGCTACTAATCTCATTTTACGCGGAGCCGTAGGACAGTTGTTCAACTTTGCAAATGCAATTGACTTGTTTTCCTCTTTTCGCTCTTCTGCGCTATTTCTTTTTCTTACACCCATTTTAAATGCTTTTTATACTGAGGTATAATTAACGTTTACCTTTATCTTTTTTACCACCATGCCCTCTAAAGTTTCTGGTTGGCGCGAATTCACCTAATTTGTGTCCTACCATGTTTTCAGTAACATAAACCGGGATGAATTTCATTCCATTGTATACTGCGATAGTTAGTCCCACGAACTCTGGAGTGATAGTAGAAGATCTTGACCAAGTCTTGATAACAGATTTACTCTGATTAGACTGAGCGTCTTCAACTCGCTTCATTAACTTGTAATGAATAAATGGTGGTTTTTTTAATGATCTAGACATATCTTAAATCTTATTTTCTTTTTGAAACAATGTAACGGTTAGACGCTTTAGTCTTCTTTCTAGTCTTGTAACCCTTAGCTGGAAGTCCTTTTCTTGATCTTGGGTGTCCTCCTGAAGCTCTACCTTCACCACCTCCCATTGGGTGATCAACTGGGTTCATAACCACACCTCTTACTCGAGGTCTTCTTCCTAACCATCTTGATCTACCAGCTTTACCTGATCTCACAAGGTTGTGCTCACTGTTAGACACCGAACCGATTGTAGCTTTACAAGTAGTAAGGATCATTCTAACTTCACCAGAAGGCATTTTAATGATCGCGTATTTACCGTCTCTCGCATTCAACTGAGCAAATGAACCTGCACTTCTTGCAAGAATACCTCCTTGTCCTGGGTGCAATTCAATGTTGTGAATGATCGTACCTAAAGGAATGTCAGATAAATAAAGTGAGTTACCTACCTCAGGAGCGATGTTTTTACCAGACTTGATTACATCGTCAACTTTCAATCCGTTTGGAGCGATGATGTATCTCTTCTCTCCATCCTTGTACTCAACTAATGCAATTCTTGCAGATCTGTTTGGATCATACTCGATTGTCTTTACTGTTGCATCAACACCTTCCTTGTCTCTTTTAAAGTCGATAATTCTATACTTTCTTTTGTGACCACCACCAATATATCTCATGGTCATCTTTCCGGTATTGTTACGACCTCCAGATTTCTTGATTCCAACGGTCAAGCTTTTTTCTGGCTTGTTTGTTGTGATCTCTGCAAAATCAGATGCAATCTTATGTCTCGTTCCTGGTGTAACAGGATTAAACTTTTTTAGTGCCATTGCTTAGTTCTTTCTAATTCTTATTAAATGTTTTCGTACAGGTCAATCATGTCACCGTCTTTCACTGTCACAATAGCTTTTTTGAAAGCTTTGTTCTTTTGGAAAACGATACCCTTGTTCGTATATCGGATTGACTCTTTACCACCACCGTAGTTCATCGTGTTCACAGAAGCAACTTCTACGCTGTACAACTGTTCGATGGCTTCTTTAATATCTGCTTTTGTCGCCTTTTTGTTAACTACGAATCCGTATCTGTTGAACTTTTCAGTTGCAACGTTCATCTTCTCAGTTAGTATCGGCTTTAGTATGACGTTCTTCATCAGGTCTTACTTTAACGTGTTATTAATAACTTCTAATGCATCTTCTGAGATAACAATCTTCTTTGCGTTAAGAATATCGTACGTGTTCAACTCAGCTGCAGTAGTAACGGTACTTTTAGCTACGTTTCTTGACGATAAATAAACATTGCTATCATGATTTCCCAAAACAACCAACGTTTTATCGTTGTTTATTTTTAGGTTATTCAAGATACTTACGAAGTCTTTTGTTTTAGGTGAATCCAATTTTAACCCATCTAAAATTGTGATGTTAGATTCCTGAGCTTTGTAAGTAAGTGCTGACTTTCTAGCCAATCTCTTTACTTTTTTGTTCAGTTTGAATCCGTAGTTTTTTGGTCTTGGACCGAAAACTCTACCTCCACCTTTGAACAAAGGGTTCTTGATATTACCGAAACGTGCTGTACCAGTTCCTTTCTGCTTCTTAATCTTCTTGGTACTTCCGGTGATTTCACTTCTTTCCTTTGCCTTGTGCGTCCCCTGTCTCTGCTGAGCAAGGTATTGCTTAACATCTAAGTAGATTGCGTGGTCATTTGGCTCAATACCAAACACCTCAGAATCTAAACTTACTTTTTTAGATGTATCTTTTCCGCTTGTATTATATACTGCTAATTCCATTATTTCTCAAGTACTACGATTGAACCTTTGGCTCCTGGAACGGAACCTTTAACTGCTACGATGTTTTTGTCGGCAAGAACCTTAACGATCTGTAAGTTCAAAACAGTAACTTTCTTGTTTCCTGTTTGTCCTGCCATTCTCATCCCTTTGAATACACGAGCAGGGTATGAAGCTGCACCGATAGATCCTGGTGCTCTCATTCTGTTGTGCTGTCCGTGCGTTGCCTGACCAACACCTCCAAATCCGTGTCTTTTAACAACACCTTGGAATCCTTTACCTTTAGAAGTTCCCTGAACATCAACCCAGTCACCTTCTTCGAAGATATCTACTGTAATCGTGTCTCCAAGGTTCAAGTCGTTAAACATTGGCACCTCTACCAATTTACGTTTTGGTGAAGTACCTGCTTTTTTGAAGTGTCCTTGCATTGGTTGTGGAGTATTCTTTTCTTTCTTCTCTCCATAACCAATCTGAAGCGCTTCATATCCATCTTTATCAGAAGTCTTTACCTGTGTTACTACACACGGCCCTGCTTCTATCAATGTGCATGGAATGTTTTTTCCATCGGCACTAAAGATGCTAGTCATCCCTATTTTTTTTCCTATGATACCAGCCATAATTTCTACTTATTAAACTTTAATTTCTACGTCTACACCACTTGGTAACTCCAACTTCATCAACGCATCAATCGTTTTTGAAGAAGAGCTATAGATATCCATTAGTCTTTTGTAAGAACATAATTGGAACTGCTCTCTAGCCTTTTTGTTTACGTGAGGCGATTTCAATACGGTGTAAATTCTTTTGTGTGTTGGTAGTGGAATTGGTCCGTTAACAACAGCACCTGTAGACTTAACCGTTTTTACAATCTTCTCAGCAGACTTGTCTACCAGGTTGTGATCGTAAGACTTTAATTTTATTCTAATTTTTTGATTCATATCAAATCGTAATTCTTCTTATTATGCTTCTACTTTTCCTTTTGCTTTTGCAATTACTTCATCAGCAATGTTCTTAGGTGCTGGAGAGTAATGTGAGAACTCCATTGTTGAAGTAGCTCTACCCGATGTGATGGTTCTCAACGCTGTAACGTATCCGAACATTTCTGATAATGGAACTTTAGCTTTAACTACTTTCGATCCATTCTTATCATCCATTCCTTCAATCAAACCTCTTCTTCTGTTCAAATCTGCCACTACATCACCCATGTTTTCTTCTGGAGTTAATACCTCCAATTTCATGATAGGCTCCAATAGTTCAGGATTGGCCTTAGGAAGAGCTGATTTATAAGCCAACTTGGCACACAATTCGAAAGAAAGACCATCAGAATCCACCGCGTGGAATGATCCATCAAGAAGCGTTACTTTTAAGTTGTCTACTGTATAACCAGCAAGAACACCGTTCTGCATTGCTTGCTCAAATCCTTTTTGAACGTTAGGAACGTATTCCTTAGGAACGTTACCTCCTTTCACTTGGTTCTCAAAGATTAATCCTGGCTTATCAGCATCTCCTGGCTCAATTCTTACCACGATGTCGGCAAACTTACCACGACCACCAGACTGCTTCTTATAAACTTCTCTATGCTCAACAGTACCAGAAATAGATTCTTTGTAGTTTACTTGAGGCGCACCTTGGTTCACTTCTACCTTGAACTCTCTTCTCAATCGGTCAACGATAATGTCCAAGTGAAGCTCACCCATTCCTGAGATAACTGTCTGACCAGAATCCTCATCTGTTCTAACTTGGAATGTAGGATCTTCTTCAGCCAATTTAGCCAATCCCATACCTAGTCTATCTACATCAGACTGAGTTTTTGGTTCGATTGCTAATCCAATAACTGGATCTGGGAAGTCCATCGATTCCAATACGATTGGGTGCTTCTCATTACAAAGCGTATCTCCTGTTTTAATATCTTTAAATCCAACAAGTGCTCCAATATCTCCTGCACCAAGTGAAGGAACTTGCTTTTGCTCTTTGGCATGCATTTGGAATACTCTTGAAATTCTTTCTTTCTTACCTGTTCTTGTGTTCAATACATAAGAACCAGCTTCTAGAAGACCTGAATAAGCTCTAGTAAAACAAAGTCTACCAACGAATGGGTCAGTAGCAATTTTGAAGGCTAGGGCAGAGAAAGGCTCATCGTATGACGGCTTTCTTTTCTCTTCTTCTTCCGTATCAGGGTTGGTTCCAACAATTGCTTCAACATCAACAGGTGAAGGAAGGATTTCCATTACCATGTCAAGCATTGCCTGAACACCTTTATTTTTAAATGCAGATCCACACATCATTGGCACAACTTTACCAGCGATAGTAGCTTCTCTCAAAGCATCAAGAATTTCTCTTTCTGTCAAAGACTCTTCGTCTTCAAAGTATTTTTCCATCAATGACTCATCGAATTCAGCAACAGCTTCCAAAAGCTGACCTCTCAATTCTCTTGCTTCATCAATGATGTCAGCAGGGATTTCGATTTCTTCGAAAGTCATCCCCATATCTTCTTCGTTCCAAGTAATTCCTCTAAAGTTGATCAAATCAACCACACCTTTAAAGTCATCTTCAGCACCAATGTTAATTTGAAGCGGTAGAGCATGGCTACCCAACATTTCTTTGACCTGCTTACACACGTTCAAGAAATCTGCACCTTGACGGTCCATTTTATTCACGAAACCAATTCTTGGTACGTTATAGTTGTTTGCCAATCTCCAGTTAGTTTCTGATTGAGGCTCAACACCATCAACTGCACTAAACAAGAAAACCAAACCATCCAATACTCTAAGTGATCTGTTCACCTCAACTGTAAAGTCAACGTGACCAGGAGTGTCAATAATGTTTACGTGGTAGTCCTGACCTCTATAGTTCCAGTTAAGCGTAGTAGCCGCAGAGGTAATCGTAATTCCTCTTTCTTGCTCTTGCTCCATCCAGTCCATAGTAGCAGCACCATCGTGAACTTCTCCTATCTTATGGCTAACTCCACCATAATAAAGAATACGCTCAGTAGTCGTTGTCTTACCAGCATCAATGTGTGCAGCGATACCGATGTTTCTTGTAAATTTTAAATCTCTTTTTGACATTACTTAAAGTGTGAAATAATTATTGGTTTAATTAAAATCTAAAGTGTGAAAATGCTTTGTTAGCCTCAGCCATTCTGTGAGTATCTTCTTTCTTCTTGTACGCTCCACCTTCTTCTTTAGCAGCAGCCATAATCTCTCCTGCAAGTTTTTGGCTCATCGTTTTTTCATTTCTTTTTCTAGAATAACCAATCAACCATTTCATGGCCATTGATTGCTTTCTGCTATCTCTAATAGGAGTAGGAATCTGGAAAGTAGCACCACCGACTCTTCTACTTTTTACCTCAACTCCTGGAGTAACGTTCTCTAAAGCTTTTTTCCAAACCTCCAATCCGTTTTCTCCTTCTTCCACACGTCCGTCAATGATTTCGATCGCGTCATAGAAAATCTTAAAAGCAGTACTTTTCTTCCCTTGAAGCATTAAGTTGTTAACGAACTTAGTAACCAAAACCTCATTGAATTTAGGATCTGGTAGAATAATGTGTTTTTTCGCCTGTCTTCTTCTCATGACTTCTTATTTTTTCTTAGGACGCTTAGCTCCGTATTTTGATCTTCTTTGAGTTCTACCCTCTACACCAGCAGTATCTAACGCACCTCTTACAATGTGATATCTTACACCCGGTAAATCTTTCACTCTTCCTCCTCTTACAAGTACAATAGAGTGCTCCTGTAGGTTATGTCCTTCTCCTCCGATGTAAGCGTTCACTTCTTTACCATTTGTTAATCTAACTCTGGCAACCTTTCTCATCGCAGAATTAGGCTTTTTTGGTGTAGTTGTGTAAACTCTCACACAAACACCTCTTCGTTGTGGGCAAGAATCTAAAGCAGCAGATTTACTTACTGTTGGATTAGATTTTCTCCCTTTTCTTACTAACTGTTGTATAGTCGGCATAATGCGTTTTTATTGTGTTTTAATGCGTAAATACGTTTTTTTAGGGTCTGCAAAGGTACAAAAAGATTTTTATTGACCAACACTTGTGAGTTTTTTTTTGCTAAGATTTGAAAATAAAAAAGGAGACCTCTCGATCTCCTTGTTATTAGTGTGATTTACAGTTTTTTACCTTACCAATTGGAATGGACCTTGATAGTTATAAACCGTACCGTCCTGACCTGTTGCATCTATAATATAATAGTACGTTCCTTCCACAGCTTCCAACCCTGCAGTTGTACGTCCGTCCCATCCCATTTCTAAAAGGTCAAACTGGAACATTATTTGTCCCCATCGGTTCATAATTGTACCTCTAATCTCTGTAATATTAGTTCCTTCAACATTAAAGATGTCGTTTATACCATCACCATTAGGGGAGAAGATGTTTGGTATAATTAGTACAGATTCTCCCGCAACCGTAATGACAGTTGATGTTGTGTCCATACATCCATTATCATCTGTAACAGTGAGTAACGTAGTGTAGGTTCCAAGGTCATTGAATGTATTAGAAGGATCTTGGCTAGAACTATTGTTGCCATCTCCGAATGCCCAATCATATGTCAGGTTAGACCCAGTAGAGTTATTGGTATAATCAACATCTAAAGGAACGTTACCAGAGGTAGGGCTTGCCGTGAACGCAGCGACTGGATTAGCATTAACTGTAATAATTACAGAGTCCACTTCACTTGTACATCCGCCAACATCTTCTGTTGCATAGTAAATAGTGCTTCCCGTGCCGGATACAGAAGGGGAGAAGGTTGTTCCTGTTCCAACAACATTGGTCAGTGAAGGATCGCTGTACCATGTAATCGTTCCTCCCGAACCTGCTGCGGAAACATCTGCAATGGTTTCTCCTTCACAATAGGAAGCGTCACTACTCACTGTTGGAGCAGAAGGCGCGGCAGTAACATTCAAATCCACTGAGGTGCTATTTGTACAGCTAGTGGTTGGGTCTGTTACTTCAACATAAACCGTTGTTGACGCAGAAGTAAATGCTCCTGGTGTTGCAATTGGAGTGGTTAGTCCAGCGTCAGCATACCAATCGATGGTATTTCCAGCTCCTCCGTCAATGGTTGACTCAAGTCCAGTTAAGTCAAACGTTGCTTGTCCAGAACCATCGTCACAAAGATCCGATGAAGTACTTGTAGCAGTTGGCAGTGGATTAACCGTTAGATCAACATCAATATTGTTGCTACATCCATTTGCATCTGTTACTTCTATATAAACCGTTCCAGTCGAAGTACTGTATGCTCCTGGGGTTCCAATAGCGGTTGTCAAACCTGCATCGCTGTACCAGTCATAAATTGGACCGGTTGCGTTGATATTTGATTCTTCAGAAGTCAAATCAAATGTAGCCTGACCCGTACCATCGTCACAAAGCTCAAGAGCAGCGATTGGATTCATTGTAGGTAAAGAATTCACCGTAAACGTGATCATAATACCGTTACTACAGTTTCCATCTACCACTTCCATATAGTATTGATCTCCATCATTAAGTAGAATGTTAGTAGGACCTGCAACCGGAGTTGTCATATCTGATTCGTACCATGTATAAACAGTTCCTCCACTTCCAGAGTAAATACTGTTATCCAATGCTGTTAAATCATAGCCAGTTGCTTGAGAAGTCCCAGGAGTTGTTTCGCATACTTCTGGTAATGGATCATTTAACGTGATCGTGCTCGTTACCGAATAAGTAACCATAGCTACCGAAGTACAGTTGCCATTAGAAACTTCTACGTAAAAGTCATCGGCATCATTTACCGTAGCATTTGTAGGTGAGGCAACTGGAGTTGATAGTCCGGCATCCTCGTACCAAGTAAATGTTAATCCAGCACCACTGTTGATATTAGTGTTATTGGCTGTTAAGTCTACACCAGTAGTCTGGCCAGAACCCAATACATCTTCACATAGTGAGGGGGTAAGGTCGGTAGCTGAAGGTGCAGCGAAAACCGTGATCGTAACTTCAGCGGTGTCTTCACACAAGGTTGTGTTGTCAATAACCTGAGCATAATAAATATTTCCATTTGCTGCGGCTTCTGCCGTTGGAGTGCCCACAGCTGTTGTCAGGTTAGCATCCGAGAACCAGTTGATTGTTACTCCTGCTCCTCCGTTGATACCGGCTTCATAACCTGTTAGGTCAATAGTTGCTGTCCCACTTCCAGGAGCGTCTTCGCATATTCCAGATGGGTTTTGATCCGTTGCAGTTGGTAATGGATTTACCGTCAGCGTTACACCCACGCTGTTAGCGCATGTATTTCCATCTACTACTTCTGCATAAACAGTAGTCGAAACGGTTTGATAAGCTCCTGGTGTTGCAATTGGTGTTGCCAAAATCGCATCCGAGAACCAGTTAATCGTGTTTCCTGCTCCACCATCAACAATAGCCTCTACCGAGGTCAAATCAAATGTTGCCTGGTTCGTACCTTGGTTACATTCTTCAATCGTGGCTGTAGTTGCAGAAGGTAGTGGGTTAACTACAAGATTAACATCAATGTTATTGGTACACCCATTTGCATCTTCGACCTCAATATAAACTGTGCCGCTTGCAGAAGCATATGCTCCTGGAGCACCGATAGAAGTTGTTAAACCGGCATCAGAGAACCAATTGTAGATTGGTCCAGTAGCATTTACTGCTGTTTCAACCGATGTTAGGTCAAATGTAGCCATGTTACCTCCCTCATCACATAGTTCTAGGTCAGCTACAGGAGATACTGTTGGTAATGAATTCACGTCAAAGTTCACGAGAATGGCATTACTACAGTTTCCATCTACCACATCTATATAGTATTGATCGCCATCATTCAAGGTCACGTTGGTAGGTGTGCCTACAGGTGTTGTCATATCAGACTCATACCATGTATATACTGTTCCTCCACTTCCCGAATACACAGAACCGTTAATAGAAGTAAGGTCATAGCCAGCAAAACTTCCTCCTCCAGCTACGTCTTCACAAAGTTGTGGGTTAGGATCGTTTAGAGTAATTGTGCTGGTTACGCTATACGTTACCGTTGCAACATCTGTACAATTGCCATTATCTACTTCTACGTAGAAAACATCGTTATTATTTACAGTAGCGTTCGAAGGTGTGCCAACTGGAGAGGTTAGGCCTGCATCCGTATACCAGGTGTAAGTGATTCCTCCACCTCCGTTAATTCCGGCATTGTTTCCTGTGAGGTCTACACCAGAAGCTTGTCCTGATCCTAAAACATCCTCACAAATGCTTGGAGTAAGATTCGTAACAGATGGGGAAGAGTAAACAGTGAAGTCAACTTCTGCGATATCAGAACAACTTGTTGCTCCATCAATTACTTCTACATAGTAAATGTCTCCATCTGAAACTGTAACTGATCCAGGTGTTCCGACAGGAGTTGTTAATCCAGCATCAGAATACCAGTTGTAGGTTATTCCACCTCCACCGTTGATGGCAATTTCATACCCCGTTAAATCTACTCCAGCAATTGTACCACTTCCTGGTGTGTCCTCACAAGCACCAGCAGCAGATTGATCATTTGCAGTAGGCAACGGATTAACTGTAACCGTAATGGTTAAGTCATCTGAGCAGCTTCCAGCTGTCGCAATATATTCATAGAAGAATTGATCGCCATCATTTACGGTTTGAACACCACTAACCGCAGGGTCTAAGTTGCTTGTTCCGGCATACCATTGTCCTGTTCCTGCTACCCCTGCAGTTTCAGCAGGAGTAAGAGTGGTGAGGTTTATCGTATTTGCATCCGCACATACTTCTGGATCCGCAACAGCACTTAATACAGGTAAAGGATTAACAGTAACTGTAAGTACATGTCCATCAGTGCAGCTACCTGCAGTAGAAGTATATTCATAATAGAACTGATCACCATCAGAAAGTCCTGACTGTACTCCCGAAACAGGAGTTCCCGAGTTGTCCGTTCCTGTATACCACTGTCCTGAACCCGGTACACCAGCTGTTTCACTAGGAGTCAATGTGGAAAGGTCTATTGAATTAGCATCTGCACAGACTGCTGGATTCGAAACACTTCCAAGGACTGGTACAGGGTTTACAGTAACTGTTATTGTAACGTCATCTGTACAACTTCCAGTTGTAGAGGTGTATTCGTAGAAAAACTGATCTCCATTATTTACTGTCTGTGTTCCAGAAACAGGTGTTCCTGAATTATCAGTTCCAGTATACCATTGTCCAGCGCCTGCTACACCTGCCGTTTCCGAAGGGGTAAGTGCAGATAGGTCAATAGTATTAGCATCCGCGCAAACCGCTGGGTTTGAAACGGGGTCTAATACCGGTACTGGATTGACAGTAACAGTAATTGTTGCATCATCTATACAAGAGCTCGCTGTGGCGATATATTCATAAAAGAATTGGTCACCATCATTTAATCCAGTTTGTGTTCCAGAAACAGGAGTTCCTGAGTTATCCGTTCCTGTATACCATTGTCCAGTTCCAGCGATACCGTTTGTTACTGTTGGTGTTAGCGATCCCAAGTTGATACTATTGGCATCTGCACAAACTTCAGGATCAGTGGTAGCTGCAAGGATTGGAACATCCAGCTCTTCAGTTACCGTTACATCATCTGTATCCGTACATCCGTTAGAAGGATCGGTAACGGTAATAGTATACGTACCTGCAGCATCCACTGTTGGGGTCGTGGTTGTTCCACCCGAAACGATATTTCCACCTCCCGTTGTCCAGTTGTAATTCATCGCAGCAGTAGAGCCAGTACCATCTAAGTCTTCTTGACCACCAGCACTATTACAGTCGATCACTACATCTGTACCTGCATCTGCAGTCGGAGCCGTTAGGTCCGTAGTAACGGTTACATCATCTGTATCCGTACATCCGTTAGAAGGATCGGTTACGGTAATGGTGTACGTACCCGCAGCATCCACCGTTGGTGTAGTAGTTGTTCCACCTGAAACGATGTTTCCACCGCCTGTAGTCCAGTTGTAGTTCATAGCAGCAGTAGAGCCAGTACCATCTAAGTCTTCTTGACCACCAGCGCTGTTACAGTCGATCACGACATCTGTACCTGCATCCGCTGTTGGAGCAGTTAAGTCTGTTGTTACTGTTACATCATCTGTATCCGTACATCCGTTAGAAGGATCGGTAACGGTTATGGTATACGTACCTGCAGCATCCACTGTTGGGGTCGTGGTTGTACCACCCGAAACGATGTTACCACCACCTGTAGTCCAGTTATAGTCCATTGCAGCAGTAGAACCAGTACCATCTAAGTCTTCTTGACCACCAGTACTGTTACAATCTATAATTACATCAGATCCTGCATCTGCAGTTGGAGCAGTTAGGTCCGTAGTAACGGTTACATCATCTGTATCCGTACATCCGTTAGAAGGATCGGTTACGGTAATGGTGTACGTACCCGCAGCATCCACCGTTGGTGTAGTAGTTGTTCCACCTGAAACGATGTTTCCACCGCCTGTAGTCCAGTTGTAGTTCATAGCAGCAGTAGAGCCAGTACCATCTAAGTCTTCTTGACCACCAGCGCTGTTACAGTCGATCACGACATCTGTACCTGCATCCGCTGTTGGAGCAGTTAAGTCTGTTGTTACTGTTACATCATCTGTATCCGTACATCCGTTAGAAGGATCGGTAACGGTTATGGTATACGTACCTGCAGCATCCACTGTTGGGGTCGTGGTTGTACCACCCGAAACGATGTTACCACCACCTGTAGTCCAGTTATAGTCCATTGCAGCAGTAGAACCAGTACCATCTAAGTCTTCTTGACCACCAGTACTGTTACAATCTATAATTACATCAGATCCTGCATCTGCAGTTGGAGCAGTTAGGTCCGTAGTAACGGTTACATCATCAGTGGCGTCACAGCCTGTCGTAGTATTGGTCACAGTAATGGTATAGGTTCCCGCAGCATCCACTGTTGGTGTCGTTGTTGTACCACCCGAAACGATGTTTCCACCGCCTGTAGTCCAGTTGTAGTTCATGGCAGCAGTCGAACCAGTACCATCTAAGTCTTCTTGACCACCAGTACTGTTACAGTCGATCACTACATCTGTACCTGCATCTGCAGTTGGGTTGGCATTTACCGTAACAGTTATTGACGCATCATCTGTACAGCTACCTGCTGTAGATACGTATTGATAATAAAACTGTTGTCCGTTTGTAGGTGTAATGGCTCCCGTACTTGCTGCAATTGTAAATCCAGCATCTGTGTACCAAGTTCCTATACCAGGAACACCATTTGCTTCACCGGGTGTGTAGTCTGAAAGTAGAATGGTTTCACCAGCACAAACCTCTGGATCAATCGTTGAACCTAGTAGCGGTACTTCATGAACGGTGACAGGAACTACGTCTGTATAGGTACAACCAGCAACAGTAGCTGTGGCTGTAACGTTGTGAGTTCCTACGGTAACTGGAGAAAAAGTTCCAGTTCCGGATCCGCCATCGGTGACATTCATTCCAGAAACTGTAATTGTAGGCGAACTACAGTATTCAACCGTTACTTCAAAGTAGTCTCCTCCGCATAGGGTTACATCTACAGCAGCAGAAGCATCAAATTCAAATTCAACAACATTGTCTGCACTCCAAGTAGTTAGGTTTGCCGCAGAAAGTGCTGCACTTCCAGAAGCAGTAGCTCCACAGTCTACACCTCCAGTCGTACTCAAGATATTAGAACCAGATTCATCATTAATATCCCAGAATTCAGATGCCAGACCTAAATCACCATATGCGGTTATCGAGATCGTTCCACCAGTTACTGTGGCTGGAGCAGCAGGGAATGCAAGGGTTTCTAGTGCTGAGAAATCACTTCCCTGAATATGTCGTGTGTACGATTCACATACCGAAGCTTGAGAAAAAGTTGCAGTAAAATTATCATCAGCATCTCCTCTACAGAAGTCTGTAGCCAGACCACCGATTGAAACCGTTGGTTCAGTAAAGTTGTAGGTTCCAGTTAGGTTAATTGTACATCCGTTACCATCTGTGATATCAATGTCGTATGGATCACCATCACTAAGTCCGTTGATTAAGATTGTTTCTCCATGATCAACTGGTGTTCCGGAAATCGTTCCTGCACCATTGTTGGTGATGGTATAGAATCCTGGGAAAAACTCAGGCATCCCTCCAGTGATAGTAATGTTAGGTCCATCGCAATTATCATCTACAACTGCAATCATTTCGTTTAACATGGTAATGGCAATCGGTGAACCAGAATCTAGACATCCATCGCCATCAATATCCTCACTCCAGTCTAGGTTGCCATCACCGTCTATGTCAATATCTGTAACGTCAGCCGTTACAGGATACAAGTAGAATGTATTGTTGACGATAGGAATGCCATAAAATTGGAATGTAGAGATCAAAAAGCCATCGTTCACAAATGTTTGATCTTCTCCCACAAAACCAAATAACGAGAAAGTTGGGTCTGTAAACGGATTCGCAGCTGTAGCTAGACCTGTAAAAATACCCCAAACAATTCCTGGGTTACACGTTCCTACCACAGTTCCTGTTAGCGGTGAGTCTCCACAGAAATTCAAGTCTGCAGGCAGCACATAATCTCCATTGTGAATAAGGTCTAAAACATCACCATAACACATAATGATTGGAGATGTCTCTACGGTTGAGTTTAGCTCTGACGTATATGTTCCAGCGTCAACCCCACAAACAGGGCAGTAGGCTGAGGCATCAATTGGTCCAACCGTGATTGTTTCCGTACATCCGATACCGTCAGTCACTAAGATACTAACTGTACCACCATCAGGTACACCAGTTACGAATACGGTTCCCCCGTCTGCAACAGAAGTGGAACTCAGTGTGCCGGATCCTAAATTAGAAAGTGTAAAGTTAGAGCCATCTACAGCTGGTAGACCTCCACCTACGGCTATAGCAACTTGCGTAGTAGGCGTTCCAGCATTGTCGCAATCGATGACAGTCGCGTAGGTAATTTCAGGGTTGAAATAAATTTCAGTGTAGTTTCCAACATCAAAACAAGCCAAATTAACTTCAGCCGTTTGACAATTGCTCAACGTAATCGGAGCAATGTAGTAAGTTACACCATTCGCCTCGTCTGGAAGCGTTGGGTTTTCACCATTTGCCAGAGGGAAAGTTACTGAAGTCCAAGCTCCGGCATAGTTTGGGTCTGCAGTTGGGTCTCCACCAGAAGGAGGCGTTCCGATTCCTGTCATTCCAGCAAATACGCCAAGAGGATCACTCTCTACCCAATAACCCCATCCAATACAAGGGTCTGCACCCAAATAAGTGTCAACAGTTCCAGTAGCGGATACAGTAGTTACGTCACCACCAGCGCAGTGATTGATTGTAGCAGCAGAGGTGTTGGTTCCAGCATCAGCTGTACAACCTACAAAATCAACGTCAACGTCAAAATCACACAAAGAGGTAGCTCCACCCGAGTTATCGCCATCCACCATCACGTAGTAGGTACCTGCTGGACCTGTAAATGTAGGGATGCTTCCAGTGCTGCTTGCTGCAACCGAGCTACATCCATAAGATGCGAAACTCGCACAGTTACCATAGAAAACAGAAACGTCAACCCCCGCACCACTACCGAAGCAGGCTACCGATGTAAAGTTTACGGTAATATCTCCATCGACAGTAGTTGTAAATGAATACCAAACATTGTTTTCCGTATTGGTTTCACAATCGTCCCAATCGGTAGTTTCAACTGTGGCGCAGTAATTAGTTCCTGTAACAGGTGCTGCGTTTACGGTAAGTCCCGCAGCTGCAGAGCAATCGTCATTAGCTGGAGGAGTTCCTCCGTTAGTCGTTACTTCGTAGGTTCCAGTTCCTCCAAAATAATCCCAGATTCTTACGTAGTAAGTACCTCCAGGTGTTAAACCCGTTTGATTAATGTAAGCATCTAATCCCGCACCACCGTCATCATCACATGTAAGTAGGGTAGGGCTTCCACAAGGACCAGAATAAAGGCCAATAACGGGGTCTCCAGTGATAATTGCGGCATAAACGTCCACAACACCAGAAGCATCTGCCGTTGTGGTGAACCAACCATCATAGTCATAGATTGTACCTGCGGTAATATCCGAACCAATACTCGAACATCCCGTTCCATTTTCTGTAGCAGGATTAGTAATTCCTGAGTTCGTAAAACCAGATGTCAGGTTTACAGTATTGGCAGCGCAAGCTGTGGTCAAACCTCCTGCAGCACAGGGTGTAGACGCAAATTGTCCAAACGAGCTTAGGGAAATGGAAAATAATAGGGTAAGTGTAGATAATATTCTCATTGTGTGGGTGTCGTTAATTACTTAAGATTCTTCATCGCTTCCTGATAAGCTTCCTCATTTCCTTCTTCTTTTAAGAAGGCCAGATAATAGCTTTTCTCAGTTGAACTACAGTTTTCAATTCCTTTTGCTTCAACATAAGCATCGAACTCACTTCGTAACGAGGCAATATCCTTTAACAAAGTTTTATACTGATCACTACCTGTTAGATTTTCGTTTTCAGGCTGATTCACTTTCTCTTTGATTTCAATCAGGTTTAGGAGATTGGTCAAAGCACTATTGTTGTTATCTAATGAGTATTCAATTGAAGTCATTTTGTGTGATGACGAAGTTTTGGTCGCTGGAGTTGGAGTCGAGAGTTTGTTACTCGATGTTTTAGCCACTCGCTCTTCAGGATTAGCCAAGTCTTCAGATTTCTGTTTAGAAACGCTCTCTTTTGAAGTTGTTTTATCCGTTGACGGTGTAGGTTCTATCCTCTTTGAAAAAGACGAGTTACCAAGATTGGTTTTATTCTCTTTTTGAGCATGAAGACTAATTGTCAAAGACGACAATAGAATTGCGCCCGTTGTAATAAATATTTTCATGTTGCTGTATTTCGGTTTAGTTATCTTATAGACGCATGATCATCTTTTCGGGTTGCGCTATAACCAGTACAAAATTAAGACGATATTATACGATTATGAAATAAAATTAGGGTTTTTATCCTGAATATCTGATTGTAAGGATAAGCTGTTTAATAGTTAATTTGAACAAACGTGGTATCCGTATCACAATAAGCAGAGTCGAGATAATTGGTTGGCGTACCATTTTTTGTAACAATGTATTGGTACTTGTAATATCTGCTGGCCACAATAGTTCCTGCAATGGTGGTGTCAACATTGGTTCCGTAGAAGTCGAGAGAGTTAAATTTTACGCATTCTTGACAATCAGCATTCAGAGAGTTAAAGGTCATCTCATCTAGACCAGATATTGGGAAAGCATTTCGAATTCTGAACGAGATATAACCTTCTTTTTTAATGGGAATAGTCAATTCATTAACCGAATTAGTTGTAAAATCGTCCGGATTGTATTCTACAATTTGGTTAAAGTACCCCTCTTTATCAAAAGTGAATTTCACGACTTCAATACCTCCATAAGGAACATTGAGGTTGGCTGTTCCGTTACCGTTCGTTGTTTCACTAGCTTGTAACTGAAAGGTATTATTAAATGTTCCTGAACTTACCCCCTTGGTATATGCCTGAACCGATACCGATCCGATCGGATCACCAGAATAATAATCTTCTGTAAGAATCTCAAACTCAAACGTGATGTCTTCTTTCTCTTTTTTACACGAAGCAGTGAGAAGAAGAAAAGCAAGTGCAATATAGCTTATAATGCGCAATAGCATAAATCAAAGATACAAAAAAAGGAGGTGAATTAACACCTCCTTTCTATTGTAAAGTTATTTCTTGTTATCTAATTAATTCAAACGGACCTTGGTAGTTATACTCCGTTCCGTCAGCTCCTACTGCATCAATGATGTAGTAGTACGTACCAGTTGCTGCCATTGCACCTGAGATTGTTCTTCCATCCCAGCCAGCTCCAACGGCATCAAACTCATAGACTACTTGACCCCATCTGTTGAAGATTGTCCCACTAATTTCACGAATGTTCGTTCCTTGAACATTAAATACATCATTGTTTCCATCTCCGTTAGGGGAGAAGATGTTTGGAATAACTAGAACGGATTCACCATCGGTGGTTACAACCAATGAGTCGCTGTCTGAACAACCATTGTCATCTGTAACCGTTAGTACCACATCGAAAGTTCCAACTGTGTTAAACGTGTTCGTTGGATTTTGGTGAGTGCTTGTGTTATTGTCTCCGAAATCCCATGCATAATCTAAGTTCGAACCAGAAGAGTTATCTGTAAAGTCAACCACAAGCGGTATATTACCAGATGTTGGGTTTCCAGTAAAACTAGCAACAGGGCCTGTAACATTATCTACAGTTACTGACGCTGATGAAGTACAGCCGTTGTCATTCGTAACTGTTAAAGAGTAAGTTCCTGCACTTGTCACAGAAGTTGTGTTATTTCCAGCGCCATTAGACCACAAGTAAGTTTCGTTAACCCCGCTTGAGGCAGAAGCATCCAGAACTACTGGAGTACCAATACAGTCTAAGCTATCTGGAGTTGCAATTACTACCGTTGGTGATATTGTGTCCATAGATACAGTCACTTGGTCTGTATCTGTACATCCATTGTCAGCTGTTACTGTTAGGTCATAATCACCTGCACCAGAAACAGTGGCAGACCCATTCGCTTGCGAGTCAATCGTGCCAGTAGCGGTAGTCCAATTGTAGGTTAAATTACTTCCAGTTGAGTTGGTGCCGTCTAATGCAGTTGTCAATCCTGAGTTACAGGTTATAGTTGCATCAACACCAGCGTCTGCAACTGGAGAAATGGTATCCGTAATCACATTTACGGTAGCTGTAGCTGTACAGCTATTCGAAGTGTTTGTTACCAAAATAGTGTATGCTCCTTCTTGATCTACTGATGGGGTGGTCGTAGTGCCACCTGTAATTGTTCCTGTTCCAGAGGTAGACCATGAATAAGTGATGTTCGCCCCACTATCTGAACCACTTCCATCTAACGTAACGTTCCAAGGTAGGTCGTTACAGGTAACTGTGATGTCTGTTCCAGCATCTGCAATAGGCGCGTTAGAGTTAGGAATTACATCAACAACGTCTGTGTCTGTACAGCCATTGCTTCCAGTAACCATTAGGGTAAAGGTACCAGTTGCGTCAACATCTGGGTTAGAAGTTGTTCCATTCGTGATTGTTCCAGGTCCTGTCCAATCGTAGTTCAGTCCTGTTCCCGTTGATGCAGATCCATCAAGCGCTACGGTTGTTACACCACAAGGGAAGTCAACATCGAGTCCTGCGTCAGCAACCGGACTAACAGTGTCCATAGTTACCGTAATGTCAGCATTATCGCTACATCCATTATCTGTATTTAATACGGTAAGCGTATAGGTATCTGCCGTACTTGTAGAGTCTGTATCTGCATTACCAGCTCCTAGTAGTGCGCCTGTTCCACCTGCTGTCCAAGTGTATGTATAGTTGGCTCCTTGGTCAGATCCAGAACCATCTAAGGTCACAATCGGATTATTACAATCCACAACAAGTGGACCGTTTACAACTACCGATGGCGGAGTGATATCTTGTGTCACAACTACCGAAGTACTATTAGTACAAGAGTTAGAAGTATTTGTTACAATTAACGTATAGGTGTCTGGAGTTGATACCCCAACTGTAGGGTTAGTTCCAATTGTAGCAGTAGAACCATCTTGCCATTCGTAGGTCAAGCTACTTCCAGTAGATGTTGAGCCATCTAAGGTAATTGAAGTTGTTGAACAAGTCAATGGTGCGTTTCCTGTGATTACGGCAGTTGGAACGTTAGAATCTGCAGTTACAGAAACTAATTGAGTGTCAGTAC
>CAYLYX010000006.1:116091-186255 GCA_964387945.1 uncultured Flavobacteriales bacterium | reverse complement strand
ACTTGCATGTGTTAGGCCTGCCGCTAGCGTTCATCCTGAGCCAGGATCAAACTCTCCATTGTAATTATAATTTTAAATTTGATTGAGCTTCAGAGCTTCCAAATATTCTAAAAGAACATTTTGGCTATTGCTAGTTCAACTAATACAAATATTAGTCTTTCTTTTTTCATCTTCTTACTTCAATAATTCAAAGAACTTTTGTTTTGAAACCCGATTGTGAAAACCGTTGTTTTCGTTACCGGGGCGGCAAAGGTATTAACACTTTTTTAATCCGCAAGAAAAAATTCACTTTTTTTCTTTTTCTCGCTACAGTTATATAAAAGAACTCTTTCTTGTTTTTCTGCAACGGGGCGGCAAAGATATGTACATTTTTTTAATCCGCAAGAAAAAATTTATATTTTTTTTCTTTTTCTCGCCACAGCTATTAAAAGAACTCTTTCCTGTTTTTCTGTAACGGGGCGGCAAAGATATGTACACTTTTTTAATCCGCAAGAAAAAATTTATATTTTTTTCTTTTTCTCGCTACAGCTATTAAAAGAACTCTTCTTGTGTTTTCTGTAGCGGGCGGCAAAGGTAGATAACAAAACCTAATCCACAAGTAATTCTTCACTTATTTTAAAAGTTTTTTCTCTTCTTACTGACTAGCAATGACTTAGGGTGTAGAAGCCGAAACTGGAAGAACTTTTCCATTATAGAACCTTGATGCTTTGAGAACAAACCCACCTATATAATTGGCCATTTCCGCTGGTGTGAATGGTGCTTTATAATCTGGGAAAGCATTGGCTAACATTTCCGTTTGCACCGCTCCGAGGGCAAGTGCATTACAACGAACACCTTTATCGCTCAATTCTTCTGCGATACACTCCGTTAAAATACTGAGTGCTCCTTTACTTGAGCTGTAAGCAGATAAACCAGGGAACTTCGCTGACCCTTGAACGCCTCCCATACTTGATATGTTACAAATAGCAGATCCTGCCTCCATGAAAGGTAATAGATCTCTTGTTAATCGAAGCGGGGCAATTACATTTACCTTATACTGGTTAATAATATCCTCGTCACTCAACTCCGTTATGGGTTTATTGATAAGACATCCAGCATTATTAATAAGGTGGTGAATTTTTTGGTTAACTAGGAGCGATGTAATGATGGATAAGTCCTTTGTGATATCCATCTGAACGATAGTCAGTTTACTGTGGGACACCTTCAACTCTTTTAGTTGATCGATGGACCTAGAAACCGCATACACGTTATGACCTTCTTTGAGGAAGTATTTGGTTAATTCAAAACCAATTCCTTTTGAGGCTCCGGTAACTATAATGTTCAGCGCGTCATTCACATGGTAAACCTACTACAATAAAGTGTGAACCAGCGTACTTACAATAACTTCTTATTAATGGGGCTTTGTTAATTCTGCTGTTTCTCGTGCATTTTGTTGAGCACTGTGGAGTGCGTCCTTATCATAGTGATAGAAGAAATTGGCCCAAATGATTTTTGACAATGGGTACAGAAACGGGAACGATGCTAGCATTCCTCCTAACACTATCCACATGTACTGATCAAAGCCCCAAGAAGGGAACAAGACTACAGAAGCGACCCAAAAAGTAACCATTGAGGCTACACCAAGTGCGTAAACGACATAATAGGAACCTTGGAAAAAGCCTGGTTCCTTTTCGTATTTTAATTGGCATTTGTCACATGTCTTTTTGGGCGTTCCTTTAAAAAAGCTTCCTTCAAAAAAATCGCCTTCGTTACATCTTGGACATTTTCGTGCAAAAATTGAATATAGTTTCGAGCCTTTCATCCTTATTAATAACTTATACTCTACAAAGGTAAGCAGCCGAATCTTAAAAAATTGTGACTAAGGTCACAAAGAAACGAACTTTAGGTCATGATTAGCTGGTATTGAATTTCGTCTTCCCATCCATCATTTGATAGATACCAATCTTTACGCTCTCCTACTTTTTTAAAGCCCACCTTCTTAAACAATTTCTCGCTGGACTCATTTGACTTGTGCATTGAGCAGTATAATTGATGAAGTTTTAACACTTTCCTTGAATAGTTTATCACTAATTCTAGCGCGTCTGTTGCCATCCCAGTCTTTCTTTTTGACAAATCTGTTACCACAATGCCCACCCCGGCTCTTTTATGCATTTGATTATAATCAAATAGATCTACCATTCCGATTGGTAGTTGCGTATCTAGTGTCTCTATGATGAACCGGAACTGTCCTTGGGCTAATATATCGTGGACACTTTCTGCATATTTCTTTAATGTATTCCTAGAAAAAGGGATAAGTGTATCACTCACGTACCAAAGCGAACTATCGTTTTCTGCCTCATAGAGGTAATCAACATCTTCTGGCTCTACGGCCCTTAGCCTTATTCTATCATTTCTCAACATGGTCTTTTTGCTTCGTGAATAGCTTTGTCTATGTCCACCTGTCCATACTTTTTTAAAGATAATGATTTTCCTTGGATCATTTCTTCACAATTCAAATGATAAACCTTCTCTATTCTGTCTGCTGCTTTTAATAATTCTATCAAGTCAAAAACAAATGGAGCATGTTTTATACCTGCATCCAAGCTAGAAAGCAATTCTTTGATTGGATTCAGACATGACTCTCCTGCGCTGAGCGGAATATCATCAAAAAACGCATTTGGAGTTAGTTGATCGACCTTTAACTTGAGTAAAACCGTTGGGATTCGTTTTCTTTTAACGGACGCCAAAATTTTCTCTACTTCATAGTTTTGCTTGCCTCCTTGGGAACTTTTTGAGTAGTACTTTGTATCTGATACCCAACCAATGTGCGGTGGGACTTTATCCACTCCAAAAAGTAAAAGATAGCTTCCTTGGAGATCAACCGAAGTAAACTCCTCTACCTGATTCAGATGATATTCAGACATCAATTTCCCCTTTGAAAACAAATTCTGCCGGTCCAGTCAAACGAATTCCTGTGACCTTATCCTGCTTACAACTTGTTATATCTACAACCAGTTCTCCTCCTTTTGTTGTCACCGATACTCTACCCTCTTCAATTCCAGATGAGATTAGGTACGATATGGCACAAGCTGTAACTCCAGTACCACAAGATAGAGTTTCGCCTTCCACCCCTCTTTCATATGTTCTAACTTTAATCGTGTTTAGTGCTACCTTTTCAATTGTATTAACGTTAGTTCCTTCTTTTTTAAACCGGTCACCATAACGAATGTCTCGGGCAAGAGTCAATAATTCTACATCTTCAACACTGTCTACGTAGACATTATAGTGTGGTGATCCTGTGTTCATGTATTGATAGTCTTCTCCTATTTCGATGTTATTCACATCAAACATGTTGAGGGAAACGTTATTACTATCAACGACCACTCCTTTATTGACGCCATGAATGCTATTAAAGGAGCACTCTTCTCCTGTAATGCCCATGTGGAATGCAAACATCACAGCACAGCGACTTCCGTTTCCGCAGAAAGACTGAGATCCATCTGGGTTATAGAACTCCATAAAGAAATCGTGTTCACCATCTTCTTGGATCAGAATCAAGCCATCACTTCCCACTCCAAAATGTCTTTTACAAATCTGCTGAACGATTTCTAAACGATTCGACTCTGGAAATGTTTTGTCACGATCATCGACAATTACAAAGTCGTTTCCTGCTCCATGATATTTATAGAATTCTACATCCATCGATTAACAATTTTTAACTCGTATCGCCTGTAACGATGTGGTTTTTAAGCGTTATCACTAATAACTTTGAACTGTACAAAGTAAATCATCAATTATTAATTTAAAAACTAAATACCATGAAATCATTGACAGCAGTTTTTTTTAGCAGCATTTTGGGAGCATCTGTAGCGCTTGGTATTTATCATGGCGTGGCGAAAGAAAACACAAAAATCATTGTGAAGGAAGCCGAAACAGATGATGGCGCTTCTACTCAACCTGTATCGTACACTTTGGCAAACTTTGATCGTGTGGCATCAAGTGTGGATTTTACCGAAGCAGCATCCAAATCATTGGACGCGGTGGTTCACATCAACACCAAAATTACCCTTGGTCAGGTCAACGACCCTGTTTATCGTTTCTTTTATGGAAATGCTACAATAGAGCAAAAGGCGAGTGGTTCTGGCGTTGTTATTTCGTCAGACGGCTACATTGTTACTAATAATCATGTTGTTTCTGAAGCCACTAGTATCGAAGTAACTTTGAACAACTCTGAAACATTAGCAGCTGAACTTATTGGAACAGACCCTTCTACTGATCTAGCATTACTAAAAGTTGACGCTAAGAATTTACATCCGATTCAGTTTGCGAATAGCGATGATGTAAAGGTTGGAGAATGGGCACTTGCTGTCGGGAATCCTTTTAATCTAACCAGCACGGTTACGGCTGGAATTGTAAGCGCGAAGGCTAGAAACATTAACATTCTTCAAGGAGATTATAACAAGGAGATTTTTCCGATAGAGTCGTTTATTCAGACCGATGCTGCCGTGAATCCCGGAAATAGTGGAGGTGCTCTGGTAAACGACAAAGGAGAATTAATTGGTATCAATACCGCAATTGCTTCCAAAACTGGTTCTTATAGTGGGTATAGTTTTGCAATTCCCTCGAACTTGGTTAGAAAAGTGGCTGGAGACCTAGTTGAATTTGGCTCAGTTCAACGAGGATTTATTGGTGTGAACCTCAAAGAAATTAATACGGATGTACTCAAAACATACAACCTACCCAACCTAGATGGCGTGATGATATCTGGTGTAATTCCTGAAAGTGGAGCTGATGAGGCTGGAATTGAGCCAGGGGATGTTGTTCTTGCGGTGGACAACATTAAGGTTTCCAATGTACCTGGTTTACAAGAGCAGATTAGCAAATACAGTCCTGGTGATAGAGTTCCGCTGACGGTGAGAAAAGGAAATGAGGTTGTTCACAAGGAAGTGCTTTTGAAAAAGCTGTAGTTGGGTTGTTCGACTTGAGGTGATTGGCAAGCAGCCAAAAAAAGCCCCCGTTTCTTTGTATTTTAATCAATTTACAAAGAAACGGGGGCTACTATTTTTAGCTCCGATTGGAGTAACTAACTTAACTTCTGCAGTGCGTTTCCAATTCGGGTCATTGCTTGGTTCAGTTCTTCTTCGCTTGCTGCGTAGGAAACACGAATGCATTTTTCGTTCCCAAAAGCGTTTCCAGTAACTGTTGCCACCTCTGCTTCCATCAACAGATACATTGCTAGATCATCGGCATTCTTAATGTGATAGCTGCCCGATGACTTTCCAAAGAAGGAAGAAATATCCGGAAAAACATAAAATGCTCCTTCAGGGACATTGATGTTTACTCCTTCCATTTTATTTAATTCTTCCAACACAAAATCTCTACGTTTCTTGAACGCATCTCTCATATCATGTGTTACTGATGGATCTGCATTCAATGCTGCGATGGCTGCTCGCTGAGCGATAGAACACGTACCACTTGTTACCTGACCTTGCATTTTAATGCATGCTTTTGCGATCCAAGTTGGTGCTCCGATGTATCCCAGTCTCCAACCCGTCATTGCAAATGCCTTTGACAGACCATTGATGGTGACTACTTGATCAAATACTTTATCAAATTGCGCCAAGCTTTGGTGTTTACCAACAAAGTTAATGTGTTCATAGATTTCATCACTGATGACAATCAGATCAGGATATTTTGCCAAGACATCTGCAATAGCACTTAATTCCTCCTTGCTGTACAAACTTCCTGTAGGATTACAGGGTGAACTAAAGATCATCACTTTTGTCTTAGGGGTAA
Source organism: uncultured Flavobacteriales bacterium (assembly GCA_964387945.1). Lineage (GTDB taxonomy): Bacteria > Bacteroidota > Bacteroidia > Flavobacteriales_D > Parvicellaceae > Parvicella. The sequence goes on along the minus strand of CAYLYX010000006.1, from coordinate 180,480 downwards.
TTGCCGCTTCAAATTCTGCCGCAGTAATTTTAAAATCGTTATCAATTGAGGTTTGGATTACCACCGGTGTACCTTCGGCCAACTTCACAATTTCTTCGTACGTTACCCAATATGGTGCAGGCACAATCACTTCATCTCCAGGATTAACCAGACTAAGCATAACGTTGGCTATGGATTGTTTAGCTCCTGTGGAAACAACTATTTGATCCATTCCATAGGTAAGTCCATTATCTCTTTTGAATTTTTTGATGACCGCTTCTTTAAGATCTGCATACCCTTCTACCGGAGTATAGGTTGTATAGTTCTGGTCTATTCCTTCTTTTGCAGCATCTTTAATAAAATCAGGCGTATGAAAGTCCGGTTCTCCCAAACTCAACCCAATGATATTCTTTCCTTCCGCTTTTAACTCTCTGGTTTTTCTTGCCATTGCAAGTGTAGCTGATTCTGATAGTCGCTTTAATCTTTCTGATACTTGTGCCATTTGAATGAAAATTATTAGCGCAAAGCTAAAAAATGAACCTTGGATTTTAAGGGAAAGTTTTAAACAAAGAAGTATTATTTTACTTTGGCTTGCACTGGATACTTCAATCCTTTGAATGAGGTAAGATAAGCTTTGACAGATCCTACTAATATTTCTGCTTCGATCAGTATGGGAATTTTGTTTTTATCATCGGTCACAAAAACATTCATGTACTCTCCATCTTCGAAGATGGTTCCTTCAATCAACAGCGGTCTGAATTTAATGCAATTATAAACGGTGCCATCATCTGCTTTTACTCTTTCCTTTCCAGCATAACGAATGTAGACGCCACTATAGATTTTTTTATCCACCATCATTGGAATTGGAATGGTATCGTCCATGTTCATTTCGCTAAAATCTAGCGTTCTGGCATAGTAGACTGCTGTCATTACATCAAATACACAATCGGGAAAATCAATGGTTTGATGTTTTGATGCATCGTTTTGATCGGTATACACCACTGCTGATTTTTCTGTGCTATTGAAATGGTAATCGTAAAACAAACTGAATCCACCTTCTCTGACTTTTCTTGTGAAGCGTACAGGTGTAAGGCTTTCTTTTTCTGCGATAGACGCATAATGATCTCTCACTTTGAAAAAGTAATCGTAGCTTTTTAAGGATTTTCCTTTTCCGTCAAAGTGAAAACATTCTACTCCATTGTAGGTACTATCTTTTACTTCAAATCGAACTTTTCCAGCGGGAACCCAAATGTTTTTGAGGTGATAGTAAGCGTCATAATTAAGCTGCTCCCCTCCCTGAAAAGGCATTGATTGTGGTTTACATTGACCGTACGCCAATTCACAAAAAAGTAAAAAAGCCAATACACAAAGGGCATTGGCTTTTTTGAACATTAATATATTGCTTCTGTTATTTTGCAACTACGTCTGCCTTAATTCTAACCATTGTGTTCTCAGGAACAGTATTCGCTGTTACCGTTACCACTTTTTCCACTTCCTGACCTGCCTGACCCGCATTTGGTGTAAACTTCACATCAATTGTAGCGGTTTGACCTGGCATAATGGGTTCTTTTGGCCACTGAGGAACTGTACAACCACATGAACCTTTTGCATTAGAAATCTCTAAAGGCTCTGCTCCAGTATTTGTGAACTCAAATGAATACAAATTTTCACTTTCCACTTCTACTTTACCAAAGTGATGCACTTCTTCTGCAAACTTAATCGCTGTAGTAGGTCCTTTTGGCTTTGTGTTATTATTGGGAAGTGGATTAGTTTTATTATTCATCTGCGTAGAAATTACATTCGAATTATCTACCGGCTGAGAATTCTGCACATTCGTCTGTGTCGTTTTTAACGAACTCAAATTGGTCGTCATATCCGCTCGAAGTTTACTTACTTCATCATTCAAAACTGAAATCTGGTAGACGCTATACGCGCTAATCACCAATACAAGTCCAATCAATCCTAATTTTACCTTATCCAACATAGTCTTGTTTTTAGTTAGCTAATAATTTATCCCTTTTATTATTTAAAATTTCCACTTGTTTTTTGAACGCTTCATTCTGAGAACACTGAAACATTTGCGGCTTTGAAGCAAAGCTATACAAATTATCCTCTTGTTCTGGACGCGCAATCATTAAATTAATATCATCCGGATTGGCTTCCATTTTATCCATGAGTGAAGAGAATGACTTGATTGCTGCTGCATATTCTTCTAAGAACAGTTTACAATCTTCCGAAATCGGATCTTCTTTTTCTTCTTCGATTTCTTTGATCTCAAGCGACAAGTCGTTTTCATAAGCTGCCATTGCCGAGTCTTTCTGAACTTTTGTAAGCGTATCCATCATGGTGAGTTCTTCACCAGTACAGTTTTTAATCATTTTTGTGCGTTCGATTGAGTCTTGTTCGGTAGCTGGCACCGGATACGATGTGGCACAAATTTCTACATTTTCCGGCAGGGAATCCAAACAGAGACAGAAATCAATTTCAGGCTGAACCTCTGGTTCAACGGTTGGGTTGTTATTTCCTTCTTCTTCCTGTGTATCCTCCTCACATGAGGTAATCAGCAATCCTACAAGGGCCAACCATCCTCCTAAAAACAGTAACTTTTTCATGGAATTATTTTAATAGATCTAATGCTTCTTGTGCTGTGATAATTTTTCCGTTGAAGTCTCCAACAACGAATGCATCCACTAATCCTTTTTCTTGAAGTTCCTTCTTGGCAGCTTCTGCTTCTTCATAGCTGTTATAAGTACCAATGAAGTATTTGGTTAATCCACTTTCTTCATCTTTCTTCGGCAATACATTACCTATTGACAAGTACAAGTCTAGGATATCAGTAGGAATTTTGTTTTGGAATGCTCCTACCTGAACTTTAAACTTAATCAAGTCTGGGTTCACTGCATTTGAAGTAGGTGTGGAAGTTTCTTCGTTGGTATCATCATGTCCTTCCGTAACTTCGAAGCCACCTTGCTCAAGCGTGAGACGGTCACCTCCGTTAAAGACTACGATAAACGAGCCTTTATATCCGTTTTCGAGGAGGTTAATTCTATGCTCCGCAGCTTTTTTCTTGTCTGTGAAAGAGCCGGAATAATATCTCCACAGTCCGTCATCTCCTTTTACGTAAGTCAAGTCTTTTGCATCGCCAAACACTTTTCCACTCAGCTTCTTACTGAACGCTCCAATCTGCACTTTGTAAATTGTACCTTCACCTAAATCAGCATTTCCAGCACTTTCTGGAAGTTCATTGTCTGGCACTTCTGTAACATTGGTTTTACCGTTTTCTCCAGTCCCAGTTTTTCCGACTGAAGCATCAAAACCTTGGTCAATCAACTCATCTCTTGCTGCAACCGCATCACTTGCGTTCTCAAAGTCACCCACGATGTAATAAACATTATCACCGTCATCAATGATTTTGAAATCTTTATAGGATAAAAATCTGTGCAGGTCATTCGCTGTAATTCCTGTAGAATCAGAACCTATGATCACCGTATACGTTTCTTTGGGACCACCAGCTACGATTCCACTCTGATTTCCATTTGCTGCAACACCTCCTTCGGATTGTGAAATATTTGTTTCTTCTTCTAATGTGGCAAACTCTCCAATCGAATCCTTGTACATTCTGTATCTCAGTTCAAAGTCTTCATCTGTTAAGGCAACTCCGTTCTCATCTACAGGAGCTCCTTCTGGTGTATTCAACTCGTCATCTAAATTATCCGAAACTCCATCCAAATCATTATCCAGCGGACAACCAAATTCATCTACTGGTCTTGCATCTAATGGTGTTTTTGCACACAAGTCGGCTAAGTCTCCTACCCCATCCCTATCGTAATCTGAAGTGTCTTGAGCATACAAGTCCATCCATTCTCCAAAATCATCACCTCCATCTTTTTCTCCTTTTCCGAAGGTCAAATCATAGGTCATAGAAACGGAAGTGTATAAGAATTTGTCGTTTCCTTTTGTTCCTGCTCTATCACCCACACTTTCAGATGTAACGTTATCAATTAAATCTGTCTGGGTAAAATGCATAGAAGTACTTATTCTAAAGTCTACTTTATCGCTCAACATAAAGTTGGCACCAATCTCAATTGGGAAAGCCCAACTTCTTTCTGGATAGTTTTCATAACCGTCTAAGTTCAGCTCACGCAAATCAGACTCATAGGTATAGTCTCTGTACAACTCGCTTGCACTACCCGCGTTTGGATCGTCTTCTGCCATATCCATAATTCTACCATCGCTCCAGTAGTAGTAATAATTTCCATTGGCATCGTACAAATCTGATTTAGACAAAAACTCTACGGACTCAATACCTGCCGAGATGTAAGGATGTACTTTAGATTTCCAGTTTCTGAGGTTCTTAAAATTGTAGGTAAGCGTTAACCCTCCTGTAGTAATGTGCGAATTGAAGTTCAAGTTTCTGGTTAAGGTACGCTCATTGGCGCTCACCTGTCCGAAAAGCACATAGAAGTTCATGTCGAGATAATCTGTCAATGGATTGATTAATCTCAAATCATATGCTAGTCTACTTACTGTTGGGTGATATCCCTGATGGTTGGAGGAAATATCTCCATAAAAAGTAAACATTCCGATCCCCAAACTCAACTTAGGTCGAAAGATAAAGTTGGTAGACGGGAGGTCTACCGAGGTATTCTCACCTTCAGCGCTTGTCTCTGAGGACTCGTTATTTTCAGCTATTTCATCAGAATCCTGAGCTACTAACGCCAATGGAAATAGTAAACACAGTATGACTAAAATTCTGTAGAGTGTAGGCATCCGTTTCGGGTTATTTTAGACCAAGTTAATACGTATTTTTTAGTAAAGGGTTACGTTTTGTTCAAAATTTGATCAAATGTGCTATTTAATTCTTAAAGATAAAATCTTTTGATCTTCTATAAAACCTTCCAACTCATCTCCAATTTCCACTTTTCCAACTCCAGCGGGAGTACCGGTGAAGATCAAATCTCCAATTTTTAGTGTCACAAATTGCGAAACATAACTGATAATCTGATCCACACTGAAGATCATGTCTTTGGTATTTCCATTCTGAACCAACTTACCATTTTTATACAGTTGAAAGTTTAATTCGTTCAAATTATCAACTTCTTCTACTTTTAAAAAGCGTTCTCCGAGCGGTGCCGAATAGTCAAACCCCTTTGCTTTCTCCCAAGGTAACCCTTTCTTTTTGCACTCTTGCTGAACATCTCTGGCCGTAAAATCAATCCCCAAACCGATCTCATTGTAGTAGGTATGGGCGAATTTCTCTTTAATATTTTTACCCAGTTTATTGATTCGAATCACCACTTCTACCTCAAAATGCAAATCGTTGGTAAAGTCTGGGATATAGAACGGTTGTTTTTTGGGCAAAATAGAAGTATCTGGCTTAAAGAAAAAAACAGGTTCTTTTGGAACTTCGTTCTTTAACTCTTTTGCATGGTCAAGGTAGTTTCGTCCGATACAAATTATCTTCATCTTATGCGTTTAGTTCGTTCCATATTTTGGTAAACTTGGACTTGGTGTCTTTTGCAAACTCACCTTTCATGATCCAATTGTAGTAATTAGGATCTTTCTTAAACACTTGAGCCACTGCTTTTCCTTTGTGTTTTCCAAAGTTAAAAACATAAGTTCCTTCTTTACTTACTCCTATTCTTCTAGCAAAGTCCAGTGTTTTTGGCCCAACAACGGAATACTCATCTAAGAATTCGGTGGTTGGCTCTAGGTCTTCATACTTTGTGAGCTGCGCCTCCAAAACCTCAAAAGTAGCATCTACATCTGCCATTGCAGCATGCGCATCTGTTAGTTCTTTACCACAATAAAACTGGTACGCTGCTGCCAACGTTCTTTGCTCTTTCTTATGAAAAACGTTCTGAACGTCAATGATCTTACGCTGATCCGTGTCAAATTCGATGTTTACACGATCCAGTTCTTCTATCAAAAAAGGAATATCAAACTTCTTGCAGTTGTATCCGGCCAAATCTGCATCTCCAATGAATTCTACAATCTGAGGCCCTACTTGGTCGAGTTTTGGCTCATTTAGAACGTCCACGTCATAGATTCCATGAATTTCTGAGATTTCGAGTGGAATTGGAATTTCTGGATTAACCCGTGATTCAAATTTTTCCTGACTGCCGTCAGGGTGTATTTTCAAGATAGCTATTTCAACTATTCTATCTCTACCGATCTGCACTCCAGTAGCTTCGATATCGAAAACAGCTAATGGTTTTGTGATGTTTAACTTCATTGTGGTCAATTTCGCACAAAATTGCAAAATTCCACGAACTACTTGTCCAATTTGAAGACTTTATTTATGATTCCTGCTGTAGTATCAAACTCGGAGACATTGATATCAATGACTTTTAGTTCATAACCGGGTGTCTCGATTTCTAACGAATAACTCCCAGGGTCTAAGGTAACTGCTATTGGTCTGTCTTCGCTTTGGATAAACTCTCCAATCATCTCATCGTATTCGTCAAACACATAAATTACGCTCTCAGCTAATTTTGCGTCACTGGTTCCATCTCTTAAATCTACCAAATAAATTGCGGGATTCAGTGATTTTTTATTGATCGTAACTCGATAGATATCAAGATCTCCATGTCCTTCTGGTCTCACCTGAGATACATAGGCGTGGCTCCCATCCTCTGTGTAACAGATCACTTTATCATCGTAGCTAGTATTCAAAGGATAGCCAATGTTCTCTGGTTCTGTAAAGGAGTTGTTCTCTGGGTTCCAAGTACATTTAAAAATATCGTATCCTCCCAATCCTCCGTGACCAGTAGAGCAGAAATACAGTGTAGTACCATCCGAAGCGAGTCTTGGAAAATCCTCATGTCCTTCTGTATTGAGCGCACTAATATTCTGAGGTTGGGCCCACTTTCCGTTCGGCAGCTTTCTGGTCATGTAAAGATCTAAACCTCCCTTACCTCCATCGCGATTGGACGAAAAGAAGAGTGTTTGTCCATCAGCGGGCATCGAAGCCGAAGTCTCAATGGTTTTTGGATCGTTTACTCCTTCCGGAATTTTCTGTTTCTTAGAATAATTACTACCCGATAATTCAGAGAAATAAATCTCTCCAGCCTCTGAAATATTATCATAATAAACGAATATGGTAGAACCGTCTTCATAAATTCCTACTACCGATTCATCGTAAGAAGAATTCAGTTTTACCATTTTGGCTGAATTAAAGTTGAAGCCATCGTATTTGGTAATCATAATGTCTGACGGGTAATAGCCATCAAACTCTTTTCGTCCTTTACCTTCGTCTCTTCGTGTAGTAAACACAACGTGTTGCTCATCCTTGGAGCAAAACGCTCCATAATCAGGATATGGGCCATTTATGTTGTCCCCAAGGTTATAGAAAACTACGTCTAGTGGGTTATTATAGAGCTTCTTTGCTTCTTTATACTGCGCAATGAGTTTAATTGCCTCATCTTCATTCTTTCCAGGTGACTCTAAGTATTCTTCCAGTTTTTTGATTGCGGTGTCATAGTCATACTCATGTGAATAGGCCTGACCCAAGAAAAACAAACACTCTTTATCTGCATCACCTGTTTCTGCACATTTCTCAAGATAGGTAATCGCAGCGCTTTTGTCAATGTTTGTGTAGAGGTAACAAAGCCCAATGTGAAACAAGGCTTTTGCATCTTTAGGATCTACTTTAAGGTGTTTCTTGAATTCGTTTCGCGCATCTAGGTAGTTGGTTTCTTTGAACAAATCATACGCCAACCTCGGATCGATTTGGGAGAACAGATTCAGTGAACCTGCACACAAGAATATCAAGAGTAATGTCTTCATCGACAAGTCTTATGCAAATTAGATACCAAAGTAAGAAGATTTAATAAATATTGCAATGGAAAGCCTTTAAAAAGAAACAGCGACCGAAGTCGCTGTTCAATTAATTTTAGTATGCTTTCATCTTCAGATACTGGTACTTGCCGTACTTCTCTGTGTTCTTGAAATCACCTTCGTATTTAGGACCTTGTACTCTGTTGTTCATGGTAACGACCTTCACTTTTGAAATATCAACTCCTTCTTTCTGAAGTTCTTTCATCAGTTTGTCCTTACCATCGTTGGCTCTCTTTTCACTCAACTCAGCGTTATTCTTATACGTTCGTGTTGGCACATAAGATGCACTTCCCTCAACTTCAATCTGAGCATAACCACGCTTCTCGATTAATTCGATCACCGTATTTACATAGTTATCCCACTCTTTTTTCTTATTGACTCCTTTCTTGTTGTAGCCGTAGTATTCCATGTATTCATAAGTAGGTAACTCTCCTACTTGAACAACACTTGATTTACACCTCACGTCTCTCGTGGTTTCTTTCACAACCTTACCGTTCTCATCATAAAGTCTTAATACCAACTTATCACACAGCGTTGGATCATCCACGTCTACAATGATTAATGGTGCGTTATTGTTTTCTAGTTCACGATACTTGAAGTACCCATCTTCATCTAACAATTCTGAAAAGGCAACCAGTTCTCCATCCAAGAATTCAACCAAACCAGATTTTAAGTATGGCTTATCGTTCACCAATAATCTATACTTCCAGTTCTCTTTATCTCCATCTGGCAGAGCAACCGTATCTTCTGGTGTTGTTATCGTATCTACCGCAGGATCTTCTCCGTCTAACCTAATACCATCTAGATTCAAAACAATATTCGTTTCTTGATAATTAGACTCGCATGGCACTTTGAATTCTGTTGTGTAAAACGGTTCATCGTTCATGGTGTACTCTACTTCATACTCATTACAAGGCTTTAACTGAAAGATGTACGAACCGTTTCTCTTGTTTGGAGAATATTGCTGTGGCTCTTCTCCCGTAGTGAGATCATACACATAAATAATGATCCCTTCTGGTAATTTTTCAGCAGATCCCGGATCGATGTAACCTTTTAGGATTGCAAATGGTTCGGTAACTGGTTCTTTGTAGTAAATCTCATAGATATCTTTCTGACCAAATCCACCTTTCTTTGCGGATGAGTAATATCCTTTATCTCCTTTCGCATTCGTTGTAAAGAAAATATCATCATCCACGGTGTTCAACGGGTAACCCATGTTTTCTGGTGCTGACCATGTCTCATCTTCTTGCATTTTAGCAAAGAAAATATCAAATCCACCAATAGAACTTTCTCCATTGCTTGAAAAATAAAGTGTCTTCCCATCTGGGTGAAAATAAGGTGATTCCTCATCATATGGTGTATTGATCGGAGCACCAACGTTGAGCGCCTTACTCCACATACCATTCGGTAGCTTTTTACATCTGTAGATATCTCTACCACCCAATCCTCCTGGACGATCACTCACAAAATAAAGTGTTTGTCCGTCTGCTGAGATCGTAGCATGTGTTTCCCAATCATCTCCATTGATATCACTTCCCATTTTCTCTGGAGTACCAAATGTTTCTCCATCGTTTTGAGCTACATAAATTTCACCATTTCCATTGATGTCTTTGTAGATAAAAAGCTGTTGACCATCACTAGAAACACTAATTGTTGCCTGATTAGACTTAGGACTGCTAATAGAAGCAATCACTTCTGGTTCTCCCCATGTCTTAGTTTTAAAGTTGTAATACGAAACGTAAACATCTTCAAAATGCATTCCGTCTTCTGGAGAGAAAAACTTCTCATTTGATTTATCCGGACGCAGTCTTCTTGAAGTAAAGTACATCGCACCTTCATCTAGCGTTACCACAGGACTAAAGTCTTCGTCAGGACCGTTAATTGGTTCTCCAACGTTGACGATCTCATACTCCTTTTCGTCTTTTAACTCTACCTTAGCCACCTCACACTGCTTGATATAGAGCTGCGCTTTACTGTAGAGGACATGCTTACTTTTGACATCATCCAAAAACAGGTTAAAGTTTTTGATAGCATCATCAAGGTTTTCATTTAAGTGATGTGCTCTTGCCAAGTAGAAGTGCGCTTCAAAAGGAGCGGCCTTTTCCATTGGTGAGAAAGGGTTGTATTTTTTGGAGATCCCAGCTTCGGCTTTCTTAAGGTAAGGAAGTGCTTCTGCTCTACGGTTACTCAAGTGAAGAAGACAAAAACCAAGTTTGTAATTGACGTTTGCGTTTTCTGGTTGTTCTTCTACAAGAGAAAGCAAAACATCTGCTGCGTAAGTGTACAGCTGATCTTCCATCAATAAATTAGCTGCTTCAAATTTTTCTTCAAAACTAGCTTCCTTTAAGGACTCTTTGAAAGTCTCAGGATCGAACCCTCCCGGGCCTTGTCCAAATGCTGAAGTTGCAGCAAATGTGACAACCAATAATACAATAAAGTGTTTGATAAATTTCATTCTTAGTTAGTTAGGTTTAGTTAAATAGATCTTTCCATATCAAATGCCTCAAGATATTCTGCTACTCGTTTCACAAAACTCCCTCCTAGGGCACCATCAATAATTCTATGATCATAGGAGTGTGATAAGAACATTTGATGTCTGATACCGATCGTATCACCAAAAGGTGTTTCGATAACTGCTGGCTTCTTTCTTATCGCACCCAATGCTAAAATCGCACTCTGTGGTTGGTTAATAATAGGGGTTCCCATTACATTTCCAAAAGTACCTACGTTAGATACCGTGTAAGTTCCACCTTGAATATCATCTGGTGATAACTTATTGATACGAGCAGCTCCTGCCAAACTGTTTACTTTCTTGGCAAGTCCTACCATGTTGTATTGATCTGCATTATGGATAACAGGTACAATAAGGTTACCTGATGGCAGCGCTGTTGCCATTCCAACATTAATATCTTTCTTAACAACAATATCTTTTCCGTTAAGCATTGCGTTGACCATCGGATAGTCTTGCAACGCTTTTACTACGGCCTCAATAAAAATTGGAGTAAACGTTAGTTTCTCTCCAGTCTTTTCTAGGAAAGCTTTTTTGTTCTTCTCCCTCCACAATACGATATTGGTCACATCTGCCTCAACAAAAGAGGTAACGTGTGGAGAAACATGCGTAGACATCACCATGTGCTCTGCAATCATCTTTCTCATGCGATCCATTTCGATGATCTCATCGTTGGGACCAATCGGAATTGGAGGTGCTTTGTGAACCTGAGCAGTTACTCCTTCATTAGCTGAAGGTGATGCTTTTGGTTTTGCATCCACTTTTTCTTGAACTGGTTTCGCCACCTCAACTTTTACAGCAGGAGCATCTCCTCTGTTGTCAAGGTAAGCTAAAATATCTTTTTTGGTTACTCTCCCCTCTTGTCCAGAACCCGAAATGGCTTCCAACTCAGATAGTGTAACTCCTTCTGTCTCAGCAATACTTCTCACCAATGGAGAATAAAACTTCCCACCTTCAGAGGTCTTCGGAATTGCGCTTCCATTACCATTTGTAGCAAGTGGAGCTAATAATTCTTCCTCTACTTTTACGGGTGTTTCTGCTGCTTTTGTCTCTGCTGCAGGAGCAGGCGCTGGAGCCGCAGCTTCACCTTCACCTCCAATGATTGCAAACACAGCTCCTACTGGAACTACATCTCCCTCATTGAATAAAATTTCTTTGATCACTCCTGAAGCAGGAGATGGCACTTCTGAATCTACTTTATCTGTAGCGATTTCAACAATCGGTTCGTCTTCTTCAATTGTATCCCCAACATTCTTTAACCAACTTGTTATGGTTGCCTCCGCAACACTTTCTCCCATTTTTGGTAATAATACCTCAATATCAGCCATTTCTAATTGCGTATAAATTCTGTTTAATAAATCGTCTTCCTAAACCTCACAAAGGTAAGAAACAATTTACAGTACCAAAATAATATTTTTTGTATTCGCAACTTGAAATAAGTGTCAGATTACCTGTGATAGCTGACCAATCGACTTGGATAAAAGGGTAAAGTCTTTTGTCCATGAATAATCCTTGGCATAGATTTGATTCATTTTCAAAACTGTTTTTTGGTCATCATACTTCCCTGACTCACACGAGATAATCCCCTCTTTAATTTTAGGCACCTTATTCATTTGATCTGCGGGCATCGAAAAATAGCCTACCCACGTTCTTTTTCCGATCAAAACTAAGAAGGCGTTGCTCAGTGCTTTAACGTTGAATTTATTAAGGATCAGTAAGACAGGAAACGTAAGCAATAAAACCAAAGCTGATAAGAAATCAAACACACGCTTTGACCTTCTGTTGGCCACGCTGTTAATAGAGTTCAGGTCTAGAATGTACAAATCTCCAGAAGTATGGATCGAGTTACTTCCTATTAAGTACATGCTATCTGGCTGTGCAATTTTATAGTCTACATCTCTTGAGACCTTTAACGAAGACATGGTCTCGATCACCTTCTGCATGGAAAGATTTTTTGCACTAAAAATCACCTCGTTGACTTTGTTGATATAGATATAATCAGAAATTTTCTGCAAAGCTCCTACATTAGCTTCATCAGACTTTGTCACTAGCTCTTCGGGCAAAAAATGATCAAGATAGGATATCGTAGTTGTTTGCTTGAGAAGCGGCTCGATTCGACTTTTCTCTTCTTCATCTCCTACAATGAGAAATCTCTTTTTGGAGGCATCTTCTAGTGAATATCCTTCTACCTTGAGTAAACTCATCGTCCATCGGTTGACTGCCACTAAAATACCACTCAGTAGACTTCCTATGAGAATTACGAACCGTGAAAACTGAAAATCCTTGGGTAGTAGTCCGTAAATGGCCAGAATGATGAGCGTTCCCAGCAAGACACCTTTGGTGGAAGACAGTAAACGAATAGGTTTGTCGTACCCCCCAAAAAGGAAGATCGTCATTACAATTAACAATGCAAAAGCAGGCAACTCGAATAAAATCACATCGGTTTCAAAACCAAAACCTTCTTCTAACGATTGCTTATAGCGTTGATAGTAAAAACTAGTCAGCCAAAATCCACCAAACATCACCAAAAAGTCAATCAATGGCAGGGTCATTCTCTTAGCGAAACGGCTCATGATCGCCATTCCTGCGCGGATATAGATTGCAATGTTGATGAAGAATGAAAACAACCTTGCGTTTTTTTCTGAGAAATGCTTTTTCGCAAAGATGATCATGGCATTGTAAAAAACAAACACGTAATTGATCGAACTCTTTTTAGTACTTTCTCCTTTATAATGGATGATGCTGGTTTCGGGATAATAATAGTTCTCATAACCTCCCAAAATAATTCGGTAACTGAGGTCAATATCTTCACCATACATAAAGAAAGCCTCATCGAGTAAACCTACTTTATCTAAAGTCTCTTTTCGCATCATCATGAACGCGCCAGAAAGAATTTCAATCTTATGCGTTTCTTCCATCGGAAGATACCCCAGATGGTAACGACCAAACTTTTTGCTCTTTGGAAACAATCTTGCTAAACCAGAAATCTTATAAAATGCAACACTTGGTGTAGGGAGCCCTCTTTTGGACTCTGGTAAAAAAGCTCCTTTACCATCAATCATCTTTACTCCGAGTCCACCACAATCTGGATGGTTATTCATGAACTCAATCGTTTTGCTAAAGGTGTCTTCTTCAACGACTGTATCAGGGTTTAACAATAAAACATACTTTCCGTTTGCGATACGAATCGCCTGATTATTGGCTCTAGAAAAACCAACGTTTTCTTTATTGGCAATGAGGTGCACCCACGGAAATTTCTCACGTACCATTTCTACTGAACCATCAATGGATATGTTATCCACCACAAAGACTTCCACAGCCTGTCCTTTCATGGCAATAGCCACAGAATTAAGACACTGCTCTAGAAAGTGCTTTACGTTATAGTTGACAATGATTACTGATAAATCCACCCGAAGAACACTAATTTAATTGGATAAATTCAAATCAAATGGAGAACGATTGATGATTGAACGACCGAGCGTTACCTCATCCGCATACTCTAATTCACTGCCCACGCCTATTCCTCTTGAAATGATCGTAACTTTCACTTCTACATACTTCATTTTCTTGAAGAGATAAAAATTGGTGGTATCACCTTCTGTCGTAGCGCTTAGCGCAAGAATAACCTCTTTAACCTCGTCACTATTCAATCTTGTAATTAACGATTCGATATTCAGATCATTTGGTCCTATGCCATCCATGGGAGATATCACTCCGCCTAGAACGTGATAAGTTCCTTTGTATTGCATGGTGTTTTCGATAGCCATGATATCTCGAATATCACTCACCACGCAGATGGTCGATTTATCTCTATTCGGATTACTACAAATACCACAGACTTCCTGATCACTGATGTTGTGACAGGTTTTGCACATTTTTGTATGTTCGATCAGATCAATAAAGCTCTGCGCAAATTCCCGCACTTCTCTCTTTTCTTGTTGCAACAAACTCAAAACCAACCGCAACGCTGTACGTTTTCCGACTCCAGGTAAAGAAGACATCTCCTCGACTGCTTTTTGCAAATATTTTGAAGGCAAATCCATTGAGAGCAAATGTACAAACAAAATCAAGATGATCGGGTGTGAAGGTTGACGCTAGATTTTTGATGCTGGACGCTGGACTTTTGATGCTGGACGCTGGACTTTTGACTTGGACGCTGGAATGATGATTGGTTTGACAACAAACGATTGCTTGATGATGGGAATGGATGAATTTTGCACCTTACTAAACACAAAGCGTTGATATTCTTTTTAACACCCTGCCGATCGTGTACCTTTTATCCATTTATTTGTGAGCATGAAACCCGAAACTGTCATCATTGTTATTGCTGTGTACTTCCTCGTGCTCATGGGCATCATGTACCTGACGAGTAGAAATGCGACTAACGAGACGTTCTTTTTAGGTGAACGGAAGTCGCCTTGGTACATTGTGGCGTATGGTATGATCGGTGCTTCACTTTCGGGAGTTACCTTTATTTCTGTTCCAGGATGGGTGGAAGGTTCGCAGTTCAGTTATATGCAGATGGTTTTGGGGTATCTGGTCGGGTACTTGGTGATTGCATATGTGCTGTTACCGATTTATTATAAACTCAACCTCACGTCCATCTACACCTACCTGAAGCAGCGTTTTGGTAACGTCTCCCACAAGACTGGAGCAATTGTTTTCCTAGGTTCCAGAATCATCGGAGCATCGGTAAGGATTTTATTGGTTGCATCGGTGCTGGATGCGTTTGTTTTCAATCGATGGAACGTACCTTTTGAAGTAACCGTTGTCCTCTCCATTGCATTGATTTGGGTGTATACAAATCGGGGAGGGATTAAAACGATTATCTGGACAGATACCTTGCAGACTACCTTTATGGTGGTAGCGGTAATTGTTGCCTGCATTGTGATTGGGAGAGAACTCAATTTATTTGAAGGCGGATTGATCAATACTGTGGCGGAAAGCAAGTATTCGAAAATCTTTTTTACGGATGACATCAACGCAAAAAATCACTTCCTCAAGTTCTTTTTGGGCGGTATGTTCATCACCATTGGCATGACAGGGCTGGATCAGGACATGATGCAAAAAAATCTGACGTGCAAATCGTTGAAAGATGCGCAAAAAAACATGGTTTTCTTCTCCGTAATTCTGGTCTTTGTCAACTTACTTTTTCTCGGAATGGGGGCTTTATTGTATATGTATAGTGATGCAACAGGAATCGGTCAGGAACTGGATAGTGCTGACCATTTGTTTCCATCTATCGCATTGGCTTCCGAAACAGGAAGTGTATTGGCCATTCTTTTCATTATTGGATTAATTGCAGCTGCTTATTCGAGTGCAGATAGTGCGCTGACATCTCTCACTACAAGCATCAGCTATGACATTCTGAACATTGAAGAAAAGGAAAAAGCGGAGCAAAACAAACTTAGAAAACGCGTTCATTTGGGCGTCTCAGTATTGATTATCCTTGTTATTCTCATTCTTGATAATTTCACTGACAAAAGCGCCATCGATGCCATCATGTATTTCGCTGGGTTTACGTATGGCCCATTGATCGGTTTATTTGCTTTTGGGATTTTTACCAAGCGACACATTAACGATACGCTGACTCCCATTGTCAGTGGAATATCTATTGCCATTTGTATTTTACTTTCTCTATTTTCAAAAGGAGGAAAACTTGTTGACGAAGGAGCTCCAGGCATTTTCGGAGACTACATTCTCGGACATGAACTCATTATCGTCAATGCAGTAATTACGTTTACCTTACTTTTTATCTTATCGAGCAGAGAAAAGCCGGCTAATTCAATAGAAGACATTTTGGACGCAAAGGGAACTGATCTCGTTTAAATTTAATTATTTGGTAACAAATCAGGTAAAAACACTTCGTACCTTTGTGGTTATGAGAGTCTTGTTGTTCTTTTGTTTCTTCTCCATTGCGTCAGGAGTTTTTAGTCAGTTGGCTGACAACATGTACCCTGACTCAACCCACGGGAGATTCATTTATGGTGTTGCTTCGGGAGATCCAATGCCTTCTCAGGTTATTATCTGGAGTTGCTTGGATGTGGCTGATACCACCACTACTGAAAACGGTATTTGGCAAGTTTCGAACAACGAAAATTTCTGCAATATTTATCGAACAGGAAGCTAT
This sequence comes from uncultured Flavobacteriales bacterium, assembly GCA_964387945.1. Lineage (GTDB taxonomy): Bacteria > Bacteroidota > Bacteroidia > Flavobacteriales_D > Parvicellaceae > Parvicella. The sequence goes on along the minus strand of CAYLYX010000006.1, from coordinate 164,023 downwards.
TCTACAGACTACAGCCACTACTACACCATCAAAGTAGACGTAGATAGTCTAAACCCTTCCACGATCTATTACTATCGTTTTATTGATAGCCAGGGTGATACTTCTATTTATGGGAGAGCACGTACAGCACCTGCTGAAGATGACAGTCTTACCGATCATGTGCGATTTGGGATTACTTCTTGTTCAAGTATTTACTCTGGCTATTTTAACGGTTATAAACACCTTAGCGAACGAAGAGATTTGGATTTTGTGCTCAATGTAGGCGATTACATCTATGATTTTGTGGATGGGGATGAAGAAGTTCGTGTACCCAGTCCCTATCCGACTACTCCCTACTCCAAAAACGAATGGCGAGACAGACACCTTTACTATTTGATGGATCCTGACCTTCGGGAAGCTAGAAGGTGGCATCCTTGGTTTGTAATTTGGGATAACCACGACATCAACAGTTTGAATGATCCTTACCCAGATTTAGAAGCCTCTATGGAGGCTTTTTGGGAATTCATTCCTTGCCGACAACCTGATCCTACTGATCCATCGATCATTTACCGACATTATTCTTATGGTAAATTGATGGATCTAAACCTGATCGACATGTACTCCAAGAGAGACCAGTATTCGCTTACTCCGAATGATTATAGCTTGTTGGGTGCTTGGCAAGACAACTGGATTTTCAACCAATTAGCGAGTTCGGATGCCAAATGGAAATTCATTCCACAACAAAAGATTATTGCGGGTTGGTCAATGCTTGGCGTTCCTGCTTGGCTAGGAGGTGGAGGACAGTTTTTGGATGAGAAGAACTGGGATGGCTATGACTATGCTCGTGATTACTTACTAGGGTTCATTGAGCAACAAAATATTGACAATGTGATGTTTCTTACCGGGGATTCACACATTACTTTAGTAGCAGATTGCTCAACTGATCCTTACGATGGCGGAACGTACGATGGCGGTAATGGCGATGGCTCGATTGCAACAGAGTTTCTCCCAACAAGCATCTCGAGGGGTAATTTTGATGAAATGCTAGGTGGAACTGCGCTCGTGCCACTCGCAGAAAGCTATATGCAAACGGCCAACCCCAATCACGTTCATACTGAATTGACTGAACATGGCTATGGGATTATCAACGTAACTCCAGATACTGTGATTGCAGAACTCTGGTACAATGAAATTCTGAACCCTAGCAACACAGAAACCTTCAGCGGGGGATATTTTGTTGAGGATGGAATCAATCATTGGGATAGAAGTGTATTGAGTACCCCTTCCGGTGTGAAAGACATTACTCATTTGATGGATACATCTGGCTGTTGGTTTGCAAATATTCCGCAGGTAAACCTTACTCAACCCAAACAATCGATGACCATCTACCCTAATCCATTTGAAGGCACACTTCAGGTAGAACTTGATGGTCTGGAAGGAGATTTTATTGAGATTTATGATGCTCCCACGGGACGAATCATTCAACGAATTTCGTGTTCTGGTAATCGACACGTAACGATTCCCACGCATGAATTAGTTGCTGGAAGTTACCTTTTTGTACTCAAGAACAAACTTGGGCAGGTCATTTCTCAAGAAAAAGCGATCAAAAAATAGCTTTAAAATCTTCGGTTTCAAGTTTTTATTCCTACCTTTGCAGCCCATTTAACAAATCAGGCGGCACTGATATGTATTATATTCTCTCAAGATGTCGCGCTTGAGATACAAGTAAAATTGATGCCATATGGCTGAAGAAACACAAAAAGAAGCTGCGGAAGAAACAAAAACTGCAGCAGCAGAAGCTGCGCAAGCAGCACCAAATCAAGATTTTGATTGGGAAGCATTAGAAAACGAAACTGACGGATATTCTGCGTCAGAAAAATCAGAACTTTTTGAAAGATACGATGAGACCTTAAACGCTATCGCTCAAGGCGAGGTGGTTAACGGTACAGTAATCGCAATGTCTAAAAAAGAAGTTGTGGTAAACATCGGCTACAAAAGTGAAGGTGTTGTATCAAGAAACGAATTCAGATACAACGAAGACCTGAAAATTGGAGATCCGGTAGAGTTATTTATTGAAACACTAGAAGACAAGTCGGGTCAGTTGGTGGTTTCTCACAAAAAAGCAAGAATGCACTCAGCTTGGGATAAGGTGAATGAAGTTCTTGAAACTGGAGAGATCATTACTGGATACGTTAAGTGTAGAACTAAAGGAGGTTTGATTGCCGATGTATTCGGAATTGAAGCGTTCTTACCAGGTTCTCAGATTGATGTGAAGCCAATTAGAGACTACGATCAGTATGTAGGAAAGAACATGGAGTTCAAGGTGGTTAAGATTAACCCTGAGTTCAAAAACGTTGTTGTTTCTCACAAAGCGCTTATCGAAGCTGAGTTGGAAGAGCAGAAGAAACAAATCATGTCTGGTCTTGAAAAAGGACAGGTATTGGAAGGTATTGTTAAGAACATTACTTCTTACGGTGTATTTATTGACCTTGGAGGTGTTGATGGTCTTATTCACATTACTGACCTTTCTTGGGGTAGAGTTAATCACCCAGAGGAGATCGTTTCATTGGATGAGAAAATTAACGTGGTAATCCTTGACTTTGATGATGATAAGAAGCGAATTGCACTTGGATTGAAACAACTTCAGTCACATCCTTGGGATTCGTTGGATGCTAACTTGAACGTTGGTGATAAAGTAAAAGGAAAAGTGGTTGTTCTTGCTGACTACGGAGCGTTCATCGAGATCGCACCAGGTGTAGAAGGTTTGATCCACGTTTCTGAAATGAGCTGGTCACAGCACTTGAGAACGGCTAACGATTTCTTGAACATCGGTGATGAAGTAGAGGCACAAATTCTTACACTTGATAGAGAAGAAAGAAAGATGTCTCTTGGAATCAAGCAATTGATGCCAGATCCATGGGAAGGAATCGAGGAGAAATATCCTGTTGATTCTAAGCATAAGTCAACAGTTAAGAACTTCACTAACTTCGGTGTATTCGTTGAATTAGAAGAAGGAATTGACGGATTGATTCACATTTCTGACCTTTCTTGGGAGAAGAAAATCAAGCACCCATCTGAATTCTGTAACGTAGGAGACGAGATGGAAGTTGTAGTTCTTGAGCTAGACAAAGAGAACAGAAGATTGAGTCTTGGACACAAGCAGTTGGAAGACAATCCATGGGATACGTATTCAACTATCTTTACAGAAGGTTCTGAACACGAAGGAACTGTGATCAAGGTAAAAGATAAGTCAGGTATCGTTTCTTTAACGCATGGTGTAGAAGGATTCTGTCCGGTGAAGCACATGGCTAAAGAAGATGGAAGCAGCTTGAACGTTGAAGAAAAAGCAACTTTCAAAGTGATTGAGTTCAACAAGGATTCTAAGAAGATCATCGTATCTCATGCAGCTGTATGGGGCGAGATTGAAGAAACTAAGAAGAGAACTAGCGCAGCTAGAACTAACAAAGCGATGAAGAACCTTAACGATTCTTCAGAGAAGACAACGCTTGGTGACTTGGATGCACTTGCTGAATTGAAAGAAAAAATGGACAAAGGGGAGTAATTCTTTTTTGGACTTAAATATTAAAAGCCTCGACCGTTGGTCGGGGCTTTTTTGTTTCTTACTCGCTTGTGTAAGTTTGGAGCACAGACCCCATTAGATCGATTTGCACGACAAGCAAGAAAATGGTAAATTAGTGGAAGAAAACGGACAATAAAAAAAAAGCTCCGCACAAGAGCGAAATAACACATGTTCGTTATACGGACGTTGGCAGTAATTAAAATGGATGAGTTTATTATAGATAAGGTTTACACATTGGTTAGGTCAAACCCTGACCGAAATGTGTGGGATGTTTATAAAGATGGTAAATTAATTCCACATCCAGAAAAGCTATATAAATTTTATCCTCTATCTTCCTATAGCTTAGATGCCCTCTACAGACATTATTTCTATTTAGCTAACCCTGAATCTTTTAACGATCCATTTGATTGTAATATTAATTTATTGGAAGGGATAGTGGGAAAAGAAACATTGCAAACAGTAAAAAGAAATAGTTTTAAAAGTGCCGGAATTTGTTGTTTAAGCACAACCCTTGACAACCACTTAATGTGGGCGCACTATACAAACAATTATGATGGATTCGCTATTGAATTTAAGGATATGCAAGTTGACATTCACAGAGAGGACTTTAAACAGTTCGCTTTAGCTCCAGTAACGTACCCACTTCAACCACCAAGAGTAACTACTAACAAGCCATATTCACATCAATATTTATTTACTACAAAACTTAATCATTGGAAATATGAAAACGAATGGAGAATTGTAACGGACTTGAATACTGATTCTAGAGAAATGTATTTTGTTCCGAATACGGTTTCAAGTGTTTATATAGGTCATAAAATACCTGACAACAACCCCGGATTATATAAAATGATATTAGAAATACTAGAAGCTAAATATCCAGATGCTGCAGTATATGTTGTGTATCCACATCCTAATGACTTAAAGCTAGAATTTGAGAAAGTATGGAATTAAAACTAATGCCAACAAAGATTAAAAATCACAGCCCTAACCTCTACTTCACATAAAATCGTTGCTGTAGACAAGATACCAAACCATTTCTGCTTATTTTAGTCGGAGCGTTATCTCCAACTAAAATTATTCACATGATAAATACATAGCCTATGATACCCTTCTCTATTCTCGAGAAATTCTCTTTCAAATTCAAACTATTCAGTTTTTTACTTCTTTTTGGGTGCACATTTATGAATTTTATCACTATTCAGAAGCCAGAAGCTCAAATAACTGGTAAAATTCTTGACAGTAGCGGAGACCCTGTAATTTTTGCAACTGTTAGGATTTATCAAAACGAAAATTTGATCTCGGAAGTAACCACTGACTTCATTGGTGATTTTATCATTGAGAAAGTTAAACCAAATATTTATGAATTAGTGGTTATTACTGTTTCTTGTGATCCATACTTCCAAAAAGACCTTAAAGTTGACGGTAATGAAAAAAAAGAAATTGGAGTAATTACTATGAATTGTATTTCTGAAAAAGAAGCAAAAAAAACTCATAAGAAGCTCAAGAAAAAGAAAAAATGGAGATAACATAGTCAATCACAAACTTAGGCTACATATAATAAACGTTAGCAATTATTAAAAGTGACCAGAATTAAAGTTATATTGTATTTACTGTATGTTCTAGCAATGCTTGTTAGTTGTCAATCTCAAAATAATGAGACCTTCTCAACGGTGACATCTAATCAAATTGTGGATGATGGTGTTTCAATTGAATTATCAATGCCCTATGGTGATAGTTTGAGATGGCTTGGAATATGCTGGGACAAAAATCCAGTTGATGTAATAATAAGAAATCATTCGGATTCTATGATTTACTTTTATGAAGACTGGAACTCTTGGGGATACTATAATTTCAAATTTAAGATTGAAACAAAGGATTCAATATATCTCATTACTAGGACAAATCATTCTTGGTGGAGAAACTTCCCTTCTATTCACACCATTAATCCTAACCAATCTTTAGTTTTTCATTTCGACTTAACGGATTCTGCTTGTTTTGAACATAATGCTGCAATAGAAAAAGTCAGAGGATTAAAACAATGGACAGGGTTACCCCAAAAAAAGTATGAGTCCGCAAAGATTAGTGTAATTTATGAACTTCCTGACGAATACAAATACTTAGTCAATAGCGGATTTAGAAACTTGAAATCGTTTTTAAATAATGAATCGGATTCATTGGTTAAAAAAAATGACACTACATTTATCTTCTCACAAATATTAATATCTGAACCAGTGAAAATTGAAATAATAGAATAACACTAACTAACATTGTGTTTACTAAATTAACCTAATGAAAAAATTCTTACTATTATTTATTTCAATCCTGGCTTATTCATTTAGTTATTCTCAGGTTGGACGAGTAGAGTCAGACACTACAATAGCTTTCTACGGTCGAAATATCGTCCTAGATACAACCCTCAACTCTTTTGATTATCACATTAAAATCACATTAGAAGAAACATTTCTCACAGAAAAAATTAAGAGAAAAACATCCATTTCAAAAGATCTTAATATTGACTCATTGAAAGCCCTACTTGAAGCAGAATTAACCAACTTAAATATTAATGAGGCTATCACTCTTGTTGAAATTACAGACGGACTCAAAATTCATAGCTACTATAATTCATTAACATTACTACAAGCTTCATTTGAGCTTTATGTTAGTAATGATTTTGATATGAATGAACTTTATGGTTACTTGAGTTCGGAATTGCCCGAGGATATTTTGATAGGGTTTATTGCTACACCCTCCGTTAGCAAAGAGATGTTAAAAGAGATCAACAAGAGTTTTGCAATAAAAGCTAATAATATTGCAAAGTCATTTGGCGAAATTATCGCTGACAGTAGCAGTAATAACGTAACTATTGAACCATACGCAACCTACTACCCCACCTACCAAGAGCCTGCAATTCCAAGAAAAGAATATGGCAATGAAGCTAAAATCTATATCAATAATGCATCCCCGAGAATTAAGGCTACTTGGAACTACGTCATCACCATTAAAAAATAACATCATCCTTTTTTGTATTTTGTGCTATCGTGTCAACACATAGTAAATGAAGGAGTCCAAACTTTACATCCGGATTGCACTAATCTTAATCGCTGTTTACCTCATCATTGTAGGTGGAAATGGTTTACTCTTTGGAATGCAAGGTCTATTTCATGATGGTATTTTACACTACTGGCTGCTAACCCTACTTTCAGCTTTTTCTCTTGGATCAGGATTAATCCTAATTTACAAACCAAAAATAGGAGCAAAAATGGCAATCGCTTACTTAATCATTCAGTCCATTAAAATATATAGCCCTTGGATTGTTTTTTACCACATTTGTAGCTATCAATACCTGCTTAACTTACAAACTACAAAAACTACTCTAGTGAACGAACTCTACACTATTCTTTGGTTTGGCGTGGACTTAAATGCGACCGCTATCTCTATTGACCTTATCTCCTCAGCTCTAATTATTACTTTACTAATTGTAAAAAAACGATTATGAAAAATCAAAGACAGCTTCTCCTCCTTCTCCTGTTGACAATCCTACCGATCTGCTATTTTTCTCAAAGTAGTTCTTCCATTGCCCAAGTTTCATTTGGTTCTTCCTACGGTGAGTGCTACGGATACTGCACTACTCAAACAGATGTCAACAAAAATTGGATTACCCAAGTTAAAAGTTCCCAAAAAAATAATAAAGACTTCCCAACCAAAACAAGTACTGTAAATATTACAGATGACCAATGGCTAAGGGTTATCAACTCCTTTCATCTAGATGAGTTCTTAAACCTTGAAGAAACAATAGGGTGTCCTGACTGTAATGATGGAGGGAGCTGTTGGATAAGTGTCACTACCTTTGCAAAGACCTACAAGGTCTACTTTGAGTGCACGAATCCTCCCAACGTCATCAAGGAACTTGTAAGGGGAATAACAAATCTCTAGCCAAAAACTTATTGTTATGACACCTTTAAAATTCAAGCTCTTTCTCATTCAATTAACTACGGTAGCATTTATGGGATGTGACGCTAATGAAACATTCGAAAAAGACTGCAGTCAATGTGATAAGGTTAATCAGCATGAAGTTGAAATCACGCTGGGAAGTTTTGTATACAACAACCGTACTCAAAACCTTTCCAAAGACGCTATAAACCAACTAAGTGAACACTTGACAACCCTACAGCATGGACATAAATTCATGGCTTGTGGCTGTGTAAACGATAAGCTAACTTACCAATTGTGGTGCTCTAATGACGAGACCTTTCATCTGGAAGTGGCTCTGAATGAATCGGGTAATTTTGAAATCGTAGGGATCGAAATTGCAGAATTTGATCACCCCTAAACCATGTTCTAATACGTAGTTGTCATATTATCATCCACAACAATGATAAAGTCAGCGATTCCAAGATGTTCTTCCTCCAGTTGGTTGACGTCACTTTGCATCACCACTGAAATATTAAAAATCGACAATTCTGGAGCATACTGGTTGATATACCAGCCTATTCCTTCTTTGTTATCCGAGTGGAAACTACCGTTGAGGTGATAAAAGACATTTCCTTCTCCTGGTGTAAAGTTGGTAACAATAAAATGCGCCATGGTTGCGTCCTTGATGGCCTGAGCCTTTGGGAAATTATCACCTCCATGTCCGCCCATCATTTCCATCATCTTCTGATAACAAGGTACGTTCACATCAAACGGAATGGGCAACGGAGCAATTCCCTGCTTAATGCTGTCGGGCAATTCATTCAACGATTCTAGTCCCTGCTTATAAACTTGCGAAGCGTATTTTCTAACAATGTTGGTGGCAATAAAATCTGCACCATAGCTCCGTGCCAGATCCACCACCGGCAGATAGTCGGTAAAGAAATTGTTCCATAACACAGCTAACGAATCGAACTCCTCTGCCGTAATTTTTTCTTTCATGTACTGATTCAAATATTCCTGTTCATCACGCTCAAACATCTCTGCACCAAACGTGATCTCCTCTCCGTTTTCCAACAAATATTTTCCCACTTCATATTGCAACCAATGCGCAATGGGATTGTTATGCAATTCTCCAAAAAAAACCACATCCGCATCCATCATCTTTTTCGTCATCTTTTTGAAATTGGCTTTTTTTCCTTTTCCAGTATAAATCTGATAGGCTGCATCCTGAGCAGACATCCAACTCAGTAGGCACACCGCCAATATGGTCAACATTAATTTCATCATCCTTTCCTTTTAACGTAGGCAAAGATAATGCAATCCAAGGGTAGACAACATACCGTATTTGAGGTAAAAAAACACCTTCTTTGAGACTTGCCTGTTTATTCCTTTTGCCTAGCGAAAAAACTCCGAAACCAATGGTAATGAATATTTAAAATTCTCACGTCATTGTTTGATCAAAAATAAGTACCTTTGCAAGCCCTAAGAAGAAACTATGATACAGATAACATTGCCGGATGGTAGCGTAAGAGAGTTTGACGATGCAGTTACATCAATGGATGTGGCTATGAGCATTAGTGAAGGGCTGGCGCGTAATGTGCTTGCCGCTAAGGTGAATGGAGAAACCTGGGATTTGATGCGTCCGATTCATACGGATGCTGAGCTAAGCCTATTGACCTGGAACGATGACGGGGGTAAATCGACCATGTGGCATAGTTCTGCACACTTATTAGCAGAGGCATTGGAATTCTTCTATCCTGGTATCAAATTGGCAATTGGACCTCCTATTGAAAATGGGTTTTACTATGACGTGGATTTTGGTGAATACGAATTCACAGAAAAAGACCTCAAAAAAGTGGAGGACAAAATGCTGGAGTTGGCGCGTGAAAAGAACGAATTCGTTCGTCAGGAGATCAGCAAAGCAGACGCCATCAAGTATTACCAGGAAAAAAATGACGAGTACAAACTCGAATTGCTGGAAGACTTGAAAGACGGGGAGATTACCTTCTACACGCAAGGAAATTTCACTGACTTGTGTCGAGGACCACACATTCCACATACTGGATATATTAAAGCGGTGAAGCTCATGAGCATCGCAGGTGCTTACTGGAGAGGAGACGAAACTCGTCAACAGTTAACCCGTGTTTATGGAATCACTTTCCCAAAAGCCAAAGAGCTGAAGGAATACCTAGAAATGCTGGAAGAAGCAAAGAAAAGAGATCACAGAAAACTAGGTAAAGAGTTGGGCTTATTCACCTTCTCACAGACGGTTGGAATGGGACTACCACTTTGGCTGCCTAAAGGTACAGCCGTAAGAGATCGTTTGATCGATTTCATGAAGGAAGCACAAGTAAAATCGGGTTATTCACCCGTAGCAACACCACATATTGCACATAAAGACTTGTACGTTTGTTCGGGTCACTACGATAAATACGGTGAGGATTCATTCCAACCGATTAAGACCCCTCATGAAGGAGAGGAGTTCTTGTTAAAACCCATGAACTGCCCTCACCACTGTGAGATTTTTAAGGCTGAGCCAAAATCGTACAAAGATCTTCCGATTCGATATGCTGAATTTGGAACAGTTTATCGCTACGAGCAAAGCGGTGAGTTACATGGTTTGACACGTGTGAGAGGATTTACGCAAGATGATGCGCACATTTTTTGTCGTCCGGATCAGGTGGAAGAAGAATTCAAAAAAGTGATTGACTTGGTATTGTATGTTTTCAAAGCATTGGATTTTGAGAACTTTACGGCTCAGGTTTCCTTGAGAGATCCAGGTAACAAATCAAAATACATTGGTAGCGATGAGAATTGGGAAAAAGCGGAAGCGGCTATTGTCAATGCTACGAAGGACAAAGGTTTACCAACAGTAGTAGAATATGGTGAAGCGGCCTTCTACGGACCAAAACTAGACTTCATGGTGAAGGATGCGTTGGGTAGAAGTTGGCAGTTGGGTACCATTCAGGTTGATTACAACCTACCTGAGCGTTTTGAACTAGAGTACACAGGCTCTGATAATCAGAAACATAGACCTGTAATGATTCACAGAGCACCGTTTGGTTCGTTGGAACGATTCATTGCCGTACTGATTGAGCATACTTCTGGTAAGTTTCCATTGTGGCTCAATCCTGATCAATATACTATTCTCCCTATCAGTGAGAAGTATAATGATTATGCCAACGAAGTTTTGAAATTGCTCAAAAATTACGATATTCGCGGTCTTATTGATGACCGGAACGAGAAAATCGGCAAGAAAATCAGGGATGCTGAGTTAAACAAAATCCCTTATATGCTGATTGTTGGGGAGAGCGAGGCAGATACTCAACAGGTTGCTGTGAGAAGGCAAGGAGAGGGAGATTTAGGAACTTTTAGTATTGAAGAATTTGCTCAAATCATCAACAAAGAAATAAACGAGAAATTAATTAAGTTTAACTAAAACAATACGTTATTAGCAGAAGACCAAACAATAGAGGCTACAGAGGACGAAGAGAAACTCAAGAACAACACAGGATTAATGAGCGTATCCGTGTCCCAGAGATCAGATTGGTAGGAGACAATGTAGAAGGTGGTGTAATGCCTGCTGCAAAGGCTCTTCAATTAGCAAACGAAATGGAATTGGATTTGGTAGAGATTTCACCAAATGCCAGCCCGCCTGTTTGTAAGATCATTGATTATAAAAAATTCCTTTACGAGCAGAAAAAGAAGCAAAAGGAGTTAAAAGCTAAACAGACGAAAGTTACCGTAAAGGAAATTCGTTTTGGTCCAAATACGGATGACCACGATTTTGAATTTAAGCTTAACCACGCGAAGAAGTTCTTAAATGAAGGAGCTAAACTGAAAGTTTACGTTTTCTTCAAAGGTAGAACGATTGTGTATAAGGATAGAGGAGAGATTCTACTCTTGAGATTTGCTCAGGAAGTGGAGGACTTAGCCGTGGTAGAGCAAATGCCACAAATGAACGGTAAGAAAATGATCATGCTGTTCGCACCAAAAAAGAAAAAGTAATAACCCAAAATAGTTGAGAGATGCCTAAAATGAAAACAGTATCTAGCGCCAAGAAGAGATTTAAATTCACTGGTTCTGGAAAAATCAAAAGAAAGCACGCTTACAAGAGCCACATCTTAACCAAAAAGTCAACGAAAAGAAAGAGAAATCTTACGAAGACTGGATTGGTAAGTAAAGAAGATGTAGCAAGTGTTAAAAAGCAATTGTGTGCTTAAAAAAGAAAGATAGCAAGATGCTATCCGGTTTATTAAATTGTTAACCCGATTATTAGTACCAACAAAGCAACTTGAAACAGTAGTTCACTAATCGTCAAAAAACTTAAAATTATGCCAAGAGCAAAAAACAGAGTCGCTAGTAGAGCGAGAAGGAAAAAGATTTTCAAACTAGCAAAAGGACAGTTTGGAAGAAGAAAAAATGTATATACAGTAGCTAAAAATGCTGTAGAAAAAGGTCTTGTATACGCATACAGAGACAGAAAAAACAAAAAGAGAACGTTTCGTTCTTTGTGGATCACAAGAATTAACGCAGGTGCTCGTCAACACGGAATGAGTTATTCTGAATTTATGGGTAAATTGAGCAAGACAGAGATCAATTTGAACCGTAAAGTTCTTGCTGACCTTGCAATGAATCATCCTGAAGCATTCAAGGCAGTAGTAGACGCAGTAAAATAATTTATTAACACAGGTTATTACTTTAAATCCTGTTCGAACCTGATGGTTTGGATAGGATTTTTTTATGGTGCGTACCCCTCAAAATAAGAACTGATTTTATGATCGTAAATACCTTGCGTTAATGTTATTTCAACCCCATGCCAAGTACTGGTCCATCCGTACGGTGATTGATTAAACCGTAGCGAAGGATCTTTCAAATAACGCTCATAAAAATCCATCGGCAGGATGGTATATGTCCCTTGAGGTAATAAGACAAGATAGTTACCATCAATGTCCGTTGTAAACTCAGCTACCTTATCTCCTACCTCATCTTTATCCCTTTCGCAAATCACAAACTTTCTCAAGCGGATTGGGCCTTCTGAACTACTTATATTGGAGCTACCATCTTCTCGTTCCATTCCTCCATAAATAACAGAGTTGAAGCGTGTGGTTCCTGCAAAAACAAATTCTTTGGTCTTACTGTATAACTCTTCCACTCCTTCTGAACCATGAATAACGGTGGCTACCAATTTTCCTTTGAAGTTGTAGAATCTCGCTGTATCTACTTCTTCACCCTTCTCCAACTTTTTTTCAAACCTTAAATTTCCGTTCTGATACCAGCCTTTGCAATAACCGTTAAAACCGTTATTCTGATATTGCCTTTCCTCCAATACCAATCCTGTTTCGTCCAAGTACTGATAAGTACTATCTCCTCCATCTACCAATCGTAAAACCGTATAACCAGAAGGATACTTTGCCACAACCGTAGTATCTTGCGCATAGTATGTGAATGCTCCTAGCATTATAAAACATAACCCATACTTCATGACAGTCTTTTTCTTTCTGTACAACCCATTTACGAAAAGGTTGAATGAGCACAAAAAAAGGCGGTTAGTAACCGCCTTTTTAAACCTATTAAGATGACCATTACATTGATGGTGCTACAACTTCTCCATCCCAACTCATCATTCCTCCCAAAAGGTTGAACGTATTGGTAAAACCCTTACTTTCCATCAGTCCACAAGCGCTTGCACTTCTTCCTCCTGAACGACAGTAAACGTAATAGTTTTTGGACTTATCCATTTTTTCCACACCTGCCGTAAAACCTGCACCATCAAAAAAGTCAAGTAGTTCTGCATTGGGCTGAACACCTTCTTGCCATTCAGCTGGAGTTCGCACATCTAGAATCACTGCATTTGTATCTTCTTTGATGGCCTCTTTCCACATTTCTTTTGTTAAATCTTTCATTTTATTCCTCTTTTAAGCTGTTTTATAATGTTGTTGGACAAACATAGTCCGTCACTTTTGCTTCTGTTTTCTTGATGGCGTTAAAACCACCCAACACATCCACAACGTTGTGAATTCCTCTGGCCTTCAGAATAGAATTAGCAATAATTGATCTATATCCGCCAGCACAATGCACATAGTTTTTCTCATTGGCATCAAAATCTGTAATGTGGTTGTTGATATAATCCAACGGTGCATTTACTGCATCCACCACATGCTCTGATACGTACTCTGATGGCTTTCTCACATCCACTACCTTAATGGACTCCGTGTTATTAAGTTTAGCAAAATCCTCTGCAGAAATCGTCTCAATCGTATCTACTTCTTTTCCTGCTTTCTTCCAAGCCTCAAAACCTCCTTCTAAATAACCCAGAATATTGTCGAATCCAACTCTTGAAAGACGGGTAATTGCTTCTTCCAATTTACCTTCTGGCACTACCAACAACAGCGGCTGCTTCACATCTGCAATCAACGCACCCACCCAAGGCGCAAAGTTACCATTGATGCCAATAAAGATTGATCTGGGAACATGACCAGCAGCGAAATCAAATTGATGTCTTACATCCAATACAATCGCTCCGGTTTCATTGGCGGCTACTTCAAAAGCGTCTGGCGACATTCCTTTTTGACCTTTTTCTAACACCACATCGATATCCTCATAGCCTTGTTTGTTGAGCATAACGTTCATCGGAAAATACTGTGGTGGTGGCGTCAGACCATCGGTAACTTCTTTCACAAACTCTTCTTTGGTCATGTCTGCTCTCAACGCATAGTTATTGGCTTTTTCATAACCGATTGACCCTACTGTCTCTTTGCTCATGTTCTTACCGCATGCACTACCAGCTCCATGACCGGGATATACAATTACCTCATCTGGCAATGTCATGATTTTATTGCGCAAGCTATCGAATAGGATAGCCGCCAACTCTTCCTGCGTCATATTTGCTGCTTTTTGAGCAAGATCAGGACGACCCACATCTCCTAGAAATAACGTATCTCCACTAAAAATAGCGTGCTCCTTACCATTTTCATCTAGCAGTAAATAAGTAGTACTTTCCATTGTGTGACCAGGCGTGTGCAACACTTTGATGGTAACGTTTCCTAGTTGAAACTCTTGCTCATCTTCTGCTACAATACACTCAAAATCAGGACTGGCATTCGGTCCGTACACAATGGGTGCTCCCGTCTTTTTTGATAACGTAAGGTGACCACTTACAAAGTCAGCATGAAAATGCGTTTCAAAAATAAACTTCACATCAGCTTCGTCTTCCTTGGCTTTGTCTATGTATGATTGTACTTCTCTCAGCGGATCGATAATGGCAACTTCGCCATTGCTTTCGATGTAATACGCGCCTTGAGCAAGGCAACCGGTATATATTTGTTCTACTTTCATTTTTTTGATGAATTTGATTTCAACAACAAAAGTACTGAATGATCTGCTTATTATTTGTAACTCTCGTCACGAAGTAATGTAACATGGGTTACAGCATACTATAAACCTCGGCACCTACAATGTAGATCGCCATGATCAATACAAAATAGCCAAAACCCTTTTTGAGTTTTTTTCCGTCTATGAATTTGTTTAAGTAGATCCCTAGAAAAATTCCAGCAATTGATAGCATCGTAAAGGTGAGCAAAAAGCCCCAGTCGACCTCAACATGCTTTAAATCTCCCAAAAACCCCATCAATGATTTCACAGCGATGATCAGTAGAGATGTTGCAACAGCCTTTTTCATCGGTAGCTTTGCCAATAGGACCAAAGCTGGGATAATAAGAAAACCTCCTCCTGCCCCTACGATTCCAGTTATTAACCCCACAATCAACCCTTCTACAACAATCATCGGATAATTGTAAGAAACTTCCTGTTCCTGACCTGCATGCTCTCGCTTCACCTTGATCATCGAATAGGATGCAATCAACATGATAATGGCAAAGAAAACCATCACACCTATTTGTTTGGTCACCTCCAATTCTCCAATCGAAAACAACGTATCGGGAATGGCGGGAACAATAAGACTTCGAGTTAGATAAACGGCCACCAAAGCTGGCACAGCAAAAATTACCCCGGTCTTGAAATCTACCATTCCCTTCTGTGCATTTCTTATCGCACCGACTAATGCCGTACTCCCCACCACAAACAAGGAGTAAGCCGTAGCTGTGTTGGTATCCAACGAAAGAATGTAAACTAGAATAGGAACGGTGAGTATTGAACCTCCTCCACCGATAAGTCCCAACACCACTCCGATGAGCAGCGCTCCAAAATAACCTAAGATCAAAAGTTCCATTGCCATAATTCAGTGCGAAACTAGCACGAATTAATGAGGTCGTTTGCAACCTTAGTTACGAAATGCCTTCAAAAGTAGGAATCCTAAACCTTTACAGTTTTCTAACCACGAATCGAAAACCGATATCTGCAGCTGGTAAAAATTCGATCTTTTCACGACTACCAATCTGAACATAGTAATCGATTGAGTTCCATCCTCCCCCTTTGGTAATTTGAGGATTGTCTTTTATCAATTCTCTTACATTACCTGCCATATTATGCGCTCCGTAACCATTTGGGTGATACCGATCAATCGCAGCGCACGCCAGCGCTCCATCCTCATCCGCACCAAACATATTGTGCTTACCATTAGGATAAACAACGTTCCACTGTCCAAGGTGTTTGTCTGTTCGGAAGGCATCTGGCACGTATCTAAAGTTGGCGAGAAGACATCCTTTCGAATTGCGCAAATAAGGTCCGCCCCAGGGGTAAGGACTTAATTCTAGCCCACCGCGAGCAGCATAATCCCACTCTTCTTCTGTGGGCAGATCAACCTGAATTGGATAAGGATAAAGGGGTTGCAGCTTTCCTGTTAGCCAAAAACAAAACTCCTCTACACTTTTTCGTGTCATCCCAACGGCTGGAAAGTTGGCATAGTTGCTATGCCATCGATAGTTGCATGTGTACCAATTGCTGTAAATAAACAGGCTATCCCAAAGTGCAGTATCTTGAGGAGTTGTGTTGGTCTCAGAAAGAAACAGGTTGTACAACTGATTCGAAACTTCATACGCAGAAATCATTAGCGAGTCTCGTACGTCTACGATTTGATGCTTTACGAACTTCTTATCTACCTGCATCGACTTTACTTTTTCCGGCTTTAGCTTCACCACCTCAACCAGATACCTAAAGCCGATTTGAGAAGAAGGCTCGGTTGCATTCATTTCTGAAGTAACCTTGATCTCATTTCCATATGATCGCCAACTTCCTCCCATCGCTACAGCATCGTCATACACCAACTCCGACACGTTACCTGCGCAATTGTAAAGTCCATAATCATTGGGCCAATAAGACTTCACAGGAGCCGTGACATCGGCATGATCATTTAAAGCCCCTGCAACTCCCATATAGTCACCAGCTGCCTGAACACAATTTGCTCGCATATCTCCTTGCCACTTTCCTTCTGACCATCGAATGTTGTGTCCTTTCCAGGGATATTCGTAATAGTCATTTCCTCCTTTTGCAGCGTTGATCCACTCACGCTTGGTTGGAAGACGAACAATTACGCTATCAATATCTGACTTATCATCTTTCTGATATTTATCGGTTAACACCTGTCCAAGCCAGACACAAAAAGCAGTTGCCTGATCTTTGGAAACTCCTACCACTGGATAGTCTCGGTAAGCTGGATGACGAAAATAGTAATCTACGTAGGGTTCATTGTAAGCTAACTTTTCACGCCAAACAGTCGTATCGGGCAAAAACCTATCGATTGCAACACCTTCTTTTTTACGAAAAAACAAGAACTCCTTATACTCAAAATTCGTCACTTCAGTCGTTGACATAAAGACCCTATGCTCATAAATAGGTTGACAACCTATCACTTCCCTTTCTTTGCCTGCTTGCACCCAAATGGTCAGCAACAGCAAAACAAACAGTACACTTCTTTTCATCTTCTTTTTTTGCATTATAACTGAGAATTGACTTCTTGTTACATGCAAAATTCATCATTATTGAAGTACGAAAAGGTTATTGCTCGAGGTTTATTTTTTCACCTGTAATCCACTTGACCATATTGGTTTCATTTGCCAGCAGATTACCTACATAGTAAGCATTTGAATATTGCAGCGCATTACTTTTTAGGAGTTCTTCCTTCATTACCTTTAGCTGATTTCCCAACCCACTGGAATGGACAAAGTACATATCTTCTCCTTTCTTTTGGATAAAACCCACATGGTTGTCAAGCCCGCAAATGAATACTCCATCGTTTTGACTCTTGATATACGCTGCCAAGGCCTCAAGGTCATTGTTACCAATAATCTTCGTTTTTCCTTTTCCACACATCGTTGTAATGATGACAGATGCCGCCTGTTGTGCAAGTTTAACGCGATCAATGTTAAACCCCACGTGCTTCAATGTAGTTGTGACAAAATATCCGCAGGCAATGTTCCCTTTTCCAGGAGTCTCGGTAGTGCCGTAAAAATCCCATTCTGTTCCGTACCAATGACTCCAAACGGAATCACACAACGTAGCAGAAACATAGCTCTGTGCTAAAGAAACAAGTCCTTTTTGATGTGCTGCATCTACGTTAGGATATTCTGCTTTAAACAAGTCCCGCTTCGAATTAATTCTACTTCTTAGCGCGTCATACATCACTAACTTATCCTCTACTGATGTGGACACAATAGACTCATGATATTCTGAGTGGGTTACCTCCTCCATCTCGGAGTTGGTCAGACAAGACGTCATGAACAAGACGGAAAGCAAACCAAAGGTAATGGATAAAGGTTTTAGCATTTTCATAGCATCAAGTTCAACAACTTCATCGAAAACAGCCGCATTGATTTATTATTCGTTTGAAGTTTGCAATTATCTGCAGAAATGTTGCTTCACCAGATTTAAGAGTTACTTTTGCAGCGCATAAAAGAATCAAATGAGCAGAAAAAAAGTACAAGTCGGAAACGTGAATTGTGGAGCGGATGAACTATTCTTAATTAGTGGTCCATGTGTGATTGAAGAAGAATCGATCATGATGAGAACTGCCGAAAAAATCAAAGAGGTTTCGGAAAAGTTAAACATCCCCACTATTTATAAGTCCTCTTTTATGAAGGACAATAGAAGTTCTGTGGATTACTATATGGGACCCGGTATTGATGAAGGATTGAGGATATTGGACAAAGTAAAAACAGAATTTGGTTTTCCATTACTTACCGATGTACATTATCCAGAGCAAGTGAAAGCAGTTGCAGAAGTTTGCGATGTCATTCAGATTCCTGCATATTTAGTGATGCAAACTACGCTTGCGGTTGAATCTGGTAAAACAGGTCGTGCGGTAAACTTAAAACACGCGCAGTTTTTAGCACCTGAAAATATGACCAAGCCAGTTGCAAAGATCGAAAGCACGGGAAATGAAAACATTATTCTCACCGAGCGAGGATACGCTTTTGGGTACAACGACCTAATTGTGGACCCAAGAAGCTTTTATCATTTGCGAGAAACAGGTTATCCGGTGGTGTTTGACGTAACGCACAGCATCAGAAAATACGGTATCCCAAGTGCTGACCCTAACGGAGGGGCTAAACAATACTTAAAGACATTGGCGAGAGCTGGAGTTGCCTCTGGAGTTGATGGGTTATTCATTGAAACACACCCATGCCCAAGTGAAGCCTTGTGTGATGCAGCAAGTCAGTTGGACATGGCCGAATTGGAGGAGTTCCTAAAACCATTGATCGAATTGCACGAAGTAGAAGTGAAGTGGAGATAACTTAACACTTCTTAACGTCTTCTCACAAATAATCTTAACGGTACAATTTCTAAGTTCAAGCTGTCGTTGAAATCTAAATCGTACAACTATGGACTTTGCACAATGGGAGGAGCACTTCAAACACAACGGGCATCATTTGGATCATATTTCATTTGACAATGATCATATTTCACCATCGGAGATTGATCTTATAACTCGATCGATTCAACAATTTCAGCGAGGAGAGAACTCTGAAGGAAAACACTTGATCCGTTTTGCAAAAAATAGTTCGTTTCCTAGGTATCAAGAAGCCATTGTTTACTTCATTAAAGAAGAGCAGCGTCATGCAATGATTCTTGGAAAATGGATGAAAAGACATGATATCAAACCAATCAAAAGTCATTGGGTGGATAATGTCTTTCGAAAACTCAGAAGATTTTCAAACCTAGAAAATTCCGTTCGAATTTTGCTTACCGCTGAAGTGATTGCAGCTGTTTACTATAAAGCGCTCCAAAAAGCGACTTCATCCCCTACATTGAAATCGATCTGTCAACAAATTTTGATCGATGAAGCTATTCATTTAGATTTTCAATGTTTCACAATCAACCACTTTCAAAGCAGAAGATCAAAACCTCTAAAAATGTTTCATGATATGAAACAAAGAGTATTAATGACGGGGACTGTTCTTGTAGTTTGGAAAGAACATAGAAGTGTTCTCAAGGCAGGCGGACATGACTTTCTTAGTTTCGTTCGGGACGTTTTTAATCAACTTGATGTTTGCATTAGACAAACAGCAGAAGGTTCTTCTGCTACTCTTTCACCACCTTTATATGCTCGATAGAGGTTTCATTTTGAAGGCTAACGATATACGTTCCATTGGGTTGGTTGGATAAGTCAATCTGATTACCCAAAACGGGCACTTCTACAACTTTTCCTTGCAGATTATGAATGATCGCACTTGTCAAATCCGTTACGTTAAAGAAAATCAACCCTGATGTTGGGTTGGGATAAGCAGACATTGCTACAGACTGTTCGTCATCAACCTTCAAATCCTGTGGATAGGAAAACCTGCCATAAACAGCAAAGTGGTCACTCATATCAAACATTCCCCACATGTCATCGTGAACCTGTCTCAAAATCCGTGTTTCATTAAAAAATGCAGTCGGCACGGCATGATCGGCAATGGGCAATAGGTAATCCAACAGTTCATCCGGTCCGGACTCAGCATAATAATTCAAATCGGGTTGAAAAGTGAACATATGTCCAGTAAATGTTGGTTCCAGTGCATTCAAGTAAATGTACATGCTATCGTATTCACCGTAGTGATTTTCATAGTAATCTACATTCATATCCCCTCCTACAATTATCGGTTCGTAATTAGGGATGGCCATCGAATCTATAAAACTTCTAATCTCTTGGATTTGTGCTTTTCGGGTAGACACCTCAACCTCTGAAATAAAAGCTTGGGTATGTGTGGCAATGAGATGATACGGACGTCCCAATTTATTAACTTTTGCATACATAAACCCTTTATTCGTTAGACACTCATAGGAATAACAATTCTGATAGGTATAGGGAATTTCAAGGTCAATGGGGTACTTACTAAAAATCATTACTCCTCCATCCTCATTCACCGTCCCTGGAATATCAAGCACATCGGTATGGTAGGGATAGACCTGCTCCATTCCGGGCACTAAATAATTGTCTCGAGGGTCATTATCAAATGTTTCCTGTAAAAAAACTACATCGTACTCACTGATCGACTCCACCATTCGCTGAGCACGTGTTTCCTGATCCGTAAATGCAATGGGCGGAGTAAGCATGTATACGTTATACGTCAAAACATTTAGCACATCAGCATCAGTTGATTCATCAGGTGTAACGTAAGGTTCAAGATCATGAAGTACATACGTAACATCATCATACAATCCATTCAAATCTGCCTGATACTTCAACACACAGGACTTACCTCCAAAAGTGAATTGCTCTTCATAAAAACTATCATCAGTGTACCAAGAGTGATCAAACCCATTACCTTTTGCAGAATGCCACATATCGCTATCGATCAAGTTACCCGTGAGTTTTAATTGCAACACAACCGTGTCTTGGAGATTGTGGACGATAACATCAAAGTAAAAATCTTCACCATTTGTAATTCCTGTTGTTCGGTTTACGCGCAAACCTTCGGTGGATAGTTGCCAAGGAACTAGCGTGTCTTCTGTTGCATCCCAATAGGAACTGTTAAGCGTATTCCCACCAGATTGAAACGACTCAATGTAAATCGTTTGGTCCGTATTGTTCTGAAAGTATACGTAAGAGGACTGAGCCTTCCCTGTCATCATACAGACACTAAAAAGCACCACAAGTAAAAGATTGAAAATTCTGAATTGCATGAGACAAAAATAGGTACAATACTTATTTCATCCAAGCTCTATTCTTTTGGCAAAGCATCTAAAATTTGGCTAGCGGTAGCCCTAACTTTATAATTGAAATCGAAATGCCTGAATAGAATGACTCCGTTTTCATCTAGCATATATGTAGCTGGAACAGGCAAGCGCGCTGCATCCTCTCCATTGTGCTCTGCGATATCCGTTTTTAGAAATGTCGAAATCTTTTTCTGGTACTTTTCTGTGACATCAAACATCACATCAAACGCCTTCATAATAGCTTCATTAGAATCCAGAACAAAGGTAAATGTCGGACTATTTTCCTTTGTTTTTTTCATGTTTTCTTCGATCTCGGGAGCCACTACAATTACATTCGCTTTTTCTTCGATGAGTGAAAGGCTATCACTCAAATTGCTGAGATACCGCATACAAACTGGACACCACTCTCCGCGATAAAAAAGTACCACCGTAGGCTTTGATGACACATAATCGTGTAAATTAATCACATCTCCCGACAAAAAGTACAAGGTTAGGTTCTCAATGGTATCACCCACCTCAATTCCCGAAGGAGCACCTTCCTCTACCACTCCGTACTTATCCAAATCTTGCGCATGCGGAGAAAAGGCAAGAAAAACGACTGCAATGACAAACAAAAATAATTTCATAGGGTAAAGTTACCGGAAGAAAGTTAAAGTTGAACCTTCATTCAAATTATAGCGATTAAATATTAACTTTGTCACTCAAATCATGAACTTATGACAACACATTCAAACACTCCGATTGAGGTTCGTTTTTCAGACATTGACATGGCAGGACACGTTCATAATAGTCGATACCTTGCGTATTTCGAGCAAGCTAGAATAGACTTTATGAAAGACATGACTGGGGAGGATTGGAACTGGAGAGAAAGAGGTATTGTTTTAGGAAGAAATGAGATCGATTACATAGCTCCTATCTATCTTCACGACAAAGTTTATGTGATTACTAAATGTGATCACGTAGGAAATAAGAGCTTTACGTTGTCTTACGAGTTGTTCAAAATTATTGAGGACGGAAATGACGTGCTCTGTACCAAAGGAAGAAGTATTTTGGTATGCATGGACTTCAAAACGGATGAGTCTCAACCACTGTTTGACGAATGGAAAAGTTTCTTGATGTCGTCACTTGAGGCGAAATAATTTATGGAATTATTCTTGTTCTGCATCTCATAGTATATGAAGATGAAACTAGTCATACCCTTTCTTTTGTTTACCCTGATGAGCGTTTTTGTCAATGCTCAGGTAACGATTGTTGGTGAAGTGTATGATGACAATGACAACGCTCAAGTTATACCAGACGTAAAAATTCATGCTTCTTCCAACCCAAAAAATGAGGTGGTCACGAATGAAAAGGGTGAATTTAAATTGGTGATTCCTTCTAACGGAAAGGATACCATCTTTTTTGAACACATCGGATTCGAAAGCAGCTACTTAATCGTATCAAACAGCTTCAAGAAAAAAATCATAAAGAAAGATAACGGGGTATTGCACCACACACACAAACTAAATTTTGTGGAGTTAAAGACAGCTGACATCTTTAGTTCAAAAGTGGATACGACCTACGGAAGTCCCAAACACTCGGTGGAGGATTTTCTGATGACCAATGATGGCAACTTGTTGTTATTAGCCTACGAAAAAACGCTCAAAAAAGGAGCTAAAATTGTGCTGGCAAGTTCAGACCAAGAAGACCTATCGGAAGCTACAATCCCAGGAGATGCGCACTATCTGTTTAAAGACTATGCTGGCATTCCTTACGTGATTTGTGAAGACAAGATCTTTGCCATTGAAATTGTACAGAACCAAATCCGGTTTGAATCGGTAAAGCAAGAGGATTTCTATGATTTCTATCATCGTGTGATTGATACCATTGGTAGTAATTTTTATTACAGCACCTTCAATGAACTCTATCCGGCCGTTTCGTTTATTGTCACCAATAAACATGACACGTCCCATCATGAACTGATTAACATTCAGGATGATTTCATGATGGAATTGTATCGTGCACAATTCAAATATGTTTCGGGTAGGGATAAGTTATGGGCTTTTCGCAAGGAAATTGAAACTGGCATTGATAAAGAAGTATGGATTGGTGCAACGAGCTTTACGCAAGACATCCTCTACAAACCCGTTTATGCACCCCTATTCATCATGCGAGACACCGTTCACGTTTTTGATCAATACAAAAAGAAGCTGTATAAATTTGATGCGGATCACAACCCGGTGGATAGCGTAGATTTAGATTTTGCACAAGGCGCACAACGAGAAAAATGGGAACAACCCTTAATTCTAGACAAACAGCAAGAAAAGGTATACGGGCTCTACAACAAAGGAGGCTACTATTACATCAAGTCGATCAACTGCCAAGATGGCAAGATTCTGAAACAACTAAAACTGGGTAATCGATTTGTGGAGCGAATCAAGATTTTTGATGGAAAAGTCTACTACATCTACCGTCCTTATGAATCGCTTCAAAAGAAGTTTATCTACTCCGAAGACCTCGAGTAATGTGACCTTTTGTCGTGTTAAATGCATTGGCATTATATTTAGGGTAACAAAAAACTCATGGGAGAGAAAAAAGCAAATCCATTCTTTACTGCTGGTTACGTTGGCATAGCACTACTCGTTTTGATGTGGGGCGTCTTCATTGTAGACTGGATTTCCTCCTATAACTTCGCTAAGTGGGGAGTGCTTCCCAGAGAAGTTTCAGGTTTATGGGGTATTCTATTCTCTCCTTTTATTCATGGTGGGTTAGATCACATCGTCAACAACTCTCCACCGATCCTTATCTTAAGCTGGGCGCTTTATTATTTCTACCGAAAAATTGGCACGCAAATTCTGTTGATCAGCTGGCTTGTTGGTGGTTTATTCGTTTGGATTTCTGGTCGGGAAGCTTATCACATTGGGATGAGTGGAGTTATTTATAGCTTAGCTTTTTTCATCTTCTTCAGCGGTGTATTTAGAAAGGAAGCCAAAGTGATGGCGATTGCGCTCTTTGTCGCTTTTCTTTATGGAAGTATGATTTGGGGAGTATTTCCGCTAGACCCAAAAGTATCATTTGAAGCTCACTTGTTTGGTGCTGTGGTAGGTGTTGCACTTGCCTATTTCTATCGCAATGAAGGGGAAACGTTCAAAAAAAAACGCTACCAATTTGAAATTGATGAGGAAAACGAAGAGAAGATGATCAAGCAAGGTTATCGCAAGATTGTTGACGAAAACGGGTTCATCATTAGATGGGAACATACTGGTAAAGACGATCATCATCTGCTGTAAGTTGTAGATATTAACAAGTGTTAAAATATATTTAACTGATTACTTGACATGAATGGTCGTTTTAGATTACATTTGCCTCCTCATTTCACAAATGGGTTGTAGGAAATTATTCACTAAAGGATTAGAATGAGACAACTTAAGATTACCAAGTCGATAACTAACAGAGAAAGTCAATCTTTAGACAAGTACCTTCAGGAAATCGGTAGAGAGGAATTAATCACAGCAGATCAGGAAGTAGAATTAGCGCAGCGTATCAAACAAGGAGACCAGAGAGCTTTAGAAAAGCTTACTCGGGCTAACTTGAGATTTGTGGTTTCTGTTGCCAAGCAATACCAAAACCAAGGGTTGACACTACCTGACCTCATCAACGAAGGTAACTTAGGTCTTATCAAAGCCGCTCAACGTTTTGATGAAACGAGAGGTTTTAAGTTTATTTCTTATGCCGTTTGGTGGATTCGTCAGTCAATACTTCAAGCATTGGCTGAGCAATCAAGAATTGTAAGATTACCATTGAACCAAGTAGGTTCTTTGAATAAAATCAATAAAGCATTCTCTAAGTTGGAGCAGGAATTTGAAAGAGCTCCTAGCGCAGAAGAGTTAGCGCAGGCACTTGACCTTCCAGAAGACAAAATTAAGGATACAATTAAAGTGTCAGGTAGACACATTTCTGTAGATGCTCCCTTTGTGGATGGCGAAGACAACTCTTTACTAGATGTATTGGTAAACAGTGATTCACCAAAAGCAGATAGAGAATTGATGCAAGAATCGCTGCAAAGAGAAATTGAGCGATCGTTGTCTACGCTTACAGAAAGGGAAAGAGATGTAATCCGGTTATTCTTCGGAATTGGAATGCAGCACGGATTGACGTTAGAAGAAATCGGAGGAAAATTCGATTTGACGAGAGAACGTGTGAGACAGATTAAAGAAAAAGCGATCAGAAGACTAAGACATACTTCAAGAAGTAAGTTATTAAAATCGTACTTAGGTTAATAGCTTTTAGAATGAAAGAAACACAAAGGTTGATGGTTAATGGAAACACTGGCTCTCAACCTTTTTTTATATCCAAAAATTAATAATTGTAATAAATTCTAATGGAAACAACACTGACAAAATCAGGTTATGAAGCAGGCTTAAATGAATATGTTAAGCAAGAAAGAGCGGCAGTTGATCTCATCAACTCTGTAGGATCCTTAATGTACGACAAAGGAGTTGAACTCGTATTGTTCCGAAACCACCTTGTAAACGTTACCATTTCTGAGGTAATTAATTTGGTAGGTTATGCTGCCGATGTAGTAAAAAAGCCAATTGACCTGTATACTAGTGCAGAAGTTGCGAGAGCCATGATGAAGTTAGACCTTGCTCCATCAAAGATTGATATCGGTAAATTAACGAAAGAATACATTGATGAAAAAGCGAGCTTTGCTTCTATCAATGACTTTCTAAACAATAAACTGGCTCATTTTATTGGGCAAGACAAGCACACCTTCAACCCAAAAGACGTTATCCTTTATGGATTCGGGCGAATTGGAAGATTAGTGGTTAGAGAATTGATCAAACAGGCTGGAAAAGGACAGCAATTGAGACTTAAAGCTGTGGTATTGCGAAAAGTAACACCAGATGATCTCGTGAAAAGAGCTTCCTTGTTGAGCAATGACTCTGTTCATAATGCTTTTACAGGCACTGTTGAAGTAGACACCGAAAACCTAGCTTTGATCATCAACGGACAAATCGTTAAGTTTATTCAGGCGGCTAATCCCGAAGATGTTGATTATACAGAATACGGAATTGATGATGCCTTGCTAATAGATAGTACAGGTGTATTCAACAATAGAGAAGCGCTTTCTAGACACACGCAGGCCAACGGAGTTTCCAAAGTTTTACTAACAGCTCCTGGGGCTGGGATTCCTAATATTGTGTATGGAATCAACCACAAAGATTTAGACCTTGAGAAAGAGAACATTTTTTCAGCAGCTTCATGCACTACTAACTGTATTTCTCCTGTGCTGAAAGTAATTGAAGACAACTATGGAATAGAGAAAGGTCACATCGAGACCATTCATGCCTATACCAACGATCAAAACCTTTTGGATAATTTCCACAAGAAGCCAAGAAGAGGTAGATCAGCTGCTATCAACATGGTTATTACTTCAACTGGAGCTGGAAAAGCAGTTACTAAAGTTATTCCATCACTAGATGGCAAACTAACGGCCAACGCGGTTCGAGTACCTACTCCAAATGGTTCTCTTGCCATTATGAACCTTACGGTAGGTAAGGAAACCTCTACCGAAGAAGTAAATGCTAAAATTAGAGAAGCCGCCCTAGAAGGAGAATTAATTAACCAGATCAACTATCAGATCAACCCTGAGTTAGTTTCTAACGATATTATTGGAAACACGTGTGCATCTGTCTTCGATAGCAATGCTACAATCGTTTCAAATGACGGTAGAACAATGACCCTATACGCATGGTACGATAATGAGTTTGGTTACACCAAGCAGGTTATTCGACTGGCAAAATACATTGCTAAAGTGAGAAGATTGATTTATTATTAGTCAGACCCTTACAATTGACTTTAAAGGCGGCTCAAAATGAGTCGCCTTTTTTGTTGCTTTGCCCCTAGAAATTGTCCGTTTGTACTTAGGTTTCGATAAATGATAAAAATCCCGCGATCAGGGCGATAGACAAGCGGATAATTTATTAAATTCACATCATCTAACATTAAACAAAACGAAAATGGGATTTTTTAAAAGAATTAGTGACATTTTCAGGTCAAACGTGAATGATGCTTTAGACAAAGCAGAAAACCCTGAAAAAATGATTAAGTTGATGGTGGTAGACATGAAAGAGTCTATTAATCAATCAACCGCTGCCCTAGCAAAAGCAATGGCACACACCAAGCAGATGGAAAAGAAAATGAATTTCCATAAGCAACAATCAGATGCTTGGCAACAAAAAGCCATGGCAGCTCTTAAAGCCGGGAACGAAGAATTGGCGAAGAAAGCGTTGGCTAAAAAGACGACTGAAGACCAAAACTATGAGCAGTACAAAGGAATGTATGAGCAAGCGGATGCTACCACTACTAAGCTTAAAGGTCAATTAGAGAAACTGAGAGCTAAATACGATGAAGCTAAAGCAAAAGAATCTATGTTAATTGCCAGAAGCAAAAATGCTGAAGCGCAAGCTGATATCGCTAAAAACATTGGTGGATTCAACGATAATGCCTTCGCTAACTTCGATAAGTTTGAGGAAAAAATCATGGAGAAAGAGGCAGAAGCAGAAGCTTACACAGACATGTCTGGTGAAGAAATCGCATTGGAAGATGAGTTTGCAGAGCTAGAAACAGACACAGCTGTTGATGCTGAGTTAGCTAAGCTGAAAGAAATGATGAACCAATAATTGATCACACATTAAACAGAATTAAAATGCCAAAATTTAAAGTTTTACATACAGGTGAGAACCAAGCGTTGATTGAAGAAACATACGCTAAAATCGATGGATTTATTAACCAGATGTTCCACGAAGATGAAATCATTAAAATTGATGATTTATACTCTTTCTCTTTTGGAACCGTTACGGTAAACATTATTGTTAGAGCATGGCACGCAGACGATGTTCTAGTAGATGTCTTCTCTTATCTTGCGGAAGAAGTTGAATTGAATCAAGATCAATTAGAAGAGCTACTAAGAATGAACGCAACAATCCCATTTGGAAGTTTCGGTCTTTCTATGGAAAACGCTATCAAGTTCTCTTACACGCTTGCTGGTAAGAACATGGATATGAATGAATTCTCAGCAGCTGTTCAAAACATTGCGGCCATTGCTGATCAGTACGATGAGCAGTTTGAGGTAGCAACCGCAGAAGCTTAAACGATATGTTGGTAGTCGGAGCAATATTAATTGCAGTAGGGATAGGACTTTTCTTCTACAAGAAAAAAGTAGAAGGTAAATTATTGGACGTTAAGTATTATGACCAAACCGATATAAAGTCTGCCGTAGACACTTGTGTTAGTATTTCAAAAGAACTGGGTAGCGGACATTACACTCAGATGGTTAAGGTTTCTGCCAAAGCCAAGAGTGAGTCTCCACTTACTGGTGAGTTTAGTAACGAGTCCTGCGTATATTACGAAGCTTCTGCTGTACATGAGTACGAAAAGCTGGTAGAGCGGAAAGACGATGATGGAAAAGTTCACCGCAATTGGGTTGATGATTCAGAAACCATTGGATCTACAAGAAAAGGAGGAGAATTTGAACTGAACGATGGAACTGGAGCAGTTAAGGTTGACATTCAGGGTGCGGATCTTACCTTAGACCAAGCCGTCAATCAGTTTAAAACATCTGGAGATTCTGTGACTTTCTCATTTGGCACTTACCACCCAGAGAACACCCGTAAAAAGAGGTCTAAAGGTTATCGTGAAATGGAGCAAAACATTCCGGTAGGACAGCAGCTCTTCGTTTTAGGCGAATTGCATGACCGTAATGGCACTCCTACGATTTCCATTTCAAAAGAAAAAGGAAACCCATTTATCGTTTCTATCAAATCTGAGCAAGAAGTGGTAAGCGGTCTCGAAAGTAAAGTCAAGATGATGTACTTTGGAGCCATTGCCTGCGTGGTAATTGGTCCGGCACTGATTGTTGCAAGCTTTTTTGTAAAGTAACTTAGAAAAACACTTAAAAACATGTAGCCATCTGCTTCTGAGCGGGTGGCTTTTTTGTTTAAAACACCGTAGGGAAATAAGTCCCTAACGTAGGGTTATTCTCATCACATCAACAGGAGGTTTTTCAGGACATTTAAAATAAAAAATCATGAAAAATTTAATTCCTATCCTATCCATCATGCTGCTAACGGTATGTAGCAGCTATGCCAATTCAAAAAGTCCAAACCCGGTTAATGACGTTTTCGAAATTCGATGTATCATGAAAGACCATGAAAAAAAGTTAAAAGATGCGGAGGTCGTCATCTACAAGGAGGGCCAAATCTTCCTTACGCTAAACACAACCAATGGCAAACTGGACGTAAACCTTCCTAAAGGGAGTCATTATTTGCTTGTTTTTAAATCAGACAAGCACTTTTCTAAAAGGATTGCCGTCAATACAGAACTTGAAGCATCAGACGAAGAAGTTCCACGACTTGACCTTACCATGACCTTGGTACCAAAAGACTTGGAGTATCTGGCAAAAGAAGATCAAGACCTTCTAGACTTTCCCGTGGCTTATCTAGCTTATGACCCCAACAAAGGGATTTATTTTGACAAAAATGAGCAATTCTCAAACGTTCTTCTCAAAGACATCCAAAAAAAATCTAAGCAATACCAGCTTGACATGACCGAACTATCGTTGAATTAATCATACCCTTAAAAAAGGGCTTCAATCACAAGAGAGGAGATCAGCATTGATCTCCTTTTTTTATTCCCACGCTTCCAAAACCAACAGCTCTAGCTGATCATCTGGCAAATCCGGATCGATGGTCTCGTAATTTTCATTGACCTCATGCTTAATACTGTGGTATAATCCCTCAAACTTCGCCAAATCAGGATGGTTGTATTGTTTCATGTACTGCACAATTAACTTGAGCAACTGAAAGCTGTTTTGTTTAGCACTCCCAGTGTAATACAAATAGCTGCTCTTACTAACATAGTACTCGTTTTCACTCAACGGCCAACTTCCTTTCTTTGCATCTTTGTATTTTGCCTTTTCAAAATACCAGCTAAAATGCTCTTTACAATGATGTTTAAGAAAGGGAATGACTTCTTCTTCTTTTCCGAAATGAACGTAAAGGTCAACCACATGCTGATGGGAAATAAAACTACCGTGTACACTAAAATATATTTTTGGGTCATTCTTCTTATTCTCATTCAACATGGCATTAGCAGCATTTAACGCCTCGTGATATTGATCGTTAAGAATATACAAGTTAAACAATGAGAAAAGCGCCCACTTATGGTAATAGTCTCCTCTCCCGTAATACTTAGAATAAGATGCCGAGTCTCTCAAATATCTAGCACAGTCAATCGCTTTTTCATACTCTTGTTGATGAAAATGAAACCAAATACTATTGAGATAAAAATCACCTTCCTCCACCACATCAAACTTCTTTTGTTGAATGATAGAATCATAAACAAGGGAGAAATCAGCACTCACTTGACTAAGATCGGGTCTGTTATTGCTCAGTTTCTGAGGGTCACCTTCAAATGAAAAGATATCTCGAAGCATAGGGAAACCACCCATTAAATTCACCTGCAGATTCAGTCGTTCCCAAATGAGTTCGTAATTATTGGGATCGGTTTTGAGTTCTTCGGTAATCCACTTTATCCTTTCTGGATAAGCTTCCTGCGGGTCGGGCTGAGCAAACCCCATACAGGAAAGAAGCAAAACAAAAGAGAAAAGAAACGTTTTCATGGCTTTCTTTTCTTATCCTGTACACCGATTCTATGTTTTGGTTCAGTGCTTCAAAAAACTGGACAAGAAATGGTTCTGTACTTTCTTTGCTTCGATTTATTGTGAAAATCAAACCCATAGGTAAGTGAAATCTCATGAGCTCCTCCCGAATGCGAAATTAAGTTGTTGGCACCTAAATCATAAGAGTAGCCTATTTGAAAGCCATCTTTCTTCATTCCAACCAGAAAGATAACTGACTCCTTAAGTCGGTGCCATACGCCAATGGTAAACTGCGTATACGTTACATACGCTCCTATCGTTGCTTGTCCACTATTACCCTGAGTTGTGTAGATCACTTGCGGAGATAGCTGAACCAAAGGAGCGTTGGGCAACGTTTGAATAGGAATATTTCCGCCCAAATGTAGTTTGTATCGAACAGGGATGCGTTCGTCTTCATATAAAGAGAGTAAACCATGCTTCGGTCTATTGATATGTTCTACAGAAACTCCTCCATGAAAATAATCTGAATACATTAGAAAACCTGCCCCTGCATCAAAAAAGACCTCGTTTGACGCACCTTGCTGCTGCTGTGTGGTATAAACGACTCCTTCTCTGGCGTCAAGCATATCCCCCCAAACCAATTGATCCCACTTGATTGAAACGGAATTGTAAGATCCCTTCAACCCAAAAGAGGCATAAGTATACCTAGATAACCTAATTTGTTTGGAAAACTGAAATGCAAGGGACTGCTTCAGTAAAGCTCCTTCTCCAGCCACATCACCCAAGTAATAAAG
This sequence comes from uncultured Flavobacteriales bacterium, assembly GCA_964387945.1. Lineage (GTDB taxonomy): Bacteria > Bacteroidota > Bacteroidia > Flavobacteriales_D > Parvicellaceae > Parvicella. The sequence continues at coordinate 132,018 of CAYLYX010000006.1, read as the reverse complement.
TCCCCAACCCGCTTCCTTTCCTTTTAAGGATCGGTCAAAGCTAACAAAGTAGCTGTCGTAGGCATTTTTTATTCCCGGCCATTGATTTCGGTAGGTAGAAGAAATCGACTGGTCATGTGATAACGCAGTAAATGCAGGATTAAGATAGTTCTTGGTGGAGTAGAATTGGCTAAATTCAACATCCTGAGCGTTTCCCGTCATCAGAGATAATACCGAGATAAATAAAACGCTAAAATTTAAGCTAAGTTGTTTCATGTTCATGTGATTAAATTGGACTTATCGAATTAGAGAAACCGTTCCTTTTAAGACGGTGGGCGTATCATCCGCCAGACCACTAGCGGTAATAACATATACATACGCGTCCTGCTGGCACTCCGAGCCATTATACATCCCCCTCCAGGGTTGATCGGTGTCATCAGTGAAGTAAACTAGTTCTCCCCACCGGTTGTAAATCTCCATGTTAAAGTTCTCTATTCCATCGTGAACCACCATGAACACATCATTTACACCATCACCATCGGGAGAAAATGCATTGGGAACCTGTATGTGCAACCTCTTTGTTACTTGAACAACATTGGAAACACTGACAATACCATTGTCTACTTCCTTGTGAGCGACTATTCTGTATTGAACCTCATTGTCATTCGTAGACGAGTTCACCTGTCCAAATGACATAAATACCGATAACAAGAGTAGCAAGGTTGTAACTGTTTTCATTTTTGAATGTTTTACCCAAACCTCTCATTTTTACTCAATGATCCCACCTGCTCATTTCCTTATGAGGGAAACCAGTTTTCTTACGCTTAGAATCGATTAATTTGACTCGTAAGACACTGATTTTTCAGTTTTTCGTAGACATTCGACTTTAGGAAATCTAAATGGGACGTTAGAAAAATCAGACCGAACACATTCCACTGGCTACGCTACATTTAACCACCTAAACAAGACCCAATTATGAAACAAGCAACTATGTTATTTCTTTGTCTGGCGGTAGCACTTCAACTTCTGGCTCAACCCATACCTTCTTCATCGGGCATCGGATTCTCTGCAAACGATACGGTGGGGTGCGTTCCACATGTTGTTCATTTTTCAAACCTTGCACCCAACACTATTTCATGGCAATGGGACTTTGGAAACGGCTCTACTTCTAATCAAGAAAACCCAGTTACCATGTTTAACACAGGAGGCATATACACCGTGACATTAGATGTTACTTACGCTAATGGAGGTACCGAACATTTCGAAAAGACAGATTACATTGAAGTTTTGTCCAAGCCACAAATTGACATTGACATCACCAACTTCTCTCCGTGTATCAATGAAAATAGTATTCAGTTGCAAAACAATACTTCTGGTGCTGCTCAGTTTTTGTGGGACTTCGGGGATGGACACATGACTACTGATATAAATCCTTACCACCACTACTCTAGCCCGGGATCATACGTAATCACTTTTTTTGCTACGAATGCAGGAGGATGTGCAAGTGACACCTCACTTACTAAAACGATTCTTCCTGTAACTCAAAACGGTTTTCAGATTGTGGGAACAACACAAACTTGCGACTCTTCCCACGCTTTCTCATTTGACGCTTCGCCAGGAGGACTTAACAGCTATTCATGGGAGTTCTCTGACGGGACTGCCCTGAACGGTAGTTCAGTTCAGCACGCTTTTAACGCTTTTGGATCATTTGGTTTACTTCTCATCACCACAGATGCAAATGGATGTACAGATAGTACCTATTCTTCAAACGCTGTGGAAATTACCGATTACGCGGACAGTTTTTCAGTGTCTGCCACAAATGTCTGCGAAATGTCAAGTGTTACTTTTCAAGCCAATACGAGCGGAGCCACAAGTGTACTTTGGGACTTTGGTGACGGACAGCAAGCGAATGGAAATTCCGTGTCGCACACGTATCAAACAAGCGGAGTATATGATGTGACGATGACCGTCACGCATACTGGAGGATGTACGCAAACGATTACGGAGAATGATCTGATCACTGTAGGAACTCCTACTAACATATCTATCAGTCTGTCTGACTCGATTGTCTGCGTGGGTGAAGACCTTCAACTTGAAGTAACTGGAACCATCCCTTCCTCAATTTTATGGACATTGGGCGATGGAGGTACGGACACATCAACGCTCTTCACACATACATATGGTAACGCAGGACAATACACAGTAAGTCTAATACAAGATTATGGAGCGTGCAGTGATACCTTGCTTCAAACGGTCACTGTTACCCACCCAACTGCTAATTTTCAAAACACATCTTTCTCCAATTGCGCTCCTGCTAATGTACAATTCAATAGCTCCTCTCCAACTGCTGTGAGCTGGGAATGGACCTTTAGCAATGGTGCAACGAGCTTTAATGAACATCCAATTGTACTATTTAACACTCCTGGAAACTATGATGCTCAGTTGGTTGTAGCAGACGCAAACGGATGTTCCGATAGCACCTATGTTTCGGATGCACTAGTCGTTTCGAATAATGCACCTTTGGATTTTCAAAGCTCAAACCTTACGGGCTGTGCCCCATTCTCAGTAACGCTTTACAACTACTCTGGAAGTGTTGGCTTTTGGAACTGGAATTTTGGAGATGGAACAACTGGATCCGGTAACACTCCAACCCATACCTACTCAGCTCCTGGAGAATACGTAGTCTCTTTGAACACCATGGACTCACTTGGGTGTAGCACGCACATTGATACGTTTGCGATTGTATCTGTAAACACGTTGCAAATCGATTCTTTGGCTGCTAATCTCGACTGCGATAGTTTATTGGTTGACCTTTCTATCAGCTGCCCAGACTGTTCATCTGGAACTTGGAACTTTGGTGATGGTTCAGACACAATTGTACCAAATGTTTCGCATGAATACGCAGCAACAGGGGAATACAATGTCTACTACACAGGAATTTCTAGCCAAGGTTGCATGGGGGTGCGATTAATACAAATCGACTTTGACAGTTGTACAGTACAACATCCATCTATCAATTCATCGTCTCCTGTTTCTGGTGATCCATCCAACTGGACTTCAGACTCAACACCTACCACTACAGCACCCTACAGTCAATACTGTGGTCCAATAACTGTTACTATTCAAAACCCTGTTCCGAACGCAACGAACTGGACTTGGCACTTTGGTGATGGAGAAGTAGGTTATGGTCCAATTCCCACGCACACTTACGATAGTACTGGACTTTTCTCTCTGATGCTAATTCACGATGATAGTACATTGGCGGACACGCTCTACTTTCATAACTTCATCAATGTAATTGGTCATACCAACAGCATTGTAGTGAATTCTAGCAGCTATTGTAACGATATGCAGGTTAACTTATCTTCTTCAAACACAGCACTAACACATTACTATTGGAGCATTGACAACACCATGTTGGGGAGCAATTCTCCCGCTGTGGATACGCTATTCAGTAACAGTAATCAGCTCCATTCCATCACATTGACAACTTTAGACTCCAATATGTGCAGTTATTCTGCTTCCATCGGAGTATTTTCAAATGGGATTGTTCCGCAATTTGCCTTTGATTCATCCCTTTGCGTGGGAGATAGCCTTCAGGTAACGCATCAACTTTCTTCTAACTATACAATAGACTATTCGATTGGTGGAGTTGCTGTTCCTGACACTTCTTTCTACGCATTTGCAAACTCAGGAACTTTTCCATTTACTGCAACCGTAAGCGACATAAACGGCTGTGAGACTCATTTTGATCTTGGAAACGTGCATGTTCATGATGTTAACAGCCAATTCAACCTATTGACCTCAAGCAGTCTTTGTCTTGGAGACACAATAGTCCTAGCCGCATCAGATACAAACAATGATTCTTATGTTTGGTACCTAGATAATACAGCCTTAACTTCCAACGGACCAACGCTATCCAGCGTTCTCAACAACTCCGGAACTTATGATATTACCTTGCAAACATCATCGAACGGATGCTATTCATCTACCACACAACAAACCGCTTATGTAGTCAACGAAGCCATTGCGGACTTCTCATTTACGCAAGATCGTTCCTGTCTACCCCTACAAAGTTCATTCACTGACCTAAGTATTTCACCCGTAAGCTGGCAGTGGGACTTTGGGGATGGTTCTGGTTCTCAACTTCAACACCCTACACATATATATAATGCTGTCCCAAATGGTCAGGTGACGTTAACAATTGTAGATACCAATGGTTGTCGTGCTTCCATCACAAAAGATAACATAGATCTGCTTCAAGCCGATATTAACATTTCAGCCTCAACGGGTTGCGCTCCAGCAAACATTAGTTTTTCTAGCAGTGCTCAGAACATTTTGAGCTGGAACTGGAACTTCGGAGATGGATCAGTAGATACTGTTGCGACTCCAACCCATACTTATTACGATGATGGACAATATAATGTTTCACTTACTGTTACGGATGTGGATGGCTGCTATGATTCCATAAACGTTCCAGCACTTGTCTCTATTGATAAAGTAGAAGCCCACTTCCTATCAAGCGTAAGTAGCGGGTGTGCCCCACAGCCTGCCTTCTTCACAGACAGTTCTTATAACGCTGTTTCATGGAGTTGGAATTTCGGTAATAATGCTACAAGTTCACAACAGAACCCCGTGCAAGCCTATTACGTGGGAGGAAATTATAACGTACAGTTAATAGTAGAGAGTGCTACAGGTTGCGCTGATACCATGGTATCTCCGATCACAATTATGGGACCTCAAGCCAATTTTCTCCTCTTGGATTCATTTATGTGCGAGACTGATAGTCTTGAATTCATCAACAACTCGCAAAATGCATCCGCGTTCACGTGGTTATTTGGTGATGGCAACTCTTCTAACGAGGCAACACCTGTGCACCAGTACATGAACTCTGGCTCGTATGATATTTCGTTAATCGCAACCGATGCCAGCGGCTGTCAGCATATCGTAACGCAAACACAGCAAATTACGGTGGAGAACCTACCCAACCCTTTGTTTAGTCTGTCTGATACAGTAGGATGTAACCCGTTACCTATTCATCTTTCAGCCCAATCACCTGGACTTAACTACCAATGGATCATTGATGGAAACCTGAGTGGATCTGGTTACAGTCATAGTTCTCTTCTAAACACGGGTAATCATAGTATTTCTATGATCGCTACATCTGCAAACGGATGCGTAGATAGTGCTACCGTTGATAGCGTAATTGTCCATCCTGTTTATAATGTACAGTTATCTCCGCTTGCCCCAGTTTGTGAAACAGCAGACTCGGTTATCGTCAACACGACATGCAGCATGGGTAATTGGTATATTGATGGCATTCCAAACGCAACAAACGTGTTTGACATTTCATCTTTACCTCAAGGAGATTACACTCTACTGCAAGTAGTTGACACCTATTGCGGTGATATGGACTCTGTAACCCTGCACATTGATTCTTTAATTACAGCTTCCATTCAAACCTCTCAAATCGTGTGTGAAGGTGATGACCCTTTTATATTTCAAGCCTCGCCTAACTTAGGCTATTGGAGTGGACCTGGGGTAATAGATCCCTATACTGGCTTAGTAGCCCCAGACAATGCAAACTACGGCCCCAATCTGCTGACCTACACTGTTGTAAATGGAAGCTGCCTATTTATAGATACAGCCGAACTAATCGTTAACCGATTACCCAACGCAACCTTTTCAATTCAGAATGACGTTCTCTGCGAAGGTAATTTAATTCAACTCTCTACACTCGGTGCCAATTCAGCTGCAAACTATGACTGGACATTCGTGAATACAAACGATACGCTTAAAGAGACAACCGCCAACCCTAGCGTCTTTCTAAATCCTGGAAACTGGAACATTGACCTAGTGGTTTCAGATAACGGCTGCGTCAATTCATCTTCACTTGATAGTATTTGGGTACACGATACCCTAGCTCCAAATTCGCCTTCAATTATTCGGTCTACTGTAGAAGACAATGAGGTAGTGCTAACAGAGTGGGAAGACCCTCTTTATGGGGATGAAAAAATATCCAGTTTTCAGATCTGGAGGTCGATTGACTCGGTTAACTTTTCTTTTATTGAGTCGGTTGAAAAGAGTAAAAGATCATTTATTGACAACGAAGTGAACGTACATGACCAGAATTACTACTACCTCATCATTCCTGAAAACGTGTGTAATGTGGCACCCGAAAAGAACCCGATGAGTTCTAGTATTCTCTTGGAGCAAGAAAAAATCAACGATGAATACCTCAACTTCAAATGGACCAAGTATTATCAATGGTTGGAAGGCGTAGACTACTACGAATTACAAAAAAGAACTGCTGGAGGAGAATGGGAAACGATTAAAGTAATGGAAGCGGATGAAAATGGAACAACAATAGCAGCTCCATGATCAATCAACTTGCACATGCATCTTACCACCTTCTATTGTTCTGTGTTCGTAAAGTAACTGATTCTTTTCAGGAACGTAGACTGGCCATTGATACCTAATTTCACAAGATGCATCAAAGTCTTTTAGGTTACCTTCAATGCCAAACCTGAAGAATTTCGCAGAAACATACAGTTCAAAGAAGTTATCAAAAGTGGTGACATGACATGGATATCCGTTGCGAATTTCTAGACAAAACTCCTTTCCTCCAGTCAATACTTCAAAGTAGTAAACGTTGTTTTTCTGGTAAACGGACAGACTCAATTCTACCGAGAACTTTTTGATTTGTTGGCTCTTTGCGAGCGCGCAAGAATCTGTCTTGCTCAGAAAATCCTTGTGGCTAATTCGCTCCTTCAGAAGGTCTTGATAAAACCTTGTAGTAGACGTTTCTGAAAACAACGTACTTGGTTGGACACCTCCTGAGATGGCGATATCTCTAGTATAACCATTCGCAACACTTACATTAACCCCAGAAGTACTTGCCATTAGAATTTGTGGTTGACTGAACTGTTGCCGGAGGTGATTGTTTAACACCTTAACCCGATCGCGTATTTTATTAACAGACCACTGCAACGATGAGAAGTCTAAATCCTTGGAGATAATTAACTCTTTTTGAACAATCATTTGCTTTTGCATAGTGCTTCTTTATTCTTTTAGAAAACCTTTCAGGTCTTTAACGGAGAGAAACAGATGTGTACAACATTTTTTTATGACATCATCTTTCAAACTCCCGCTACTTTCATTTATCAATTCTTTATAGTTGTACAAATCCTCGGCATGTTTGTTTACCTCATTGATCAGCCTTTCAATTTGTTCATTCTGATATTTCAAACTCATTCTGTGACATCATTCATTCGGACTTCATAAGAGCCCAATTTGGCGTTAAAATAGTAGACCACTAAAATAGCTATACTAACCAACTTTTACAATACGTATTTCTACGTGTTTTCACAAGTATAAACACCTATAAAATACTGAAAAACAAATATTTAAGACGTTTTAAAGTTGAAATACAAACAAAAATACTCATCTTTATAACACTTTTAAAAAGTACGGCATTCAAACACAACAGACACGAATATGAAGTTAGTGTATACGTTGGGAAACTAAAACCGGAGGATGGAAAATTAAGGTCAATAACCTAAACTGGTTATAGCTAACATTGACAAACAAATCAAAACGATCTATTATGAAACTTTTTAAAATTACCTTGATCTTAATCATCGTTGGGCTTTCCAAGTCCTCTTTTGCAATATCAGAAGACACTACACTAAATAACTGTAAAAGAGATGTATTGGTACATGCCTCTGCAAGAGTTTTTGGCGGTTCAGTCTATTTCAATCTGTCCATGCTCAATGAATCAAAACCGGGTGTATATTCTCTTGTGAAAGTCTTCAATGACAACTCATTTGAGTCGGTAGGCATAAAAGAAATTACCGTAAACCAAATCAATCAACCGCTAGGGTATTCTTTTGTTGACAGGTGTACTGGTAAGGCTCCTGCCTCTTATAAGTTGATCCGAATTTCCTTTGAAACAGAGGTTGTAAAAACATGGTATTGCAGTGATATTGATGGAAACCTCTGCTTGGATGCTACCGATCTCGCAAATCAAGAAAACACTAAACAGACACCTTATGAAAATAAAACGGACTGATCCAATTTCCAGAAACAAATGGTGCTCTAAACACAAAGAAATCCAATCCAGAGCCTTGCCATTATTGTTGTTATACAACATTAGTGGTAAGGCTTCTTGTATGTGCAGAAATACGGAAACAAACCTTAGACTCGCCTCGCAATGAAAAAAGTGAACTACAGACTTCTGATCGAAATCGTCTTCGTTTTCATTATTGTTATGGGCGTTGTCCTTTTCGCCTCGAGCAATATTGACAAAAACTTAAAAGAAGAAAAAGCTCGGCTGTCTGATGTTCTCACTACAATTCTAAAAATTGAAAATCAAGCTATTGACACTTGGTTTCAGGCTAAAAAGCTTCACATCGAAGACATTGCTAAAACAGAAGAAGTGGTTACGTTTACCACCTCCCTACTTTCTGCTTCACATCAACAAGACTCATTACTCCTCAATCCAATCCAAGATAGTCTTAGATCATACTTTGAACCCATTATAAACAAGCATGACTATTACGGTATTTTTATCATCTCACCAGCACATATCTCATTATCGTCAATGAGAGACGAAAACATCGGAACAACTAACATCATTGCTAAAAAAGAAGGCGACAAGCTAAAAAAAGCATTCGCAGGAGAAACAGTCCTGATCACCCCTTTTGTCTCCGAAGTAGCATTGACTTCAAACAACAAACAGGCCGCAACCATGTTCATTGCAACTCCTGTAAGAGACTCTGAAAATAACATTATCGCAGTTTTTACATTTCGACTCAACCCAAAGACCTCCCTGTCTTCCTTTACCGAATCTGGCTGGTTTAACAAATCGAGCAACACATTCGCGTTTGATGACCAAGGACAAATCATTACTCAATCGAGACACGAAGTAGCTGAGTCAACTAAGAACTTAGAGGACATCAAAGGTTTAGGATCAAAACTCATTAACCCTCAAGATCAAAAATTGATTGAAAGCGTTAGGTCCACGCTCAACAATAAGCAAGATGGCGTAAATATAAACGGCTATATCAACTACAAAGGGCAACAAGTCTTTGGATCTTGGTTATGGAATGAAAAACTTGGCTTTGGACTTACCTGCGAGATTACCGAAACAGAGTCAATGATAAGTCATAAAAGGTATCGAAATTCTGTAATTACTTCGACCTTGGTAATTATTTTAGTTATCATAGCGCTTTCAGTCTATATCATCTTCTCAAAACATCAACTAAGACGTACCAACCTGATCCAACTGAGAAGATTGGGACACCTAAAAAGCTCCCTTAACTGGTTTGTAGAGCAGGCTCCTATTGGAATTGCACTAGCCTCAAAAAACGGAAGATTTTTGAAAGTCAATGAAGAGTTTTCTAAAATCACAGGATATAGTTTGGACGACCTGAAACATCTCACCCATAACGACATCCTAATTAGTAACAACTCCTTAGAGCATGAGCAACTCATGAATATGATGAAAGATGGTTCAAAAATTACTGCAATCGAACAAAAGTATATTCATAGCTCTGGTGCTATAAAAAATGTGTTTTTAAGCGGCTTTATGCACTTAGATGCTGATCATGACGACAGTGCTTGGGTCATTATTCAAGATATTACCGAACTAAAACAGCGAGAAGCCGCTATTCGATTAATTGCCGAATTATCAGACCTTTTCTTGGGAGACGAACAAAACATTGAAAAGATTTATCAATTGGTACTGGAAGAAGTTTGTTGCTTCATGAGCTGGCAATTTGGTCATGCCTTCAAATATCATGAATCAGAAAAAGCTTTTCTAAGCACTGGGGTTTGGTTTGCTGAAGACAAAGAAAAGTATATGCAACTCGTTCAAAACACAAACGAGACATTGGGCGCTCAGGCACCTCTTCATAAAAAAGTCCTCGAATCTGGGACAACCATCTGGGACAAGGACATTTCTAAAAGAAAGGGCGTGATCCGTGAAGAATTAATCAAGAACACAGGGCTTAAAGGAGCCTATATCGTTCCTATTAAGATTGATCAAAAAATCGTTACTGTCCTTGAGTTTTTCTCTGACCGCACTTTTGAAGCAGACCCAGTTATTGTACGCTTGTTGGATGAAATTGGTAATCGATTAGGTAGTATCCTCAAGCAAAAAAATCTCCTTAACGAAATTAGAGAAAGTAAAATTACCCGAGACCGGATGATCGCTAACGCTTCTTACCCAATAGTCGTTTTGAATAATAGCCAACAGATCATCAAAATCAATAATAAGTTCATCGATCTTTTCGGCTATCAGGAGGAAGACATCCTTGAAAAACACTGTAGCGAAGTTCTTCCGATGTTTCAGAGAAATAAGTTTTCAAATCAATCTAGCGGTGAAGTTACTCCACCTCCTTCTTTTTCCATGGAGATAGGATTAGAAGCAACTGCAAAAAAAATTGATGGGACGGATATCTCTGTTGAGACTTCCTTTACTCCGCTAAATGACGAGAAAGGGACTGTAATGGTAAGCATTCAGGATATTTCGGAACGTAAGAAAGCAGAAGACAGAATTCGAAAAAGCGAAGAAAGACTCGCCATTGCCTTAAAGGCAGGAAAACTTGGCGTTTGGGATTGGGACCTTACTTCCGGGCAGATGGTTTGGGACGACTCCATGTATGCATTATACGATATCTCAAGGGAAGATTTCAAAAATGACTACGAAGCCTTTGAGCAACTTCTTCATACCGATGACATTGAATTCATGAATAACCTCATTGAAAAAACTATTTCAGAAGGAAAGACATTGGATACCATTTTTCGAATTATTGATACCCAAGGAAAAATACGATACATCGCTGCAAAAGGAAATGTGCAACGAGATGAAAGTGGCAATGCCGTGCGAATGACTGGTGTGAATGCCAATATCACTCAAGAACTGGAAATTAAACAAGAGCTCATCAACTCCAACAAAGAACTTGAGCGCTTTGCCTATATCGCTTCGCATGACTTACAAGAGCCTTTGCGTGTTATCAACAGTTACCTTCAGATCATTGAAAAGAAGTACACGAATGGGATGGAGGAAAAAGGACTATATCTCATGGAGAGAGTCATGGGAGCTACTAAGCGAATGAAGTCACTAATCAATGATCTTCTAGAATATTCGCGGATAGGAAAGAAAGAGCGTGCATTCCGAAAGACCGATTTAACCCAACTAGTGGATGCCGCCATTAAAGATTCTGAAATTCTTATTAATGAGCATGATGCCAGAGTAAAAGTGGAAGAACTTGGACATATTACTTGTGATGCTGGTCAGATTTTTCAAGTTTTTATGAATCTAATTAACAACGGCATCAAGTACCGCAGACCCGAAGTTGTACCAGAAATAGTTATCTCAGCTCAAGTTAGCAAACCCAATACGCTCGAAATTACCTTTCAAGACAATGGAATAGGCATAAAAGAAGAGTTTCAGGAGAGAATCTTTGAAATTTTTCAAAGACTACATACGCAAGACGAGTACTCTGGAACTGGACTGGGTTTGGCCATCACTAAAAAAATAATTGAAAGCCACAATGGCACCATTCGAGTTGAATCGACATACGGAGAAGGCTCAAAATTTATACTGGAATTACCAATCGAATTACAAAAAAGAAAACAAAATGAAGAGAAGAATTGAATTGCTATTAGCAGAGGACAACATGGATGAAGTGATATTGTTTTCCGAAGCCTTAAAAGACACTGAAGTAACTAACGTCAATTTTAATTATGTAACGGATGGTGTACAAGCCTTGCTATATTTAAGGCAATTACCCCCATTTCATACACAACCTAAACCACACCTACTCATTTTGGATCTGAACATGCCCAAAAAAAATGGACATGAGGTGTTAGCAGAAATCAAAGCAGATGATAGCCTAAAATCCCTTCCGGTAATTATTCTAACAACGTCTCAAAATCGTGAAGACATCATAAAAAGCTACCGTAATCACGCCAACTGCTACATTGCTAAACCCACAGACTTCCATGCCTTTGAGGACATCATTCATTCTATTGAAAAATATTGGCTAGAAGTGGTTGAACTACCCCCAAGAAATATTCAATAGGCTCTGGTTAAAACAAAATCATTCACCTGCTAAAAACGAAAAACACGAAATACAATCATGAGTTCTGCCCCCATTAAAATACTGTACATTGAAGATAGTTTAGATGACAAAATGATCTTGGAGGAATACCTTATGGACGCTATCCAACATTGCTCTATTGATCATTCTACAACACTAAAGGGAAGCTATCCCTTATTACGAAAAAACTCCTACGACCTCGTACTACTGGATTTATCCTTACCTGACGTACGTGGAGTGGAAGCGGTGATAAGACTCAATGGCAAACTCCAATCTGCTATTCCTATAATCGTTTTAACAGGCTTGAGTGATCACTCCATGGCCATAGAAGCACTTAAGCAAGGTGCTCAGGACTTTTTGGTAAAAGGAGACTACAACACCATTGTTCTTGACAAGGCCATTCGGTATGCCATTGAACGTCAGAAAGTACAGTTGGAGTTAATCTCGAAAAACAGGGAAATATTGATCTCACGAGATCGCCTTTCAAAAGCAGAAGAAATGGCCGATCTCGGTAGTTGGGAAATCAACCTGAAAACGCGATCTGTAAAACTCTCGTATGGAATGAAGCTGCTTCTTCAACTCGAAAGCGATATTGACTGCCTAGATATTGAAGAGTTTGCAGCTTTCGTTTATGAAAACGACAAGTTCAGTTGCTTTAGAGCATTGATCAATACCAGAGACTTTTATACCCCCACAACAATTGAGGCGAAACTGGCTAGAAGCGATGGGCAGCTATTTGATGCTCTATGTAAAGCAGAGATTTCTGCTACTCCAGACAATGATCACATGGTCATCTACGGAATTACATTTGACGTATCTCATCTAAAAGAGGCGGAACGAGTAAAAGAAGAATTTACCAATCAATTGGCGCAAAAAGTGAAAGAACGAACCACGGAGCTCGAAAAAACCAAGCGAAAACTGGAAAAGTCTCTCCGTAAAGAAAAGGAACTGGGAGAACTAAAATCGCGTTTTGTTTCTACTGCTTCGCATCAGTTCAGAACACCGCTTACGGTCATACAATCCAATATTGGACTCTTGGAGATGCAGCTAGAAAAACTAGACACGCCCATACTTAAAACTCCCATGTTTGACAAAGTAACTTCAAGGATCAAACGAGAGGTCATTCGAATGACGAGTATCATGGATGAAGTACTTATTTTGAGTAAGATCAACTCTGGAGGAATTGTGCCCGTGAAGGGAATGTCAAACATTCTTGATATCTGCACCAGTGTGTTGTCCAAATACAACGAAATCCAAAACGATGATCGAACAGCGCTCATAAAGGTGATCGGAACCAACCAACCTATTCTTATAGATAGAAACCTTTTTGAACAAGCCTTTTCTAATATGGTTTCTAACGCCTTTAAGTACTCTAAAAATCACCCTGCTCCTGAAATCACTCTGTATTTCAAAGAAAATGAACTCAATATTGAAGTAAGAGACTTTGGAATGGGAATTCCTCAGCAGGACCTCGACAACCTGTTTACTCCTTTTTTTAGAGCATCTAATGTGCTCGATATTCCTGGGACTGGCTTGGGAACTACGATTATGCAAGAATACATTACACTAAACGGTGGAAAACTAACCGTAAAGAGCAAAGAAAAAGAAGGAACCACCTTCAATATTCACTTTAAAATTGACAATAATGAAAAAGATACTGATAGTTGAAGATGACATTGGAATAAGAGAGTCTTTATGCGATATACTAGAAATTTCGGGGTATGATGTTTCAACAGCCAATAATGGTAAACAGGGTTTTGATCAAATTATGGAAACGTCACCAGACTTGGTTATTTGTGACATCAACATGCCCGTGCTTAATGGCTATGAACTCCTCGGTGCTCTTACCCAGCGATCTAGTGAAGAATTGCTTCCTACGTTCATTTTTCTAACCGCAAAAGTCGACAACGAAGATATTCGACAAGGAATGAACCTCGGGGCAGACGATTACGTCACCAAACCGTTTGACCACAACGAATTGCTGAAGGTTATTCAAATGAGGTTGGAGAAAAGGGAAAAGTTGTTGCAGGTAGTTCCAAAAAATGGATCATCCGCTAATAACCTGAACCAATTGCACATTACCAAAAATTTCAACAAGCTTGCCATTCCCTCATCGGAAGGTTTAGAACTCATCAAATTTGATGACATTGTGCGCTGCGAAGCAGATCGGGCGTATTGTAATTTCTACCTGAGTAGTAAATCCAGAATAACTGTTTCAAAACCACTCAAGGAGTTCGAAGCTATTTTATTGGAAAACAACTTCTTGAAGATTCACAAGTCTCATATCGTCAACCTCAATCACATTGAGAAATACGTTCGAGGAACGAATGGTTATTTAGTGCTTTCTGATAACTCTACCGCACCTGTTTCTACTCGGAAGAAAGATGAAGTTCTCACCTTTTTAAGGCAAGGAGAATAACTTAGGAAACTAAAATACTACTTTAGGTAATTCTCCCACCACCTCGCTCCTATTCCGACCTAGCTTTGAGTTAAATCAAATCAATGGGATGAATAAAATATTAGTAATAGAGGATGATCTTGTGATTCAGGAAACCATTTGTGACATCCTCACGACAAAAGGTTATGACGTAGAGGCTGCTTCAAACGGAATTGAAGGACTCAACATGGTCGATAGAAAGTTTCCTGATTTAGTAATCTGTGACATACATATGCCACACCTCAATGGGTTTGATACCGTTGCTCGATTCAGAGAGTCGCAGCAAAACGCGTTAATACCCTTTGTTTTTCTTACTGCTTTGACCTCATTCGAGCACCTTAGAACAGGCATGAACTTGGGTGCGGATGATTATATTACAAAACCATTTGACTACAAAGAACTCCTGAATACGGTAGAAAGACTTCTCAATAAATACAGAGGTTTCAAAAGCTACTGCAAAAAAATTCATGAAGAACACCTCACAGAAGCTATCAACAGCTTCAAACTAAGGATTAGGTCCAAAACCCGGCATTTTCAAGAGAGCATGCAGCGAGCTAAAATTGTGCAACAATCCATACTTCCTGATCGTAAAAAAATTGAGCAACTCATTCCTCAATTTGGACTATTTTTTTCCCCTAAGGAAGCTGTTTCAGGAGACTTTTATTGGATCATGGAAGTAGACGGCAAAAAACTTATTGCTGTGGGAGACTGCACGGGACACGGAATTCCTGCTGCACTTCTGACCATGGTATGCACTAATATGCTCTCAGTAGCTGTTGAACAATTTGGACTCCACACTCCGAAGGATATCCTGGAGAAAACAAATGAACTCGTCATTGCTTACATGCATTCTAACAATTCAATGCTCAACAACGGCATGGATATCGCACTTTGCGCTGTGGACTATGATAAAAAAACAGTAACATTTGCTGGAGCTAAAAGACCGCTTTATTATATGTCTGATCAATTGGTAATCCAACCCACATCTGCAGCCCAAATCAATGAATACAAAATCGAAAAGGAATCGTTGTATCGAATAAAAGGAAGTCTATGGTCCATAGGACAAAAGGAAACCTCCAACTCCATCACAGAGCATCAAATTCAATTTAAAGAGGAAGACGTTATGTACCTCAGTTCAGACGGATTTTGTGATCAGTTCGGTGGTTTTAACGGAAAGAAATACAACGCCAAACGTTTTGTTCATTTGCTGAACAATATAAAAGGGAAAAACCCACAAATGCAAGAGATGGAGCTCAAGCAATCTTTTGAAGAATGGAAAGGAACGAATGAGCAGACGGATGACGTTACTGTTTTCTTTGTGAAGTTTTGAAGTAAAAACGCTATGGATTACTCCCTGCGGTCGTGATCCTAATGCATCCAAATTCCGAAAAGAAAACCCTAAAT
>CAYLYX010000006.1:112534-115991 GCA_964387945.1 uncultured Flavobacteriales bacterium | reverse complement strand
CTTCGATTTGATTTTTTGTTTTTATCCACTCATTCAAACCATGTTTGATTCGGGTATGCCATTTACCATGAGATTTACAAATAAAAACGCTATGGATTACTCCCTGCGATCGTGATCCTATTGCATCCGAATTCCGAAAAGAAAACCTTAAATCTTCGATTTGATTTTTTGTTTTTATCCACTCATTCAAACCATGTTTGATTCGGGTTAAAAACAAAAAACCCCGACCATTCTGGTCAGGGTTTTCTTTTCTTAGTGATCCGCCCAGGATTCGAACCTGGGACCGCCTGCTTAGAAGGCAGGTGCTCTATCCAGCTGAGCTAGCGGACCATTTTTTCTTTATAAACTCTTTTCCGGCTCCACTCTTTAAGTACTTCTCCCTATTTCTTGCTTCGAAACTTGTTGCGTACTCCTCCACAAAAAACAATTCCCAAGGTCTATAACCCTTTGTAGACTTCGTGTAACCTTTATTATGTTCATCCAACCTTTTGGACAGGTTTGTAGTCATTCCTACATAAAACCTCCAATGGTTGAGACTTTTTAACGTATATACAAAGAACATACTCTTCTCTTTCAATCCGTTGGCTCTATCTCTACCTGTCGGCAGACAGGCAGCTGAGCTAGCGGACCATTTTCTTTAAGAGGGTGCAAAAATAGTATTTTTTTCTGACCTTCAAAAAATTATCTCAGTTTTCAGAATTAACACCTAAAAATCGCTTCAAACCTTCCCATTGGCCAGCAAAAAAGCCAATATTATTGTAAGGGTTGTCCGCAATACCAATACTATAAAACTCTTGAGGTGAAGCATACGTTCCGAACAACTTATCCCACCAAATAAAGAAAGTACCATAGTTTTTGTTGTAATCACTTTCTGACACACTATGATGTAAGCGATGGGCGGCTGGACTGATCAATATGTACTTACCTACCCAACCTAAGCGCCAATTCACATCGGAGTGCAGTAAATACTGATAACCTTCCCGAATGGCATTTAAATAAAATACAACCTCTAGCAAATCATCCCCTCCGATCAATGCATAAAACATTCCGGCAAAAAGAAAGTAAATGGCTCCTTCTAACACATGTCCTCGACTTGTAGTGAGCAGTGTAAATTCCTCCGCAGAATGATGATAGGCATGAAGCTCCCAAAAAGGTCTAAAATGCATGAACCGATGCTGCACGTAATGAAGTAAATCCAATAGTACAAACACAACCGTCAACTTCACCCAATCATTCTGTATATAGTCCGAAAGACTAAAGTGAAAGTACTTTAGAAATACGCTTGCTAAAAAATAACTTAATCCAAGAGACGCAACAAGTGCAAGCACATCAAAAACCCGAATGACGCTCATCAAATAGCACCAGACATCATTCCAAACCGATTGATTTCCTGCTTTTAACAGCTTCCTTAGTCCACTTTTTTGCCAACCCAATGTGATTACATCCACTAAGGCAGCCACAACAAACAACCCAATGGTAACGGCAGTTGCCTTCGTGAATACGCTCGAAAGATGAGTTGCGTCCAAGAACAAACTCCAAAAAACATCAGGGCTGTCCCACAGTGTTGAAATTTTAGACCAGTAATAGATTACCATAAAAGGCAATCCAATCAAGACCAAAAACACTACTATTTTTACTATTCTTCCTCTCATCAGCGGGAATCATCGAATCTGATTTCAAAACTACAACATCTCGGTTTGCATACCATAGGTTTTCTTAACTTTAGGGTCCAAAACGAAGAATAATATATGAGACTTGCCGCTATAGACATCGGTTCAAATGCAGTTCGACTATTAATTGAAGAAGCCATCAAAACAGGTTCGAAAGAACACTACTTCAAAAAAATTTCGCTGACACGTGTCCCTATTCGATTGGGAGAAGATGTATTTAGCAGCGGAAGTATCAGTGACGATAAAGCTAAAAAACTCGTCAAAGCGGTTAAAGCCTTTCGTTTTCTAATGGAAGCTAATGATGTGGAAGTATTCAGGGCTTGTGCTACCTCTGCTATGCGAGAAGCAATCAATGGAAAGGACGTACAGAAACTGATCAAGAAAAACGCAAAATTGAACGTAGAGTTAATCTCTGGAGAGGAAGAAGCTGATCTGATCTTTGGCAATTTTGACAACTCTAACTTTGAATTGGAAAAAACAAAAACCTACTTATACATTGACGTGGGAGGTGGTAGTACGGAAGTCACCCTCATTAAGCGCGGAGAACGAGTAGATTCTTACTCATTTAGATTGGGATCTGTGAGACTACTAAAAGATCGCGTTCCAGAATTTGTTTGGGACGATGCCTATAAAAAAATCCGAAAATTAGTGAAGGACGAAAAGGACGTTATTTCCATTGGAACCGGAGGAAATATTAACCGCATTTTTAAAGAAAGTCGTCACCGTTTTGGTGAAAAAATCAAGGTTAGTGAAATCAATAAAGTAGTCAGTGAAATAGAAGCTTACTCCTATGAAGATCGAATCCGTAAGCTTAAATTGAAACCAGATAGAGCCGATGTAATTGTGCCAGCTGGAAAGATCTATTCTACCTTTATGAAAGCGGGAAATTCTAAAAGTATGATTGTGCCAAAAGTAGGGTTATCAGATGGGATTATTTCTAAGCTCTACGCTGAGCACGGTTCAAAATAAAGACCTAACCAATCACTGCTCCAATCGATCCTCAAACTCCTTAAACGCTTCGGAATTGATAAAATCAGGATAGATGGAGAACTCTTGCTTCCAGTCGAACTCACTGACTTTAAAACTATCATCCATCACAAGCAGCGATTCAACGGCTTCAACGTAAAGTCCAAGACTGATGTAGCTATGAATCTTACCGAGATGAAAAATCATGACGTTGTTATCTACAGCCAAAGCTTTGTTAAAATAGCTCACTGCACTGGAATAGTCTCCCATCTCAAAGTAAACATTGCCTTTTAGAAAATCTAAATACACATCCTCTCCTACTTCGCTTTCTAGGTTGGACAAGGCGATGAGCGCTTCTCCATAATTTCCTTCGATAGATCGTAAGTAAAACAACGGTAGCCATCGTCCCTTTTCCGTCAACGGTATTCGATCAATCTCCTCGCTCAGATAGCCAATCAATAGCTCCGGACTTCCAGAACGTTCACAAATCAATCCATACAGTTGTCTGAAACGCCTGAGGTCTGTGAATTCACTCGATAGTTGCTTGGTGAGTAAAAATGCTTGCTTGAGATCACCGACCAACATCGCCTCCTCAAAATCCTTCTGGACCATTTCAAAACTTGCAAACTTCTCTACCCATGTGTCCCCCCACTGACTCCAAAAATCGACCTCATTCTTTAAAGAAGTTGTTACACTCACAGCCGTACTAAAATCATAAATATCAGCTATGTAAATCTCGTTTGAATTTCCCTGCAGTTCAAACTCATAGATATTGAGACTCTGCGGCTGGTCAAAGACTCTAAAAATAACATGATGCCGAT
>CAYLYX010000006.1:0-112524 GCA_964387945.1 uncultured Flavobacteriales bacterium | reverse complement strand
GTAATGAACCTTACATCAGCTCCAGAATACGTCATCTCTACAAAATCAGTAGCTACATTGTACTTAGCTACAAGGGTATCAAAAATCTCTTTTCGCAACGGACTGTCCATCACTACCTCTTCTTCTATCAGTTCCCAATTGAGGTAGCTTTCCAGATAATTGGCATTGCTATCCGCAAATGAAAAGTGGAGTTGCTCAGCAAAATTGACACACTTCTCCTCCGTCAAAGGAACAACTTCGGTCGTATTTTGGTGATTTTCTTCACTTGAATTCTCAGCACACCCCAAAAAAAATGAAACACACAAAAGATTGATAATCAATATTAAAAACGAAATTTTACGACTACTTCCGTTTCTTTCCGAATCTTTTACGATTATGTACGACTTGTATTTTTTTCTCATCTTTACTTTGCACCGTCAACATCGATGTAAACGACATTTTGCGAAATTAATTATTAATCCATGCCTTCCAGTGGACAGGCATTTAAAAAATTACCTCATGCACGAATCAAATAACAAAGTACAATTAATCGGAAACCTGGGGAAAGACCCCAAGATTATTCAACTGCACAACGGAGCTTCGTTGGCCAAACTTGAAATCGCCATTCACAGCACCTACGAAACCCAAGAAGGCGAGCACGTAAAGAAAACACAATGGTATACCCTATCCGCCTGGAATAAATTGGCCGAAGTTGTCAAAGCGAAATTCAAGAAAGGTCAGGAAGTTAAAGTTGAAGGCAGTTTAACCAAGCGTTCCTACCTAGACAAAGCAGGTATCGTAAGGCACATTACGGAGGTGAATTGTCATCGCATTGAATTGAATAGAGCATAGTTACGTGACGCTGGGCTTGGGATATTGGACGCTGGAAGAATTCTGTGATGCACAACTATAAAGAACTCACCATCTGGTTGGACAGTTTTGAAATTGCAAAAAGTCCAGCGTCCAGCGTCCAAAATACAGCATCAAACATCCAAAATCCACATCCTCAAAAAGGATCCCAACATAAACTCAACAATTATTTAAAAACCCTTAAAATTTAAAATTATGAATCAATTAAGAAACAGAGTTCAACTTATCGGAAACTTAGGTAAAAACCCAGAAATCATTGCATTAGAAAATGGCAAGTCATTAGCAAAAATGACCATCGCTACCAACGAAAGTTACAAAAACCAAAGCGGTGAGACCGTCAAAGAAACGCAATGGCACAACGTAGTTGCGTGGGGCAATCAGGCAACAATTGCGGAAAAGTACCTTACCAAAGGAAAAGAAATCTGCATTGAAGGTAAATTGAGCAACCGCTCGTATACTGACAAGGATGGCGTTAAACGCTACGTGACAGAAATCATTTGTCAAGAAATTCTAATGCTGGGAGGCAAGAAGTAACCTTGAATTACACGATAGTAACTCCCCTCGGACAATTGTCTCAGGGGAGTTTTTTTCTTAAATATTTGTTAAAATCAAAATTCTAAAGCAGCATATTTCTTTTTGGTTCGTCTTTTGTACAGAGCAGTATAAAGTTTATTTATACCTTTATAAATGTAAATCAGAGAAGATGAGAAGAGTACTATTTGTAGGATTGATTTTAGCTGCATTTTCAGCAAGTGCACAGTATAAGCTTAACTTTGAAGTAAAGGGTCTTAAAGACACCACTGTTTACCTTCTAAAATATTTGGGAGACAAGCTCTACTATGCGGACACCACCGAAGCCAAAGGAGGAAAAGCTTCATTTTCAAAGCCAAACTATGAAGGCGGAGTTTATGCGTTCTATACCGGAGAAGGTTATTTTGAATTTATCATGTCTGATCAAGATAAGGTGGTAAACATTGCCACTTCTACGGAGAACTTCATTAAATACATGAACGTAAAACAATCTGCAGAGAACCAAGTGTTTTATCAGTATGTCAAGTTCATTGGAGAGATGAAGCCTAAGTCCATGGAAATTGTGAAGAAACGAGATGCCTTGGATCCTGAAAAGGACAAAAAAGAAATTGACAAGCTCAACGAGCAACTCACCCAAATGGATAAGGAAGTTAAACAATTCCAGAAAGATTTGGTGAAGAAGCACGAAGGCAAATTGGTCTCGAAAATTCTAAAAATGTCAATTGACATCGAAGTGCCGGAAGACCTAAATGACACCTTGAGAGGTGCATACTTGAGAGAACATTTCTGGGATCATACCGATTTATCTGACCCTAGGTTGGCAAGGTCTCCTGTGTTTGGTAACAAGGTTGACTTCTATTTTCAAAAGATGATGCACCAAATCCCAGATACGATTGTGCGTCATGCATCGCTTATGATCGACCAGATTGAGGACAGTACGGATATGATGAAATTCGTTTTGAATTACGTGCACGTTAACTACGAAACGTCTAACATCATGGGAATGGATGCCGTTTACGTAAAAATGTCCAAATTGTATTATTGTCCTCCAGTAGAAAACAAAGCTTGGTGGTATCCCGAAGAAAATTTGAAAGACAGGTGTGAGAATGTAACTAATTGGGAAAACCTCCTTATTGGTGTTACGGCTCCCAACCTTATTTTAGCTGATACTTCTGAACAAAAATGGATCAACATCCATGAACTTCCACAAGCGCACAAGGTGATGGTATTTTGGGATCCAGATTGTGGTCATTGTAAAAAAGAATTACCCAAATTGAAAAAACTCTACAAAGAACTGCAAGAAAAAGGAGTGGATATCGAGTTCATTGGAATTGGGACGAATCTTGAAAATGAGAAGTGGGTAGAATTTATAAAAGAGAAAGAATTACCTTGGATCAACGTTTCTGACTTCCCCGATGCCAACAAGAATGCAGGCAAGTATGTTTACGAAAAAAGAGTAACAGACTACCAAAGCTTGAACTTTAGAAAAACGTATGACATCTTCTCCACACCACAGATTTACTTGCTCGATAAAGACAATGTAATCATTGGAAAACGATTAGACGCGAACAATTTGGCAAGAATTTTGGAGAGAAGATTAGACATAACCATTGATTATAAGGAAGAACCTAAAGAAGATAAAAAGGAAGGACCTGCTAATCACTAAAATTAACCGATATGAAAACGTTATTAACCACATTTGCATTTTTGCTCATAACGAGTCTATCTTTCGGACAGATTGAATTTGAGAAAATATATGTATCTCCTTCAGAGGATGGAGCTACGCAATACCTCAGAATCTACGAAGACGGAATAGTTCTGATGGTAGCTACCAAAGATGAATTGAGCAAAGTAAAAGAATACTTCACGCGTGATAGCGAAGAAAAAGATTACGTTATTCTCTACAAAAGTCAGAGTAAGATTAAAGAAGGCTCTAAGGCTTCCTTTATATTAGAAAATGATGGAAACAAAATTAACTGTATCGCTCAAGGCATGGGTAGCACGCTTACATTAGTAATGATGTCCCCAACGATGGGTAAACAGCAGAAGGAATTCAAAGTGGTGGAATAAGACCACATTCCCCTCTTGAAAAGTTCTTAACGCACCCACCAAAAGTGGGTGCGTTTTTGTTTAACCTTGTATCAAACAAACTATTCAAAAGAAATGAGAATCGTTTTTATGGGCACACCCGAGTTTGCAGTGGCAAGTTTGGATAAGATCAACGAGAGTCATCACGAAGTTGTAGGAGTGATCACGGCTACTGACAAACCTGCGGGTAGAGGTCAAAAAGTGAGGTTTAGCGCTGTGAAGGAGTATGCACTCCAGCATCAGTTGAACTTACTACAGCCTCCCAATCTAAAAGATGATGGGTTCATTGCCCAACTGAATGAACTGAATGCTGACCTCTTTGTTGTAGTGGCTTTTCGTATGCTTCCCGATGTGGTTTGGCAAATGCCTCCAAAAGGAACCATCAACTTGCATGCTTCTCTCCTCCCTCAGTATCGAGGGGCCGCTCCAATTAACTGGGCGATCATCAATGGCGAAAAAGAAACGGGTGCTACCACTTTCTTCATCGAAAAACAAATTGATACTGGTAATGTCATTGACCAAATCAAAGTATCAATTGACGAGGACACTACCGCAGGAGAACTTCATGACCAACTCATGATTGAGGGAAGTAAACTCCTGCTCAACACGATCAACCAGATTGAAAACGACAGCATCCAAGCCAGACCGCAACAAGAAATGACTTCGGGTGAGCTGAAAAAAGCCTTTAAGATTTTTAAGGAAACCTGTAAAATTGACTGGACAAAAAGTGGAGAAGCGATTCACAACCTCATCAGAGGCTTGTCTCCCTACCCCGCAGCGTTCTCGGATGTAACGATACGGCAAGAGTCAAAAACCGTCAAGCTGTTCAGAACGAAATTACTGCAAACGGGTGGACTAAAACCTGGTGAAGTAGCAACAGACTACAAAACCTATCTTAAGGTAGGTACAGGTTCACACGACATTGAAATTCTTGAACTCCAACTTGCAGGTAAGAAAAAAATGAAAACGACTGATTTTCTAAACGGATATAGCAACCATGAAATACGTTTTAGCTAAACTACTTATTGCGTTCACGACTTTAACACTTTATTCCCAGAACGGAGAAATCGTTCCGGTGAAAAACCTTTCGCACAATCCGGGTAATTTGAAAGGTTCGATTTATGTTCCCAACAAACTGCAGCATAACTCCAAGCAAAAACCGTTGGTTGTTCTTTTACATGGTTGTAGTCAATCTCCTGAGCAGCTGCTCGCCATTAGCGGCTTTCAAAAATATGCAGATAGTCTAGGGTTCTATTTATTAATGCCAGAGCAAAAGATCATTAATAACCCCAGCAAGTGTTTCAATTGGTTTTACGAAAAAGACATTTCCCATCAAGAAGAAGGAGAATCTAGGTCTATTGTTTCCATGATTGATTATGCAGAAGGCAACTACCCGATCGATATTTATTCAGTACACGTAGTAGGCTTATCGGCAGGGGCGTCAATGGCAAACGCTCTGCTGCAACACTATCCCAAAGTCTTCAACTCTGGAGCCATTATCGCGGGAGGGCCTGTAGGGCAGGCAGACAATCCCATTGACGCTATTAAAGTATTGAATGGTAAGATTTCCAAATCTCAAGAAGAGTATAGCGCTGAATGTAAACACTGTAGTAGCATAAGGCGCCTCCCAAAAGTCATGCTAGTCCACGGGATGGATGATATTGTTGTTTCTCCCAAAAACCTGCACGAAGCGACTAAACAATGGCGAGGTATCTTGGATAACGACATTACCGATTCTGTTCAAAATGATCGATACCTCGAAATGGAACAAATAAATGCTACTATATATATAGATAGTATGGGACATGAATTGCTCAAGGTCGTTTCCATCAAAAATCTAGGACATAAATATCCGCAGTCTTTGGGAGAATGCTTTGGCAGCGCAGGAGAAAATGGACTTCACGCAGAGAACATTGGTTTTAACCTTACGCTAGATATTGTTCATTACTTCGGCTTGGATAAGCGAAGAATAAGACCGAACCGAACGGCAGAGCCCGATTGGAACAATAAGTACGTATCACTCAAAAGATACTGCGATGGTGTATATTATGAGCTCGAAACATCCACCGATACGTGTGAAACCAAGCGCTTCATCAATTACACCTTATCTGAGATGAATGGATGTGCCGTATCAGATTACTACTATATATATCGGTAAAAACCCCTGAAAACTACCGAAAACACAGGGTTTTTCGCGCCCTTATTAACAAAGCACCCTATTTATTAACAAAAACCCTGTTTTTTTGGCTGTATCGCTTTGATAGTAAGGGAATGCGCATATATTTGCTTTCGACAAGAGTTAATTATTAATTTTAAAAACAAAAAAAATGAACAAATCAGAATTAGTAGATGCTATCGCTTCTGAGTCAGGATTGACTAAAGCGGATTCAGAAAGAGCTTTAAAAGGATTCATGGGAGCTGTACAAGGAGCTCTTAAGAAAGGAGACAGAGTTTCTCTAGTAGGATTCGGATCTTTCTCAGTTTCTAAAAGAGCTGCAAGAGAAGGAAGAAACCCTCAAACTGGAAAAACGATCAAAATCGCTGCTAAAAACGTAGTGAAGTTTAAAGCTGGTTCAGAATTAGCTGACAAAGTAAACTAATTACGATTCGTAAAAGTTTCAAAATCCCCTCGTCATGGACGAGGGGATTTTTTTGTGCTATATTTTTTCATTTTGAAAATAGCCATCTCGTTTTGAAAGGGAATTTTTATCTCATTTTTTCTAAAATTCTCACAATCAACAATTTAACTTTCATGGCATAAATCTGGTCTAGTAAGTCTCAAAATAATTACTAATTAAAATCAATTATTATGAGAACTTTAAGAAGATTTACAGCCTTAGCTATCGGAGCTACATTAGTTCTAAGTAGCTGTAACAAAGAAGACGACAATTTACAGAATAGTGACTCTCCCAACCAGCCTAGCCAATCGATGAAGGTTAGAATGACGGATAACCCAGGAAACTATGAAGCACTGGATGTTGAGGTAACAAGCGTATCTGCATACAACAGCGACCTCGGAGAGTGGGTAGAGTTAAATGGAAATACTCAAACCGTAAGTGTTTTAGAACTTACCAACGGTGAAGAGACACAACTTGCTTATAAAAGTGAAATAGAAGCTGGTCTTTACACTCAATTAAAAATTGAGTTCAGTCAAAACAATGAGCTTACCCTAAATAGTTTCGCTTCGGCAGGAACTTCATCAAGTACAATAGCCATTGGTGTGAACGTGGGATTAAGTTCTACCGTAAATGAAACGGTGATTATTCAAATCAACGAGCAGGTTAGCTCAAGTTCAAGCGCTAACATTTTGGTAGACTTTAATGTAATGGAATCTGTTGTCGAGACTGGGAATTCATACATTCTAGACCCGCATCTTACGATTATTGAAGATGAATCAACCGGAGTTCAAGGAAGTGTTGAAAACGACACTAGAGCAGCACTTGAGTTTGATTTAGACGGAAACATGTCAACATCATATACTGCTTACACGAATGAAGATGGTGAATTCATGATCAGAGGTATGGCCGATGGTAATTACAACCTAACAATTATGCCAGATCAAGATGAGAGCCCAAGCCTTAACTCAAGCTATACTTATTCTGGTGTGGTTGTAGTAGACGGTGAGATCACATCCATGGGAGAAATTGACCTTCAATAATAAAAATACTCCCTCACACTATATACTTAGGGCTGATCATAATTGATCAGCCCTTTTTCGTACGACAAAAAACCTCTTTCATCTAAAACAACAAAAGATTAACACATAGCTAAAACACTATTCAACTCAAAAGTTTTACTTCGCAACCAATTAGAGTTCAATTTCGTCTCTAAAATGATATCAAACGAATATGAAAAAGATTCTATTACTGCCTTTCTTAGCACTGCTAGCAAACCTTGCCTCGGGACAAACGGTCTTATTCTCAGAAGACTTTGACGATGAGACGATTACTGATATGACGGGTACGAGTACTCAAGGAATTGGCTGGACGGCCACTTGTCCCACGTGTGGAGCGGGTGATATTTTTGAAGTAAATACTTGGGGAACAGTAGCTCAAGGACTGAGAGGTAATGATACCAACGGGCCTGCCGTTTTCTCTGCTACAGGAATTGATGCTACAGGAATGGAAATCATTGTACTCGAATTTGACTACGAAAGCTCAGGATATGCAGGATCTGGAAACCTTGAATGCCATACAGAGTGTAGCGGATGTAGCGGTGATCCTGCAGATGTTCTTATTGGAAGTTGTAACAACTGTTGGGACTTTTTATCTTGGAACATTAGTACAGGAGCAACAAATTTCGGAAATGTAGTTCTTGGAAACGACTGTAGTGTTTTGGATGCGGATTTCATCCAATCTACTCCTCTTTACTTGTGCTCGGAAACAGATTTGTCTAACCTCACCATCACCATCTCAATGGCCATGTGGGCAACCGCTGAAAACATGATTGTCGATAACATTAGCATTACCGGATACACCAGAGCAGAAGCCATTGCTGAAGGTCTCTTAAATGATGCTGGTGAAGACAACACAGTAGATCTCTGCACAGGAGCAGGAACGCATGATTTATTTGATGACTTATTAGGCACTCCTAGTTCAGGTGGAATTTGGGATGGACCTGCTGCCACAGCCAACGGAGATCAAGGAACAATCAGTCTCTCAAGCATTACTACTGGAGATTATGATTACATCGTATTAACTGCAGGTACTTGCGAAGACACCGCAACAATTACTGTCACCAACTCTGGAGCTCCAGCTTCATCAAGTGTGAGTGGAGTTGCTGATTTATGTCAGGGAGAAACGGTTACAGTAACAGGCTCTGGAACAGGCGGATCTTTTGAATGGTCAGACGGATCGACAAACAGCACCTTGGATATCACGGCCTCTGGAGATTATTGGTTTGCTGCGTTGAGCGGATGTGGAAATGACACTACGTTTTTCACGATTAACGATTTGGGTGCTGCACCTACAGCTGGAGTGAGTGGTGTAGCCGATATTTGTTCGGGTAGCACCGTTACCATTACTGGAAGCGGATCAGGAAATTTTGAATGGTCCGACATGTCTACTGGAGCAACCTTAGACATTAATGCGGCTGGCAACTACTACCTAGCGGTAGACAACGTTTGTGGCGCAGATACAGCATTCTTTACCATCAATGATTTGGGGGGTGCTCCTACGGCAGGTGTAACTGGCGTGCAGAACATCTGTCAGGGTGAAACGGTAACCGTTACTGGAACAGGAACTGGCAACTATGAATGGTCTGACATGTCCACGGGAACAACGCTAGACATTAGTGCCGCGGGCAATTACTACCTCGAAGTAAGTAACGCTTGTGGTGCAGATACGGCATTCTTTAATGTTGGAGATTTAGGAGCTCCACCTGTGGGAGATTTGAGCGGAAATGATTTTGTCTGTGACCCATCGGCTACTACCACACTAACAGCATCAGGTGGAACCACTTACAACTGGTCGACTTCTTCGACCAATGCCTCAGAAACCTTTGGAGCTGGTGACATTGGTTTTGTTCTGATCATCAACCAATGCGGACAAGACAGTATTGCATTTTCCATAACTGATGAAACGGTAGTTGCGGCTTTTACGCTGAGTGACAGCACGGGAGAAGAACCAATAACGATTCAAGCAACCAATGGCTCAACTAATGCTACTGGATATGCCTGGACATTTGGAAATGGAACTTCATCCGCAGATGTTAACCCGTCCATCGAGTACACGACAAATGGAGAATACACAGTTACACTTGTCGCATCAAACGCATTTTGTTCAAACACAACATCTGCAACGGTATTGGTATACGACCCTGCACCGCTCACTATTCCTAACATTTGCACACCAAATAATGATGGAGCCAACGATCTCTTTAAAGTAGTGCATTACTCAGTTAGTGAGTTCACAGGCAGTATCTATAACCGTTGGGGACAGAAGTTGTTTGAAAACACTGATCAATATGTTTTTCAATGGGACGGACGGAATGAGAGCGGACAACCTGCTCCTTCTGGAACCTACTATTACATTTTGGAAGCTACCTTCAATAATGGTGAGACGGAAGAATTTTCAGGTGCTTTTCAATTGGTAAGATAAACTGCTGGTTATACCAACTTCTTTAACGCCATCATATATCCCAAGTGCAATCCTTCGTGCGTATTGTTGAAATTGATCACATCTTCTATTGATTTTAGGGTAATGTTATAGCTGGTCGTGTATTCCTTAAACGTTTGAAAAACACCTGATTCATAGTCTTCCCGAAGCGTTTCAATTGTAGTCAGATAAACTTCTTTGAAAGTAGCTAGTTCGCTCTTTTGAATGCATTCATTTCCTTTTGCGCCTTTCTTAAATCCATCTACAAAAGTGCTATCCACACGCAATGGCAGATCAGACAAAGCATAACAAAGTAACTGTTGAACAGTTAAGTTATGTACTGCATTCCAAAGAATTGAATTATTGAACCCTTGTGGAATGGTAATTAGTTGTTCATACGAAAGTGAATCAAGCAAAGCAATGACATTGTTTCTAGTCACCCCTAGCACCTCTAAACTGTATTGGAGATCTTTGGTCATATTAGAGCCTTTGCAATGGCGTACAAACTCCTTTTACACAACTGTAACACTTGAGTTTGTCTTTAAAAACAGAAGACTTAAACACCGATTTATTCAACAACATTCTCAAACATTCCTGAATACCTTCAATAATAGATGGATGCGGGTGTACCATATCGGCCAACTCCTCAATCCCTTTATTCATTTTGATCAGCAAGGCCACCGCCTGAATAGCACTTGAGGCATGCTCTCCGATGGCTCGCATTCCTAAAATTTTCATCTCATCATCGTTGGTGACAATGATCTTAAAGAATCCTTGTGTTTTTCGCATAGCAATGGCTCTTGCTATACACGAGTAATCTATTTTTACCACCTTTACTTCCAGCCCTTGCTCCATGCACTGCTTCTCGTTTAAACCTACAGAAGCTACCTCTGGCTGAAGAAACATAATCGTACTTACGTTATCATAAGAAAGTGGAGAGGTAAGACCTCCGAAAATCCTTTCTACCGCATGTCGACCTTCGCTTTCACCTACATTAACCAAGGCAATTCTACCACTCGCGTCACCTACTGCGAAAATATTGGGAACGTTGGTTTGCGTATCTACATCACCAATATGACGTCCTCTTTTACTCATCTCAACACCCGCATTCTCCATTTGAAGTCCGTCCACGTTAAGCACTCTTCCAATGGATAGTAACGCCTTTTCAACACGAATCACTTCTCTCCTTCCATCCGAATATGACAATTCATACTCTACTTCTCCATCTTTCTTCTCCAATCGCTCAAGCTGGGCATTATGATGTATCACCACCCCTTTTTTCTTAAGGTTCGTCTCTACCACATCCGAAATATCATCGTCTTCGAAAGGCAATACTTTATCTGCCCGATCAATGAGGTGAACTTTTGTTCGACCAAAATTAGAGAAGATTGTAGCATACTCACAGCCAATAACTCCAGCACCCACAATCACTAAACTTCTTGGGTAATCATCTATGTGATGAATTCCATCTGACGTCATGATCACTTTTTCATCTACGTCACAGTTAGGCAATTTACGTGGTTTGCTACCGGTTGCAATGATGGTATTCTCTGCGTAAATCTCTTTAATGGATCCGTTTTCTTTTTGAATTTCGATCACATTCTTACTCTTAAACCTACCCAATCCTCTTTCGTACTTGAGAATCTTGTTCATCGCCTCCGCTTCCAGAAGTTTGATATGACAAGAATATTGAAACTTTCGATCAAAAAGCGCCTCACTAACTGTCTTTTGAACTTCCTCCCAACTCAATTCAAACTTCCTCCTTCCAACAGAAACGATAGACTCGTTTACGTCATAAACACGTTGAGACACTTCCCACATTGTTTTAGAAGACAAAGCTCCATTATACAAACCTGCTCCTCCCACTTTATCCTTCTCAACAAGAATAACCGTTTTTCCAAAGTCAACCGCCCTCATAGCTGCTGCATATCCAGCAGGACCAGCCCCTATCACACATAAATCGTATTTCTCCATGATCGAATGCTTCTAATTCGATACCAAGTTAGCAATTTTTGAAGATTGTGAAGGCGATTAGAAGGAAATTCTAAATGACAATCCTAGGGCAGATACACCTCCAGTTTGCAGAACATTGGGTTGAAACCTAAAAGTAAGGTCATCTGAAGTATCAAAATGCATCAAATGTCCTTCTACGTTCGCATCAATAACTTGCAATAAATAGACTGCTAAACCTCCAATAACGGATAGGTTTCGCCAACGTTCGTATTGGTCTTGATAAACCTTCAATTGATTATCAGATAGATAGGCATACTCCGTAGAAACGTAAGCATCATCTAACCTTGCGATTCGCTCATTCTTGAATGACCTATAAAACTGGTGATTAGAGATTATGAAATAGGTAGAAGCTCCTACACCTCCATAAATGATAGGCAACTTCCACCAAAGTGAATTTCGTTGTCCCTTTACCTTATAAATCTGGTTGTAAATCTGTCCACCACTTGGAAAAATGGCGGAAGCGATAAGCGCCACTTTAGGCTTATGCACGGAGTCTAACTTGAGTTGCTCCAGCGAATCCTTTTTTGAATCCTGAGCAAAACCCATCTGCAAGAATCCGCAGAATACGACAATAGCTACAAAACGCATAAACATGAAACGAACCGACATGGATTTAATTATCCAACAGGTTCAATATTTTAGTTAAGTGATCCTCGTCATCAAAATTGATAGTGATCTTTCCTTTACCTGTCTTATCCTGACTTACTTTTACTTTTGCCTTCAGATGAAACGACAAGTTTTCCTGAAACTCTTGAACATTATCTGGCAGTTTGCTTTCTGACTTTCGTTGGTTTCCTTTTTGATCTTCCTTAAGTGTTCTGGCGATTTCTTCCACCTTTCTTACACTCAGTTGTTGATCTACAGTTGCACGATAAACCTTTACCATCATGCTCTCATCGGCTATGCTTAATAGCGCTCTTGCATGACCCATAGAAATTCGTTCATCACGAATACCCGCCTGCACCTCATCTGGAAGGTTCAATAACCGAAGGTAATTGGTTACAGACACTCTACTCTTACTCACTCGCTCTCCGACCTTCTCTTGTGTGATGCTGCACTCATCAATCAAGCGCTGATAGCTCAGTGCCACCTCTATTGCATTAAGATCTTTTCGTTGTACGTTCTCGATGATGGCCATCTCCAGCATCGTTTGATCATCCGCATTTCGAATAAAAACGGGAATGGTTTTCATCCCAGCATCTTTTGACGCTCTAAACCTTCTTTCTCCTGAAATGATCTGGTACTTGTTATCGGCAATTTTCCTTACAGTGATCGGCTGGATCACTCCATGCAACTTTATGGAATCCGTAAGTTCTGCAAGGGCATCCTTATCAAAATGAGCTCTTGGCTGAAAAGGATTGGCTTCAATTTTTCCAATTTCCAAAAAGGAGGTTCCTCCTTCAGTAAACTTCTCTGCAGAAGAATTCTGTGGATTCGATGACTTGGGTACTACTGGAGTAGAAGACGCATCTAGAAGCGCCCCAAGTCCTTTTCCTAAAGCGGGTTTTTTAGCACTCATCACTTACTTCATTTGCCGCTATAGCAACGGCTCTTTCATCATTCTTTGTAATCAACTCTTTTGCTAGGTTTAGATAGTTAATCGCCCCTTTGCAAGTAGCATCGTGCATAATCACAGTCTCTCCATGACTTGGAGCTTCTCCAAGCGTAGTATTTCTGTGAATTAAGGTATCAAAAACCAATTGCTGAAAATGTGTTTTCACTTCTTCCACCACCTGATTGGCCAACCTCAAACGTGTATCGTACATAGTTAATAATAAGCCTTCTATTTCTAGGTCTGTATTCAGTCTAGACTGAACAATCTTTACTGTATTCAATAGTTTTCCAAGTCCTTCCAAAGCAAAGTACTCACATTGCACTGGAATCACTACAGAATCAGATGCCGTAAGTGCATTAAGCGTTATTAGTCCAAGTGATGGTGAACAATCTACAATGATGTAATCAAACTGATCTTTCACTTCATCAATCATGCGCTTCATGATAAACTCCCGGTTGGGCAAGTTGATCATTTCAATTTCTGCTCCTACCAAATCAATATGAGCAGGAAGAAGATACAAATTGGGATTATTGGTTTGAAGGATCAGGTGCTCTGCTTCTTCTCCATTAATCAACGCCTGATAAATACTCGCTTTTACATTGGTAGGATCAAACCCTACTCCAGAAGTAGCGTTGGCCTGCGGGTCAGCATCCACAATAAGCGTCTTTTTGTCAAGCACTCCCAAGCTTGCCGCTAAATTAATAGCTGTCGTTGTCTTCCCTACTCCACCTTTCTGATTGGCAACTGATATTACTTTTCCCATATAATCTTTTAATTAAAGTTCAGCAGATTCTCCTATTCCTAAAATCGTAAGTTCAATATCTGCTTCTTTGAACTCAGCCTTCGCTTGATCATGATCAATTTTTATGTACCCAAACGTATCAAAATGCATTGCAAGTACTTTATCTACTTCAACAAATTGAGCCGCAATGATGGCATCCTTTATACCCATGGTAAAATTATCTCCGATGGGCAAGATCGCAAAATCCAATTGGGTCTGCATGGGTATCAACTTCATATCCATGGTAAGTGCAGTATCTCCTGCGTAGTAGAAATTCCCTTCTTTCGTCTCAAATACAAACCCTCCGGGATTTCCTCCGCAAGATCCATCTGGCAGGGTTGAACTGTGAACAGCATTGACATATTTTACCGTTCCAAAGTCAAACTCCCATTTTCCACCATGATTCATCGGATGAAAATTCTCACAACCCTTTTCATTGAACCAAGTTGCCACTTCGAAGTTGGCCACAATCTTTGCTCCTGTTCGCTTAGCAATAGACTCTACATCCGCTACATGATCTTCGTGTCCATGCGACACAAAAATATAATCCGCTTCAATGCTATCTACGTCAATATCCTTTGCCAGTTCATTCGGAGTTATAAATGGGTCGAAAAGAATTTTTCTCCCAACTATTTCCACATAAATTGTCGCATGTCCAAGGAATTGTACTTTCATAGTTAGCCATTTTTCTGCCTTACAAAATTAAGTGCAAGTACAGCCAATTCCATGAAAAGAGCCACCCAGTTTTACACAGATTTTTGTTTAACCAACTGACCCGACATGAGTTATGAACAATTTTCACCAAAGCACAAACTCTTATTTGCTGATTAACAACTTATTAACATCAAGACGAATCGTTAACAACCTTTCCCTTGTTGGTTGCTACTCCACAATAATTAACGGTGTATCCATTACGCAATGTTTATAACTTAGACAAGGCTTCCTGCTCAAAGCGGGTTCAACTTATATTTTTGCAATGTTACCGGACGATGATCCTGTTACCAAAAAAGTAAATCAAGTTATAACAAGTAGTGAAAGCGCTTTACCTTAAAGAAATAAGAAGTTTTTTGAACTCACTGGTGGGCTATATTGCTATAGCAGTATTCCTCACTACCACCGGAATGTTTCTCTGGCAGTTTTCCGGACCCAATAATATATTGGATTACGGAGAGGCTTCGCTCTTTTCCTTTTTTGCCATCGCGCCCTATGTTTTTATGTTTCTCATTCCCGCCATTACGATGCGTTCGTTTGCCGATGAGAAAAGAAACGGCACGATTGAGATTTTACTCACGAAACCGATCAGTGATCTCGGAATCATTTTTGCAAAGTTTTTGGCAGGAAGCACGCTGGTTCTCTTTGCTTTACTACCCACGCTGGTTTACTATTACTCCATCATTCAATTGGGAGAAGTAAAGGGCAATATTGACCATGCAAGTACATGGGGGAGCTACACCGGACTTCTATTGTTAGGAATGACTTTCGTGGCTATTGGAAACTTCGCGTCTAGCATTACTAAAAATCAGATTATTGCATTTTTGCTAGCTGTTTTATTGTGCTTCTTGCTCTATGTAGGATTCCAGTTTTTTGCCGAAAAGTTTGTTGCACCATGGGATCTTTTCTTTATTAAATTGAGCATTCAGGAGCATTTTGAAAGCATGCAAAAAGGAGTGATAGACTCCAGAGACGTGATCTATTATCTAGGAACCATCGCGCTATTTTTATTTAGTACTAAACTTTCTTTACAAAGCCGATTTTGGTAATGAAAAGACGAAGCCCGAAATATCGCCACATTATTGAACTGGTTGTTTTGATCGGTATCATCTTTGTAGTCAATTTCATTGCAGGCTATAAGTTTTATCGCGTGGATTTGACTGAAGACAAGATTCACTCGTTGCATCCAAAAACCATTGAGTTTCTTGAATTAGAAGCTGAGAATGTAATGGATGTTGTTATTTATTTGGAAGGAGACGACTTACCTCCGGTCATCCAAAAGTTTAGACAAGCCCTCAAAGATAAAATGGACGAGTTTCAAGCCTATGCAGGAAACAAAATTAAATACAAGTTCATTGATATTAACGAGGATCCTGAACTTACCGAGAAGTACAAGCAAATATTCAAATCGAAGTTTGTAAAAGGAAACCGCATTACCACATATGATCAAGGCAAAGCATCTTACTCAGAGTTCTATCCTATCGTTGAGTTGCGTTACAATAGCAGTACGGTGCTGATCGATATCATGCCAGATATCACCAATGTAACCGAAAAATACGTAGAGGATAAAATCAAATACATTGAATACGAACTCCTCAAAGGTTTTTACAGTGCCACCGGGCAACCCAAGAAAACGGTTTCTTTCTTGAGGGGACATGGAGAGCTATCCAATATCGAGGCTACTTCTGCTTACATTGAGTTAAAAGAGTTTTACGTGGTGGATACTGCTGTAAATCTCATTGTTAAAAACGACTCGCTCAATAAGGAGTTTGTTGATTTCAATGCGCTAAATGAAACAGACGTATTGATCGTTGCCAGACCTTACAAGGCATTTTCAGACATGGAGCTACTGGCAGTTGATCAGTTCATCATGAACGGAGGGAAGGTGATTTGGTCCGTAGATATGATCGACTCGCATGAAGACAGCTTAGCCTTTCCGATGAAGTTCATTACGCAATCTGAGCCTAACGTTCAGCATGAGAATTTAGAGAAGATGCTCTACAAATATGGAGCAGGTATTAAGCAAAACTTTATCTCCAACAACATTTGTGCTCCTCAATTAAGATGGGACTTTCGTTTTCAACCCGCTTGGAATAAATACTATTTCAACGATATGAACCAGCCAGTGGCTGAGATCGACCCCATCGTAGAACAATGGTATCCACATGCCTGCGTAACGAAAGAAGGCAGCGAGCTGACGAAGAACATTGGACGTGTAAAACTAAAATACCCAAGTGTAATTAACATCAATCAAGGAACTTCTTGTAAGAAAACCGTCTTACTAGAAACAGATAGTAAACATAGGGTTTTTCAAGCGTTCACACGAATTCGCTATGACGATGCGATCATCGTTAATGACAATTTAGACATTGAAGTTCCTGGTACGTTCTTCAAACCTTTGGACGAAAAACCTATCAATGAACCACTAGCTGTGCTATTGGAAGGTGAATTTACCACCTTTTTTAAAGACATTGATGAAACACTGAAGCAGCAGCTAGCCGACAAAAACAAACCTTTCAAAGACATCAGCAAACCTACAAGCATGATGGTTATTGGTGATGGTGACTTCCTAAGAAATGATATTCATTTTGTACCTAGGAAGAACGGTGGTTATGACTTAAATCCTATCAACGTAAACTACGATCCTTACGTTACCGGTGAAATGATCTACGGTAATACAGTTTTCTTACATAACGTGATTGACCGAATGACGGGCAACGAATACTTGATTCCCTTACGATCACGTGTTACACCGCCCCGTTTCCTCAATAAGGATGAGGTTTTCTACAATAGAGGAAAATGGGTGTTGATAAATCTCCTTGTTCCATTTATCTTTGTAATTGTGATCGGAGTGGTGCAGTGGTGGATAAGAAGAAAACGCTACATTTCCTGACTTCCTTGAAGTACGTTTATTATGAAGAAAATCTTGCCTTTAGTTATTCTTGTTGTTGCGCTTATCGCAGGAGGAATATACGCCTATAACTTATTTCAGTCTGAGCGAGAAGTTGCAGATGAAGCGCTGTCAGACTTTAACATTAAGGACACCGCCAATGTAACCAAAATCAAAATTACCGAAAAAGATGTCGGAAGCATTACGTTATTGAGAATTGGCAACGAGTGGATTATCGAATCTACGGGAGAAAAAGCTCAACCCTACAATGCGAACTTAATTCTGGAAACAGCTTACCAAATTCAGGTAAAACAGTCACTTTCGGACGATGCAAAAGAAAATGTGATTCAGCAGCTAGCCATTCGTCATAAGAAAGTAGAATTCTTTTTTAACGGGGAGGACGAACCACAAAAAATTTGGTATGTAGGTGGACCTACAAACGATCACATGGGAACTCATATGCTGCTAGAAGTTCGCGACCCATCTACGGGAACTATAATGCGTTCTCCTGAGCCATTTATTATGCACAAACCGGGTGTTTATGGAACGCTCGATACCCGATTCTTTATTTCCACGAACGAATGGAAATTTCCGGGAGTTTTCATCTACAAGCCAGGTGAAATTGCCAAAATTGAAGTTGAAAATCATCAGAACGTGGAAGAGTCTTACAAAGTAGAGGTTTCTGATGCCGGAGAGGTCAAACTACTCAACTGGGATAGCTCACCTATTGATCAATTTGATGCAGACGGAGTACGCCACTTTGTTTCCCATTACACAGAAATCTATTATGAAAGTGATGCCAGTCATCTGAGTCCACAACAACAAGATAGTATATTGGCACAACCACCTCTCTTTACCCTAACAGTCACTGATGCAAATGGAGAACAAACTGAAGCAAGGGTATGGGACAATTACAACACGACCGAAACTGGAGGGCTTGCGATAGACATCGGAAGAGGATTGTGTAGCGTAAACGGAAGTGATGAATTGGTGAAAGTACAGTACTACTCCTGGGATGTACTCATGAAGCCCAAATCCTATTTTTTGCCCAAGCAAGCAGTGGCTCCTCAGCCTAACTAAACTAAGCGGCTAATTTTTCGGTATACTTTTCTTGTAGCGCTCGCACTCTGGGGTTCATCACACGAAACCAAAGCGGTGGAAATAATGACAATACCATCATACCCGGATAACCCGTTGGCATTTGTGGAGAATCCTCATGATATCTTAAAATTTGATATTTTCTATTTGCTCGAAAATGGTGATCACTGTGCCTGCTCAACTCAAATAAAATTAGCCTGCCCAGCGGGTGATTACTGTTCCAACTATGAATCGGTAAAACTTTATGATAGCCGTGATCACCTTTTTTTCTAGACAGTCCATAATGTTCGATGTAGTTGACCGTTTCAAGCAACAAGAACCCAAAGACAGCAGCGATCAAATAATAGCCAGTTACCACCCAACCAAATCCCCAGACAATCGTCAGAACGAACACCAACTGAATGAGGGTGTACCAAATCATTTCATTATGGATCGAAAGCCAATTTTCTCCTTTTCTAGATAAACGGAAACGTTCTAAACTCCATGCAGAAGCATAGCTCATCGTAACACTTCTAAACCAGAACTTATACAATGGTTCATTATACCTTGAAGAAGCAGGATCATCTGCCGTACTCACTTTATTGTGATGTCCTCTGTTATGCTCAATGAAGAAATGCATATACTGCGATGTGAGCAATAATGACTTCGCCAAAAACTGTTCAAACTTTGAGGTTCTATGTCCGAGTTCGTGCGCTACGTTAATTCCATAGACACCGCAAGACATACCAAGAATTGAAATATTCCCAACTATCTCCCACCACTCAAGTTCTTGCCTGAACGAAAAAAGAAACATAACGAGCAATCCATAGTGAAGTGGAACAGACAAGTAGATCATAAAATCAAACAGCTTTTCCTTAGCCATGACTTTTTCTTCTTCCTTTGAAAGGTTGTACTTTGACCCTTCCATCAACAACTCCAACGCGGGAATGATGACAAACGCATAGATTACCAATAGGAACACCGTCCAGCCACCAAAGTAAAGGCCAGCATAACCAATCGCCAAAGACAAATATGAGAATAGATACTTTAAATACTTCATGAAGCAATAGCTTTGTTTACTTTGTAAAAATATTGCAAAACAACGACAAATACAAACTATTATTTCTTTTTAGTTTACATGAAAGAATTTCAAATACCAACAACCAAAACTGCGCGCTACTTTCAGCTAGGGCAGTTCACAAAGACCACAAAGCGAGTAATTATAGCGTGTCATGGCTATGCGCAATTGGCTGAGTACTTTCTAAAATGGTTTGAAGGAATAGACCTGTCAGAAAACGTTGTAATAGCCCCAGAAGGATTGCATCGATTCTATTGGAAAGGGTTCAACGGTCGCGTTGTAGCAAGTTGGATGACGAAAGAAGATCGAGAAAATGACATCAAAGACTACTGTCATTTTTTAGATAACGTCATCAAAAACCTTCCGATCACAGACCAGTTAGAAGTCGTTGCTCTTGGTTTTTCTCAAGGAGCTGCCACCATCTCTCGATGGGCAGAATGGACACAACACCCTATTCACCGCTTGGTGCTCTGGGCGGGTGTATTTCCCGATGATGTAGACGTGAAGAAAATCAACTTTAAAGTAAACACCCCAATTGACGTGCTCTTTGGAGATGAAGATGAGTTTTACAATCCAGACCAACTTAAGGAGCTAGAAGAATACCTAACAGAAAAACAGCTAAACTTTCGCTTAACAGGATTTCAAGGGAAACATAAAATTTATCCTGAACCTTTAAATAATCTCCTTGAAAAAAGCTCTATAGAATAGGCAACTTTATTACTTTTAAGCAATTACTTGGTTAAAACAACATTATTCTTAAAATATACGTCTTATATAAAATCGACTTTTTATGAAACTATTATACTTATCGATGGCACTCCTATTTTCCTGCATAGGAATGGCTCAAACTACTAACATTTTTGTTGGAAGTGGCACTCAGTCTAATAATAACACGGAATATCCAGCTCCTTACGGAAACTGGTATTGGGGAGCCAAACATCAAATCATTGTCTTGGCTAGCGAGTTATCAGCCGCTGGAATGAGTGCAGGTGACATTCATGGGCTAGGATTTGATGTGGCGCAGGCAAATGGTGTTCAACTAGATGGGTTTACGATAAAAATAGGAACCACAACGAGTACAGAATTCATTTGGAGTTCCAATTTTCAGACTTCTGGGCTTACAACTGTCTTCGGTCCGAGTAATTACACTGAGACCTCCGGTGTTAATATGCACTCGTTTAGTACTCCATTCAACTGGGACGGAACCTCGAATTTGATCATTGATATTTGCTTCAATAATTCAAGTTTTACTAATAATGCGTCCACATATTATACCCAGACGAGCAATGATATGGTGATGTACGAACGTCAAGACGCTCCAAATGTGTGTGGTTCTACTATGGGTGGACAGGTTTCTGATCTGCGTCCCAACCTCATCTTTGAATGGCAGGTTCCAAATATCCCGCCTGTAGCTGACTTTATTGGTAGTCCTACGGTTTCGTGTTCTGGAGATATTCAGTTCACAGACATGTCCACCAATTCACCCACCTCTTGGTTGTGGGATTTCGGTGATGGAAATACATCCACACAACAAAATCCATCACATACTTATACGTCTACTGGTACTTACACAGTTTCATTAACCGCAACGAATGCTTTCGGAAGTGATGATGAAGTTAAAACTACTTACATAGATGTCAACCTTTCGGGAAGTACACCAACCACTCCTTCGTGTTTACCTCAAACTGATGATGGAACGTTGGGCTTCGGAATTACCAACGTAATGTTCAACACCATCAACAAATCTTCTGGAGATGCTTCTGAGGGTTATTCTGATTTTACATGTGATCAAACCACTGTTTTTGCTGGACAGTCTTATACGTTTAGTGCAACGCATGGAAGTCCCACAGCACATAATTGCAAAGCATGGATTGATTGGAACAACGATGGCGTTTTCAACCCAAATACAGAAGAAATTGCAAGCAGTTCGAGTTCTACAACCACGAGCGCAACTGTGGTTATCCCTTCAACTGCTGTTTTAAATACCATGCTTAGAATGCGTGTGATAGCCGATTACGACCTGAACGCTGATCCATCGCCTTGTTTAGATCCGGGCTACGGTCAGTGTGAAGATTATACCATAATTGTCGAGCAAGAGCCTTTCCCTCCTAACACAAACTTTACGAGCGATGTTGTTTACACTTGTGACGGCACCGTTGAATTCGAAGATCTTTCCACCAACATTCCGTATGCATGGGCTTGGAACTTTGGAGATGGAAGCACTAGTGTAGCGAAGAACCCTACGCACACTTATACTACTGATGGCACATATGATGTTCAGCTCATCACTACCAACCAATATGGCTCTGATACGTTAATTCAAACCGCTTATATTCAAGTGGCTACAGAATTTGATTTGCTGGACCCTACCTGCGAACCGTCTACATTGTCTTACTGCTGTGGTTATGGTATCTACACGGTTTCATTAAATACAATCAACAATAGTTCTGCTGACGCTGAAGAGGATTACCAAGACTTTTCTTGCGAGAACAACACCATCCTTCAAACTGGAAACTCCTACCTATTGGAGGTTAGAACAGGTACACAGAACCCTCAAGACACCAAAGCATGGATTGATTATAACAACGATGGTGACTTTGATGATGCCAATGAACTTGTTTTTGAAGAGTTGAACGATTATAACCCAACGGCCATGATTTCGATTCCAGCATCCAATGTAACCACAGATACTTACCTCAGAATGCGCGTTTCATCGGATGAAGTGGGAGCTTCGTTAGACCCATGCGACAATAACTTTAGAGGACAGACCGAAGATTATGGCGTGCTCATTGAAGATGTGGATGGTATTGAAAATGCTAATAACATTAATGTTACACTCTACCCTAACCCGAATAACGGGGAGTTCACTGTAACCAGTTCTTCGCTTATAGCATCGTATGAAGTATACAGTTATGTAGGCCGATTACTTGATAAGCAAGAAGGAATAAACACAACAACAATGACCTGGTCTGGGAATAACATTCCAGCTGGTCAATACCTAATAGTTCTGACTTTTGACGACCAATCAAGAGTCATTAAGAAATTTACGACCAAATAAAACTTTACTGAATGTTGAAGAAGCTAACTGCACTATTGATACTTAGTGCCTTAACGATATCTTATTCCTATGCAACGCACCTTGTAGGAGGTAGCATAGGTTATGAATACCTTGGTAAATTCGGTGCAAATTACCGTTTCAGGATAACTCTTACAACCTACACGGACTGTGGTCCTACCTCTCAAATACCAGCGCCAGAAGATCCGATTCAACCCGTAGGTATTTATGAACATGACGTTCAAAACGACCCAACTGCAGGTGGAAATAAGAACTTTTTGACGAATTTACAACTCAACCTAATTAGCACACAAACAATTGAACCTGACCAACCTAGTGGATGCAGTGTTGGTGCAAATACGTGTATCAATAAAGGTGTATACGAGGGAACGGTTGATTTACCCTTGAACTTTACTGGGTATCACGTAGTTTATGAAAGATGTTGTCGTAATGGTTCTATCGCCAATTTAATTGCTGATGAGTCCATGGCCTTCTATTGTTATATTTCTCCTCCAC
The DNA here is from genome assembly GCA_964387945.1 of uncultured Flavobacteriales bacterium. GTDB lineage: Bacteria > Bacteroidota > Bacteroidia > Flavobacteriales_D > Parvicellaceae > Parvicella. Next base: position 89,285 of record CAYLYX010000006.1, on the reverse strand, counting down.
TATTGGGAAACAGCAGTCCTGTGTTTACAGACGACCCTGTACCGTTTTTGTGTGTGGGAGATACGACTACAATCCTAAACTCAGCTTATGATCCAGATGGCGATCTTTTGACCTTTAGCTTTGTAACACCTTACGATGGAGAAGCTACCAATGCCAACCCTGCCCCAGCTCCCCAGAACCCCTTTTTAGTTTGGCCGATTCAAAATGTAACTTACGCTGGTGGTTACTCTATGGCACAGCCTTTTGGTGCGGGTGGCTACAATAACATTAGTGGCTCCACTGGACTCACCACCTACTATCCGCCTACCGTTGGGGACTACGTAGTAGCTATTGAAATTAAAGAATTTAGAAACGGGAATTTGATCGGTATAACCCGGAGAGATCTCCAACTACTTGTACTTAATTGTCCAAATAACCCAGCCCCTGTAATCGATGCAAACTTGGGAACAACGAATACCGTTTTTAACGTTGAAGCTGGTGAAACCATCTGTTTTGACTATGGCTACAATGACCCTAATGGGGATAGTGTAACCATTACTTCCTCAGGAGCGATCTTTGACCCAGCCTTAACTAACCCTGCTGCAACGATCACTTCACCTGTAAGTGGATTGGATACCGCTAGTACTGAATTCTGTTGGACAACAGATTGTAATCAAGCTAGGACCGCTCCTTATCAGTTCCAGATTTCTGCTACGGATAACGGATGCCCTCCAAATTCAGCCAACAACGTATATGAAATTTACGTAGACCCTGTTCCACCTCCTAGTTCGATTACTGGAGCCGATGTAGTTTGTCAGTTTGGAACAGAAACTTACACTACGCAAGCTATTCCAGCCACGAGTTACAACTGGTCGGTTACTGGAGGAAACATTGTTGCGGATAATGGAAGTTCGGTAGATGTAGAGTGGACAACTGTAGGTGCTGCTAGCATCTCATTAACCGCTGAAAATCAATTCGGTTGTATTTCAGAACCAATAGATTATGATGTCACCGTTACCCCTGCTCCTACTGTCGAAGCAGGAAATGACACAACAATTTGTGCAGGAGATACCATCCAACTAACAGGTACAACTACTGCTACTCCAGGATTTACTGCTGCGTGGACTCCCAATGGAGCTATTGCTTCGCCAACCAGCCTATCAACCGATATATTCCCAACGGACACTACCATGTTTTACCTTACTGTAGATATTGGAGGAGGTTGTTTTGGCATTGATTCAGTCCAAGTAGGTGTGAATAACCCAACTGTTGATGCAGGAATAGATACCGTGCTTTGTTCAGGTGACTCTGTACAATTGCAAGGAACGGTTGGTCCTGGAACCTTCGGATGGACACCCATCGCAACCCTTTCAGACCCTGCAGTTTTGGACCCATTCGCTGACCCAGTGAGTACAACCAACTATGTGCTTGAGTTAACCGATGGACTCGGTTGTTCTAACACAGATACGGTGGAAGTTGCTGTTTCTACTGCTTTTACGTTAACAACAAGTAACGACACAACAATTTGTGATGGAGATTGCGCTAACCTTTCTGCTTCTGGAGCAGTGGATTATGTGTGGAATACTCAGCTTACGCTTTCGGACTCCACCATTGCGAATCCTATTGCATGTCCTCCGGCTACAGAAACGTATGAAGTAATTGGTTTCGATGGTATTTGTTCAGACACCGCTCAAATTACAGTAACGGTTGGTGTATCACCTGCTGTTGACGCAGGACTTGACATCTCCATCTGTGAAGGAGACACAGCGCAGTTACAGGCGACCGGTGCGACCATCTATGCATGGACGCCAACCGCTACGTTGAGTGACCCTGCAATTGAAGACCCGGAAGCATTCCCAACAACGACTACAGAGTACTTTGTTACAGGATCGGATGCTTTAGGTTGTACCGCAATAGATTCGGTGACGGTCACTGTCAATTCTAATCCAGTTGCTGATGCTGGTGAAGACAAAGGAATTTGTATTAGTGTGACCAACGGAACTACTGCTCCAACAGAAGTCTTGGATGGAAGTGGATCTGGCGGAACTGGAGTACTTACTCCACTTTGGGATCCAATAGGAAACCTGAGCGACCCAAATATTTTTACACCGATATTCAATCCTCCTGTAGATACGGAGTACGTGCTTACGGTGACTGATGTTAATGGGTGTTCGGATACCGATACAGTTCAAGTGACCGTATTTGGAAATGTACCTACCGAAGCCGGTGCGGACACTACCATTTGTCCCGGAGACACGGTAACCATTGGTGGTAATCCATCAGCAGATGGTGCCAGCACAACCTACCTTTGGTCTCCTGCTGGATTATTGGATGATGCCACCTTGGCAAACCCTCAAGCGTTTCCAACTACAACCACTATGTTCTATTTGAGTACGAACAACGATACTTGTAATGGTTTAGATTCCGTTTTAGTCACCGTTCGAACGCCACCTGCTGTCTTTGCAGGAAACGATGTAGATATTTGTATCAATGACACTACTCAGCTAAGCGCCTCAGGAGCTATCAGCTACGTTTGGAACGAACAGGTTACCTTGTCCGATTCATTGATTGCTGACCCACTAGCTTTCCCACCTACTACAACTACTTACATTGTGGAAGGAACAGACGCAGATGGATGTACAAATACAGACACGATTGACGTAAACGTAAATCCTCTTCCAATAATTGATGCAGGCATAGACGACACGATTTGTTTTGGGGACACGACTCAACTACTGGCAACAGGAGCCATAACTTACGTTTGGAGTCCTACAGATAGTCTTTCTGACCCCAATATTGACAACCCAATGGCTTGGCCTGCTACAACCACGTCATACATTGTAGAAGGAACGGATGCCAACACTTGTGTAAATACCGATACGGTGGAAATAGTTGTCAATGCGTTGCCGCTTGTTGATGCTGGAGCAAATGATTCTATTTGTATTGGTGAAACCTATCAATTGCAAGCCTCTGGTGCTGACACCTATATTTGGACGCCAGCAGTAGATTTGGATGATGCTACTATCGCTAACCCAGTTTCTAGTGCTTCGGTTACTACCATGTTCTACGTGGAAGGAACAGATGCAAATATGTGCGTGAACAATGACAGCGTTGAAATCTTTGTTAATTCCTTGCCGATTGTTGATGCTGGAGTAAACGTTGCAATATGCATTGGAGATACCGCCCAACTGCAGGCTACCGGAGCTACAGATTACACTTGGTCTCCTTCTACTGATCTTTCCAGTACGACAGTATCTGATCCACTGGCATTTCCAACGGATACCATCATGTATTACGTCACTGGTTTAGATGGCAATAATTGTTCTAACATAGACTCTGTAGAGGTGGCCGTTAATCCGCTACCTACTGTAGATGCCGGTCCAGATCAAGACATTTGTATTGGAGCAAGTGCTAGTCTACTGGTAACTGGAGCGGATACCTACGTTTGGTCTCCCGCAACTAGCCTAGACGATCCAAACATTGATAACCCTGTGGCGAGTCCAGACTCTACTCAAGAGTATGTTGTAATAGGAACAGATATCAATGCTTGTGTGAGTAGTGATACGATGATTGTGAACGTGTTTAGAATTTCAACCGTTCCAGATACTTCGGTGTGTGCTGGAGATAGTGTACAACTCAATGTATTTGGTTCTGTAGGTAATACCTATACATGGACGCCAATAGCTGGGTTGAGCAATCCTAACATTGCCAATCCAATGGCAGGTCCTTCTAGCACCACAACGTACTATGTTTCGGTGTCTAACATTGCAGGTTGTACAGATCAAGATAGCGTAACTATTACGATTTTCAGTGCTCCAACAGCTTCGTTTGACATGGACGTTGAACCCGGATGTGAATTCGCTTATGTGGATTTCACCAACACGAGTATTGATGGCGTTGACTTCTTCTGGGACTTCAATGACGGAGAAACTTCTGATGAGGAAAACCCATCACATCAATTTGCGTACAGCGGAAGCTTTACCGTTGATCTTACTGTTACGAATTCAGATGGTTGTGAAAGTACAGCAACTCAATCTGAAACTGTCCTGTCATTTGATGATTATTACGACATAACCTTACCGAATGTATTTACACCAAATGGTGATGGAGACAATGACACTTATAAGGTTATCGTACCAGGCCGAATTTACGAATGTGTGGATTTGACCATCTACAATAGATGGGGACAAATTATGTTCAGAAGTAGCGGAAACAACATTCAATGGGATGGTCATACGACTGTAGGCGAGGCTTGTCCAGAAGGGACTTATATGTATACGCTAGAAGTTAATGATAAGCAGTATCATGGAACACTCATGCTGTTCAAGTAAAATTTGCTTTTTAATAACCCACTTAAGAGTCACTAGATACTAGTGACTCTTTTTATTTGAATCAATAAAAACCCAAAAGAACTATTCCAGCATTGATTTGTTTTAGTTAATATGAAAGCCTGTTTTCGTTTATTCTTCATCTTCTGTTTGCTCACTGGTGCAACGTATTTCGCACAAACCAAAGTTGAGGAAGTGCAGTTCTCTGCTCATGCACGCGTTCCGGGGTATAAGCGACTGACAAAGAAGAACCCTGAAATGTTTCAGGGTTTCAAAGAAGAGAAAAACTATTTTGAAGGGTGGTATTTCAAAATGGTGTCTGAAAAAGGGACAGATGCTATCAGTGTTATACCAGGAATATCGTTATCAGGAAACAGTGAAGACCAACATGCTTTTATTCAAGTTATCAATGGCAAAACGGCTGAAACGTATTACTACAAATTTGATATTTCCACGTTTTACTTTTCTCCTCAAAACTTCTCAGTAAGGATTGGTGAGAATTATTTTTCACGTGAAGGAATACGGTTTAACCTTGAAAATGATTCAACGAGAATTTCGGGTGAGGTTGATTTCAAAGGATGTAAACAATTGGACGAAAAAAGCATCATGGGATGGTACTATAATGTTCCTTTTATGCAGTGTTATCATGGTGTAGTAAGTCTGGATCATCAGGTAAATGGTGAGATCAAAATCAATGAAGACATACACTCTTTCAGCAAGGGGAATGGTTATATTGAGAAAGACTGGGGCAAATCCATGCCTTCCTCTTGGATTTGGATGCAAACCAACAGTTTCACCCAAACAGGCACCTCCTTTATGCTTTCCATTGCCAATATTCCTTGGTTGGGTAAAGAGTTTACCGGATTTCTGGGTTTCTTTCTTAAAGACAACAAGATTGAAACGTTTGGCACCTACTCCAAAGCTGACCTCACTTTTACCGAGACAAAAGAAGGTCTAGAGATTAACATCTCTACCAAAGAAAGCAACTTTCACATCCAAGCTAAAAAAAGTGAATCAGGACTTTTAGCTGCCCCCATCAACGGCTCAATGGACAGAAGGATTGCTGAAAGTGTTGATGCTAAGATTTTAATTTCAGTCAAGGATAAGGAAGGGGTAGAAATCTATCGAGACAGTTCAAGCGTATCAGGACTCGAAATCGTGGGTGAACTCTCGACTCTCAGCAAGGTTAAGTAAGCTCTATCGTTTCCAAAACTTCAGACTAAACTTTGGAGGCTCTTCATTTTTCATTCGATCATAATAAACCCAAAAAGCTATGACCGCAAAAATACCATTGGGCACCCAAACGGCTAAGGCAGGAGACAACCCAACATTGGTAGCAGCTACGGTGGTCATTTTCATAAAAAAGATATACAAGAAGCTGATCACCAACCCAAACGCAATACTTTTCCCTACCTTCTCTCTACTTTTTCTCGAGGCAACAGCTAACCCTAGGAGAGTAAGTACATAGGCCGCAAAAGGATAAGCTGTTCGCTCATGCAGTGTCAACTCGATGTTTACTACATTATTCGCTCCTTTATCCCTTTGCTTATCAAGGTATTTCAACAATTCTGGAGTTGTCATTGCAACCATCGAATTATTTTCTACTCCTAGTTCCTTGATGTTAAAATGAAGCGTGGTATCTACCGTTTGCATCAACTTCACCACTTCACTGGAATCATTAATGTGTCGGATAAAAACTTTGGTAAAAGACCAATTATTGCTTAGACTATCTCCCAAAGCCACATGCACTTGCATATCCTTGTACATGGTGTAAAGACCATTCTCATCCTCCTTCCAGTTTTCTACCCATAACCTTTCAACAGAGTTGTCAATTGGAGAATATCTGCTGTAATGAACAATAGTAGAATCATCAATCTGTAGATTGGTATTGTCAATATCACTAACAGGCCAGATGTACTTATTCTCAAAGTGAATCCGTTGTTTATTTGCTTCTGGCACCCAATAATGATTGGACAAAAGCGAAAAGGCTAACAAAAGCGTACTCACGATTAAATAAGGTCTTGTAAACCTTCTGAAGCTGACTCCGTTACTCAAAATCGCGATGATCTCACTCCGCTGCGCCATCATACTTGTGAAGAATAGCACTGCGAGAAAAATGATCAATGAACTAAAAAGGTTCATGTAATGAATAAAAAAGTAGGGATAATACTCCGTAACAATTTTCCAAAGCGTAAGATCAGTATCTGGTTTGGTAAAATCTCGCAACCGCTCACTGATATCAATCACAATGGAAATACTCATCACCACTACAATCATAAAGATGTAGGTAAAGAGGAACTTTCGCCCAATGTAGATATCCAGTTTTTTGATCAACCTCTATAAACGATTAGTTAATTTGGGAACGATCTGATCTTTCCAACTGGCAAAATCTCCTGCTAAAATATGTTTTCTAGCTTCTTTCACCAGCCAAATGTAAAACGCCAAATTGTGTATGCTCGCGATCTGTCCCCCCAACCTTTCTTTGGAAATAAACAAATGCCTCACATAGGCTTTGCTGTAAAAAGAATCGACAAAAGCCGTTCCATTCGGATCCAAAGGTTCGAAACACTTTTCCCACTTCTTGTTCTTCATGTTCATGATCCCTTCTGAGGTGAAAATCATACCGTTTCGGGCATTTCGAGTAGGCATAACACAATCAAACATATCTACTCCTAACGCGATGTTTTCAATAATATTCTCAGGTGTTCCCACCCCCATCAAGTATCTCGGTTTGTCCGCTGGAAGAATATCACAGACAATTTCACACATCTCATACATGTCTTCATGCGGCTCACCAACAGAAAGACCTCCTATGGCGTTACCTTCACGTTCAAAAGAAGCTATTTTCTCAGCAGACTCCTTTCTTAAATCTTTATATACGCTCCCTTGAACGATGGGAAACAACGTTTGTTCATAACCGTATTTACCTTCTGTACTGTCAAAACGATCACAACAACGTTTTAGCCATCGATGTGTCATATCCATCGAATTCTTGGCATAAGAATATTCGCACGGGTAAGGCGTACATTCGTCAAAAGCCATGATGATATCCGCCCCAATGGTACGCTGAATGTCCATCACTCCTTCTGGCGTAAATAAATGTCTAGAACCATCAATGTGCGATTGAAATTTCACGCCTTCCTCCACAATCTTTCGCGTTCCAGACAACGAATACACTTGATAACCTCCACTATCTGTCAGAATCGGACGTTCCCAACCGTTGAACTTATGCAAGCCTCCAGCTGCTTCTAGGACATCCAAACCTGGTCTCAAGTATAGGTGATACGTATTCCCGAGAATAATCTGTGCCTTGATATCCTCTTCCAATTCTCGCTGATGAACCCCTTTTACAGAGGCTACCGTTCCCACCGGCATAAAGATTGGCGTTTCAATCTGTCCATGGGCCGTTTCAATAACTCCCGCCCTTGCCTTAGACTTCTCGTCCGTTTTGATTAAATCGAATTTCATAAGAGAACAAAGATAGTTATTCGTGATTAGTCTGGACTACAGAAAAATTAAGCCAAAGACTATTTTGACTGCTGGTGAGTCAATACAAAACCTTCAAAATCAGTTAGCCCTAAGCCTCGACCTTAGCGCTTTACATTCTATTTCCTGTTAATGCTTATCTTCGCTCTCAAAGAACTATTAATTCTACTACTATGAAAACGATTAAACTCTTTGCCATTTCGCTTATTACCTTTTCACTTATTAGTTGTGAACATGAACTCCTTGGAGATGCCACACACTGTGGATGTAAGTTAGCTGAGACCTATGCAGAAGACACTGCAGGTGACGAAGAAGGTGAATACCACAATAACTTGGACCTTATTGGCCTGAGGTCAGAGTTAGACTCATTCTTGGATGAAGGAGTGAGTATTACTGATATTCAAGACGCTATGAAGGAAACCTGCCCAGAGCATGCCGATCTCCTTGAAAAAGCGATGAAATCAGCTGAATAATATTTTACAGCACCTGTTTCTTAGCACTATTTAAGAAAACTGTTAACATTCTTTAACACTGTTTCACTTCATAAAAACCTCAGTAGTCACGATTTTTGTAGTAACGAGAAAACGCTTAAAAGTGCAAGAACATGGAAAATGAAAATCCAATATCAGGAGCGGTGAATATGGGAACGGAACCGACAAGCGAAAGTTCTCAGGTAGGAACCGACATCAGAGCTATCAATGAACTCATTCAGCAAGAAAGTTCCTTCATTGATTTGATCAAGATGGAAATGAACAAAGTGATCATCGGACAGCCTCAAATGGTTGAACGCTTGCTGATTGCTTTATTGTCTAACGGACATATCCTTCTGGAAGGTGTTCCTGGACTCGCCAAAACATTAGCGATCAATACACTGGCGAAGACTATTGAAGCCTCATTTAGTCGAATCCAGTTTACACCCGATCTTTTGCCAGCCGATTTGTTGGGCACGATGATCTATAACCACAGTAAAGAAGAATTTATTTCTAAGAAAGGCCCCATCTTTGCCAACTTCGTACTGGCAGATGAAATCAACCGTGCTCCAGCTAAGGTTCAATCTGCTTTGCTAGAAGCCATGCAAGAAAGACAGGTGACCATTGGTGATAACACGTTCAAACTTCCTGAACCTTTCTTAGTACTTGCTACTCAAAACCCAGTAGAACAAGAAGGAACGTATCCTTTGCCTGAAGCTCAGGTAGATCGTTTTATGCTAAAGGTTGTGCTGGACTATCCTAAGAAGGATGAGGAAAAACTTATTATTCGTCACAATGTATCTTCTGCTGGTTTTCCAAAACCTAACCAAGTGGTTTCTCCCGAAACCATTCTTAAAGCTAGAGGAATTGTAAAGCAGGTCTACATGGATGAAAAAATTGAGCAGTACATCGTTGATTTGGTTTATGCTACTAGAACGCCAAAAGATTATGGACTGGACAACCTAGAACCACTCATTGAATTTGGAGGGTCTCCTCGTGCAAGCATTGCGCTGGCAACTTGTGCTAAGGCTTTTGCTTTCATAAAACGAAGAGGTTATGTTATTCCAGAGGACGTTCGTGCCATTGCACACGATGTGTTACGTCACCGGATTGGCCTTACCTACGAAGCTGAGGCAGAAAATGTCAATACCGAGACCATTATCAATACGATCATCAATCGAGTTGAAGTACCTTAATTCAGTTAGACATTGAACGCCTGACTGTAGACGCTCGACATGATTATTAAACAATTATTGTCTAGCGTCAAATATCAAGCGTAAAAAAATCAAATGGATACCAAAGAGCTCATAAAAAAGGTAAGAAAAATTGAGATCAAGACGAAAGGTCTGTCATCTCAGGTTTTCTCAGGAGAATACCACTCTGCCTTCAAAGGAAGGGGAATGGCTTTTGCTGAGGTGCGCGAGTACATGCCTGGTGATGAGATTCGAACCATTGACTGGAATGTCACCGCTCGATTTAACACGCCTTATGTCAAGGTATTTCAGGAAGAACGTGAACTTACCATGATGCTTCTGGTAGATATTTCGGGTTCGTCTGTGTTTGGCACAAAAAATCAGTTAAAACGAGAGCTCATTGCAGAATTATGTGCGGTACTAGCTTTCTCAGCAGCTCAAAACAACGATAAAATTGGAGTGATTTTATTTTCTGATCAGGTAGAACTTTTTATTCCTCCTAAGAAAGGGAAAAAACATATTCTTAGGATTATCCGAGAGTTATTGGAATTCGAACCTCAAAGTACGAAAACTGATCTTTCTTATGTCTTAAGACACTTCAACAATGCGATTAAAAAACGTTCCATTGCCTTTGTGATCTCTGACTTTATGGGAGCTAAAGGACTGGAAGAATCACTAAAGATCGTTAACAAAAGACATGACTTGATTGCGCTTCAGGTGAATGACCCTTTTGAAGAGCAGCTTCCCAAGTTGGGGTTAATCAACCTAAAAGATGCCGAGACAGGAGAATCGCAATGGATCAATACTTCGAGCAAAAAAGTAAGAACAAAATGGAAAGCTGAAGCCATTGCACGCAACAGAAAACTTTCCAATACCTTCAAAAAGTCTGGGGTGGACTTTGTCAAAATTGACACTGACAAATCTTACATTGTTCCGTTGATGAACTTATTCAAGAGAAGATAATGAAGTGGTTATTACATATCGTTTTCTTATCGCTTTGCGTTTGGGTTTCTGGTCAGACAGCAAGTCTCGTGAGTGATGTCAATAAAATTGAGATTGGCGATCAGGTGAACATGAGTGTACGGTTTACGTTTGATGCAGGGGTTAATCCACAAGAAATCACCTATCCAAAAATTGAAGCAGACCAGTCCCTGAATGACACCATTGACATTCTCTCGGTGCAAGAGCCTCAAACACAATCTACCACAGATAATCAAGGAAATCCATTGATGATCTGGCAACAAGATTTTGTGGTCGGGATTTATGCTGGAGGAAAAATTCAGGTTGGACCATTTATTGCGGTTCATAAAGAAGATACGATTACCACTAACGTGACGACCATTCAGGTGGATGTACCTCAATTAGAAGAAGACAAAGGTTTTGTTGGAATCAAGGATATTTCTACCGACCCCTATACTTTTTGGGAAAAGGTAATGATCTGGCTGAAAGAGCATTGGGTTTTGCTATTGGTCATTGCACTCATCATCATTGGCTCCGTTATCGCAGCCATCTATATGTCTCGAAAACCAGAAGAAAGCGCTCCGAAAGAACCCATTATCCCGCTTCCTATCCAGTGGATGCAAAGACTGGAAGAAATTGAGAAACAGCAACTCTGGCAAAACGGTAAACACAAGGAATACTACATTGAAGTCACGGAAGTAATTCGATTATTCATCGAGTACAAATACAACATTAAGGCGCTCGAGCAGACAAGCCATGAGATCATCGAGTCGTTAGGATTGTCATCCATTGATCCGGTTATGATGACACAAATTAAAAACCTATTTGCTCTTTCCGATTTGATCAAGTTTGCCAAATCACTTCCTACACCAAAGGAAAATGAAGAAGCAATGAGCATTGCCAAGAGTATCCTTGCTGCAGAAATTCACGAATTAGAGCAAAAAAAGACCAAATAGCAAATGGAATTGTTTGGAGAAACATATGAATTTGCTGACAAGGGTGTCTTATGGATGCTACTAGCCATTCCGCTTTTGGCATTTCTCTACTATTTACTTGGAGAACAAAAAGTAACCTACAAAACATCTGTGATTCCGCAAGGAGCAACAATGAACAGTGGTTTTGCCAGATTTATCAAGCCTTTCACCTTTGGTTTACGCATGACCGCTTTGTTATTCATCATCATTGCCATGGCCAGACCTCAGATGTCCACAGAAAGTGCGTCCTATGTAGAACAATACAAAGAAGGAATTGACATTGTGATTGCCCTAGATGCATCGGGAAGTATGCTTGCCGAAGACTTCGACCCTAACCGATTTGAAGCCTCCAAAGTGGTAGCAGAGGAGTTCATTTCAAAGCGCCCAAACGACCGAATGGGCTTGGTACTCTTTGAAGGTGAAGCCTATACGCAATGTCCGTTAACAGGTGATCAAGACATCGTTACAGAGCTATTGAGAGATGCTCAAATGCAAGTGGTAGACCCAGGAACAGCTATGGGAATGGGATTAGCCACTGCCGTAAATCGTTTGAGAGATAGTAAAGCCGTAAGTAAAGTAGTCATTCTCCTCACGGATGGCGTAAATACGCATGGTAAAATTCATCCACTGGCAGCTGCGGATATGGCTAAAGAATTCGGAATAAGGGTGTACACCATTGGAGTGGGAACAAACGGAAAGGCAAAAACTCCTGTAGCCTATGACTACAAGGGAGATTACATCTACGATTATCTGGACGTAGAAATTGATGAGGAAACGTTAAAAACTATTGCATCCTCAACAGGAGGAAAATATTTTAGAGCAACCGACAACGATAAGTTGGAAGCCATTTATGCCGAAATCGATCAGTTGGAAAAAGCTAAGATCGAAACGGTTGAGTACGCAATTGACTTACCTGAGCGAAGTATGCCCGTAATCCTTATCGCTTTAGGTTTGATTGGAGCAGAATTATTAACCCGATTTATCTTTAAGTCGCTATCGTGAATGAAACAAAAACATATCGCTATAATCTGGTGAGTTTCATCATCGCTTTGGTAGTGGTGGAGCTGGTCTTTTGGGGTATTGTGGCAACTTTCTGGTTCTATCTGGAAGAGAATCAACCTTCCTTTCGATTTGAACATCCAAGGGTGTTGTATTTAGGTACGGTGCTTATTCCCCTATTGATGGGCTATCATTTATTCATAAAATGGTGGAGAAATAGAACACTCGGCAACTATGCAGACGAACGTTTATTACAGTACCTTACAACAGGTTTTAGCACCCTTAAGGGAATTACGAAATATACTTTGCTACGTTTTGGAATTGCAGCCACAATAGTTGCCGCTGCTAATCCACAATATGGTGAGAAAGAACGAGAGGTTACCTCAAAAGGGCTGGATATCATGATTGCATTAGATATCAGCTATTCTATGAATGCGGAGGACTTGGTAGCTGGAACATCTCGTTTGGAAATTGCCAAGAAAAACATCTCCAAGTTCATTGATCAGCTGCACGGTGACCAAGTTGGACTAGTGATTTTTGCTGGAGATGCGTACAAGCAGCTTCCCATTACCCCAGACTATAATGTAGCCAAAATGTTCTTAGATTTTGTAGAGCCAGACCTTATCACAAAACAAGGAACGGATATTGGCGAAGCCATTGAAACGTGCGTCAACTCATTCAGACCCGAAGATCCAGCGCAAAAAGTAATTGTTGTCTTTTCAGATGGAGAAGATCATGAAGCCGCTGGAGTTAACAAAGCAAAAGAAGTGAGTGAGCAAGGTATTATTGTTCACACCATTGGGATGGGAACGACAGAAGGAGTTCCAATTCCGATGTTTCAAAATGGTAAAAAAGTTGGCTATAAAACGGATCAAGATGGCAATACCGTACTGACCAAATTGAATGAAGACAACCTCATCGAAATAGCAAATGCCGGAGGTGGGAGTTATACCCGAGCACAAGGATATAATGTAGGGCTTGATGGGTTAATTGCCAAACTCAATTCGATGGATAAAACAGCCTTAAACAAATCAAAATATACTTCGTATGCAGATCATTTTCAGATATTCCTGATGATTGGATTGATTTTAGTATTATTGGATGCTTTGCTGACGGAGAATAAAGGTTTTCAACTCGACATTAAGCAACAGAAGCAATGAGGAAAGAGTTTTACATAGCATTATTAATGGCTTTGATGCTAAGCAATCTTGGTTTTTCACAGCGAGAAGACAAAATTGATTTCAATGATGGTGTCAATGCTTACCGTGAAGGGAATTACGCCAACGCACTGGATCAATTTGAAGCGGCTTACAAAAGAAACGCAAAGAACACGAGAGCATTGTATAATGCCGGAAACGCTGCCTACCTCAACGGAGATTTTGAACAAGCAAATCAGTACTACTCAGACTACGCTAAAGTAGCCCAATCGCCAGAGGAAGTTGCTAAGGCTTATTACAATCAGGGAAATACTTATCTGCAGCAGGCAGATGCAATGAGTCAAGATCCGACCAAAATGCAGGACGCTCAAAAACTCTACAAACAAGCCGTTAAAAGTTATAAGAATTCGTTAAAGAATAACCCCAAGGATCAGGATGCAAAGTACAACCTGACTTACGCTCTCAATAAGATTCAGCAAAATCAAAACCAATCCTCTTCAGATAGCGGTCAGGATCAAAATCAGGAAGGCGATCAGAACAAGGAAAATGACCAGAACGGAGGAAATGGAGATAATGGCGATCCCAACGAAGGTGGTAACCCGAATGATCAGAACGAGGATGGAAATCAGGACGAAAACAATGACCAGAACGGTGATCAAGAACAAGACGATCAAGAAGGAAATCAAGATCAAAGCGAAGAAGGTAACGACTCTCCTGAAAACGAAAAAGAAGACGGTCAAAGCGGAGGCGATCAAAACAGTGAGGAGCAAGAACAACAAGCTCAAATGAGCAGGGCACAAGCTGAGCAGGACTTAGATGCCATCAATGAGGAAGAAGGAAAAATTCTTAGAAAAGTGTATGGTAGTAGAGGAGACAAAAACGAAACCGTTAGTTCTGGAAAAGATTGGTAAACATGAATGTGACAATTGACATAAAAAGGTTTTTATTGATGCTTTGCATCAGCTGTACCAGTATTTTCATGGTCGGACAAGACCTTTATGTAGATATTTCCTGTACCAATCAGTATCCGGGTGTAGGTGAGAAAATCAAACTTTCTTACATCTTGAAAATGAAACTAAAAGGAGGTACGGCATCCATTTCTCATAATGGAATCAACATTTCAAAGCCCGATATGAAATCGCTCAACATAATAGACGAAGGAACAGAAGGGACTTCTTTCTCTTTTGGCGGCTTTGGAGGAGGCGATATGCAAGTCAGTAAATACTCTTTTATTCTGCAACCCACCAAAGAAGGCGATATCACGATCGGTTCTTTTTCTTTTACAATGAATGGAGAGACCTATACTTCTAAGTCGTTCACACTACACGTAGGAAAAGGCGACCCCAACGCACAAATTGTTAAGAAAAATGCTAACTATTTTATTTCAATTGATGCTTCCAAAAAGGAGCTTTACCCGGGCGAACATGCCGTATTAACCTACACGCTTTACAGTCGCTCATCCAACATTTATCTGGATAAAAAAGAATTTCCCATGACGGATGCCTTTTGGATGGAAGAAATTGAGCCAGGAAACAAAGGTTTTCAGCAGTCTCAAGTAAACCTTAATGGCTATGCATATCTCAAAATTCCGCTAAGAAAAATTGTTGTCTTTGCGAAAGAACCAGGTGAGGTAGAAGTTCCGGCATTCTCCTTAGACTTGGTTGTAGGAGGAGGCTTCTTCTCTCAAGGAACAATGCATCCTCTAAAGAGTAACAGTCCAACCATCAAGGTAAAATCGTTACCCGAGGGTGCTCCTGCATCTTTTATAAATCAGGTCGGAAGAGATTACGAATTGGAAGTTAATTATTCTACTACTTCATTAAAAGCGGGAGAACCAATTGATGTGCTCGTTAAAGTTTCTGGAAAAGGAAACCTAAATAAATTAGTCGCTCCAGAACTAACCTTCCCGCTAGATTTTGATGCCTACGAACCCAAGGTTGAAGGTACGGTAAGCCTTTCCACCAGTCACGGATTTGCTGGCGATCGAGAGTTTAGGTATTTGGTGATTCCAAGACATCATGGCACATTTGAAATTCCGGCATTTGAACTCAGTTATTTTGATTTAGCTTCAAAAAGCTACAAAACGATGAGTCACCCTGCCCAGACTATTGAAGTAGAAAAAACGGCTAATAGTACTCCTTCAACGAACACGGGCTCCGTGGTCGAAAAAGAGGATGTGGAAGTCATCAATGAAGAAATCAGACACATTGCCTACTCCTCCAGTCTTTCTTCTTCCCAAACAACTTTCTTTAATAGTTCTATGTTTTGGGCAGGAATTACAACTCCACTGGTATTAGCACTAAGTGGTTTGCTGTTTGTTGCTTTCAGACCGGAAGAAAAGAAAGTTGACAAAAGGAAGACAGCAGGAAAAAATCTGTTTAAAACCTTAAAAGTTGCGGAACAACGATTATCTGAGAAAGATAGTCTTGGATTCTATGATGAATTGTACAAAGGATTAATGCACTACTTATCGAATAAGTTAGATACTCCGTTTAGCGCTCTAACCAAGGAAACCATTGTGTCTAAACTATCAGATGAAGCTTTATCCGACCGTGCTTTGAAAATCTTAGAAGCCTGCGAAATGGCAAGATATGCTCCCGTAACGGTAGCTGGGGCACAAGAAACGATGAACGAAACTAAAAGTCTAATCCAACAAATTGAGAAACATGTTAGCTAGATCGATATTTACCTTCGGATGCATACTCTCTTTGCTAGTAGGGTTTACTCAATCTTCTCCTGAGGAATTGTTTCAACAAGCCAATGACGCTTATGATCAGCAGCAGTATGATTCAAGTTTAGTGCTCTATCAGCTCATTGAAGAGCAGGAAATGGTCTCTGCTGAACTTTATCAGAACATGGGTACTGCGGCATACAAATTAAACCTTGTACCAGATGCCATCTACTATTTTGAGAAAGGATTGAAGCTGAATCCAGGCAATGACGACTTGGAGCATAACTTAAAAATGGCTCATAAAAGATTGACCGACAAAAGTGGCGCTTCATTTAGTACTGGCATCACGGGGTGGTTGAGCAGTACGTTAGGTGGTTCCGCAGATTTTTGGTCTGTTTTGGCGGTTGTAGGCGCTATTGTTGGTGCGCTACTTTTATTGGGCTATGCGTTTCTCTCTTCTCGTTTGATCAAACGGATTGGCTTAATCGGAGGAATCGTGTCATGGGTTTTTACCGTATTATTTGTTATGGTTGCTTTTCTGCAATACAACGTAGCAAACAACAACGACTTTGCCATTCTCTTTGAACCCAGTATTGAAGTGAGAAATGACCCATCAAAGGCAGCAAGTATAGCCTTTGTCCTCCACGAAGGAAGTAAATTGAAAATCCTGGATGAAAACGAAAACTGGTACAAGGTCCATTTTGATCAGGGTAAAGTAGGTTGGTTGCCTAAAACAAGCGTCAAAATCATTTAGTGCGTTGCTTACGTTCATCCTTCTCTGTTTCCATTAAAATAATTATATTCGCCACCCATTGAAAAAATCTGCTTCATTTCTTTGAAGCGATATATAATTGTAGTGTAAAACCAATATTAAAAACATGAAGAAAATAACGTTACTATTAATAGCCGTATTTACCTTGAGCGCTGTTAATGTAAAGGCTGATGAGGGAATGTGGTTGCCTCTTTTGATTAAAAGGTTGAATTATACAGACATGCAAGAGCATGGGCTCCAGTTGACACCAGAGGAAATTTACTCCGTGAATAACTCCTCTCTAAAAGATGCAATTGTTGCTTTGGACGGACGATTCTGTACGGGAGAGATCATTTCTGATCAAGGATTGATGTTGACGAACCACCACTGTGGTTATGCTTCAATTCAGGCGAATAGTACTCCTGCAAACAACATTCTTACGAATGGTTTCTGGGCAAAAACTAAAGCAGACGAAATCCCTGTTGATTTTACGGTTTGGTTTCTAGAAAGAATGGATGATGTAACTTCTCGCGTGCTAGATGGTGTAAAAGATGACATGAATGAAGGTGAGCGTCAGGCTAAGATTGATGCAAACATCAAGAAAATTAAAGAAGAGGAAGGTGATGAATTTGAAATTCAGGTAAAGTCGTTCTACCACGGTAACGAGTACTACATGTTTAAGTACAACATCTTCAAAGATGTGAGATTAGTAGGAACTCCACCTGAAAGCATTGGAAAATACGGAGGTGATACCGATAACTGGATGTGGCCAAGACACACAGGAGATTTCTCTATGTTTAGAGTGTATGCTGATAAAGACAATAAGCCTGCTGAATACTCAGCAGATAACGTTCCTTACAAGCCAAAGCACCATTTACCCGTTTCACTTTCTGGTGTTAAGGAAGATGATTTCGCAATGATTTTGGGATACCCTGGAAGCACTGACCGTTACCTGACTTCTTACGGAGTAGAGGAAGCTGTGAATATTGAGCAGCCGTTGCGTGTGAAAATCAGAAGAAAGAAATTAGACATCATGGAAGAAGGTATGAATGCCGATCCTGATGTAAGGCTTCAGTACGCTTCAAAGCATGCAGGAGTAGCTAACTATTGGAAGTATTTCTTGGGTCAGTCGACACAGTTGGTAAACAACAAAGTGTACGATAAGAAAAAGAAAATTGAAGATAAGTACCTAGCTTGGGCTAAAGAAGACAAAGAAAGACAGAAGAAGTATGGTAATGCACTTAATCTAATTGATGAGTACTACAAAGAAAGTGAGAAGTATGTTGTGCCTAACACCTACTTTGGTGAGGCGATCTTTCAAGGTCCGGAGATCTTTGGTTTGATGTTGGGTAACTTTGGGTTCAGAAGTGATATGGCGGCTGCAATTAAGGCAGATGACGAAACCAAAATGATGGATGCAGCAAAAGCTATCAAAGAAGAGATGGGTGATTTCTACAAAGATTTTAACATGACCATCGACCAGAATACATTGGCGGCAATGTTAGAAATGTATTACAATGAAGTAGATAAAGAGTTCCACCCTGAGACCTTGACCTACATCGCCAATAAGTACAAGCAGGATTTTGGAAAGTTTGCAGAGAAATATTATAAAAAATCTCCTTTTGCTTCCAAAGAGAGTGCAGAAGACTTTTTAGACAACTTCTCTAAGAAAACGATTGAAAAAGATTTGTGTTACAAATTAGTAAATGAATTCATCGAAATTTACATTCAAAAAATTATCATCCCTTCTCAAACGATGAACACCAAATACGAGAAAGGCATGAGACTGTTTGTAGATGGTTTAAGACAAATGAATCCAGACAAAGCTTACGCTTCTGATGCGAACTCTACGATGCGTTTAACTTACGGAAACGTGCTTCCTTACGAAGGTGCTGATGCGGTAAGATACCACTACATCACCACGCTAGAGGGAGTAATGGAAAAAGAAGTGAAAACAGACAACAAAACGCATGAGTTCTATGTTGAGCCAAGGTTGAAAGAGTTGTACGAAAAGAAAGATTATGGTAGATATGCGATGGCGAATGGTAAATTACCAGTAGCTTTCTTGACCAACAATGATATTACAGGAGGTAACTCTGGAAGTCCGGTGATCAATGCTAAAGGAGAGTTAATCGGTACTGCATTTGATGGTAACTGGGAAGCGATGAGTGGAGACATTTACTTTGAGCCTAACTTACAAAGAACCATCTCTGTTGACATCAGATACACGCTTTTCATCATCGACAAATTCGGTGGAGCTAAGCACATTGTGGATGAGATGACACTAGTGGGAGGAAAATAATCACCACGAAACCAGTCCCGGTAGGAATCGGGAGAAAAACCGTTTACTTTTGTAAACGGTTTTTTTTATGTCCATCAAAAAATACATATCGGAGCATCAGCTGCTGATCGTAATTATTGTTATTGCCACTATCCTACGTTGCTGGAACCTCTTTGAAATCCCACTTACGCATGACGAAGTGAGCACGTTGAATCGAACTCAATTCGATACTTTCTCAGATCTTATTGAATTTGGTGTAAAACCAGATACCCACCCTCCAGGCGTGCAAGTTTTTACCTACTATTGGGTGAAACTTTTTGGTGATGAGCAATGGGTTGTAAAACTACCTTTTCTTCTCATGGGAATTGGATGTTTACCCCTCGCCTACTCTATTTTCAAACGTTGGTCAAACGAAACCGCAGCGCTACTGATCATTTCATTTCTGGCCACCCTACAGTTCACGGTAATGTACAGTCAGATTGCTCGACCATACGTCAGTGGAATGTTTTTGGTTTTGTGCATGGTTTATTTTTGGGACAAACTGGTCAATCGACCTGAACAGAATTTCTGGAAGAATTTGGTGTTAACAGTAGTTTTTGGAGCAGCATGTGCTTACAATCACCATTTCTCACTCCTAGCTTCGTTTCTGATTGGTGTTACAGGCGTATTCGTGGTCCAGCGAAAATATGTACTAAAATATCTCATATTGGGGGTATTGATTGTACTTCTTTACCTTCCCAACCTATCCATCTTTTTACATCAACTCGACCGTGGTGGTGTGGGTGAATGGCTTGGCGAGCCAACTCCTCAATTTATCCTCGACTTCTTTAGTTACAGCTTTAACCACTCAATAGCATTGATGATTTCTTTTGTTGCAATAGTAACTGTCGGTATTTACAGCTTTAAAAAGAGCCGATCATTCAAATGGGTGTTGATTTCTGGAATTTGGTTCTTCGGTGTTTGGGTCATAGGTTACTATTATTCTGTGAAAGTAAACCCTGTTCTGCAACCCTCCATGCTGATCTTTTTATTTCCTTTTATGCTTTTTAGCCTACTCGGTTGGATCCCTGAATTACAACAGAAAACCAAAGCTACCTTGGTTGTTCTTGTCCTTTTGGTGGGAACCACTTCGCTAACTTTTCATCGAAAACACTTCGAAGTGTTCTATGCCAATCGTTACTTTCAAATGAAAGAAGATGCTGCTCAATACGATGAAGAAAAAACATGTTTTGTGTTTGCTACCTATCCTCACTTTCTGGAAATCAATTTCCCTAGAAACATTGACATCCCAACTGGCTATCTGGCATGGGAAGAAAAAGTGAATACGCTGAAAGAATTTGAAGAGTACATCATAAACTGCGATAAAAATCAGCTCTTTTTAGGACATGTGGAACAGTTTCCAAAAGAGTTAATTGCCATAGCACACATCTACTACCCAAACCTTGTGGAGGTAAACTATGTCAGTGGTGCCGCCAGCTATTTGTTCTCAAGGGGCTGGGAGTATCAGGATTTAAGTTATAATGGTTATCACGATGTTTTAGCGCATCCAACGATGAACAATAGTAATGGCGTGCGCATGTCTTCTGGGACATATGCTGACAGTAGCACATTTAGTTTAGGAACCACGATTGATATTCAAAGTCAGTTAGAACATGAATATGACCTGCTAGTGGTCTCGACTAAGATAAATTTGAGCAATGAAAAGCAAGACGTAAAGTTGGTAGCAGAATTCAAAGAATTAGGCGTTGATTCATCACTGCATTATTCGGCCAACTCATCCGATCTCTTCTACTTCAACCCGAAAGACTCTACAGTGCACGTAGTCATCGCGTTAAGCATGGATGTTTTGCTCAACCACCGTAAAACGCTACCCGAGCTTAAAACCTATATTTGGAACCCGAATGAACAGCCTCTGAAAATTCTTGATTATCGAATTGAACTCTGGGAAGGAAATAGAAACAAATACTGCTTGTGGAAAGACTTCTAAAATCTAAAGCCGATTCCGAAGTTGAGCCCCAAGTTATTGTACCTGTAGGTTGTATTGTTCAGTTGATTCATAAAGTAGGGTTGAACAAATCCATAATTCCCCGAACTTCCAAACCGTCTTCTGATTTGAAGGTGCAACTGATAATTTAATCGCATCTTACTCTCTCCCACTGCATTATCCAACCATGGATCGGGCTGATTGGGATCACCAGCGATAGCAATACTTACATTCATACCAACTCCAGGTATAATACTCCACTTATTAAGATCAAAACGATATTGAAAACGCAATGGGATACTCAACCAACTTACCGTATTCTTAACATAGTCACTGTTAGTAACACTTGTCGTAACAGTTGTGGTATCATATACAGGAACTAATATTGTTGTATCTACATTTCCAACTGAATCATAGATAATATATGGATCGTAACTCGCAATATAAATTGAATCTGATGTCGAATACGTTTCATACTGTACGTTTAACTCTTCTGAACTTTGTCTCAGCTCTACTCCAGAACCGATTAAAAAGTTTGAAAGTTCGTAATCCACTCCCAATCCAAACGCAGGTGAAACAATACTTTGATAAGTTAAACCTATAGCATTACTCTTGCCTTGGTTCAGCCCACCAAAAACCGCCAAACTCCATTTGCTATTACCCGATACTTGGATTACAGAATCTCTTATCACTATACTATCACGAATCACCACAGAATCCCTGATAACAACAGAGTCTTTGTATTTTTTTATGGTATCGATAAAAGTCTCATCCACAATGAGCGATGAATCAATTACAAAAATACTATCATCTAGAGCGGAATGAGGAGCTACCTCATCAGTAGAAGAATCATCTTTTTTGTTGTCATTTTTTCCATCGAAGTTGCTTTGTGCCAAAGTTGAATCGTTGGAAGACAACTCATCCGATTTGCTTTCTACGTAGCTCGATGATCCATCATCAGAATTTTGGTCTGAAGATTTTGTATCTTTTGTCTTAGATGCATCAGAAGTATTTGAGCTAGTACTGGTGAAGTTTGATGAAACATCGGTTGTTAGCTTTTCTGAATCATCAGTTGAAGTCTTTACAATACCTCCTATCGAAGATGAAGATGTATTGTTTGGTACATCGGCTGTTTTTTCTGCCTTTTCAGAACTGAAATCATCATTGCCTACAAGGTCTTTTTTGTTATCATTTTCTTCCTCAACGGTTGAATATGACGCAATGTCTCCTTCTGAACCAGAATCGCTCATCAACCAAGGAATGGAAACCGCACCGATGATCAGTACAGCTGCCATTATTCCCCAAAGCCAATAGCCTTTCTTCTTACCAAACTTCTCATCCAAACGCTTGTTTAAGTCATCCGTAAAGGCAGCAGGAACTTCGAAATTACCTGAAGACAGTTTCTCGTTAATTAATCGGTCAATATTTTCGTCTGATCCTTTCAAGCTGGTTTTAAACTAAGTTTTTTTCTGATTTCTTTTCTTGCACTTTTTATGTGCCATTTTACGGTTTCATAGGTAATCCCTAACTCTTCCGCAATTTCCTTATTTTTTAACCCATCTATGGCAAACAAATTAAATACAACTCTGGTCGCAGGTGGCAATTCATTCATCACCTTTTTTACTTCTTCTACCGATAGATTATCGTCAATTTCTTCTTCAGTTACAGCTTCGTTACTGATTTCATCACTCCAATCAAATATCGTGTCGTATTTTTTACTCTTTCTAAAATCATCAATTGCCACGTTGATTACAATTCTTTTCGTCCAGGATAAAAAGGCTGTTCCTACTTTAAACTTGTCTATATGGTCTATCATTTTCATGAAAGCATTATTGACAATCGTCATTTGATCTTCTTCATTGTTTTTGTACCGAACAGCTGTAGCCATCAACACATTGAAGGTATAGTTATAGAGCGATAGAATGACCTTTCGATCACCTTTTTTTATTTTTTTTATCGTTCGCTCATCTATCTGCAAGCTGGGGGAAAGAAAAAAGCTCCACCCCAAGCTTGAGGTGGAGCTTTGTTGATAAAATTACTCTTTGATTAACTTGATGTTTCGACTTGATCCTGTCGCTTCATCTTGGATATTCACAATGTAAACTCCTTTAGGCTGAGTTGACAAATCCAAATTCAAAGCATTTTGACCAGCATTCAATTGCACCGTATTCATCTCAATGAACTGACCAACGTAATTCAAAATAGAGATGGTAAACTCTCCCTGCTGAGAAAGATCTATTGCTAGATTAACCTGACCGCTAGTAGGATTAGGATAAAGATTCACATCCTCAACAATGTTCACATCTTCTACCGCAGCAAATTGTCCTGCTGGTGACACACCCAAGGTAGTACCATTTGCCTTTACAACTACGTTAATGGTATCACAGAAAGTGCTTGTGCATCCACTTCCATCAGCCACAGTCAAACACAATTGGTAAACCCCAACTGAAGTATACGTGTGAATCGGGTAAGCTTGTGTACTTGTATTTCCATCACCAAAGTCCCAGAAGTAAGTCAAGTTATTTCCAGTAGACATGTTCCATGCATAATAAACTCCTGCGTTCGTGCTATCCTGAAATAAGTAGAAGTCTGCATTACATGAGGTTGGAGATATCACCGTATACATGTAGCACTGCGTATCTGTACACCCTTGTGCTGAATCTGTAACCGTCAAACAAACGTTATAGGTACCTGGGGCAGCATATTGATGCCAAGGATAAACCTGAGTGCTTGTGTTTCCATCTCCAAAATCCCAGAAGTAGTCATAATTAGCCGAGTACGTGTTGGGAATTCCATAAAGATAACCTGCGCTATCCACAAGCATTGCAGAAGCATCACAAGACCCACTTGATCCATTACAGTTAATCACGACAACTTGATAAGTAGTATCTCCACAAATGTAGTTTCCAGCAGAATCCGCATCGTAAACCGTCAACTCAATGGTATAAGTTCCATCCTGCGTATAGGTATGCGTCCCCCAAGAGTTATTTGATGTGGTTCCATCACCAAAATACCAGTAGTAATCTGAGTAATTAGTATTGTATGCACCGTAATAAATCGTGTTACATGATGCAGAATCTAGCATTGTGGAAAAAGATGCATCACAAGTAACAACGGGATTCGACCCTACAGTAGTTACATTAATATTGTTGCCGACAGTATCTGAACAACTCGACCCATTCCAAATGGTCAGTGTAACACTATACGTTCCATTAGACGAATACGTATGTGTTGGATTTGCAAGGCTTGACGTATTTCCGTCTCCAAACTCCCAATAGTAGGAGTACCCAGTTCCAGTTTGCGCTGACACGAAATAAACACTTCCTGTTGAATCAGGATAACTTGTCCAACTCGCATCGCACGTAACGGCTAGCCCGGAGACATAAACAGAATCGCAGTACGTATCGGTACACGAATTTACAGAGTCGACTACAGTAAGACAGACGCTATACAATCCGTTTGAGGAGTAAACATTCGTAACGGTATTTCCTCCTGAAGTGGTGTTTCCATCACCAAAATCCCAGTAATAAGCATCATAAATACCAGGGTTAGTAAATACAAAAGTTCCACTAGAAGGACTAGTACTAGTAAAAGTAGCGTCACATTGAGCGCTTGTGCTCCCGACAAAGAGGACAGTCAATAATAAGGTAAAGAGTTTAATAGTTTTCATATCACTTAGTTTTGTTCTTTGTTAGTAGTAACGAACAATTTTCGTTTGAGGGGGGGAGATTTTTTTATTTTTTTCTCCCTACCCTTTTTAGACGAATTCTAAGTGAAGAGGTTGTCTGCCTAAACCATTCCTTTTTGAAAATCTGCTTTTACCTTTTCCAAGGCAATTTCGGTCGGCAGCTTTTCAAGGTTAGCAACAATTTCAAAAATTGCGCTACTGAGATCTACTCCAGAGGAATGTTCCTTCATTTGCTGAGCAGCCATATTGATAATTTTTATACTCTCTTCCTTCGCTCTCTTTAGTTGAGACCAAGCCCGCTGGGAGATGTAAATCTGCTGAACCATATTATGATTATACTCTTCCCTAATGGTCTTGAGAAGCTCTCCATGCAAACGATTGGCACTCATTCCAGGAGAATGAACTCGCATGATGAGGTTGTTTGGATCAATACGCTCCAAATACAATGCTGCTCGCTCATATGCTTGAATCCTTAGCGGAACATAATCCTTACGAGCTTGCACCTTGTTTTCTTCCTCCCGAAGTTTTTTCTCTCGTTCAAAGAATGTTTTCATCATAAAGAAAGTCACTGCAAAAACGACAACCGAGGGAACGGTATATTTAAGTAAATCAATAAATTCTTCCATACGCTTTTTGAAAAGTATAATTACGAAGATAAGAAATGGAACATCTTCAGTTTGAAAATTTGGGAATTAATTGATTTGACAATGCATTTTTCCTATACGCCTTGTCAAGTCTTTAAATTATAACATTTTCAAATTATCTACGTCCTTTTCTCCTCGACCCTCTATTACCACCTTTCTTCCCTGCGGATGATCTGCGATTGCCGGTTTCTTTCGATCTTTTTCCTTCTGCGTTACCACCACGAGAACGACCACCACTTCTTCCTCCTCCTTTATTTCCACCTTTTCCGCCACCTTTTCCTGCAACTTCAATTTTCATCGGCTTTCCTTCATAGTCAATTTTAGAAGCCTGACGAATAATAAGGTCTGTGTGCTCTACATTGGCATCAAAGAATGAGAATTCATTGAACAAATCTATTCTTCCGATATCTGCAGATGAGATTCCGGTTTGATTGCAGACTAACCTTACGATGGCTCCTTTATTCAAACCAGCCGAAAGACCCAAGTTCACAAAGAATCTTTCCTTATTCGTATCGGTCTTTCTATCGCGCTTTCTTCCTCTGTCTCTATCTCTTCCGCCTCTATCGTCTTTTCCGCCACTCTTTGGATCTGCATTTAGGTCTCCTGATCGCTCGTAGTATTCTAGGAATTTATTGAATTCCGCTCCCACAAATCGTTTAATCAGCTCTTCTTTTGAATAATCTTCAAACAACTCCACCACTGTCGGTAGGTATTCTTCGATCTGATCTTCTCGGATTTCTACGCGCTTAATATTATCAATCAACGCAAACAACTGTTCTCTACAAATCTCTTCTCCGCTCGGAACTTCTTCAAAAGAGAATTTCTTCTGAATAACTTTCTCCACTTGCTTAATGCGATATACTTCCTTGGGTGTAACAAAAACTAATGATACACCGTGCTTTCCAGCTCTTGCTGTACGTCCTGAACGGTGCGTGTAGTTCTCAATATCATCTGGCAAGTTATAGTTAATCACGTGGGTGATATCATCCACATCAATTCCTCTTGCCGCAACATCTGTTGCCACTAAAATCTGTAACGTTTTGTCACGGAATTTCTCCATCACCTTATCTCGCTGCATTTGAGAAAGATCACCGTGCAAAGGTTCTGCATTGTATCCATCGCGCATCAAGTTATCTGCCACTTCTTGTGTTTCTCTTTTGGTTCTGCAAAAAATCAGTCCGTAGATATTTGGATTAAAATCCAACACGCGCTTTAAGGCATAATACCTATTTCTATTATTGACACAATAATACTCGTGGGTTATATTCTCGTTACTTGAATTCTTACTCCCAACTGTAATTTCAATAGGATTGGACATGTAGGTCTTGGCAATCTTTGCCACATCTTTTGGCATCGTTGCAGAGAACAACCAAACAGACTTTTCTTCTGGTGTACCTTCCAAAATGTTATCAATATCCTCCTTGAAGCCCATGTTCAGCATTTCATCTGCCTCATCCAACACTACGATCTCAACATCTTTCAAATTGACCAACCTTCTGCTGATCATATCAATTAACCTTCCTGGAGTTGCAGAAACAATCTGTGCCCCCCTTTTTATTTCTCTTGCCTGCTTGTCAATGCTCGCCCCACCGTAGATGGTAGCAACTTTTGCACTTTTATGGTACTTAGCAAAAGTTTGAAGATCGTTAGAAATCTGCACACACAACTCTCTTGTTGGAGCAATTACTAAAGCCTGTACATGGCTTTTATTAAAGTCAACCTTCTCAATCATAGGTAGTCCAAAAGCAGCCGTTTTTCCGGTTCCCGTTTGTGCCAAACCTACCAAGTCTCTTTTTGATTCTAATAACTGAGGTATTGCTTCTTCTTGAATGGGTGTTGGACTTTCAAACCCTAAATCACTAAGCGCAGAAAGAACTTCTTTGCTTAGTCCAATTTCACTAAATTTCATCTGTATAATTTTGTCTTACCAAAGTTCAGATGAAACGCCCTGCTACATCCAATGCCTTTGAATTCAGGAGGCAAAGGTAAGCTATTAACCTTACCACACCTATTTTTTAGACGAAAGCCCTTTTTAATCCCTCGTAATCAAATATTTAGTAGCAATATGATGAAAAATTTAATCCCATGTTTAGCGGATATTAAAATAGCAAGGCAAATTGACCTGTTTTTTTAAATCAATATTAAGTCAATTCATTTTTCCTTCTCATAGATATAAAGATTACGAAAGGTTGTTCCAAACATCGTAAAATACCTTTGTAAAAAACTAACAATGAGAAAATTAGACATCGTAGTTATTTCTGATGTGCATCTTGGAACTTACGGGTGTCAGGCAGAGGAATTGCTAAACTATCTGCGCTCCATCGACCCAAAAACGGTTATCCTCAACGGAGACATTGTAGACATCTGGCAATTCAATAAAAGATATTGGCCCAAGTCACACAACGCTGTGATCCGTCATTTAATGAACTGGCTAAACGAAGGTAAAGAAATTTACTACCTCACGGGTAACCATGATGAGATGCTAAGAAAATTTGTTGGTGTACAATTCAATAATTTTCATTTACTCAACAAGATTGTATTGCCACTAGACAACGGTGAGAAAGCATGGATTTTCCACGGTGACGTTTTTGACGTAACGATGCAGTACTCAAAATGGTTGGCAAAACTAGGTGGAAAGGGGTACGACATGTTGATTATGCTCAACTCGGTCATCAACTTTTTCTCTGTAAAACTAGGAAGAGGTAAAATCTCCCTATCCAAAAAGATCAAGAACAGCGTAAAAGGTGCTGTTAAGTATATCAACAGTTTCGAACAAACGGCCGCAGACATTGCCATCGAAAAAGGATACGATTACGTGATTTGCGGACACATTCACCAACCGGAAAAACGAAAGATCAAAAATAACCATGGAGAGGTGAAATATCTCAACAGCGGAGATTGGGTGGAAAACTTGACCTCATTGGAATACCAAAAAGGTAAGTGGTCTATTTTCCATTACGAGGAGCACAAGAAAAAGTTAAATGCTTCTGCTCAACCCATTGTGCACGAAAACGCGAAGATGCTGTTTGCTAATCTTCTCGTAGAGATGGGAATTGAAAAGGAGAACATTTCTGTTAACTAAAGTTGAACTTTTTTGAAATTCCGTTGCGTGTTGAAGACTACCTAACCTCATCAGTGGCTAGCTGGTATATCATCGGTATAAATTTCAAAATAAAACCTACTCACAATGAACGAATTAGTTTCTATTGAAGATATAAAACAAGTAACGGGTATTAAGCGGGAAGGATTCGCTAAACTGACCTCTAAAACACTCAAGTTGGGCGCTATCAATGAATTATATGCTCAGCTACCAAAAAGTGATCCAGCAAAGTTTATCGATTCACTGCTCGACTTACTTGACATCCATGTTGAGGTTAGCGAGGAAAGTTTAAACAACATTCCTGCAGATGGAGGGTTTACGTCTATTGCTAATCATCCCTTCGGAGGATTGGATGGCATTATTCTTTTGAAAATCATGTTGGCTAAACGTCCTGATTACAAAGTAATGGCGAACAAATTACTGATGAAGATTGATCCGCTGAAGGAAGTAATTGTTCCCGTTAACCCCTTTGAGCAAATTGAGGGAAATAACTTTTCTGGATTGCGTAAAACGATTGAACTCATTGGTGAAGGAACACCCGTTGGTTTCTTCCCTGCTGGAGAGGTATCTTCATGGCATTCTGACAAAAGAAAAGTTACCGATAAGCCTTGGAATAAGTCGGTAGTGAGAATTTTACATAAAGCTCAACAACCGATCTTACCGATTTATTTTGACGGACAAAACAGTCCTCTTTTTTACAGTTTGGCGATGCTTCACCCCCTGCTGCAAACTGCTAAACTTCCTTCTGAATTAACCAACAAGAAGAACAAAACCATTCGGGTTATTATTGGAAAACCCATTACAAAAAGAGAGCAAAATGCTTTTACCAGTGTAGAGAAGTTCTCCAAATATCTGAGAACCAGAACGTATTGTTTGGGAGCCAACATCAACCACCAAAAATTTTACAAACTTAGGATTGAGAAGAAAATAACTGGAAAGATAGATGTTGAACCTATAGAGCCGTTCTTATCCAAGGAAAAAGTTGCTCATTTGGTGGATCAACTTCCCGAAACAGCTCTACTTTTCACCAGTAACAAATATCAGGTTTATTGTGCCACATCCAAAGACATGGGCTTGCTCATTGATGAAATTGGGAAATTGCGTGAGTACACCTTCAGAGCCGTTGGAGAAGGAACGGGCAGGTCAAAAGACATTGATGAGTTTGACTTATACTACAACCACCTTTTCATTTGGGATCAAGACGAACAACAAATTGTAGGTTCATATCGCATTGGAGATGGTCGTAGTATCCACAATCAATATGGAAAGCACGGGTTCTATGTAAGCACCCTATTCAAATGGAAAGATAATTTTAACGATGTGCTCTCGCAATCTGTAGAATTGGGTAGATCATTTGTTCAACCCGCTTATCAGCGAACACCACAGAGTCTCTTTTTGCTTTGGAAAGGAATTCTTTACTTCTTGTTGAAGAACGATCATTGCAGGTACCTTGTGGGACCTGTGTCCATCAGCAACGACTACAGCAAGGTTTCAAAGTCATTGATTATCAAATATATTCGAAAAAATTATTTCAATAACGCTTGGGCTAAGTTTATCAAAGCTAGAAGGAAATTTAGGTACAAGCTTCGAAACTCAGATATTGAAATCAACGACCTAGACGCCAATGACTTGGATAAATTGGATAAGATCATTGAGAACGTTGAACCCAATCATTTCAGAATTCCAATTCTGCTCAAAAAATACTTAAAACAAAACGCCAAATTCATTGGCTTCAATCTAGACCCTGCCTTCAATAACTGTTTGGATGGTTTGATCTTATTGGACCTCAGAGAAGTAGACGTAGACACGGTCTATGCACTTTCTAAGGAACTCAACGATGAAAACATCATTGCCCGGATTCAGAAGATACAGGAGAATTAGACTTTTCTAACGTTTTCTTCGCTTCGGCACAATTTCTGCCTTAAAGTTTTAAATTTGTAACTCTACAATTTAGAAAGCTATGGCAAAAACGAAGATATTGGTTATCGATGATGAACGTCCGATCAGAAGTACGTTGAAGGAGATTCTGGAATTTGAAAAATTTGAGGTGGACACGGCTGAAGATGGGGAGATTGGACTCCACATGATCGGCAAAGAGAAGTATGACCTGGTGCTGTGTGATATCAAAATGCCAAAAAAAGACGGAATGGAAGTTTTGTCTGAAGTTGTAGAAAAAGGCATCGATGTTCCCGTAGTAATGATTTCCGGACATGGCAATATAGAAACGGCTGTCGAAGCAATCAAGAAAGGGGCGTATGATTTCATCCAAAAACCACTTGACCTTAACCGAACGTTGGTAACCTTGAGAAATGCGCTTGAACGCAAAGACATTGTAACAGAGAACAAGGTGCTGAAACGCAAAGTGAGCAAAGGAAAAATCACGGATATCATTGGTGAGTCTGAGCCCATTTTGAAGATCAAAGAAATGATTGAAAAGGTAGCACCCACAGATGCTAGAGTTTTGATTACCGGAGCCAATGGAGCCGGCAAAGAGTTAGTTGCTCGTCAGCTTCACGAACGAAGTGAACGTGCCAAGGCTCCTTTCATTGAGGTGAACTGTGCTGCTATTCCCTCTGAATTGATAGAAAGTGAGTTGTTTGGACACGAGAAAGGATCGTTTACCTCAGCACATAAAATGCGTCAAGGGAAGTTTGAACTAGCTGATGGAGGTTCACTCTTCTTGGATGAAATTGGAGACATGTCAGCTTCTGCTCAAGCAAAGGTTTTGAGAGCCTTACAAGAGCACAAAATTACTCGAGTGGGTGGAGATAAAGAAATAAAAGTAAATGTACGAGTCTTTGCTGCTACCAATAAAAACCTGGCCAAGGAAATTGAAGAAGGCAACTTCCGAGAAGATTTATATCACAGGTTAAATGTAATCCCAATTCATGTACCCTCGCTTAACGAGAGAAAAGACGATATTCCTTTGTTGGCAGACCATTTCTTGAACATGATTTGTGAAGATCAGGGTGTTCCGATGAAAGAAATCACCAAAGACGGCATCAAAGCACTACAAGAAGTAGACTGGACAGGAAATATTCGCGAACTGAGAAACATCATTGAAAGATTGGTTATCCTCTGTGAAAACAAGATTACTGGTGCTGATGTAGAACTCTATGCAAACCGAAAATAAGGCCTCTTGGCTAAAAGCGTATTGGGTTGACATTGCTTTCTTAGCAACTGTTATCCTCCTGTTTTTTCTTTTCGGTTTTTACCAACACTTCTATGATGGTCCGGGTGGAATTCACTACATCCGTCAAACGGATAGTCTAGCTTTTATAGATCACTATCAAGAAAATGGCCATAATTTCTTCAAACCGGGCACACTCAACTTAGATAGTGAAGATGGCAATGCCGCCTGTGAATTTCCAATAATCTATTACGTCTTGTCTTTTCTGTATTCAGGTTTTGGGAAACACTATTTCTTTTTAAAACTTATCAATTTAGGAATAGTTCTTACTGGATTATACCATTTACTAAAACTTTCTCAGAAGCTACTCAAAGACAATGTTTACGCGTTACTGATTGTACTCTTTTTATTCACCTCTACCCTCTTCAATTATTACATCTTTAATTTTTTGCCAGATGCTGCAGCCCTGGGACTAACGCTTATCGGCTGGCACTCTACTTATAAACAGTTCCATAGCAACCGTCCAAAATGGTATAAACCCTTTATCTTCTTTGCGCTTGCTGGACTCATAAAAGTCACCTTCTTCATTTCTCCGATTGCTATTGTAGGCTTCGCGGTGATCCAATCCTTGCGTGGAGAAAAAAATAATTCCTTGAAGCAAATTCTTTCCTGGTTTGGTTTAAGTATCTTTCTTATCGCATGTTGGAATGTCTATGTCTTACTTTACAACAACCATTTTCAAACGGAATATTTTACAACAGGGTCTCGAGCTATTTGGGGAATGCCAGACACTGAAGTTTCCAAAACATGGGATCACATTTTCAACTTTTGGTTTATCGATTATTTGGCACATTCTTCCCATCACGTGCTTTGGCTGCTTGGCGGTTTGCAGCTAGTTCTTTTTAAGAAACTTGGAAAGTATGCTATTCTCCTTGGCTTACTGCTTTTAGGAGCAGGCTGCTACTTTTTGTTGTTCTTCTCCCAGTTCAAAGATCATGACTATTACGCTCTGGCCTTATTCCCCATTATAGTGGCTTTGTTAGTTGGTAGTATACGTTCGCTCCAAACAGCTTGGGACAATAAGTACGTTGAGTGGACGAGTAAAGTTGTGCTTGCCATTGTCGTGATATTGGGAATTAATTATGCAGGAACACGTGTAAACAATAGACTTGATCAACGTTTAGATCAAATTTCATACATGGGAATTCACCTCGAAAATACATCAAAAGAGGTGCAAAATGTAGTTCCCGAAGAAGCTGCTGTTCTTATCTTGAAGGATCAATCCAAAAACGGAGGTTTGTTGGCTATAGAGCGAAAAGGATGGACCTTACCGTTAGACGAAAGCTACACGCAAGATACATT
This sequence comes from uncultured Flavobacteriales bacterium, assembly GCA_964387945.1. GTDB lineage: Bacteria > Bacteroidota > Bacteroidia > Flavobacteriales_D > Parvicellaceae > Parvicella. The sequence continues at coordinate 56,128 of CAYLYX010000006.1, read as the reverse complement.
AGATTACTTCTTAAAAGAAGGTCTAGAAATAATCATTTCGCCCACCAACCTTCCTTTGAAATATCTTCAAAAAGACCTTGATTTTCAGGTTTCTTATCAAGATTCAGCCATTACCGTTTGCACCCTTTTACCATAGTCTGAAACTTTCTGTGATCCCGTTCGTTGAATTCAACTCGAGGGTAAAAGCAACCATCTACAGATGAACACGTTAGTATGTAAGTACTTACATACTAATTATTGCACTAAATTTGTGGTGAACTACCTAATGCAGAATTGGCTTAAACTCATACTCTTCATTACTCCGTTAATTTACGGAATATTTGGCTATGCCCAAGAATCTGAGGCCAATTTTATTCGTAATGAAGGACAATGGGAGCAGCACATTGATTTTAAACTTCCATTGAACTCCGGTGATATTTTCTTTGAAAAAGATCAAATCACTTATTCCGTTTATGACAAATCCTTGTACGGAAAAGCAAAGCATGGAAATTATGATCAAGACTTCGTCCCTGGTCATGCGTACAGAACCACTTTTATCAATTCCAATCCAGACGCCCGTTACATTCTTGGAAAAGAAAAAAAGCAATACTATAACTTTTTTATTGGCAATGACTCCTCTCGATGGGAATCAAACGTAAAGGCATTTGACAAAGTTTACGTGAAAGACATCTACAAAGGGATTGACTATCAATTCTACGAATACTACGGACAGACCAAATACGACTTCATTGTTCGACCAGCAGGGAATGCATCTGATATTCTAATCCACTATGAAGGCTTGGATAAAATGCGAATTAAAAAAGGGCACTTAGTTTTAGAAACCTCTGTAGGTGAGATTATCGAACAAAGCCCCTATGCCTATCAGCACGTTGATGGAGAAGAAGTACAGGTAGCTTGCCAGTATGAACTCCGGGACAATCACCTGTATTTTGTTTTCCCTGAAGGATATGATCAATCGCTTGATCTTATCATCGACCCTGTATTGACTTTTTCAACTTATACAGGCTCATCTGCAGACAATTTTGGCTGTACTGCTACCAATGACTTAGCAGGCAATATGTTTGTAGGTGGAACGGTATTCGCTGCTGGCTATCCTACCTCTACAGGTGCATTTCAAGTAAGTTTCAACGGTGGAAATATTGACATGGGAATAACCAAGTATACGGCTGATGGAACAAGTTTGGTCTACTCCTCTTACATTGGCGGATCTTCCAATGAAATTCCGCATAGTTTGGTGGTTACGCCTAACGATGAACTCGTTATTCTGGGCACTAGTAACAGCTCGAATTACCCAATATCAGCTTCTGCCTTTCAAACTGTAATGCAAGGAGGTACAGGAACGACTTGGGCAGGTTATGGTTTTAATTACTCTTTGGGGTGTGATATTGTAGTTACTAAACTCAATGCTGCTGGGACGGCTATTGTAGGCTCTACTTTTTTAGGTGGAACCGGAAATGACGGACTCAATGAAGGTTCGCTGCTCCACTTTAACTACGGTGATGCCTTCCGAGGAGAAATCATCAACGGAATGAATGGTGAAATCATCCTTGCCTCTACGACATCCTCGGGAGATTTCCCAGTAACTGGAAATGCTCCTCAAGGTTCGCTCAACGGACCATCGGATGCGGTTTTGGTGCAGTTGAACAGTAACTTATCAAATGTTCTATTTGCCACCTACGTGGGTGGATCTGATCGAGAAACAGGAAACTCAGTTCAACTAAGCTCTACTGGACAGATGTATCTGGCTGGTGGAACACTGAGCGCAGACTTTCCAGAAACAGCAGGAGGATTCCACAGCAGCTATCAAGGCGGAGATGCAGATGGATATGTGGCAAGGTTTACACCCAATGGAAGTACCTTGCTGGCTGCAACCTACATTGGGACTTCAGACTATGACCAAAACTACTTTGTTCAAACCGATTTAGACGATGACGTGTACATGATCGGGCAAACAAATGGAAACTATCCAGTCGTAAACGCTACTTACAGTAACCCCAATAGTGGGCAATACATTCAAAAACTAAGTCCAGACCTCTCCACAGGCCTGCTCTCCACTACTATTGGACGTGGAAACGGTACTGTTGACATTGCAGTAAACGCCTTCTTGGTGAGTGAATGTGATTTTATCTACTTCTCTGGATGGGGCGGTCCACTAAATGGCAACACAGGCTTGGGCGCTCATGCTACTTCGAGTACAACATTGGGTATGCCAATAACGGGAGACGCTTTTCAAGGAGCCACAGATGGAAGTGATTTTTACCTTGCAGTTTTAGCGCCAGATGCATCCTCCCTTTTATATGCTACTTTCTTTGGTGGAAGTCTAAGTAGCGAACACGCAGATGGGGGTACGAGCCGATTTGACAAGAGCGGAACCGTTTATCAGGCGGTATGTGCGGGGTGTGGTGGAAATAGTGATTTCCCAACAACCACTGGAGCTTGGTCAAACTCCAATAATGCGACTAATTGCAACTTGGGAGCCTTCAAATTTGACTTGGGGTCAATTACTCCTGCCATTAGCGTTCCTCAGCCTTACGTTTGTATTCCAAGTGCTTATCAGTTTAATAATAACTCATCAGGAGGAAATGAATACACTTGGTATTTTGGTGATGGTGATTCATCCAATTTGTTCGAACCGGCTCATACGTATACTGACACCGGAAACTATGAAGTGACCTTAGTTGTTTCAGACTCTACAGGTTGTTTACTTTCTGACACCACTTCACTTTTCATTGATGTGTTTGCGTTAGGAAATGCTTCCGTAAGCGTCATTGACACCATTTGCATAGGAGATAGTGCCTTGCTGGTATCAGGTGGAGGAGCTACCTACGAGTGGTTTCCATCTACTAACTTAAGTAATCCAACTGGAGCAACGACTCATGCCTTTCCCGTAACAACAACGGACTACATGGTAGTAGCTACCGATAGCTGCGGTTTGGACACGGCTATCATCACCGTGCCAGTTTATGATGATGTTTATGCTGTCATGCCCGACACCTTGATTTGTGCAGGTTTCCCTGTCATACTTGAAGCGTATGGAGGGGTGTCTTACAGTTGGCACAACGATCCTTCTATTCAAAACTTAGGCTCTCCTACGCCAACCGCAACGCCTGCAAATTCTACTATGTTTTATGTAGACATCACCATGGCCTCGGGTTGTGTTCACACCGACTCTGTTTTTGTTGAAACTGTCAACAGTTTGCCGGTTCCCAGTTTGACGAATGATACCACCATTTGCCTTGGAGATCAAATCCCTTTGTTTGCAGAAGGTGGAACTTCCTATACTTGGAGTCCAACGAACCTGTTGACGAATATTGTGGTTGGTACAGCAGTAACCAATATTCAATCGACTTCTGAAATATTTGTAGAGATCAGCAACGCATGTGGAACAGTTTTCGACAGTGTTACAATTGAGGTGATAGAAGTTTTCCCGGAGATCGTAGGAGATACGATTATTTGCCCTGGAGATATGGCCACACTTTGGGCTTCTGGAGGGACATCTTATACATGGACACCTTCAGAAACGTTAAGTAATAGTGCAGGAGATACAACCTTAGCGTCACCAACAGAGCCAACCATTTACGAAGTTCTTGTTGCCAACGCGCTGGGCTGCAGTAAAACCTTAGAAGTTTTGGTTAACTTATATACACCTCCCCATGTTGTAGCTTCTGGTCCAAGCTTTGTACTCGCAGGTCAGGAAATCGAATTAGAGGGAATTACGAATGGCGTCACTTATTATTGGGAAAGTGAAGACAGTGTTTTGTGTTCAGATTGTTATACAACACTAGTAACGCCTGATGAAACATCCTATTATTACTTCACAGCTATTGATACTAATGGGTGTAGAAACACAGACTCTCTTGAGGTTTTAATAGAAAGTTCGCTTTATGTTCCAAACTCTTTCACACCCAACGGTGACGGTGTAAATGACTTCTTTAGAATTGAGGCGCGAGAGGTGCATGACTTTCAACTTTATATCTTTAATCGATGGGGACAACTTATTTATGAAACCACTGATCCCAATGATTTTTGGAACGCTACTTTCAAAGGAAAAGCTGTTCAAGTAGATACCTATGTCTGGAAAATTGATTTCTTAGACAACCAAGAGGCTCGCCATGAGTTCATAGGACACGTGAATGTCTTGCGATAAAGACCAATCTTATCTTAACCAAAAACACAATGAAGCACTTTTTTACCATTACATTACTATTTCTATCCCCCTACATTTTTTCGCAACTAAACATGACCGAACTTGGTCATCTCGACCTTGTTAGCATCCATAATTCAGATGCGTCTGACATTTGGGGCTATGTAGATCAGAGTGGGAATGAATATGCTATTGTTGGTCTAAATGATGGAACTTCTGTGGTTGACATCTCTGATCCAACCAATCCTGTTGAGGTGTTCTACGAACCAGGAATGAACTCTATTTGGAGGGACATTAAGACTTGGGGAGATTATGCTTACGTTACAACAGAAGCTGCAAACGGACTTTTAATTATTGACTTAAGCACCTTACCTAGTAATACCAACTTAACCACATCCTATTATTACGGGCCATCAGGAGATGAATGGGAATCTGCTCACAATCTTTATATAGATGAAAATGGCTTCTGCTATATTTTTGGTGCCAACCGTGGGGAGGGTGGAACTATCATCCTAGACGTGGATACGGATCCAATGAACCCAATTGAAGTGGGTATTGAAGACACTTACTATGTACATGATGGTGTGGTACGAGGTGATACACTTTATCAGGCACACATCAACGATGGCTTCTTTACACTGTATGACATTTCGAACAAGTCTAACCCGATTTATCTCGGACAACAGACTACACCAGGAGTTTTCGCACACAACCTTTGGTTTAGCGATGATGGTGATTACGTTTACACTACTGACGAGATTACCAACGGATTCATTGGAGAATATGACATTTCTGACCCTGGAAATATTGTTGAGTTAGACAGAATACAGTCTTCACCAGGAATGAACGTTATTCCTCACAATGCGCACTTCATTGACGATTATATTGTTACCTCCTATTACAGGGATGGTCTTGTAGTTCATGATGTCTCTAACAAAGGAAATATGGTAGAGGTTGCCAACTTTGACACTTCTCCGCAGTACGATGGAGATGGCTTCAACGGATGTTGGGGTGCTTACCCTTGGTTACCGTCTGGTAACATCATTACTTCAGACATTGAAGAAGGTCTTCATATTCTAGGCGTTACCTATCAAAGAGGATGCTACTTAGAAGGTAATGTAACCGATGCTTCGAACTCCAACCCTATTAACGGGGTTGAGGTCACCATTATTGGACAAACCATCACAGACAACACGGATGCCATAGGTGATTATGAAACAGGAATTGCAACGGCAGGGACTTATGATGTTATCTATTCTCACCCGGCATACTATGACGACACTATCTTTGGAGTGAGCTTGACCAATGGTGTGATTACAACAGAAGACGTTGCCCTTAATCCAATCGTACCATTGGACGTGGTTATTAATGTTAACGATGACCTCTCAAATGGATTGAATGGAGCTTCCGTTATCCTGTCTAATGAAGACTTTGACTTTAGCGGCACAACCACTTCAGGGACATTAACCTTTACGGGAGTAATTCCTGGAACTTATGACCTTTTAGTAGGTATGTGGGGGTATGTGACGTATTGTGGCTCCTTGGAAGTAACTGGATCATCGGTGACAGAAAACGTGGATTTGGGTACTGGATATTATGATGATTTCAGTCTGGACTTTGGTTGGAGTGTTTCAGGAGGTGCTCCAGATGGTGTATGGGAAAGAGCTGATCCTAATGGAACCGAATCGTTTGGGGAAGCAATTGCCCCGGAAGATGATGTAACAGGCGATTGTGGTGAAAAGGCATTTGTTACCGGAAATTCTGCAACGGGAGGCGTAGGTGCTGATGATGTAGATATCGCTGATGCCATACTCACTTCTCCTATGATGGATTTGGGCGATTACGGAGCTCCTGGAATTCAATATAACTATTGGTGGATAAATGCTGGGGGAAGCGGAACACCAAATGATTCGCTTAAGGTTTATGTTTCTGACGGTACCGATAAGTTTTTAGCGAAAACCTACACCGAGAGCAATTCGAACAATGCATGGATTGCGGATGTTGTTTTCCCTTTTGACTATTTCACGGATTTGTCTAGTATTTACATCGTTTTTGAAACGGCAGATTGGCAAGCCGATGGTGGTCATTTGGTAGAGGCAGCTGTCGATTTGATCCAAATTGGTGAGTACGCTAGCATTACCGATAACCATCCTTCCAATGTACTTGTGTTTCCAAATCCAAGTCATCAAGCTTTCACGATTAACACGAATGGAAAAACTGGAACCTATCAATTGCTTGATATTTCAGGAAAACTGATCCAGCAGGGGACGTTAAATAATCAACAAATCCTTGAGGTTGAAAATGCAGGAGTGTATATCTTAGCAACCGAAATTGAGGGTCAAACGCAAATGACCCGTTTGATTAAACAGTAAGCGTGAAAAATTGGATTCTAGGAATAGCAGCTCTTTTTTTGTTGAGCTGCAACACACCCGCAGAAGAGACTTCAGAATCAGGTTACTTTCAAATTGTTGGTGAAGCCCAGGGTACAACGTATGGAATAACGTTCAAGGGAAATAATCTAGATCCCAACGTTGTTAAGAGTTCAGTTGATTCAATTTTAGCAGCTTATGACGAGCAGAATTCCATTTATAAGTCTAGCAGCTTAATCTCGCAGATCAACGAGAGTGATGACAGCCTTTTTTCTTTGAAAACTAGTACGCTAGAAGATGCAAAGTATTTTACGCTCTGCTTTGAAGTAGCAAAGGAAATCCATCAATTGACTTCGGGAGCTTTTAACCCAGCCGTTTATCCACTCGTGAATTATTGGGGCTTCCACAAAGAAAATTTCAATTATGAACCCGATAGTACTGAGGTTGCCGACTTGGTTGCATTGATTGATTTTAGCAATGAGAACTTCCGTTTAGAAGGAGATCATATTTTTCGAGCGAATACAGGAGCAAAGATTGATTTTAATGCGCTGGCTCAAGGACATAGTGTAGATGTAGTTGCCGATTACCTTGAATCCTTAGGGTTGAAGGATTACATGGTTGAAATAGGCGGTGAAATCACCTGTAGCGGTAAAAATCCTAGCCACAAACTTTGGACGGTGGGCATCGACAAACCTGTCGATGAGAGTTCTCCAGGAGAAAATGGTTTTCAATTCATTGCAGCTTTTACCAATAAAAGCCTAGCCACTTCAGGGAATTACCGAAAGTTCTACGAGATAGATGGTCAAAAGTATTCACACACGATTGATCCAGTAACGGGCTATCCAGCCGAGCAAAACTTATTGAGTGTTACGGTAGTAACAGACGAATGCGTGTATGCAGATGCCTACGCTACTGCTTTTATGGTAATGGGTCTCGAAAAATCCTTAATGTTTATTGAAAATCATCCAGAACTTAGTCTACATGCTTACTTTGTGTACGATGAAAATGGGGAACTCAACACTCAAATGACCACAGGATTTGAGCAGTTCATTCTTGAGTAACTGGCGTTTCCGATTGACATTTTTCATTGGGTCTAGCACCGCAAACAGCACAATTCTCTCCTTCCTTATTCAGAAAAGGACTTTGAGATGCACAGGTTCCTGCAAATTCACCGTCTTTCTTTGCCCAAATCTTGATGGCAATACCCAAAACGGCCAATCCCAATAACGCTATGGAAAGTAATACAATCTTCATACTACAAATTTATTCATAAATCGCCAATAACCCTTCTGGAATTCGAACTTTTAATTGCTTTTGCTTCTTATCAATTGCAACGTGAGCGGCATCGTTATAAGGAATTAAGGCTTCTTTTCCTTTGTAACTCACCTCAAGCATTGGGTTGGCAGGATTATCGATGTAAGTCAGGATTTCTCCAACTTCACTATCGTCCTGATCCAATAATGTGAACCCAATAATTTCATGATAATAGAACTGATCGTCATCCAATTGAGGAAGCGCTGCCAAGGGAAGAAATACTTTTTTCTTTGTCAGTCGCTTCGCATCTGTTTCGTCATTCACATTATCGAACTTCACGCGAAGTTGATTTGTTTTATGCACCCGCGAAGCTTCAATGAAGAAGGGCACTAACTTTTTGTTGACTTCCAGCAAAAGCATATCGATGTTATAATAATGCTCTGGCTGATCACTATCAATGTATAGAATCACCTCTCCTTTGAAACTGTACGTTTTGGAAATTACTCCCAATTCAAAACACTCCTCCTTTGTCATAACAAGTAAATGAGCTGCAAATGTATGGAAAATAACAACTACAGAACAAAGACAAAAAACGCTACGCCCAAAGCAAACAAGGCACTGACCAACACACTTCCTGCTGCCAGATCTTTCGCTTTTTTGATTCCTGGTCTAATCTCTTCTGTTATTTCATCACAAATAGCCTCCAGCGCAGTATTAATCATTTCTGAAATGAATACTAAAGCGATAGCTAGCATCACCCACAACCATTCAGAACTGGTTATTTCAAGTAACCAACTCATTATAATTGCAACTACAGCCGCTACCAAATGAATTCTAGCGTTGTGCTCTTCCACAACCAGCGTCCTGAGTCCGTTGATGGCGAACTTAAAACTTCTGATTCGATCGGTTAAACTAAACTTCTTTTTCTTCATGAATCCGTTTGAGTAAAAAATTAAACCCGGCATACGTCAGGGTTAAAAATAAGGTAAACGCCACGATGAACTTCATCGCAAAAAGGTTCTCCATCGGATGTAAGAATAGTCCGAAAACATCACCTACAATTTCTAGTGGATGATCTAAAATGTCCCAGCTATTCCAACGGATAAACCTTCCCAAGTAAACTCCCACGCTGGTTATAAAGAAAAGGATAGAAACACTCCATTTCCTTTGTAGTATAACGGCATCTTGTTGAAGGATTCGAAGGGAATAAAATCCGACCAACAGTCCGATAAGGGCATATGAACTGACGAGCAGAAAATCCAAAACGGTAAAATAATGCCGCAGGTGGATATAATCGGTGAGAATGTAGGGAGCATTTGGAAAAAACAACAGCCAAAAACTAAGCATCACAGCCTTTAACCATCGACTTTTCTTCACGTCCTTATAGAAAAACATCACTCCAAGGGGAACGTACGCCAGAAACAAATTCCAGACTAAGAAAAGATACCTGAAGTTTCCTTCCGTTCGGATTCGAACGAGCAGTAGGAGAAATGCCAAAGCGGTCATTCCTCCCATGAGCATCATCATTTCTCGTTGCGAAAAGCGTTTAATATTCATAACTGATTTCATGACTTGTGTTTTTATGGTTTAATGCATTGTACGTGCGTAGGTTAAAAGATCTCCAGTCGTAAGAGGAAGCATCCGAATAAAATTGATGGAGTAATTCATATCTACTCTCCCATTCCTCTGGAAAGTACTCCTTAAGCGCTTCGAGGTTTTTAAAAATGAGTGGATAATTGGCCTCCGGTAGATCCAACAAGTAAGCCACATCCAGATTTCTGGGTTCCTGTTTGGCTCTGCTAAAATTATATTCAATGATTAGATGATCCCAATTGATGATGGGCGTAATGAGCAACGTTGCGTAGATGGTCCACCCTACTCTTCTCACTAAAAACCAGTTTGATTTTGCGTGAGTTACTTTAATGTAAGTGTACACCAAACCGATTATACAGCATACCAAATAAATAAAGACACCAATACGCTTATACGTTAGGAAGAACTCTTCTACATACAGCCAATTTTTCCATGCAGTGAGTAGTACTAATACCACATTTTGAAAGATCCAGACGATGGCTAACGTTCGCAACCACTTATTCTCTTTGATGAAGTTAAGCCTTCCCTGAAAGAAAAAGAGGATCACGGCTACGGCAAGGACGATGGAAAAGATGAGTGCATTGACTCCTTTATGAACATTTGCGCTGTAATCCAAATCCTCCGATAGGTTGACCCATCCGAGTTCGAACGAGAACTCAACGCCAAGCACCACGACCAAAACAACGTTGAGCATTAGTAACAGTGTTCTCGCCCAGGTACTTTCGCTTTGAATAGATAACCACTTTGCTGTGATACCCTCGGCTTCATCGTCCAATTGATTGCTGGTTTCTAAATCATAGGCGTTTACAGAATCTATCTTTCTTGGACGATACATCAGGTAAACCAGGTAGTATCCAAACAGCGTAAAGAGAACCCATTCTGCCGAGATAAAAGATAAGTCAATCTTATCGGTCAGTTCTTTAAAAGCTGCATTAGAATTACGGTACAGCAAGACGAAAATCATTGCAATGCAAAAACTTGCTGCCACGATAATGAAGTTTTTGAAAAGTCGGGATTGCTGCTTCCATTCCGTCTTCTCCAAAGCCGTTTTCACCAAATCAGTAATGATATGAACGATGCCGCTCAACACGGTATAGATTGAGTGAAACAATGAAATCACTAACGATGAGCGTGGCTCAATGGAAATACTTGCCAGTACAAAAAGTGAGATGACATTCGCCCAAACACCCAGCTGAGAGCCATAAAGTAAAATTCCGATGGTGCTAATATTGGCTCCTGCAAAGACCATCCACCAGTTTTTCGTTTTTTTCTCACTCGGAGTCAGAAATAAGAGTCCAAGCACCTGTACGCTGGAGAAAATAAGATAATTGATACCCGCTACCTGCTGATAAAAGAGGATTCCGAAAAGGAGTCCTGAAAGCAGAATGATTTTGTCTGTTGTTTTCATGTGTGTTGATTTTATGGATTAGTGTTGTTTTCGTTAAATAATCGGTGAACTGTGTGCTTAAAACTTTCTATCGAATCGGTTGATGAGCTAACTTTGTCTACTTCCTTTCGTTTTCTTTTTTCGTTGGCCCAGATGAAATAAAAAGCCAGAAAGGTATGCCCTAAAAAAAGCCACGTGACGGGGTAAAAGTTGAACCCTTCAACTACCAGTAGCCCTCCGAGAATCATCATGCCATAGCAGTGAGATATTCCTAGGAAACGGTGCCCTTTGCTCTCTTTAATCCAAACAAACAGAAAGGTTGCAAACCAAACGAAGCCAAAATAAATCGATAAACATGCTACAATTTCAAACATAAAGTACTTTGTATTTCAAAGTTAAAAATCAAAAAAATTTTATCCTCCCTTCAATAAACGCTCAAGTCCGTCAATGTGCTTCTGAAACTCTATCTTTCCTATAGTTGTGGCCGCATAACTTGTTTGCGGTTTTTTACCTACAAACTCCTTCTTCACTTCAATATAATCCAACTTCTCTAGCGAAGCAATGTGACTTGCCAAGTTCCCATCCGTCAACCCAAGTGTTTCTTTCATGTCCTTGTAATTTACCCAGTCATTGACCAACAGCACCGACATAATTCCTAGCCGTACCCTACTCTCAAAAGCTTTATTTAACTGATTAAATCCCTTCATTTGTTAAGCCATTTTCGGCTTTTCATATTTGAAGTACATCAGCGCACCATAAATTATATGCAGCGCTCCAAACCCTATGGTCCAGAACAACAATCCTTTTCCGTAAAAATAAGCAGCTACAATTCCTAGAATCACTTCTGACAAACCAAGATATTTAAGCTCAACGAAAGAATACTTGCTGCAACTATATAATCCCAACCCGTAAAAAATTAGCGTGAGAGGAGCTACCATTCCCAATAATCCATGAATCATCATTACTGCACAAAGTGCCCCACCTGCAAACAGCGGGACAAATAAATTGAGCATCATGTGTCTGGCACTTCTGTCCCAAACTTTGAGTCCTTGTTTCTTTGCTTTACGCGATGTAAATAGATAGCCTGTAACCAAACTTGCCACTAGAACCAAAAGAGCTATGACCACCAGAAACATTAATTTCTTGTAAGGATCTACTGCCCCAGCTGTAGATCGCACGTACTCAGAATATGTGAGGCTACCCGCCTGAAAATCAAAGTAAACAATAGCGGCTCCAATAATGGCGTATATTCCAGCGAAGACACCTGACAATCCACTTAAAGAGAGAAACCTTGATGATCGCTCCATCATACTTCTGATGTGCGTTAAGTCGTCAAGATGTTTTTTATTTTCTTCCATACAAAAGGACTTTGTGATTCAAAGTTAAAAATAAAAACACGAAAAGAAGCAGAATATTGTTTCCGTCAGACGTTAAAATATGCTAAACGAGGATTATGGCTGGTATCCTAGCACTTTGTCGATCGAGTTAAACGACACGTAATGGTAGTTAGATCTTGCCTTTTTATAAATGGCAAGCGCTTTCTCCTTACCTTCTGGAGTTGCTGCCAATGCCGTGTAAAGCGGCATGAGGAATTTTCTTCTTCCCACCTTGATCAAAAAGGCCTCTAGCTCCTCATCGATGGCATCGTATCCAAAATTGATACTTTTCTCAAACCAGATAGCAGCAATCTCACTATTTCCAGATTGCGTCAAGTGAAATTTCTCATCCAACAACGCCATTTGATCTGGAGTGGTTCCTTCTTTCAGATGTCTGATGAAATGTAACCATTCGTGTGTTGTCCAATCTTTAGCATCAATGCTTTCAACTGAACCAGAAGTGTAGAACTGTTCGATGCTCGCCTCTACCGCATTAAATCGTGTGCTTACTACTTTTGGACAGTTATCTGGAACTCCTTCTCCGTATACCCACTCATCCACGTTCACCGTCAACTTGTGAGGTTCAATCAAATTGGCATTTAAATACTTGATGAACTCCTCTGTCGTAATCGTTTGGAATTTATGCTCATCGAAATACGTTTTCAAGAACGCATCAAAATTGTCTCTTCCAGCCGTTTGTTCAAGCAATCGCAAGAAAAAATAGCCTTTTTCATAAGCCACATCCGTCATTCCATCGTCCGGGTGCTTGTTGATCAGGTTTAATTTTAAGGTTTGCATTGATGGATCCTCTTCTTCCATGGTTCTCATCAAATCCTGATAGCCCAACAATGCCAACATATCCGTGTAATCCTTTCCGTAAAGTGACTCCATGATCCTTCTCTCAAAGTAAACAGTAAATCCTTCGTTTAGCCAGAAATCATTCCAAGTAGAGTTTGTAACTAAGTTACCACTCCAAGAATGCGCTAACTCATGTGCAATTAAGGCTACCAAACTTCTGTCACCAGCAATGATCGTAGGTGTTGCAAACGTCAAACGAGGATTTTCCATTCCTCCAAAAGGGAAGCTTGGTGGTAGTACAATTACATCGTATCGATCCCACAAGTACTTTCCATAAAGTTTCTCTGCAGCCGTCACCATATTCCCCATGTCGGCCAACTCATAAGCGCAATCCTCCAACATTGAAGGTTCTGTATAGACACCTGTTCGCTGATCAATTTCGGCAAACGCCAAATCACCTACTGCCAGTGCTAGCAGGTAGCAAGGAACCGGTTGAGGCATATCAAATTCATAAATTCCTGTAGCGTTCTTTTGAACTGGATTTGAGGCAGACATTACCGCCATTAAGTCAGTTGGAACCTTAACTCTTGCACTATAGGTAATTCGAATGGCAGGCGTTCCTTGAACCGGAATCCAGCTTCTGGTAAAGATCGATTGACCCTGCGTGTACATGAAAGGCTGTTTCTTTCCAGCTGTTTGAGCTGGAGCCAACCAGTCAAGCGCCTCTGTTTTGTCTGTTGTTTCGTATTCGATCTCAACTGTTTTCGTTTCTGGCGTGATCGCAACGCTCAAAGGAGTTCCTAACAGTTCATCGTATGCTCCCAATTCATAAGAAGTTTCTTGACCTCCATCAATCGTAACACCAAGAATATTCAAGGCTTTTGTGTCGAAGACAATTTCGCTTACGCCACTTACGTTCTCAATCGTATGAACTGCAGTTCCAGAAATCTGCTTTTGATCAAAACTCACCTCAATATCTAAGTGCAAATGGGTTGTTTTTGCATCAAAATAATTACTGAGCGTATGTTCATCAATTTCGCTGGTAGCAGCATGATCTAGGTTTTCCATATTCTCTACATTTTCATCTTCGACTACTGATTCGTTCTCTTCAGAATTTGTATCAGCACAAGAAAGGATTGCAAGGGCGGAAAAAGATAAAAACAACAATTGAAACAACTTCATATTGGCTAAATATTTTCAAATTATGCGGCAAAAGTACGGATTATAATTCCTCCTATTCTGAATTATAGACCTATGGCAGTTTATACTCGTCCAATTTATCATTAAAAAATACCGATCGAAATTAATCCGCCCCAGAAGCAGCTAAGACAAATAAAAATACTATTTTCGGGGTTCTTAAAAAAAATCTATATGTCAGAAGGTTTAGATCAAGAAATATTAGATAAAAGTGATTTTTCTTTAAACGAAAAAGAGTTGTTTGGACACCCCGTAGGGCTTTATGTACTTTTCTTAACTGAAATGTGGGAAAGGTTCTCCTATTATGGAATGAGAGCAATTCTAGTTATTTACATGATGGCTGGTGCCACACATGAATACGGTCCTGGACTTGGTTGGACTGAGCAAGAGGCTTTGATGTTGTATGGATGGTACGTTATGCTCGTTTATGTAATCTCGATCCCAGGTGGTATTTTGGCTGATAAACTTCTTGGACAAAAGAAAGCAGTCTTAGTGGGCGCGCTCATACTCTGCGCTGGGCATGGTATCTTGGCGGTAGAAGCAACTTGGGCCTTCTTTTCAGGGCTAGGGCTAATCATACTCGGAGTTGGATGCTTAAAACCTAATATTTCGACCATGGTTGGAGGTCTCTACAAACAAGGTGACATCAGGAGAGACAAAGGCTTTAGTATTTTCTACATCGGTATCAACCTAGGTTCATTGCTTGCCACTACATTCATTGGATTAATTGTTGCCCAGTGGGGCTGGCATGCTGGTTTTGGAACTGCAGGTGTAGCCATGTTGTTTGGTTTATTATTCTATCTAGGAGGTCAAAAGTACCTGGAAAAGGTTGGTAATCGTCCAGTCAAAGAAGAAAATGACACAGATGCTTCTCTTGGAAAAATCTTTGGCGATCTATTGAAATCTCCTCTTCACTTGGGCATTGTGATTATACTTCTGATTCTATCCTTTATTCCCGGATTTACGTTTGACGGAATTGACAAATGGGGTTATGTCGCTCTATTCATCTTCATTTCTGTCGTCACGGGGATGTTAATGATGATATACAAGTCCCTTGAATCGAATGTTCAGAGAGACCGTTTTTTGGTTTTGCTCTTATCCTTTCTAATCGTAATAGTATTCTGGGGTGCATTTGAACAGGCGGGAGGATTAATGTCTACGTACACAGAAACGAAAACGGACCGTATGCTCTTTGGTTGGGAAGTTCCAACGCCTATGTTTCAGGGCTTGAATGCAGGCTTTATTCTCTTATTTGCTGTATTGGTTGCTAACCTTTGGGCAAAGAGAAAGTTAAAAGGAAAAGAAGCTTCTGCTTTATTCAAAATGGCGATGGGAACCATTATTATGGGACTTGGATTTGTCTTCATGGTTTTTGCAGTAAAAGACTACAACACCTACGGTAAATCATCTATGATTTGGTTGGTGCTCGCCTATTTATTCCATACGATTGGAGAGTTAAGTTCATCCCCTGTTTCACTTTCGTTCATAACCAAGCTTGCTCCGATGCGCTATGCTTCTCTAATGATGGGAGTTTATTTTGCCGCTACAGGGTTAGGAGGAAAAGTTGCAGGAATTTTAGGTGAAAAATCTTCCGAATTTGGAGAGTATACTATTTTCGCTGGAATAACAATTTTCACTGTAATCTTTGGGTTACTTGTGATTTTACTACTTAAACCACTAAAACGTTTAACGCACGGAGCGGAGGACAACGAGTCATAATTAATTTTAAGCTTAATGGCATCAACTGAAACAAAATCCCCTACGATTTTTGAAGCGAATGTATTAGGGCACAAAGCCGGATTATTTGTTTTGTTCTTTACAGAAATGTGGGAACGGTTCTCCTTCTATGGGATGAGAGTGCTTTTGGTCTCTTTTTTAACCATGTCATTTATTGGGTACAATCCAGGTTGGCAATGGTCAATGGAGAATGCAGGGGCTCTGTTTAGTACTTATGCAGGTATGTTATACCTAACCCCTATTCTGGGAGGTATGATTGCAGACAAATACATTGGACATCGTTGGGCGGTGATCATCGGTGCCCTGCTTATGACGTTCGGACATGCAGCAATGGCTCTGGAAACTCAGTCATCACTATATATTGGGTTGGGATTGCTAATCTTAGGGACTGGGTTTTTCAAACCAACCATGACGGCAATCATCTCGGAGATGTACAAGGATATTCCTGAGAAAAAAGACGGTGCCTTTACCATTTACTACATGGGGGTAAACGCAGGTGCTTTCTTTGGAATGTTACTTTGCGGATACCTAGCAGAGAAAATTGGCTGGAGCTATGGTTTTGGATTAGCTGGTATTTTTATGCTCTTGGGAACCATCCAGTTTTGGTTGGCCAAGCCTTTGTTTGGTAAGATTGGGGCTCCACCTTCTCAATTGACAGAGGAGGACAAAATAGACACTCACATTCCTGTTGAAACTGAGCCTGTAGCTGATGATGTTTTAGATCAGCCTGTAAAGAAAAATAGTGAACCGAAGCGAAACCCTTTTACGCTACTGGACAAAATTTTAGTTGCAATCACATCTGTCATTGGTGTTTTGTACCTAATTAACGATCCGTTATCGGCAGTTAGTGGGTTCAGTTTTTTTCCTTTTACTATTGGAGGCGTTTCTGGTCAAACAGTTGTTATTTTAGCCGGGTTATTGTTATTTCTAATTCTAACTTTCTCCAGAATACTTCGCTATGACCGAGTCGTTAGAGACAGAATGTTTGCTTTTGTAATTTTTGCCTTTTTTACCATTTTCTTCTGGATGTCCTTTGAGCAAGGAGCAACTTCGCTTGTGGTATTTGCCAGAGATTCGGTTGATCGAGTGCTAACAGGGAATAGCGCTACAATTTACAACATTATTAATGCCGGATTAATTATCATTCCGCTTGGTATCATAACTTGGGTACTATACCTACTTTGGAGACAAACATTTAAGAAAATAGGAGCATCCAATATAGTCCTGGTTCTTTGTTTTGCCGGTTTATGGGGATTGGTGATTTGGATGATCAACAGAGATTTCAATACTAACTCCTATACAGTTGTTTATGAATCTTACTTGGGAGAACCTGTGATGGATGAAGAAACAGACACACAAAAAAAGGATGAATACGGCAACTTAATGTTTGTTCATGTACCCGTATCTGAGATTACAGACATAACAGGAAAGACTCTAACCACAGATACAGTGACTGTGGGTGAGCCGATTTCGTTGAATGATGGACAAACTATTTTTATTACGAACAAGGATAGCGAGAATACTCTCTTTGGATACCTTACAGACGAAAAACTTGATGTAGCAAGGACAAACCCTCATGCTACAGAAGACAACAATGGCGTTATTCCGGCAACTGTGCTGAAGTCTAACGGAAGCGAAGTTGAAGTTGGATATACATGGTTTAGTATTCTAAACTCCTTCTTTATTATTGCATTTGCTTCGTTCTTCTCTAAATGGTGGGAATCCAAATACAATCCAAATGCTACCACAAAGTATGCTTTAGGGTTAATCATCATGGCCATCGGTTTTGGGCTCTTGGCTTGGGGAGCAAGTGGAGCGGTAGACGGTGTAAAGGTGAGTATGGTTTGGTTGGTATTGGCATACCTATTCCATACGCTCGGTGAATTATGTATTTCTCCTGTGGGATTATCTTATGTTAGTAAACTCGTACCCGCTCGAATGATCGCCTTTATGTTTGGAATGTATTACTTGGCCATTGCAATTGGAAACAAGCTAGCTGGAAAACTTGGGGGGCAAATAGAAAACATTACAGAAGAATACTCCCTCTCAACTTTCTTCTTGATATTCACTGTAGTACCTGCCGCTATGGGCGTTATCATCTACCTGATTGGTCCCGCTATCAAGAAGTTGATGCATGGAATCCGATAGTTAAAATACATTTTTCATAAAAGTCCTGATGCAATCTGTATTCAGTACTTTTTTATTCAAAAAAATTTCCATTTCTATTTCAATTATCAAAAAGTTTTCTACTATTGCAATCCACTTGCCCAACGGGTAACGACTGGAGAGTTGGCAGAGTGGTCGAATGCGGCAGTCTTGAAAACTGTTTTACCGAAAGGTAACGGGGGTTCGAATCCCTCACTCTCCGCAAAAGAAACCTACAGTGAAAGCTGTGGGTTTTTTTCGTTTTAAGACGTGATAAAAAAGAAAAAAACTGGCAAGCGTAGCTTGGTGAGGTTTTATGCTTGCCTAGGGGTATTCATGTTGAGATGCTCAATACCTAAAATTAAATGGCATCGTCAAACTAACGTATCATGTCAATTACTCAATACTTTTGAAAATGAATTCTCCCAAGAAAAAAAGACACTATCCATACTTGGGGGCATGAAGTTTTTGATCATGGAGGTAAATTAAACGCAATTAAAAATACCCTTGATAGTCCAGAAGATCACTATCCAAAGACTCAAAGATTTAGAATAGATTAATATTTATAATCTCCATGCACGTATAGATTCTCCCATATTATCATTGCTAGTTTGCTTTTTTGAAAATACATTACCTTCTGTTCTTTTATGTAAATATTGCCAGCCTGATCTGTGATTCTAAGACTTTTCAAATCCCCTCTCTTTTTGCCCAGTCTATAATAAACGTACTCGTATAGATGCGTATTTGAAGGAAACAAATTTCCCTTCTTAGATTTAATTCTATTACCCATTAATTCAATTTGTACGGACTTGTGTCTTTTCTTACCTAAAGAATAATAGGTGTAATTGATGATCAAAGAATCTTTCTCAAACCTTACAATTGATTTAATATTTGATTCAGAAGTAACTTCATTTCCTAAAGAATCCAATCCGTACTGATACTTAAGTATATAGTCATCGCCAAAATGAAACCATGACTGTTTGTACTTTGGGTAATTAAACCCCTTCTCTCCTTCAAACAAAGCGGTTACAGAATCTTTATATTCAATGATGGCAACCCTACCTTCATTATTTACATTTATAACGGTTGTATCCTTCAAATACTCATATTCAATAGAATATTCCTGACCATTCATGTAATAAGTGGATGACAGTTTTGTTTTAGTTTCAAAATCATATTGGTCATAGTACAGTAGATTATTATTCCCCCCTGAAAACTTTTTATGAAGAATACCATCTGCCAACTCTAATCCTACTTTCTGAAGTAGAGTTCTTTCTCCATCCATACAGGAATATACTTCAATACCTTTTTTGGTGATGTCAACCTCTATTGAATCAAGCCTTTCTGAATAATCAGAATCTGGGTCAAACCTTCCTACGTAATATCCGACTTTTGAATAGATATAAATATATTCAGTGGTCGTACTATCCCAATCATGTCGTTTCACTTGAACACTCTTCAGAGCTCTACCCTTTTCAATATCACCATCAAAATTGATACTATAGTAATTGGGAGAGGTTGGAAACTGATCCCAAATCAATTCTTCGATCTGCCCATGAATATTTGGACAAGCAACGATTAAAGAAATCAATGATATTATTTTCTCGATTCTCATTATTCTATTCTAATACAACACAGAATTATCACAAAGTAACAACTGAAGTGCAAATATCATTGAACAAACATTTCGGTAGCTTGAATCCATCCATCAAAAATCGAATCAAAAGAAAATTATATGACCTAGAAATGGGCACGTAGCCCGACCTTTTTTGTTTCCTAAAAATGGGATTAGCTACTCCCCTAGTTTCTCCAGATAGAACTGATTCATCCCAATATATTCTTCAGTTATGGGAAAGAAACCTTGATCCTTGATATATGCTTGTCCCATTGGAGATAGCTCAAACTCGATCAGTTCCTTGAACTCTTCTTTATCCTCGATCATAAAATACTGATACAGCGGACGCGCCAAATAGTAGTTATCGGTAACCACATCGTAGAACGAATAGGGAGATTTTGCCTCATCACCTTCTAAGTAAATATTCACCGCCCAAACCTTATCCGAAGGCTTCCCTTGCTTATCTCTTATGGTTCCAACTCCCAAATACCCCACAGCCCCAGGGGTACTTTCTACGGTAGACAGCATATCCTCATTAGAAGCCACAGCCTTGACACCTTGTCCATACGAACCCTGCAGTACTTTCTTCCAAAAAAATTGATTAGTTCCAGAGTCATCATTTCTTCGGAAGGCTTTTATCGGAAGATCTTCCCCTTCCAACTCTTTCCAATTCGTGATCTCTCCCAAATAGACCTTCTTGAGTTCAAAGATGCTCATGCTATCGACTCCGACTTCAGCATTGGTGATCACTGCTACTGCATCTAAAGCAAAGACAATTTCCATCAATCCATATTGCCCTTTTTCTTTCAGTTTAGCTTTACTCTCGGCTGACATTCTTACGGAACTATTCACAAATTTGGCATCCCCATTCATAAACTTTTCAATCCCCAACTTCGAGCCACCGCCTACAACATCGTAATCAGCCAACTTATCGTTCTCCGAGATTGCAATGATTCCTCTTACCAGTTCCAACTCTGTCTCTGAACCTGCCAAAACATTCATATTCTCTTTTGCTTCACTTTCATTTTCGCCTGACTCCCCTTCAGGTTGTGACTCTTCCTTACCACAAGACAATACTATCAAAACTAAGGATAGTAATACGGTCAGATTCTTCAATAAATGCATGAAATATCGTACTTTTGGATTCGTTTTAGTCAACTAATTTATACGAAAAATCAGGTCAGTTTTGGCTCGGTTTGTTATTTAATAAAATGATAACCCATGTTTTCTAAGGAAGAATCCAAACGTCTCACCATATTATTCTGGACCAGTTTCGGTAAATTCATGGGAAAACACCGATCTGACGATGGCAAAAACATCAAGTGGGTGAACTACAAAACAGGGGTTAAAGATGTTTACTTCAGGCTACGTGCTGACAGCAAAAAGGCTGAAATTGCTATAGAACTACAACACAAAGATGAAGGCATTCGAGAATTATTCTATGAGCAATTCTTAGAGCTAAAAACTGTTTTCACGGAGTCAATCGGAGAATGGATCTGGGACAAAGACATCTACAACGAACAAGGACAACTAATTTCGAAGATTTACCTCTCCTTTTCTGAAAAAGTAAATGTTTTTGATCAAGACACTTGGGCAAAATGCTTTCATTTCTTTGAGACTAACTTACTCGCATTGGATGAATTTTGGAATACCTTCGATGATATTTTTAAGGAACTGGAAAAATAGAGTCAACCGTTCGGCATACGTTTCGCATAAACCAGATGCGACCTTTCGAATGATTGCCGTCAACTCAAACATGAGTTAGCACTCCCATCGGGACTCGAACCCAAATCTACTGCTTAGGAGGCGGCTATTCTATCTCCACCTGTCATCCCTACGGCATGCAGGCGGTAGACAGGCTGTTGAACTATGAGAGCATAAAAAACTCCGCATAAAACGGAGTTTAATTTCTGTACCCAAGATGAGTCCCGATAGTTATCGGGACGAACTCACCGTGGTTTCTTCATTTGTACCCGGGATGAGAGTCGAACTCACACGCACGTAGTGCACTACGACCTCAACGTAGCCTGTCTACCAGTTTCAGCACCCGGGTAACTGCGGTGCAAATATAATTTTTTCTAACGAGTTTTCAACTTTGACCGCAAATACCTTGAGGTTTGGTTGGGTCCATCATGACTCCAGCCTGGTGGATAGAAGATATACTTCAACTTATCACTCCACTTATCTGCTCGCTTAACGTCCCTCCAAATGTTGCGATACTCATGCGTGGCAATGTAAAGCGGATTATAGGAATCAATGTTATTCGTGATGCCATAGACTGGTTTGTCATTTACGTCTTCTTCCTCAAAAGTGCCGAACATCCTGTCCCAGATGATCAAAATACCCGCATGGTTTCGATCCAAATACTGCACTTGGGTGGCGTGATGCACACGGTGATGAGACGGAGTATTGAAAATCCATTCAAATGGGCCCAATTTCTTTACTAGTTCTGTGTGTTGAAAGAACTGGTAAATCAAACTAAATGCTTGCATTACCATCATCCAAACGGGATGGAACCCCATTAAAGGCATCCAGAGATAAAAAACATATTTATAGAAAGGCTCTCCCCAACTTTGACGCAGTGCCACTGAAAAATTCATGTGCGTGGAAGAGTGATGTTGAATATGTGCTGCCCATAAGATGCGCGTACTGTGACTCAAGCGATGGTGCCAATAAAACGAAAGATCATCTGCGAGCAAGAGTAAAATCCACATCCACCAAACATTCTCTAAAGTAAATAGGCGGTGCTCATAGATTAACATAAACAACCAAAAGGCAAAACTCTTTGTCAGGATGCCAATAACAACAACGCCCAATCCCATTGAAATGCAGGCAGCAGAATCCTTGAATTCATAAAGCTTAAGGTTTCTCCTAATATCGAGTATTGCCTCTATGGCAATAAAAGCAATAAATACCGGAATCGCATACACCGTGGGATCACTCGTCAATGCCGGATTACTAAAAAACTCATTCATCTGTGTTCAATTATGTCACTAATAAGGTCAGATAAAGATGGTGCTTTTTTTTGATCCTATAATAAGAAAGACCCCAAAAGAATCAATGCTGATGACCTCCTGCACCGTGTGCATGTCCGTGATCAATCTCTTCTGCAGTAGCTGCTCTTACGTCTAGAATTTCTACTTCAAACTTCAGGTCCATACCTGCCAAAGGGTGATTTAAATCTAAGGTTACATCTTCTCCTTCAATCTTAGTTACCAAGCCAACTGTTAAGCCGTTATTCGTTTCTACCTGAACCTGAATACCTTCCATCAACTCCTCATCTCCTTCAGACTGAAAACCACTTTTTGGAACGATTTGAACCAATTGATCGTGGTATTCACCGTAAGCATTTTCACTTGCAATTTCAATATCAAGTTTATCACCTTTGGCTTTTTCTTCGAGTGCATTCTCAAGGCCTTGAATCAACGAACCATAACCATGCAAGTAAAGCAAAGGTTCCCGCTCTAGAGACGTATCTAACAGCTCTCCTGATGTATTAGTTAGTGTATAATGAATCTGTGCTACCGTGTCTTTTGTGATTTTCATAGATACTATTTAATGCTTTTTTGTAAAGTTACACATTTCAATCCTGAATATTCGTTTATCACAGGATTAAAATGGTTTATCAAATTTTCTTGGCTAAGACTAGCTTTATTGTACATTTGCAGCGTTAATTACAAACCTTATTATTCAAATCATGAAAAATCTTTTTAAAGTAACATTCGTTGCCTTTTTAGCAGCAGTAATGGTTTCCTGTGGAAGTGCTTCAAAAGAAGACTTTGTTGGACAATGGACACCAGACCTTTCTTCAATCGATATTCACCTAAGTGAGGATATCCCTTCTGACCTATCTAAAAATGTTGATCTAGACGAGATCAAATCAGAAGCTAAAGAAGGTCAAAGCGAAGCAGACAAAGTAATTATTGACTTCAAAGAAGACGGAACATTGACATTGGGACCAAAAGGAGACACTAAAGACTTCAAGTGGGACATCGATGGTGATGAGCTAGTTATTTCTGGAAAAATGGATGAAGGTCCTGTTAAAGGAAAAGACTTCAAAATCGCACTTGAAATCGTTGATTCAGGGTCGGATGCTTTTACACTTAAGTTAACGGCTATGTCTTTGAAAGAGCAGGTTGAAGCTCAATTCAAAGATGAGATGGAAGATGCTATGGCTCAAGCAGGTCCAATTTTAGACATGCTTAGTGATGACATTCTTAACGATACTTGGGCATCTATTTCTTTCAAGAAAAAAGAAGCGGAAAGTTAATTACAGAGGTTCTTAAACTCAAAAAAAAGCGTTGGAAATCCAACGCTTTTTTTATTTCCACTCAATTCCCCAACGTTTGAATGCTTCGGATGAAGCGGCTTGATAAGCTGCTTCTTTATCTCGTTGATCTTGCAACGAATTCACTTTAGCCAATTGATCTAATACAATACCTTGTACAAAAGCATTCTCCTGATCTTCCGTCAAACGCAACGCCTTGTTCATCTCATCCTGCGCCTTACCATAATCTTTAGATAACGTGTATTCCATTCCTTTGAGCAAACATTTTTTGTGCTCATAATTGGCTGGAACAAAACCAGACCATTTCTCAAAGTTTCGGATAATTTTCTTGACTTTTCGCTTCATGGTAATGGTTCCTCCTCCTTTTCCTAAAGCCGTCAAATAAGTCAATGCGCAATAAAAGTCAAACTCTGTTTTAAAGTAAAGTCCTGTGAGGTTTGTAACTGCCTTTTTCGCTTGTTCGATCAGCTTCATTGCTTCGTCAACGTTCCCTTTTAAGAAACAAATTTTCAGCTTGAAGATCAGATCAACCGAGTAGGTCAAAGCATATTCAGTCTGATTTTTATCATTACTTGAAGGCTGTTCATCTGGACAATCCTTCCCTTCTTTCAAACAGTGTAAATTCGATAACAACATCTGCTGAAAATTACTAAAATCAACAGCCGATGACTGGTTACAAAAACTAAGATTATCCGAGACTTTCTGAGAAATCTCATCCCAACTTCTTCCTAAAGAAACGTAGGTCAGTGACTCATTGACAGTAGCCTCTGCAGCACCCACATAATCTCCTTCGTGATACTGCCTTGTTTTTGACAATTCGTACATCTCCAACGTTTCTTCGAGCGGATGTTTAAAGGGCCAATAAATCGCTTTTCCAAAAGCTACTTTTCCCGACTTATTACCGTATTTGTCAGCTAACCTTCCACCCAGATCTGAATACCTGAAAGCGGCATCATAATCGTACATACCAGCCCCAATAATCACCCCATAGGCCATCAAACCTGACCAAGCTTCACCATTTGTTCCATGCTTGAGCATGAGTTGCAATTGCTTTAAAGCCAAAACACCATTCAGCTCTGGCGCTAAGTACTGCGATGCTCTGTACAACCAAAACATGACCTGAAAAATCTTATTTAGTCGATCATCGTTGATTTCTGGCAAGGCGTAAATCTCATCAACGGTTATGCGCTTAAGTGTTCTTCTTGTCTTGAGGAACTCAAGTAGTACAGAAACTCGGGAGGCTTTGGCTTTGACTGTAAATCCTAGGCTATCCAAGATCTGTAATCCGGTTTGTAGCCCCTCTTGTAACATTCCAAACTGAATGTCTAGGACCATTTTCACAAACTGGATTTCAAACAGCTCATTTTTGCCAAAATTCTTTTTAGCAATAGCCATAAACCTCTTTTCGCTTTCCGAATCACTATTCAACCTTGCCAACTGATACGCTTCTGTAAAAATTTCGGATAACACCTCTCCATGCTGTTCCCAGGATAAGCTATCTGCCAACTCAAGTGCATGCTTCATATAGTCATAACCTGTGCGAAAAGAGGTCAATAACCGTGATTTCTTTGCAGCCCTGATGTTCAACTTTACAAAATCTAACCGCTCATCGTCTGTCATCGTCAATTCAAAAGATTGATTGAGGTGAGTGGCTGCTTCAAATATGTCTCGCTCTGGTATACCAATAGCCGAACGTTTCATGAGGTGGGAAGCAATGAGTCGATGATACTTTCCTTTTGCGTTGCTCTCAAGTAAGTTGTGAATTGCCTCTGCGACATCATCACTCGAAAAATGAAAGCTGCTTCGGCTGCTATTCCCCTGTTGAGTTGTGATAACGTCTTGATCTAAAAACCCTTCCTTGCAACAATTGTCCAACACCAAAACTACTTGATCTAAATTGTAGTCCGTAAGTTTGACGATAAGCGCAGCATTGATATTTGCACCTAAACAAGAACAAAAGTCGAGAAGTTCTTTGACGTCTTCACCCAGTTTGTCGTATTTTTCTAAGAAAAGTGAAACGATGGACATTTTGGACTTAAACAAGCCAGAATCTACCTCCCACTCCCATTGTTTTGTTGCTTTTTTGTAAGAAAGGTTCTTCTCCTTAATCAGTTTTCTTAAGGTTTCAATCAACATTCTGGGATTTCCAGAAGTCGTCTCGAAAAGTAGCTTTGACAGCTCGGCAAGACATCCTACGGACTTCCCTAATGAGAATTCAATAAATTCACCAACCTTTTCCTCCTCTAAGTTGCTGAGCGTTAATTCAATAAACTCGTGGGTTAAGTGGTTATTCCTGTCTAACATCCGCCAATCCCCAAATCGTCCAGATAATACGAGCATAATTGGTCGTTGAACGGATTCAAAGATCTTTAGAATTACACCGTGTGTCCTGTGATCTGCCTGATGTAGATTCTCAATTGTGAGAATTATCTTTCTATCAATTTCTTGGTACAACTCTCGCCCGAAATCAACGTAAAAATCCTCTAGTAACTTCTGTGCCGTATTAGACGAAACTTTACTCCCGCCTCCTTTTTTTGACCTAAAAGAAACATCTGAAAGAAAAGGTAAACTTTTTAGGACATCTTCTGGTAATCTATCCAGTAATAAGGTCACTCTCCCATACCAGTCTGACAATTCAGAATCACTCTTCATGTCCTTCAGAAAGACCAAAAGTTGATCGAATATCTCGTTGAGAAGATGATAAGGTTTTGAGCCACTATCGTTGTGAAAGGCAAAACTGAATGCATGCACACCTTGCAAATCAGAAAATGCCTTTTGAAGTAATTGCGTTTTTCCAACTCCAGATTCTCCAACAAGTTCAAGACGAACTGACTTCCCATCATGAAGATGTGCAATTGCCTTTTTAATTGCTAATAACTCATTGGCTCTACCATAAACCTCTGTTGGGTTTAAGATCTGAGAAGGAATCTGCTCATCCCTATGATATGCGTTTTGCATTTCTTCCATTAAGCCACTGCCAATTCTTGTTTTTCATCTGGCTGCCAATCCTTCCCTTGCCGAGTATACAATAAATACAGGTAGCTGACATCTAATATAAATACGACTCCTCCAATAACGTGAACAAATAAATTGGGTGGATCAAAGTTAAAATATACAATCGTATAAGCTAATGTACCCAAACACTTACACCATGCCATTGTTTTTGAGAACTTCTTAAACTTCCATTGGCGCAAGAACAGTGTAATGAAAAGCGTAGAAATCAAAACGTTAGAAATGTAGGCAGATTGACTACCCCATTTATGATCAAAGCCAGAGTAGATAAAGGTTGAATACAAGGTCACCCATCCCGCAATAACAGCCACGATGAGCCAATTGAAATTCTTCTTAATATCCTCAATATCTACCTGCTTGCTTCCATATTTAAATACGCCATAGAGGATATAAATATCCAGAAAGAACCATGCCCTATAGCTCCAAACAAAGAATTCTCCCAGATTAATCGTTTCATAAAAAAAGAATCCCCAAACAAACTCCCAAGAAATATTACCTAAAGCACAAATCCACGGCATCTCCACATACTTATCTTTTCTTATGGACCGAATAATCAAAACATAAAGGGTGATCCAAAATATCCATCCAATGGAGGTAACAATTAGTTCGTAAGGCGTGAACTCTTTCAGGTTGATCCAATAGTTAATGTCTCGCATAGGTTTAGTTTAAGTTCCACATTCCTTTCAAACTGGGTGGGATGTAAAATCTCACTTGTTTGCTATCGTTAAAGTGTAAGAGCATACTCTGTAGTAAATGCGTATTGAGTTTTTCGACCAGTTTATCTCTAAAAACATTAAGATCTGCAGCTTCACTTTCAGAAGCAAAAACTCCTTCAAGCAAACGTGGAACAATTAACTTTTGCAGAGTTGAATAACGTCTGACCTGTAAGACATCCGCTACCTCATCGCCCGCTAAAAAACGAATCATTGCTTCTGGCACGTGATTAAAGAAATTTCCGGGCAAGGTATGCTCCATGAACTCGTATACTGCTTTTGTCAGTTCAACCCCCTCTGGAGAAGCCTCCATTTGATCCTTGAGAATAGCCTTTCCCAAGGCAAACCCTTCTCGATATGTTGGAGGGTTTAGGTCATCGTGCAGCCCTATAATATGACCTACAACATGCCAAACATGATAATAGCCTTCTTTCTCCTCATTGGACAAATCAATGTTCAATTGATCAAGTCCTTCTAATATTAGGGAGGAAAAAGACTGAAGCGTTCCTGCCATGTCTTGTTGATTAATGGGCTCTCCGTTTTCCAAATTCCAGTTATATTTCTTGAGATAATAGCGAATCGAAGCATGGATTAATCTGACTTTTTGAGCCGTAACAATCCCTTTCCCTTTTGGTGTTAGACCTCCTGGTGCGCAAACATTGACCACGAACTGTGCTGTTTCCATCAGCCTTCGGGTAAAAACCGATAATGAGCCGTTGTGCTCAGACAATCGACCTGTGGCGTATAACACTTTTGCTCCTTTTGCACAGGCATACGCCTCTGGTAGTGATTTGCAAAGAAGACACATCGATATCTGAGGACCATATCGAGAAAAGACCTTCTCTCCTAGCGCCACTTTGTCCCAATCTACCCAATCGGGCAACTCTTGCGT
Organism: uncultured Flavobacteriales bacterium; assembly: GCA_964387945.1. Classification (GTDB taxonomy): domain Bacteria; phylum Bacteroidota; class Bacteroidia; order Flavobacteriales_D; family Parvicellaceae; genus Parvicella. The sequence continues at coordinate 27,608 of CAYLYX010000006.1, read as the reverse complement.
TTCTTTAAAATAACGTTCAACGGGTGTAGGAAAATCAACCTGATCTAGGTCATCGTTCTCACGAAGCTGACTAAACAACTTGTTAATCGCTTCTTTTCCCTCCTGTTCAATTATTGCCTCAACGGTTCGATCTGCCAGTGGGTCTGTGAGCATTCTGTAATGCTCAAACTGCTTCTTGTTCCAACTACTCATATGCAGAATTTTATTTCATACTTTATGAATATAGTTATTTAAGCCCTTTGGAAAATTAATAATTGTTCACCAAAACAAAATCAATGATGAATCAAGCAAAAAAAGTTACAACAATATTTTACTTGGACTGATCAATCTTTTTCACCATGGTCAAGATCGTTGCCATTCCCACAGTTTCATCTTCGTCATCGTAGATATCTACCAAAAACTTAACGATTCCCTTTGCTACATCGTCCTCGCTGCGCTTCTCTTGATCGATCTTTTCTTTTACTGTGAAGCGCACACCAACGGTCGTACCCGGGTACACAGGCTTCACAAATCGACACTCGTCAATTCCGTAATTTAGAAGAACGGGGCCTTTTTTGGGATCAACAAATAATCCAGCAGCCTTTGACAACAAGAAATAGCCGTGTGCTACTCTTCGCTCAAACAATGTACCTTCAAGCGAGGTCTCATCCATGTGAGCATAGAAGTTATCTCCACTTACGTTTGCAAAATTCACAATATCCGTAGTGGTTACCGTATGCTTATGTGTAAATACTGTATCCCCCACCTTGAGTTCTTCAAAATGTTGTCTAAAAACATGCGGATTTGCCTCAGGTTGGTCAGCACCCACCTGAAACTGCTCGGTAATTCTTGTGATTGTCTGTGGGTGACCTTGAATAGCCGTTCTGTGCAAATAATGCAGAATTCCTCGTTTACCTCCCATTTCTTCTCCTCCACCTGCTCTACCAGGACCTCCGTGCGTAAGTAAAGGCATAGGCGAACCGTGTCCGGTACTTTCTTTTGCACATCGCTCGTTCAAGACTAAAATTCTTCCGTTAATATGAGCTGCCTCGGTCACAAACTCACGAGCAATCGCATCATCCGCAGTAACGATCGAAGTTACCAACGATCCTTTCCCCATTTCCACCAATTCGATGGCCTCTGCCATTGTTTTATAAGGCAAAATCGTGGAAACGGGTCCGAATGCCTCAACATCATGCACTCTGGTCTTTTCAAAAGGATTATCATTTAACATGACAATTGGAGAGAAAAAGGCTCCTTTCTCTTTAGAACCTCCTGTGATCTCAACGTTGTTTACATCTCCGAAGACTAGTTCTTGCTCTTCCAGAAGTAATTGTACATTCTCTTTAACACGTTCCATTTGGTGACGCGAAACGAGAGACCCCATTCGAACACCCTCCAAACTTGGATCTCCAATTACGGTTTTACTCAACTTGGCAAACAGAGCATTTTGAACTTCATCCACTAATTTTTCAGGGACAATTATTCTTCGGATGGCGGTACACTTCTGCCCACACTTAATCGTAATTTCTTTTAATGCTTCTTTGATGAAAATATCAAATTCAGGTGTTCCTGGAACAGCATCTTCTCCTAAAACACAAGCATTCAACGAATCGGCTTCGAGGTTAAAGGCGATGGATCGGTCTGCAATGTGCGGCAATCCTTTCAATTTCTTACCAGTTGCTGCACTTCCAGTAAACGTAATTACATCGTTGTGATTAGCATGATCTATAATTCCTCTTCCAAATCCTGACACCAATTGTAACGATCCTTCGGGAAGAATTCCAGAATCGATGATCTCACGCACCATAGCTTCTGTTAGGAAAGAAGTAATTTCTGATGGCTTAACGACTGCGGGAACTCCTGCCATGAGGTTAACAGCTATCTTTTCAAGCATTCCCCAAATTGGAAAGTTAAAGGCATTGATATGAATGGCTGTCCCCTTTCTCGGCACCATGATGTGATGTCCAATAAACGTCCCGCCCTTGGACAAAGGAGCTGCTACACCATCAACGTAATAGGGCAAATCGGGAAACTGTCTTCGTAAACTTGCGTTCGCAAACAAGTTACCAATCCCACCTTCAATATCAATCCATGAATCAATTTTTGTGGCTCCAGTTTTTGCTGATATCTCGTAAAACTTATCCTTAATAGTAATTAAATGCAACGCCAAGGACTTCAACATTCGTCCTCTTTCCTGAAAGGTCATTTTTCGCAATGCCGGACCTCCAACTTTTCTTGAATAATCAAGAATTGCTTCGTAATCTAGTCCTGCACTCGAAACTTCTCCGATCACATCTCCATTGATCGCGTTAACAGCTGTATACTCTACTCCATCTCCATCAACCCAACTTCCCTGAACATAGTTCTGAATTTTCATCCTATTTGTTTTTATCCTGATTCTTAAATTTAATAATGTACTTCGTTCCGTTTTCTACGATGAGTTCTTTGGTCCCATCCAATTGTCCTACTAAGGTATCAATCAATTCCAATCCCAATGAATTTCTCTCTAAATAATCTTTTGCGATGCCCACACCATCATCAGCTATTTCCAACCGATACTCGTTACCATCCAAGTGCTTGATCTCTACAAATAAATTCCCCTTCTCACGTCCCTTAAAACCATGCTTCAGCGCATTAGAAACAATCTCATTGGTCATCAGCCCCAGCGGAATGAGTGTGTCAATGCCAAAAGTCAATTTATCTACTTTAATCGTGCTTTCAATTTCCTGTCCCACGCTGTACACCTCAATCAAATCCTGAATGAGTTTTTCGTAGTAATCTTCCACGTCTACGGTGGTAAGGTCTACGCTACCGTGTAAGGACTCATGAACTAACGCTATGGAAGACACCCGATTTTCAAATTCAGTTAGCAAATATGCACTCTCTTCTCTAGCTCCATCTTTCTGCAAACGGATCAAACTCTTAACGACTTGCAAGTTATTCTTCACCCGATGATGTATCTCCTTGATCATCATCTCCTTTTCCTCTGCACCGAGGCGTGTTGCTTTCAGTTCCATATTAATGGACTCATATTCTCTTGCCCCTTCTTTTAAACGATTAAAGCTTCTAAATACTAGCACTAGTGCAATTGCCAACAAAATAAAAACCACAATCAATACAGAAACCAACACCCAGAGTTTTGTCTCATCTGCTCTTAGTCGCTCAGCCTGAGTCTTTTGTTTTTCGAGCGAGGCTTCCAACTCTAGAATTAGTTCTTGCTTTTGCTTATCGTTGTATTGTGCCTGAAGCACCTGAGATAAAACCTGTTGCTCTTTGGAACTCAGTGTATCCATCTGCTGAATCACAGAAACCAGAAACTCATAGGCTTCTTTGTAGTTTCCTTTGCTCGCAGCATACTTACTAAAAATAACATTCAACTCTTCGATAACGGTATACTGGCTGTATTTCATTCCATATTCACGTGCAAGTTCGTAGTAGTGAATAAAATTAATCGAATCGCCAAGGAGAGAATACGTATCTGCAAAGTTGAGATAAGTGCTTGCCAAAGAAGCCTGCTCATTCAGTTTGATCTTGAACTCTTCACTGAGGCTCAAATAAAGTAGGGCTGAATCATATAGTAATTGTTCTTTGTAGACCAGCGCTATATTATTGTAACTATAGCTGAGCGTCTTTTCACTACCTCCCAATTTTCGATTATCTATCGCTTTTTTGTAATACGTTAGCGCTTCTTTGTATTCATCCTGAATGCGGCAAATGTTTCCTACGTTATTGTACACATTGGCTAGACCAAGATAGTTTTTCTCTTTCTGATAAATTTTTTCTGCCTCAAGGTAGTATTCCATCGCGTCTTGCAATTGATCCTGTTTTTTGAAAACCACCCCAATATTTACGCAAGTACTTGCTAAACGCGCATCTAGATTGTATGATTTTGCAATATCATACGCCTCATAATACTTCTCAAGCGCTTCTCCGTAGCTCTGGATATTCTTCAACAAAATTCCCTGCTTGTTTAACACGAGGGATAGTTGCTCATGATCATGCGCTGACTTAAACCCTTCTTCTGCCAGCTGATAATAATAAATAGCACTGTCTAAAGCGATTTGTTTCTGAAACCAGTTTCCGTAAAGTTCATACGAATGGTAAAGGCTACTCAATTGATTCGATTTTTCATAATCAATTGCATTTAGCAAGAATTCTAATGCAGTTTCCTGTTGACCTCTCTTATAATAATATTCGTAAGCTATTTTTAAAGACTTCGGCTTAAGTCCTCCTTCGGCTTTCTCTCCAATATCGATAAGAGACTTAAGGTAGAGTTCAGACTCAGGACTATCTCCATACAAGTCTGCCAGTTGCGAAATAATCTCAATTCGTTGCTCGTCTGTTTGCGCCTCGGTAAGCACTTGTTCAAGACTATCAATCGTTCCCTGACTCTGCACCAGTAAACTCACCAACAATAGAAACAAAACTACCGCACATTTCATACCCCTAAAATTACAGATTATTTCAAAACGTAACCTTTCAAACAGCAGGTATTATGCTATTACAAAAAACAAGATCTCATGAAAGCACTAATTCTACTCTTAACTACTCTTTCGTTGTCGTTGATCAGCACAGCACAACAAGATATTCAGGTTTCTAATTTTGATTATTTCTCATCTTTCTACAATCCGGCAAGTATCACTCAAACCAAACACATCTGTGGGAACATGCTGGGCAGAAATCAATGGAGTGGATTAGCTGGAAGACCAAATACAGGATTCATCAATACAAGTTACAATTTTTCTGACGTTCTCTGGGGGAATGTCATTTTCACCAAAGATGTTATCGGTTTGCAAGACAATACGATCCTAAAATTCGGACTGGCCAAATCCTTTCAACTGGCAACAGATGTAAAACTTTCTTTTGGATTAAACTTGAACTACTCACGCTTTGGGCTGTCGTCAAATTTCATTACTCCAGACACACCTGTTTGGGCAGATGATCTAATTCCTGACTACGATGTTTCTTCCTCTAATTTTGATATGGATGCTGGACTTTTTATTCAAGCTAGAAACATTTCAATTGGACTTTCAAGCACGCAGATTACAGAACCCACCATGACCAATACCTCCTTTACCTATCAGAGTAAAAGACATTATTTCGTTCTTGCTGGATACAACCACACCACCCATTATGGTGACTTTGAAAACTTTTTCCTGGCAAAGTCTGACGTTACCTCTACGCAACTCGATTTCAAAAGTAACTTCTGGCACGATCAAGGTTGGATGGTGGGTCTTGCCTACCGTGTATCGGATGCCATTGTACCCATGATAGGCTATCAGGATCAATTTGGAAGAGTACGCTTAAGAGGAGTGTACAGCTACGATGTAACCACTTCTAAACTCAACAATTATTCCGCTGGCTCACACGAAATCTGTCTAAAAATTTGCATTGCTCCACTCGAGCACACAGAAAGGTATACTCATCCAAGGCATTTGGGTACGTGGAAATAATCCACTATGATGTTAATAATTCTTTGAATGGATACTGCTTTGTATGGACACCTAATTGTACTTTCGTAGTGTACAGACAACACTAAACATGGCAATTAGAGTAACGATCGATATTGAAGTCACCAATCCAGAAGAGGTGATCAAAGCGCACAGAGGACAAATTATTGGTCTCTTAAGTGATGTGGTGCTAGGAAAGGCTTCAAAACAGAAAAAAGTAAATCTTGCCGTTGCAAGTGAATTTATCAATGTTTTAAAATCAGAACTTCCTCGAGAGCTAGAGAAGGAAATGGTGAACGCTAAGATCAAGTTCAGCATTCAGGAGAATATCTCCATGTATGAGGAAGAGGAGTAACCTTATCGGGTACCGATCTCAATGACCTCCATGTTTTGAATGAGCGCTCCGTTGATCTCAAACCGGAGCAGCGTTCTCACTTTGTGAAAGCCTTTGATACCAGCTGCACCAGGATTAATGTAGAGCATATTGAGGCGCTTATCCATCTGCACTTTACAAATGTGTGAATGACCACACACAAATATCTTTGGAGGACTCTTTGTGATTTCATCTCTGATGTCTTTAACATAAGCATAAGGTTTACCGCCAATATGCGTCATCCAGACGGGGACATCTTCACAGCGGAAACGTTGGTGAAGTGGAAACTCGGTTCTGATCAAGTGATTATCTATGTTTCCGTATACAGCTCTTAACGGTGCAATTTCAGCTAACTGATCTGTGACAGACAAATCACCAATATCTCCGGCATGCCATATTTCATCACAAGACCCGAAATACTTCGCGTATTTCGGGTCTGTGTGTCCGTGTGTATCAGAAATAACTCCGATTCGTTTCAATGTAGAAATCTAATCTTATAAGTTCAAGTATCCAACAGCCAAAACCATCGCGCTGTACTGGATAACAGTCGTTTTCAACTCATTCCCTACCTCATCTTGAACCGTTTCCAATTCGCGATCTACTGCAGGAATAATATAGTTGATATAGACTTTTTTTAATCTCATTTTATCAACAAACTCAGGATCCAAAGATGATGTTTCCTTTTTCTTTGCTCTAAAGATTTCATTCAATTCGTCTAAGTTCACTTCAAACTCTCCTCCTCCAATGTTCTCTTTTTCAAACAAAAGGATTCTTCCTTTACCAGTCTCTGGCTTATCGTAAATCTTCATACCAATCTTCTCAGCTGTAACCATAGAACCATTAAAACAAAGCTTATAGTCTGTTTTTTCTAAGGTTATCACTTCCACCTCCTTGGCATACGTATACGGCTTGTAAGAGAAGTATGTACTCTTTGTACCATCATACTTGTAAGGCTTCAGTTTTTTTCTAGCCACTTCTCTGGCTTCCTGAACTCCTTGATCAAACGCGGCCTTACCTTCGGTATCAATGCCGTTATCATTCTTCTTTTTACCAATCAACTGCGCTGAGGCGGTTGATGTGAGCAGTGAAAGACTTAATACTAAAATTCCTAATCGATATAACTTCATGGGGATTACTTTTATTCTACAATACTGTTTCTTAGGGCTATTATTTTATCAGAAATCATTCCAATTTCTTCAGCAGTCAAATAAATGTCTAAATAAGCTGCATCTTCACCCAATGCTTTTACAGATTCAAAGTTGTCAAACATGATTACAATTTCCTCAATGCTTGCGGCTAGATCTTCTGCATCCATGTCTCCTTCCTTAAGTGTGATCAACCCTTTGTGAATCGACCTTCCAATGGTCATTTGCTCACTGATTAATGCACCTAAATCTAGGTCATCAGGATTTGCTTTTGCCGCATTTGCCCCGAAGTACATTCCTTCAATCCACGCACCAGCATAATAAACTACTGACAAATCAACTTTTCCGTTTTGAGCGATGTAATCGTCCGTATTTTCTTGAACGTAGATCAAAATTTCTACAATTGAATCCTGATTTCCTACATTGTTATTGAATCGATCCAACAAATCTTCATCCGCAAAAACCGTTTCCAATCCAATTTTTCCGCTCAAGTCCTTCAATGTTTTTAGGTAAGCACTTGCTTCATCATACTTTTCACTCTTTACACAGTAAGCAAGATCGGATGAATAAACACCAAAATTAAGCGATTGCTTAAATTTCTCAGAGTACCCATCTGCATTGGCTACGTCATTCACTAAAGACGCATCAAATGATAAACCAGCTTTCTTAAAGATAGAAGCAATTTGTAGTGGTGATGGGGGCACAAAAGTAAATGTATTCTCCGTAGCTTCCTCTTCCACGATAACCGTTTCCTCGTTTTGTGAGGTTGTAACGTTCTCTCCTCCAGTAGGCTGCTCCTCTTCAGCACCACAACTTTGAAGTAACAATCCTGTTAACAAAGCTGTACTAAAAATCAATTTTATTTTCATTGTTTGTGTTTTAAACGCTCGTAAATGTAGTAAATATTGAATTAATCTTCAAAAACTTGAATTTCGTGTTCGGCCGTCACCAAGTCTGTGAACTTTCCTTTATATCGTGTAGCCTTTACCAAGTGGTTGTCAATCCAATGGTAGTTACCTCCTCTTGGCTTGCCCATCAGCAGCCCATGATACTTGAATCCATGTTTGTTTAACCAAGCTTCTGTCACCTCTCTATGGTCTTCTGTTCTGCTTGTAAAGAAAGTAATAATATGTCCCTGCTCAAACCACTTGTTTAATGTATCCAGTGCATCTGGGAAAGGCTCACAAGTTGCCATTCTTTCGGGTTGCTCGTTTGGAACATCTTCTGTAATCGTACCATCAATATCAATCAGGTAGTTCTTTACATCTTCCGGAAGTACCGGACTAGCAGCCAATCCAGCTTCATCAACGGCATTGTTTAGTGCTATTTGTTTTTTCTCTGACATGGATTTAGATCATTTGTTTTTCTTTCACTTGCTTCAAAATGTAGTCGGTGATCACCTTAAGTGCGTTTTCTGTCTTATTGGCCATATCAATCTTGAACTCCATGTGCTCAAAGGCTCCATTGAATTGAACGGACTCAAACATTTCAAGGACTTCAAGTGCAATTTCCCCTTCTTCATTTGACGCCATTTTTAACAAGCCTTCTGGTATTTTTAAGGGATCTGTATTGACAAAGCCAAACAATGGGCTCCCGTTGTTCGCACTTGCCGGTAAAGCGTAGGATTTAAAAGTTGCGCCTCCAGCAAGAGACTGAGCCGTTTCCAAATCAGAAGTCACGATTAATTTATCTGCATGGAATGTAATGAACGCGTCTTTATCCATTTGGTAAATGCCATTCATCACCTTTGCCTCTCCTGATGCTCTCAACAGTTCACCCAATTTCGCAGTATCCGTTACACCAGCTGAAAAAACAAGTACTGGCACTTCTTTATCATAGGAATACGATTCTTCTTGGAAGAAATCATCTATACTTTCTACGGCTTTCACCATTTCCGTATTCGATTGTCCCATCTTGATATCAACAAAGGATAGCGCAAATTCACCTGTAAACATTTGCTGCATGATTTCTTTCGAAAGTCCTGTTTCATCTTCAAACTTATCAAATGAGAAGTCATCGTTTTGAGCAAACTCAAGTGCACTAAAAATTGCGTCCATATTGATCGATGCCATACCAAACGCTATTAACTTGTCGTTGGTCAAGTAATTGTAAAATGACTCGTTGATTGGTTCAGCTGCCAACGCATTAAACTCAGAATTCTTTAACTCATCTGCATAGATATCCCACTCAAAAACGATTTCACCTTTGTTAAAGTTTCCACTTCCAATGTAGTAGGCTTCCTCCAGCGCACTCAAAACCTCTTCTGGAAACTCTGTGTTCTGCGCTTGTAAAAAGTCTACCGTGTTATTGACTCTTATGTAAGCGTTCATATCATCTTCTCGCTCGAGGTATGCCTCCATTCCCTTGTCATCATCATTACCATCTACGTAACGAGCTAAAAGCAAGTCTTTAGCTATTTTCTTAGGCTCCTCATTTTCGCTAAACACCAACACTAAATCCGAACCGTCCCAAGCTACAACAATTTCGTCATCGGTAACAAAGTGATAGGTATCACCATCCACTTCTTCTGAGGCATAGCTTCCCTTGAACAAATCTTGTACAGTAGACTTAGCATTATCCGGATTGGTAACCTTTGCCGTAAACATTACGAACTCTGGTTTCTCAGGGTTTACCATTGAAACAGCAATGTGGTTGTTTCCAGAAAGGTCAATCCCTGTCTTGTCAGGATCCAACTTACCCTTTACCATCATTTTATAACCAGCACTTGCTTCTGGGGGAAGATCAGGATTGGATTCAAAACCTGATTTATCAATTAGCTTCAACAAATCTACCGAACCAACTATCGCCAGATGGTCGATAGAACTAATCATATTGTATCTTGTGGAGTGTTTTAGGTTCTCCGTTTTATCGTCCTCTCCACAGGAAGATAACACCAACACTCCCAACATTACAGGAGCAATCCATTTGAAGATTTTTATCATGTCTTGTTTAGTTTAGCCCACAAAGTTACTTGTTTAGAGCAAGTAAGCAATACCAGAGCACTAATTAAATTCATTCTACGCGCACGCTAGTCATTACTATGAACAATAGATTTGATTCGATCGATGACTTCCTGATCTTTGTAATGCCTAAAATGACCTCCATGATTGCCCTTAAACAACTGCGCTTCTGCCAACTGCTCATTTAGTTCTTCCACTCGTTGTACTTTAATGATCTTATCGTTGGCGTCATGAATCAGGTGAACGTTGTATTTGTTGTATTCTTCTAGGTAATTGTAACAACTATAATCGAGCAATTGAGCACCTGTTTTTTCTTCCGCCAGTTTCACACATCGTTCAAAAATCCGATCGCTCACCTTCGTCACCTTTTTGTACTGCAGAAAATACTGCGAGGGTATGGGATGAAGTCCAAGAAAAACGAGCTTATTGACGTCATCCGAAAAGTCACCTTTACCAATCGTCATCGCCAAAGATGCCGCACCCAAGGAATGCCCCACAACCGTATCCAACGTTCCTAAATGAGTCAGAGCCGTATGAATCACATCTTTAAACATCGGCAAATGTGCCCTACTTTTTGGAGATTTTCCATGTCCTGGAAAATCTAGCGAAAACACTGTTGCATTTTCTTCCAACTGAGCTACCAACTTACTGAAGTCCGCAGACCTACCTTCCCAACCATGTAGAACAAGGACTTTTTTTTCTCCCTCCCCACGTTGATGAAGCGTAAAGGGTGCTTCAAACTTGGCTGAAGTCATTTCTTGGCTTGCTGCTTTTTGATAAAACGTCTCATCTGCTCCTGAGAACTTTCGAGGTCTGGGTTGCGTAAACAAGTGCCAAAACAAACGCGTGGACAGTCTTGGCGCAAGTGGTGCCAACCGATGAAAATAAAACCGTAACGCCTTCATTGAAGGGGTTAAATCACTTTCTGCTATGTAAAACTCTTCTTCCACGTTTACAAAAATAAAATTTTATATCTCAACCGACTGAATGGTCATATTATGTTATTTTTGTTGGAAACATAATTAAGAATTCTAAAATTTCACAACATGAAAGAAGCATATATCGTTTCGGCAGTAAGAACACCTATGGGAAGCTTTGGAGGATCACTTTCAAGTGTTCCAGCACCTAGATTGGGAGCTGCTGCTATCAAAGGAGCATTGGGGAAAATCAACCTTGACCCCGCTGTGGTCAATGAAGTTTACATGGGAAATGTACTGCAGGCTAATTTAGGACAAGCTCCTGCCAGACAAGCAGCAATATTTGCAGGAATCACGCAAGAAGTTCCTTGTACTACAGTAAACAAAGTTTGTGCATCTGGGATGAAAGCACTAAGCCTTGCCGCTCAAGCCATTAAGTGTGGGGATGCAGATGTAGTGGTTGCTGGTGGAATGGAAAACATGTCTATGGTTCCTCATTATATGGTAGCAAGAAATGCGGTAAAACTTGGCAATGTAACGATGGTAGATGGAATGGTTAATGATGGTTTAACAGACGTTTACAACCAGGTTCACATGGGAGTTTGTGCAGAAAAATGTGCTGAAGAGTACAACATTTCAAGAGAAGAGCAAGATCAGTTTGCGATTACTTCTTACGAAAGATCTGCTGCTGCATGGGATGCGGGTAAATTCAACGATGAAATTGTACCCGTAGAAGTTCCACAACGAAGAGGTGAACCGATTGTAGTAGACAAAGACGAAGAATACACGAATGTAAGAATGGAGAAGATTCCAGCATTACGTCCTGTTTTCAAAAAAGATGGAACAGTAACTGCAGCCAATGCATCTACGCTTAACGATGGTGCTTCTGCGTTAATTTTGATGAGCAAGGAGAAGATGGAAGAGTTGGGATTAACTCCACTAGCAAAAATTGTGAGCTATGCAGACGCTGCTCAAGCTCCTGAGTGGTTTACTACAGCTCCTTCTTTAGCGATTCCAAAAGCATTAGACAAAGCGGGATTATCTGCAAATGACATCGACTTCTGGGAACTGAATCAGGCTTTCTCTGTGGTTGGAATTGCCAATACAAAAAAATTAGAACTTGATCCGGCTAAGGTTGATGTAAATGGTGGAGCGGTTTCTTTGGGTCACCCGCTAGGAAATAGTGGTTCTAGAATTATCGTAACGTTAATCAATGTGCTTAAGCAAAACAACGGTAAATTAGGTGGTGCAGGAATTTGTAATGGTGGTGGCGGTGCTTCTGCTATGATCATCGAAAACTGCTAAAAAACCTACCTTTAACTCATTGAGTCCTGACGCTTCTTAGAAGGTCAGGACTTTTTTATTTTTTCAGGTATGGTTTTTGTAACTTTAACCACGTTACTAATTATACAAACATGAAGCATTCGTTATTAATAGTGCTAGGATTGCTCTTCGGGACGATGAGTTATTCTCAAGAAAAAGCAAAGGCTGTGCTAGCCTATGCTGAAGATCATATGGGCAAAAAAATTGATCGTGGTGAATGCTGGGATCTGGTAGCATTTGCTTTAAATCATGCTGAGGCAGAGTGGGAAATGCCTTTTGATTTTGGGGATAAAATTGATTACAAAAAAGATGAACTCCAACCTGGTGATGTCATTAGCTTTGATGGTGCAAAGTTTGAGCGCGACAACGGTTATGTTTCATTTCCCATGCACTATGCAATCGTCTACAAGGTGATTGACAAAGATCACATTACGATCATTCATCAAAATCACAATAACAAAAAAGTTGTTCAAACGCTAGACCTCAAGCTATCAGAACTTACGAAGGGAAAAATGCAGTTCTTTCGCGTGAGAGAAGAATGATTATTGGTGCATCACCCAGTACTCTACGTCTCCGGGAACGTTAGTTCCAGCCCATTGCTGTGCGTCTTCAAGGTTATCCGAACCATAGACAAAGACGTAATTCAGTCCTTTTGTAGGATGCTTGAAATGATTGGCTTCCACTCCTTTTTTAGCCATGATGTCGACCATGCTTAAAGCATTGTTGTACTCTCCAAATGAGCCAACAATGACCAGATACTCTTTATCCTTATTCAAATCCTTAACGTGTTGCTTTGGAGTTTCGGATTTCTCTTGATTAATTACCACTTGACTTTCTTCAGCAACGACAGGTTTATAGTCAAAGGTCTTCCCAAAATCTAAGTACAGCCTTCTTACTGGCAGCAAGGTTTTAACATCTGGAAGAGACGTTGTGGCGAGGAAATCGGTTTTCATTGTATCCACTGTACTTTGGTCGCTATTGGGTGCGTTCAGCGATGCTACGGAAGCCTTTTCTTCGAAGTCAACCGCAAGTAAATCGATTTCCAGCTCTTGTTCGGATTCAACTTCAAGGTCGCTTTTGACCAGTGAATCCTTAAACACCATAAGGTAACCTGAATAGCAGGCTACCCAAACTTCTTGCTTGAGATCATCGTAGGTTATTCCAATCGGATGAGTTTTTGTTTTCGTCAAAGCCACGATCTCAAATGTAGATGTACTGATTTTTGCAAATGTGTTGTCGTTGTAATTAACCAAATACAAGTATTTTCCATCCTTTGAGATGGTCATGGAACGAGGCTGATGACCTACTTTTAGTTTTTTAACCTCCCAAGTAGACAAGTTGATCTTAGCCACTTTATTCTCAGAATTCAAGGTCAGGTACAACCATTGATTATCTGGACTGATACACAAGTGGCGTGGCCCCTTCCCAACATCCTTGATGAAATTGACCGAAAAATCTTCTAGGCTAATTCGAGCCAATTTGGTGCTACCCATTACGGTTGCATAGGCATATTGACTCTGAGGGTCTACCACTAACCCCCTCGGAAAAGTCCCTAACTTAATTCGTTTGATTTCTTTGTTTTGATTCGCATCTACAATACTGAGATCACCGCTACTCCAATTCGTTACCAACACCCACTTATCATCTGGAGAAGTTGCTACGTACTTTGGAACTGCACCTACTTGAACTACTGCAACTATCTTTTGCGTGGCCACATCGACTTTGTAGAGAAAACTACTGTCGTACTTACCTGTTCCGCTACAATTATCACAGCCTGGATGGACAAACTGCGTAGAGTCTCCCCCTGAGATAGAATAATTGCTCACCCAAGCGTACTTGCCGCCATGTGAAAAAGCACATTCTACAGGACCTCCTTTTACCTTGAAATCATACGCTTTGAATCCAAAATCAGCAGGGTTGAGTCCATCTTTTATCGTTGCAATTTTCTGGTAAGTTCTGTCGTAAACCGTCACCGTGTGTCGATACATCATGTTTTGGGCAAAAAATGTTCCCTTTCCGTTATGTACGACAGACTTGGGAGAAATGCTTCCTGAAATCGTTTTTTTAAGGAACAACGAAGAATCGATGCTACCGCCATAGATGCTAGCTATCCAGCAACTCCCTATTATCAGGCAAAGGAGTTGATTTGACCGTAGACTTATTTGTTTTCTCTCTGACAAAAAACCAGGTTAGTATCGCGGTTAACGTAAGATAAATGTAAACGGTTACGTTAATTCTTGCATAACCGATCAACTCAAAAATGTGATTCAGCTCCTGACGAACTCCATACTCAAAATTATCCGTAGCCAAAATGGGTTCAAACAATCCAAGAAACAGTATAGCTCCTAATAGTCCAACAAAACTAAATGCCAACAATAAATTGAAGGAACTGGCATTTCTTTTTTTCATGAGACGATACACTAGAAAATACCCCAAAAAATACAAGATGGATTGCAGCAAAAACAAAAGGAAAAGCGGCTTTACGAATCCCAACATCAAGGCTTCTGGTTTCCATGCAATTTCTGAGTATAATTCTCCCAAGAAACCGCTAAGCACTTCTAGGTAGTGGATAAAAAGTACAATCGCTAAAAGCACAAACGAAACAAGATATGCCAGTAAAAAACGCCTCATTAATAATAAACTAGTTCTACTTCTCCCAATAGATTTTCATTTGACGGAATAAACCACACGGTGTATAAGAATGTTCTTTCTTCACCTTCGAGTCTAAACTCACCAGGGACTACAACGTATTCTTCGCCTGATAATTCGGTAACCACATCTCCACAAGCATAACGACTTTCTCCCCAAAATGTAATCCAGATAATATCTCCTTCTACATTCAACTCCAGTTCTTCCTTAATCAACGCTTCTATCGCAGTTTGATTAGCAGAGACTATCTCAAAATAGGATTCATTCTTGATTTCCAACTTGCGAAAAAACTCTGTCACGTTAAGGTTTCTCAAGCAGCCACTCAGCGGAAGAACAACCAATATCAAGGCATATTTTAGCAGTTTCATCGGATTAGTTCTCTAAAAAATTTAGTACGTCTAATGCCGTTCTCTCTGGAATTTCTTCCATTGGCACATGACCTACCTGATCATAAATTATGGTGGTGCAATTTAGCAAATCTCTCTTGAATTTCTCCGCATGTTCCACACTCAACCAATTGTCCTGATGCCCCCACATGACCAGTACTGGAATCCTAAGGTTAATGAGGTTGTGCGTATTCTGCACAAAATAACTATTCGCGATCCGCACAAACGCTTCTTTGTTTCCTTCTCTATGAAAGAGGTCAAAATAACGATCTACTAGTTCATCTGTCACCTTTGTTTGATCGTAGAACACTTGCCTTACAAACCTTCTTACTACCGCTTTTGGTACATAGTTAAACACGTTTCTAAGCACGGGAGTTTGTGCAATTACGAAAGGAAGTGGGTAATTGTTATCGTTAATGTATCCAGCGGAGTCGATTAAAATCAACTTAGTTACCTGATCAGAATACTTGAGCGCAAATTCCCAGGAAAGCCAACCTCCTAAGGAGTTCCCAGCCAAAGCACACGATCCGATGCCTAGTTTTTCAATGAATTCATGAAGGAAATCAGCAAACAATTCAATGCTGTAGCGATTATCTGGCTTGGGACCAGTAAGTCCGAAACCAGGTAAATCCATTCGAATCACTCGATAATGAGCTTTCAGAATTTCTGTCCATCCATCAAAGCAGTGCAACGAGGCAAATGTACCGTGCACCAACACGAGGGGTTCTCCTTCACCTTCATCTCTGTAGTGAATTTTTAGCCCTTGTACTTCAATAAAATCCGAATATTCGTTTGTGTATTTCTCCAGTAACTCTTCCAAACTCAACCCTTACGACTGTCCCGAAGATACCAATTAAAACGATTAATGGAACCGAATGTTAATTTCTTTGAACGTTTGTTAAGAGCGTTAGATCACGCTTCATGAGAATACCATTAAACTTCATATTAAAGTATTCTTTAAACGCCATTTCGATGTTTACCTTATTGGAAACCAAGAAATTAGCATCTACCATCATGTTGAAAAACCTAAGATCAAAAGTGGCCATTAAATCGGTGTTAAACGGACGGAACGTACCATTTTGAATTCCCATGTCATAGTATTTCTTTAGGTTCTCTACCGATTTTTCGTAGTATAACTCCACACTACTCCATGATCTAGGGTAGTTAGTTCTTAGATCTTCTAGGTAAACTTCTGTCATTCCTTGAAGTCTACTTGCCACAAAATTAACTCCTTCAAAATACCTTCCCACAAAATCTTTTGAATCATCAAACAACAGGTCTCTGAATTTATCCAACTCCGTCAGTTTTAACCATAACGAATCATGTACCAAGTCTTCTTTGGACTCGTAATAATTGTAAATAGTAGCTTTGCTCAGCCCCAAATGATCAGCAATATCATTCATGGTAGGACCTTGAATTCCATTCTTATAAAAAAATGGGAGCGTATTTCCCAACCATTTTTTCTGTTTGGCATTTAGCGGCTTTCTTTCTTTAACAATTGATTTTCGTCCCATGATTATTTTGTTTGTCTGTTGTTTTATTTTTCTTTAATTTAGAGCGCTTTTGTTAGTGGGTAAAGCTTCTAATTATTAAGTTTTGTTGACACAAAGTTAATTTTTTTGATCAATCTAAAATGAGAAATATAGTTAAAATAGCAGCAATTTTCCTTGGCATTATTGGATTCCATTCTGCTCACTCTCAAACCGTAACGGCAAAAAACACCGTTTATGCGGAACTGTTGGGGAAAGGATTCTATTATTCCCTCAATTATGAGCGAAACATCTTTGAAATCAACGATAAAATCAGTTTTCAAGGAAGCATTGGATTCTGTTTGATCTCTGGTTCGTATACAGACACTTACAAAGCAGAGATTGATGGTATGACGATGGATTTCACTATGCCTTTGGAACTTAACGTAAGATATAGTTTGGGTAACCATAACATTGTTGCTGGATACGGAACTACCTTTTGGAGATATTATTTACCGGATATTCCGATCAACAATGCCAATTGGGAGCAGCAACCTGTTTCGCCAACGATGAAATCGGTAAAGGAATGGTTTGCGCATGCTGTTTTGGAGTATCGATGGCAAAAACCAGAGGGGGGGATTATGGCAAAAGCTGGCTGGAGCCCTTTGTTCTTTGCTAAAATGGAAAACTTTAAATATCAAAAGAAAGTTAATTTTGCCAACTCCTTCAATATTGGAGTAGGATATACTTTTTAAATCGACTGCAATGAAAAATTTAAAAGCACTTACAATAATCGCTGCATCTGGCTTGGTTGTACTTTCTGCTTGTAAGAAGGAAGAACCAGAATTGAGAGATGAAAAAATGGGTGGCTGTTTGGATGAGAATTCACCCATGTATGATGCTTCTGCTGACTTTGACGATGAGAGCTGCGTTTACGCTTATGTGAATGCTTATGAAATTACCTATCACCCTTCAAAAGACGAGAACGGTGATGATTGGGATTTTCTGATTGATACGGATGCAGACCTTATCTTTAGATTGAAGGTAGACGGTGCTTCAGATTGGTTGTTTGAGAGTGCAGTGGTAGATAACCAACCTCACGATCAACCTGCCAACTGGACGGCTCCTGAAAATATCAAACTCTTAAATCAGGATTATTTTTGGGAAGTATATGACAGTGATGCGACAAGTGGTGATGATTTTGTAGCAAGCGGTACGTTTAACCCGATCGAATTGGCAGATGATGGAACAGTTACTACGACTGGAACAAATGCTTCAGGAAATGACACCCAGTTAGTGCTAACCTACGAGTTAGACGAATAATTTAAAACCTACTAACTTTGAAAGACTTCCGCCTCAACGCGGAGGTCTTTTTTTTGCCATGACAACGATCAATCCATATCAATCTTTACTTGACGAGCAGCGACAACACTTTCAACGTGTGGTTCGAAAGGCAACGCTCTGGGAACGGAAAAAGAAACTCAAAGCCATTCGGAAATGGATTAAGGATAATCAGGAATATGTCATTACTGAACTCCAAAAAGATTTCAAAAAAACCCGTGAAGAAGTCATGATTTCTGAGATCAAACCTGTAATTGGTGAGATCAGAGATGCCATTCACAATGTGCGCTTCTGGGCACGGGATGAACACAAAAAAACGCCATTGGCGCTTTTAGGAACTCGTGCTAGGGTGATGAAAGAACCCAAAGGTGTTGCATTGATCATCGCTCCTTGGAACTTTCCTTTTAATTTGGCCATTGGCCCAGTGGTATCTGCAATTGCTGCGGGTTGCTGTGCCGTTGTGAAGCCTTCCGAACATACACCGCATGCGGAAAAGGTGATTCAAAAGTTAATTCAGGATGTGTTTGACCCCAAAGAAGTGAGCTGTGTTTCGGGTGGCGTTCCAGAGACAACTGATCTTTTATCCCTAAAATGGGATCATATCTTCTTTACAGGCAGTCCCATGGTAGGCTCTATCGTGATGAAAGCTGCAGCAAAGCATCTTACTTCTGTTACGCTTGAGCTCGGAGGACTAAATCCTGTTGTTATTGATCAGAAAACCAACTTGAAGGATGCCGCAAAAAAACTGCTTTGGGGCAAATACTTGAATTGCGGTCAGTCTTGTGTTTCGCCTAATTTTGTTTTGGTTCATCAAAGCTCCCTAGGCAAATTGAAAGAAGAGCTAAACAAAGCCTACGAAAAGAAATTTGAATCTGCCCCCAACCCAACGAATGACTTTGCACGGGTGGTGAACGCTAATCACTTTGAGAGAGTTAAACACTTGATCGACACTTCTCTTGAAGAAGGTGCAAAGATTGTAAAAGGAGGAACTTTTGATGCCTCAGATAATTATATTGCTCCTACGATATTGGAAGGTGTAACTACAGATTCAGCTATTTTTAAAGAAGAAATTTTTGGACCAGTATTGCCACTTATCACCTACCAGACTGTAGAGGATGCCATTGAAATCATTAACCACAACGAAAAACCTCTGGCACTTTATATCTTTTCTGGATCTAAGAAGTTCGTTAGAAATATTATTGATCAAACTTCGGCAGGAACATCGGTAATCAACGACACTACCTTACAGTTCATTCATCCTAACCTCCCATTTGGAGGTGTAAATCATAGTGGAATTGGTAAGGCTCACGGAGAATACGGTTATAAGGAATTCACCAACGAACGCTCGATTTTAAAACAAAAAAGAGGTTTGACTACTGCCCTTTTGATCTACCCTCCCTTCAATGGTTTTAAGCGGTTTGTGGTGAAGCTAGTGACTTGGTGGTTGTAAGTGCTCTTTTAGCCTGTTCCACATGCCTCCAGTTATGGTAAATCACAAAACGAAGTGTATCCCCCAACTTGAGTTTCACCATTTTTGAGAGGGTTATCGAACATTTTGCCTTACCCAAATGGACTTGCTTTGCTTTTTTAAGAATTGCCACCAGTTCATCTTGTTGCTTAATAAAGTCATGTAAGACAGAAAACCCAAAACTAGAACCCCTAGGAACTTTGTCTTTTGGGCTTTTTAATGTCTTCATCCCTGCTTCTGGAATCATCATCTTAGCAAAGTAATTACCAAGCCATCCTACTTTGTATTTCTCAACTGGGGCTGATTTCGTTTCACGAATGGATCGATTCAACTCTTCAATATAGAAGTCACCATACTGTACTAAATGATCTATGCACTCTAACGCACTCCAGGACTCTTTCGTTCTTTTATGATTCAATTGGTCTAAATCTTTCTCTAAGAATACAACTGCCTCCTCTTTTAGTCGAAGGGTTAATGCTGTCAGTTCTTCCAGTATCTTCTCCGTTTCAAGTTTCATAACTTTTGTTTTCATCAAAGAACTGAATTTGTGACTCGGTAAAACTTGATTCAAATCAAGAATTCAGTATTCTACTTAACGTTTCGGGAGTCATTCTCAGATAAGATGCAATATACTTGTGCGGAACTTCTTGAAAAAGTTGAGGACTTCTTTTTCTAACTCGTTCGAGTCGATCACTTGGTGATTCAGTCAATAAATCAACCTCTCTTTCCAACTGCTGAAAAACCAAATCCTCTATCATATTCAGCCAGTTCTCTTTTCTTAACGGTTCCTCGTCCAACCATGCGTAAAACTTCTGCTTTGAAGTCTTTACAAAGCTTGTCTTTCTAAGTGCAGCAATAAAAAACTGGGTCGGATTGCCTGTAATAAAACTATCCAGCGGTGTAATTACATTGTCTTGATAACCAAATCGAATTACCTTTTCCTGTTCATCCTGATAAATGTATACCGTCAAACACCCATCTTGAATCCAATAAAGTTGGTCATTCACCTCTCCCTCTCTACAAACAAAATCTCCTTTCTTGACCGTCTGGACTTCACTCCAGATTGGAGCTTGCTTTAGCTCTTCCAAAAAAGAATCCATTATTCTATTTCTGTCTTTTTAATAACCTCTACCCACTCCTCTACCGATTTGGCATCTTCAATGGAGAACTCCCCACTTCTTGTTCTTCTCAGTTCGATTAAATGACCTCCAGAATTCAGCGCCTTTCCGATATCATTGGCCAATGATCGGATATAAGTTCCTTTGCTACAACTTACCTTAAAGTGCAGTTCATCATTTGCTTTCAACTCCAATTCGAGTTTGTGAATGCAAATGTGTGCCACGCGCATTTTTACCTCCTGACCAGCTCTAGCATATTCATAAGCACGCTTTCCATCAATTTGTTTGGCGCTATAAACAGGGGGAATTTGCTCTTGTTCTCCCAAAAACTGCTGCCGAATTTTTTCCACTTCTTCCTTTGTGATGTGATCCGTTGGGAAGGCACTGTCAATATCAGTTTCCAAATCATAAGATGGCGTAGTAGCTCCTAACTTAATAATCCCGGTGTATTGCTTGGCATCCTGCACGAAACCATTAATGGATTTCGTCATCTTACCTGTGCAAATCACTAAAAGACCAGTGGCCAAGGGATCTAAAGTACCAGCATGTCCGACTTTGAACCGTTTTTTATTATAAAGTCTTTTTAGCGGATACCTCAATTTGTTTACGACCTGAAAAGAAGTCCAGTTTAACGGTTTGTCCACCAATAAGACTTCTCCCGCTGCGAAATCGTATTTCTTCTGGGAAGTCAAAATCAAGCAACAAATTTATACACGATTGCAATTAACCCAACTGCAAAGCAGTAGTAAGCAAAATAACTTAATTTACTTTTCTTAACCAGCTTGATCATCCAGGTACATGCCAACAGTCCAGTTACGAATGCCGCTACGAATCCGATGCTTAGCGCTTTTACATTCATGTCATCCATGGTGAATTCATCGCTTACCACATCTTTGGCTATTTTTCCGAAAATCAGTGGCACGACCATTAAAAAAGAAAATCTAGCTGCACGTTCTCTATCCACCCCCAAAAGTACTGACGTAGAAATGGTAGCTCCTGACCGAGATATCCCTGGAAGAATGGCGATAGCTTGTGAAATCCCAATCAACATGGCCGATGAATAACTCACCTTTTGATCTGTTTTTTTAGCTCGATCTGCCAAGAATAACAATCCTCCTGTGATGATTAGCATAAAGCCAACTAGCAACACCTGTCCATCAAAGAAACTTTCGATCATATCGTCCCACAACACACCAACAATACCCGCAGGAATCATGGAAAGAATAATCTTCATTGAAAATTCGAGTTCTTCATTCTTTTTAAACTGAAAAAGCCCTTTGACAATTTCAATCACATCTTTTCTAAAAATCACCACGGTACTGAGTGCTGTGGCGAAATGCAGAACAACCGTCATCATCATACTTTCTTTTGCAGAAAGATCGTTTCCGAGAATTGCTTTTCCTAATTCAAGATGACCACTACTACTAACCGGCAGAAACTCGGTTAAACCCTGAATAATACCCAGGATAATGGATTTTATGATTTCTTCCAATGTACTTTATTAATCAATAATATCTTCTGCAGAAGACTTCTTGCCTTTCTTACCAGCCTTTTCGTTAAGCTCTTCCCCAGCGTCTTTGATTTTCGCCTCAATTACTGCTTCTTCTGGTCGTTTAAGAATCCCCCAAAGCACTACCACATAGCCTAAAATAACCAAGAAAGGAGCTACAGTAATTCGTCTATGCGAGAACAGTTCGTCCTTATCGAAGACCATAGGATCGTCAGAACCGCCACCTGCCATTAAGACAAATCCTATTAACACAACTACCACTCCGGCAATGATATAATAATAGTTCTTTTTGGGTAGGGCTAATCCTAAATCTTCTTTACTCATAACGTGCTGATTAATAAAGTTTATCAGTTTTGACCCAAATATACTTATTCAGCGCGAAGTAGGTAGCAAAGAAACTTATAAAAATTCCTAAAACGACCATTCCTGCAAAGATCATCCCGTATAGGGTGACGTTTTCTTTGAAGAAATCGGGGTCGCTCACAAGGTTAACTACCCACGAAGACAGCATCCCGGTTTCTTTGAGGATATAACCAAATCCAAGGATGAGCAAAATTGCCAGCATTCCAGCCACAAAACCTTGACCGAGTGCATTGATGAGAAAAGGTCTTCGGATAAAGCTGGACTTAGCACCCACCAACTGCATTGTTCTTATCGTAAATCGCTTGGAGAAAACAGCCAAACGTATCGTAAAAAAGATCAGCGAGACAGAGATAAAAAGTAGAATTCCTGCAATGATGTACATGGGCGTTTTCAGGTCAAGAAAGGTATTAGAGACTTCCATAAACTGCCGTTCATTGTAGTCCACCGACTCAATGAGAACTTCATTTCCTTTGAGCACTCTTTCTTTGAATTTCTTGACACTATCCACGTTGACGTACTCCATGTCGAACTTCACATTGATACTCGCCTTTAAAGGATTTGAACCATCCAAAATATCAAAGGATTCCTCTCCCAAATTTTGCATCAACAGTGCTTTTGCGGAATCAGGAGAAACGTATTGCGCCATGCTTACACCCGGTTCTCCGAGTAATTCCTTCTCCATTTTGAGAACATCCACCTCTCGCGCAATTTCACGAAAGTAGATATCAACCGAAACATCTTTTTTGGCTTTCTTTTCGAAATTCATCCAAGAAACTCCAACGAAAGCCAGCAAACCAAGCAAGAATAATAGCAACGACATCCCTAACACGGTAGAGATGACAGTTCCTCTGAATCGATTATTGCTTCTTTTTGCCACATTACGAAGATAGGAGAAGGATAATTGAGCTTGAAATGCTCTCTAATAATAATGTTAACGACTCATCGTTAATTCCCTCGAAATTGTTCTTCAAGAGTTGCTCGCTTGGTGAGATCTTCTACTATTTTTTGATCCAAGGGTGTACTTTTTAAAAGTGTATATTCCTCCCAAAATTGAGGATGATACTCCATTTCATCTAGCTCTTCACGTGTTGGCTCTTTTTGTGTGTGCTTATCAACGTCATAAAGTAAAATATCATTTACCATCATTTCTACATGTGCATGATGATCCTTCTTTTTTACAACTTCTTGTTGGGTCGATCGCAATTCTTCATAGGAATAGGAGGTCTCTGAAACGTACTTAAGGAAATAATGTCCTTCATACTGCTGATATTGGACTCTCCAATCAATCGTCATGGTTTGCGTTTCGAACTCCTTTTCAATCGCTCCTTCTTGATGCTCTTCAATCAAATAAACACCATAATCTTCTGCATTGAGGTATACTTTTCCAGAACAATTCTCGCGTATCGTATCCATTTTCACTTTGGATACTTTTTGGTAATCGTATTGGATGACCCAAAGCATTTTATTATCCATGTAAGAAGTGTCAACCAACCTAAAGTTATATTCCTCTGGATAGTACGATAAGATAGTTGGATAGCTCATAACATCATACTTTAATGTGCTGAAAATACTGATGGGTTCATGCTCATCAAAGTTTCTGGTAAAATCGTACGACTTTCTCAACTCTTGCACCGTTACTCCTACCTTATCTGCTGGCTTTTCATACTTCTTTTTATGTCCTTTATTGTCTGTCAGCAGAATTGCCGCTTCAATCAACCTTCCATATTGGTCATTTTCTGCACAATAATGACGATAAAATGCACTTAGTTGATAAGGTTTCCGATAGCCCAAGTTGGGCAGTTTATTCAAGGAAATTCGAATCATTTCGATAGCTGGTGGCAAATTATTATAGACCTGAAGTTCTGCCAACTCAATCGGTTTTTCTTCTACCCAAATCGTATCGTTACTTTTAAAAGTGGTCAGATCAACATCCACAGTAGTAACGCCCAATGCACTCACTCTTATCGTCAACGGTTTCTTACTGTCTGGAAGATGCAAGGCAAAAGCTCCGTCTGTATTAGAAACACAACCTCGGGTGGTATTTAAGAGTGAAAGGTTGGCATAAGGTTGCGGTGTCTGTGTAGTTCGATTAAAAACCACCCCTTCTACTTGCGCAAGCACGAGCAGTGAAGCAAAATTAAATGCGAACAGAATCAACCACTTCATATATTATGTACGGTACAAATGAAAACAAGTTTCCATAAAACAAAAAGTCCTGACACTCATTTGAGTGTCAGGACTTAGTATTTAAAGCTAATTTATCTTATTTCATAGATCCAACGGTCTCTTCTTCTCCAACCAATCTAGCGTACTCTTCTTTAGAGCCCACTGATAATGATTGGAATTCTCTGATTCCAGTTCCAGCAGGGATCTTGTGACCAACGATCACATTCTCCTTAAGACCAAGTAAATCATCCACTTTGGCTGCAACAGCCGCTTGGTTCAATACTTTAGTCGTTTCCTGGAAGGAAGCAGCAGAGATAAAGCTATCCGTATGCAACGATGCTCTTGTAATCCCCTGAAGTACAGGTTGAGCAGTAGCCAATACAGCATCTCTCGCTTCAACTGTTTTCTTATCGTTTCGCTTCAATAGTGAGTTTTCGTCTCTCAACTTTCTCATCGAAACAATTTGTCCTGGTTTAAGCGTTTCAGAGTCACCTGCATCAACAACAACCTTTTTACCCCAAAGTTCATCGTTCTCCTGGATGAATTCCCATTTGTTCTCCTGAGAGTTTTCTAGGAACTTCGTATCTCCTGGATCAACGATAATTACTTTACGCATCATTTGTCTCACGATCACTTCGAAGTGCTTATCATTAATCTTCACCCCTTGCAGACGGTATACTTCTTGAATCTCGTTCACGATGTATTCCTGAACTGCAGTAGGTCCTTTAATGTTAAGGATATCTTTTGGTGTAATCGCCCCAGTTGAAAGCATTTCTCCCGCTTTGATGAAATCATTTTCCTGTACCAGAATGTGTCTAGACAATGGGATAAGGTATTTAGAAACCTCACCTGTCTTAGCCGTAACGATAACTTCACGGTTACCTCTCTTGATCTTACCGTAAGTAACGATACCATCAATTTCAGAAACCACAGCTGGGTTAGAAGGATTTCTTGCTTCAAACATCTCCGTCACCCTTGGAAGACCTCCGGTAATATCTCCAGACTTACCAGCCTTTCTAGGAATCTTAACTACGATGTCACCTGCAGAAATCTTATCTCCTTTCTTCACAGCGATGTGCGCATCTACTGGCATGTTATAAGATTTCAACTCCTCTCCTTTACTATCTACGATAGAAATCGTAGGTATCATCTTCTTATTTCTCGTCTCTTTAATTACAAGCTCAGTAAATCCTGTTTGCTCATCCACTTCTTCACGGTAAGTTTCTCCTTCAACCAAGTTGATGAATTCTACCTTACCTTCAACTTCTGAAAGGATTACAGCGTTATATGGATCCCACTTACAAATGGCATCTCCTTTTTTGATTTTCTTGTTGTTCTTAGCAAAGAACTGAGCACCGTAAGGAATGTTTGCCGTCATCAAAGTAGCACCTGTATCTGCATGAACGATTCTCATCTCAGCACCACGACCAATAACTACTTCTACTTTATTTCCTTCAGCATCAGTTTTCGTAACTGTTCTCAATTCGTCAACCTCAAGGATACCGTTGTGCTTAGCTTTAATTTCTGACTCATCTGCAATATTAGATGCCGTACCACCTACGTGGAACGTTCTTAGTGTAAGCTGTGTACCTGGCTCTCCAATCGACTGTGCAGCAATTACACCAACAGCCTCTCCTTTTTGAACCATTTTACCAGAAGCTAAGTTTCTTCCGTAACACTTAGCACAAACACCTCTTGTTTGCTCACAAGTAAGTACAGATCTGATCTCCACTTCCTCTAATTCTGCATCTTCTACAGCTTGTGCCAGCTCTTCTGTGATCTCAACGCCCTCTTCAACGATCACCTCTCCTGTTTCAGGATCAGCAATATCAAATAGAGAAACTCTACCTAAAATTCTGTCGTACAATGACTCTACGATCTCATCATCTTTCTTCAATGCTGAAACTTTCAATCCTCTCAACGTACCACAATCTTCGATATTTACTACCACATCCTGAGCAACGTCAACTAGCCTTCTTGTTAGGTAACCAGCATCAGCCGTTTTAAGTGCGGTATCGGCAAGACCTTTACGTGCACCGTGAGTAGAGATGAAGTAATCAAGGATGGTAAGACCTTCCTTAAAGTTCGAAAGAATCGGGTTTTCAATAATGTCCTGACCACCGGAAGTACCAGACTTTTGTGGTTTGGCCATCAGTCCACGCATTCCAGACAACTGACGAATCTGTTCTTTAGATCCTCTCGCCCCTGAATCCATCATCATGTAAACAGAGTTGAATCCTTGCTGATCGTTTTTCAATTTGTCCATTAACGTGAACGTCAATCTTGAGTTGGTATGCGTCCAAATATCAATGATCTGATTATATCGCTCGTTGTTTGTGATCAGACCCATGTTATAGTTCATCTTCACTTCATCCACTTCCTCGATCGCCTTCTCAATCAACTTCTCTTTCTCCTTAGGAACAACGACATCTGCAAGGTTAAAAGATAACCCTCCTCTAAATGCCATGTAATAACCTAATTCTTTGATATCATCTAAGAATTGAGCAGTTGTTGCCACATCTGTTTCCTTAAGGATTCTGCTAATGATCGATCGTAACGATTTCTTCGTCAACAGTTCATTAATGAAGCCTACTTCGTTGGGAACTACTTCGTTGAACAATACTCTACCAGTAGTTGTCTCAATCACTCGATTCACCAATTCTCCTTTCTCTACGTCATCCACTTTTACCTTGATCGGTGCGTGAAGTGAAACTTTCTTCTCGTTGTAGGCAATGATAACCTCTTCTGCACTATAGAACGTCATTCCTTCACCACGAATCTCAAACTCATCCGAATTTGATCTTGGTTTAGTCATGTAATATAGTCCGAGTACCATATCCTGTGAAGGTACCGTAATCGGTGCTCCATTCGCAGGGTTAAGGATATTGTGCGATGCCAACATCAACAGTTGTGCCTCCAAAATTGCAGCATTACCTAATGGTAAGTGAACCGCCATCTGGTCACCATCGAAATCCGCGTTAAATGCAG
>CAYLYX010000005.1:231013-277431 GCA_964387945.1 uncultured Flavobacteriales bacterium | reverse complement strand
ACAAAGTAAAAGAAGGCCAAATTTTATTTTTCTCAGTTGAATCAGTACCTGATAAAACATTGTCCGCTACGATATATTCCGTAGGTCAAAGCTTTGAACAAAATCCTAATGCGGTTCTCATTCATGCGAAAATTGATAATAAAGAAGGACATTTGATTCCAGGTATGTATGTGAAAGGAAGAATTAATGTAGAAGATTATATGAGTAAAGCCTTGCCTGAAGAAGCCGTGGTGAGAGAAGAAGAGAAATACTACATATTCAAAGCTAAGAAAGAGGCTGATAAATGGGCTTTTGAACCTATTGAAGTTGCTGTCGGAGTCAAAGATGGAGGATGGCTCGAAATCAAGCTTTTCGAGCCTTTATTAGAGGGAACTTTAATTGCATGGAATAATGCTTACAACCTAATGGCTGAATTGAAAAAAGGAGAGGCTGAACACAGCCATTAATATGTTTAATCTGAAATCAATAAATAACAACGGTATGAAACTTAAATTTCAAACAATTACGCTTATGGCGCTTTTAACTTTTGGTCTAACAACTTTACCATCATGTGGTGGAGGTGAAGAAGATACGAACACTGAAGAAAGTCATGAGGATCATGACCATGACCATAGTGACCATGACGGGCATGATCATTAATTACACAAAAGGTCACGGGATTATCCTCTGACCTTGTTTTAGATTTAGATTATGACATTGTTTCAAATATTTTTGCCTGCTTTTATGATCGTTTACTTTTTTCAAGTTTTCGTGATCAGAAGTTATGTGCAGTGGAAAAAAACAGGACAAAATCCGTTTGTTTTCAGTAAATCTGAAAACGCTCATGATTACATTGGATTTGTATTCAAAATCATGACAGTTATAAGTCTGTCTGTAATCGTACTGTTCTCATTTTTTGAAGACATTTATTCAGCATTTTTAGGTCCACTCACTTATTTGCATTTAGAAGTGTTAAAATGGACTGGTGCTGGTATATTAATAGCCTCATTGATCTGGACAATTGTTGCTCAATATCAGATGTCAAATTCTTGGCGAATTGGAATAGATTATGAAGAAAAAACCAGCCTAGTTAGTGTAGGTATATTCAAGCTGTCAAGAAATCCTGTTTTCCTAGGAGTGTTGCTCATCTATTTAGGGACCTTTTTTATCGCACCCAATGCAATAACGCTTACACTTTTTATCCTATGCTATTTTATTCTTCAAATTCAAACCAGATTAGAAGAAGAATACCTTGAAAAGATTCATGGACAAGATTATATTGAATACAAGAAAAACGTTCGAAGATGGATATAGATCAAATCAAACCAAACGAAAGGCATTTTCACACGTATAACGGTGATGGTGAAATTGAGTGCTGTCATGTTGAGGAAAAGATTAACTTAATTGCCGATCAATCTAAAGACAAGACAAGCAAATCAGCAAGTGCATTAAAGCCATATATACCTTCTATCATCACATTTGTTTTGTTGATGATCGCCATTATTTTTGACAACCTCATCAAACCTGAATGGTATGATAGTTATGTTCGATTAGGACTTTACATGCTTGCTTATGCTCCAGTTGCTTTACCGGTTATAAAAGATGCATGGAAAGCTACTGTTAAAAAAGATCTATTTTCAGAATTCACGCTCATGGTTATAGCAACGGTGGGTGCATTTTACATAGGAGAATACCCTGAAGCCGTTGCCGTGATGCTCTTCTATTCTATTGGTGAACTCTTCCAATCAGCTGCAGTAAGAAAAGCGAAAGGTAATATCAAGGCTCTTCTAGATCTACGACCTGATTCTGCCAATGTGATCAAAGATGATAAGGTTGTTGAAGTGGCGCCCGAAAAAGTGCATGTTGGTGAAAAACTGCAAGTGAGATCAGGTGAGAAGGTGCCACTTGATGGTCTATTACTGTCAGATCATGGAGTTTTAAATACCGCTGCATTGACTGGTGAAAGTGTTCCGGTGGAGCTCCAAAAAGAAGCAGAAGTGCTTGCAGGAATGATCAATGAAGGACCAGTTATAGAAGTATATGTTACTAAAGAATATGCGGACAGTTCGTTGTCGAGAATTCTTGAGCTAGTAGAAAATGCTTCCTCTCAGAAGGCACCAACAGAACTGTTCATACGAAAATTTGCAAGAGTTTATACACCCATTGTAGTTGGATTAGCAGCAGCTTTGACATTCCTGCCTTATTTATTTGTTGAGGAATACATCTTCAACGATTGGTTATACAGAGCACTAATTTTCTTAGTGATCTCATGTCCGTGTGCTTTGGTCATTTCTATTCCGCTAGGATATTTTGGTGGAATCGGTGCAGCCTCAAAAAACGGAATTCTTTTTAAAGGATCTAATTACCTGGATGTTTTGACGAAAGTAAATACCGTGGTAATGGATAAAACCGGAACCTTAACTCAGGGTGTCTTTCATGTAGAAAAAATTCATTCTGAATCTATGAATGAAGCAGACTTTCTAAACTTGGTGGCAGGCGTAGAAAAGAATTCAAATCATCCAATAGCCAGAGCTATAGTTGAAGCTTCAGACCAACATTCAAATGTTGCCATTAATGAAGTACATGAAATACCAGGACATGGGCTTCAAGCCATATCTAATGGCCAACAGATATTGGTTGGTAATGCGAGATTGCTCCAAAAAAATGAAATCACATATCCAGAAGAAATCAACACCATTAATGAAAGTATCGTGGTTGTGGCTTTGAATGGTAATTATGAAGGGTATATTACCATTTCTGATCAAATTAAGGAAGATGCAAAAGATACTATAACTGGCTTGCATGAACAGAACATTACCCCAGTAATGCTTTCAGGTGACAAGCAAAGCATTGTTACCAAAGTAGCCAAAGCTTTGAACATTCAACAAGCTTTTGGAGGCTTACTACCTCAAGACAAAGTTAGCAAAGTTCAAGAGATCAAAGCTGATGCAAGAAAGGTGGTTGCTTTTATAGGTGATGGAATCAATGATGCACCGGTTTTGGCCATTAGTGATGTTGGTGTCGCCATGGGTGCAATGGGTAGTGATGCGGCCATTGAAACTGCTGATGTTGTCATTCAAACAGACCATCCATCAAAGATCAAGACTGCTATTTCCATTAGTCATGCGACCAAGAAAATCGTTATTCAAAATATCATCTTGGCTTTTGGTGTAAAGTTAATTGTACTTGCTTTAGGTGCAGGCGGAATTGCCACTATGTGGGAAGCTGTTTTTGCGGATGTAGGTGTTGCCTTATTGGCAATATTGAATGCCATTAGAATACAACGAATGAAATGGTAATAACTAAAAATTAATAAAATGAAACTTCTAATACTTACAATTTATGTATTAATCTCTATTTCATCATTTTCACAACATGATCACTCCGGACATAACCATGATAATGATTTATATAATCTAGTAAATCATCCACCTCATAATGGTGTAGTGGAAAAAGCAGGAAAATATTATATCGAAGTAGTTACCAATTGGATGCAAAAAAGTAATAATACAACTATTTACTTAATGAATTATGCAGGAAAAATAGTAACTAAAAAAACAGTGTCATGTAAAGTTTCAATATTAAACAATGAAAAGAAAGTTGAAGTTATTACGAATAAAATTGACGATGCATCTTACAGAGTTCACTTGGATTCTAACGATCCCCTTAAAGTTGAAGTTATCTTTTTTGTGAAAAATAAAAAGCACTCTGCTTTCTTTTTTACAAGGGGGAATGGTGAATAGCGAAATATGACGTCCTAATATTAGAAGATGATTGCTTCATAATATGCTGACTATACTAGTCAAATTACACTGTTGTAACAGGAAGTGTTTTTTGCAGGGCATTGTTTTCTCACATGATGCTGCTAAAACAGTAATTACGAATAGAACTGGGGTGATTTTTATGTGTTGCATTATCATTTTTTTACAAACGTAAAAAAAATATTTTAGGCGAGCCTAATATGTATGTTAGAGCAGCAAAACATATTGTTCTAAAAGCACTTAAAAGTTATTGATAAAAACTATCTATATTCGTTTCAATCAACTTAACATCATCAAAGAAATAGTTCGAATTTTCTCTAGCATCGCCCACTAAGAAATCAAAGCTCAACACAAATGTGTTGGGCTTTTTTCGTTTTTATGCTTCAGATAATCTATTTTCGGAAAAGTGTTAAAATGAAAAAGCAGCCTTCTGGCTAAGCTTTGATTTCGGAATTCGGGGCAGTATGGATCACAAGTGTAGCTAGTAATCCAATAGGCGCCCCAACCTTAATTCTCAAACATTACAAAAAACAAAAAAGGCCACCTTTTCATGAAAGATGACCTTTTTTAAAATGTTCGAGAACAATTAACCCTTATACCTAAAGACGTATTGCGTGTAGGGTGAAGCCAAAATCTTAACTTCAGAAGTTCCAATTAGCTCCCACTTTTGGCTAAACAAAAACTCAAATAAGTCAACTTCGTTGCAAATGATGGTTTCATTGACACCATCTATCTTTGCTGCAACGCAAGCATCGCTTGAATTTCTTAGCTTGCCAAACAAAGGATGATTGATGTCTTCTTCACCCAGGTTTACCTGAACCTCCGGAACAATTTCCGACTTTTTCAGACCATACTTCGCATATACTGTAATCACGTAACTCTCCTGTGCCCAGAACATTGTGGAAAAAGAAAGTAACGTTAAAAGGAGTAGGGATTTTTTCATCTAGTATTATATTTTGAAAGAAAGACCTCCTTGAAGCAATGCTCCACCACCAAGGCCGATTTCAAAGTTCAGTCCTATGTTGTCTGTGAAGAAGTATCTTGCTCCAACAAACGCTCTAAATGAGACTGGAATTAAACCTTCAATAGTTTCATCACCAAAATCTGGGTCGTTGCTTTCAAATGCCCATTTGGCCACTCTATATCCAGCTCCTACACCAGCATAACCGTCAAAAGAATCGCTGTTTCCGAAGTGGAAATTAATTCTTGGAAAGATTCTCAATACAGATCTAGAAACCTCATAGTTGTAGTTGGTAGCACTACCAGTAGTCGTATCTGTGCTCATTTCATCATAAGATACGTAGGTATTCGTATAGTTCACATCTAGGCCCAATCCGATTCGGTCAGCCAAAAGATACTCAAACTTTCCTCCAACGGGTCCGATCCCTCCCACTTTTACATTGCTAGCACCACCGCTACTAGCATATGCTTGTTTAATGGTTGTTGTGTAAAGGTTTGGGAAACCGTAATAGGCATCAATCAATACTGTTCCCTCTTCAACAACCTGTGCGTTGGCAGTTGAAACTCCGGCAAAAGCTATCGCTAGCACCGTCATAATTTTTGTGATTTTTTTCATTTTCATCAATTTAGTGATGTTCAAACATAAACATTAATATTTAATTATTGACTAATCGCTCCGATTAGACGGAAGCACTTATATCAAAATTAATGCCAACATTTAAGCGGTTTCTAAGGTCACCTATGACTTAGGTTTGTAGATGAGATAAATGACTAGAAGAATGAGACCAAGTGCCAGCAAACCTGAGGCTATCATAGTGAGTAATGACTCGTTTTCTGCAATAAATTCTTCCCAAGAAAACGCACTTTGTGGTTCCTTTTTTTGCGTTTCAATTGTTTCTTCTTCGACTTTGGGAGGAGTGGTTTTGATCATTTCAAATTTTGGGTGTAAGGTGATCGTGTCTTGGAATTGAGAGACCTGATGAGTCATCATCGTATCGGTTTCAGACCATCCTACAAATTTATAACCAGAGTCTGGAACTGCCCTAACACTTAAAGGAATCCCTTTGAAATACCTACCAGAAAAGTCTGCTGAAATAGGGTAGTTGTTGTTGATGTTAATCTTCCCTCCACCCAAGGAATCGCTAATGACGACCAACCAATAGGTATCTTCAAGTTGTAGAACATCTTGCAAATGTGTCCACATTACTTTAGGTCGCAACTTAGCGTAGGATTTCAGCGAATTCACATCATCCATCCATTTTTCTACTGGAAATGTTACTTTTTTTAAGTGTGCTGGTCGTCCAGAGGAACTCTGAGGTAGTTCATCCTTGTAAATGTTTTCAAAATGTTCAATGGCTGCAAGCATCGTATCGCGATGTAAGGCAGTATTCATCAAATGAGCAAATTGGGTAACGAAGTCATTTTTGAACGAAGGGTCTTGCATTAGTTTGGTTAAGTACATGGTACTCCAGGTCGGATTGTACCACCCTGTAGGAGTTCTAGACATACAACCTTCCAAAAAGTTGAAGCTATATTTTCCGTAGCCCAGATCGGTATCATACAAGATCATTTTGAATTGTGACTGGCTACCAGAAATGTTGTAATATCGAATATTTCCTCTGGAATCTTTGTTATTGATGTAGATTTGAAATACGCGGTAATTGATGTAGTTTCGAATATCCAAAAATTTCTGCGCCTGCTGATAAGCCTTCGTATCCATCGTATCCAGACCTTCAAACCAATAATACATCTTCATGTAATCATTGCTGCTTCCTTCTTGTCTTACCCATCGTCCCATGATGATGTTCACGCTATCCGGATCAACATCATAGTTGGCTGCGATATAGTGTTCGTGAACTTTTTCTCGCAGATTATAAACTCCCCAGTATTCACCATTGATGTAAAGATTCGCAGGTTGATAGGCCATATAATCGATTCCCAGGTTGCGAGCAAGATAGGCGCTTAATACATCCTTAAACCGACTGCCATTGTAGTCATTTCCTGAAGTTCGAATCGCAATTTGCTTGTATTCCTGAATTGGTTTTTGAGCAAATACTGGATATGAAAAGCGATTATTGCCATATTTTCCTCGGGCAATAATTTTCATTGACTTGTCGGGTTGTCTTCTTGTACTTTCTCCAAACAGTTTGAGTCCGCATTTTTGTGAAAAGCCAACCACATTGCTGGTGTCAATATAGGTGGCAAAGACTTCTTTTTCCCATTTCTTTTGATAATTACAGTTCTCCCAGTGCCCTGTGGTATCATCCCAGTAAGCATATTTCCCTTTTACATAAATACCAGTGGTATCATTCCATAGGTCTTCTGGGTTGATGACAATACTTATTATCGGAAGCTTAGAATGGTAATGAAAGTGATAGGATCGATGAATGACCGTATCTACTTCCTCTGATTTTATCCTAAAGAGAAAGGACGAAGTCTCATCAATAATGAGTTCATTAGAAATCCAGTGAATATTATCCGTATCCAAGGTGCCAGAGGTAGAGTAGTAGACCTTTTCTCCTTCTTTTGGGAGAATTTTAAGATCTGTGGCATAAATGCCTGACTGTGGATAGCGATCGTTGAACAACTCAGGGTTGATTTGACCAACTGCAACAACAGAGATTAGAGATAGTATTAGCAATAAGAGCCGCATCTACCAAAATTAAAGGATTAGCCGACCCTTTTTAGTGTGACAATTTATCTTTTTACACCGCAGTTTGTGAGTTTAGTTCACAAGGGTTGCTAAACTTTCGGCATTAATTGCACTGTGCGAAGCATGAAAAAAGCAGATTCCATCCTTGATGACTAGTATTTGCGGAGATTCGTGATCCACACCATATCGACTCGAAAGTTCGTTCGACAGGTTTCTATACTGCAATAGGTCCAGATAGACGGGAGTGATTTGTTCTTCGGTATAGTCCCAACCTCTCTCAAACCTACTTTTCGCCATAGAACTAATAGAGCATCGCGTAGAGTGTTTGAAAAAAACAACAGGTCGTTGGAAAGAAAGATCATTCCATGTATCTAGCTGCTCCACCGTCTCTAAACCTGCCAATTCATGGCTGTTTTCCCGTTATTACTTCCTTTAAACCATCCCATGCAAATTGTTATTGAACCGTCCCGTGACCAAAGCTTGATTTTGTAGATCCTTTTTGTAGCACAAACGACAAATACAGTTCATGCGTTCCACCAGAGTAGTTACGGATATTACTAATGACGTAGTCATACGAATATCCAATCTTGAATTGTCCTTTCTCCATACCGACTAATGCCACCAAAGAAGCCTTATCGCGATAAGAAGCTCCTATCCACATCGACTTGCTGTAAATCAATCGAGCGTTAATATCAAATTGAAATGGTGCTGCAGGAGCATATTTCAACAGGGTAGAAGGCTCAATTTCAAAATCATCGTTAATTTCAAATCGATAGGCACCGGTTAGATAATAGTGGCGAACGTGCCGATTGATCTCTTCAAAATCATTTCCAAACTTGTATTTGTTTTCAATCAATTGAGGAGCCGCAACACCTATGTGAAATTTCTCTCCAAAATATTGTATCCCAAAAGATGCATCCGGATTCAGAGATTTCATGTTGCCTGTGTTAAGAGTTGCATCTATCTCATCATTCAAAATAAATGAATTTGCATCCAAAACGTGCTGAGTCATACTTAGCGATAGCCCGAACGACAGCTTGCTGTCATCATTTAAGTCGAGATGATAAGCATAGGATCCAGAAATACCGATATTTCTCAATGGTCCAGTAACGTCATTGTAAATGATTGCTCCAGCTCCCATGTTTTCACCCGCAAGGAAGTTAAACGAAATCATTTGTGTGCGAGGTGCATCATTAAAACCTGCCCATTGTTGCCTAAAAGAAGTGGCGACAACTAATCGCTCATTAGTGCCAGCGGCAGCCGGGTTGATCAGGTAAGGATTGAGCATGTATTGACTGTTGAATGTCAATTGCTGACCAAAGGACAGGTAAGATAATCCTAAAGCCAATGTGGTGAAAATAATCTTCTTCATAATCTTACAATTTTTTTAGGTTATCTGATCACTGTTATTGATCCTGTATAAGTTGTTTCTTCGTCAAGCGTAATTACATAGTAATAGACACCTGCACTAATGTTCTCACCGCCATAGGTCGCGTCCCAATCGTTTTGATAGTCATTACTAGAAAATAGTAGTGATCCCCAGCGGTTGTAAACTTCTACAGTTGCTTCTGGGTAGTCGTCTAAACCTCCAATTACCCAGGTGTCATTTGCGCCATCTCCATTCGGTGAAATTGCTGTTGGAATATGGATACAATCACCTCCTTCGTTTTCAATTGGAATAATTAAAGTGACGATGCACTCATCGGCATCAGAAACGGTTAACGTGTAATCACCAACTGCAAGGTTTTCAATAACGGCAGTACTGTCGCCATTAGACCAGCTGTAGGCATAAGGCGCTTGTCCTCCTGCTACTTGAGTAGAGATAATTCCATCCTCTTCTCCCGGACAAGATTCATGAGTTACTTCTACGTTTACCGTCATGGTACTGCTACTAGAAACTGTCACATTTGTAGAGTCTGAACAACCGTTGCCATCGGTTACAGTAACTTGGTAAACACCCGTTCCTAAGTTGGTAGCAACATTGTTAGTTTGCCCCGCTGGATCACTCCAAAGGTAGGAGTAAGTGCCAGTGCCTCCTGTTGCGGTAACGTAAGCCACACCGTTGTCTTGTCCACATACTGCATCCTCCACGTTAGTAGCGATCAGAAGTTCTGTTGCACTGTTCACAGTAATGCTAGAGGAGAGAACGCATCCATTGCCGTCCTGAACATCAATAGAGACTAGACCAGTGACTCCAGAGTAAGTTCCAGAACTTTGATAAGCACTTCCATTGAAAGAGTAGGAGATAGGAGATGTTCCAGAAGCCGTAACATTCACGATTCCGTCATTGTTACCAAAACAGGTCTCATCTGTAGCTGTGAGACTAGTTATTACGGGGCCATCTGCATTTATGACATTTACGGTGCTAGTTGCCTGACAGCCGTTGTCGTCTTGCACAACAATTGCGTAAGTTCCCGCCATAACGGTTCCAAATACTGCGCTTGGCTGGAAGTTAGCTCCACCATCTATACTATATTCATAGGTTCCTGTTCCTCCCGCTGCCGTTAGTGTTATAGAACCATCTAAGTTACCACAAGTTGCATCGGTTGTAGACGAAGCGATTGTAATGGCAGAAGGTTCTGTGATGGTCAAACTACTTGAGTTTGTGATACAGCCGTTATTATCCTCAACTGTTACAACATAGGTTCCAGCACTTAAGTTCGGGAATGATCCAGAAGGCTGGTTGCTTATTCCTCCGTCAATACTATAAGATAAAGG
This sequence comes from uncultured Flavobacteriales bacterium, assembly GCA_964387945.1. Lineage (GTDB taxonomy): Bacteria > Bacteroidota > Bacteroidia > Flavobacteriales_D > Parvicellaceae > Parvicella. The sequence goes on along the minus strand of CAYLYX010000005.1, from coordinate 267,360 downwards.
CGCAATACCAGTAGCAACGATGGTAATCATACCGTCCGTCAACCCAAAACAACTTATGTCTGTGGTGGCTGAGTTCAAGATCGATGGTCCAGGAACTGAATTTACCGCTTCCACACTTGTCTGCTGACATCCGTTGGCATCTTCTACGACAACGTTGTACGAGCCAGTGCCAATGCTACTAAACGTACCACTTGACTGGAAGTTAGCTCCACCATCAATGCTGTACTGCAGCGTGCCTGTTCCTCCAGTCGCAGTAATGTCTATTTCTCCATCATTCACACCGCAGGTAGCATCCGTAATATTCGCCACAAAACTAATAACTGTAGGTTCTGCTATGTTGATGGTGCTGCCGTTAGTCACACAACCGTTTCCATCTCTCACAACGATATTGTAAGTTCCAGCAGATAGGTTTGTGAATACTCCTGATCCAGTAAAAGTAGCACCTCCGTTGATACTGTAGTCCAATGATCCGGTTCCAGATGCCGAGATGGTAATTGTACCATCATCGTCACCGTTACATGTAATGTCTGTAGAGACTTCATTGGTTATAGTTGGTCCACTCGTTGTACCAATACTTTCAGTTCCGGTAGCTTGACATCCGTTGATGTCTTCTACTATGATATTGTAAGACCCTGTAGGAAGTCCAGAAAACATTCCTCCAAGCTGGAAAGTAGTACCACCATCAACGCTATACTGAAGAGCCCCAGTTCCACCAGACGCTGTAATCGTAATACTTCCGTCACTACTTCCGCACGAGGCATCTGTTACAGAGGCTGCATAGATAACTGTGTTAGGTTCATTGATTGTTAGGGTCGACCCGATTGTTGAACAACCGCTTCCATCTTCTACTACTACATCATAACTTCCTGCACTCAACCCTGTAAATGAATTGGATGTACTAAAGTTTGATCCACCATCAATGCTATAGTTTAACGTTCCGGTTCCTGTAGCAGTAATTGTGATGGATCCGTCTCCTGAACCGTTACAGCTAATGTCTGTTACTGTTTCATTTGAAATGACAGGTCCGCTCGTTGTATTAACCGTTTCTATACTTGTAGCTTGACAGCCTGCTCCGTCTTCTACAACGATATTATAGGTTCCATCTGATAAGCTAGTAAAGCTGCCAGAAGTTTGGAATGAGCCTCCACCATTGATGCTGTACTGATAAGAACCTACACCACCAGCCGCTGTAAGAATAATACTTCCGTTTCCTCCACCACAGGTGGCATCGATGACATTAGCAACAAAAGTAATTGCAGATTCCTCGTCTATGGTAAGAGTCGAACCGTTTGTAACACAGCCGTTACCATCTCTTACGGTAATGTTGTAAGTACCACCACTCAATCCATTAAAGGAACCTGAGGTGGAATAATTAGCACCACCGTCAATGCTGTATTCAAGGGTTGCCACACCAGTCGCTGAAATAGTAATTGATCCATCTGCAGCTCCATTGCAACTCACATCTGTGCTACTTTCATTCGTAATGGTCGGGCCGCTTGTAGACCCTACAGATTCAGTACCGGTTCCCTGACATCCTGAAGCATCTTGCACTACAATGTTATACGACCCTGTTGAGAGACCAGAGAAAGTTCCTCCTGGTTGAAAGGTAGAACCACCATTGATGCTGTATTCTAGTGCCCCAGAACCACCTGCTCCGGTCAGTAGAATTTGACCATCACTACCTCCGCAAGAAGCGTCTGTAACTGAAGCAGCATACGTTATAGCTCCTGGCTCGGAAAGTGTAATACTTGACCCAACCGTTGTACAGCCATTTCCATCTTGAACAACAATATCATAAGTTCCAGCATTGAGACCACTAAAAGAACTAGAGGTCCCGAAGTTTGAACCTCCATCTATGCTATATTCTAAAGTAGCTACACCCGTTGCAGTAATCGAGATCGTGCCATCTCCTGCACCATTACAACTTAGGTCTGAACTTGTTTCATTCGTGATTGTTGGTCCTCCAATAGTTCCCACAGACTCAGTTCCTGTAATTTGACATCCAGCAGCGTCTTGGATTACAACGTTATAGGAACCAGTAGATAGACCTGAGAAAGTTCCTCCAGGCTGGAATGTAGCCCCACCATTAATACTATACTGCAATGATCCTGTGCCACCTGCACCAGATAGTGTAAGGCTACCATCACCGTTGCCACAAGTTTCATCGGACGAGGATGATGTGTAGGTAATTTGACTAGGTTGCGTAAGTGTTAGTGTTCCTACGTTCAATTGACACCCTGCACCATCCTGAAGGTAAAGGTTATACGTAGCTGCTGTAAGGTTGGTAAACGAGTTGGACGTTTGCCAGTTGAAACCTCCATCAATACTATATTGAAGTGTAGCCACACCTGAGGCAGAAAAAGTTATGGAGCCGTCATTTCCACCAAAACAGGTAATGTCATTGTCCGCCACTGAAGTAATGGTTGGTCCTGTGTTGAGGCCAACATTTTCGGTTGTGGTTGCCTGACATCCGTTGACGTCTTCTACAACAATATTATAAGTGCCAGAAGTTAAACTTCCAAACGTGCTGGTGGGTTGGAAGGTTGAGCCACCATTAATACTGTATTGTAGTGATCCAGTTCCACCTGATGCTGTTATCGTAATGGTCCCATCGCCATTTCCACAGTTTTCAACCGTAGAGGTGGAGGCAACGATAACGGCAGAAGGAATAATTATCGTTTCAGCACCTGCTACCTGACATCCGTTTATATCTTCAACAACAATGTTATAGGTTCCTCCTGAAAGTCCAGTAAATGAGTTTCCAGGTTGGAAGGTCGAACCACCATTAATGCTATACTGTAGCGATCCAGTCCCTCCTGATGCAGAAATTGTGATCGATCCTGTTCCTGTAGAGCAGTTGGGATCAGTAGCCGTTGAACTCATCGTAATTGCCGAGGGATCATTTAAAGTTACTGAAACTGGTGTTGATTGATTCATCCCTGCATCGCGTACAACTGTTGAGTAAGTACCAGAAGCCAATCCTGTTACAGGGTTAGAGGAGCTCCATGTACTTCCACCGTCTACGGAATACTCGTAAGGGCCTGTTCCTCCAGAAGGTGTAAACGTGATGCTTCCTGAGTTCGCTCCATTACAGAGCGGATCATTTCCAGATGCAGTATGCGTTACAGTTACCGTTGTGACATTATAAATGCCTGCTCCAAAACCGCTAAAGCCATTGGCGAATGAAGCAGTAAGTGTAACATCACTATAAAATGCTCCCAATGTCGCTGGAATATTATCGATGGTGTAGGAGGTGTAGTTAGCTGGAGTAACATCATCAATTCGATTGTTACCAGCTACTTTGACAACTTCAAGATTATTTCTGCTGTTTCCCGTAATGGTTTCCCAAGCAGCTACTTCTGCTTCTTTATAATAAAGCGTTACATCAAAAGTTCCAGATGGGTTACTGTTAGTTGGGGTTACTGTATACGTCTTTCCGTGCAAATAATCTGCAACAGGTGCAGAAGCAAACTCCAATGCAGTCGGTGTGGTTCCGTCACGGTCAACTTCAACAGTCACACACCCGTAGTCAAAAGATGATGTATTAACCAAAGAAAGCATTACATCTCCAGAAGTAGGGTCGTAAAAATGAACTGTTTCGTTTGGTCCCAAGTTGGCGGTTTGACCAGAACCTGTATTCACGGCTTGTTGAATATCGATGGGCAATTCACCAGTTAGTTCAAAATTATCAACCGAACAACCATAGAGCCAACCTCCTGCGTCCGAATAGACGATGGCGAAAATTACATCAGAGTTTCCAACATAAGCAGAAACATCAAACGATTGCGCTGTCCAACTGACATCTATTCCTGAAGCTACGAGCGGAGCGATAGTTGTAAACGTTGTACCTCCATCGGTAGAGACTACTAAATCAGCATTTTCGTTATCACCATTATAAGTATTGTCTTCAAAGTAAGAGTCAAATGTAATATTCGCAGAAAGGTAGTTGGTCAAGTCTTGTGACGGAAGATAGAGATACACTTCGTCTTGATCACAGTCACAATCGTCATCGTCAATCCAGGCAAATTCTGTGGTGTTGTCGTTAGGTACTTCGTACGCTCCATTTGGTGTAGTTCCAACATTTCCTAGCTGAAAGGGAGTGTCACCCGAAGGGTTGTTAGTTGTTACACCTCCAAAACCACTTTCAAAGTCCTCTGAATAAATGGTGGTCGTTACTCCTGGCATACTTAGCGGATCAAGATCGTCATCTATGATGGTAATCGTAACTGTTTGATTTAATGACCCAGCAACGGCATCACCTCCGTTAGCATTTAGCGTATAATCAAGTGTTATCGTTTCATTCCCTTCTGTGTAGTTGTCATTGTAAATGAGGATTTGAGCTGAACCTGTTAACGTACTTCCATCTAGCGTCAGATTTGTATTCGAAATGGTGTAATCGACATTTTGGGTAGCCGTTCCTCCAGTTACGTTGATGGTAATGTCAGCAGGTTGTGACGGATCAATTCCAATAGAAATCGGAACATCTAAGGTGTAATAATCCAAACAACCATTTACTGTGTTGGCATCAGATTCGTTAACCGAGTAAGTACTATTATCGAACTGAACTTGCGGGTTACACGGATCAATGGTAAAAGCGCCAATTCGAGACCTTGCCTGATTCGCTGGGTTATAAGTTGCCGTAAACCAAAATGTTTCACCGTCAGATGGGTCAACGCCCATGGCATTATAATCTCCCCAACGATTGGAGTTATTTGGGTTGGTTCCGTCCACTAGTTGAACTTCTGTTTCCGTCATGACACCTAGTGGGTCACATTCTTTTCTTCCGGTATACCTAATTTCTGGATGAATGGAAGAGCTTGACACGTTGTAAGCTAATCCGATATTACCCGAAGCAGAAATACCAATTGTTGGCATCCATCGATGTAAACCATCGCTAGGAGAATAAGTTCCTTCTTGGTAGAGTGTCCAAGTTCCTGAACCTCCTCCGGTTCTTCTCAATTCATACCAACGAATACCTGCTAAATCACTTCCATCCACATCGGTAACGTGGGCGCAGACAATCGACTCATGCGAACCAAAGTTTCTGTACATCACACGGTTCATCAAAAGTTCTCTCAGGGGATCTAGTGTTGTTCCCGATCCTTGCTGCGGAATACAAGCAAAAGAGGTATAGCCGCAAAGTTCAGTCTCATGAGGAGACACCGCTATCGTTTGTACCTGGCTGAGTGTTGCAGCTCCAGGAGACGCCCAGTTGATGTCTAATTCCCACATTTCTAGTGCATCTGTAGCTGAACCTGTCCAGGCGTCATCTCGCATTCGCATCAATAGGGCAGGGGTTCCTGAAGCAGTTGTTCCCATCAAACTAACAGGAGTTGTTGCCTGAAAACCGATCGTCCCAAATCTAGGAACAGTAAAACGTTGCGCGTTTGGTCCACCACCTGCTAACATGGATGTTCTATCTAGAATATACACCGATGAGGTGGTTGTTCCTTCATTGGCGGTAATCACATAGGAATTGTCCCAAATGGAATATTTTGGATAGTCAGGGAAACTGTTAGCAGTAACCGAGTATAAGTAATAGGTTCCCAAGGGATCAGGTGTGGTGGAAACAGCAATATAAAGATCGTTGCAACCGCTACAGAATTCTGTTAGCACCCATCTGTCAGCACGTTCATCGTATACAACAATGGGGTCACCCAATCCACTCCAAGTACCTCCTGCCATAGTAGAGAAAGTGGATGGACCTAGCAGAGAAGTTCCGCTCTTATCCCAAATTTGAACGCGTGCTCCAGAACCTCCATTCATCATTTGAACGACATGATTCGGACCAACATCCATGGCTGGATCTCCTGGGTTAGTATTGGTTACGATACCCTCCCAATTGGCAACCTGTGTACTCCTGTGTGTGGTGGTACTGTACTCCTGCTGAACAATAGGGTCTCCGTTCTTGGGTAAGGCATTGGGGTTGATGTTCGGATTCAGGTACCAATCTCCTTTTGGGTGGTAGCCTAATTTTGGGTGTTTGGTGATGGGAAGTTCAATAGTTGTATCTATCTGAATGCTTCTCCATGCTTCTGTTTCCCCCAAATATGAGCAGGGAACTGCTGTTGGGTTGGATATAATACCGTCTTTACCTTGGACTTGCTGTCCATATGATTTAAGCGAGAATTGTGTCAACAAAATGACACCTAACAGAATAATTCTATTCATAAGGTTTTAAAGGTTTTTCATTGGTTAGCCCTAAAATAGCTTTTCAAATGGATAAACCCTATATAATTGTTGATAAATGGAGGGGAAATGTTGATAATCTCCTTGTTTTTGGATTTAATCGAAATCGAAAAATGCCTTGTAGAAAATTGTTAGGCATTGATCGTTAATTTATTACCGTCTGCCGAATAGTCAAAAAAATACGTGCAAGTCGATTGTCAGCAACATACCTTTGTCCATGAGAAAATAGTTAGATTTTTTCATAGTTAGTAGTTTAGTAGATGGAATTAGGGGGATTCACAACGGTGAGTCTCCCTATTTCTTTTTACGGTAGATTATAAGAAGAGTTGCATGATGGTAATGTTCAATTCTCGATCAAATTTTTCCGCCACTCGAGGAATTCTTCCAACTATTCCGAATCCCATTTTTTTGTGAAAAGCAATGCTTCCTTCGTTTTCATCTCCTATCACAGCGATCATGGAAACATAACTTTGAGCAACAGCCTTATCTCTTAACGCTTGAAAAATAGCTTTTCCAATCCCTTGTCCGTGTGCTGTTTGACTGACGTATACAGAATGTTCAATAGTCCTTTTGTATCCTTCTCTTGCTCGGAAAGGACCGTAGGTGCCATAGCCCAATACCGCTCCATCTCGTTTGGCAACTAAAAAGGGAAGACCTTTTGCTGTCTGATTTTCCACTTGATTGGTCAATTCGGGAAGTGTAACTGGATCATAAGAAAAATTAGAGGTCTGGTATTCAATTTCGTAATTTAAAATCGCCAATACCTCAGGAAGGTCATCTACTGCTGCAGGTGAGATGGTTAGAGCACTCATCTAGTTGATCTTAGGGTTGTTTTTATGTCGATCCCCGTCTCGATGCGTTTTCTTGTCCAGATTTCGCTTAATAGCATCCTCCAGATCAACTCCCGTTTGATTCGCCAAACAAATAAGGACGAAAAGAACATCAGCCATTTCGTCTCCCAGGTCTTTGTTTTTATCTGATTCTTTTTCTGACTGTTCCCCGTATCGTCTGGCAATAATGCGCGCCACTTCACCCACTTCTTCAGTGAGCATGGCCATATTCGTCAATTCATTGAAATAACGAACACCATATTCTTTAATCCAGCGATCTACTGTTTCTTGAGCTTCTTTGATGGTCATGCATCAAAGGAACTAAATTTTTCGCATTCGTAAACTTACGGGTGTAATTTCCAAGTACTCATCCTCACTAATGTACTCCATTGCCTCTTCTAGAGAGAAGACAATCTTTGGTGCAATTTTCATTCCGTCATCGGCACCTGAAGAACGCATATTGGTGAGTTTTTTTCCTTTGATGAGATTAACTTCAAGATCGTTCTCACGTGAGTGTTCACCTACCACTTGTCCCTTGTAAATTACATCTCCTGGATCGATGAAGAATTTTCCTCTATCCTGCAGACGATCAATGGCATAAGCCGTAGAAGCTCCTTGTTCCATTGAGATCAAAGAACCTTTATTTCTAGAAGGGATTTCTCCTTTGAAAGGACCAAACTCTCTAAAACGATGAGTCATAATGGCCTGACCAGCAGTAGCGGTCAACATGTTGTTTCTTAAACCGATTAATCCTCTTGAAGGAATATCAAACTCCATGTGCTGAAGGTCACCCTTAGGTTCCATTACCAATAGGTCTCCTTTTCTTTGAGTTACCAATTCGATGGCTTTTCCAGAGTAATCTTCTGGAACATCAATCACCAAAGTTTCCATCGGTTCGTTTTTTACACCATCAATTTCTTTGATGATTACCTGAGGTTTACCCACCTGTAATTCATAACCTTCTCTTCGCATGGTCTCAATCAGAACTGACAAATGCAATACACCACGTCCGTATACATTAAACTTGTCTTCTGTTGCAGTATCCTCTACACGAAGCGCCAAGTTCTTTTCAGTTTCTTTATAAAGACGGTCTCTTAAATGTCTTGAGGTAACGAATTTTCCTTCCTTACCGAAGAAAGGAGAGTTGTTAATCGTAAACAACATGCTCATCGTAGGTTCATCCACCTTGATTCTCTCTAAAGGCTCTGGGTTCTCAAGGTCTGCAATGGTATCTCCGATTTCAAAACCTTCAATTCCGATTACGGCACAAATGTCACCGCTTCGAACGGTTTCCGTTTTTTCCTTTCCTAGACCTACAAACGTATGAAGCTCTTTAATTCTGACTTTTTTATTTCCCTCTTTGGTACACAGCGAATAATCTTTGTTAACATGAAGATCTCCTCTCAATACTCTTCCGATGGCAATTCTTCCAGTAAAAGCAGAATAGTCCAGTGAAGTAATTTGCATTTGTGGTGTTCCCTCATGATAAGGAGCTTCGGGAATGCTTTCTAATACAGCATCTAGTAATGGGAAGATATTATCCGTTGGATTTTTCCAGTCATCGTTAAACCACCCTTGTTTGGCAGATCCAAACATGGTGACGAAGTCGAGTTGTTCTTCTGATGCACCGACATTAAACATTAGGTCAAAAACGTTGTCCTGAGCAAGGTCGGGCGTACAGTTTTCTTTGTCTACTTTGTTGATGACAACTATCGGTTTTAGACCCAACTCGATTGCTTTGGTTGTCACAAATCTTGTTTGTGGCATTGGACCTTCAAAAGCATCAACCAATAAAAGTACACCATCCGCCATTTTGAGTACGCGTTCAACCTCTCCACCAAAGTCAGCGTGACCAGGTGTGTCTATGATGTTGATTTTTACGTCTTTATACTGAACAGAAACATTTTTAGAAAGGATGGTAATCCCTCTTTCTCGTTCAAGATCGTTATTGTCTAAGATCAGCTCTCCTGATTCTTTTCTTGGGTCTAAAGTTTGACAGGCATAGATGATCTTATCAACTAGTGTCGTTTTGCCGTGATCTACGTGAGCGATGATAGCAATGTTTCTGATGGATGACATACAATAAAATTAATTCGCGTGCAAAAGTAGAATTGTTATTGTAATAAATAGACTATGGACAGATAAATTAATGAAATCTTATTCGTGAAGATTACGAAAGTGGAATTCATAGGTCGATCCGCTAATGCTTTTGGTCAATTCAAAAGAACCGTCTAATTGCTGTGTCAGCGTCTCTATCAGTTCCATACCAAAACCACCGGACTCTTCTCCTTTCCAGCTGCCATTGTCCTGATATACCATCTGGTAATTTTCTTCCGTCTTTGTGAAAGTAACGTTTACAGTTCCGTTGGTTCTATGCTCAAAGGCATGCTTCAATGAGTTAGAAATGAGTTCGTTGAAGATGAGGCCTACAGGAACAATAGACTTCAAACCAATTTGGTTAATGGATAGTTCAAAGTTGATGCTGATGTTTTTGTTGCTGCTGTATACCTTAAGTAAGTCAAACGCCAACTCCTCAAAATACTCCTTCAACTTAATGTCAGAAAGGGACTCTCCTTGATATAGTTTTTGATGGATTAGCGCCATGGTCATCACTCGGTTGATAGCTTCTTCAAAATGCTTGCTAGCTTCTTCGTTTTCAATTTCATAACGTTGCATTCGCAGCAAGGATGAGATGATCTGAAGGTTGTTTTTAACACGGTGATGTACCTCCTTTACTAATGTCGACTTCTCCTCATCCTGCGCTAGAATTGTTTCATTCTGTTTGCGGAGTTCTTGATTAGCAGCAAGGATTGATTTTTCAGAAAAACTGTAAAACTTAGTCATTAAGAAGACGATATAAACACCAGACCCTACACCAGCTATGAGTTCAGCAAATAAGGATATTTGCTGAATAGTTGTTCGCGGTTGCAATGTCTCAATGCTTTCATTCACATTAAAAAAAGTAAAGTATCCAATGTAGCAGGTCGCGATTCCGAGTAGGATGTAGGCAGCTGTTCTAGGTAGACCATAAAAAGCCAAGGCTAGTGCAGAAAACATCCAGATAAAATCTCCGAAATGAGTTACAGTTGGTAGAAAGTTCATGGCGAAACCAACCAGATTAACACCCAAAATGCTAAACAGCCAATACACTAGTTTATGATCTTTGGTTGTATAAGTATACAAGAAGCTAAATAGACAGATCGTAAATCCAGATCCCATCATAATGAGGTTTTCTGTCGACTCAAAGAAGTGCGCAATAGTGAGCAGGGTGAAGATGATCGTAAACAATGCTGACAATTGAAGTGCCAGTTTGTGTTTTACATCTTTTAAGTAATCAGCAAGTGCTTGTTCTGGATTGTAAATCTTTTCCCTCCCCACATCGCAAATTTAAATTTATTCTTTGATTGAAAGAAGAAAGTAGACTACAGAATTAAATTTAGTATGCGTGCATAACTTTTTATTAATTTAGTATGCATGCATAACAAAAATTATATATATTCGTCAGACAATTTTTGAAGAAGAATGGGACCGGAAGAGTCAATTGATTTTCATATTAGGTGGGCGTGGTATAATATCTCTCGCATGTACAATGCGAAGGCGAGTGATTTTGGGGGTTCAATGGCGATGGGTTATGCACTGCTAAATATTGATGAAGAAGGAACCCCAAGTACGAAATTGGCTCCGAAAATGGGGATGGAACCCAGGAGTTTGACCAGAATGATCAAGACGTTGGAAGAGAATGGTTTTATAAAAAAAGAGTTGGATGATCAGGATAAAAGATTGGTAAAGCTATTTCTCACCAAGAAGGGAAAAGAAAAAAGAGATGTGGCGAAAGATGTTGTATTAAGATTTAATGAAAAGATATACGAAGCCATACCCCAAAAGGATTTAAAAACTACATTCGATGTGTTATCGAAAGTGAACGAAATAATAGACGAAAACAAAATTTTTAACTAACAAAAAACAATACAACAATGAAGCGAAGTATTAAAAAGGTGGCGGTTTTGGGTTCCGGTGTAATGGGATCGAGAATTGCTTGCCATTTTGCAAACGTTGGCTGCGAAGTGTTGCTTTTGGATATAGTGCCAAAAGAAGCAGAAGACAGTAAAGACCCCGCTGCGAGAAACAAACTGGTGGATGATGCCTTAAAGTTTGCGTTGAAGTCCAACCCTTCACCTATTTACAGCAAATCTTTTACCTCCAGAATCACAACCGGAAATATGACCGACAATATGAAAGATATTGCGGATGCCGATTGGGTGATAGAGGTAGTAGTGGAGCGCTTGGATATCAAGAAGATTGTGTTTGAGAATGTCGAGAAATATAGAAAGCCCGGAACATTAATCACATCTAATACTTCTGGTATTCCGATTCATATGATGCTGGAAGGAAGGAGTGAAGATTTCCAAAAGAATTTCTTCGGAACGCACTTCTTTAACCCACCGAGATACCTGAAGTTATTGGAGATCATACCTACTCCTAAAACAGATCAGTCTGCTATTGATTTTGTGATGGATTACGGAGCGAAAGTCTTAGGAAAGACAATGGTGTTGTGTAAAGACACTCCAGCATTTATTGCGAACAGAGTTGGGGTTTACGCTATTCAAGATCTTTTCCACACCGTGCAAAAAATGGGACTAACCGTTGAAGAGATTGATAAGTTGACAGGACCGGTTATGGGTAGACCAAAGTCTGCAACCTTTAGAACTTGTGATGTTGTAGGGCTGGATACCTTGGTTCACGTAGCCAATGGAGTGAAAGATAACTGTCCGAATGACGAACGCAGAGAGGTGTTTGAAATACCTTCTTTTGTTGAGAAAATGGTAGAAAACGGATGGTTAGGTTCAAAGTCTAAGCAAGGTTTTTACAAGAAAGTTAAAGACGAGAACGGTAAATCAGAAATTTTGGTTCTTGATTTAGAGACGATGGAATACCGATCTAAAGGAAAAGTGAAGTTTGCAACGCTAGAAGCGGCAAAACTAGAAACTGATCTAAGAAAAAGAACCAAGATTCTATTCGGAGGAAAAGATAAAGCTGGTGATTTCTACAGAAGCGTGTTTACTGGTGTGTTCCAGTATGTAACGAATAGAATTCCAGAGATTTCAGATGAACTATATAAAATTGATGAAGCGCTAAAAGCCGGATTCGGTTGGGAAATGGGGCCATTCGAAACTTGGGACGCTATTGGATTCGAGAAAGTGATTGGAATCATGGAAGAAATGGGCAAAAAACCAGCTCAATTCGTCTATGATATGAAGGATAAAGGGGTTACTTCTTTCTATAAATTAGAAGATGGTAACAAGAAATACTACGATATTAATTCTGGAGAGTATAAGGTAATTCCTGGAACAGAGGAGTTGGTTTCGCTTGCAAACTTAAGAGAGTCAAATACCGTTTGGGAAAATCAAGATGTACACATCATTCATTTGGGTGATGGAATTCTGAACGTTGAGTTCCATACGAAGATGAACACTATTGGTGGTGGAGTTCTTCAGGGAATTAACAAGGCAATTGACTTAGCAGAGCAGGAAGGTGAGTATAAAGGTGTGGTGATCTCTAATGAAGGGGATAACTTCTCAGCCGGTGCGAATGTGGGAATGATCTTTATGATGGCTGTAGAGCAAGAGTACGATGAGTTGGATTTTGCCATTAGAGCCTTTCAAAATACCATGATGCGATTGCGATATTCTTCAATTCCAGTAATCGTAGCTCCTCATAACATGGCGTTAGGAGGTGGATGTGAAATGGCATTGCATGCGGATAAAGTGATTGCTCACGCTGAAACCTACACAGGTTTAGTTGAGTTTGGAGTTGGTCTGATTCCTGGTGGTGGAGGAACAAAAGAATTCGCTGTAAGAAACCACGATGACCTTAAAGAAGGAGACATCAGAATCAATAACCTGAGAAATAGATTCTTAACCGTAGGACAAGCTAAGGTGGCTACATCAGCTTATGAAGCTTTTGAGTTGGGGTACTATCGAGAAGGAATTGATGAGGTAGTGGTTTCAAGAGCACACCAATTGGCTTATGCTAAACAAGTTTGTTTGAACATGGCCAATAAAGGTTATCAACAGCCGGCTAAACGAACGGATATTAAAGTTTACGGTCAGGAAGGTCTTGGCATCGTTTACGTAGGAGCTCACTCCATGTGGAGTGGAAATTACATCTCTGAGCACGATAAGTTGATCTCAGAGAAGTTAGGGTACGTAATGTGCGGAGGTGATCTTTCTCATCCGACAGAGGTTTCTGAACAGTACTTATTGGACTTGGAAAGAAGAGCTTTCTTAGAATTATGTACTGAAAAGAAAACGTTGGAGAGAATCCAGAGCATCTTGACGACAGGTAAAGTATTAAGAAACTAATTTATGACGTTTGACGCTTGACAATAGATTTTAGACCAGACGTTTTAGTTAGAATGGGTCTAGTGTCAAAAATCAAAAGTCTAGCGTCCCAAAAAGAAAAATTATGAAAACAGCATATATAGTAGCAGGATATAGAACAGCAGTGGGTAAAGCACCTCGGGGACTGTTCAGGTTTACAAGACCAGACGACTTGGCTGCAGACGTTGTCAAACACTTAATGAAGGATTTTCCAAACTTGGATCCCAACAGAATTGACGATGTGATAGTAGGGAATGCTACACCTGAAGCAGAACAAGGACTAAACATTGGTCGAATGATCTCTTTAATGGGGTTGAATACAGAGAACGTTCCTGGAATGACAGTAAACAGGTACTGTTCATCTGGTTTGCAAACAATAGCCATTGCGGCTTCGCAAATCCAATCGGGTATGGCAGATTGTATTGTAGCCGGAGGAGTAGAAGTAATGTCGGGAATGCCGTTTGGAGGTTGGAGAATTGTTCCCAACTCAAAAGTTGGTAAAGAACACCCGGATTGGTACTGGGGAATGGGATTGACTGCAGAAGAAGTAGCCAAGCGTTATAATGTTTCTAGAACGCAACAAGATGAATTTGCAGTTGGTTCACAATCAAAGGCGATTGCAGCCATTGAGTCAGGAAGATTCAAAGAAGACATTGTCCCCATTACAGTAAAAGAAGTCTATCTGGATGAGAACGAAAAAAGACAAGAAAGAGAATACGTGGTTGATACAGATGAAGGACCAAGAGCTTCTACAGTAGAAGGTCTTGCAAAACTAAGACCTGTTTTTGCTCAGGGAGGATCTGTAACTGCAGGTAACTCTTCTCAAACTTCGGATGGTGCAGCCTTTGTGATGGTGATGTCTGAAGAAATGGTAAAAGAGCTGGGGGTAGAACCAATTGCAAGGTTGGTTAACTATAGTGTAGTAGGACTTGAACCAAAGGTGATGGGTATGGGACCCATGTATGCGATACCAAAAGCGTTGAAAAAAGCGGGGATGACGTTAGATCAGATTGAACAATTTGAGATTAATGAAGCTTTTGCTTCGCAAGCAGTTGCTTGTGTTCGAGAGCTGGGAATCAATCCAGATTTAGTAAATGTGAATGGTGGCGCAATTGCGCTGGGTCACCCGTTGGGATGTACTGGAGCAAAATTGACAGTTCAACTGTTAAACGAAATGAAGAAAAGAGACCAAAAGCACGGAATTGTTTCTATGTGTGTCGGAACAGGACAAGGTGCAGCAGGGATTTTTGAATTGTTGTAATTATTAGGACGCTTGACTTTAGATTAAAGACGCTAGACATTTATTGATATGCATAATTACAAGGAGTTAAATATTTGGAAGGATAGTTTCGAGTTAGCGAAATTGGCTTACGATTATTCAGCTCGCCTTCCTAAAAAGGAAGATTATGGATTAATTAGTCAGATCAGAAGATGTTCAGTATCCGTTCCTTCGAATATTGCAGAAGGAACTAGTCGAAGTTCTGATAAAGAGTTTTGTCGGTTTTTGGAGATAGCTTTAGGTTCTTCGTTTGAATTACAAACTCAAGTAGAATTAAGTCAGGAGTTGTTTGATATTGAATTTAAAACAATCACAGAATTTTATACTAAACTAAATAATAACCAAAAAATGATTCGAGGTTTGATTGATAAGCTTAGAAAGTAAGTCTAGCATCAAACGTCAAGAATCAAAAGTCTTAAAAATAATAATTATGTCAACAGAAACAGAAAAAAAGTCGGCAATTAAAGGAGGTGAGTTTATCATCAGAGATACAGAAGCTCATGAAATATTTATCCCGGAGCAATGGACGGAAGAGCAGCGAATGATTGCACAAATGTGTAAGGATTTTCTAAAAACAGAAGTTCACCCGCATTTAGATGCAATTGACAGCATGAAGGACCCAGAATTGATGCCAAGATTGGTTGAAAAAGCAGGTGAGTTAGGTTTGCTTGGGTTATCCGTGCCAGAAGATCTTGGTGGAATGGGAGTAGATTTCCCAACTTCACTTCTTGCGACTGAAGCACTTGGACCCGGACATTCATTTTCAGTAGCCTATGGTGCTCATACAGGAATTGGAACGTTGCCTATTTTGTATTACGGAAATGAGGAACAAAAGAAAAAGTACATTCCTAAACTAGCAACAGGAGAGTGGAAAGCCTCTTATTGTTTAACAGAGCCATCCGCTGGTTCTGATGCGAATAGTGGTAAAACAACAGCGAAGTTGTCCGAAGATGGAAATCACTGGATCATTAATGGTCAGAAAATGTGGATCACCAATGCTGGATTTGCAGATGTGTTGACGGTGTTTGCTAAAATTGATGACGATGAGAATCTTACTGCTTTTATCGTAGAGGCAAATACAGAAGGAGTTACGCTTAATGCTGAAGAGAAGAAAATGGGAATTAAAGGATCCTCAACCAGACAAGTTTTCTTTAACGATGTGAAGATTCCTAAGGAAAATCAATTGTACGAAAGAGGTAAAGGGTTTAAAATTGCGGTTAACATTCTAAACATCGGTCGTATTAAGTTAGGAGCAGGTGTAATGGGAGGAGCAAAAGAGTCGGTTTCAGAATCTGTGAAATACGCCAACGAAAGAGAGCAATTTGGTAGACCGATTTCTAAGTACGGAGCAATTCGTCATAAGTTAGCAGAACAGTGTATCCGAACGTTTGCTACAGAATCTGCAACTTACAGAGCGGGTGCTAACATTGATGAAGCTATCCAGTCATTGATCGAAGGAGGGATGGATAAGGCAGAAGCTACGTTAAAAGGAATTGAGCAGTTTGCTCCTGAATGTGCTATCCTTAAAGTTTATGGTTCAGATACCTTGGATTACGTGGTGGATGAAGGTGTTCAGATTCACGGAGGAATGGGGTATTCAGCTGAAACAAATATCGAAAGAGCTTATCGTGATGCTAGAATCAACCGAATTTTTGAAGGGACAAATGAAATCAACAGAATGTTGACTGTAAGCATGATTCTTAGAAAGGCAATGAAAGGTGAGTTGGATCTAATCGGACCAGCAATGGCGGTTGGAAATGAGTTGATGAGTATTCCTGACTTTGGAGCTCCGGATGAAACACTTTTTGCTGCAGAGAAAAAATACATCAAGAACTTCAAAAAAGCATTGTTGATGATTGCAGGAACTGCAGCTCAGAAAATTCAGGAAAAACTAGTTAAAGAGCAAGAGATTGTGATGAATATTGCAGATATTGCTACTTGGATTTATGTGGCAGAATCAACACAATTGAGAGTTGAAAAAATGGTTTCTTTAAGAGGAGAGGAAGCTTGTGCAGAGCAGCTGGATATGATGCGTGTACTGATCTATGACATGTGTGATTTGATCAATAAGGCAGGAAAAGATGCACTGAATGCATTTGTAGAAGGAGACGAATTAAGAATGATGATGATGGGCTTGAAGCGTTTTACGAAGCACGAGCCATTTAATTCAAAAGAAGCGAGACAAAGAGTAGCTTTAAAACTGATTGAGAAAGGTTCGTACTGCTACTAATAGGCAGTCTGAATTAAATCAATATATCGTGTGTAAAAAATCCTTGACGTCCCGATAACTATCGGGATGGACAAGGATTTTTAATATAGTTCAATTTTTCTTAAGTTTAACACTTTATTTACAGCGTTATTTAAAATGGTAACGCAACTTGAAATATCTTAGCAAACTTAAATTTATAGCCTATGAGAATTCTTTCCACACTCATGCTCTTATCGCTTGGATTAGTTAGCTTTTCCCAATTAATTAATTACAAAGTAGAGATTGTCTCCTTTAGCATTACAGGATGTGATGACGGTTTTGGAGACGATGAAGAACCCACTTGGAAATTGTGGGGAAGAGACGACACTAGCCCTTCTTGGGTGGGAGGACAATGTCATTCGTCTGATGGCAATGCGGTTTATACGCACGTTCCTTCTGGAGGAGATGAGGTGTTATTGAACGTAAACGGTTCAGCTGCTACCCAAATTGAATTAAAGTTTGAAGCTTGGGAAGATGACAATATTTCTAATTCCCCTGGTTCACCAGACAGATGCTCCTACGATGGTGGAGACGATTGCCACGGACTATGGTCACCTTTGGTGGGAGATTTTGGAACCTACCCGGCAATTGATATTTTCGATGGTGCTCAATGTGCTTGGACGAACTATTCTTACACGGCTGGTGATTTTGGTGTTGAGGTGAGAGTAAAATGGGAATACACCGACTTTAGTGGTGGCCCTTCTCAATCGGTTTGTGGAACGGGAAGCGTGAATCTCGATGCCGAAGGAAGCGGACAATGGTCGATTTACTCTGGTACAGGAGGAGGTTTGAATAACAATCAAAACCCAACATCTGGCTTTAGCGGTATGGTAGGAGAGACCTACGAGTTATTATGGAGTACGCTTCCAGGTTGTCTCACCGCTTATACGCCTGATACGGTTACAGTTTATGTGTATAATCTACCCGCACCTCAGATCACGAGTAGCGTGACCAAATATTGTGAGGGATATGAGGTGACTTTTGATGCTTTCAACGCCACATCTTATGATTTTTATGTGAACAGTTGGTCAAATCTTGAGACGTCAAATGCTACAGGAGAATTTGTATATACCTTACAATTAGGCGACTCCGTAGTATATGTAGATGGATCGAATACCAGTTGCTCAGGTGTGGATTCTGTTGAGTTTGAAGTGTTAGCAGCTCCTGCACCGGTGATTGAACTCAACAACGGTGTTTTAGCAACGACTACCTCTTATCCATTTAACCAGTGGTACTATAATGGAAGTCCGATTGGGGGTGCTACAACATCTTCTTATACACCCACTCAGAACGGTTCTTATACCATTGAGGTGGCTAATGCAGAAGGTTGTGAAGCATCAGATACTTATATCCTAAACAACATTGGTGTTTCGGAGTTACAAAACGACTTCGCTGTTTATCCTAACCCTGCTCAAGATGTTCTCTATATTGATGGGGATGTAAGCGATGTAACTTACGAATTACGTGACAAACTAGGGCGACTGGTGAAATCAGGACAGGTTTATGGCGCTATTTATCTGGACGGTTTGGTGTCAGGAACCTATTTTTTAAGAATATTCAATGAAGAAGGTAAATCTTCAATTCACAAATTAGAAATCATAAAGTAAGATGAAAAAAAGTCTACTGTTATTTTCATTTCTCTGTTTAGGATTGATTGGCTGGAGTCAGGCTCCGATCAATTACGAGTTTGAAATTTTGGAGTTCGTGCAGCACAGTTGTGACGATGGAAATGGGTCGGATGAAGAGTCGACTTGGAAACTATGGTACCGCGATAACACGATGGGAGGGACATGGCAATTAGGAGATTGTCACTTTACGGATAATGACCTTCCGAACATCTACCAGCCAATATCTCAAGGAGCAGCGCTGAACACTTATTATGAGCAACAATTGAATACTACTGCAACACTACTAGATATCCGCATTGATTTTTGGGAAGACGATTGTGATGGTGGAACTGGGCCCGATCGATGCTCTTACGGTAGTTGTTTTTTAGGAGCTCAGAGCGATGATGATAGACAAAACCACAATCCTTACATAGGTTCTGGAGGTACATATCCCAGTATCGTGATCAGAGACTCATCCTATTGTGAGTGGCACGAAGGAGAATATTCAGTTGGTTGCTTCTCCTTTAAGTTTAGGTTCAAATGGGAGTACGGTTCTATTGATGCAGGAGCGGCAAATGCCGTGGGTTGTGACGATTCCTTACAATTATCAGGAGTAGGAAGTGGTGAGTGGAGTATTCTGAGTGGTGGAACTGGAGGTTTCCTGAATGCACAAGATCCAAATACAACTTTCTTTGGAAATACTGGCGGGCTTTATACTCTAGAGTTTGGTTCGTTGCCTGGGTGTTTTACTAACCAGTCGAGTACGGTAGATGTTACGATGGTTTCATCCATAAACCCACAACTTCAATTGACGAACAACCCGTGTATGGGAAGTTTACAGGAGTTTGATGTGGCTGATGGTGGAACCTATTACTGGGCAGAAGGAAGCCTTTCTAACCATGTAGATACCACAACACTGAATGAGTTTTCTTATACCCCTTCGGGTTCTACCGTAGATATTTACGTCACCGTAGAAACACCAGAAGGTTGTATTAGTTATGACTCACTCAATTATACATTAATTCAAGCTCCAGTTGTGAATTTGGGCAATGATACCACCATTTGTCCAGGAACTTTGCTTGGGTTGGATGCTTCCAATCAAAATGCTGGATTAACCCAATACCTGTGGAATACAGGTCAGCAAAGCTCCATTGAAAGTGTCTCAAATCCAGGGATTTATTATTGTATGTTGACGAATACAGACGGATGCCAGACAACAGATTCAATTGAAATATTCAATCACCCGGTATCGCCACTTGACTTGGGAGCCGATATTGAATTTTGTATAGGAGATACAGTAGTCTTGGATGCAGGCAGTCAGTTTACGTTTGATTCGTATGAATGGTCGGATGCATCGACAGGAGCTACCTTGGAGATAACACAATTCGGTGATTACTATGTTACTGCTACTGATGGCAACGATTGTGAGTTTTCAGATACCATTTCTTTTAGTCCAGAATATGTTTATTTCAATCTTTATGATGATACAACTATTTACCTCGGCAATTCCATTGACCTTGAGGCTGAGTCAGGAGTGTCTTACGAATGGAATACAGGAGAAACCACGCAAACAATAACTGTTTCACCTCAAAATGACACCTTGTACGAAGTAACTATTGAACAGGATAATGGGTGCTTTAGAGTGGGTACGGTCAATGTCTTTATTGATGAGTCAATTATTGTTTTTGTCCCGAATATGTTTAGTCCCAATGCAGATGGAAGCAACGATAAACTATTGGTTTACGGGAATGGAATTGAAACCATTCATTTCAAACTTTACAACAGGTGGGGAGATTTGATTTTTGAGTCGATGGATGTGAATGAAATGCAAACTACAGGTTGGGATGGTAAGTCTAATGATCAAGAACAGCCTGCAGGAACGTATGTCTGGACCATGGAAGGAACGGACATTCATGGAAACACCATTAGTTTTGAAGGAAATAATAAAGGAACAGTTTTACTCAGAAGATAATTAGAAGATATGAAGCATTTATTTAGCATACTATTCATCGCTGTGTTGACTGTTTCAGTTCAGGCACAAGACGCATTTTATACCAACTTTGAGTATTCAACCTCTCTTTCTAACCCATCTGCGATTGGAATGAGAGATAACATCAACCTCACGTTGATACACAGAAGTCAGTGGACATCAATTGTTCAACCTTTTTCGACCTCACAGTTTGAAGGAATAATGCCGATCCGACAAGCTAATACAAACAAGAAGATTGCCGTAATTAGCGGTTCGTTTATCAACGACAGAGTAGGTGAGGGAGGTTACTTGCGTACCAATCATTTTTCGCTTTCTGGAGCATATTTATTGGACGTGGGTAAAAGTCAGTTTTCGCTAGGGGCAAAGTTGGGTTATTTTAACGGAACTACGGATATCGGTCAAATCCAAACCGGAAGTCAGTTTCAAAACGGTACCTACAACTCTTCATTGGGATTGGGAGAAGACCTCACGAATCCCGTAGTGAAAGGTTTTGAAGTATCGCCATCGGTCACATTCTTTCAGAACGACTCGTTGGGGTTGAATAAATTCAACATTGGAGTAACAGCATTTAATGTTAATCAACCCAAAAATTCGCAATTGGTGGCTGGCTATAAACTGCCCATGCGTTTTTCAATTGTTGGTGGATATACGCATAGTTTCAACATGCTTTCTTTGACACCAAAAGTATTAACAATGGTTCAGGGAACACAAACACACGTGTTGGCAGGAGCAGATGTAGCATATTATTTGACAAAATCTAAGGAAAAGATTCAAGGAATAGCTTTAGGAGGAGCGTATCGAATTGGAGATGCTGCTGTTATTGGTTTAAAATACCTGTCGAATACGTTTAACGCAGGTGTTAGTTATGATATTAATACCTCAAGTTTGAGTGATCCTATTGGTAAAACGGCTGGCTCATTTGAAGTATTCTTAAACTACCAAATCAAGCAAGAAGATAAGGTAAAACAGTACTTTTTGATGGTAAATGTTTACGAAGAAGATTCGGTAACCCCATTAAAAGCAAAAGCTGAGATTACCAATTTAACCCGTGAGGAAAGGGAGGTCACCTTGCTCTTTGCGAATGAGGAAAAAGGGAACAAATTGATTAATCAGAAAGAAGAGTATAAGTTAGTAGTTTCGAAAGAAGGGTATAACCAGCAAGAATTTACGCTAAACCACACTACTGGAGAAGATTTAGTACAAGATGTGTACCTGAGCAAAACCATCAAGTATTTTGAACTGGAACTTGAAGTTCAGGATAAAGAAACAGGAGAACCTGTGAAAGTGGAACTGTTTGTCGTGAACCCAACAACTGGAGAAGAAGAGAGTTTGGGTACGCACGATAAAATTAATCAAGAGTTTGAAGTAGGACCAGAGCATGTTATTGTTGCGAGAGCAGAAGGGTATGACGATGAAGAAATGAAACTTCAACGAGACAAAGAAGGTTTAGTGAGCAAAACGCTTTTGATGAACAAAGAGTTGAAAGCGGCCAACTTAAAACTCACGGTTTTGGATGAGTCGACTAAGAAGCCGATCAAAACCAATATCATTGCGACTAGCATCAGTGGAGAGAATGCCAATGAAAGTTCGGTGATTGCTATGAACAACTTCCCACCAGCGACTTATCCGTTGAAAATCAATAACAATTTCGAGATTCTTTTCTCTAAAGAAGGTTATTTTAACAAGACGGAGAAAATAGTGGTGAATGAGATGGAAGACATAGAGAAAGTCGTAATGCTAACGCCTATTGAAGTAGGTGCGAGTATTGTAGTAGAAGATTTGTTATTCAAAACAGGAAAGACCGACTTAGACGAACGTTCTTACCGAATTTTAGATCAGTTGGTAGACTTTATGAACCAAAACCCAACGGTTAAAATTGAGTTGCAAGGACATACGGATTCGGATGGTTCGGCTTCTTTTAACCAGAAACTATCTGAAGGTCGAGCGCAATCAGCTGTAGACTACTTAGTGAACAAAGGAATTGATCGTTCGAGAATGGTCGCCAAAGGATACGGAGAGGAGGCTCCAAGAGCAACTAACTCAACTGACGAAGGAAAAGCATTGAATAGAAGGGTAGAGTTGAAGATTACTGGGAAGTAGGTTGAAGGATCAGAAAGTTGAAAGCTGAAATTCGAAATGTGAAATTTTGGTTTTCAACTTTTGGAGTAATTACTCTATTTCACCAGAATCTCCCTTCTCTTTCTTCAAAAGATAGACACCCCAAATGACACTCCAAGCGCCATAGGCTCCAATGACGATGGCGAGCAACTGCAACATACCTGTTTTTACAAAGTAACCGTAGATTCCGGCAGCTATAAAGAAAGCTCCAATCAATATGCGTTTAAGACTCTTGTTCATCATCTGTTAAAGAACTTTCGTATTTTTTATTCAGTTTGTTTTGGTTGTAAAAGTAATGGATTACTCCGATAAGTACGAAGAGTGCTCCTGCTACAAAGAATAACCAGTAATATTTTCGCAAGCCGCCTAGCTCATCTACGGTTATAACGGTTAACCCCATTACCAGAAAGTAAAAACCTGTTCTGATCATCGCTAACAGTGTCCGTTGATTTGCCATTTTGGTTCGCTCCAAAGCTAACCAATCACTCAATTTTTCTTTATTGGAGTTGTGAATCGGCATTAAAGATCAATTACATCAATGCTATTCCTATGAAGCTTTACTTGTCCTTCCTTTTCAAGCTTTTTCAATAAACGAGAAATTACGACTCTAGACGAGTGAAGATCTTTGGCAATCTCCTCGTGTGTGATGTGAATCGTTTCGCTGTGGTTGATTTTAGTTTTATCTTGAAGGTAATGAAGTAAGCGCTCATCCATTTTTTGAAAAGCGATGCTATCTACTGTTTGCAACACCTCATGCAGTCTGGATTGGTAAGAATTCAGAATGAAATTTCTCCAAGAACGATATTTCACCAACCATTCTTCCATTTTTTCTAATGGAATCATCAGTAATTTAGTATCTGTCTCGGCCACGGCTTTGATTTCGCTTTTTGAGCCTTGCATGCAACAGTTTAATGTCATGGCACAGGTATCACCACTCTCAATGAAGTAAAGTAAAAGTTCATCTCCCTGCTCATCCAGCCGGGAAACCTTGATCACACCTTCCAGCAACAGTGGGATACTCTTGATATACTGGCCTGGGTCAATTAAGTGTCCATCCGCACTAATGGAACGAACAGTTCCCACGTCAGCGATCTCATTCAAGAGTTCGACTTCAAATAAGTACCCATATTGCGTTTCTAACTCGCCTTTCATTTTAATTCATTTTCCAATTCGGAATGTTGTATCTACCTGGTGTATATGGCACTCCAAAGTTATCCATTTTCTCCTCAATCGTCTTCACTTCAGTATCGATTTTTTGGATCGAAGTAAGCAGCATTTCCAAGGCTTTACCAGTTTCATCATAAAGCGATCGATTGGTCTGAGTAACGGACGTACGAACGCGCCACATGTTCCAAATAATGAGTCCCACATTTTCGTAAATGGCATTGGGTGTCTCAAATTCATGACTACTCAAAACAGCATTGCCATAAAACTGGAGCTTAAGCTTTTCGAGTGACTTTTCAGACGCTGTTAACGAGGTTAAAAGCTCTAATGGCACGGTCGGTGCAGTGGCAATTCCCTTTTTCAAGTATTCGATTCGTTCTTCTAAAAACTCGAAGTACTGATCTGTACTTGATGCCGCATTTCTCAATTTTTCTACTTGTTGCGAAAAAGCTAAAATCTCGTCTTTGTTCTCTACAGGAATAGCATATTCTTCCAACCATTTGCAGTTAAACTCGGTGGGCTCAATAAGTCTCGATACCGCACCATCAAAGACCTTGTCCATACTTACGTAATAAACACCAGGCAATGCCATTGGTCCCATTGTTTTTTCACCGTATCGGCTGGGTTCTCTGTCCTTTAGTTGGATAGGAGTGGAGGGTGCATAGCGGAAATCCCACACCACACGATTCATTCCGTATGTCATATCTTGTTCTATTTTTCGAACGGGATTTTTATCCTTGTCGTAAATGGTAAAAACGAGATAAGGTTTTTCCTGCTGCGCTTCCTTCATCAAAGCATCTTTGGTAGGGTAGGGAATGTCCTTATTTTCCTTTAGTAATTTCTCCTCCTCTTTTTGTCGTGTTTCTTTGATTGTCAACGTAGTATCGTTGATCAAAACGGTAAAAGTTGCACCAATCTCTGGATTGGGAGCAGTATACAAATTGGCACCTTGAGATCCTTTTCCTCTTAATCCCAGCGGACGAGCATCGACAAACATTAACGCTTCTTTAATTGGGAAAATGACCGCTTTTTTCTCCATCATTTCTTCTTTGAATGTTCTCAAGGGAGAATAGTCATCCAAGACATAAAAACCTCTTCCGAAGGAAGCCAATACCAAATCATTTTCTCTTTCCTGAATTTCCAAATCACGAACAGCAATGGTGGGTAGTCCAGCTTTTAGTTGTGTCCATGACTTTCCTGCATCGTTACTAAAGAAACACCCGAACTCCGTTCCGGCAAAGAATAAGTTTTCTACTCCATGATCCTGCACGATGTCATAAACTGATCCCCTTTCAGGAAGATTTCCGCTCATGCTAGTCCAGGTAGCACCTTTATCTGTGCTCTTTAGAATATAAGGTTTAAAGTCTCCGTTTTTGTGATTGTTGAACACGGCATAAACTGTATTTGCATCATACTTCGAACAAACGATGGCATTCACGTAAGTGTTCTTGGGCACACCAGGGAAGGTGCTGATCTTTCTCCAATGTGCTCCATTGTCTTCTGTAACCTGAATCAAACCATCATCAGTACCTACGTAAACTAACCCTTCTTGCTTAGGTGATTCATCCAGAGCAACAATGTTTCCGTAAATCGTGGTGGATTTATTTTTCATTACTGCATCTACACTTAGCACTTGCCCCATCACTGGAAGTTTATTCCTGTCGATTTGTTGCGTAAGGTCACCACTGATTTGCTGCCACGTATTCCCCATGTCGTCACTTCTAAATAGGACATTTGCAGCAAAATACAAACGCTTGTGGTTGTGCGGACTGATCAACAAAGGCGCATCCCAGTTCCATCGTAGTCCGGGTTCATCGAGTTTAGCTTGTGGTTTAATTCCCACACTTTCACCATTGGTCTTGTCATACCTCACCAACCAGCCATACTGAGATTGAGCATAGACAATATCAGGATTCACAGGGTCAATCGCACTTTCAAATCCATCACCACCGTTGGTAATGAACCAATCAGAATTTAAGATACCGTGGTTATTTTTCGTTCTGGAAGGTCCACCAATACTGTTATTATCCTGTGTTCCACCGTAAATGTTGTAGAACGGCTCATCATTGTCTACCGCTACCTTGTAGAATTGAGTAATGGGAAGGTTGCTCTTATAGTTCCAGGTCTCAGCATGATCATAGGTTTCATAAATACCACCGTCACAGCCTACAATCCAATGATCGGTATCTTGCGGATTAATCCAAATACAGTGATTGTCTACATGTTTATTGTCTTCTCCTGTGGCTTTGATTGTTTTTCCTCCATCTTCCGTATGGTGCAACCATGTATCCATGATAAACACTTTGTCCTTGTCTACCGGATCGGGAATCAACTCTTGATAATAATTACCACTCGTGACATATTTGTTCATTTTCTCCCATGAGGCTCCTCTGTTGGTAGATCTAAAAAAACCACCCGATTCATCTTCTCCTTCAACGATGGCATAAAGCAAGTTTTGATCAACGGGAGAAACGGTCATTCCTATTCTTCCCATTTTTGTAGGAAGTCCATTGTTGATCGTTTTCCAGGTTTTTCCACCATCTTCACTTTTGTGAATACCGCATCCAGGTCCACCACTTACATAGGTAAATATATGCCTTCTTCTTTGGTGAGCCGTGGCATAAATAACGTCTGGATTGGTCGGGTCAAAATGAATTTCATTTATTCCTGTATGTTCATCGATTTCAAGAATTAATTCCCAGTTTTCGCCACCATCGGTTGTTTTGTACAATCCTCTTTCACCTCCAGCGCTCCACAGCGGTCCGTATGCCGCTACATAAACAATGTTAGAGTTATTAGGGTGAACCTTGATCATTCCAATGTGCTCGGACTTCTCTAAACCTACATTATCCCAGGATTTACCACCATCGTTAGATTTGTAAACACCGTCACCATAGGCGACAGAGCGCTGGTTGTTATTTTCACCTGTTCCTACCCATATCGTGTTATGATTGGAGGGGTCAATTGTTACACAACCAATCGAGTAAGAACCCTGTCCGTCAAAAATAGGGTCATAAGTTGTCCCCGAATTCGTTGTTTTCCAAACACCACCAGATGCAGCGGCTACATAATAAACATTGGGATTCGTTGGGTCAACTGCCAAATCAGCAACACGACCTGAAGTCAAAGCAGGGCCTACATTTCTGAATTTTAGTCCGCTGAAAGTAGCAGAAGTGTAAGCTGCTTTTTCTTCATCAGATCCTTTTTTCTTCTTCTTTTGAGCAACAGCTGGTGAGACAATTAATAACGATAAGATAGGTATAATGAGTCGATACATAAATGTGTAGTATTTCTATTGATTAGCTACAAATATAACATTACGGCAAAGTTTTTGAGTAGATTTGTGTTATGAAGTATTTATTCGGGATAATCGGACTAATGATTGTGCTTTCTGGCTTTAGTCAGGAGCTTAAATGGACTAGTATTCATGATCTGGAAGATAGTATGGATAAAGAGGTTAAACCCATCTTGGTCAAAATAGAAACTCCTTGGTGTGGATACTGTAAACTCATGGACAAGAAGGTTTATCCGTATAAAAAAGTCAGAAAAGAACTGTCCCAGAATTACTACTACGTTAAGCTCAATGCGGAGGAAAATCAGACAATAACGTTAAATGATACGACCTATAATTATAAAATCTACGGTGGCAAGAGAGGAATGCAAGATTTGGCCAGAAAATGGGCAAAGAGAAACGGAACGATTAAGTACCCAACAACTGTTATTCTTGACGAAAGTTATCAAGTGGTGAAGTTTTTGGACGGTTATTTGCCAAAGAAAAATTTTTACTATTGGTTGATCGATGAGGAAGAATAAAAGTTAATTTTCAGGTCAATGGACGATAAGGTCTTCATATTCTTTTTTCTTATTCCTGGTGCAGTTATTTTCTTAAATTACCTATTGCTTAGGAAGTCGAGCGTAGGGAAGAGACTGTTTTATGTGCTCACCGGACTCATCGTTGGTTTTATGGTAGTGGTCAAAACGATCGTTCATTTTGCTCCGGGAGTGTTCAAAGGTATTTCTGGTGCGTTAGAAGCCCTTTTTTATTGGTATATGTTGATCGTTGCAACACTTGCAATTGCTATCATTGTTAACGTATCCAAAGCTGGAAAAAGCGAAAGAACTAAGAACTAAACAAAGTTTATCCATCCAGTTCAAAAGTATTGCTAACTTGCCATTGGCATAGAAGTTGCCGCATATACTGCTGTATGGTTAAACTTAAACAAATAGGACATGTCGCTTTTTGGTTGTTATGCGCTATTTCTTTGCACGCTCAAACCAACCTAGTGATCAACTCTGGGTTTGAAGAAACTAACTATACCTCTACAGGTACACGTGAGTTGAGTCAGACGGGATACCTTTCCAACTATTGGTATGTGCCACTCAAGAAGCGATCACCTCATCTTTATATGATTCCAGAAAGAAGTGTGGCAAAGGCAAATTCAGGACAGAATGCAGTCGGGATGATTTTGGGAGGATCCAAACAACGTAAATCCAAACAGGAGTACATTACTGGAGAATTATCAACTCCTCTAAAAGCAGGAGAGGCTTATTGTGTGAGCTTTCATATGCTCTTGCACCGATCTTCTAAATGGGCGGTATCTAATGTTGGTGTGCTCTTGCATCATGACAAAGAATTGATTGCCAATACAGAAAACTTAGAGGGTCTTGAAGCAAATTTATATGCGGATAACGGAGGCTTAGTGACGAGTACCAAATGGATTGAATTCAACGGATATTACGTAGCGAGCGGTGGTGAGAAATACATCACTTTTGGGGCATTTGGAGAAGCTGAATCGATAGAAGTCAAGGAACTAGGGTTATCTCCCTATTTTCAAGTTGACGGTTTTAAGAAGAAGGCTTATTATCAATTGGATGATGTTGCTGTAGTGGCTCAGGGAGAAGGGGTAGATTGTGGTTGTGCAACACCTCCCAAGACCGAAGAAGTGGTGGTGACAGATGAACTGTCTCCTTATTTGTTCGCTTTAGATGCCTCAGGATCAATGCGAAGAGGAGGTGTTTTTGATACACTAAGACATAACTTATCAGACTTACTGGAGCAATTGCCGCTCGGGACTCCAGTTACTTTTTCAACTTTTGCATCGAATTCAAACCTCATTTACGCAGGTAGGTTAACCAATAACACTCCCCACGAAGTCGATAGTTTATTGGCTGCCATTGAAGTAGGAGGAGGTACAAGTGTTTCATCTGGTTTGGAGAATGCTGCTAATAGTTGGGATGCTCCGGGCAGAGACTCCGCACGAATCGTGCTGATCTCAGATGGATCGTTCTCGGTTACTAATCGGATTGAAGCATTGGTCAAAACACAATTTGAAAATAAAGGTAGGACATTAACGGTGATTCAAATTGCTAATGAGCCTAAAGGAGCTGAGCGTCTTGCACCTTATCGAACTTCTTTTGTTCAAGTGGCACTTTCTGAATTAAAGTCAGCACTGTTTCAGGTTTATGAACCGGGTAAATCAAACGCCATTTCCTGCCCTTGTGTCAATATCTATAACGACACGATGAACTATCATTTTGTGATAGACTATTCGGGATCCATGAAGTTTCACAAGAACCGAGCGAAAAAGGCTGTACTCAATTTGTATGAACAAATGCCACCAACAGCAGTAGTATCTATTACAGCGTTTAGCACAGAGGCTACCCAGCTTTATATGGGAAAGAAATCTCAAATGACACTAGACGAATTGGAGAGTTTGTTAGAATCTTATGCCGCACAGGGAGGTACTGATCCAGAACCAGGGGTGGCACATGGGTTGGATATCGCCTATAACATGGCCGCTCAGCGCTTCAGTCATTTGATTGTTGTTACAGACCAAGAACCTTGGCAGTTGAATCTTTTGGGTAGTATGGTCGTGAACATTCAGAGCATGTCCCAGAAGTTTGACCTATCGGTTTCCGCTGCAACAGTAGATCTTGAATCTCAGCTTGATTTGCTCGTTTCGGGTAGGTCGCAATTCGACATTACGGCAGGTACGTTCAGAGAAGTGTCTAAGGCAAAATTTGAGAAAGACTTGTTTGAGACAACTCGCTCTAGTTGTGATTATACTACACAGCCATACCATTATAACCCAGCAGGTGATGTGGCCAAAGAAGCTTCTAAGAAAGGACTAAAACTTTTGATCAGGGAACTGTTTGGGGTAGGAGTTTCGTTGTCAACGGGGTGATTAGTTCTTTTTATTTCTTTTTTTGTAGAAAACTGGCAGGTGATAACGTAGAGCAACTTCACTTTTTTG
Source organism: uncultured Flavobacteriales bacterium (assembly GCA_964387945.1). Taxonomy (GTDB): domain Bacteria; phylum Bacteroidota; class Bacteroidia; order Flavobacteriales_D; family Parvicellaceae; genus Parvicella. Next base: position 237,301 of record CAYLYX010000005.1, on the reverse strand, counting down.
AAAGTCATTAAAGCCTACTCCCATTACCTTAAAGTTGTATCCATAGGTTAAGGAAAGTCGATACATAGAAAAGCCTATCATCGGTTTTATTCCGAAACGGTAGTTATCATCACTTCGGTAAATATTCGTGTTTAAACCTAAACAAATGGTAGATCCCGCAAAAAATGTCAAATTTAAACCGTCAAGTTTACTCTGATATGTTGCCTTAGAGTAGGTGAACCAGAATCCTCCGAAAGGCTTTGACTCGCTTGACCAAGTGGTGCCAGTATTTCTCGCAACTCCAATTTCGATAAAGTTGTTTCTGATTCCGCTGGCTCCTAAGATAAGCCCCCAACTTTTTGGTTCCCAATAGGCAAATGAGTTTTGTCTATATTTCATGTAACTATCACATGAATCATAAAGGGTCTGATATAAGCCTAATCCGATGCTGTCATTTTGTGAAACATAATATTTTGAGTTTTCAAAAGTCTTTAATGTATCATCATGATGACCTGATTCACTAGAATATTCGCTCTTATGATAAGCCTCTTTCCATTTGATCAATGTCTTCTCGTTTGTGTTCAGATCGTAGCTTAGTTTCTTGAAGTAGTAACCAATATCAACGATAAACTTGGTTGAGTCATCTTTATCAAACCAGCTTTCAGCTAGATATACACTACTTTTTAGTTTTATCTCATATTTCTTTTCAAAACTATATTTGTCATAAAACACCAGATACGTAGGTCGAAACCCATAAGTAGCGATGATGTAGTCTTCATCAACACGATATTCAAACAAAGCTAGTTCTTGCTTTATTGGAGGGGCAAGATTAAGTTTCCATTTAAACTCAGCTGGAATCTTCCATCGCAGGTACTCATTATTTGAGGTAGTGTAGCACGGCATCGTTGTATTTGATTGGTAGACATTAATTCCATCCAGAATATCAAGTTCAAACAGATATTTCTTATCACAAGAATACCTGTTCTTTATCCAAAAGTTATCTAGACTATAATAGTTGTTCGATATCAGAGTGTCTGGTTTGTTAATTTGTGTTGCAGTACCACTTATCAAATTAACCTCCCAGTACTTTTTTCCTTTTAGAATTACGGTTGAATCATTTGCGGTAAAATAGGAGCGATAACTGTTGATTGATTTTGAAACGGTAAATTTGTTAATCAGCTTCCAATTAGCCAAATCATAGGTGTAATAAAAAAGTGAGTCTTCCCATGCAGAAAAGAATAGGAACTTTCCATCGGTTGTAAACTGAAGGTTTTTGGGGTAAACACTCTGCTTTTGAAGGCTGTCTAATGGTGTTTGAATTTTGAAGTAATTAACTTCTTGACTAAAAGAATAGTTTAATCCAAAACACAATAGAAAAGAAAGGATATGAATTGGTCTGTACAAGATGATAGGTCTTTCTAGTAGAACAATCCAAGCCTATTAAAAGTTACTCGCAAATTAGAAAAAAGTAAAATAAACTCACTTACGGAGCATCAGGAGCAGCATCTCCCACAGCCTCTTTTGGGGGTGTAACCAACTGACCAAGTACGGCAAGGATACACCTAGCATCTGGGTTGGACATTTGGATAAACTGACGGTTTTTGGGATTTTCAATTGAGGAAATATTGAATCCTCCACTCCCATCTATGAATTGAATTTCCGCATCCTCCATTGGGATAAAAACTTTTTCTTTTTTTACCATTCCTTTGAGTATCTCAACTCCTTTGTTAGAAATCACAGCTTTGGCAAGCGTTACTTCGTTTCCTTTTTGGATGTTATTTAGTGCTTCTTGTGCACGGGGTTGAACATGGTACTTTTGAAGTTGCTCAACGGTGGTATCATAGATATCCGCAAAAATCTCTTTTTTCTCCTTTTTGGCTGTTAGGCTATGAACAATGTTGATTTGCAATTTTTTACGGTTCACATCTTCCATTGTCACGATGTAGTTGGTGGCTTTGTTGACCGACATGATATGACAGCTACACGACTTTACATCTTTCCAATTCATTTTTTTCTTACCCATTTGAATGAAGTCCTCGTCCAAAACAACTTTTGTCTTGACTGGGAAAAGAAAATTTTTGATAATACTATACGTCTTTTGTTCCATAAGGTGTGCTGTAGTCAATGTTTACTTCCAGTTTTTCAGAATTTCCTCTTTTCTATACTTCACCATTTGCATGATTAAATCTTTTGGTAAAGGTTTTCCATATGGAAACTGCACAGAACCTTTGCCTTGCTTGTAGTCTTTTAATTGATCTGCGAATTTCTCCATAGTGGTTGGGAAAGGGTAGAAGCCAACAAATTTAGCATAACCTGCCATCATGATCTGCTGATCTCTTTTTCCTCCCGGTACTAGCGTGAAAGCAGGAACTTTGTAGTTCAATATTTCGATCGCATCTGGAGCTGCCTCTTTGATGATTGTTCGTAACTCCTGCAGCACTTTTTGAGCCTCTTCTGGTTGATTATTAATATAGTCATCAATCGTTTCGAAGTTAGGCATAGGACCTTTTTTTGCCATGGGTTTAATCTTTGCACCTAAGATAAGAAATCTGAGAAAGACGGATTAGGTTTATTGATAATTTGAATCACCCAACTCTAGATACTTTAGTTTTTGAGCTAGGTTTGAGATACATTATTACTAGGGATAAGAAACATAGGTGTTTCTATCATCGGTACTCCATTCAATGACCAAGCTGTCTTCGGTTACCATGGAAATAATACCTCGATCAACACCTCCTGTGTGGTCTGCTTTTGTATAAATCCACAAAGAATCATGACTCAATGTATACAGGTAGGTATCCCAAAAGACATTTAGCGAATCTGGAGTGAATTCAAGAATGGGATCCTCATCACCAGGATATTTCCACTTTTTTAAGAGCAGGCTCTCAGGGTAAGTAAAGTGCTGTATAGAACTTTTTTCTGGAAAATCAATCTCTACTCCTTCTTTCCAGGTCCATTTCTCAATTAGTTCTTCGTCCGTCAAATCAATCTCCTGTTCAGATGGAGTTTCTTTTTGCTCAATTGTGATATGTTCTACGGTGTCTACTTCAACGGAGTCAGATTCAACACTGCTGTTATTTTGAGTAGACGATTCACTGTCGTTGCAACCAATAATAACGATTGAGAAAAGCAACAAAACGTTTTTTTGAAAATCTATACTATTCATACTAAGGGGCGAAGATAAAAGAAACGTTAGAACCACCACGGGCTATACAACCAGCTGCTTGAAACCACCATAAACCATCCTACTAGCATCAAAGATGAGTTTGTCAGGTAGCGTTAAAGGACCAACAAGCTTTTCCATTCTGGAATCCTGCGGGACTTTTCGGTTAGCCTCATCACGAACTTCTTTTGAAGGGAATACCACCCAGCCAAAAACAATCACTTCATCTTCTTTTGTCTGTAGTGCAGAAACGAAAGATTTTACGCCTTCCAGAAACAGGTCATCACCCACATACTCAGCATAGGAAATAGCACCATATTCTTTCCAAATTTCAGCTACCTGCTGAGCTACTTGTTGATATTCAGGTAAATGTTTTTTGGGAACAGGTAAAACGAAGCCGTCAATGTAGTTGGTCATGGTTTAAGAAGTTAAGAATCAATTATTGTACGATACTTAAGGATAATTTTACGCCACAGCTCATCACCCCTTTTTTACCTCCTCAGGACTTTCAATCCCTCTCAGTTCACAGAAGTAATTTACCACATCCTTGTGCGCCACCACTTTGTCCTTAAAGTAGTTGGTCGTTTGAACTTTTTCTTCTTCTGTAGCTCCAAGTTGATTCAGGATGTTCAATAAGTGCATCTTCATGTGTCCTTTTTGAATTCCAGTGGTAACCAACGAACGGATTGCTCCAAAGTTTTGTGCTAGTCCTACAGAAGCGGTAATCATCATTAATTCTTCTGCGTTAGGATTGCCCAATAACTTGTGCGCAAAGTTGACCATTGGATGCAGCTTTGTTAATCCTCCCACAGTTCCTAACGCCATTGGTATGTCGATCCAAAACCGGAAAACCCCATCCTTTACCTCTACATTGGTGAGACTTCTATACTGACCATCTCTGGCCGCATAGGTATGTCCACAAGCCTCCACAGCTCTAAAATCATTGCCCGTGGCAATAACCACAGAATCAATGCCGTTAAAAATTCCTTTGTTATGTGTGGTAGCTCTGTAAGGTTCTATTTGTGCTACATGAATCGCTTGTTCAAACTTCTCGCAGAACTTCTCAGGTGTAATATTCGTTCCTTCCGTCAATTGCTCGATTGGACAACTCACTTCACTTCTCACGATACATTCGGGCGTGTAATTACTTAAAATACACATGATAATTTGAATCCGCTTTTCATCCGATGTTAAGGTGTCGCTCGCTTCCAATTCCGCTTGAAAAATCTTAGAAAACTCTTCCAAGCAGCTATTGATGAAGTTAGCGCCCATTGAATCACAGGTTTCAAAACGAGCCATCAACTGATAATAATTCGGCTCCAGATCAGACTTGTTGATCAATTCAATGTCTAAAATTCCACCGCCTCTGGCACGCATGTTGGCGGTGAGCTCATTGGTACCTTCAATCAACTTGTTCTTTACATGATCAAAGAACGCTCGGAGTCTGTCGTATTCGCCATACCATGCAAAATGCACGTGTCCGATCTTGATGGTAGACAATACTTCGGCTTTAAATCCACCGCGTTGCAACCAGAAAGAAGCAGACTTGGCAGAAGCGGCAACAACAGAACTTTCTTCGATTGCCATCGGAACACAATAAACTTTATCGTTGATTTTAAAGTTAGGCGCTATCCCAAACGGAATATAAAAGTTGGTAATGGTATTCTCAATGAACTCATCGTGCAGTTTTTGTTTTTCCTTTTCAGGATGCCAATAGGATTTTAAGAAGTCAATCGCTTCAGCATCGTTATCTAGATACTCTTTGACGATCCATTCCATTTTTGCCTCCTTTGATAATTTGGAGAACCCTTTTATTATTTTATTACTACTCATCTTTTCCGTTTTAATGGGAAGCAGCCCCATAATCCTACAAAGCTACTTCATTTGGTTTAAACACTATTGTCCTTGATTTATTATTTCGTGGAATCCAAAAAATGTTAAAGCCAAAATAAAAACAAATGAACGCGAATAAAGTTTAGCTAGCTGATATTTCTCGAAATGACAGACTTCAATTCGTCTTTGTGATAAAGAAAATTACTCAGAGAAATAGGAAGTACTTTGATGTCAAGACGAGACAGGATTTTCAACTTGTTGATATTAATCGCAGTTTCAAACCTACCTGGAAATCCGATAGCATCAAACCCAACATATTTGTTGTTGATCTTAGCCCATATATCGATGTTCACTCCTGCGATTACATAGTCAATTTGACATTCTTGAATTGAAAAATGTTCTTTCAACCATTTTGTAACAGCTTCCAACGAGAGGTCGTTTTCTAATGGTTTAACTTGATCAAATGTCTCAAAATCCGAACTAAACAAATACTGATAAAGTAAATGATCTTTGAATTTACAGGCTGAAGTTATGGAGTGCAAAATGTACTGTTTATTCCTTGCACGGGTAATGCTTACGTTGAAAACATCCGATTTATTGATATGCATAAAGGCTCCGTGATGAGCATGATTGTCTACAACCATGGAGATTAACATGATATCTCTTTCATTGCCTTGGAATGTGTGAGCTGTTCCACAAATTATTTGATGCCGCTTGATTTTCTTGAGTTCAAATGTCTGTGAAATAAGAGATTCTAAGTAGTTGACTTGTTTTCTGAAAGGACTCAAAACACCGATAGAAGAATTTCCAACAGGAACGTATTCGGAGTTGATGACGTCTTGTATCAGTTGAATGCATTGCTGAGCTTCTGCTTCATTAATCCCATCTTTTGTTCGGATACCTTTGCAGTCAATGATTTCTAACCCTTTCTTGCCTTCATGTTGGGGTAGTTGAGTCATAATCCTCAATTCGTTGTTGTAAAACCGCTCATTACTGAATGAAATGATGTCAGGTAGGCTTCGATAGTGCTCGTCAAGAAAATACAATTGAGATTGATCTTTTATAGAACAGTGGCAAATGTCTAGAAAACTAGCTTCACGATAGTTAAACGACCTGTGAAGTGAGGTGTTTTCCACTTTTTCTGCTAATTCCTTCTGTTTTTTTGAAGACAGAAAAGTCACAGGGCTCAATTGTTCGGTGTCTCCACAAATGATAGCCTTTTTTGCCCTCTGAAAAATGGGAAGAATGGTGGCCATATCAATTTGACTTGCCTCATCTACGATCACAAGGTCAAACATATCTTTTTTCATTGG
>CAYLYX010000005.1:161083-231003 GCA_964387945.1 uncultured Flavobacteriales bacterium | reverse complement strand
CTTAGCCCAATGTCTGTAACCGTTGAAATCCAAATGGGAAATACAGAGGTTAGGATGTCAAAATCAATTTTATCAAAAAGCTCTTTGATAGAACCACTTTTTTTAGCGTTTAAGGCCTCTCTGAAGTTTAGAAAGTGCTCTCGATTTTTTTCAATACTTTCTTTTATAATCTCCTTTTGCGCTACTTGAATGTATTTTCTCCTTACATGAACAAGTTCCTTGGTCAGCTCCAAAAATTCATCTACCACATCGGGATGAAGGGCAATACGGTCTAAAGAAATTCTCAGGAAAAAAGATTTGATTTTGTTTACGATCCCTCGTTTGTATTGATAGATCAATTCTCCAAGCTTAATTTCATCCTCGGTGAGTTCAAATAGCTGAGTTTCCAAATCAATTAATCGGTCTTCCATTTGCTCAAGCTGATGAGCATATTTTCGAGCCTGTCCCAATCCTCGTTTCAGACCAACTCCTTCCAACCATTTTTTAAAGTTTCGATTGAGGACAGCTCTGTAACTCCTATTCTTACTGATTCGTGCAGATAAGTTGGTCAATTGAAAGGTCTCAGTAATTTTGTCTTCAATGGCATTATTAGCATGATCTGTTCCTGTAACAATCAACACACTTTTACCATTAAGCGCTTCGTTAATAGCAGCTGCAGCAATCGTGAAGGATTTACCGGTACCCGGAGGACCTGTGACAACGGAACATTGGTTGTAAAAAACATCTCTGAGAATACTCGTTTGCGCTTCACTAAGTATGGCAGGAGACTTGATGAGAGGCTGTGCATAGTGATTAATTTCTCGCTGCTCAAAAGATTGGTTAAGGTAAGCCATAAGCAACCTACTGTAGACAACGTCATCTTCTAATAATCGCTCTAATTCATCAAGTATGCTTTGCGTATTTTTTGCTCTTTCTTGAACAAACAAACATCCTGCTGTATGAAGATACATACCATCTGACTTCCGTTTTAGCGTTTGTTGCGAGACAAATTCAGGATAGTGATAAAGCCCTTCTAGATCGAGTGTGTCAAAGTACTTTTCAAGAATCATTTTAATTCTCAGCACAACGGCTTCATCAACACCTTTTGAACTGTCGATGAGTTCTTCTATTTCGGATTTACACGCATGAATATCGACTTCAAAAGTGGATTCCAACGCATGAAGAGCAATAGGGTTTATCTCGAAGGTTTGCTGCTTTAGCGAGAGAAAATAATACTCATCCTGTAAGATTTCCGCATCAAATAGAAAAAGAGGGCAGATGTTCTTAACAACTTTACCCATCATTTCAGACTCAAAGTTGATAAAGAATAGTCCGACCTTTAGCTCTTTTTCTTTTAAATGAATTTGAAGGTCTTTTAGCGTATCTGAAGCATATTCGTTATCCAAAAGGTACAATTCGTTCCAATCAGAAAAGAAACTACCTTCTTTAAAGAATAGTCTTCTCGAAATCCTTGAGCTGAAGATACTAGAAACTATATTTCCTCTATTATCAACCTCAAAACAAGATTTTAGATAAGCTATGGTGTCTTTCGCCAAACTCATAAGGCTAAGTTAACGATCCGATTCAGTTGTTCAAACTAATTTCTTCAGATAGAGAATTTATATTAACGTTTTCCACAAACTGTGTATAACTAAATTTTAAAGTTTGGTCTGTTTCTTGGTATCTTCGAGGGCATTAGAAAGGAAAATCAATAACCAAAACCAGATCAGATGAAAAAACTCTACGTATTCATGGTCGGTTTGCTGATGGCCACAATAGGATGGTCTCAAGTAGAACTGACTCCTGAAGAACAAGCTTATCAGGATAGTATTAATCAAATCAATGCCGCCAATGCCGCTACAGCAGAAGCTCAGGAGGCCTACAACATGGGGATTGACCTATTTGGAAAAGGTAAATTCAAGGATGCTGTAAAATCGTTCGACAAAGCCATTGCAGGAGATGCCAATTTTGAAGCCGCTTATTATAACAAAGGTGTTGCTCAATATAAGCTCAATGATTTCAGCGGAGCTATTGGAACACTATCTAAGCTGTTAAAAATGAATGATGAGCATGATCGTGCTTATTTTCAAAGAGGTTTGGCATATCAAAAAAGTGGTGAGTTGGATAAAGCGTTGTCTGATTACAATCAAGTGACATTTTTTGCGCCAAAGGATGTGAAAGCCTATTACAATGCTGGAACGGTTTTGTTCCTGATGGAAAAGTATGAGGACGCAATTCCTTTATTCACAAAGTGTACAGAAATGGATCCCAAGGACTTTAGAGCTTATAACGATAGAGGATCATGCTATCGAATGTTACAGCAGTTTGATATGGCGCTCAAGGATTATATAAAAGCGGGTGAGTTAGGACCAAAACACGCATTTGTGTTTAACAATCTAGGTTCTGTTAAAAAGATGCTAAAAGATTATGATGGTGCGAAAAATGACTTCACCAAAGCAATGACGCTTGACCCAGAATTTTTCTTAGCATATAATAATAGAGGAGCAATGCTATTGGAGCAAGGGAAGAATGAAGATGCCATCAAAGACTTTGATAAAGTGATTTCTATGAACTCAAATTATGCTCCTGCTTATAACAACAGAGGAATCATAAAGCACAGAAAAGGAGATTACAAAGGAGCAATTGCAGACTTTGATAAAGCAATTTCCTTGGACAAAAACTTTGCAGATGCTTACGCCAATAGAGGAGTGTCGAGAGAAATGAACCGAGATATGGAAGGTGCTTGTTCAGATTGGGCAAAAGCTGCAGAACTAGGTTCTACGTTAGGAAAGAGTTACCAATCAGGAAATTGTGAATTTTAATTATTGAGCAAAATGAAAAGAGTAAGATTAAGTATTATAACAGGATTATTCTTCATCGGGAGTGTTGCTTTTGCTCAAGATGTTGAATTCAAATCAGGAAACTTTAAAGACAATAAAGATGAGTTCAAGGTAGCCCTTGAGCATTTTGAAAAAGGAGAAGAATATTTGGCGGCTGGAAATGAAGCGATTTATGCCGTCTTAGATCCAGGGAATAATTTTCATGCGGCTTTACTGGAATTTGAAAAAGCGTATGCGTTTAACCCGAAAAGTGCCATGCTAAACTTTTACATTGGGAATGCTTATTTGTATACTAATGAGAAGTATAAAGCTAAAAAGTACTTGGACGAAGCATTTAAGTTGAACCCAGAAGTAGATGATTTTCTTGATTTCTACAGAGGAATGGCAGAGCAACTTGATATGAATTTCTCAGAAGCAAAAAAGCTGTACAAGAAATTTGAAAATAATTCAAAAAGCAAGCAGATCGAGTCACTAGGGAGGATGTTGAAGCAGCGCATGAAAGAATGTGACAGTGGTACGGAACTGGTAGCTAAACCAGAGCGAGTTTGGATTGATAATATGAAAATCCTCAACTCACCACAAGACGATTATTCTCCATGTATCACAACGGATGGTACAACCATTATGATTACCTCTAGAAGACCCAATGATCACCAACCAGATGAGGTTGGAAAATACGATGGAGATGTATACGTTTCTGAGATTCAGGATGGTAAATGGACATCCCCAAAAAACATGGGCGCACCATTATCTACAGCAGATGACGAAACAGCCTCAATGCTTTCGTATGATGGAACACAACTGTTGACGTTTAAGTCAGAAGGAGAGGATTATAATATCTATAAAAGTGAGTTGAATGGAGCCAAATGGTCTACACCAGAAATCATGCATAGAAGCGTAAACACCATTGCGAACCAAACGTATGCTAGTTTAGCTCCCAACCGAAGAAGGTTATACATCATTACCGACAAGTTAACTGGAGGAAAGAGCAAAGGAACGGACGTTTATGAGTTGAGCTTGATGAACAACAGTAGAACGGATTACGGTTCTGCGGTAAGCGTTGGTATCGAAGTCAATACAAAGTTTAATGAAGGTTCGGTGTACATTCACCCAACAGGAGATTTCATGTTCTTCTGTAGTGAAGGACATAACTCCATGGGAGGATATGACATTTTTGTTTCTGAGTTTAAACAAGGTCAGTGGCAAGAACCTGAAAACCTAGGATATCCGATCAATACTCCTTATGATGATTATTTCTTTGCGATGACAGCTAGCGAGAAGTACGCTTACATTGCATCCAATCGAGAAGGAGGAGAAGGAGGATTGGATATCTACAAAGTGACTTTCTGGGGTGATCCTAAAGAGCAGAGTGCTACCACAGAAGATTATCTGTTAGCCAGCATTGCTAATCCAATTCAGGAAGTCCAGATTGAAAAAGAGGTGAAGGTAGACAAAACAGCACTGACCGTTTTTAAAGGAAAAACCATTGATGCATTGACCGGAAAATCGGTAGAAGCAGTCATTGAAATCACGGATAACGCCACGGGTAAAGTGATTGAAGAGTTTACGACTAACAGTGCTACGGGTAAGTTCTTACTTTCATTGACGGCAGGAAAAAACTACGGTATTGCGGTGAAAGCTCCTGGTTACCTGTTCCACAGTGAGAATTTTGATGTAGTAGAACCAACAGGCTTCAACATGGTGAACAAAGTGATCGAACTTAAAAACATCAAGAAAGGAAGTAAGATAGCCTTGAGAAATATCTTTTTCGACAGTGGTAAATCCGATTTAAAGTCAGAATCAAATACCGAGTTGGATCGACTGGTTAAATTACTGAACGATGTACCTTCACTGGTCATTGAGATTTCAGGACATACCGATAACGTTGGTAGTGAGAAGATGAACGCCCAACTATCGCAGGATAGAGCAGATGCTGTAGTGGCTTACCTGGTTGGTAAAGGAATCAAGAAAGACCGTCTGAAAAGTAAGGGATATGGTTCTTCACAACCAGTTGCAACAAATGGTACTTCCGAAGGTCGTCAACAAAACAGAAGAACAGAATTTGAAATTCTAGCTAACTAATTTGAAGAAGTTAGCAGTTATAATTTTATTTTTATTGGGTGTGCTTGGTCAGAAGCACGCCCAATTTTTGTTTCAATATCACCTACACTTCGATAGTATTGTAGCACTTACTCAGGAGAAAAATGGAGTCTACAACTATAATGATTTACGTACGCGTTTTGAAGCCGCAGATAGCACAATGACCTCCTTTGATATGCTTGCGTTGATGGTAGGAGAAACAAAACAAGACCATTACTATCCGTATGAATTGATAACGATAGAGCATGAGATCATGAATCTAGCTAACAAAGGAGAGTACGCCAATGCGCTGTTCAAGTGTGATAGTGTACTCAGCAATCATCCACTCAATTTCACGGCCATTCTGCATAAAGCTTTTTTGGAAGATAAGCTGGGCAACCTCTCCGTAAAGCAATCGAAGTTTAAGTTTGTTCTTTATCTAGATGTGTTGCTATCTACAGGAGATGGAACGATTGAGGCGCCTATGATGGTTTTAGGACCCGCAGACGGACAGCTACTGATTCGTTACGTATTTGGTGCTGGAATAGGGAGTATGGGCTCTGGAGAGGATAGCTATGGTAATTTTGTAGATATGCTTGAAATTATCAAAGAAGGACAAGAGCCTGCTTATATGTACTTCAATATTGAACACGCTGTGAAGCGCATGTTTAAAGAAGATGTGATGAAGGATTTCGAGAAAGCGTATAAGAAAGATCAGAAGAAAGCGAAAAAGAAGAAGAAAAAGGAAAAGAAACAAAAACAGAAGAAAGGTAACTAGAGAGTCTATTTCCCTTTAGACTTTTCTAATAGCTTCAGGTATTTGTCCGTAGCCTCACGTTCTCTTTTAAGTGCCAGTTTTTCACTGTCAATTGCTTGTAATAACTTGACTTCCAGATCTCGAATTCGTTCGATCAATACCTTTCTAGAGTAGTCCTTTTCATTATCCAGAATGTCGTTTAACTCATCACCGGTAAGCAGAGAATAGTAAGTAATCGATCTATCCTGAATGCCATGATTGATTTCGTGTCCTTTGCTATATGCCTTGTCAGCATCTGTGTAGATTTCTCCAATTCCCAACTTTACCCATTCTGGGTTAATACCAAAATGAGTACAAATGAAGTCTATCTCATGATCTCTAAAGGCGTTGTTCCTAATTCTATAAGAAATCGTTCCAGCCTTTACGCCAAGCAAAGCACCCACATCCTTTTGAGTGATATTCTTGGCTTTAATTGCTTGATGTAGTCTTGTTCCTAACGTCAATTACGCATAAAATTTGCAACCAACTATCAGAAAGTTTAATATTTTAGATTATCAAATTGAAAATCTAAAAATTTAGACCTATATTTGTTAGGTCATATTAAACCAACGAGGTAAGTCACTGTTTGTACAGTTGCGCTTGATGTATAATATGCAAACCAGTACCAACGTGACGATGCCCCTTCAAGCTTGGTTGATATGTTAACTAAATGCCTATTGGCCAGCGACACTCTTCACAATTTGGTTGCTGGTCTCTAGGTATGCTAAAGGTAAATAAAAATTAGAAATTTCAGCGTCTGATTTGGATTTATGGGATGATCGTCATCCTTTACCTGAATTCTAAAAATTTGGCATATGAATGCGTTGAATGAGCTTATGGTTGCCGATAGTGGCGCCTTAGTCGAGTTTCCAGGTCATCGGTATCGACTATACAATGTGGAAGACAACACCTATCAGGTGTTAAGGCTATTTATGAATACTCCATGTTTAAATGGCAATCCTCAGTTGATAAAGAATGGAACTACGGTAGATGAAGTCGTCCGAGTCTTAATTGATCATCTTGAGATGCAAGATATAATTTACACCAACCCAAGAAATGTGATTATTAGTAAAAAGTTAGAGGAGGTTCTGCAATTGATTGATCAGGACGTATAATCCAAGGTGAAATGAAACAAAAAAAGGAGATTTTCTGAATATTCAAAAAATCTCCTTTTTGTGATTCGTCTGGGGCTCGAACCCAGGACCCCAACATTAAAAGTGTTGTGCTCTACCAACTGAGCTAACGAATCATGGTTTTTTCAAACGCGGGTGCAAATATAACGTCTATATTCAATAATACAAGTCGAATCACTTGATTTTTTTGGAGCGAAATGATAGTCTGTTGATTTACAGTAAAATAAACGACTCGATTTAATCCAAATCGGTGTGGGATAAATTCGTTTTTTCTCGCTATTTTCGGACTATGAATGAGATACAAAACATGAGCAAGATTGTAAGTGATTTGATTGCGATTTGTGGTGAGGAAAATGTGTTAACCGAAGATGAGGTTTTGAAACGCTACGGAAGCGATCATACTGAGGATCTGAATTTTCCTCCCCAAGTGCTGGTTAAGCCAGAAACAACGAAAGGGGTATCAGCAATTATGAAATTGGCTTTCACAAAAGAGATTCCCGTTACACCCATTGGTGCATTAACTGGTTTAAGCGGAGGTGCGTTGAGTGTATTGGGAGGTATCGGTTTGTCTCTAGAGAGAATGAACCAAATTCTTAAGATTGACACGAACAACATGCAGGTCATTACGCAACCAGCGGTCATTACACAAGTACTGCAGGAAGAGGTAGCAAAACAGAACTTGTACTATGCACCCGATCCTGCTAGCAGAGGTACCTGTACAATCGGAGGAAATTTGGCGGAGAACTCTGGAGGACCAAGAGCTTTGAAGTATGGTGTGACCAAAGATTTTGTACTCAATTTAGAAGTTGTGTTACCCAACGGTGACGTTATTCAAACAGGAGCGAATACGCTAAAAAATAGCACAGGTTATAACCTTACCCAATTGATGGTGGGTTCTGAGGGAACGTTAGGTATAATCACAAAGGCGGTACTTAAGCTACTGCCGCTACCGAAACATAACTTGTTAATGTTAGTCCCTTTTTCTTCTGCTGTCAAAGCGTGTGAAGCTGTAGCTGCTATCTTTAACGCAGGAATAACACCTTCTGCTTTGGAATTCATGGAACGCGATGCCATAGACTGGACGCTGGATTTTGTCGAATCGCCACCGCAGCTAAATATTTTGGACCATCACCAAGCGCATTTATTGATTGAAGTGGATGGTAATAATCAGGAGGTACTTTTTACCGATTGCGAGAAAATTGCTGAGGTAGTACAACAATACGGTTCTGATGAGATCATGTTTGCCGATACAGAAGCACAAAAAGAAGCGCTATGGTTTCTTAGAAGAAGAGTAGGAGAGGCTGTAAAAGCAAATTCGGTTTATAAAGAAGAAGATACAGTGGTTCCGCGATTTGAATTACCTCGATTGTTGGAAGGTGTCAAGCAGATCGGTGCTAAGTATGGTTTTAAGTCTGTTTGCTACGGTCATGCTGGTGATGGAAATCTACACATTAACATCGTGAAAGCGGACATGACAGATCAGCAATGGAAAGAAGAACTTCCCAAAGGAATTAGAGAGTTATTTCAACTTACCGTTAACCTGGGTGGAACGATTTCCGGAGAACATGGTATCGGTTATGTTCAAAAAGACTACATGGACATTCCATTTACGGAAGTAGAGCTAAACCTAATGAAAAGAATCAAAGAAGTTTTTGACCCAAAAGGGATTCTAAATCCACAAAAAATCTGGAACTAATGCAGTAGGCGGACTATTTAAAAAGCAGTTTGAACCTTCTGACTAATTCTTCATGCCTTACCACCAAGGTATACACACCAGAAGCTAAGTTGTCTCGCTGAATGGTCGTAATTCCAGCGCATGCAGCTTTTCTCAGTACCAATTGCCCTGAAGCATTATAAAGTTCGAAGTCGTAGTTAGAGGCAGTTTCCGAACCAATTGCAAACTGATCGTAGACGGGATTTGGAAAAACATCGATGTCCAAATTAAAAGCAGCATGTTGGTAAACGCTCAACATGGTCGAATCAATCGTGATGGCTTTTGTGCACCACAAGGTGTCATAGAAATTAGAATAAAGGTTCAGTGTACCCGTTAGCGGAAGTGATAACGCTCCGTGAATGTCTAACGTAAACGTTGTTTGGCCAGCAAAACCAAAAAAGTTTACCGTCTCAACCGCAACCGTATCCTGCTGTGCATCAAAAATGATCCATCCTGGGTAGCTAAAGAACTCACTCGAGTTATTGGTAACTGTGACTTCAATTTGATTAGTGTTTACGTTTACAAATATGCTATCCACTATAATTGAATCGCAAATGGACTGTGAGAATCCGAAGAGGGGAGTGAGTAACAAAAGGGTAAGTAGTTTTTTCATAGAAATAGGTTTATCATAAGAACTAAAAATACACTAGAGGGTTGTCTGCGATTTCGTCATTGAGACGAACTTTATAGGATATTCCAGTATAGTTTCTTGGATTCCTAAAATTGCAATTCCGATAGTAGGATGGTGTATTCAATTCGTTGATTGTCGTCAATGTCCCAGATTTCTGCTTTTACGGAAGGTTCTGCTGCATTTAGATCAATTGTCAACAAACCAAAATGATTTTCCATTATGGGACCTTCAACGCGGTAGATATTAGGTGTGGCAAAATGCCAGGTAGAAGACAACCCAGAGGAAGTGATGTCATGAATAGGGTAGACTCCTTTTACATCCATTTTAGAGATCTCAGCATAATGCACATCTCCCGAAATGAAGAGCACGCCATTTGCTTTTGTTTTTTTGATCAAACTCAACATTTTCAATTGTTCGTCTGGAAAGTTGGCCCAAGCTTCATAACCGTTAAACTCAATCCCAAACTGAGTTCCAGAACCAATGATCCGAACATCTGCTGGTCTTTTAAGTTCTCGTTCTAACCATTCCCATTGCGCTTTTCCCAAAAGAGAAGCGTTACTGTTCTCTTTATGAGGTGCATAGTACAAATCATAAAAGTAGCGCTGATCATGATTGAACTCTCCTTTGTATGGTTTTAAATCATCTCTAAAGGTTCTTACATCCAGGAGAATGACTTGAATGGTTTTGCCGTTGTGATTATAATAATAAGAATGGTAGATCCCTTCATGATCTCTTCGTTCACTATCTTTTGGTTCGTCAAAGAATTCCATAAACAGTGATTTCGACTCCTCTTTGTAGGGGTAGTGCTTGCCGGCATCGTTCCAACCATAGTCATGATCGTCCCAGGTGGCGATGATATCCACATTTTCCTTCAGGTTTTTAAAAGAAGGTTTCTTACCCAATCGATTGTACTTTGCTTTGAGCGTGTCCATATTTTTGGTGTCACCATAAATGTTGTCTCCAAGAAAGATGAATAGATCAGGTTGCTGATTCACAATGTTGTTAAAAATAGGAAGGTAGTGATTTTGATGACCACAAGACCCAAAAGCGATTTTGAAGGCACTATCAGACTGGCTCAGGCAGAAATGAGGAAAACAACTTACTATAAGGAGTAGAATTGAACGCAAAGGACTAATTTTTTATAAAGTTACAAGTTTAACTGATTGTATGAACAACTAGATATCCTCGTTTCACAATCCGTTTGTTATTCACGAATATAAAAAAGCCCCTCCAAGTTTGGAGAGGCTTAAATAAATAATAGAATGACTTACTCCACAATAAGTTTTGAAACCGATGGTGTTTCTCCTTTAACAGATAGTTGGACGTAGTAAACACCGCTTGACAATCCCTCATTACTAATGGTAATTTGATTTTCATGAATATGATCTATTTTTTTTACAATTCGACCTTGTTGATCAAATAGGGTAATGTCATAAGAGGATTGAATTGATCCGTTGTAAGAAATAGTTGTAAAATCACTCATTGGATTAGGGTATACTTTGAAAGGAGAAGAATTTTGAATTTCTGAACCTAAGTAGATATCATAGTCTCCGTAAAGCGAATCAACTTCCGTAGCACTCAATTCACAATCAAATATTTTCACATCATCAATCTTGCCACTAAAGAACCGCTGTGATTCATCTCTGTGTACACCAATCACTGTCTCCGGATTTGGGGCAAAAGAACTGCCAAGAGTTCCTGATACTCCAGTTTGAGTAAGGTTACCATTGACATAAGTCTTAGTTGTTGTTGAGTTTCTAACCAAAACAATATGGTACCATTCATTTAAATTAGGTTGATTGTATATTTGTTGAGGAGCTTCTCCACCAGCCGCACCTACTATACCACCGCCATTGTTAAAGGCGATAGAAAACCTACCATAATTCAGTGTGTTGGCATCTTGAGAGATTACTACACGATCCGTTAATGTGTCATAAGCCATGACCCACAGCGAAATTGTTCTTTCTTGATAATCAAAGGTTGTTTCCGTATCAATAAAATCATTAATTCCATCAAACTCATAAGCTGAATTTGGATTCCCGAATCGATCTGTTGTTAACGTTGCACCATTTACGGTTGCATCATAGCCATTTCCGCTATCGTCATTTGCATTTCCAGAGAAGCTGTAGTCTGCGAGTATACAAGGTTCTTGATCTGCTTGTATATTGTACAATGAATCAATTTCTGTAGTACTCAATTCACAATCAAATATTTTCACATCATCAATCTTGCCGCTAAAGAACCGCTGTGATTCATCTCTGTGTACACCAATTACTGTCTCTGGATTTGGGTCAAAAGAACTGCCAAGAGTTCCTGATACTCCAGTTTGAGTAAGGTTGCCATTGACATAGGTCTTAGTTGTTGTTGAGTTTCTAACCAAAACAATATGGTACCATTCATTTAAATTAGGTTGATTGTATATTTGTTGAGGAGCTTCTCCACCAGCCGCACCTACTATACCACCGCCATTGTTAAAGGCGATAGAAAACCTACCATAATTCAGTGTGTTGGCATCTTGAGAGATTACTACACGATCCGTTAATGTGTCATAAGCCATGACCCACAGCGAAATTGTTCTTTCTTGATAATCAAAGGTTGTTTCCGTATCAATAAAATCATTAATTCCATCAAACTCATAAGCTGAATTTGGATTCCCGAATCGATCTGTTGTTAACGTTGCACCATTTACGGTTGCATCATAGCCATTTCCGCTATCGTCATTTGCATTTCCAGAGAAGCTATAGTCTGCGACTAGACATTGAGCTGAAATAACAGTGGTTAGCAATAAAGTTGAAAATAAAGTTAGTGTAATTCTCATGTTATTCTTTTTTGTGAACAACAAATATGACGCATTCTGTTTGGAAAATCTAATTGTGAAATGTTAAAAACAAAAAAAGCCGCTCATTTTATGATGAACGGCTTTTCGTATCGGTATGAACCGTATTTATTCTTGTTCTTCAGCTCCTTCAGCAGCTGGTGCCTCAGTAGTCTCTGCAGCAGGCTCAGTAGTTGCCTCTGTTGTCTCTTCTGAAGCAGCTTCTACTGAAACTTCCTCAGTTTCTTCTGCTGTCTCTTCTACAGGCGGTGCCATTGCAGCAGCCAATGCTTTTGCTCTCTCTTGATTTTGCTTCTTTTCAGCAGCTAATCTTTCAGCTAATTTTTCAGCCTCTGCCTTGTCTAGTCCTTCTACCTTAGCTTGGATTTTAGCATCTTTCTCTGCCAGCCATGCTTCGAATTTCTTGTCAGCATCTTCTTGCGATAAAGCTCCTTTAACAACTCCTCTGTTCAAGTGATTTTTAAACATCACACCTTTGTACGAAAGAATCGCTCTACATGTATCCGTTGGTTGAGCTCCTACACCCACCCAGTACAATGCTCTGTCAAAGTCAAGGTCGATAGTCGCAGGATTAGTATTAGGGTTATACGTTCCTAATTTCTCGATAAACCTACCGTCTCTTTTAGCTCTTTCGTCAGCAGCTACGATGTGGTAAAAAGGTCTTCCTTTTTTACCGTGTCTTTGCAATCTTAATTTTGTTGCCATTTTGTTATTAGTTTTAAAAGGGTCCTAAACCCTGTTTAATAAGTGAAAATGACCTTCATTTCACTTAAGGGCTGCAAATGTCTATCTTTTTTTGGAAATAACAAAAAAAGTCCTGAAAAAAATCAGGACTTTCGACAAGAGTTAATTATCAATTTTAAAAGCAAGTAAAATGATAATAATTTTTTGCAAAGGTAAATCAATTAATTGTTACGAACACTAAGCTGATTCACTTTATTTTTCAGAACGTTTGGAACTCCTTATTATTGCTTGATTTGATCAAATTCATCACCACTTTTTAGAATATCAATAGCAACTTGAAGTTCTGAATTCAGATCGTTGATAATTTCATAGAACTTCGTTCTGTCGTAAAGGTTCTGAGCAATGTTGGCTTTTAATCTTGTAAGGATAGCTGCTTCCGCTTTCTTGTAACTTTCATCATCATACTCCACACCTTCTTTCTCTCCGTAGCTAATCAAACTCTTCACCACTTTATCTGCTTTAAAGTCTTCCTTGTACTTATCAAAAGTAGGGTACTTGTCCTGCAACTTTTCACGATTGTCATTCACATAGTTTAAGGTAAATCCACTAAAAATACCATTACGAAGCAATTCAGAGAAGTAGTCACTCGTGCCATTCGTATCTAGCGGTACAAAAACATCTGGAATAATTCCTTCACCGCCATAAACAGGTCTGTTTTTTACCATAGTGTAGTGAATATCATCCACGTTTACTTTAATACTGTCTTTGTGAAATAACTCTCCGGTTTCATATCGTCCGTACTTCTCTTTGCGGTATTCTATTGATCCATCATCATAGGGTTTCTGAATACATCTTCCACTTGGTGTGTAGTATCTTGAAGTTGTTATTCTAACGGTAGTACCATCGGGCAATGAAACTGGTTTTTGAACCAAACCTTTAGAGAATGTTCTTCTTCCTACGATTAGTCCTCTATCCCAATCCTGAACGGCTCCAGAAACAATCTCAGATGCTGATGCACTGTTTTGATCAACAAGAATCACAACTCTACCTTCTTCCATTAGACCTTTGTAACGGGTGTTGTAAAGCTTTTTAGGATAAGCTCTTCCTTCGGTATAAACTACTGTCTTCGTTCCGTCCAGCAATTCATCCGCAAGGTTTACAGCAGTCATCAAATAACCTCCTCCATTGCCTTGTAGATCGAGAATAAGGTCTTTCATACCATCCCTTTTCAGGTCATTGATAGCACCTCTAATCTCATCAACAGAAGTAGCTGAGAAGTTGTTGAGTTTTACATAACCAATGCCAGGTGCAGCCATATACGAGGCGTCCATACTGTAAATCGGAATTTTGTCTCTCTTAATGGTAAAAGACAACAATTCATTTACGCCTTTTCGTTTCATTTTTACTTTCACCTCTGTTCCTTTCTCTCCCAACAGTCTAGATCGAACGCCACTATTTTTAATCCCAGTTCCGGCTACCAATTCATCATCGATGTAAATGAATTTATCTCCAGCCATAATTCCCACTTTTTCACTAGGTCCTCCTGGAATAGGCTCTGCAACTACGATTGTATCTTTGTTAATCTGAAAGCGAACACCAACTCCTGTAAAAGAACCTTTAAGTGGAGCCTCCATATCATGAAGATCTTCTAATGAAATGTAGCTCGAATGTGGATCTAACTGCTCTAGCATGTAGCGGATACCGTACTCCGTGATCAAGCCATTGGTCACAGAATCGGCATAAACCTCATCGAAGAAAGGAAGTGCTTTTGAATACGTATTAATTGAACCTTTTAAGTCGTTGTTCCCAAAAATGACAATTCCTTTTCCATCAATGCTAGAACGTGTAATGGTGGTGGTCTTCAATTCTCCATCTCGTGAATATTTGATGGCTACTTCAGAATTTGCTGCTCCAATCAACTTAGGATATACTTCGCAGTAGTAATAGTCACTTTTGAAGTCATGATCACCAACCTGGTAAATCATATCTCCTTTTTGAATACCTGCTTTCTCAGCACCACTTCCTTTAAACACTTCTTTTACATTAAGTGAGTCGCCCTTGAAGCGAAAAGAAATACCCAAGCTCTCATAATTAGGTTGGTAATCTGGATATATGGCCTTGATAACTTTAGTGTCCTGATAAATAGAGAAGGGGCGAATACCATTATAAAGTCCAGAAACCAAGTCGGTCTCTAGTTTGGTTTTATCTACTTCTTCTACATACATCAAGTCGATGTTTGCCAAAAGCTGTGGTATTTTTAAAGTAGTTTGTAATCTCTCTTCGTCACTCGTTTGACCAAAGGAGAGTTGTCCAAAAATTAACAGGGCAATTAGAGAAATGCTATATTTGAATGAAATGTTCATGCGCAATCGTTTTATAAACTTTAAAGATAGGTGAATAACACCGCCTTTGTGTAAAGTTACTTGTTAAAAAAACTAAATATGGAATGCTATTGCAATTTTTGAACCAAAATCTAGCTTGACAAAACTAATATAATGATAAAAGTCGGAGACAAAGTTACTTTTTTGAATGATGTTGGAGGAGGAGTTGTTGTGGAAATTCTTTCCGGAGGCTATGCCATGGTAGAGAATGAAGAGGGTTTTGATGAGAAACATCTGATCTCTGAATTAGTACCTTCCAAGTCAGAAAAAGACTATCGTTTGGATGGTTTGGAGTATGTTGAGTCGGTTCAGGAGAAGGTGGACTCAGAGCGAAAATACCAACGGTTAGAAGAGTTCGAAAAAAAGACAAAGGGATTGGTTTCTTATGTCAAAGATGAAATGGAGGTGGATTTGCACATTGAGGAATTGATTGACAGTCATCACGGCATGTCTAACAGTGAAATCCTGTCGGTACAAATGGCCAACTTCAACCGACAGTTAAACATTGCGATTCGAAGAAAAGTAAAGAAACTAGTCATTATTCACGGAGTGGGAGAGGGCACCTTGCGCACAGCAATCCGAACAGAGTTATTGTCTAATTACCCTAATTTCGAGTTTCATGATGCCTCCTACAGAAAGTACGGCTATGGAGCTACGGAAATCTTAATCCACTAATTATTCGCCATCTGGCTGGTTGATCAACTTGGCTTTAAGATCCATTGTTGTCTTGATGTTGGCAGAGTTTTCAGTAAAGGCTTTGTCAAAAACCAATGCCGTATATGTCTGAAAATTTTGCGCGTGAATAAACTGATCTAGTCTCGCATTCGGATTGGGATTGAGGTAAAGAATATCACCCATTCCATCATAGAAATTATCATACGTACCCAAAAGTACCGCATTGTGATAAGGTCCGGGCTCGGTGGCTGTAGTGCTACAATTACCTTTATAAACAACACCATCGTCCTCAAAAACGAGTTGCGAAGCATCGTTGATCACATTTCCACAGGTATC
Source organism: uncultured Flavobacteriales bacterium (assembly GCA_964387945.1). Classification (GTDB taxonomy): domain Bacteria; phylum Bacteroidota; class Bacteroidia; order Flavobacteriales_D; family Parvicellaceae; genus Parvicella. The sequence continues at coordinate 214,919 of CAYLYX010000005.1, read as the reverse complement.
TACCAAATCTACCAAATACACTTCAACCGACTGCAGCATGTCAAAATCACAATTGGGAATATTGGTTAATTCCATTTTGATCTGAAGCGCCTGAATATCATCTACCAAGTGCGCATAAGGGTTCGGGTTTTGAGTGGGAATAAACGCATCGTAATCAGAAGTAGCGCCAAACGGAAGCGAAGTACAATTCAAAAAACCACCCCAGTTAAAGGCAGAATTTGGAATGTTCATTGAAATTGTCTCGGTGATGGTTACCGAAGTTTCACTAAAAGGAACATTATTACCTTCTAAATCTTCAATTTTCTTAGTGCAACCAGAGAAAAGAAGTCCTGCAAGAGGGAGTACGAGCCAAAGTTTTCGCATGTGTATTGTGTGTTTTGAACTGGAAAGTTACTAAAAAGATGGAATATTTTTAAACTTAATTCTATTTTCTTCGTCTATAGGATAAAATGGAGTAAAGAGTTCGCATTAAGGCAACTATTAATTTTTTTGTAAGTTTATAAGGTGAAAACGGAAGAGAAAATAATGCATGCAAGCGCTACTATACGAGTGCAAGCTCCTGCCACCTCCGAGTTCATCAAAAAGTCCAAATCCATGAGTGAAGAGGATTTGATAGAAGGATGTCAAAAAGGTAAAAGGAAAGCACAAAGTCAGCTTTACAACCAGTATTGTGGGGCTATGCTGGCTATTGCTATGCGTTATTGTGAAAATCGTTCGGAAGCAGAAGATGCCTTGCAAGATGCGTTTGTCAATATTTTTAGACGAATAAAGGATTTTGAGGGGAGAAGAGAAGGATCGCTTACAGCTTGGATCAAGACCATTGTGATCAACTCTGCTTTGTCATTGAATCGGAAGAATAAAAAACATAATTACACGGAAGATGTGACAGAGATGAGAATTGCTGATCCGGATGCACATTCGATAGAGGAAGACAATGATGATGATGAAAAAAAACAGCGTATTTTAAACGCTGTGCAAGAATTGCCTCCGGGCTATCGAGCCGTTTTTAACTTATACGTGATGGAGGGATATTCACACAAGGAAATAGCTGATATTTTAGAAGTTTCCGAGAATACGTCCAAGTCGCAATTAAGCAAGGCAAGAAAATATTTAAAATCATATTTAGGAATTAACGAATAACAACTTAGAATGAACAACGAATTATTTGATAGAATGATCAAGGATAACTTGCAGGAGATGCAAGTGGCTCCTTCGGCTGGCGTTAAAAAGATGCTCGGCTGGAAGTTGTTTTTTCAAAATCTGATCGTTTTCCACAAAGTAAAAGTTGCTGTGGGCCTGCTCTTGGTGTCCGGGGCATCTACGTACTATTTTGTCTCAGAGACAAGTGAAGACGGTAGTCAGTTAAACGGACAATACATCAGCGCGTTGGTAGATGAAACTAATGAAGATGAAGTGACGAATGATGTTGAATTTATCGTTGACGAACAGATCGAAAATGATGGTGTATCGAAGTCGGAGAATCAAGTAGTGACAAATGATCAAGACATCTCTTACGCTAGTAATGATGTTGAAGATGCCGTTGGGATTGAAAAAGAGAATTCTGATATGAACTTCACAGCTGATGATTCTCCAGCAGATAAGGATGAGGCTGGATCGGATATGCAAGATGATCTGGATGGAGATAACGAAGGATCAGATGCTGGTTTGGCGACTGTTAGTGACGGTAGCGAAACGCCAAAAGATGTTGATGTAAATCTCACTCATGATGAGCATAAGACAAATGACGCTGTAGCGACAGAAGAAGCATACGCAGCGTTATTTAAAGGAGAGAATCGTCCTTTGAAATTGGAAAGCGTGTCTAACCTTACGGAACCTCAAACTGGCCCGATGCCTAGCATGGGCAACCCAACGGATTGGTTTGGAGAGTTGTCTTTTGACATTTATAAGGGTGTAATGGGACAAAGCCAGATCAATAGTAAAATGGCAAGTGCGATTCACGATAAATACTATTGGGATTTTCACGGTTCCAACGATGCGCTTGACATGAATGTTCTGGGTGGAGTGAATATCAATTACACCTTTGGGGCAAGAGTCTTTCGTTTAAAGGCAAGTGCTGGGGTGAGTTACTATACGCTTAGCGATTCCAAAGCAGTATATGAGTTTGAAGAAATTACATCTCCAGTGTGGTTGTCTTTCTTTAATACGGATGAGTTAGCTTGGGTGAACACTTACGGTGAAGATACATGTACACAGTGTTTTTATGCGCACAATACAGAAGAGTTACAAAATGAGTTGAAAGAGGATTACAATAAATATTCTTACTTGAGAATTCCACTTAAGTTGGGAACTCAGTTTAACTTTAAATATGTGAGTGTGGATTTGATGGGTGGTTTGGATATGAATTTCTTGACCAATTCTATTGGATTGTTTGTGAAGGAAGGTTTGAATCCAAATTATGAGCGTTTCTACTTCTGGGATGATCTGCAATTATCGACTCTTTCTGAAGGTAACGAAATGCTTAAGAAGAGTTTTGCAACGTGGTCGTTGGCAGCTAGTTTGAGAGTAAGAGTTTGTAGACAGTTTGACGTGTTAGCTGGATACCAGATTAATCAATCGATGGGAAGTATCACAAACGATGATTACATCATGGACAAAACGTTGAAAACGTCTAACATGACAGTTGGACTGACGTTTTACCCGAATCGAGCTAAGTTAAAGCCTCAATTTTAAGGAGTAAAGAATTACCCACCAATAACTTTGGCAGTAATTTGCAATTTCATCACACTAGGATTACAGTTGGTGATAACCGAAACCGTTTTGTGTGTCTCTCCGGGTACGTTAGGCGTAAACTCAATCGGAATTGAACCTCCTTCACCTGGTTTGATAGTTCCTTTTGGCCAGTTTTGAAGTGCAGTGCACCCACAAGAAGGTTTTGCATCATGAATGATCAAGTTACCTTTTCCGGTGTTGGTAAATTTAAACTCATACTCTACGGTAGAACCTACAGCGATCTCTCCAAAGTCTACATCCTCATTCTCAAACGTAATAACCGGAGGGTTTTCTGGGTCGATATCGGCTACGGTTATTTCGCTGCTACTGCTATCATTTTGGTCAGAAATAGTGCAAGAAGATGCAACTAAAGTCAATGATAATATTCCAAAAAATATTTTTTTCATGTGGTTTAAATTTAAGCCTCGTGATAAACTCCCATCGAACCAAACTTCTCGATTCGTTTTTCAATTCGCTCTTCAGGTGAGAGGTCTTTTAATTTAGTAATGTTTCTTTTGATCTCTGTTTTTAGCTTTTTATACATCCCTTCTGGGTTAGCATGTGCACCGCCAACAGGTTCTTTGATGATCCCGTCAATCAACTTGTTCTTCAGCATATCAGGAGCAGTCAATTTCAAAGCATCCGCAGCTTTTTCTTTATTGTCCCAGTTTCTCCAAAGAATAGACGAACAAGACTCAGGTGAGATCACAGAGTACCAAGTGTTTTCTAACATCAATACACGATCTCCGATTCCAATTCCCAACGCACCTCCTGATGCTCCTTCGCCAATGATGATACAAATTACAGGAACCTTTAAGCCCACCATCTCGTAGAGGTTTCTCGCAATTGCTTCACCCTGTCCTCTCTCTTCTGCTTCCAACCCCGGAAATGCTCCTGGAGTGTCAATCAAACAAACGATGGGTTTGTTAAACTTCTCAGCTAATTTCATCAAACGAAGCGCTTTTCTGTAACCTTCAGGATTAGCCATCCCAAAGTTTCTATACGTTCGTTGTTTCGTATTTCTTCCTTTTTGCTGACCTATAAACATCACAGACATACCATCGATTGACCCGATTCCACCTACCATAGCTTTATCGTCTTTCACGTTTCGATCACCATGTAATTCAATGAAATCACCTTTCGTAATCGCTTTGATATAATCCAGTGTATACGGTCTATCTGGATGACGACTTACTTGAACCTTTTGCCATGGCGTAAGGTTTTCGTAAATCTCTTTCGTAGTATTTTCTAGTTTTTCTTTAAGATCTTCCAGCGCTTGCGTCATGTCAACGTCTCCTTCCTCCGCAATTTCCGTGGTCTTGTTGATCTTATCCTGAATGTCCTCAATGGGCTTCTCAAATTCCAAATATGTTGTCACCATAGTTTTTCAGTTTTGGAAAAGCAAAATTAGTATTTTTACGGATGAAGGACAGGTAATGTTCAAAAAAAGCCATTAATGGGAAGAAAGCCAATCAAGAGATATCGATACAAAGACCCTAAAATCAGGGAGAAGCATGCGATTCGTTTCATGGTTTACTTTCAGGAGCATGGCGTAGAGAATTTTTCAATGTCAAAAATGGCGGCAGATCTCAAAATGAGCAAGACCACCATCTACAATCATTTCGAAACCAAGGAAGAAGCGATTGAAGCTGCACTCGATTATAAATTGAGTATCATTAAAGATTATCAAACGGTACTAGAAAATCTTACCTTAACTTACACGGAGCGCTACCGAAAAGCGATGCTCTTTTTCTGTGTTCAGACGTTTGATATTTCAAGTAAGCTATTGCTACAGCTAAAAAATAAATATCCTGATATTTATAAAAAGGTGGTTCTTTTTCAGAAAAAAGTGTTCTTAAACCTCAAATCATATTACGAGGTTGGGGTAGATATTGGCGTTTTTAAGGAGGATGTGAATCCATTGTTGCTGGCGCTTGATGATCAGAAGTTTTTTGAAATGCTTTCGGAGCAGGAGATTTTGAGAGATAATAACATCGAAGTACTGGATGCATTTGCCCATCATTTTAGAATGAAGTTCAAAGGGATTCTCAAATAGCGCGAAAAATCAGTACTCAGCTACAGTTAATTAATTCGTCTTTTGCTTTACACATTTGAACGTATCTTAGTAAGGTGAAATGGTGGTCTAAAATAAAATCGGCTCCTAAGAAATTTGCCAAATGGGTCTGGAGAAAGAAGTATTTCTTTCTTGGAGGTTGGGCTATTCTGTTCACAATATGGCTCTTTTGTACGCCAGAAGAATTCTTTGATGATCCCACGTGTACTATTCTTACTGATAAGGACGGGAATATTTTGAATGCACGAATTGCAGATGACGGACAATGGCGTTTTCCTCCAAGGAAAGATGTGCCCTACAAATTCAAAATGGCCATTATACAGTTTGAAGATCGGGACTTCAATGAGCATTGGGGAATTAGTTTTAAAGCATTTGGTAGAGCCTTAAAACAGAATATTTCGGCTGGTGAAGTGGTGAGCGGAGGAAGTACAATCACCATGCAAGTGGTAAGACTGTCTCGAAAAGGGCAGTCACGAACAATCAGTGAAAAAGTGGTTGAAGTTTTTCAAGCTACTCGAATGGAATGGACGTATTCTAAGGACGAAATTCTAGCCATGTATGCTTCGTACGCTCCAATGGGTGGAAACGTGGTAGGAATTGACGCAGCTGCCTGGCGTTATTTTGGTCGAAAAGCAGAGGAGTTGAGTTGGGCGGAATCGTGCCTGCTAGCGGTACTGCCAAATGCCCCTAGCTTGATTCATTTGGATAAGAATCGCGGATTATTACAAGAGAAGAGAGACCGATTAATTGATCGACTGTACGAAATAGGAATCATCGATGAAACGGACTGGCAGTTGGCGTTGATGGAAGAGTTGCCCTCTGCACCACCAGATTTACCGAGTTTAGCACCGCACGTCATTGATAAAGCCATCGCCAGCGGACTTAAGGGAAAGTGGGTGAGTTCCTATTTGGATAGTTACCTGCAAAATGAAGTGACCAACATTGTAGCCTATCATCATGAATTACTGGAGCAAAATGAGATTCACAATGCAGCGGCTGTGGTGTTCAATTTGGAAACAAAACAAGTAGTGGCGTATGTCGGTAATACCTACGATGCGGAAAATGAACATGGCAATCAAGTCGATGTGATTAAAGCACCAAGAAGTACTGGGAGTATTTTAAAGCCATTCTTATACGCTGCTATGTTGGAAGATGGAGAGATTACACCCAACCAGTTGATCGAGGATGTGCCCATGATCATTAGTGGGTATGCCCCCAAAAATTATGATCAAAAATACGATGGGGTAGTTCCCGCCCACAGGGCGCTCGCACGTTCTCTAAACGTACCGATCGTAAAAATGCTAAAAAGCTACGGGGTGCAAAAGTTTCATCAAAAGCTTAATGATATTGGGTTAACGACAGTCACTCGACCGAGTTCAGACTATGGGCTCTCCCTTGTGTTGGGAGGTGCCGAAGCCTCACTATGGGATTTAACCACTGTGTATGGCAATATGGCGATAACATTGAATAACTATGAGAAAGGTGATAAGAATGCGTTTGAACCTTTCAAACTTTACACCAAAAGTGATCCAACCGAAGGTAAGTCTTTTCAGCCAGAGGCAGTTTGGAGCACCTTTGAAGCCCTGTTGCAAGTAGCACGACCCGAAGAGGACGGAAACTGGCAGCAATTCAATACCTCTCAAAAAATTGCATGGAAAACAGGTACATCTTATGGCTTTCGGGATGCATGGGCGATTGGTGTTACCTCAAAATATGCCGTAGGTGTTTGGGTAGGAAATGCAGATGGAGAAGGACGTCCGGGATTGGTTGGCATCAAGGCAGCTGCTCCTATTTTGTTTGATATTTTTTCCAGATTGGATGGAACAGATTGGTTTGCTCAACCTTATGATGAAATGAAGGAACTGGCCATTTGTAAGGAAACAGGATTTAAAGCTTCTCACATTTGTCCCAACGTGATTTACCAGAAAGTGCCAAAAAGTTGCGAGTCAGCAGCAGTATGTCCCTATCATCAAAATATTCACACTACGCTAGACGGAAAGTACCGTGTTAATTCTTCGTGCGCATCTCCCCATCAGATGAAGACAGTTCCATGGATGATTTTGCCTCCTTTGGCAGAGAAGTTTTACAAGCAGAAGAATCCAACTTATCAACCGATTCCACCCTATCGATCAGACTGCCAGTTTGATGAAAATACAAAGCCATTGGCTATAGCTTATCCTAAAAAGGAAAGTCATATTTACATTCCAACCAATCTGGATGAGACTAAATCGAAAACTGTTTTTGAAGCCACCCACTCCAGATCGCAAGCCAAAATCTTCTGGCATTTGGATGATCAGTATATTGGAGAAACACAAGGAATTCATCAGATCGAATTTATTCCTCCTCTTGGCAAACATGAACTGCGAATAGTGGATGATGAAGGGTTCGAAGATGTAGTCAATTTCGAAGTAATCAATGAGTAAGATGCGATTGAATCAAAGCTGTTGATTGTCTCAATTGATTTAATTCTTTTTCGCTAAACTCATATGGTAAGATTTCAGAAATCCCGTCTTGTCCTATTCTCACGGGTAATCCTGCGTAAAGTGGAGAACACTTAAATAAGGAAGTGTAGTAAGCATCTGTCAAACAACTTACATTATATATTTTATCTGTTGGGTTGAGCATCGCTTCCATGATGTCAATGGCGCAAAGGGTAACTGCGTAAATGGTAGCCCCTTGTGTTTGCTTAATCCGGCTAGCCGTTTGAATCACATCCGATTCGAATTTGGCTTGTTGCTCTGATGAAAAGTATTCATTAACACTGACTCCATCGATATAACTATGTGATTTGGCCCAAACGATGGATTCTCCATGTTCTCCAAGCATTTGGTTGTTGACGCTTTTATCGTTTCCGACCACTTGACGAATATAATAATTGAGACGAGCCGTATCAAGATGAGTACCTGTACCAATCACCTGATGGGAAGGAAGTGAAGAGTACTTCCAAGTATAGTAAGAAATAACGTCTACGGGGTTGGAAATAACAATGATTTTAGCATGCTTACTAGGTGTATACTTCTCAAAAATGGAGCGAGTAATCATGACGTTGTCATTCGTAGTGGTCAAGCGAGATGCCCCAGGTTTTACACCAACACCAGCACAGTGAAAAATGAAAGTTGATTTTTGAAATGCTGTTTCCGAATTAAACGTGATTTTATGTGGTGAACTAAATTCTATTCCTTGAGCAAAATCTAGTACAGAGCCTTCAGCGCTCTCCGGCAAATCAACCAAGTTGATATGATATGTTCTTGATTCACAATTGATAAGACTCAGCACTACAGCTCTGCCAATATTGCCAAGCCCTATAACAGATAAGGTGATGGGAGTTCCACTATTCATAGGAGGGTGAAGATAAAAAGATTTACTTTTTTTAGTACTTATTTAAGGAATGGGATGTTAGTTAATATTGATTTAACCTCCTTTTTTATGGTTAAACACTTGTTTTGTATTGATGAAATCGTTATAATTGTGGACGAACGTTAATTCTTTTCGTGTGAAAGGTTGATTGTCCACCCAACAATCCCGGTGCAGAGGTCTAGAAAGAATTACTTGTATCAACTAACCAACCAATGAAATAACCATGAAACCAGTAGCTTTATTCGCTGCACTTTTTGCATTAATGTATAATGCCAGTGCACAAACCATCTTTAAGGATTACCAAGACGGAGTAATCATTTTTCAATTAAAAACAGACAAGCAAACTCCCATAATCCCCTCGGTGGATGGAGAGGTTAGCTTTGATCAAAACCACATGTTGTCGCGTTTAGGAGCCAAGTATCACATTTCTGATGTTCGGCAATTGTATCCAAATCACGAGTATAATCTTTTGGAGCGCACTTATCAGATCAATTTTTTGGATCCTTCAAGAGTTGAGGCCTTTATTAAGGATTTATCAATGTATCGCGAAGTAGAATATGCTGAAAAGAAGGAGTTACATTATACTTGTCTAACTCCAAACGACACCTATTTTACGAACAGTACAACCAATGGACAGTGGGCACTTTTTCAAATTGATGCTCAGCAAGCCTGGGATATTTCTACGGGAACAGCAAGCACAGTTGTAGCAGTAACGGACAATGCAATCAACATCAACCATCCAGATCTTACCAACAAGATGTTGCAAGGTTGGGATGCAGTAGATAGCGATACCGACCCATCTCCCTGTGGAAGTAATGACGGTTTTCACGGTTCGCACGTTTCAGGAATTGTCGGTGCGGAAACTAACAATAACCTCGGTGTTGCAAGTATCGGATATGATGTGAGTATTCTTCCTGTAAAAATTGGAAACTGTAACGGTTCACTTACGGCAGGATATGAAGGAATTATTTGGGCTGCAGACAATGGAGCAGATGTGATTAATATGTCCTGGGGAGGCGGAGGTCAGAGTACTTATGGTCAAAATGTATGTGACTACGCGTGGAACCAAGGAAGTATCTTGATCGCTGCTGCAGGAAATGATGGTGTTAACTCTGTATTTTACCCTGCTGGTTACAATAATGTAGTCTCAGTTGCTTCTACTACAACAGGTGATGCCAAATCAAGTTTCTCCAACTATGGAAGCTGGATTGATATCTCTGCTCCAGGAAGTAGTATTTTAAGTTGCAACGATGGAACAGGGTATCAAGTTACTCAGGGAACTTCTATGGCATCTCCGATGGTAGCTGGGTTAGTCGGTTTGATGAAGTCTCATGCTGTAGGAGCTAGCAATACGGATATCATCAACTGCCTGTATAATTCTGCGGATAACATTGATGCGGCAAATTCAAGTTATGTGGGACAATTAGGAGCAGGAAGAATAAATGCACATCAGGCAATGGTTTGTGCTAATTCTTATGCTTTTCAGTTGGATGCAGGTATTTCTGCGATCAATGAACCAGAAGGTAATCTGTGTACAGATACGTATACACCAGAGGTTGTGCTGAGAAATTATGGAAGCAATACCTTGACTTCTGCAACCATTTCCTATCAGGTGTCTGGTAGTGGTGTGCAAACTTACAATTGGTCGGGAAGTTTGGCTACGGGTCAAACAGCTACGATTACGTTGCCAACGATTACAAGTTCTTCTGGAAGTTATACCCTCACGGCTTCTACTTCATCGCCAAACGGTGGGTCAGACCAAAACCCTTCAAACGATGGTGAAACCAACAACTACTCAATCATTCCAAACGGTGATCAGGTAACGCTCGAAATTCTAACCGACTGTTACGGAAGTGAAATCACATGGGAAATCCTAGATGACCAAAGTAATGTGGTCGCTACTGGTGGTCCTTATTCAGATGTGACAGGCGGACAGTTAGAAACGGAAACCATTTGTTTAGCATCGGGATGTTACACGTTTAATATTAACGACTCTTACGGAGACGGAATGTACGGTTCGCAATGGACATGTACAGTAGATGGTGATTACGAAATGTCAGATGGTGGTGGAACGACTTTATTTGATATGACTGCAGCCAATGGAGATTTTGGTTATGGAACGTCACATGCGTTTTGTATTGCATCTCCAATTCCTGATGATGCGGGTGTTGTAGATATTCTAAGTCCTGCTGGATCTAACTGTAGTACTACACTTACACCAGAAGTAGAGATTCAAAACTTAGGAAACCAAAACCTAACCAGCTGTGTCATTAATTATCAGCTTTCAGGAGGTGGGATTCAAACTTACAACTGGAGTGGAAACCTGACATCCAACCAGTCTACAACAGTGGTGCTTCCGACTGTTAGTGCAGCGGCAGGTAGCAATACGTTTACTGCCTATACCACCATGCCCAATGGAACAACAGATGGTAATAATCAAAACGATACATCAGCCGTGAGTTTTACTGTTTTTGCGAATGGCGTAAACCTGCCATTTACCGAAGATTTTGAAAGCGGATTTACAGCTCAAAATTGGATGATTAACAACAACGATGCAAGTATTACATGGGAGGTTGCAACAGTCGCTGGAACTACTCCAGGGACACAAGCGGCTAAAATGGACTTTTACAATTACGGTCAACAAGGAGAGAGAGACGAGTTGGTAACACCCATGTTAGATTTCTCCAATCAGAATACGATCGACTTATATTTTGAGTATGCTTACAGACGTTATGATACGAATACATCTGATTCATTAATCGTTTCGATCTCTACAGATTGCGGGCAGACGTATACAAGACTGTTAGAGTTGGGAGAAGATGGAACAGGTTCATTTGCTACAGCTTACACCAACACCACAGCGTTTACGCCTGCAGCAGGAGATTGGTGTATGGGAACTGTAGGTGCTGATTGTCACACAGTGAGTCTTGATGCTTATGCGGGTCAGTCGAATGTCTTCATTAAGTTTGAAGGATACAATGCAGGAACGACAGGAAATAACTTATTCCTCGATAACATAAACATTATGGGAGATGTAGTTGCCAACTGTCCGGAGGTTAGTGTGGCACCGGTTGATGCTTTGTGTAACGGATCAGCAGATGGTAGTGTAACGATTACTGCTGTGAACGGTGTTCAACCACTGACATATAGTATTGACGGTGTGACCTACGGATCCAATAATGTGTTTACAGGTTTGTCAGAAGGAACGTACACGGGGTATGTAAAAGGAGATGATGGATGTGTTGAATCAATGAATTTCACCATCTCAGAACCGGATGTTATTACGATTGGGTCGACTGTTCAGGATGAAACCTGTGGACAAACAGATGGAGAAGTCAATCTATCTGCAACTGGCGGATCATCGCCTTATTTGTATAGTTTTGATGGAGGAGGTTACTCCGCAACAGCTACCTACGGAAGTCTATCAGCTGGAACTTACACTGTTTCGATACAAGATAACAATGGATGTACGAACTCTGGATCGATAACTATAGGAAGTGCTGGAGCAAGTTTTTCAGTAAGCACATCAGGAGATGAATCCATTTGTACTGGAGGTTCTGTGAATCTTACAGCTACGGGGGTTCCTACTGGAGGTTCTTACGCTTGGGATCAAGGTTTGGGATCTGGTGCGAACCAAACGGTTTCTCCAACCACTACGACTGTTTATACAGTTACGGGAACGGATGCTGGAGGTTGTTCTGCAAGTGCATCGGTAACGGTTACCGTAAATACCACTCCAACGGTTTCTGTTACGGCAACCAACACAACTATTTGTGAAGGTGAAACAGTTACTTTACTAGCTACCGGAGCACAGTCATATACTTGGAATACAGGAGGTAATGGAAGTACGTTAACAGTTTCTCCTACAAGTACAACCAGCTATTCTGTGGTTGGACAAAATGGAAGTTGTTCAAGTAACAGTGTGAGCCAAAGCATCACGGTAAACCCGTTGCCAACGGTTGTTGCAGGAGCAAGTACTAATACTGCGTTGATAGGAGAAACGATAGACTTTACATCAACAGGTTCTAATGCTACCAATTACAACTGGGATTTTGGAGATGGAGGCACATCAACCAATGCAGATGATAGCTACTCTTATGGAACGCAAGGCACCTATACGGTGACGCTATCTGGAGAAGCAAATGGGTGTACCAACACAGATATAATAACGGTGATAATTGAAGATGCGAGTAGCGTGGAAGAAAACAATTGGTTGGGAGCTATTTATCCTAACCCTACGAGTGGAATCATTAACATCTCATTAACAACGCCTTTGGATGAAGGGCAGTTGGAAGTTTATGACATGACTGGTAAATTAGTCGTTCAGCCCATTCAGATGGGAGGTAGCTTAATCTACCAACTCGATTTGTCTGGACTCAGTGATGGAATTTATCTCTTGAAAATAAACGATGGTCAGCGTCAGGTGGCGAAGCGTATTACATTAGTGAGATAGAAATAGAAACTGAATAAGAAGTGTTAAGGGCTGCATCGCAGCCCTTTTTTCTTACAGTGAGGTCAAAGAATGATAATCCTTCCTTTGTTGGTTATCAGCCGTCAATTCGAAAGTGCACTAACTTGCTTGACGTACGTTCGTATAAAATATTCGGGACAGCTTAGATATTTTCTTAAATTGTATCAAATTTTAAAATATTTATGATGACTACCTTAAACAAATCAAAAGCACTAATTCTTTTGCCCATATTTACAGTACTTTTACTTACAATTGAAAGTTGTAAGAAAGATGCCCCGTTGAATTACAAAAATTCATCATTTAAGGAATCTGGGAATCTGACATTAAAAAACGGTACTAACTTATCAAGGTTTTTATCTTATGATGCTGCTCATGATGTCTTGATGTTTGAAGGGTACAACGAGATTGAAGAATTAGAAAATGTTCTTCAACAATTTGAGGATAATTATCCCTACAACAGAGGGAATGATGCGGTGATTTTCTCTACATTGGAGGATATAAGGAATTTTGGATGGACAAATGCAAATAGTAATGGGAATAACCCCCACAATAAGGTTAATATTTCTGATTTCAAAGCGTTATTGGAAGATTCTTATCCCTTGAGTGATGAAGTTCTCAAAGAAATTGTCTATACTTATGATGTTGTTAATCCTTCTTTTGCCGTTCAATTAGTTAGGCCAGTTTATCAGCGAAACGCATCATTTTCATATGATGTGAGACAGACATTAATTAACTCAGATATTCCTAATGGAATAAAAAATCAAATTCTTCAATTTGAGGATAACGAGGTTATGGTTCCGAACTTCGCATTTAATGATTTTTTGGAACTTCTTCCCAGTTATAATTCTTTGTACGAAGATTTATATGAAAATGAGAGGCAGCAATTGCTAAGCGGAATGGATCCAGCAGACCCGAATTTTGATAATGACATAGTAATGTTTGAGTTCGAACGTTTAATCATGAACGATAAATATGAAATTTATATAGACAATCACCTTTTTAAACTATATAGTGATTGTAGGCTAGCGGTGATTCAAGCGGATATTGACGTTGCTTATCAGCAATTACAGTTGATAGATAATAATGGTTTTGTAACCCCACCTAACGTAATTGAAGATGAGTTTGGAATTCAGGAAGCAGAGATGATTAATTATTTTCCTATTAACACAATACTAATTAGTCCTGAAAATTTAACTCTAGAATTTAGTAGGAAAGGTGACCCGACTATAAGTATGACGGAAACGATGGCTTATAATGACAAGTTTAACTGCCCAACTTCAGCGTTTGATTATATTCGCGATTCCTTAGAGAATCTAAAAGTTGTATTTGCCTCTTCAAACAATTCACTCTATTCGGGATCTCCAATTTATCACTACTGGAGTTTTGGAGATGGTACCTACAGCTTTATGAATAACCCTGTGCATGTTTATTCTCAGGCGGGAGTTTACACTGTAAAGCACACAGTATTTAATGAGGAATGTCAATGCTGGGATGTTAATGTAAGTGACGTAGTTGTTGGATTTGAACCAAAATCTTGTAACACACTTACTGATTTTGACTATTTAAATCAAAACGGTTTGGTTGAAGTCACCGTATCATTGGCTTATAATTCAACCCCTGGTGCTCAAATAGCTAACTATTTAATCAACTGGGGTGAACCTGGAAGTACGGATCAGTTTTATGATGCAACCTTAGGCCCCACATTTCAACACCAATATACAACTGTCGGAAATTTTGATATTACGGTATATGTTATTTGGGATGATAATTGTTACGGAGATGCTACTGTTCCCACTGTAGGAATATCAAGTGTTCCTTGCTGTGATAGATTTTTTAGTAATGATGATAACTGGGGTAAAAATAGTGCAATTGATGTTTTTGGGGACAACTCGGCAAGATTAGGGATAAAAGATAGAGCTAATGGTGATAGTGGTTTCCTAGGTTTTGGAGCAAGGCAATTTAAAACCGAACAAAAATTTTACCGAAGAAAAAATAATGGTAATTTCACGAGTGCAAAAGCAGACCATGGACTACATTTCATTGGTTTTGCTCAAAGAATAGAGGTTGTTAATGGTATTGAATCGTGCGATCAGGGTTTCATATATATGATTAATAATAATCAGTACAACAAGAGTAATAAAAGAAGCGCAAGTCATGTTTACCCCGATGACGCTCCTTGGAACAGGAATCAGTTTGGGCTAAATGGAGGGACTGTAACTGTTGACCATTGGGTTCGATATGGAGGAACCTCAAAATCAACAGAAACAACAATAGGAGAATGTCCATAAGAATGATGAAACAATTAATATTTTTTTTACTTCTGGCGAACATTTCGTATTCCCAGAAGTCAGATTCACTTAAGGGAGCAAATGGAATTTATACCAGAGTTAACTTTAATTATAACGTACAAAGCTTTATTGGAAGGGCCACAGATGAGTATGCCAGTGATCAGGCTGCTGTAAATAAGATGAATGGAAGAATGCTTGGAGCTCAAATCAAAGCAGGTTATGCCATGAACAATTGGAACATTTCTTTGAATTATAGATATGATCGAATCAATAACCTAATAAATGTAACTAGATTGTCCCCATTCACTCCCATCTTATCAACGGATTTTAATATCCAACATGGAATAAATTCTATTGGTTTGAGTCTTGGAAGGGATATATACATCAGTGATAAAACTTTTTTGAATTTAAGTTTTGATGTCTACAGAACTTTTGGCACTGAATATGAGTCTGATGTTAGTACGGTTAATTATGACCAGCTATATTTTGATACCGTCTCTACTTATGAATATTCTTATTCTATAAGTAAAGTAAGTGATTGGACGACCAATGCTTCTGTATCACTTAACACTGAGACTAAAATTGGTGTTTTTGGATTTGAATTTAATTGGATGATAATTCCGAGCTTCCAGACTACACTTGAGTCAACTGAACGCTATGAAACTATAAATTTTCATAGCATTGAGTATACTAGAATTAACCGTGGCTATTTTGGTTTTAGTTTGGTTTACGCATGGAAATGGAGGAAATAGAAGAGGATACTCCTTCAATCTGTTAGTTGTCTCTGCCGGTTTATCCCTTTTTTCTTACAATGAGTTTAATAACTCTTGGAGTCCATGAAAAACCACTTCTTCTTCGGGAGAAACATGACCATCTGCTTTCATAACGGTGGGAATAAATGTCAGTAAGTCATCAAAATCTGTTTTGTCCATGTTGTGCGCTCTGGCTACCTCAAGAATTCGCTCGGCACGTTGCGCGTCATTATCACGATCAAACGTAGTGTGAATGTGCTCGTAGTTTGCCGTTGGATATTTCGTTTTTATTTCGGCTTCTTCATAGACGCTTTCTTCAAAGTCTGCGTTGGCGCAGAACAAAAGTGTGTAAACAAAAAGGTCTTCTCTGTTCCAGTGTTCCGTTGATGTGCTCATAGTTGTTATTTTTTTTCTAAAGTTACTGTGATCTACTTAAAAATAAATGATTTACGTCAATTCACGGACTGATTTTCCTATCTTTGATATTGTGAGGTGTCTGCTGGTCATAGGTTTGTTTCTAATTACGGGAGGTCTTCGCGCGCAGGATATCCATCTCTCCATGTGGGACTTGTCACCACTTAATCTAAACCCAGCGAACACAGGAATGTTTGATGGCGATTATCGCTTCAATGGTAATCATAGGAATCAATGGTCATCTGTTACAGTACCTTTTGCTACCTATGCGCTGAGTGCAGATGCGAAGAACGTGCTGGGGCATCGCCCTTACAGTGCAGGGATTCAAATCAACCAGGATAGGGCAGGAGATAGTAAGTTCAATACGTTTCAGGTGAATTTGAATGGGGCGTATGCATTGGATTTGAAGGGAGATAGTTTGCACCAGCTTTCGTTCGGAACGCAGCTAGGAATAACAAATAAGAACCTTAATTATGATCCGTTGCAGTTTGATGTGCAGTACGATGGTTTCCAGTATGATCCTACCTTGCCCAATCAAGAGAGTTTTGCTAGGGCGAGTAGGACTTATGTTAATCTAGCACTTGGAGTAGGTTATTTTAGACAGTTGGATACTCGAAAAGTAATCCGGGGAGGAATAAGTGCTTTTAATCTCCTTCGTCCAAAGCAGAGTTTCTTTAATGATGACGATATTAAGTTGGATGTACGTTATAATTTTCACGTTGGAGCGGAATGGAAAGTGGCTCAAAATTGGGATGTTTTACCATCGGTTTTGTTGAGTTCACAAGGGAAGTACAAAGAGTTGAACGTAGGAGCTAACGCCCGCTATGTTTTGACAGACTTTATGGGGATGTACCGTGCCATTTGGGGTGGCGTTTTCTATAGAAACAGAGATGCTACGTTCATCAGTTTAGGAATGAATTACGATGCGTGGAAAGTTGGGATTAGTTATGATATCAATGTGTCTACCTTAAAACCGGCCAGTAATTTACGGGGAGGTTTTGAAATAGGAGTGCAATACATCATTAAGTTTGATCAGCCGAAGCGGGTAATGCATCGAATTTGTCCGGATTATATTTAATCTTCCAATTTTATTTCCTCTCCGTTGGGTGCAACCCGATACCTGTCCTTACCAATTCTTGCTATGAAATAATCATCTTCAAAACTACCAAGATACGTGTACTTTACAGGAGTAATTTCGTTTCCTTCAAGGTCAATTAGTCCATACTTGCCATCTACGATAACGACAAGAAGTTGAGGCGTTTCTTTGGAAAAACCTATGTCATCTGCTCGAAAGTAGGGAGTAATTTCAACGCCCGTTTTATAGTTTAGAATGGTAAATTTTCCTCCTGTTTCTCTTCTCAAGTCTTTATTAAAATAGCGTCCCTTGTTTACAAATATCAGACTATCATCGATAAAGGCTCCAACGTGATCGTATTCAATTGCTGTAATTGCATTTCCCGCTTTGTCAATGAGCCCCCATTTGCCACCTACAAATAGCATTGGGTCTTCAAGCCATTTGCCTCCTTTATTTATGATCCCAACTCCATGAGAAAAATGCGTAGCATGGTCAAACTCAAGATTAGAAATGGGTTCACCTGCTTTATTGATATAACCATAATCCCCGCTATTGCTTACTCTTGCGATTCCTTCTGAAAAGCCTTTGGCAAATCTATAGTTAGCAGGAATGATAAGTTCACCACTCGTATCGATAAAGCCCAGGTTTTGATCGCCAGTGTCTACAACAGCCATGCCCTCATGAAAGGTCTCTATGCCATCGTAAGAGGTATTGACGACTTCTTTCGTTTTGAGGTCAATAAAGGACCATTTGCTTTTTTCTGGACGAAACACTAGTATGCTATCGGTTGACATTTCTTTCATAACATAGTCACAGGTTACAGGCAGAATTTCCTCACCCTTGTAGTTAATCAATCCATACTTGCCGTTTAGCTTAACCATAGCGTATTTCTTTGAGAGATCATCTTGAACTATGTTTTTTCTAGAATTAACGCCAAGTGGAAGTGCTACAGCAATTTTTTCAATGTAATCATAAGTTGCTTCGACAAGAATCTCTCCAGACTTGTATCGAATGCCTTTTTTTCCGTTTTCGTCTGTAAAAACGCCTTGAGCTGTGCTAGATAGTCCCAAAGTAAGTAGCCCAACTAGTGTAAGAAATGTTTTCATGGTTTTTGATTTGGATTCAAATGTAGAATCAATACGCATGCTAACACTCCGTATTTTTACGGATTTACCACATTATCAAAATCCAGTTTGTTTAGCAGCCATAACTGAAATCTACCCTTAGAACTTTCGATTCTTGTAATCCATTATTGTGCCTTTCAATGATCACAAAAGCACTGTAGATATAATAGTCTACAATATGTCCATCAAAAAGAAAAGCAGACCCAAAGTAAGTGCCTGACATTTCACCATGGTACCAATAGGTTGTATCGCTGAACTTCAGTTCTTCAGTTTTTTGGGAGAAAATATAGCTCATACTCGGAAAGATGTAGTCGTTTTGTGATAACGGTTTCCAATAATAGCGCTCAGAGGTATCAATATACTCAAATTGATCCCATGTTTCCCAGTCTTCAAGCAACCCAAGCGAGTCCGAATCCATCATTTCAAATATGTTATTGACTGTTCGCACGTAAAGATGAAAAGTATCCTGAATATTCTTTGGCTTGATCTTGAACTCTTGTCCATCCAAGTATTCACCTACATCTTCAGACACCATGATTGTATCTGAACTTAGCTCTTCTGTCGAGAAATAGTGACCTATTTGAATGTCAAAATTCTCAAACTGAATAAGGGTCGGTTCTGTTTGTAAATTATACTGCCAATCACTCTCAACAGAATACAGCGTGTCTTCGTTGCCAATCGGAATCTCAGTAGCATTCACTTCTGCTAAAACGCTGGAAGTATCTACTGATTCAATAAGAGCCGAGTCATGAGCAATTTGTTCAGTGCCTAAGTCT
This sequence comes from uncultured Flavobacteriales bacterium, assembly GCA_964387945.1. Classification (GTDB taxonomy): domain Bacteria; phylum Bacteroidota; class Bacteroidia; order Flavobacteriales_D; family Parvicellaceae; genus Parvicella. Next base: position 195,858 of record CAYLYX010000005.1, on the reverse strand, counting down.
TCGTTAGAATTAGAGGTGGAAATTTCCTCCGAGTTACATGAGATAAGCATTGCGACAGCAAGAATGAACAGTAGGAATATTCGGGTTCTCATACTCAAATATACGGATCTTTCCTATTATGGATTGAGTCATTTATTAATCGTGAATAAAGACTACCATGCGCATTATTGACGATATGAATCCTTATTGTAAAAATGACTAGGCAAATTTAAGAACTCCGAAGGAAGGAGTAACATTAGACTTGAGCCGTAGACGATTAGTAGACATTAAAGCTTTTTCAAATGCAATTTTTAAGGCGTCATAATCCCCTCGTGGAATAAGTTGTAGTTGATCACTCTGACTAATTTTTAAACCACATTCAAAGGTAGCGATGGTGGGGATTTCGCATGCCAAGCCTTCTAGAACGACCTTGGGATGGTTGTCTACGTAAGCGGGTGAAACGATTAGGTCAATTTGAGAGTAATCCCCATCAAATGGAAGGATTCCATGTTTTTCTAGAAGACCCACGTGCTCGGTGGCTTTGCCTGTAACGAAAAGGTTGAAGTCGTATACTACTTTCAATTTTAGTATTTCAAAGATGCCTTTTCTGGCAACAGCTGATCCTGCCAAAAGTACATTGGGGACGATTCGCTGCTTGGATTGTGGGCGAGGTTTTTTGATCAAATTGATATCCAGCCAAACTGATTTCAGTGGAAATTGCTCAAGGACTTTTGTGTGAGAAGTTATGATTCGGTTCGCTTTCTCTAGCACGCTGTTTTCTTCAGCAATAAGTTTGTCATCAGCTCTGAAATCATTCAGTGTTTCACTCTTGGGGTGTAGCTGATGAGCGTAATCCAATTTTTTATGAATTTGCTCCAATGGTTGTCTGCTCATGATGATGTCAAACGTTCTACCACCAAGTACTCCTGCTTGAGAAAGGTAGGGGACGAGGTTTTGTGAAACAATAAGGTGTGTAGCTTCAAGAGGAATGAGTTTGGACATCCGTTCTGCCAGTTTTTTGTTCTGTTGGAGTTGACCTTTAAATACATTCTTTACTCTTTTCAGTCGTTGAGAAAATTGCTGCAGAAGGTTTGTTTTTAAGCGTTTTACATTCGCAGAAACATCTATTTTTTTACTCAGATTAGTGATTATGGTGTCATCATGAGCAATGTTTTGGTGCACGTAATCCCAAACTTCGTTTCGATCAAAATCAATCAAGTAGGCTGTATTAGAAGTGACAGGATTCTGGTGAGTTTTTAAGGTGTGTTTGACGCATTTTAGATTACCGCAAGAAAAGCAATCGTTCAAATGGTCTACCATTGTATTTTTTACAGGAGCAACCGCTTCTTTGGAGGCGCTCAAACTTTTGAAATTCACGATCAATTCGTTTGCAGTAAGTGTTGCTTCTATTCTAAAGTCGTTTGTAGATTTGAACCTTAGGTCAACGTAGTTCCATTTCACAGTAGCATCACGGTTTTGCTCTGCAAGAGAGCCTTTTACTACTTTGGAGTGTCTGTGTCGTTCGATAATCTCAAAATTAGCCTTAAGCGCAGCATCGTAGAGTGCATTTGACAACTGACAGAGTCCTCCTCCCTTGGTAGGTACTAAACATCCTTCTCGAATCTCACGTCCAGTTACATAACCTTTTCCAATGTTAGGATTTCCAATATGTTTCCAAAAACTAAATACTTCACTGGCCGGAATTTCTAGCCCGTGGATTGCCTGTGCAGCAATTCGTAAGTTCTGAATTTTTCCAGCTGTCAGAATCCAGTTTTTTGAGGTGTCGTTTTTGTTCCATAACAGACTTTTAGATTGACTGACCAAAGGAGCATCAATGAGTTTTTTTGATTTTTCAGCACGAGTTGAAGGCGAGGTGAAGTTCTTAACGAGTCGTAGGGTAGTGTGGAGGGCTACTTTTGTTTGAAAAAGCAAGTTCTCGAATCTCGTATGGTTTTCGCTCAACTGATCTTGGGTTGTCGGAATAGTGTTCATGGTGGTTGGCTTTAAATTCTATTCAAATCTAAAGACACTCAAGACAATAATTTAGACAGGATTATTATTCGTCCTCAGGAGTTGTTTGATCGATTCCGTGACGAATTATCTGGTTTTTAGACAAAGTCGAGATGGTTGATTGTTTGCAGCTAATCACCAATTATTTGAAGTGTGTTACACTAAATGACCTACTTGAGATTCTTGTCTTTCTTTAGTTTGATCTGGTAATCTTCTAAATCTCCGAGAATCTGAATGTTGACATACCTTATTTTCTTGTCTTCATCAGCGTAAATGATTTCGTCCTCCTGATCTGGATCTACTTCTTCTCCCTTCTTTTTACCAAATAGTTTAGATGCTCCAGCTTTTGTCACCATCTTCCAGGGAACCCTGAGGTAGTATTCATAGGTGTAATCCAAGTTTTGTTTTCCTGAAATTTGCACAAACCCAAGCGAAGTGTTGATTTTCATGTTTGGAATGTTCAGCGTTCCGTTTTGCAGATCAATGTGGTTTTGTAGGGTATCAAAGATGATTTTGGCAACGTTCTTATCGGCAAAATACTCCGCTAAGTACTCCATGGGGCCATAATTCTCTAGCTTTCCAGAAGTAACACTAAAATCAAGGTGAATTTCACTATCATCTACAATGGGAACCATATCCGCGTGCATGTGAATTTTGCCCCAGAGATCACCGCTTAGGCTTCCGTGAAGGTTTTCAGAAACCAGATGGTCTTGCCCAAAGTTTTCAAACTTCACCATGAGTTGATCGAGATTAACCTTATCAAACTTCATTTTCGGGCTGAAATAAATTAAGTGAGGATCAGAGCCATTGAAATACCCAGACATGGCAATTCCCCCTCCGGCAGCATGAAGTGAAAGCGTATCTACAAAAACATAATGATCGGGTTGAATCCTAAACTCTCCTTTAAAATCTTTGATTTTATACAGATGATAGTTTAAATGACCAATGTCTAGACTTACTTGTAGGTTGGGGAAAGGAATCTCGTAGATGTTAAATCCAGCCTCATGTTCATCAGGCGAAGTGGTATACTCGGTTTCAGGCGTTTCATAAGCAAAAAGTTCGTCAAAATCGAGTCGAGAGGCTTTTAGATTAATATAGTTATCAGATTTTTTAAGCAGCGTGTCTTCACCATAGTAATAGACGGTATTCAGCAAAAAGCTACTTTTCCCCAATGTACCCCTAAAGTCCTCTACAGTAAGATGTTCATTTTCTAGATGAACTCTCCCTCCAAAATCTTCAAATCTCAGGTGGTGAACTTTCATTTTTGACTCAAACTTATCGATGTTGATGTCTGTGGATTGCAGACCTTCTTTAAAGTGCAGGGCGGCATAACCGTGAATTTTTAGGTCATCAAACTCTTCATGGCGGTAATCTTCAGGAACGAAATTTTCACCTCCATAAGAGAATAAATCCTCCAATTGCAGCATAGCTGAAGTGAGGTTAAACTCAACTTTTGTATCTCCTAGTGGATGCTCCGCAAACCAAAGATCATAATGTGTTAAGCCCCCATCAAAATGGAAATCACTTTTGTCAATCATCCCCGTAAAATCGACTAATTTCATATTTTCTTCATCGATCAATAGGTCTGCGTGAAAGTCATGAAATGTGTGTGGGTAATGCTTTAGTTGAGCATAGAAATCATCGATAAAAAACTCTCCAATCGGAAGGTTTGGAGACTCCGTAAAGTCTCTGGCTGAACTTTTAAAAGACAATCCTAAACTTAGATTTGTGATGGTTTCATCAATCCCCGTAGTCGTATCTTTCGTAGGACTCGTAAGTTCAAGTAAGTCCAGTTGTTTACTTGAGATTTCGAGGTGGGTGAGTACATCCTTGTGCGTGTGGTGCAAAATCGCGGGTAGATCATCCACAGTTCCTTCAATATGTAAGTCTGAATTACCAATTAGGATATCAAAGTAATCAATGTGAGCCTCATGGCCATCCATTACAGCATAAAGGTCGAGGTCTTTTAAGGGTAAATGAAATTCTGGAACTTTAAAACTCAAATCAGAAACTTTCAGTTCTGTGTAATAGGATTCGTTTAACTTTTCAATGCTTTTTTCAGGATGTTCAAGATCAATGATATCGTGGAAGTTCATGGTCAGCTCAATACCTCCCGAAAGATCCTCTAAATCCTCCAGGTTAAAAAAGTTAGCCAAAAACTCTAATTGGAAGTTGGAAACCAGTTTGAGGTCAATTTCAGGTTCTTCAAAGTTGGTAATCAATAAATCTCCGCTAAAGACTCCAGCCTCTGGTTTTGCAGAAAAGTCGGTTAGCGAGAATTCCATAGTTGTGATGTCCCTTTTTTCACCATTGGTAAAGTGACCTTTGAATTGAAGGTCGTCCAATTTTTTATGGTTAATGGTATTGGAGAAAAATGCCTGTTCACAACCAAACTCTGCATCAATGAACGGAGAGTGTCCATTCATTGACTTCCCTTGAATGAGTCCTTTGAAGTAAACCTGACCTTGGTTGTCGTACTTTTTAAGCGCAGGTGTAAGTTCCTCTGGAGCAAACGCCATCAACAAATCAAAATTGGGCTTCTCACCGCTGAACTTAATGTCAAGATTCATGTCATCATCAAAATCGATATCCCCTTCCATATTAAAAACAGCGCCTTCTAGAGCGATTTGAGAAGGAACGATTTTCAAAATTTCATCTTTAGCAATGTAATCGATCTCCGTGTGAACATCAAAATGCTTATCGTGAATGAAAGTGGTGTCACCATTGTCTATGTAAGTGAGAATAAACTTAGAATCGAGAAACACTTGAATGTCATCTCCAGCTGTTTTGAAGTTAGATTTAGCATCATTCACAAAAACATCAAAGTACATTCCGTTTTCCTCATTCAGTTTATTGATATCAATGTCTACCAACTCAATGGACTTCAGGTTGAGATGAAATTCCTCATTGGGATCCTCAATTTCCTCTTTACTTGCGAGAGCGTTGGTAAGATTAAAACTGCCGTCCACATGCTGTATGAGGTTAAGTGCTCCGTCTTCCAGTAAAATGGATTTGATTTCCATGTTGCCAGAAACCACGTCCCACATGTTAAAACCCACATAAGCATCCTTAATATCCAAGATAGGAGTTCCTTGCTTAGATTTATCTTCATAAAGTGTTAAACCTTCAAGGTCTATGGAAATGTATGGAAAGTTCTCAAAAGGCGAAATGTGACTCCCTTCTAACTCAAAATGTCCTTCAAAATCTTCATTAAGGGTAGAAATCAACTCTTCCACCACCGCATCTTGTTTCCAATAGAGCACTGCTATTAGTGAGGAAAATAGGACGATCGGTGCCAAAATCAATATGATGATAAAGCGTATCCAGAATTTTCTTCGTTTGAGAAAGGTAAATTTCATTGAGCCAAAAAATGAAGTAAAGCGATAGGCACAAAGGTTACCAAATAATTCGCAGATCAACTAATTTTTTCTCTGGTTTTTTGTATCTTCCTCGTCAAATTTCAGCCCTATGCGATCTATTTACTTATCCTTTTCTCTAGTGCTTACCACGGTCCTCGGTTTTGCACAAAACCAAAACGTTTCAGGAGGTGTTGTGTTTGATGGTGAGCCCAACCTTGCTGTCAATCCGCAGAACTCTCAGCATGTCGTTGTGGCTTGGATGGGGTATAAGTTCAATGAACTAATTGTGATTAAGTCGAAGTACTCAACGGATGGAGGTAGTTCTTGGAGTGCGGCTACAAGTATTCCTCACTTTGCTGCTGGTAATCAATCGGCAGATGTTTCAGTCCAGTTTGATCATTTAGGAAATGTCTATTTGTGTTACATCGATTATGATAATGCTTCAATGACCAATGGCGCCATTTATGTGGTTAAATCCACTGATGGAGGCGCTACTTGGGGAACTCCCGTAGAAGCAATTAGTATTACGGATTGTCCCAATAAGTACTGCATAGACAGACCTTGGATGGAGATTGATCGAACCTCTGGACCTAACCAAGGAACGATTTATGTGACGTCTATGAATGCAGATCGAAACGTATCACCTCCTTACAATCCTTACCTTTCTGTAAGTACGGATGGTGGAGCATCATTTCAGACACCCCGATTCTTAGATACCACTAACTACCTAGCCGGAAATGATATTGATCAACCAATGCCTTCACCAGCGATTGGAAGTGATGGAGTGTTTTATGCCGTTTACCCAAGTTATGTTACTTCACAAAGTCTTTATGCTACAATGATCATGGCAAGTTCTGAGGATGGAGGTGTTTCTCTCGATCATGAGTTTATCTTATACGGAGGAGCGGGAACTGCCGTAACTAACCCATTGGCAAAAAAGGCTAGTTTACTCATTACCGATGAGAGCGATGCCGATCACCTTGCGATGATTATTCTAGCCGAATATAATGGAGATGCAGATATTTTTATGTCAGAATCAACGGACAGAGGAGCTAACTGGAGCACATTGGAACGTGTAAACCAAGATCCAGTTTCAAATGGAGTATTACAAGACCTCGTTTGGGCCGATTTCAATGTGAATGGCGATTTGGTAGTGACTTGGAGAGATCGGAGAAATGCTGGGAGTGCAGGGTATGAGCAGCCCACTGAAATTTATGCTGGTGTACGGCTTAAGGATAGTACCTCATTTCAAGAAATGGTACTTACCGATCAGATTGTAGCACATGACACGATTTTAGAAGGAAAGGGAAATGACTTTATGGATGTGGAACTCGTTGGAGGTACCTTGTATGCCGTATGGGGTGATGCTCGACAAACGGCTTTAAATATTTACATGGTTAAAACAAACATAGTGGATGGCATAAGTAGCGTTTCTAACGTTCATGAAACTACGATTTTGGAAGCTTATCCTAACCCAACTTCAGATCGCATTTTTCTTGAGGATGTTACCAGCGGTGAGAAGTACAGCATCCTCGATTATTCAGGAAAGTTGGTTCGGGAAGGTATTTATACATCTGAGATTCAGGTAGGTGATCTATCTCCCGGCATATACTATGTCATGTTAAACCTCATAGATCAAGGGATAGTCAAGTTTATCGTGGAGTAGTCGAATGGCTGCTTAATGCTTGTATCCATTCGATGGCCTTGTTTTCGTCAGTGAAAACTTTTACGGGTACAGGAGGTCTATTGACACGCTGATAAGCATTTGCCAATATGCGGATGCCAAGATTGTTGACCAAAATGGCTTCAGCATTTTTTATTGCCAGTAGGTCTTTATCAGAAGCATGGAATTCTCTTACTTCTTTATCTGCTGACCAGTTTGTGACGCGCATATCTATCAGAAAGGGCATTTTTTGATGGTCGCAGAATTTAGTAATTTCATTTCGCTGTGCAATGGCGTCATCAATGTCAAAAGTAGTGTCTGATTTGTGTCGGATACGCAGAAATCCACGCTTATCCAACTCTAGAGAGTACTTCCCCAGGTCCTTAATTCTCATGATCAATAGTTTGTAGGTTAGTAGTAGTAGGTAAAGTAAATATAAGGCTTTTTTTAACATGTAGACGTCTTACCTGTTAATAATGAGTGAGTTGTGTTTTTTTGTGGTGGATTGAGTACTTGGAAACACGGGGTTGAAGTGCCTTTCCAAAAACGTAAGCACAAAAAGAAGTAAGTTTGCGTATTCCGTTATAGTTCAATTGATAACATCATGTCAAAAACCTTTAATAAGCAGCCTTGGCCGACACAGAAAGCAATGTGTCAGATTTATAAAGAGAATTTTTGGGGAGGAGAAAAAGGAGCATTTTATTCGGGGGTTGGCTCACATGATGCAGCAATCTTAGATCCATACCTACGTGAGGTCAAAGCTTTCTTAACTTCTTTTAACCCTTTGCTAAAGGTTTGTGATTTAGGTTGTGGCGATTTCAATGTGGGAAAAGAACTGGTCAAGTTGACAAAGGAATATATTGCTGTAGATATAGTTCCGGAGCTGATAGAAAGAAATAAGCGTTTATTCAGTTCAAAACAGCTATCATTTCACTGTTTGGATTTGGCAACTGATCCTTTGCCACAAGCAGACTGTGCGATTTTAAGACAGGTGCTACAGCATTTGTCGAACAAGGAAATCAAACAAATTGTCGAGAAATTGTATGCTTATCGTTATATCATCCTCACGGAGCATCTGCCTTCAGAAGTGTTTGAACCCAATAAGGATATTATTTCAGGGCAGGGGATTCGTTTGAAAAAGGGCAGTGGAGTGGATTTGTTGATACCACCGTTTAACCTTAAGGTAAAGGAAGCCCAAATACTATCGAAGATACCCTATCCATCGGGGAAAGGAATCATTGTTACGACTTTGTATGAGTTGTGAATTGTTATCTTAGTCTTAGCTTAACATTAGTCATTTTGTTTTCTAAATAAATAGAGAATAAGTGGCGTACTGCTCAATGTAGCAAGCAATCCTGAACAAATGAAATGAAGTGTTTTGTACGGGGTGTAATCGTAGTTGTCAATGTGAAAAACAACAACTGTAATCATCATCGAAGAATAGAGTAAGATATACGCCAGCCATCCACGAAAAAGAGCAGATATAGTGTTCACTACCAAGGCTATCATCCCGAAACCAACCATTGTTACATTTATAAAGGCATGGTAGCCAAATCCGTTGGCTGGCCCCATTTTTCTCGGGACGTGACCATAAACGTTTAAAATGATGTAGGCACTTCCATAAAACAAGATGATCCAAGATACAATTTGAATAATAGTAAACAAAAGTCCAAATTTGATTTTCTCATTGACCTTATTCATATGTCAAAAACGTTCCAATTCTTCTTTTATTCAAAGACTAACACTTTTTAACAATCGAATCTTCTCTATCAATCCCTCAAACTCTTGAAAATTTAAGTTTTGCTGTCCATCGCTGTACGCTTTTTCGGGTTCGTAATGCATTTCTACAATCGCTCCATCCGCACCAGCTGCTAGCGCAGCTAACGTGATTTTATCCACGTGTTTGCGAATGCCTATCCCGTGAGAAGGGTCGGCAATTACTGGTAAGTGACTTTTTTCTTTCAAAATTGGAATGGCGTTAATGTCAAACGTATTACGATAGGCATTCTCAAAGGTGCGGATGCCTCGCTCACACAGCAACAACTTTTCATTACCGGCAGAAAATACATATTCAGCACTTTGCAATAATTCATCAATACTGCCAGAGATGCCCCGCTTAATCATCACCGGTTTGTCCACTTCTCCTAACGCATCCAATAGGTTGAAGTTTTGGGTGTTTCGAGCCCCCACTTGAAAGATGTCTACATAGGGCATCATCTCTTCAATTTGTGAGACTTGCATGACTTCTGTAATGATTTTGATTCCAGCTGCACGACAATGCTGGTGAAACATTTTGAGACCTTCTATTCCCAAACCTCTAAAAGAGTAGGGACTACTGCGAGGTTTATACACCCCACCGCGCATAATCTTTACGTTTTGTTTTTTCAGTTCGGCAACAATGCGCTCTACTTGTTCTTCATGTTCTATGGAACAGGGACCTGCCATCACGGTAAAGTCCTTTTCTGAAATGGATACACCATCTCCCAAATCAATTACTGTTCCAGCAGTTTTCCATTGACGGCTCACCAACTTGTAAGCGTCCGTGATGCGGTGAACATCTTTCACGCCCTTAAGTTGACCAATGCGTCTGAGGTCAAAGTCTGCTGATGGAATGCCCACTAAATAATGAGCAGATTGAGTTTTTACATCAACTGATTTGATCCGAAGTTCGTGCAGTTGCTCCTGGATTTCGTTTCGTTGAATAGCGTTGAGGGTAGGTGATAATTGTATGATCATGGTTGGATGGTTGTTACAAATTGTTGAATACTGTTTAAAGAGGTGCCATTTGCAGTAAGATGCTTGATAAATGCTGACCCAATAATGCCGCCTTTTCCAAACTTACAGGCCTCGTTAAAAAGCTCAGCATTGTGAATTCCAAAACCTATCAAATACGGATGACTTAGGTTCAGTGCTTTTAATCGTTGAAAATATTGCTCGTTCATGGCTTTTAGCTTAGAACCCGTGATGGCATGAGTAGAAACGGCATAGATAAATCCGGAACTATGCTGGTCAATGCTACGAATTCGCTCATCAGTGCTACTCGGTGTTACTAGAAGAATGTTCTTGATGTCATTTTGCTCGAACATAGTTTGTAAATGGTTGGTATAATAATCCATGGGAAGGTCGGGTAAAATCAAGCCATCCACACCGATTTCGGCACATGCCTCAATGAAGCGCTGTTCTCCAAATTGCAAAACGCTATTTAAATAACCCATTAGAACGACAGGAATGGCTACTGTTCTGCGCATTTCTTTTAGCTGGTCAAATAACAGTTCCAGCGTCATGCCATTTTCCAAAGCTTGTTGGTTACTAGCTTGTATGGTAGGGCCGTCAGCGAGTGGATCGGAAAAAGGGATGCCAATTTCCACTAACTCAACTCCCGATTTTTCTAGGTTTTTAAGTATTTCTAACGTGTCCTCTAGAGTAGGGTATCCAGCCGTAAAGTAAACGGATAGAATACCATCTTTTTGTCGTATTAGTTGATCTATTCGGTTCATAGGTTAAATGCTTTTTTGTACGTCATCATATCTTTATCTCCTCTTCCGGAAAGGTTGATAACCACCACATCTTCTTGGGTGAAGCTCATCTTGTTCAATTGCGCTAACGCGTGTGCAGATTCAAGCGCAGGTAGAATGCCTTCTTTTTGTGTAAGTTCCTTAGCGGCCTCTAATGCTTCTTGGTCTGTGATTGCAACAACTTTAGCTTTACCGGTGTCACTCAGATACGCATGCACCGGACCAATTCCAGGATAATCCAATCCGGCTGAGATGGAATGCGGTTCCACAACTTGTCCATCGTCCGTTTGCATCAAATAAGATTTACTGCCATGCAATATCCCTTTTTTTCCGAGTGCAATGGTAGCAGCGGTTTTTCCGGTGCAAACACCCAAACCACCAGCTTCTACTGCTATAAGTTGCGTGACACCGTTATCAATAAAATGATAGAACGCCCCAATGGCATTACTTCCACCTCCAATACAGGCGATAACGTAATCTGGCGCACTTTTCCCCTCTTTTTCTTTAAGTTGGTGTTCAATTTCTTCGCTAATTACGGACTGAAATTGAGTGACCATATCTGGGTAAGGGTGCGGACCGACTACAGAGCCAATAATGTAATGTGTATCCTTGGGGTTGCTAATCCACTCTCGGATCGCTTCATTCGTAGCGTCTTTCAAGGTCTGACTTCCACTTGTTACTGGGATTACGTGAGCTCCCAAAAACTGCATGCGCTCTACGTTGGGTCGTTGACGTTCCATATCAATGGCTCCCATAAAGATGTGACATTCCAACCCCATGAGGGCACATGCTGTAGCTGTAGCAACTCCATGTTGACCCGCTCCTGTTTCGGCAATAATTCTCGTTTTACCCAATCTTTTGGCGAGTAAAATCTGTCCTAGTGAGTTGTTGATTTTATGCGCCCCGGTGTGATTGAGATCTTCACGCTTAAGATAGATTTTTGCTCCGTGTTTTTGGCTCAAGAAAGGTGAGTAGTAGAGCGGAGTAGGGCGACCTACATAGTCACGAAGCAGGGTTTGGAACTCGGTTTGGAATTCTTTGTCTGCTATGATTTCCTGATAATGCTGTTGCAGTTCGTAAACGTTGGGATAGAGCATCTCAGGAATAAATGCCCCACCGAATTCACCGTAGTATCCGTACTGATTAGGTTTGATTCCGCTCATAATTTCTAATGATTTGAATGATTTGTTTTGTGTGGTTAATGTTCTTTATCCCTGGCTTGATCTCAAGTTTACTATTGAGGTCTAATCCTTTTAATTGTGGATGATAGAAAGCAAGCGCTTTTTCTATATTGTCCAATCCCAATCCACCACTTAGGAAGAAAGGGGTGTCTCCTGTGTAATTCTCAAGAATCTGCCAGTCAAACGTTTTTCCAGAACCCCCGTGATCTGGTGTTTGAGTATCAAAGAGGTAATAATCACAAGTTCCTTTATATGGGATTGTAGCCGCAATGTCCTGAACGGATGCTACGCCAAACGCTTTGTAAACCTCGTAACCTTGCTTTTGAAGCGTTGCGCATAATTCAGGCGATTCACTTCCATGTAGCTGAACAGTTGTGATGTTGTACGTTTTGCATATCGTCAAGATGTAATCAAGGTTAGCATTAACAAATACTCCTACTGCAGGATTTTTGAAGGAATAATCAATTAGTTGACCGCCTACATACCGTCTCGACTTTTCATAAAAGATCAGACCCACCATATCAGGACGTAACAACTCTACCTGAGACAGGTTTTCTGGAACGGTATTTCCACAGATTTTAATCAACATAGTCCAGTGCTTTAATGAATTGTTGACATCTTGCTCCTGGGTCACTATCTTTCATAAAGTATTCCCCCATTAAAAAGCCATCAAAACCTTCTCTTTTGAGCATGTTGACGACTTTTGGGTCATTGATACCGCTTTCCGCAATTTTTAGAATTTCCTTTGGAAGTTGCGCAGCAAGTCGGATGCTATTTTCAATATTGACTTCAAAAGTGTTGAGGTTTCTATTGTTAATACCCATCATGTCGATCTTAGCATTTTCATTTGGGTTGATTTCTTCCAAACTATGAACTTCCAACAAAACCTGAAGGTTGAGTGATTGGGCAAAGTCAGCTAATTGTATTACTTCGGAAGGTGAGATCATTTTTGCAATAAGTAGAATACAATCTGCGCCTATCGATTTAGCTTCAACAATTTGATACTCATCCAGAATGAAGTCTTTCCTTAGAATGGGACAGTAATTGAACTTTCGAGCTGTTGGTAAATCTTTTTCTTTTGCGCCAAAGAATTCGGAATCAGTCAATACAGATAGGGCAGAAGCTCCAGCCTGCATGTATTGCAATGGGATTTCTTCTGCGTTTGCATACGGATTAATCGCACCTTTTGAAGGAGATCTTCGTTTGAATTCTGCAATGATCCCACTGGCGTTCTCTCTGGTGAGATAATCCGTCATTTTCACTGTCGGACTTTCAAAATAAATCGATTGTTCCAATAATTTGATTGGGTAGAGTTCCTTTCGTTTTTCGACCTCTTTCCTTTTGTGTTGAGCTATTTTTTCGAGTATGTTCATTTTTTGAGTTTTTTGAGCGTTTCCAAAGCCTTTTGATTGAAAAGTGAATCCTTCGCAACTTCAACCGCTTCAAGTAATGAAAGTGCTGGTTTTGCAATTTGAATGGCTAGAGCAGAATTGGCCAATACGACATTGTTCTGTTCTGTTGTGCCCTGACCTTTAAGTATTTTCAAGAAAAGATCGCTAGCTGTTGAAATAGCGTCACCTCCGTAGATGGTTTCCGGAGCTTGTACTTCGAACCCAAAGTCAGCTGGTGTTAAGATAAGCTGCTGGTCATTCTTCAACACCTTTGCATCACCTGTTAGTGAGATTTCATCGTAACCATCTAAAGCGTGTACCACCGCAAATTCAATTTCTTCTTCTCCTAGTAAGTATTGGTATAACCTGGCCAGTTCGAGGTTGAAAACTCCGGTAAGTTGCTTCTTAGGTCGGCACGGGTTAACCAATGGTCCTAACATGTTGAAGAAAGTTTTTACGCCCAGCTCTTTTCTAACCTGTGCAACATGTTTAAGTGCTGGGTGAAATAAGGGTGCGTGCAAAAAACAAATGTTCGCTTTGTCCAATTGCTTCTTTAAACCTTCCTGAGTTGTTTCGAACTTCACCCCAAGTGCTTCCAGTACATTGGATGAGCCGGAAATAGAAGAAACACCGTAATTACCGTGCTTGGCAACGGGGATGCCTGCTCCTGCTACAATAAATGATGAAAGTGTAGAAATATTGAACGTGTTTTTTCCATCTCCACCAGTACCGCAGAGGTCAATTGGATCATATTCCTGTAAATTGATAGGAATAGCAAGTTCCAGCAAAGCCGTTCGGAATCCTTTCAATTCATCTAAGGTAATGTTTCGCATGATGAATGTGGTCAGGAAGGAAGCTACCTGATAGTTATTATAAGCTCCAGATGCTATGGCTATCAAAATCTTTCTGGATTCCTCCTGAGAGAAGGTTTCGTGTCGATATAGTTTTTCTAAGATCTTTTTCATTTGATCATAATTTAAGTGTTCTTAATCCAATTTTTTAGCAATTGTTTTCCATGTTCGGTTAGAATGGATTCAGGATGAAACTGTACACCCCTGATGTCGTAATGCGGATGTCTGACGGCCATGATATTTCCTTTCGAGTCCTTGGCGGTAACTTCCAATTCCTTGAGTTCTTCGGGACTAATAACCCAAGAATGATAATGTCCTATTTGGAAGGAAGAAGGGAGTTGATCAAAAAGATAATCTTCTTGCGTAACGGTGAGTTTGGATTGTACGCCATGCAAGGGCTTGTCTAGATTGGTTAGTGTGCATCCAAAAAATTCGCCAATAGCTTGATGACCTAAGCAAACGCCCAGAATTGGCTTTTCTGTCGCAAAGCGATTAATTACTTCCATGAGTTGCCCAGCTTCATGAGGAATACCTGGCCCCGGGGAGAGTAAGATTTTGTCGTAGTGGTTAATCGTGGGGATATCTACCTGATCGTTGTAAACCACGTCAACTTCCACATTCGGTATGTTCCTTAAGATGTGAACAATATTGTAGACAAATGAGTCATAATTATTGATAACGATGATTTTCATAGTTCCTGCGCTAATTGTAATGCGCTTCGTAACGCATTAAGTTTGTTATTGACTTCCTGTAATTCATTTTCTGAGACAGACTGCGTCACAATACCGCAGCCCGCTTGATAGTGAAGCGTGTTATTTTGACTTAGAAACGAACGGATAAAAATGGCATGATTTACCGATCCATCTATCCCGATGAATCCCACAGCTCCACCATAAAACCCTCGGGAATTAGGCTCATACTGATCAATGAGTTCCATGGCTTTGTGCTTGGGCGCTCCTGATAATGTTCCAGCAGGATAAGTTGTCCCCAGAATATCCATGCTGTTTTGGTTTTCATCCAATGTAGCTGTGACTTTAGAAACCAAATGAATGACATGAGAGTAGAACTCAATTCCTTTTAGTTGTGTCACTTCTACTTCTGTGCTAAATCTACTTAAGTCATTTCTTGCAAGGTCAACCAGCATGTTGTGCTCTGCATTTTCTTTTGGATCATTAGACAACTGTTTTGCCAGCTCCAAGTCTTTAGCAGCATCTCCGGTTCTTTTGAAGGTGCCTGCAATGGGGTGAATTTCCGCCATGTTATCCTTTACAATTACCTGTGCTTCCGGACTTGATCCTAAGATGTGATAAGAACCATAGTCGAAATAGAACAAATACGGACTTGGGTTGATTGACCTTAAAGCCCGGTACACATTGAAATCGTCACCTTTATAGTTTTGTGAAAATTTTCGGGATAGCACTAGCTGAAAAACATCACCTCTAAAGCAGTGTTTTTTGCCTTGTTCAATTGCTTCCAAGAATTTGTCATCTGTGTAGTTGGATGTTTCCTCTTCAACGGTTTCAAAAGGAAAGGTGGAAAGTGTTCTTTGTTTGAGGATCGAATCTACTTTTGCGGCCTGTGAACTTGCAGTATCGTGCAAGTGCTCTATCAAATATAATTCATTGTTAAAATGATTAAATACAATCATGTTTTGAAAGAACTGGTAATGCATTACGGGAAAATTGTGCTCGTTCGTTTTGAACTGAATAGGCTGAAAGAGCGGTATAGCATCGTACTGGATATAGCCAAATAGCCCTGCTGTTTTGAATTCATAGTCGGTTGAATCCACCTTGAAGGATTTCCTAAACCTATCCAAGGCAACCGAAGCTGATGTTGCTATAAGATCAATTGTATAAACATCTTGGTCGGGCAGTGCTATGGTAGCCTTTTCTGAGCTAGCTGTAAAGCTAGCAATTGGATTAAAGCAAATATAAGAGAAGCTGTTTGCTTTACTTTTATAATCAGAACTTTCAAGTAAAATTGACCCCGGAAACTGATCCCGAATCCTTAAGTAGAGTTCTACTGGAGTATGCAGGTCGCTTAGTGTTTTGTGTATTGTAGTATGCAATTTAACGGTCATTTTAATATTTTTTTAAGGTCAGATATGGGAATAAAAAAAAGCCCTGACGTTTCAGTCAGGGCTTTCCAATGTGTTATATGAATATACAAACAGGTACTACCAACTGAATCCGTCCGAGGATTTAGCTAGCCACCACCAATTTGTATTTTTGATTCTTGCGATCATTGCGCTACAAATGTATGTCAAAAAGATTTTAATATGCAAACATTTTTTTGTTCCATGAGACATTGATTAGGGTGTTCAATGGTTAGAAGTCCAGTAAAATCAATATCTTTAACCCATATGGAGTTTAATCACATTGAGTACAGAAAACCGTTTTATAAGATCAAGCAACCGCTCAAGGCACACCTTAAGCAATACTCTCGGTTTGTAGAGTTACCCATCAGTTATGATGATTTAGTTCGCTATCATGACTTGATACCTTTGGTAGATGAGGATGGAGAAGATACGTTATGGAATGCGGTGTTGTACGGTCAAAGTGACATTGAAAACATTCAGCGGAACCTGAAAAATGTATATCAGATGCTGAGCGCAGATGGGGTAGAGATGCCCTATGTGAGGATAGCCAGTATCGATTTTTGTTCTTACGGAAACTCAAAGCCATTTAGAATAAAAGTGGTAAACGAATTGAACGACAACCATGATTATTTCTATGTCAAAAAAGCTGACGCCTCTCGGGTTTATGGATTGGAATTGGAAGATACGTTCTCACCAGAAAAAATAACCTATTTGGTTGATCGTGAAACGCTAGTAGAGGAGCATATCGTAGGAATTCCGGGTGATGTTTTTGTTAAGAAGCATGGAGATGAAAGAGTAGAGAATCGATTGCGTTTGGCTAAGGAATTCGTGAAATTTAATGAGCGTTGTTTTACAAGGCTACTAGGAGATATGCGCGCCTATAATTTTGTGGTGGAGATCACGCAAGACTTTGATAACGTGCAGTACAGAATTCGGGCGATGGATTTTGATCAGGAGTGCTACGAAGGAAGGAAGAATATGTATCTTCCACAGTATTACAAAGACAACATTAAGTATGTGCAGCTAGCGCAAGAGCTAATGACTATCCATGTGGCAGAACAATATCAGAAACAAGAAAGGGCAGCAATGAAGAAACGTTTCTTAGCGGCAAAACAACGGACTCGGAGTGTGTTGAGAAGGTTAAAGTCAGATACAATTTCCACGCCTGAAAATGTCAAGAACTTAAGGGAAGATTTGTCTCAGTTTCATAAAAACGAAGATTTCCTTTCGTGCAGAACAATGGGAGAGGTACTTATTTTACATTTAGAGTGTCAGTTGGGCGTCAGAATGTTGGGATAAAAAAAAGTCGCTCCCCAGCGACTTTTTAAACCAATGAAACCAATAAACCAAAAACTTTTTGATTAATTTTTTCAAGCCGTTCATGGCGGCAGATACTCTACCTACATGTCTAACTTAATTCGAAGTTAAGTATTTATTGGAACCAGCCTTCCACAATTTTATGAACGTTAGGTTTTGCTTTACGAACTGTCGGTTTTGGCTAGGGAACGGTCAGCAGCCCCTCGAGTAGAAACCAAAACGAAGTTGGTCTTTTGATGTGCCATAGTAAAGAGGTGTCCAGCCAGTAACGGAGGGCTTCGGTTCCTTAATGGTTCCATCGCAAGGAACTTCAGAAAAATAATCAAAAGTTACTTTAGCCCAAATCTCACGCTTGAAATTCACTACATCCAAAACCTGAAAGTAGCCGTCTTCATCAGTGCTAACACTAAGCAGTGCTTTGCTAGCAATGTCCTTTTTCTCAAGGATAGTTACGGTTCCATTGGGGTAATAGCCTAAAACTTTACCGCTTCTTTCTACTAGCCAGTGCCCATCACCTTCGAGGTGATAACCGTATTGTTCTAGTTCAGCAATAGACAAATAAAAAGAAGTTTCATTGGTCTGTACAAAAACATACTCGGCTGAAGGTAATTCCATAAATCGAAGACATGGAACGCCATAATCGACTTCCATCATAGCTCCAGTATCCCAATCAAAGAATAATTTGGATTCATCGCCACTATCAAAGTGAATGGTGTTTTTTTCTTTTACACGACCAACAACCGTCACTCCAAAGCCATCTCCACCGTCATGATCATAAATCGTAATTCCTGTTGGAAGCATCTCAGTTCCCTCCATATATTCCTCTTGCGATGGTTCGTGTAAGATGATTCCGCTTTTGTGTTTGACTTCGTTGTGACGGAAAAGGTGGGTGGCGAAGAACTTTTTGGCGTCAGCCTGATCCTCAAATAGTAGCTTGGATTCTGGGTGAAGATATCCACCAGAGCTATCACTTTTAATAATAATATCGAGTGTGGTGTTACCATCTGGACTCTCAAATCGTCCGGTGTAAGAACCATAGTCTCCAAGCATTAGAAATTCCCAGGTCCCAGTGATATTTCCTGCTTGATCAGTTTCCTTTAGTTGATATACCGGACCTCCATACCAGTCAGTCTCACTGCCAGATAAGTTAATTTCTTTTTTGTACTCATTGTAATAGTAATAGCCAGAGACTGAACCTTGGTTATTATCAAAACTAAGAAAGACGGTTATCGGAGAATTCCCTAGAAACCCCTTGAAGGTTTCATTATCACCTTCCGTTTTGTCTGAGACAAGTTGAGGTTCATTGGTAGTTGACATGTGATTGTCATCTTGCTCTTTCAAGGTGGTCGTTTGATCTGTTTTTATTGTATCATCATCTGAATCTTGCTCAGCGGTCGAGCAGTTAGCAAGGGTAGATAGAAATAATATCGCTAGGAAATGAATTCTGTAGTTCACAATTGTAGTAAATGGGTTCAGGATCAAAAATAACGATTTAATGATAATTACAAGGGAGCCTAAAACAAAAGGGCTCTTAAAAAAGAGCCCTTTCGAAAAGGTCTAGCACTTCATCATTTAGCAGTGTAGATGTATATAAGAGATGGCTCAAAGATAGATACAGAAAAAGGAAGAAAAAAGAGTGTAAATACGTGATTTTTTCAAGTATAAATACCTGTTTGCAAGTAATTTGTCTCGTTCGATTTGTATCTTTACAAACAAAGAAACAAAAATGGACAATTGTTTGATGAATTGGCTATGCCGCACAACCTTGTTGCTAGCCACAGTGTTTACGCATACGTATGGACAGACGCTTCAAGAGCTTGAAAGTCAATTACAAAAACTTGAAAGTAAGGAAGACTCCTTAAGGTTTGAAATTGAACAGGTTAAACTGAAACAGATTAGTACTGACCTTCAAAAAATAGGCTATCCGGTAGGAGCTGAAGAAGCTCAAATTGTGGAGCATCAAGCGATGGTTTTAGGCTATTCAGAGCGTCATGAACAGGCTGTTTGGGTAGCGCACATTGTACTTCCAGATGTGGAGATGGGAAATGTTTCAAGAACAAATGACTTCAGAACCGATGATTTGGTGACAACGGGTACGGCTGTAAAAGCTGACTATTGGTACAGCGGGTACGATCGAGGTCATCTTGCTCCTTCAGCAGATTTTAGATGGAGTCAGACGGCTTTGAGTGAGTCCTACTTTTATTCTAACATGGCACCTCAACTGCCAGAGTTAAATCGAGAGAAGTGGGCGGAGTTAGAGAACCTCATAAGGAGTTATGTAGTGGAACATCAGGAGCAAGTTTTTGTGGTGACAGGAGGTGTTCTGACAGATGATTTACCTACGATGAAAAACGAAGGAAGAGAAAACGAAGTGTCTATTCCAGAGTTGTTTTATAAAGTGGTGCTCGATTATAGCGGAGACGACAAGCAAGCCATTGCTTTTTTGATGCCTAACGGAGTATGTGCAGATCCTATTTTGTCTTACGCAGTTTCTGTGGACAGCATAGAACGTTTGACAGGTTTGAACTTCTTTCCAAATTTAGAGGTGGATGATTTGGAAGCGAAAATCAATTTAGACATTTGGCGTACCAAGGAAATGGAAGGAGAGGTCTTGCCTTTAGACCCGACTCAATTACCAAAAGGCAAAATCAATACAACAGCTGCTAAGTTCAATATAGGCGAGAAAGCCTGTGTTTGTGGAACCGTTGTTTCTACCAAGTACAGCGAGAAGTCAGGGGCTACATTTCTCAATTTGGATAAGAAGTTTCCCAATCAGGTTTTTTCAATTACCATCTGGAAGGATGCTCGAAAAAACTTTAGCTACTTACCTGAGAATGATCTTAAAGATCAGCAGATCTGCGTGTCTGGGGTAATCAAGGACAGCAAAGGAACTCCCACGATCAATGTGACGAATGAAAAAGTGATCGAAGTCTTGGAGTAATCATCTGAGTTTTTAGCTAAAACCAGCGTTTTGTTCTGCAAATTACTGTGAATCAATTATTTTGTTGGTTAAATTTTTGTTAACTCAAATTATTTGGTTAATTTGGTCGATAATAATGTGTTGTTGGACGCGTAAAACATGACTTACATCATGTTTTGTGATTTGTGAGAGCGCTATTACGTCAAAAAAATGAATAAAAAACTACTACTGACACTGCTCCTGTTCGCCCTTTTGTTGGGTTCGAACGCCTATTCGCAGACTTTTAGCCATCCTACGTCAGGAACGTCTTCTCAGACGATTACTTGCGGTACTACCTATACTTACTTTGATTCTGGAGGTAGTGGAGGCGATTATTCTTCTAATGAGTCTGGAGTATTGACCTTAAATCCTTCTGATCCTTCGCAGTCGGTACAAATTGATTTTACCGCTGGTACATTTGATATTGAACCAAATGGAGGAAGTTGTTATGATTATATTAGAGTCTATAATGGTTCAAGTACGGCAGCACCATTGATTGGAACTTACTGTAACTCCAATCTGCCCGGTGTGATCAAGGCTTCTATGAATGGAAGTTTGACCATTTACTTTGATTCTGATGGCTCTGTTGAGGAGTCAGGTTGGGAGGCGACTGTTACTTGTGAGTCAACGGATGCGCAAACCGTCAATATGCCTTCTGGAACGAATACGAGCAATGCTTGTACAGGAACGTTTTTCGATAGTGGAGGAAGTGGTTCAGATTATAATGACGGTGAGTCAAGAACCTTTACCATTTCCCCCGGTAGTGATGTGACTATGACGTTTACTTCTTTTGATGTAGAGAACCATGGTTCGTGTGGTTATGATTACATGTCAATTTATGATGGCCCCAATACCTCTTCTACATTGATCGGGACGTATTGTGGTACAACATCTCCAGGAACGGTGACTTCAACGACTGGTTCATTGACCATTTACTTTGACTCAGATGGAGGTGTTACTGAGCCGGGTTGGGAAGCTACATGGACATGTTGTTCGGTTAATTCTGGTTCGATTGCTGCAGCTACAGATCCGATATGTAATGGAAATTCCACGAATCTAACGTTAAGCGGTCACGATGGAGGTGCTGCATTGCAATGGCAGTCTTCACCGGATGATGCTACCTGGAGTGATATTGGTGGAGCAACTTCTGCTACTTATTCAGCCTCACCTTCAGCAGACACCTATTATCGTGTGGAGTTAACAAATGGCTGTACAGTCTATTCTGGTTCATACCTACTGAATGTTTCCAACTCAACAGCAGGAACGGCTTCTGCATCTACCAATACCTTGTGCTCTGGAAGTTCTGTTACAATGACGTTAGCAGGATATAATGGTTCCATTCAATGGCAGTCATCAACTAATGGTTCAACTTGGAGTGATATCGGAGGAGCAACAGGATCGACCTATTCGCCATCGCCTGGAAGTGATATTTACTATCGTGCTAAGGTGACAGACGCACCTTGTGGGAATGTGTTTTCTAATTCAGAATTTATTGAGGTGGTTAACTGTGTAAATATTTCAAATGGATCAACAGCTGCTTGTACTGGTATTTTGTATGATGATGGAGGTCCGGGTTCTGACTACGGATCATCGGATGATTACGTTTACACCATAAACCCTGGAGCTACGGTAACTATTACGTTCAATTCGTTTGACGTAGAGGCGCACGGTACTTGTGGGTACGATTACCTAAGAATTTATGATGGGCCAAATACTTCATCAACATTAATTGGAACCTATTGCAATACGACAGGTAGCCCGGGTACGATCGTATCTTCGGGAGGAGCACTAACGTTCCAATGGCATTCGGATTCAGGAGTAGAAGAAGCAGGTTGGGAAGCGGAATGGTCTTGTTGTGCCGTTAATGCCGGTACACCTTCAGCGAGCCCATCAACCATGTGTGTAGCTGGAAATGCTACGTTGTCTGTTTCAGGACATGATGGTGGTGCATCTATTCAATGGCAGTCTTCAGCAGACGGTTCCACCTGGTCAGATATTGGTGGTGCAACTTCTGCATCAGAGGTAGTTGCTGTGTCGTCTTCAACTTATTATCGGGCAAGAGTAACTAACGGTTGTGATAGCTATACTTCATCGGTATACATAATTGTAGGTGGTACTCCAGTTCCAACCAATTACTATGTAAATGATAACTCAACTACTGGAGATGTGTTTTGTAGTAACGTAGGAAATGCGGCAAACAATGGACGAAACCCTTGCTCGCCAAAAACTTCACTTCAGGATATTTTCGACACCTACGACATTGAACCAGGAGATACGATTTTTGTCGATGCGGGTACGTACACGATGGGACTTAATGTTACTTCTTCAACCGATGAGGGATCGGCTGCATCAGATGTGGTCATAACAGGTGCAGGGGCTTCTTTGACACATATTACCGCACCTGGAGCTGATGATAATTTCTACTTTGATAATGTGAGTTATTTTTATGTGAGAGACATGCACTTGATCAGCTCTCAGGCATCCAATTACAACTACTTCATTTTTGAAGGGAACGATCATCACCTTGACAATTGTCATCTGGAGCATTCAGGAAATACGAATGTTTACATGCATGAAGCGGGTGGAGCGCACGATATTGATGATAATGCGGTTTCAAATTGTGAGATTGAGAATACCTCTACATCGGGTTACAATGTATGGATCAGGGGAGATGCAGATCACGATACGATACGGAACTGTGTGATTTCAAGTACTGGAACAAGCGCGAAAGCAGTAGTTCTCAATGACTATTACTCAGGATTTCATGATGGTTGGCCTACTTCCATTCATTTCTTTGGTAACAATGTAACGGCTGATGATTACGGGATTGTAGGAGATGTAGTAGATGGAAATACCATGGAGACTTATGATATTCACGATAACGTATTTAACATAACCTCAAGTGACCGTGCAGATGGTGCAGCTGTTTGGCTGGATGATCATGGTTTGTCATCCTCTGATGTTAGTAATATCTATAACAACGTGATTTCGGGAGGTACATGTGGTATTTACCTATCATCTGGTGTAGATTATTGTCATTTCTATAATAACTTCATTTGTAATACCCAGTATGGAATTTATGTAAGCGCAGACAATAGTGATGACAATGATTTTCAGTTTAACTCTGTTTATAGCTCGAGAGAGTGTATGTACTTTACAGCAGATTCTAAGGCTTGGTGGTACGTGAGAAATAATATCTTCTATACCACAGGAAATGCGAGCTATTCATGTATTTATGCAGGAAATACATCCTCTACATTTGTTCGTTGTGATAATAATATTTTCTACGCACCCAATGGAGCATACATTGCTACTGAAGGTGCAAGTAACTATTCGTTTGCAGGGTGGCAAGGAACTGACCATCACGATGGAACAGGCAATGGAGATAATAACTCGTTCAACACGGATCCGAATTATAGAAATCCATCTTCTTGTCTGTTGGATATTACAGGGAATTACCAAACAGGTACTTCAATAGGCTCTGTTCCACTTGATATATATGGAACTGGAAGAACGCATCCTACCATTGGAGCATGGGAAGAAGGTTCTCCGCTGCCTGTGAATTCAACTTTTGCGCATGTTGATTGTGAATCTTCAGAAGTAACGGTTAGTTGGAATACGGTTTCTGAACAGAATAACGACTATTTTATCCTTGAAGGCACCTATGATGGTCAAAACTATTTTGAAATTGGAACTGTATTAGGGGCTGGAAACTCTACTTCAGAACAGCTTTATCAGTTTAGTTTTGATCGCACAGAGTTTGATATGGATGTTGTGAGAATCGGACAGGTGGATTTCAATGGAGATTTTGCGGTGGTCAATCATTTGTCTATAGACTGTGAGGAACAGAATTACTTCTCGTTGGAAGAGTTGTATCCTAACCCTACCAACAGTGATCTTACCCTAGTTGTTTCGTCTGAGGCGAATACAGAAATCACGTTAGACGTTGTTGATCTAGAGGGAAGGGTAGTCTACCAACATGTAGATGGAGTTGCTAAAGGAGCTAACTTTATTTCACTTAACGTTGAGGAGTTAGCGGGAGGAGTCTACCTGATCAGGGTGAGCAATCAGAACGGAAGTGCATCGGTTAAGCGATTCATTAAGCAGTAAGATAGCCTCTCCCATTTAGGATTCCTCTTTTTAGAAGCTTGATCTGGTAATTGTCAGACGGTTCTGTAAAGCGCTGTCTCCATTCCTTTCGATGAACGCTTTTTGATCCATGATTAATAAGGATAAATTTCATCAAAGCGCATGGTCTTGTTTTCTTCTACTCTTCTAAATATAAGGTCTCTGCGCACTTCGTCTGTGTTATGTTTTCCAGTGGCTTCCAAAATTTCTTTCACAGCAAGGATGGTATTTTTGTGGTAATTTGCCACTCGATCTGTTTTAGCGGTAACATCAAGTCCTTTCATGAGTGATTTTTGTTGGGTAGCAATTCCTGTAGGACAGTGGCCGCTATCGCATTCTAATGCTTGGATACAGCCTAGTGCAAACATCATCGCTCTTGCGCTATTAACGCCATCGGCACCCAATGCCAATAGCTTAATAATGTCAAACCCGGTCATCACGCGACCTGAAGCAATCAATTTTATTTCATCTTTAATGCCGTGCTTAACCATGGTGTTATAAGCAAATGCTAAAGCATCGTAAAGAGGAGTTCCAATTCGGTCCGAAAATTCAAGAGGTGCTGCTCCAGTTCCTCCTTCTGAGCCGTCTATTACAATGAAGTCTGGAAACATCTCTGATGCTTTTATGGTTTCGCAAATCTCTTCAAATTCTTCTGGTTTTCCGAGGCAGAGTTTGAATCCGACAGGTTTTCCGCCCGATAACTCCCTTAGTTGATTGACAAAGTTGAGTAACCCTTGACTATCGTTAAACGCTGAATGTCTAGGAGGTGAAAGAACAGCAGTTCCAGGTTTCACGTGTCTGATGGCGGCAATTTCAGGTGTGTTTTTCTTAGCGGGAAGAATCCCTCCATGTCCAGGTTTTGCACCTTGCGATAGCTTCACCTCAATCATTTTTACTGTCGGCAGGGCTGCATTTTTTTGAAATAACTCAGGGTTGAAGGTGCCATCGTCATTTCGGCAACCAAAATACCCAGTTCCAATTTGCCAAATAAGATCACCTCCTGGATCTTTGTGGTACTTACTGATTCCACCTTCGCCCGTATTATGAGCAAAGTTTCCTTTTTTAGCACCACCATTTAAGGCCATTACAGCATTCATACTCAACGAACCAAAGCTCATGGCAGAAATGTTCATGATACTAGAGTTGTAAGGTTGCTTGCATTGGCTAGATCCAATGTTGATTCTTAAGTCACTCTCTTCAATGTGTGAGGTGTAAATGGAATGTGTCACCCATTCGTAGCCAGGATCAGCTGTATGGAGCTGAGTGCCGAATGGAACCGTCTGTCTTACCGATTTCGCTCTTTGGTACACAACACTTCTATCTCTGCGGTTAAAAGGGCGTCCATTAAGATCAGATTCTATAAAGTACTGACTGATCTCTGGTCGAATCGATTCGAAAAAATACCTTAACCTCCCAAGAAGCGGGTAGTTCTTTCGAATGGTGTGCTTGGTTTGAATAACATCGTAAAATCCCATGAAGATTAAAGGCAAAAACAAAGCAAGTACCCACCAAAAAGCTTGATGCACAAAATACCCAGCAGCACCTAAACCAGCGATTAGAATCAATGAAATGCCAATAAATAAGTTTCTCATAGTAGTCGTTTTTATTGTTTGATGAGGTGAGTTTCTTTTGTTGTTAATCCTTTGTAAACCAAAATGTAATGACCTTTTGGGAGGTCTTTTACTTTAATGTATCGATCATTCTGTAAAATTACCTTGCTTAGAACAATTTCTCCCAAATTATTAAAGATTTGAACCGTTGCAAAATAGTCCTGATGGTTGGGTGGAAGCAAGAAGTGATTCTGTGTCTCAATGTAAATGATGTCAGTAGCAGGGTTGGGGTAAATTTTAAGTTCATAGGAGTGTTCATGTTCATTCACAGCGGCCACGTTGCTCGGCTCCACTTCTAATTCAATAGCTTGCGTACCATCACTCCATTCACCCATGTAACGTTGTTCTGGTGTGTCACCAAAGGCATAACCGCAATCTGTACCGTAGAAAGTACAGCTGAGTAAAGCATCTGCCAGTTTCCAATAGCAATAATAGTCTACAGCATCTTGTTTACTGGCTACATATCCTCCAGTGATTACCGCACTAACGGTTCCTCCGTCATAGTCATTATTGGAACACAAAGGCTCGTTATGAGTTGCTTCTAAATTCGGACTGCCATAATCGTCTTTGTACTGTGTAATGTAATTTTTGTGTGCAGTAGGAATCGCTGTGCTGTCCATGATCTCACGACCAAATGAATTGCCCACCACAATATCATCATCGCCTACTACAATCAGTACGTTATAATCGGTGTCCATTCCGCTATAAGAGTCAAGTCGTCCGCCATTAAAGCCACCTGTTCCGGGTTCACAGAGCATAAAGCATTGCGGTTTTGGAATGCCGTAGAGCGCATAATTGGTTGCTAGATTGGAGGTAATTACGCCACCATATGAGTGTCCAATAATGGCAAAGTGATTCATTCTCGGCTTTACCCGGCTAGGATTTGTATTCAGTTCTTCAAAGGCGTCAAGAATCCCCGTAACAGCATCCGAAGTATACCCACTGGGTAAGGAAGCATCGTTGAGCTGGTATTTCGGGAAAATTACAATGTTTCCTTTTCTTACTAAATGTTCTATCCACTGTCCATAAGGACCAGGATTAAAAACGCCATAGCCATGATTAAAAACAATGACATCTGCACTATCAGGCTTAGGCTGATTGGGTTCAAAAAGCCAATAACCATCCGAGCTAAGCCATGATGTGAAATCTGAAAAGATCACCCCGTCATGCGTATAATCACTGCCTCCAGGTCCTGACCCAGGCTGAATAGGAGGGTTTTGCCCCAAACCGAAATGATACAGAAATAGACCAATGAGCAATAAGATATATGACCTCATAAAGACATGTTTAAAAGCCTAATTTATGAAAAATTATTATATCGGTTTTTTTGCTAGAAAAAAGAGCTAAATCTCCGTTTTGTCGAATTAAAATAATAACTTAGGGCTTTTAGATTACTTTTGCATCTACTTTAGCAAAACAGAAGTATTACATGGCGGTTCAAATTAATCAAACGGAAAAAACACCATTCGTTCATCTGAGTTCTGACACTGCTCAGTTCATTTTTGACGGAATTATTCTTCCAGAGGATGCCGTAGAGTTTTTTGGACCCATTAACACATACATTGGTTCTTACCTTAAGCAACCAGCAGCTGAGTCGGAAATCATCTGTAAGCTGGAGTATTTTAATACTTCTGCCTCGCGAATGCTTTTTGCAATGTTTAAGGCTTTTCAGGATGCGCACCATCAAACTAAAACTAGGGTAGTGTGGTACTACGATGAAGACGATGATGCCATGGAAGAGGTAGCGGAAGAGTTTCAAGAAATACTTCCAGAAATGGAATTTGTGAAAACTCCAATGAACTTTGATGACCTTCCAGATTTGCGAAAACTGGTTCCCATTGAAAATTAAAAGCTTTGGAGTTCCCTGTATAGTCGATGTAGTGGAAGTCCCATAACATTATAGAATTCGCCTTCCATTTTCTGAATTCCTACGTAGCCCATCCACTCTTGAATGCCATAAGAACCTGCTTTATCAAAGGGTTTGCAAGTGTGTATGTAGTGGTTTATTTCTTCTGCCGTTAACGGGTAAAAAGTAACTTCTGTTGCATCACAAAACGTACTAGATTTCTGAAGGGTCTTTAGGGTAACGCCAGAATAAACGGTATGTGTGTTGCCACTTAGTTTTTCTAACATGGCAAAGGCTTCTTTTTCGTCTTTTGGTTTTCCGAGCACCTCATCATCGAAGCAGACGATTGTGTCAGCTGTAATTAGAAGTTGATCGTGAGCAAGGTCATCAAATGCTTCAGACTTCAATTGAGAAAGATACATGACGATCTCCTCGTTTTTAAGATGATCTGGATAAACCTCTTCAACTTCTCTTACTTCGATAGTGAAATCGGGTAGAATCTCTTTAATGAGTTGCTGCCTTCTAGGAGATTTTGAAGCAAGGGTGACGCGATAATTACTCGTAATATTGTTAAGCATAGCATACAAAAATAAGAGTTAAAAGTGCAGCGAACATTCCGATTTTCAGCATCAAACTACTGAGCTTGGTCTTTTTACTCCAAGGTTTTTTGAACCAAAGAGTCGCAATACTCGCGAATACAAATAACAAGGTTAAAACACCAAAGATGATAGTGACGAGATTAATCTCACTGAAGAATTGCGAGAGCGTAGTAAACCAAAGTAGCAGTGCCCAAAAAAGAAAAAATGTAGCAACCATGGCCGTATTTTTTTCTCCAAGTCTTACAGCTAGTGTCTTGCAGTTGTGTTTGCGATCGCCCTTGATATCCTGAATGTCTTTGATGACTTCTCTGGCAAGTGTAATCAGAAAGATTTCACCCATGAGTAATAATCCAAATTGTGATGCGATGTCTTTTCCTAGTTGATCCGAAGCATCGTTAACATGCAAGAGGCCTACGGGTAGCCATAGCGCCAAAAAAGCTACGGCTCCATTTCCGATGAGTGGTAAACCTTTAAGCCAGTAGGAGTAAAGCCACAGCAGAAGTATTGGAAATAATATAAAGACAACTGTGGTCGCCATATCAAAAGAAATTAAACCCTTGATTATGGCAGCACTAGCAAAAACACTGTAGTAAAAAGTAACCTTGGTTTTGTTTAACGGAAATTGATAGCCCGAATGATTGATTTGGTCGATCTCACGATCATAATAACCGTTGATGAGATATCCTCCTGCTGCTACAAGGATACTAATTACCGTGTAGGATACAAAAGCGTCTGTTAGTTGAAAAGAAACACCTTGAATATGATTAACTACCACTTGAAAAGCGAAGCAAACCAATACAATCATCAATAAATTTATCGGACGAAAGACTCTGATCATTAGGAAAAGCTAATTGTAGGGTTTTCTGCTAAGTTTGGCCATTTTCCTTGTACTCTTAGCGTTTGCTCAATCACATCTCTTACACATCCTTTTCCTCCTTCTATGTGAGATATATAATCGGCAATGCCTCTGATCTCAATCGCTGCGTTAGCCGGACAGGTTGCCACACCTACTTGACTCAAACACTCATAGTCTGGCAGGTCATCTCCCATATACAGTACGTTTTCAAACTGGTAGTCATGCTCAGCGCAGAAATGGGTGAGCTCTTCAAATTTCTTGTAACAACCCATTTTGACATGTTCTATTCCTAAGTAACGCATTCGCTCCTCGACTTTTTTGGAATTGCCAGCACTAATGACTAAAATATCTATTCCTGCATGAAGCGCAAGTTTAATGGCTAGGCTATCCCGCACGTGACAATTACGCATCATTTCTCCATCTGCATCCAAATAGACCACGCCATCACTGAGTACACCATCCACATCAAAGACAAATAGTTGGATGTTGCGAAGATTGACTTTATAATTCGATTTTTTGGTCATGGTTTTCGTTGTAAATTAAGTAACTCATCGTCTTATAGATTTCTGCCAAGTAGGGGTTGCTGGAAAGTACTTCTAGATGTCCCTGCATAGTCTCCAAATCTCCTCGCTTTGCGGGTCCGGTTTGTAAGTTTTCTGGGTAGTCCAATGCAAATTTGATGGTCTGTTGGAGTAGTGGCTTGAGCAATTCCTGAGAAATCCCGTGTTCGTCACAGAGGCTCTTCGTCTTGTCCAAAATAAAGTAAATGAAGTTGTTGAGGAATACTCCCGAAAGATGTAACTTCTTACGTTCTGTACTATCCAAATTGTGCACAGAACTACTCAATAGACTTGCTAACTTTTCGATGATTGCAAGGCCATCTACATCACTCATTTCAAGAAAGAAAGGAACTATGCTTAGGTCGACAGCTGCAGTTTTTCTAAACGTTTGAAAAGGGTAGAAGGCACCATAAGCATGGCAGTAATCCTTCATTTTTGCGGAGTCATAACTTCCTGAGGTATGCACCACAAAAGATCGGCTCAATAATCCAGATGAGATTACTTCATCAATAGCGTCATCTTTCACTGCAATTAGCACCAAGTCTTCTTTGCCCCAATTGGCGTATTTTTTCATGTTATCATACGCTGCAGCCTGCACCAGTGTTCCCAACGCACGAGCGTTTTCAATGTTTTTGCTGATGACCGCATTGATTTTCACGCCCTGATGAAAAAGACCTTGTGCCAGATGTGTGGCAACATTCCCAGAACCAATAACTACAATGTTCATTCCTTGCGATTAGGGTGCAAATATAAGGTTACGAACTGCACGACAGCATGGAACTTCCAATTTTATTGGCAGCCCATTCTGGTCGTTTTGCAAACCATTTGTCGTATTGAGGTTGATCTGCGTAGGGGTTCAGAAGCATTGTGTAAAGTTCATCGATCAGCCCATAATTGCCTTTTTCTGCATCTTCTATAGCAAGTTGTGCCATATAGTTTCTTAGGACATATTTGGGGTTGACGTTCTTCATTCTATCAGACCGCTCTTTAGCCGATGCACTTTCGTTGCTAAGGTACTCCTGATAGTGTTCGAACCAATCCACAGTATATCCACTCATGGCCTTTACGGTTTCTTTGTTTAAGTATGAACTCTCCTCTAGAATCTCATTAAACCTGCTTTCAGTGATGACTCCTTCAGAAAGCAAGCGAAAAAATAGCGTGTAATCCAATTTCAATCGATTCAATAGTTCTTCCGTATGAGCAACGAATGTTTTTGGGATTTTCCTATCGTACAAACCTAACTTTTCTAGCATCATCACTTTATAACCGTAATGAAACGTTTCTTTATATTCTTCAAGGATTTCTTCAAAGGGTTTGGGGTCTTCCACTAGTAAATACAGCGCATTGGCCAACTGAACAAGGTTCCAGAGTCCAATATTGGGTTGATTTCCAAACCGGTATCGCTTGTTTTGTCGATCGGTGGTGTTGGGCGTCCAGTTATGATCGTAATCTTCTAACCAGCCATAGGGACCATAGTCTATTGTCAATCCATGAATCGACATATTGTCTGTATTCATCACTCCATGTACAAAACCAACTCGCTGCCAATGAATCATTAAGTCTCGAGTACGCTGACAAACTGTTCTAAAAAAATCAAGATAGGTTGTTTTAGAGGGTTCCCCCAAATGAGAAAAGTGAAAAGCAATCGTGTAGTCCGTTAGCTTTTTGAGAAGATTTTTATCTCTTCGTGCAGCTAGAATCTCAAAATTCCCAAAACGAATAAAGCTATTAGCTATTCGACAAACGATGGCTCCGAGTTCGTCTTTAGGATTTCCATCGTACATGATGTCTCGGGTAACGTTATCGCCAGTGGTCACTAGAGATAGTGCTCGTGTAGTAGGGATGCCTAAATGGTGCATAGCTTCACTACATAGATATTCTCTGATAGACGAACGCAAAACAGCAAAACCATC
Organism: uncultured Flavobacteriales bacterium; assembly: GCA_964387945.1. Lineage (GTDB taxonomy): Bacteria > Bacteroidota > Bacteroidia > Flavobacteriales_D > Parvicellaceae > Parvicella. The sequence goes on along the minus strand of CAYLYX010000005.1, from coordinate 164,023 downwards.
CGCTCCACGCGAGTAGGGATTTGGTCCTGCTCCCTTTAATTGAAATTGATACAATTGATTATTCAACGTTGTTTCTGCTATGATTGTAGCACGCCCATCTCCTAATTGCCCTGCCCATTGTCCAAACTGATGCCCACCATAGCACATGGCAAAAGGTTTGAATTCATTTCCTTCAAAAGCCTTTTTGCCGCTGAGGTACGCAAGGACTTCTTCTGGTTCAATGTTCAGTCCTAATTCATCCGCAAGTGTTGAAGAGTGGTGAAGATAAGTCGGATCACTAGGCTTAACGGGATCCACAAACGAAAAACACGCATTGGCAACAGGTCTCGGTCGGTTTTCCAACGATGGATCTGCTGGCAGGTGCTTACTGAAATGCGGTTCGATGGTTATTTGACTGAGTTTTTTCAAATGAAATGAATTGCCAGACAAAGTAAGCGAATAATAAGGAGAAACGACCCTTTAATCGGGCGTTACAAGTTCTAACTTAGTAATCGAGGGTAAATAGGCTTCAACTTTGTGAAATTCGCCTGAGCAACATGGAAAAGTACTGACTTTCCACTGCCAATGAACCAGAAACTCTTTTTTTAAATACACAGGATTATCCGTGTAGTCGTCTCCATCTTCAAAAAGTTGATACTTTCCAAACTCATTATTGCCAAACCCAAAATCGTATGCGTTTTGATTACTGTCTTCGAAAATAATATGGAAATAATCTCCAAATTCATTTCCCATATAGGTTGCTTTGAACGGACTTTTTACTGTCGACCATTGCTCACGATAATAGGCAATATCGCTCATAAGATCTTGGCTGTAAAGATCTGATTCAGTACTGACAATAAAATCCTCAGTTTTCCAATCTTTCACTTTTATGTTGGGGTTAACGAAAAAGATTTCGGTTTTGTTCTTGCTTCCCATCGGATTCGTTGCCGTATCCTTATCGTGGTGAGCTTCTATTAGCGAGTCAGTTTCCTGGATAACTTGCTGATCAGTAGTTACCAAAATTTCCGTATTATCGCTCTCTTCAGTTGATTCGGAACAACTTCCTAAACCGAAGATTAGAAGCAGATATAGCGATGACCTCTTCAATGTATTATTGCGCTTCTAGTGCTGCACTAACCATCCAATTCACACCAAAAGCATCCGTGCACATCCCAAAGTACGATCCCCAGAACGTTTTTTCGAGCGGCATCGTGATTTTTCCTCCATCCGCCAACCCTGCAAAAACCCGATCAGCTTCTTCTTGATTGTCTGCGTTCACAGAAACGGAGAAGTTATTACCTGCTTGATAATTGGCGGCCCACTCACCTCCAGTATCGCTCCCCATAATCATCGTTTCTCCAACAGGAAGTGTGACGTGCATAATGCGAGACTTCATTTCCTCTGGTAGTGGCGGCATTCCCTCTTGAGGTGGCATTTCTCCGAAAGTACTGATATGTTCAAATTCGCTTCCAAAAACTGATTTGTAGTGATCAAAAGCTTCTTTGCAGTTTCCATTAAAATTCAAGTAAACATTTACAGATGGCATAATCCTAAGTTTTTAATTCAAAATGTCTTGCCATGAAGATAAGCAAAAAGCTTTACATATACCTTCCCAACCTAATCCAAAGCGAACCACCTCTAAAAGCCATCCATAGGATAAATGCAAGCCATACACCAAAAATCTCGAGTCCAATGTAGTCGGCAGCAAGCAATACCGGAATAAATACGACAAAGGTTGCGATGAGAAGTGTGTTGCGAAGCAATTTTGCGCTTCCCATACCTTTGTAGACACCGTCCATGGTAAAGGCAATACTATTGAGAGGCTGAGCCAATATAATCAACCAAAAAAATGAACGGAGGTGATCATTTACTGCCCAGCTATCGTTAAACCAAAGTCCAATGACGTTATATACCAGTAGATAGCAGATGCCAAGGAAGCCAGCCACGATTAGGTTTATTTTTAGCAACTTGTTGACGAGTTTACGAAGGGCGACTTTATCTCCTGAACCTAAAAGTTTACCGGACAGTGCGTTTCCAGCATTGGCGTATCCATCTATGAAATAAGAAGAAAACAACCAGATCTGAATACCGATGGAATAGGCTGCTAGTACATCAGTTCCGTATTTACTGGCATATCGTAATGCAAGCAAGAAAGCCAAGTTTAGCGCTAATGTTCTGATTAACATGTTCCCTGAGATCAGGAGCATGGTTTTGAATTCCACATGAATCGGGAAGGTTAATCGTGCTTCAAAAGGTGTTTTTTTCTGGAGAAAGTAGAAGCAAATGAGTACCATCACGAATTGCGAAATGACACTTGCTAAAGCCACACCTTCAACTCCCATAGCAGGAAAAAATAGCCAACCGTTTACCAAGATAATATCCAAAAGGATATTTAAGGCTCCCCCAATCAAGGCAGTGTACATAGCAAAACTCGTGTTTTGGTACCCTCGGAAAACGCCAAAGAATCCTGCAATAAGCAATGATAACGGTAACCCAAAAGCTCTGATTTGGTAGTATTCATTAGCAAACCCAAGTACTTTTGTTGAGTCTTCCTGAAACATGAAATTCGCAATGGGAAGAAAAAAGGAAGCTGTCAATGCCCAAAATACGATTCCCACCAAAATGCTGAAGTATAAAGATTGCGGAACAAGAGATTTGATGCTTTCTAACTTGCCTTTTCCAAGGTATTGACTTACTAGACTGGAAACAGCCGTTCTAATTTGTGCAAGTCCCCAAACAAGCGTAGAGATCAAACCAGCAGCAAGACCAATCCCCGCCTGTGCCGCAACCGTATCTCCAGACATTTGACCAATTACTGCAGTATCTACTAGTCCAAGGAGTGGCTCGGCTATGTTGTAAAGAATAGCGGGTAACGCTAGTTTGTTTATTTCCTTAAGGCTGGGCAATTAGAACTCAATTCGATCCTTCTGATCTCCGTAAAGAATTTCTTTAATTCTTGGC
>CAYLYX010000005.1:47652-161073 GCA_964387945.1 uncultured Flavobacteriales bacterium | reverse complement strand
ATCGGTCATTTGTTCCGTAGAGAGTTCAAAATCCAAAGCCTGCATGTTTTCTTGCATTTGCTTGAAGTTTCTTGCTCCAAAAATAGGTGAGGAGTTCTTGAATTTTTGCATAGTCCAACGAATGGCAACTGCTGAAGCTGGTAAATTCCATGTTTGACTCAATTCAACTAACTTTTTACTGAGTTCAAGATTTTCTTTGGATAGACGATGAGAGCGTCTTACGTCCATTCTTCTTGGCTCATCTGATTCATGAAGGTACTTTCCAGAAAGTAATCCAGCTCCCAGCGGACCAAAACCGCAAAAGGTCATGTCAAAACCTTCCGTACAAGGCATAATTTCTCGTTCGGCCGTTCTTTCTGAAAGGCAATATTCCACTTGAGTTGCAGCAAAAGGAGTCCAACCTCGCTGTTCTGCAATCGTATTACATTTACTAATAATCCAGGCAGGTGTGTCACTGATTCCAATGCTTAACACTTTGCCAGAAGCTACTAAATATTCTAGGTTCCTCATCAATTCTTCGGGTCGTACAGTAAAATCCCATGCGTGGACGTAGTACAAGTCAATGTAGTCTGTATTCAACCTTTTTAAAGATCCTTCTACGCTTTGCATCATGTTCTTTCTGTGATTACCTGCTTGATTGGCCTTACTGGCTTCTGACAAAGAATACTTGGTGGCGATTACCATTTCTTCCCGATCCTTCCCGATGAACTCACCCAGCATTCGCTCGGAAGTTCCTTTGGTATAAATGTTGGCGGTATCAAAGAAGTTTCCACCACGTTTTAGAAATTCATCGTAAATCTTCTTAGCTTCTTGTTTTTCACTTCCCCAACCCCAGTCTGTTCCAAAGGTCATTGTTCCCAAACAGAGTTCAGAAACTCTTATTCCAGTTCTGCCTAGTAATTTGTAGTTCATTTGCTTCATGGGGACAAATTTAGAAAACAGAAAGGACGTAGAACTATGACTTACCGATTTATAACGAACCGAGATGTTATTATCTTGCTTTCAGAAGAAGTTATGCGAACGATATAGTATCCTTCGGAAAGACCTGAAATGTCAACAGGTTCAGCATCGAGTGTGCGATGTAAAACTAGAGTGCCAGTTGAATTGTAAATTGAAATGATTCCATTTTTATATGGCTCATCAAGCAAAAAACGGAGTTCATTTGATGCTGGGTTGGGAAAGCACATGAAGTTGCTAAACTCATTTTCTTCAGTTGAGGCGTAATATTCAGCGCAACCATCATCCGAACAGCCATCACTTGTAATACGTTGTGCGTAGCCATAATAATCATAAATGTGTCCTTGATAAGGAGTTATTGATTTGTAAATGCCTCCCGTAACAACGATGTCTCCGTTATCAACTACATTTATAGAAGAGATCATTTCATGAACTAGTTTTGTGTCATATTCCGCTTCGAAGTGCTTAATGTCCTTAGTCCAAATGATATTTCCCTGTTGATTCATCTTGACCAGTCTTGAAATACAGGAAAAGCTTCCATGGTTTCCAAGATAATTGCTGTCAGGGATGTGTTGAATAAAGAGTAAATTGCTATCCAAGTCAAATACAGGTGGGCAACCAATGATATTCGCTCCAGAACTAGTTGAGACAGAAATAGAATCAACTAGCACATAATTCTCGTTGAAGTGCTCCATATGAAGTCTAGAGTATCTTTCGTTATTAACAACTGTATCAACTGTTTCGTAGAAGACAAAAAAATCATTGTTTGCGCCACCTACGACCGCTGCAGATCTAGAGCGATTAGTCAAGTCACATTCATAATCTTTAGACCAGATTACTCCACCATAAGGTGTCCGAACTTCTATTCTTACCTTTTCATTAATCATTATGGGACCACAATGAGCCTCTCCTACAGTTAGAATATTCCCATTCGAAAGTCTCACTGAGTTAAAAATTCTCTTGATTTCAACATATGGATTTGTATATGTGAAAGAAGATAAAACGTTTAATTGATCATCAAGTGTAAACTTAATATTTTGCGATTGTTCATTTGGAGTGAGTCCATGACCAATGGCCGTGATCGTAAGGTCATCATTTATTAATAAATCAGTTAAGTAGCAATGTCTTGAGTTTGGAAGCCGGAGTTCTATTGCAGTATCAATCGACAGTCCATAATGGTTTAGTTTAGCGACCCAAGCCACTACGGTGTCCTGACCTGTGTATTCGTAATATTTGCGCCCCACAAGAAGAGATGTTGAGTCGTTGTATAGATAACTGTCTTTTAGAGTAACATTGGTCGAATCAACTAATAAATCATGATGTATCAGCCCCGTATTTAACCCCAAAACCCAAAACCTCGCCTCCAACTGCGAATGGCTAGAGTGACGCGTGTTATAAGGAACAAGAATTAGTCCTTCTGAGACTTCATTTACTCCTCCATCAATGATCACTGATGTTCCTGGAAAATGCCAAGTACTATCTTCAGCACCACAATCGATGCAATTTATAAATGAAATTTGACCGAACAAAATATTGGAATTAATTAGCAGCAATTCTATCAATACTATTTTTAGTAGTCGTTCCATCTAATTCAAGGTAATGAAATTCATTATGATTACATAACAGAAATGTGTATAATTTAAATTAGTTGCTTAGACTTCCTTATCTTCACGTAAAATTTTTTAGCATGAGAATCCTTGTAACCATTATTGGAGTGGTGGTCGTTTTGACAGCCGTAGCACAACCTCAACTTTCGCAAAAGACAATATGGACGATAAATGACCTAATTGATAAATCTACTGATAAGATAGATAAAAAGTGGGTGGAACAGAATGCTGAATACTATCCAGTTTACAAGGTTAACGGTATTTATTGTCTATCTATGGTAGGAAAAAAACTAGCTTCCTTCCAACAGACAGATCTAAATGGTTTGGCTTATTTGGGTAGTGAAGCGGGTGATGTGGTTACGATTAAGTTTCCGATTCAGAACTTGGATAAGATTCATCAAATCAAGAACCTAAGCTACCTAGAAGTAGCAGACCGAATTGCAGGTATGGGAAATGCCAGAACCGTTGTGGATACTCGTGTAGATTCGGTTTGGATGGGGTATGGATTGTCTCAACCTTTTACAGGAAAAAATGTGCTCATTGGCATTACGGATTGGGGATTTGATTATAATCACCCCATGTTTATGGATACTACACTGACCACTTCACGTGTGCGCGCAGCATGGGATCATTTCAAAATGGATGGAGATCAGCCAACTGGTTATGGTTACGGAGTGGAATACGATACCCCTAGTGAACTTGCTGCTGCCGAATCGGATACAGCAAGCACCTACTACGATTACGCAACGCATGGTTCTCATGTAGCTGGAATAGCTGCCGGAAGTGGCGCAGGAACTGAGCACAGAGGGATTGCTTTTGAAGCGCAATACTTGTTCAATTCCATCCAACTGGATGTGGGAGCTGCCATTGATGCTTTTAACTGGATGAAAGACATTGCCGATGCAGACGGCAAGCGATTGGTAATTAACATGAGTTGGGGACTTTATTATCTAGGAACGATGGATGGAACTTCGTTGGTAAGTCAGGCTATTGATAACCTCTCTGCACAAGGTGTCGTCTTTGCTACTTCTGGGGGGAACAATGGTCAACCCAATTTTCATTTGAAAAAGGATTTTTCGGGAGATACGCTGAGAAGCAGACTTCAATTCTATAGTTATAGTGCTCATCCGAACATGTGGGGACAAAGCGTTTCTTCATGGGGAGAAGTAGGTGAGCATTATGCCATGCAATTGGAAGTTTACGATAACCTTGGTGTATTACTAGATTCCACACCAACCTACACTACAGATGATGTGGGGTATTATGACTCAATTCTTGAAATTGGGACGGATACCGTTTTTTACAACTTCACCATTGAGTCCGCGCATTCATTAAATAATCGACCGATGATTTGGGCAAGGGCAAAAAACACAAATACGAGTTTACGCGTGGTGATGAAGACATTTGCGAATTCTGGACGTGTTCATTATTGGAACGTTGTAGAATTGGATAATGGAGTTGGTAACTGGGGGCAGGACTTTATTTCTTTCGGGAATGGAGGTGCTACAGGTGATACCGAATATGGAGTTGGCGAACCCGCTTGCACCGAGAGTGCTATTACTGTTGCGGCTCATGGCGCAGCGAACTTCAGTCAGTCGGGAACGGAATATCCTGGAAGTTTAGCAGGTTTTTCAAGTGAAGGACCAACTTATGATGAACGAATGAAGCCCGATGTTTCTGCACCTGGAGTATCTGTGATTTCTTCTATTAATTCGTATACAACTGCTTCTTACTCAGTGAGTCAATCCATTACTTTCAATAGTCGAACGTATGATTTTTCGGCTTTCTCAGGAACTTCGATGTCTTCTCCTGCTGTTGCGGGAGTTGCTGCTTTAATGCTAGAAGCTAATCCTAATTTGACAAGTTCTCAATTGAAAGATATGATTAAGTCAACCGCACGACAGGACAATAAAACCGGAACGATTTCTTGGCCCGGAGATACCGAATGGGGAATGGGTAAAATGACCGCAACAAGAGCGGTTGCACTGGCAGAAAATACAGTGACTGTTGAGAACGTAGAGCAAAATACAACTTTTAGTGTCTACCCAAATCCAACCACGGGTGAACTGTATGTCAACAATTCTAGCATGATCCAAAATGTTTCGTACACTATTTTTTCCTTAGAAGGAAAGGTATTAGAACAACAACAGGTAAGTGGATCGGTGATAAGTATTGCCAACTATCCATCGGGAGTATACCTGCTGAGAATAGAGTCTAGCGAAGGGGAGGAAGTGTTCCGAATCGTTAAAGACTAAGTTCTTGGAGCTGTTCCAAACATAATTCCCAAAAAGTAGGAAACGGAGCATGTATGTCAACCTTTTGATCTGTAAAAGGGTGAATAAAAGAAGTTGTTTTACAGTGAAGAAATAAATCTGGGAAGTTCAATTGTTCTGCAAACATCCTGTTGTGATGACGGTTGCCGTATTTATGATCGCCAATGATAGGGTGAGCAATTTTATTGGCATGAATTCGCAGTTGATGGGTTCTGCCGGTAATCGGCTGCATCTCTAAAATCGTATAACGAGAAGTAGGGTAAGGTTCCACAGGAATGTCAACGGCCAGGTGACTTATTGGTGTCACTTTCGTAAGTGCTGATTTGTAATTGCCTCTTTCGTTTTTTACTGGTGTTTCAATGGTTTGAGCTTCTAGAACATGTCCTCTTACTAGGGCATGATAAACTTTTTGAATAGTCTTTTGATCAAATAACGCTTGAAAAGAAGAGACATGTTCCTTCGCTTTACAAAGTAAAATTGCACCCGATGTCTTTCGGTCCAATCGATTTACAGGGAAGAACCGATCGCCAGTTTGTTGCCGAAGTAACTGTAAAAGAGAGTCCTCATGGATATTTCGAGCATAATATGAATGATGCACCAAGGTGTTGTTGGGTTTGTTAACTACAACGAGGTAGTCATCTTCAAACACTATATTAATCTTGCCATCCATCCAGCTTCCTTCTATCTCTTTTTGTGGGTCTTCCCTTTAACCCTTGTTGACGATTTTGTCGATTGACGTCTTCTATTTGCTTAAGGATTTCCAGATCATCGTTTGAAGTGGTTTCGATGAGGTAGCCACTTACCAATTTTGCTCCAACACGTGAGGGAGGAATGTCTATGATCTCGTAGGTTTTCCAAATAGGATTAACCCGAACACTGATTTTTGCAGAAGTATAAACAACCTTAGCAGGTTTCACGACTTCATCATCAATCATTACCTTACCACTGTTGCAAAGACGCGTTGCTTCGCTGCGGGTTTTGGTTAATCTCACACACCATAAAAATTTATCTATACGCACCTCGCAAAGATAAATGAGATTGACCTATATTTGTAGGCAACGAATTAAAATTAATAGCGTTTCTTAAGCAAATCAATTCAAAACATGAAAACTACAAAATTGGCAATTGCAGCTCTACTGATGGTTTCAGTAGCATCAACATCTTGTAAAAAAGGATGTATGGATAGCGGAGCAGAGAATTACTCGTCTGAAGTAAAAAAAGATGATGGGTCTTGTGTTTACGCACCGTCTATCACCTTAAACGGACAATCAAGTATTACATTAAGTGTAGGTGATACCTATACCGAACTTGGCGCAACTGCTCAGAATGCAGATGGAAGTTCAGAAGATGTAGATATTGATAATTCTGACGTTAATACAGCTCAGGCAGGAACGTATACGGTTACGTACACAGCAGAAAATGAGCACGGATCAGCAATGGCTACAAGAACTGTGGTAGTTGAGATTAACCAAAGTACTTATCTAGTAAATTGGTCTGTAGATTGTCCTGATTGTGGAACGACATCTTTTCCTCTAGCAGATCCAGATGTAACGGCTGGAGCGTCTTCAAGCGACTTGACTTTTGATAGTTTCTTTACCTTAGTAGGAGGTACGGCTACAGCCACTATTTCTGGCACTTCAATTACTTTCCCGCAACAAACAATAACCATTACTGGAGGTCAAGTTGATTTCTCAGGGAGTGGAACAATGAACTCTTCTGGAACTGAACTTGTGGTAAATTTTACGTATGATAATACAGTGCCTGTAATTGGAGGTTCTGGTACAGCAACTGCAACTTATACGAAGCAGTAAATTTCTGTTTGAGATTACACTGAAGGCCTTCTTTTGAAGGTCTTTTTTTTTTGCTTAAAATAAGTGTCTGATCATTCAGATTGAAAGGTTATACTCCCTTTTAAGACGGGTTCAAATATTTGTTGAATTAATTCTGAGCTGATGTTTTTTAAGACAATTGAGTCTTGGTCAGTGTAAATTCTTCTTTCGAGTCCACAGCTGTCTTTTATTTTTGATATAAAATGAGTGTCCGCTAGCCTGAAGTCATCAGGAATTCCATAAGACATACAGAAATCCTTAACTGTAAAACCTTCTGGCTCATTTAGCTTGGCATTATGGATGTTAATTCCGATTCTAGATGAGTGTATTGGATTGTCATAAGAAACATCCATAAAGCTACAGTGCGACAAGTTAGCGTCCTCAAAATCCACATGGTGCATAACGCAATCATCAAAGACGCAGTTTTTAAGATCAGCACCTACAAAACTTGAGTTTGCAAGATTTGGACCGAATTGAACGCAATTTAAGCGTGCATCATCAAAATTTACATCTTCTAAAAAACCGTTTAACGTACATTTGGTGAGCTCAGCACCTTTAAAGTTTGCTCCTTCAAAGTCAAGATTCTTCCAGTCAACGTCACTTAGGATTATACCCTGAAGATTGGCGTGTTTAAGGTTTATCTTTTTGGCAGGTGTTTTTTGCATCTCTAGATGAATGTATTCAGCAAGAGCTTCAGATTTAAGCCTAGACAAATAAATAGAGTTGTTTGAATCATAAAGAATAGCAATTAATTCAGTTCTTCTTGCTTCATAAATTTGATTCTGTTGGATGTCAATTTGTTCTTGAATTAATTTGTTCTGCGAGACGATCTCCTGGTTTTGTTCACGCATTATTCCTGTTTGAAGCACGAGAATAAGTATAGTTGCTATCGCGATTAGCGTACTTCCGATGGCTATTCCTGGAGATGAAAACAAGAAATTATAGGCAAGAGCAAGTATAGCAGCCTTTCTGCGTTTGTCACCACGTTCATACTTCTGAAAGTTTTTAAGTGAGGTAAAGAATCGATGTTCCTGTTCTATGAGTTTTGCTTCTAACTCGATCAATCTTTCTTCTAAATTCTCCTGACTATTTTGATCTTCTGTGTTTTGTTCCATTCTTGTTGGGATTAAATTTTCTTATAAACGCCTTTCTGCCAATTAGTGATTTCGTTCGCGTAGTATTTTGAAAAGCGCTTGTCGCTAGCTCCACCAGCTAGTGAAGAAGAAATATGCTCATCTGCCATATCTGTAACAAATCGGTAGGAGGGTGTGAAACTCGTTGTTCTGCCTGCAGAAGTATAGATTTGTCCTTGATGAATGGATGCTCTCCCTCCCTTGAGTTCAATAGGACCTTTGTCAAACCCAAGAAATTTAGGGAGTTTACCTCCAAAGAACATATTCGTCATGGTGATTTGATTCACATCTCCCCAACGCACAATGGATGAATCGTCCAGTTGATTGATTACCTTTTGGATTAACTCGTCTCTGCTTAACTTTTTAAACCATTCCGCATTAGGCTGATGAATAATCCGGTCAAAGTTCAGGTAAAAATCGGCAACGATTCCTGTCTCTTTGAGCAAATGATCGGATACACTTGTCCCCAAATGAACCGAGAGTAATTCACGAATCAAACCTTGATACAGGTTTTCAAAAAGGGTGGGAGCCAACTGATCGGGGTGATAGTTAAAGTCCCACGATTCTAAAATTTGCTTTGGTTTGCCAGAAAGGTAGGGAAGGAAGTAGCTCACCATTTCTTCTGCCTGAATGGAATAGAGGTCATTTTGGATTTTTTGAAAGGCAGGCGAATTGTGTTTGTCCTGCTGCAAGAGATGTCTTTTGACACTTCTAAACCGATAATCACCCATGGCAATGTTGATCGGCTTTTCTTTACCAAATTCATTTAAATCTTGATTGCACGTAATAAAAAAACCTTCGACTGGATTGTAGGTTCGTGGAAGTTCTTCTGGTGTTACAAAGCCTTTCCAATCGTACTCACTCTTCCAACCTTCTACCGGATAGAAGCCATTCCAGTTTTTATTCCTAACGGGCATTAATCCAGACATTTGGTAGCCAATATTGCCACAGGTATCTGCCAAAACCCAGTTAAAAGAAACCTCCAATTTCCCGATGCTTTTCATTCCTTGCTCGACATCTTCAGCAAAAAACATTTCCCTAATCGCTTTGACGCTTTCATGTCCTGCCGAATTAGAAGCCCATGTGGTGGTTAAGTACATTCCATCTTCATCAGGATTACCGTCTAGAACGCCATGTTCGTTTTCATATACCTCAAGTTTATAATCGTCTTTTTTCTTTCGTTTGATGATCTCGGTGCGTTTATGGAATTCATGTCGTTTTCCATCCTTAAGGTATTTGCCGTCTTTTACGTCTTCTACCCAACTGTCTATGGCATCCATAAAAGTATAAGTTGCACCCCAGGACAAGTCATTGGTTCTGCCGATCAAACATGCAGGTAGACCAGGCATCGTGCACCCTTTGAAATATCGACCTTTTAGCGTAATAGAAACTTCATACCAGACATTAGGTAGTCGATTAGTTTCCAAATGTGGATCATTGGCGAGAAGTGGTTTTCCTGAGGTTGTTCTTTCACCATTTACTACCCAGTTATTGGACGCAATAGCAGCACTCGCCATGTTCATCCATTTAATCCCGTCTGGAACGACTTTTTCGTTAAATTTTATCTGCTTGAGTAATTCAAAATCACAGTTTTCAAGAATGTGTGGGAAAAGTTCGTGAAGTAATTCTTTTGAAACACCTTGTTGGACAAGTTGTAGAAAAAAACGTTCGATCTCACCTTGCGATTGTGCTAAACTGATATATCCTGTCATTCTTGAAATAAGCAGTGAGTCCTCAATCGTCCAAGGTTCAGGACGGTAACCGATTAGTTTAAAATGAAAAGGACGTTTCTTCAGGATCACCTCATTTACCCCATCACAGTAAGCCTGAGCCAATTGCCGCTCCTCTTCAGAGAATTTATCCAGTTCTTTTTGTAAACCCTCCTTCCAGTTCATTTTTCTGAAAAAGATATCCACTTCCAGCATTTCCTCATTGTCCATGAGGTGTTCACAAACTTTTCCTTTTCCAAGAATACGCATGAGCAACAATTGAGTGGGTCGATCATAGGCATGAGCATACCCCATAGCAAAATAAAAGTCGACTTCGGTTTGACAGCTGATCTCAAAAGTCCCACCAGCCATGCGGTGAAAATTAATAGTGTCCTGATGGTTTATTTTCATACGTTGAAAATACAAATTCTTCGGGTAAACGAGATGAAGGCGTTAATTCTTATTAACTCATCTCATTTGCTTTGTAGGATTGTCAAATAAGTAGTAAATTGCTCCCAAAAGCCACTTTACGTGAAGTTTGAAAAAATCAAATTATTGTACTGGTCGTTCTGGCCGATCTTACTTTTATTCGTCTTTGGAGGTTATTATTTTGTCCCTAAGGTCACGAATCAGTCACATTTAGAAGTAATTCCAGCAGAAGTTGACGCTGTTATTTTAATCAATCCGATGGCCTTGTATAGTGCTTATGAAAGGTTGTTGGAGGAGAATCCAGTTGCGCTGAAGGATATGGAGTCGTTCAAAGAATTTGGGGATGACATCGACCCGAGTATGGGGGTTAATCCGTTGAAAAAAGTAGCGATTGCTCATTATCAAAAACAAGAGGATCAGCAAGGTTTTGTTGTGGTTGTGAGTCTGACTAATTTTAAGCAGTTTGTGAAGAACGCCAACAGTAGAGACAATAAATCTGATGCTGTTGACTACAAAGATGGAAAGTACATTTTGATCGATAAAGACGATCAGGTATTTTTCAAAAAAGGGCGCATTGGAATTCTGTATCAAGCTCAAGTGGGTAGCGTGAATAAGGAATTAGCAGAAGAACTTTATCAGGATTTTTTCGAGAATAGTGAGAATTTGATGAGTACGGAAATCACCTTTTCGGAAGCAGTGAATAGTAAGAGTCAGTTTTCTTATTGGTCAGTAAATACGAGTAATCTAGCGGAAAACATCAATCCGCACATCGCAGCAGTCAATAACCTTTTTAATCACAAAACGGTTACGATGAACATAGCCGAAGAGGGTTTGAATACCAATGCGGTGATGGAACTGATGAATGACGCTTCCATTTTAGTGCGGGAAGAAGACGAAGTAGAATTAAAAGGAGAGGAGTGCTTTAGATTTGCAGCTAGCGTTAATCCTGAAGATTTTTCAGGTTTTTTTGATATGGTCTTGAGCGAAGACAAGAAATATCTTATTTCCTCTTGGAATGGTGGAGTTTGCGCTTCCATCAATGGGTTTAAAGATGTTGAACTCAAGAAAGTGAACATCACACCTAGCGATGACCCGCTTTATCCTTTTAAGTATGACACGGTAGGGGTTTTGAGCGCTGGAATTTCAAATTTGGCTGATAAGTTTGAAGACCAGTTTAGTTATCCTTTCTTTACGGTGGCATGTGAATTATCAGACATAGAAGAGTTGAAGGTTCAGATAGAGAACGACTCTAACATTACCCAAGTAAGTGATTATTATTCTTATGTGCTTGACAATTACTTCATCAAAAAGAAGATTCCGTCTGGACTTTTTGGAAACGAGATTGTTTTGGAACCACAGCGCGTTTATTTCTATTTTGTAGAGAATTCCATTGTGTTTTCTCCAGAATTGCCCGAAGTGGATTTTGAACCTCAATATGCTACCTTTCACGTGGAGTTTGATTTTCAGAAGTTTTTTCAGACCTATACTGCCAAGAACATGTTTGATGACTTAATCATGGGGCAGGTGAGTCAATTTAACTTTGGAACATATTTGGTTGAGTTTAAAGAAATCAAGGATAATCACATTTATCTTGAAGGTAATTTCAACCTGACGGACACCGAAAATCACTTCATCGGTTTCCCGTTGTTAATTAAACGCTTAGGATCGCTTGCCTCTTTACCATTGTTATGAACTGGTAAGCTAAATTGTAACATTTAAAAGGGTTTTAGGTTATTTAATCGAATCGTTGAAAACTTTGGTAAGCTATTTGCCGTGTCATAGACGTATCCCTTTAAATTTGTAATGATGAGTGGAATGAAAACAATAAACTATCAGGGTGAACTTTTGAATGGTGAGTTACCGTTTTTGAAAGACAACAGGGCTTTCAGGTATGGTGATTCGCTTTTTGAAACGATTCGTGTGATTAACGGAGCACCGCATAACCTGGGAAGCCATATCAATAGACTTTTTTCAGGAGCAAAAGTGCTTTCTTACAACATGCCCTCTCATTATAATGAAGACTTTTTTCGTGCTGAAATTGGAAAGATGTTACAGGCCAATAACATTGAGTTGGGAGCCAAAGTAAGATTGCACCTGTTCAGAGCTGGTAACGGAACTTTCAGAAGCGAGAGTGATGAAGTATGTTACCTTATTACTGGAGAATCGTTACCACATAACGAATTTAGGTTAAACCCAGATGGCGTTTCAGTGGATGTATTTAGTGATGTTACCAAGGAAAAGAGTATTCTTTCTAACCTAAAAACTGGTAATTCGCTGCTTTACATCATGGCCATGAATCAAGCGAAGAAAAATGGACTGGATGAAATCTTGATCATGAATCAAAATCAGGTGATTATAGAGGCTTCTCAATCCAATATTTTTCTTGTAAGTAATGGTGTTTTGTATACACCACCATTGAGTGATGGATGCGTAGGAGGCACTATGCGAATGAACTTAATCAACCTCGCCCTAGAGAAAAGAGTAACGGTTTATGAGAGTTCTTTAACGCCTCAAAACTTATTGGTTGCCGATGAGATTATCCTTACTAACTCTGTCAAAGGAGTGCAATGGGTAGGAGCCTTCCGTGGAAAGCGTTATTACAATAGAATGGCAAGAACGTTAGTCGACTACCTCAATGAAGCCAATCTAGTTAGTTCAGACTCGGGTCTTCAGGAAAATTTGAAATCATCCTAAATTTTCCACCCATTTGGTCTAAAAGCGATTTCCAAAGTGACTTATCTACATTTTTGAGAATCTCCTTTGAATTGAAGTCTGCTACAATCCAAGCATCGTCTTTGATTTCTTCAAGCAATTGACCATTAGACCATCCAGAATAACCTAAGAAAAAACGAATCTCATCTTCCTGAAGAAGCCCAGTATTGATCAAGGTCTTGATTTGCTCAAAGCTACCGCCTGTATAAATCCCGTTGATCACCTCAAAAGAGTTTTCAATCTTGTCTCCAGCAGTGTGAAGGTAGTAGAGGTTAGTAGAATTAACTGGGCCACCGAAACCTACTTCAAAATGACAACCTTGTAGGTCATCAATCAGCTCTCCGATACCAACGGTTAGGATGTTGTTTAACACAAAACCAAACGAACCATCTTCGTTATGTTCGCAGAGAAAAACAACCGATCTTTTGAAGAAATTGTCCTCCATGAACGGTTCAGAGATCAAGAACTTACCCTTGGTAGGTGTAACTTCGTTGAGTTTGGCTATGTCATATAATTCTTTCACCTATACAATAATACCAATAATAAATCTGGATTGCAAAATAAGATGTTAACGATTACTGTAGCATCTATATTTTTGATAAATTGCAGCTAGATCAGTACGAACAGTGGATTGAAGAACGAAATACAACATAGCAAAGCAAGAAAATTTGGTAGCTTAGAGTTATTGGCCAAGCAGGCGGTGGAAGGTTTTATAACAGGTTTGCACAAGAGTCCATTTCACGGCTTTTCGGTAGAATTTGCAGAGCATAGACTTTACAATCAGGGAGAGTCAACCAAGCATATCGATTGGAAACTGTATGGACGGACAGAAAAGCTTTTCATCAAGAGGTATGAAGAGGAGACGAATTTGCGCTGCCAATTGGTGATTGATACTTCTTCATCTATGTACTTTCCAGTAGGAGAGGAGCTAAACAAGTTGAGCTTTTCCATAGACAGCGCAGCTGCATTGATTTATCTCATGCGCAAGCAACGAGATGCCGTGGGCGTTTCCCTGTTTGATGAGACCTTAAGGTTACACACACCTTGTAAATCATCCATGACGCATCACCGTTTTTTGTTTGCGGAATTGGAGAAATATTTACGAGATTATCAGCCATCAAATGTCTCAAAAACTAATGTCGTAGATGCCTTGCATGCGGTCGCACAGCAAACGCACCGAAGAAGTTTGGTAGTGATTTTTAGTGATATGTTAGACAAAGCAGAAGATACTGATGAGATTTTTGCGGCACTCCAACATTTGCGACATAATAAGCACGAGGTGGTGTTATTTCACGTAATGGATCAGCAAAAGGAGTTGGATTTTGAGTTTCATAATCGTCCTTACACATTTGTTGATATGGAAACGGGAGAAGAAATCAAACTAAATCCCAACCAGTTGCAAGATAAAGTGAAGGAAATAGCCAATGCCCGTCAGAAAGCACTTAAACTAAAATGTGGGATGTATCGAATTGATTACGTCCCGGCAGACATTCACAAAGGTTTTGACAATGTTTTAATGCAGTACCTGATCAAACGTCAAAAGATGGTTTGATGGAGCTTCTTGATTTTCTGAAAAGCTCACGCTCTATTTTACCAATTTCTTTGGTGACAGGAGTAGTTGTTTGGGGAGTGTATACCAAATTCATCCCGAAAAAACTGAACGCCATCTTTGTGGCTTTAATCTTGGTCTCATTTGTTGTTCTTACAAGCTATTCGATAATAATCGGAAGTGTGCTTCGAAGGTATGCTTTAGCAATAGTCCCAATCGATCTTATAGTAACTTATGTCTTTTATTGGATATTCATAAAAGACAGTGGAGCGAATAAGAAACTGCTTTAAACCAATCCTCTTCCCACTTTACGGATAACACCGTCTTTATTCAAATCAGCAAAGGCTTTGTCTAAAACCCCGTTTATAAACACATTACTTTTTGGAGTGCTATAGAACTTAGAAATCTCTATGTATTCGTTTAGCGATACTTTTAACGGAATCGAAGGGAATTCCTTTGCCTCCGTAATGGCTAAGTTCATGATCATGATGTCCATTTTAGCCAAACGGTCACTTTCCCAGTTTTTGGTGTACTTGTCGAGAAACTCAACGTGATCAGAGAAATTAGCAACGGCTCTTCTAAAAAGCTTTTTGACAAACTCTTCCTCATCGTCTTTGTAAAGCTCCATGATAGGAGTTTCCTCATCGGCATTTTCCTTGATCGACTTTAGTGTTTTGATCAACATACTAAACACGTGATCAAAATCATCCTGCCAATGTATTCTAATTTCCTCAAAGTGATTCAATAAAATAGCTGAATTGGCAATTTCCTGCTTAAACAATTTAATGCAGAAATTCTTATCAACTTCAAAATCGGTTTTTTCAAGCGTCATGTACTGTTCATACAGGTCTGACTTTTCAATTTGCTGGTAAAGTTTTTTGATCAAATCCTGATTAACATCACCCACCCAGTTGAGCTTAAGGTCCTCTGATTTTCTATGCAACATTCGGTTGATAGAAAGTTTTGCAATAAACTTATTCTGCGCAAAATTCAGGTTAGGATTGATATCCTCTTCACTTGGCACAATCTTGCGCTTTCTTTCTTCGATTTTTCGATCCGCAAAAGTTCTGATTTCTTCAAACACAAGCAAATACAAGATGTACAAGTCATACATTTTGTCAATGCTGTGCAACAATTCCTTCTCTCCGGCTGAATAATTCTCGTTGTCTGATTGCTTAAAGGCATATAACGCCTGCAACACCTTAATCCTTAAATGTCTCCTGTTCAGCATTGTTGATTGCAGTCCTCGTTCGGAACCGCTACTTTTTACATGTATTTCTTAATATTCGCAATCTGCTTAATTCTCTCCTCCGCCTTCTGGTTCGCAATTTGATAAGTAGGTACATTAGTCGATTGCGAAGTTTTGATAATATCTAAGGTCGTAGTATAAATGTTCTCTGCCATTGCCATTACTTGTGGTTGCGCAATGCCAGCCACCTCTCCGTAGCAATTCATCACACCTCCTGCATTGATCAAGAAATCAGGGGCATAAACCATTCCTTTTTCCATCACTTTTTTTCCGTGAATTTCTTCTTTCGCCAATTGGTTGTTAGCCGCTCCAGCAATAATGCTACACTTCAAACGATCGAGCGTATCATCGTTTACGGTTGCACCCAAGGCACAAGGCGCGTAAACATCTACATCTAAATCGTAAATTTCATCTTTACCTACAATTTCTGCATTGTATTTCTTAGCAACACTCAGTAAAGTTGGTTCATGAATATCTGAAACATAAATTTTCGCTCCTTCCTTAGCTAAATGTCCTACTAGGTATTCTCCAACGTGACCTACACCTTGCACAGATACACGTTTACCGCTTAAACTATCTGTTCCAAACTGTACTTTGGCAGCAGCCTTCATTCCCATGTAAACACCATAGGCAGTAACGGGAGAAGGATCTCCACTTTTTCCAGGTAAACCAGCAACATGGTTAGTCTCCATAGCTACCCAGGTCATATCTTTGGGAGAAATACCCACGTCTTCTGCTGTGATGTACTTACCAGCAAGGCTGTTCACAAATTTTCCAAATCGTCTGAAGAGCGCTTCGTTCTTTTGAGATCTGGAATCTCCAATGATTACCGCTTTTCCACCACCTAGGTTAAGTCCTGAAATCGCATTTTTATACGTCATTCCTCTGGAAAGTCTCAGCACATCTTTTAAAGCTTCAAATTCATTCGTGTAATTCCACATTCTGGTTCCTCCTAAAGCAGGACCACAAACCGTATTGTGCACTGCAACAATAGCCTTAAGACCAATCTCTTTATCCTGACAAAAAAGCACCTGCTCGTGTTCAAGGTCAAACATCTGGGCCAAGACGCCAAGTTCCTGAGTAGAACTTTCTTGAATATTACTCACTTCCATAAGAACGATTTTTGTTAAATGCGAAGTTACCATCCTCCTGATATTATCTGTAACTTCGCCCTGCAAAATTAAGATAAACTAGATAGGTTGCTCATTTTTAACGACAATTTTATCAGTTTTTACAACGGATTATCGCTGTGACCAGCGAGAGAGAACATGAAGCATCTAAGACATCTCAATAAGTACTTTGTCAAATATAAGTGGCTGCTGCTTCTTGGTATTCTGTTCATTGCAGCTACCAACTTTTTTAAAGTATTAATGCCACAGACCTTTGGCGCTATTGCTGATCTTATTGAAAATCAGATGAAAGCCGAGGCGAAAGATCCAGATGCCGTGTTTTATCAAGGACTCAAACTATTCGGTATCTTCATTGCCTATGCATTGATTAATACATTTTTTCTTTTTCTCACTCGGCAGACCATTATCGTGATGTCAAGATTGATTGAGTTTGATTTAAAGAACGAGATTTACGATAAATACCAAAAACTGAGTTACTCTTTTTACAAAGTAAACAGCACGGGAGATATCATGAACCGTATTAGTGAGGACGTGAGCCATACCCGAATGTATTTGGGACCTGCCGTGATGTATACGATCAATGTTTTCTTCCTTTTCTTTTTTGTAATTTATTTTATGATTGAAAAGAATGCAGAACTTACGCTCTATGTTTTGGCTCCCTTACCCATCATGTCTTACATCATTTTTAAGGTAAGTAGCCGAATCAATAAAAAGAGTGAGTCGGTTCAAAAGAAGCAATCAGCTTTGTCTACGTTTGTTCAGGAATCTTTCAGCGGAATTCGCGTGTTAAAGGCTTTTGGTCGTGAAAAGCATTTCAACCAAGAGTTTGACGGAGAAGCTGAGAACTACAAACAAGCTTCGTTGAGTTTGGCTTGGACGAATTCACTTTTTATTCCAGTGATCGTAGGATTGATTGGGTTGAGCACCATACTTACGATTTATATTGGTGGTGCTAAGGTGATTGGTGGTACTTTGGATGTTGGTGATATCACGGAGTTTATGATTTACGTGAACTTCCTGACTTGGCCATTTGCTTCCATTGGCTGGGTTTCATCTTTGATTCAACGAGCAGCAGCTTCGCAAAAGAGAATTAATGAATTCCTTCATACCGAAATCGAAGTGAAAGAGGTGCAAGATCCAATAGATGAAGAAATTCGATCAATTGCGTTCAAAAATGTTTCTTTTACTTATCCGAATACGGGAATTCAGGCGCTGAAAGACGTGTCGTTTACGATACAACAGGGACAGACGATTGCAATCACAGGTAAAACCGGTAGCGGGAAGTCAACTTGTGCAGCGTTGCTAGAGCGATTGTTTGATACCACTTCTGGTGAGATTCTTATCAACGATCATCGCATTCAAGAATTGAGTATTGGAGGGTACAGAAGTAGAATAGGCTATGTACCGCAAGAAGTTTTCTTGTTTTCAGACACGATAAAGAACAACATAGCTTTTGGTTTAGATCATGACGTAACTGATGATGTTATCGAGAAAGCGGCAAAAGATGCGCATATTCATCATAACATAGAAAAGTTTGAGAAAGGTTACGATACAAAAGTAGGAGAGCGAGGTATTACTTTATCTGGAGGACAAAAGCAGCGGGTTTCGATTGCCAGAGCGATCATTCGTAAGCCAGAAGTCCTGATTTTTGACGACTGTTTGTCTGCAGTTGATACAGAAACCGAAGATGTAATTCTCGGTAATCTGAATCAGCTTATGGGAGGTAGGATCAATGTGATTATGGGACATCGAATCTCATCGCTTATGAAAGCGGATAAAATCATCGTGCTAGAAGACGGGGTGGTTGTGGAAGAAGGAAATCATCAATCGTTACTTGATCTCAATGGATGGTATGCCGAGACCTACCAGCAACAATTGATTGAGGAAGCGTAAAAATTCAATTATTTTTATTAAGTTTAGTAGCAAATAATTTATATTTGTTATAACTATACAAGTTAGACTACTGAACAACTGAAAAAATTGCGTGTCTTATGAATGATGAAAACGGTGCTGGAGGTTACAGAGATGAAATCTATTCAAAGTCGGTGAGAGCGGGTAAAAGAACCTACTTTTTCGATATCAAATCTACTAGAGGAGGAGATTTGTATGTAACTATCACAGAGAGTAAAAAGAAGTTTAATTCTGACGGAAAATTCTATTTCGAGAAGCACAAAATATTTTTGTACAAAGAGGATTTTGAGAAGTTTTCAGATGGTCTGAACGAAGTTATTGGAGAAATCGACAGACTGAAAGCCACAGGAGATTATCCTGCAGCAAACGAATCCTACACTGGAGACAGTGATTCTGGATCAGATGGTGGAGTCGATGTTAATTTTGACGATTTATAATTGAGATACAGTTTAGTAGCAAAAAAGGGAGTTGAATACTCCCTTTTTTTATGCGTTACATTTTCTGAACAACTAGAATTTGTTTTTGATCGATTCTCCCTTGTCATCGTTCTTTTCTCCTTCACCATCTTCAATCAAACCTTCCTTGTCTTTTTTCTCGAGAAGGAGTTTTACCATTATCTCATGAGACCCTCCTGTACTACTTCCAAAACCAGACTTACCAAAGTCATAAGCATAGTTGATTTGAAACTTGTTTTTAATCTTAGCTCCTACATTTGCAAGCACTCCAACACCCTCACGGAAACCAAGCCCCAGAATCAGAGTTTTATTAAACTCAAAATTGGCGAATACATCAAACTGACTGGAAGCATTTGATCGTCTGTACATCACCACCGGGACAGTTCTAACCGATTCATTAATTTTAGAATCATAACCGATGTATACATTTAAATGCGATCTCAAATCGTAGTTGGTCTCAAAACTTGCAGTAGGTACTTCCATCCTAGGCTGAAGTAATTGAGGAGTGTTTATACCTAAGCGAAATTCTTTAAAGGTAATTAACGTTCCAAATTGTGCGTCAAATAGAATTCCAGAAGTATTACCGTTAGACAATATTTCATCGGTATAGTCATCCGCAATTACGTCTGATGTAGAAATAGTACTTTGTTGAACACCAGCACCAATTCCAAAAGACAACTTGAAGTCTTTCGCTAGTTTTAAATGATAGGCATAACTTAGTTTAGCATCAATGTTTTTGATAAAAGCCATTTCATCGTAGATCACCACACCTCCGAGTCCCATCTTCGAGTTGAGAGCCGTATGCCCAGACAACCAAGATGTAGTAGGTGTTCCTGATATCCCAGTCCATTGTTTTCTGAAAGATAAACTAACGTCTGTGACGTTATTGTATCCTGCTTCAGCTGGGTTTACCATAATTGGGTTGTAGGTAAATAAAGAGCTCAGTTGCGTCTGCTGACCTAAGGTGGCCTGACTCACCAAAGCAAATCCCATTAATAGTGTATATTTAATAAACTTCATAGCAGTTTCGTTAGCGCATTAATAATATTGAACCATTGATGTCATCCTGTGCATCACAAGAGATTTTGTAGTAGTAAGTACCGTCAGGTAGTTCTGTTCCGCTAGCGTTCTTACCATCCCATTGGTTTGCATAAGCATTAGACTCCCAAACCTTTTTACCCCACCTATCATAAATGGTAACATTACATCCACTAATTAACGAAGGTTTTGACATGGTCCAGAAGTCGTTTTTACCATCTCCATTGGGAGATAGGAAATTGTTAATGGTCTGATCTAGAATTTGGTTGACAAACACCGTAACTTCATCCTCTGCAGTACAGCCATTGTCACTTATAGCCGAGAGCGTATAGGTTACCGTAGCATTGGGGCTTACCCATGGCGTAGTCGTAGTATCACCTGTCATATTGTATACTGGACTCCAAGTAAAAGCAGAGTCATTGGTAACAGCCGCTATGATTTGAACAGAGTCTCCTTCTTCAATGGAGTAGTCGCCAGTAAAACTAATCGTTGGTGTAGGGTAGACCTCCACCGTAAACGAACAGGTTTCTGTATTACCTACATCATCCGTAGCAGTATATTCTAAGGTGGTTACTCCTTCAGGAAAGGTATCACCAGACGAAAAACCAGTCACATCTGTTTGAGCTATAGTAACCAACCCACAATCATCTGTAGCAACAGGAGTATTATAAGTAAAAACACTGTCGCAAGATGCCATATCATTAGGACATGTGATTACGGGAGGTACAACATCGTCAGGTTGCGTTTGAACCGAACAAGTAGATGTATTTCCAGAAGCGTCTGTAATCGTAATGTTTACCATTTGAATTCCAGATACGGTCGTTCCAGCAGAAGGAGATTGTGCATAAGTAGGAGAAGCATCACAAAGATCTGAGAACGTAGCCAGCGTGCTTAAGTCAGGAATGTCATACTGACAATTTCCTGTAATCGCAATCGTCTGTGTTCCTGGACAAGTTACCGTTGGACTTGTTGTGTCCGCAACCGTAATGGTGAATGAACAAGAGGATTGATTTCCTTCTGCATCTTCAGCATATAAACTGATACTTTGTTGTGTTCCAATTCCAGAGATTACAGTTCCTGCAAGAGGGGTTTGGCTAAAGATCACAGAACCACAGTTATCTGTAGAATTTACTACAGTATCATAAGAAGGAATGGTGTATTGGCAATTGGCGTCCGCTCCGACCGTTGGATTGACCGGACAGTTAAGAACAGGAGCTGTATTGTCTTCAACTGTAATGTCGAAACTACAAGTTCCCGTATTTCCTGCATCGTCTGCAATGGTCAAAACAATAGGGTAGGTAGCACCCGCAGAAAGCATTGTACCGACTGCCTCAGATTGAGTTATATTAAAAACAGAAGTACAATTATCTGTAGCGAAAACGCCAGATGTAAAGTCAACCACTTCATAATCACACGAAGTTGCGCCCGTACTCACCGTAATATCAGTAGGACATGTAACAACATTTGGGCTGGTAGTATCTGCTGTAATGATATCCATGAAGCAAGTTTCGGAATTACCAGAAACATCGGTAGCCATGTAAATAACGTTGGTAACGGTCTCTCCAACAATCGTGCTTCCTACATTGGGTACTTGAGTCGTGCTAATCGAAGAGCAATTTTCATTAACGCCTACATAAGTAAATAAGTTCGGCATGCTTAGTTCGCAATTGTGGTCTAGGTAGAGTGTAGTATCCTTACAGTTGCTGAAAGTCGGTGCAAGTGTATCGATTAAGGTTACTTCAAAAGAACACACAGAGGAGTTTCCAGCAATATCGCTACCTGTCATTGATATGAAGTAAGAAGTATTATAGCCCGTCAATTTGCCTCCAGCTGCAGGAGACTGAGAAAAACTAATAGAAGGATCGCAGTTGTCTACTGCACTAGCAAATGATGAAAAGTCAGCCACTACGTACTCGCAGGCTGCATCTACTCCCACAACTGTGTCATTCGGACAGGTTATGGTTGGAGCAGTAATATCATTACTTACAACTAGGAACTCACAGGAGTCGATGTTTCCACTCGCATCTTCAGCGTAGATCACTACGTTTTGTGATGTGGTGAAACTCGTGCCGTTGGCTGGTACTTGAGTAATGGTAGGGTTAGCGTCACAGTTGTCAGCAACACTTACCAAAGTTCGATAGTCTTGAAGCGTAGCTTGACAACCTGTTGTAATGGGTTCGGTGATTGTACCTGGGCAACTTGAAATAGAAGGTGCGATCGTATCTAATAAGTTTAATGTGAAATCAACGGAAATAAAGTTGCCAGAAGAATCGTAGACAAGGTAGTTAATCATTGTCGATCCAGAAGTGCCATTTATTATTGTTCCTGCAGTAGGAGTTTGAATGACGGTATCAATCACACAGTTGTCAGAAAACGTCCCAACTCCTTCAAAAGGCAAATAGTCTAAGGTGTATTCACAACTGCCGTTGGTATAAGCATCAGCCGATGAAACAACAGCGGTAGGGGCTTCTGTATCCTCAACTTCAACTTTGTAAATACAGAACGAGCTATCTACTCCGTTAGTGATGGTATAACGAATGTTTGTAATCCCTACAGGAAACTGATTTCCCGAGGTCAAATTACTGGTGTCGGATTGATAAATAGTTGTGCCTGTACAATTTGATGCGCAAGTAGGCGCAGACCAAGTAACTACGGCTCCACATTGTCCGGGGTCATTGCTGACTAAAATATTTCCAGAGCAGGAAAGCGTAGGTGTTTGTGCTAGTAACCCTGAACCAAAAAAGGTTGAGGCAACTAGAATTAGTAGTAATCTTCTCATTAAATCAATGTTTAACGGCTTAAAAATAGATAAATTTTATCCGCTAACAAAGAATTTAGACGAAGGCACTTTGAGTTTTGGGTAAAATTTACAAGAAATCCAATTGGATAGACTTGAGTTTAGAAATGTAGGTTTTGCTTGTCGCATAACCGATCTCCTTAAGAAATTTGTAGTAATCTCCTCCTTTATATCGCTTATCCTGCCATTTCTTGTAGTACTTCACAGCTTCTACCCAGTTGTCGAATTCAAGGTACTTTTTCTTGTATCGAAAACCAAAAATATTGTTGTGTTCCAAAGAGCAGTATTCACAACCAAACCAGCCTGTCTCCAGAATGGACTGTCGTAAAACAATCTCCGGGTGTCTTACGTCAAACTTTTCAAGTTGAGCATAAACGTTTTCAGGTGTCAAATCGGGTACTGCATCTACAAAAATAGGTCCTGTTTTTACAGCTGAAGGATGAGCAAACGATGAAAATGAAGAAGACAATACGCCTAATCCTAGCACGAACAATACGAAAATTGAACGTCTAATTTTAGAAATCTTCTTTCGTAACAATCTCATTGCGAGATCATTACTTGAAAATTCATCTTTGCGATGGGTCTTTCTTTTATGTGTCTTTTTCATTGTTTTGAAAAATGGGCTGCGAAGGTACGACTTTTTTGTGAATCCATTGTTTTTAGAGGTTTTTTTGACGAACAGTATCTTTTTTCAGACTAAAACTGGCAGATATCAGATTAATTGGCTCAATTATTGATTACTTTTGTATAACCAAAACAATTTAAATATGAAGACCCTTATACTTTCTGGAATTACCGCAATCGGAATCTTGGTTACTGGATTCGTTGCGACTTACACTCCGCCTGTTGCTGATAACTACACTGTCATCAAAGTTGACGGGAAGATTACTTATGTAAAAAATGGGAAGGATTTGATAACAGGTGATTTATTTGCAAGTAACGAAAAACTAAAATTTGTCACTCAAGAGTCAAGAGCTGCTGTGATCAGTTCAATTAGTGGTCGTTTTGTGCTTACGCCAGACCCAAAAGGAGGAGATGCCGCTAACTTACTTCCTGCTATGAGTAACGTGGCCACGCGAAGCGGAGCTTTGATAAACGCATTGGATTTAAAAAATCACTTTTCTGACAACTATCTGCTTTTGGATGAGATGGAGCTAAAAATCAATAGCGAAGTGTATCCAATGAATAACAATAACTTCTTCTACCTACAATATGAGTTGAACGGAGAGGTAATACCTAAGAAGTTGGACTTTACAGAAGATCGATTAGAGTTAACAGCCAAAGAGATTTATACCATTGATGGTAAACCTCAACCGATTCCAGCTTCAAAAGAAATGTCTCTTTACTACAGAGATAATGCCAATAAGAAAAGTACAAAGATCAGTGAGTTTACATTAGTTGTTCCTAATACTAATAATCTTAAGGTAGAGTTGGAAGTTATCTTGGGAGAATTGAAATCCAAAGATGATGAGCAATTGAAATCAGAAATTACTGCTTATATGTATGAGTTCTATGGTAAGCCTCAAAAGGAAAACCTTGAAGATTGGCTAACGAAGAACATGTCGCTTTAATTGGCACGGCCTTTGTGATAGTTTAGAAAACTACTATCACATGGATGCAGTAAGATTAAAATTAGAACGCTATAAAATTGAATGGGATGGTCCTATTATCTTCGTGAGAGAAGATGAGGTAACCATCCTTTCTCCTTTTCAGATATTACAGTTTATCGAGAGTTCATCCGTTAAGGTAAGAACCAAGATTTATCATACCATCAATCGGTTATCTTCGCAAAAGGAAGTGATGCGTTACTTAGAACGATTAGGTGAGCGTCTACTTGCTATTCGTTTGTAAGCATTGCTAGCGCTTCAGTGTGACGAGTACCACAAAACCGTCAGGATCTGAGAACAATATGCCTTTGTCCTGCCAATATGGGTTTCTGGGTTTAAGTACGGGAATATTATGTTCGAGAAGCTTTGACCTAACTTCACTTAACTCCTCTTCAGATAGATAAAAAACAAGCAAGTCATCCTCATCAGCGTGGTGATCTGGAGTTTTTCCATTCGCAGTAAGCTCAATTTCCCAATCAGAAGTTGAAAGACCAAGAAAGATACCATCGTAACCATCGTGATCAACAAATTGTCCTAGCACTTCAAGCGACAGAATGTCTAAATAGAACTTGGATACCTTTTCTAGGTTTTGCGTATGTCTTGCAACCCTAAGTCTCATCTATTTTTAATGGGAATCCAGATGTCCTCTTCTGAGTCTGGGTGATTGTTTTGATATTTAGCTCCCATTAGGGCAAAATGCGGGCGTTGATCCAGCTGATAACCCGATGCTGGCAACCACTGGTTAAATATGTATTGATACAAGGCTTGCGCATTTGCAGAACTCCCAATGTAATGAAAGCAGGCATAAAGTCCTGCTGGAATCTCTAATTTAGACAACTCCTCTGAGTATTTAACGTTGGGCAGAGCTGGAAATGCAGCCCATTTGTTGAACGTCTTTTGCGGACTAAAATTCAAAAAGTAGTCATTGGGGTAAACCTCAACAGAGTACATATCTGCACTTTCCAACTCATGGGATGGAGGCTTGAGTGGCATGCATTTTTTCCACAGTTCTGCAATTCTGTTCTCTGCTAGCGACATTTCTAAAGATGTGCCGATAAGCTTTTTTCCTTTAAATTGTTGAATAGTTGGCTGAATGTTCATAACGAACCAAATGTAAGCATAATGAAGCTAATACTTTCGTTAAATTTGTATCAAAGAATGGATGGATGAAATATAGTTTTGAGGAGATCAGTAGCAAGATAAGCGAGGCATCGAGCATTGTAATTACTAGTCATCAGTCGCCAGACGGAGATGCAGTAGGATCAAGTTTAGCGCTTTACCATTACTTCGTAAAGAAGGGGAAAAAACCTATCGTTATTTTGCCAGACAAATATCCACCATTTTTGAAATGGATGACAGGTGTAGAAGAAGTAAAGACTTTTGAAGAGACGCCTGAAGTGTGCACTGAGATGATCAAATCTGCAGATGTTTTATTCTCGCTAGATTACAATGATCCCAAGCGTGTAGGGCAAGAGATGGGAGAAACGTTGACACAAAGTGCTGCTTTTAAAATCATGATTGACCATCATTTGCATCCATCGGATATGGCGCATTGGATGATGTCTGAAACCAGTGTTTGTAGCACTGCACAGTTAATTTATGAATTTATTTGTGGCTTGGGAGATGAGGTGCAAATTGATGCGACTATTGGTGAGGGAATATATACAGGATTGGTAACGGATTCAGGATCATTTCGTTTTCCTTCGGTAGATGCGAGAACACACGAAATTACGGGAAGCCTTCTTCGTAATGGACTAAATCACAGTAGGATTCACGAAAGCCTTTTTGATGTCAACTCCTTGAACCGACTGAAGCTACTAGGGTATTCATTGAGTGAAAAACTCAAGGTGTTACCAAACCTTCCGGTAGCAGTTATATACCTATCAAGAAAAGAGTTGGAAGCGATGGACAACCAAAAAGGAAGTACAGAAGGATTGGTGAATTATGCCCTGAGTGTAGAAGGAATTAAAATGGCAGCTTTTATTAAAGAAGATGTTTCCAAGGTAAAACTTAGCTTCCGAAGTAAAGGTGATGTAGCCGTCAACGAATTTAGTGCTCAACACTTTAATGGTGGAGGTCATAAGAATGCAGCTGGAGGAGCAAGTTTTGACTCTTTTGAAAAGACGATCCAGAAATTTGAAAAAGTAATCTATGAGTTTTGGCAGTAAAATAGGTTGGGTTTCAATTTTTGCTATTGCATTTCTTGCCTGCAAAGAAAAGCGACCAGAAACGGTAGTGCCTGAGCCTGAAGAACCTGTTTTTACAACCGAACAAAGTATTGAAATGAGTCAGCACTGGTCAAAAGATGAGTCGTATATCATTGATCAGTTTGTTGAGCGAAATCAATGGCCGGCAAAAGTTTCTGGAACAGGGGTTCGCTATTATATTTATGAGGAAGGAAATGGAGCGATAGCCGAACCTGGAAAAGTAGCGGTGGTTAACTTTGAAATAAGACTTCTAGATGCCGACACTACATTGTGCTATAGCAGTAACCCTGAATCTCCATCGGAGTTTTTGATCGAAATGGATAACGTGGAGTCTGGTTTGCACGAAGCAATTACCTACATGAAAGAAGGAGACAAGGCCTTCATTATCTTGCCGCATTACCTTGCGCACGGACTGTTGGGAGATATGGACAAAATTCCTCCCTTATCCCCCGTGTTATACGATATCGAATTATTATACTTAAAAGATGTTTAGGTCAATCCTTTTTTTGATGATTCTAACGGGCTTAGTTGCTTGTGATAGCAGCACGCCAGAGTTTTATTATACCAAAGGAAATCTAAAGTATAAATACCATGACATCGTAGAAGATGGAAGGGTTCCCAAAATTGGAGATTATTTAACGGTCTACATTGACTACAAAACAAATGACGGTAAATTAATCTACAGTTCTAAGGACGGAACTTATGATCACAAGCAAACCATTCATTTGGGAACACCAAGTGTAGAAGGTGGTATAGAAGAAGGTTTCGCTCAATTAATGGAGGGAGATAGTGTGACGTTTTATATTGAAGCACAAAAATTTTACAGTCATTATTTATTCGATGATGTGCCTGCTGATATTTCTCCAGAAGATGAAATCTTGATTACGCTTCGGCTGTTGAAGATCGAGACCACGAAAGAGTATGAATCACGCCTTGAGAAGGAGGAGGAAGCGTGCGACATCCAAGAGTTTATGACTATCGATAGTATTGTTAATGCTTGGAAACAGCAAGGTGAATTGGTGCAGGAGATTAACGGTATTTATATGGTAGTGGGCTCAGAAGAAAGTATCGATACCCTTAAATATGGAATGAACGTGGCAGTGTTCTATAAGGGGTATTACCCCAATAATAAAGTCTTTTATAGTAACCTCGATAAAGACCAGGCAGATGAGTTCAAAGTAGGTGTGGAAGGACAAACATTAGAAGGAATGAAAATTGCTTTGTTGCAGATGACGTTAGGTCAGTCTGCTAAAATAGTTGTTCCATCCTACCTCGGTTTTTCAAATCACATGATAGAGAGTGGACAAGTTCCTGCCTGCACACCGCTGATATTTGAATTGAACGTCTTACCAAAATAGTTTGTATGAGTTTTTTGAAAGCCGAGTGGAGGAAATTAGTGTTGGTCAATTACGTTATCCCAGAAGAAGTGCTAAAGAACCATATTCCTCTAGGTACGGAGCTTGATTTGTGGGAAGGTAACTGTTATGTAAGCCTCGTTGGCTTTCTTTTTAAGAACACCAAAGTTTTGGGAGTTAAAGTTCCAGGACATGTCAATTTTGAAGAGGTTAACCTCAGATTCTACGTCAAGCGGGAAGTGGATGGTGAGGTACGAAGAGGAGTTGTTTTTGTTCGGGAGATCGTTCCAAAACGAGCCATAACGTTTATTGCGAATACCGTTTATAAAGAGCATTACGTAACCCGAAAAATGAACCATGAACTCGTGCAGCGAGAAAGTGATTTCTCCCTTACCTACGGTTGGAGTGAGAAAGGTGAAGATCAACAGTTTTCAGTGGTCGCTGACCAAGAGCAAGTTGATTTTAAGGTTGGTTCCGAGGAAGAGTTCATCACAGAACATTATTGGGGGTACGCAAAGGCGGGTGAAAGCAGTACAAACGAATACGAAGTGACCCACCCTAGGTGGAAAGTTTACCACGTATCGAAGCATCAGATTGATGTTGATTTTGAGAAAGTATACGGAAAAGACTTTTCATTCTTAGACAACCTTGAACCAAAATCAGTATTCTTAGCAGAGGGATCTGAGATTACAGTGGAATCAAAAAAACGGATTCAGTGAATTGATTATTTATTGTAAATTAGTCCGCAAACCAATGAAAATGAAAAAACTATTTACTTTACTACTTTGTGCTGGAACGATCAGTTCCTTTGCGCAGTATGAAATTAGCTCTTTTACTTCCACGGGAAGGGGAGGTGCTACTTCGTTTGTTACAGATTACCAAGCGTGTGGTATCAATCCTGCTAACTTAGGTTGGGATGCAGAGTTTGAAGAAAAACATTTTACCATGGGTCTTACCGAAATGACATTTTCGATTCACTCGGAAGCACTCACCAAGGATGAGCTAAGACAAGAGTTCAAATCAATTATTCAGAACAAAAGTACAGAGGACTGGACCATTGACGAAAAACGTCAGGCAGGTAGGGATTTTGCCTATAACGGAATGGCACTCAACGTAGATATGGGTTCGTTTGGATTCGCTTTTACGAGTGAAGGTTTTGGAGGTATTGCCTTTAGAATTAATGACAACTTCAGCACCTACGCTAGGTTAAATGAAACCACATCAGACATGCTTTTCATGGGGAAATTTGCTCCCTACTTTGATTCGTTGGTTTATGTAGATCCATCTTCCATGGATACTACAGTTATTGAGAATTATAACATACAAGATCCAGATTCTATTTCCAATGTAGCCAATGGGTTTGTTAATGTACCAAGCATGATTGGAGAAATCCTCAACGGAAGTGAAATGAGAGCATCTTGGACGAGAGAGTACAACTTAAGCTACGGACGAAAGATCTTTGGTAAAGACGATGAGATTGAAATTTTTGGAGGTATTGGATTAAAGTACATTCAAGGATTTGCCATGGTTGATGTTAAAAGCGAAAACAATAACCTATCTGCATTCTCATCCATAACGCCTTTTTTTGATATTGACTACGGCACAGCAGCTGCTCAAAACCCATCAACGATTACGCAAAGTGGCGGATTACCTAACAGTGTTGGAGGAGGTTTCGGAATGGACTTTGGATTAGATTTACTTATCAAAAATAAACTTAAGGTAGCAGTTGCATTAACGAATGTAGGTTCAATGACCTGGAAGGGTAATGTTTATTCAATGAAGGATACGCTAGTGATTGATACCGATTCAGAAGGATTGAATAGTTATAATGTATATCAAACCATCTCTAATCTATCTGGTGAAGACGGTGTTTTTGTTTGGGATGGAGAGCAAGAGCTGAAGCAAAAGTTAAACACCAATTTCAGATTCGGAGCAAGTTATTTAATTGGAGAAATTGCTCAAGTTGGTTTTGATGTGATAGCTCCGATGAACGATGAGTCTCCAGCGAGTCTAGAAAGAGCAATCATAGGAGTAGGTGGTGATATTAAACCAATTCCATGGTTAAGACTTTCAGCAGGTTTCATGACTGGAGGTAATTATGATTTCTCAATTCCACTAGGATTGACGGTGATCACTAAAAAAGGAACTTGGGAAGCAGGTATCGCCTCACGTGACGCCATTACCTTCTTTACGCAAAATGGTCCTACGCTATCGTTGAGCACAGGATTCATGAGGTTTAGATTCTAGTTGCAACTAAATACCCAGAGAAATTAAGGCGACCTTCATTGGTCGCCTTTTTTTATGTGTTCATATAAAAACGATCTGTTATCAAACGTTTTTTTACTAATTTGAGCCTAACTAATGTTTAACCAATTAAATTAACCTTAATCTACAGTATGAGACAATTATTACTTATTCCGCTTTTGTTGGCTTGTTTAGGTCAATACAGAGCACAAGGATCTCCTCTTTATTCTAGTAATGTACGCAGTTTGCCAAGTGTTTCCTCAAACGGGACCTCAGGCTCACCAGTGTCATTTCCTGGAATGTGTAAATCCGATAAAAAGCACATTGATTTAATGATGAACAATCCGGCATATGCTGCAAAGCGTCAGGAGTTTCATCAGAGCATGATGGATTATTTAAGCAACAATAATTCCTCTCAAAGGGCTTTGTCAGGTACAGTAACTATTCCTGTAGTGGTTCATATCATTCACCTTGGAGAGGCAGAAGGTACAGGAACAAATATTTCAGACGCTCAAATTCAAAGTGCCATAGATAATTTGAATGATGCCTATGCCAACACAGGTTACAATGGTTTGGATACAGAAATTCAGTTTGTTCTTGCTGCAAGGGATGAAAATTGTAGTGCAACGGATGGTATTAATAGAATTAACGGAACTGGTGTTTCAGGATACTCAACAGATGGTATTACAGACGCAAACGAGACGGATGTGAAAGCACTAAGTAAGTGGGATAACTATACGTATTATAATATTTGGGTTGTTTCTGAAATTGACGGGAATGACGGAGGAGCAGGGACTCAAGGTTATGCCTATTTCCCAGGAGCTTCTTCGAGTGTAGACGGTGCGGTCGTTCTTTACAATGCGTTTGGTTATGATCCAACCGGAGCACTTGGCTACAACTTAAAATCATACACTAACTATAACGTGACCACTATTCATGAACTTGGACACGGTTTGGATTTGTACCATACGTTCCAAGGAGATGATGGAGATGGCGATGGTACGGCCGATCAATGTCCTGCAAATGGAGATCCAACTACAGATGGAGATTTGTGTGCAGATACAGATGCACACCGAAGAGATGATAGCGATTGCGATGCGATTCAAAATACATGTCATGGTGTAAGCGGTTCTACTGTTTACAATAACTTCATGGCTTATTCTTCAGATGATTGTCAGGATCGTTTTACTTCTGATCAAAAGGATAGAATGCGTGCAGCGCTTGAGTTGGAAAGACCAGGGTTGATTACTTCATTAGGAGGAACAGCTCCTACAGAAACTGGACCAATAGCTGCAACTTGTTCGGTAGATTATACGACACCAAATAGTTTTGGAATGGGAATTACTGACTTCGAATTCAACACGATTCATGTAGTATCAGGAACAAGTCAAAATGATGAAGGTTATCATGACAGAACTTGTGCTTTTAAAACAGACTTAACAGCTGGTTCAGATTATGATTTGAATATAGAATTAGGACCTGCAAACAATCAGGACATAGAAGTATGGATAGATTATAACAACGATGGAGATTTTGAAGATGCCAATGAAAATGTTTTTTCGGGTACAAGTGATGTGAGTTTCTCAGGAGTTGTTTCGGTTCCGTCATCGGGTGTAACGTTAGACACTTACCTAAGAATGAGAGTTACAGTAGATTGGTTCGGAAATACTATTTCTGGTTCGTGTTATAATCCGCAATACGGGGAAGTAGAGGAATATGCCGTAATGGTAAGTTCAACTTGTACTGATCCCGATTTTCCAGTACTATCTGGAGTCGGGTCGGTTTGTGATGGAGGCAGCGCAACGATTGACATTACTGGAGATCTAAATAGCGCGTCTCAGTGGGTTGTTTATACAGGTTCTTGTGGAGGAACTCAAGTGACTACTACATCGGGTAGTAGCTTTGACGTTACACCATCTGGTCCTTCTACAACCTATTTCGTGAGAGGTGAAGGTGGATGTGTTACTCCAGGAATATGTAATGAGATTACGTTGAATGTAACCGATGTGGATGATGCTAGTTTCAATTATGATGCAGCTTCTTATTGTCAGAGCGATTCTGATCCAACTCCAACCATTACAGGAGATGCTGGAGGAACTTTTACATTCGATCCAGCTGGTTTAGTAATTAATGGAAGTACAGGTGAGATTGATGTGTCAGCTTCTACAGCCCAGTCTTATACGGTAACGTACACTACTGCTGGTGTATGTCCAGATGATCAGGATGTAGTGGTAGAGATTCAGAGTTGTGCGGTTGTTCCAAACGCTTATCTAAGATGGAAGGATAGAGGGAAAACAATGGCAACATTGAACCAAAACTTTTATTCTACCCATGTTTCGAATGCAACACAATATGAATGGCAATTTACTCCACAGAGCGGAGGAGGACCAGTTTCAGTAATTATGCCAGATAGAAGGTTAACCTTAGCTGAGGCAGGTTTACTAGATTTGAACGAAACATACGATGTACAGGTGAGAGCGCATGTTGGTGGAGATGTAGGCTCTTATGCAACTGCCTTTGAGCTATCCTCGCCTGGAGGCGTTCCAGATGCACAGTTAAGATCACAAGACTGCGGTATTACCGTTGGGTCCTTTAGTGATATTTTCTATAGTAGTTATGTAGGTGGTGCTACTCAATTTGAGTTCAGGTTTACGCCTCAAAGCGGAGGTGGTGCTACCACTGTATTCAGTCCTACTAGAGCTATGACATTAAATGACGCTGGTTTGACTGAGACAGGAGAAACTTATGATGTTCAAGTTAGGGCTCATATTGGAAGTGATATTGGAAGTTTTGGAGTAGTGTGTGAGTTGACAGCTCCAGGTGGAGTTCCTGCTGCCAAATTAAGGTCGCAAGACTGTGGTATCACATTGAATTGGTTCAGTCAAACTTTCTATGCTAATTTTGTTGCTGGAGCTACTCAATTTGAATTCAGGTTTACACCTCAAAGCGGAGGTGCTGCTACTACTGTATTCAGTCCTACTAGAGCAATGACACTAAATGATGCTGGCCTCACCGCAGCTGGTGAAACATATGATGTTGAAGTGAGAGCATATATAGGAGCTGAAGTTGGAACCTATGGTGTTGTTTGTGAGTTGACTAGCCCTGGATCAGCTATCATTATAGGAAATAATGGCGGAGACTTGACAGAAAAGTCTACCATAAACATTGCAACAGGTGGCAGCTCTGGTTTGAGTGAAGACTTACTATCTGAAACAACTGTATATCCTAACCCGTTCAAGAGCAATGTAAGTGTTGATTTTGGAGGAAATACGCTTGAAAAAGAAATCAGAATTTACAATTCGTTGGGACAATTGATGAAGTCGGTTAAAACTTCCGATGCATTTATGACACTCGAAATGAATGATCTGAAAGTGGGTGTCTATATGATGCAGGTGATTTCTGGAGGTGAAATAAAAACAATTAGACTGGTTAAACAGTAAGTTTAAAGCAGAATACTTTATCAGCCCCCATCGCTTCAAAGTGATGGGGCTTTTTTGTGTCTTTATCTATTCAAATAAAGGGCAAATTTGCCCCTTAACGATGGCGGAAAAACACCACTTCTGTCTGTTCGATTAAAAATAAATTTGAACAAACAATTTAAACTTAAAGATATGACAACAAATGAAGTAGCCAATCGACTTGTAGAATTATGTAGAGGTTTTCAATTCGAAACCGCGATGAACGAACTCTATGCAGACAATATTGTGAGCGTTGAACCAGATGGAGCTCCTGTAAAGGTAGTAGAAGGACTTGATGCCGTTAAAATGAAAGGGCAGCAGTTTCAAGAAATGTGTGAAGAAATGCACGGAATGGAAGTGACCGAACCAGTTGTAGCGAAAGATCATTTTTCAGTTGCAATGAAAATGGACGTTACTTTCAAAGGTGGAATGAGAACGGTAATGGATGAAATCGCTCTTTATCAGGTAGAAAATGGGAAAATTATACGAGAAGAGTTTTTCTTTGTACCAATGCAACCCAATGGATAAGACTATTTTATTCTTCAAAAAATACTAGCCTTCCAAGTAGGAAGGCTTTTTTTATTCCTGTACCTCAGCGGTCACAACCAATCGTTTGGTGCCTGGAAAGGCATCGGCCAGTACCGTGATCGATTTAACTTGTTTACCTACAAGATCTTTGGTGTCAAAAGATAGCTCTACTTCTCCGATTTCTCCTGGAGCGATTGGACTTGAAGAGAACGTTGTGCTAATGCACTGACATTCCGTAACGACCTCACTAATAATCAGGTTTTTATTTCCAGTATTTTCGATCTTAAACGTGTGATGAACGACTCCGCCCTGTTTGACTTTTCCAAAATCAAATGTTCCGGAAGCAACCGTCAAACCAGCAAAAACACTATCCTTTTCAGCATATGTAACCGATTGAATCTCAATTTTTCTTTCTAACGCAGCACTTCTGTTGTAAATGGAGTTGCGTTGGTCGTAATAATCATCACTTACATTTGCATTGGCAGTGTACTCACCAAAAGGAATCTTAAGAAAAGTGAGCTCACCTCCATTAGCAGCTGTTTTATCTATGTAGGCATTGAACTCACCATCACCATAGGCCCTCAAGTAATTAACCAGGGTGGAAATTCTTCGTTTGGTCAAGTTGACGTTATACTCGGTTTTTGCTAGCGGACTGGCAAAACCTTTAATCGTGACTTCAATTTTTTCTCCTTTCTCTAATTCAATGAGCAGAAGTTTGGTAAACAACTCCAAGTCTTCCACTCCTTTATCCACGTAGTTTTTAAAGTAGTCGTCAATATCCAGAATGGCTTCTTCTTTTTGGTCATCCTTCAATCCTTTACTATACTCATCACGATAAGTGCCTTGAAGCGCTTTATACTTATCATAGGTAGTCAGATAATTATCATTAACCGTTGTGTCTAAACTCTTAGGTCCCGGCCTATCGTTATGAAAGTAAAGCGTCACCGGCAAAAACTTATTGAGATCATCCAGATTTTTAATCTCATTTTTTGCGACATCTTCTGGCTTTTTGAAATCAACTTCCCAGATGTCGTTGCAGCAAGTAGGCCCTTTTTTATAAAAAACTCCTAGCCGATTTGAAGTTAGGTAGCCTTTTGTCTCTGAACTATCGAGTACATAATACAGATCATTCCACTGTGTATTAATGGGTGCGAGCAAGTTTTCAGGTTCTCCCAAACTATCCAAAACTCCTTTCGAACTAAACACATCAAACCCTCCAAAGCCCTTATGCCATGTGGATGAAAAATACAAAGTTTGGGATTCGTTGTGGTAGTAGGGAGTGATATCAGGGTCCAAAGTGTTTACCTTACTTCCTGCATTCTTAGCTTTACCAAAGGTACCTGCATCAAGGATTTCGCTGTACCAAATATCTAGGTCTCCTTCACCACCCGGACGATCAGAAACAAATAACAGAAACGTTTGATCACCGATTGTTGCAATGTTTGGTTGAGTAGTTCGCTTTGCCTTTGGGTGATTAATCTTTTCGGAAAGTGGAGTGGGGGATTCCCATTTTCCATTTTTGAATTCACTCACGTAGATTTTGCAATCCGAGAGGCTATCACAGCGGGTGAAGTAAAATTTCTTTTGATCTGGACTGAGACACCCATTCGCGTTATGCAATTGAGACGCGTTGATCTCAGCTGGTAACTTTGATTTGGTTTGCCAAAAATCAATTTCCTCTGCGTTGTAAATGGCTAACTTATAGTCGGTTGGAGAAAAGACCTCCAATTCTTCTCCCATTTTATCGGATCGCAGTGAACTAAAAAATAATTCTCCATTCACCGGATAGGCACTAAACTCAGAGTCTGTTGTGTTGATACCAGCACCAGCATTTTTAACTGTGCAGTTGGGAATACTATCGGTATAGTTTTTCCTAGCATAGCTGCAACTGGACACTTCCTGTTTTGACTTCAAATATTCGTATGACTTTTTATTCTTTCCGAATGTAGATTTTGCTCGCTTAAATGATTTTCTAGCTTCCTGATAGTCTGCATTGAATTTTTGCATATGCGCCAACCAATAGACTGCATCCGGGTAGATTCTTCCACCCTTATCTTTGTCCGTAATTTTGTAGTAATAGTATTCAGCACCTGAGTAGTTATTGTACATCCTTAGAGCGGTAGCATATTTGTACAACAAATGAATGTTGACGCTATCTAGGTCCATCGCCTTTTTATAATAAAGGGATGCACCATAATAATCTCCCAGTTCAAAGTTTTCATCTGCATATTCGATAAATTGTTTTGCATTCTGAGCTATCGTAGCAAACGGCAGGAAGAATAATATGAGGTAGATTGCTTTTTTCAAGATCACTTGATTCAACCTCTCAAAGTTAACGCAGAAAGCATCAATTACAAAATTTACGCTCACTCTTCCGCCACCTCTTCATTAAGAATCATGCCTCCCCACTCCACTAGCGTGAAACCAGTTCTGCTGATCGAATGGAGTGTGGGTGTCAGAAGATTAACCTGACCATTTACTGCTTCAAAGGTTACGTAGAGTCTCAGAAAGTTGTCGGGAACAGGAAAAACATCATACGTAGCAAGGGAATTGCAAGCGTCTTGTTGGTAGAATTTAATCGCGTATTGCTTTTCGTTTAGTAACGGCACCCAAAAAGTAATAAAGTCCGTTATCTCAGTGGCGTTAAGCCCTATTTCGCTTAACTTATCCTCCAAAAAAGGAACTAGTTCTGCATTTTGTACTACAAATCCGTAATCAATGTCTCCCAGAACAGATGAGTGATACTTTCCTTCCCAGAATAGATACGGGTACTTTTTGAAGGTGGTATTGTCTTGTACCATACCGTCCGGACAAACGGTTACATCCCAGCGCTCATCGAATGATGGATAAACAAATGTTAGCTCTCCGTTATAGTTAAGTTTGATGTCTACCTGGATGCTATCTTCATTATATGCGTAAAGAACCGGCTTTCTATGCATAATTAGCGGTCGTGCGTACTTGTTAATGGTTAAAGAGAGTCCTAAATTGAATTGCCATCGTTTTTCAAAACTCTGGTAGGCACTACCTACCAAAAGTCGAACTGAGCCTCTATCTCCAATTCTAAAATTATTGGCTAATTCAACTCCAAATCGTTGTGATTTATTCCCGAAAATGAAATCCGTATAACCGCCAATGCCGAATGAGTAGAATCGATAAGCGGGTCTGGAAAAGTTTTTGAGTACATAGAATTTACCATAACCATAAGACACGGGTTCCGAAATAGAAATTCCTCCACCCAAACCTATGTCGAATGGCATAACCCGCGAACTAAAGAAGGAAACTGGGTAAAGCATAATCTCAGGATTTTGGGCAAAACTTGTTTCAAAAAAATATCGGTAGTTTATATCCAACAATTTAATATCACTGTTTTGCTGATTTCCAAGATCTCTGAAGTTAATTATTGTTGGACAAGTCTCTTTCGATTGACCAAGTCCTAAACTACAGATGAGGACTACTATTGATATTAAAATGAAACGCACAATCATACGGTATTAGAATAACTAAAATTCCACAGATTTATTCCCTGCAAATTACTGGCGATAGTTCGGTACCTCCCCATTCTACAACTGTAAACCCTTTTCTCTCTTTTTGTAACGAAGACAAGTCTTGTGGCTTAATGTCTATCGGGTGTGAGAGAGGTTGAAATACCATCATCACACGCAGAATAGTTTCTGGAGTAGGTGTAATATGCAGCTTTGCAAGTGCCTCGTATTCTGTTGTACTGAAATGAATCAGATTATAAGGATTGCTTTGCATTCGTGGCTGCCAAAAAATAATGAACTCCATGGCTTCTCTTCGATTAAGTCCGAGTGTTTCTAAGGCTTCTTCAAGGAATGCAACAGTTTCTTCTCCTTTTACTACAAATCCTTCATCTCCAATGTGTAGTTCTTCAAA
This sequence comes from uncultured Flavobacteriales bacterium, assembly GCA_964387945.1. GTDB lineage: Bacteria > Bacteroidota > Bacteroidia > Flavobacteriales_D > Parvicellaceae > Parvicella. The sequence goes on along the minus strand of CAYLYX010000005.1, from coordinate 123,002 downwards.
GGGAACGCCTTCCCAGAATAGCGCATAGTACTCTTTATTTTCTTCATTGAACAATGTGCCGTCTGGATGTGCTGTTACTTCCCATCCTGCTGCTGGATATTCTGGGTAGGTATAAAGTAGTTTTCCAGCATAGTCAAGTTTTACCGCAACTTCTGTGGTTGACTCGGGATAAAGATAAATAATGGGTTTCAGCAATTCAATTTGCGAGTACATTTCAATAAGTCCTAGGTCGATGGCTACGTCATGGTTTTGCACCTTAACCTTTTTTGTCAATGTTTCATATCCCACATAGCTTACCTCCAGTTTATAATTTCCGGGCTCAACTGGGGCAAGGACAAATTTTCCATCCAAATCAGTTAGAGCGCCTAGTACAATTTGATCATCTAGTTTTAGGACAACGTTGCAGAATGGAAGCGGCTCTTTCGCTTCATCTTGAATCGTTCCGAAAACTTTATATTGATTCTGACCTACTAATAAAGTAAGGTTGAATAGGAATAGTGTGAGTAATACTGACCTTAGCATAATAACTTGTTTAAATATGTTATACACTAAAGATGCAGAAGGGTTGAATTTTCCACAAATTATCTTTTCACGAAGAATTCAACACCATCTGGACTGCTCCAGGCATAGTTGATGGTTTGATTGATAAAGGCTTCCATACTACTGCTCGCAGGGAAAAAAGCTGCACAAGTAGGAACTTCTGCGTCCCATTTTCCTGATTTACTCAATTCTCCTTTTACAATTAGTACGGTGAACTTGTGCTTATCTTCGGTGTTAACCGCGATAACGGCATATCCTTGATTCGCTAAATCTTGAGCTTCTGTCATAACCTCTTGGTCTGGAGCAAAACCCAAGCTTTTCCAAGAATCACCCGAGGTGATGAAGTCGTAAATCTCGTCATACATGATGTACTCTCCGTCTTCTTTCAGGTCGTCTAGTCCGTTGTATTCGCAAATTGCTCTAGCCGTAAAAGTCTTGCAATCTTGATGAGTTTCTGCCTCGGCTACACAATCGTTGTATTCTTCTAAAATGGTTTCAATTGCGACTCTCTTTTCTTCATCTGTTGGTTTGTTAGAACACGATGAGAAAACTAATAAGAAAACGAACGCTGGCAACAAGTAGTAAGGCTTCATAATTCAAAATTTGATCCGCAAATAAACGAATCATTTATTGTAATACAAAGCAAAAGATGTTACATTAACTCCAGTGTTAACGGTTCCTCCATTGTTCCCCAAGTGATCAAAAAATTGCAGTGTGTTATTTACATTCGCGTAGATAACCCCAGACAAGGATTCATACTCCAATTGGGTAGCTACATTTGGCGCTACGGTTACCATGGAGTTATTTCCTAACGTAAAACGCATCAAACCATCTGAATGTGCGAGCATGACTTCGTCTGAATCAATGACACAAAAATCGTAGAGCGTTCCAGGGTCAATGCTGTGCGGTTCATATGTGCTATTGTTCAGATAATCAAATTGATAGAAATGACAAACGTTATTTTCTGAGGTAATCACAAAGACTTCATCGTCTGTTCTTCGCTCAATGGCAATCACATCTTCGTTTAGCTGAAGTCGATGAACTAAATTTCCAGTACTCTTTACAAAGGTGGAAATGTAATGATTGGATCCGGCTGTTTCTTCGATTAAAACATAACCATCAACTTCAAAAATCTCACCTCCTTCAGCAGAAGCGGTAAGTGAATAAGTTCGGTTGGTAATCCCTTCTTTGTCCATCGTAACGGCAGAACTATTTCCTCTTACCATTGCGATGTTGTGATCTGATTCCATTTGGTGCAACTGACCAAAGTAAGGGTAGAAGGAGAGTTGAGGTGATTTTTGCCAATTGATCACATCGTTGTCCAGGTCATAAGTAATTAAATCTCCTGAACTTCCTCCCGCCAGCCAAATGAGCAAATGGTACGAATCTGCCAGCAGCGATTGAAAATCTCCTGTAAAGGTTTGGATGTAATTGGCAGCAGTCATGTCATAGAAGTAAAAATCATACATGCTTGAGCTGATCTTATCAACGATGGCGATACCTTCTAATTCTTTAGGTAGTTCTCCATAATTCAATTCGATGAACTCCGAATCCCTGTTTCCTGCTTTGTCAATAGCAGAAACCTTGAGAAGGTAAGTAGCTGTGGGTAAGTGCCTATCATCCAATTCAAACGACTTGGTAAACTCATAGTTGTCGTTGTTGACCGTGATTTCAAAAGAAAAATCGGTGGCTGCCAAATTATCATAAAGCAGCTCAATTTTGATTGCTTTCAATGCTTCTTCATCTGAGGCAACACCAGAAACGGTAATTACATCTCCATAGGCAATAGATGTCATGTTGCCAGGAGTGTCTACCGTTATTGAAGGTGGAGTCTCATCTCCTTTGCGACAAGAAGAGAAAACCAAAATGGCTGTAGCCAAAAAGAAAAATACTCTCATGAAAATAAAGGTACTAAAAACCCAGATGCTTCGAAAAGGTCTGGGTTTCTTTTATGAACATATTTAAGTTGAGGTCGTTATTCCACAGGTACGGTGAATTTAACCAATATTTTGCTGTCATCACGCTTTTTCGCTACCGCAAAGTCAAAGTCATTAGTATAAACTACCGTTTTACCTTCAAAAACGTTATTCTTAAACACGAAGTTGATTCTAACGTCTTTTGTTACTCCTCTGATGGTCATTTTTCCTGTCATCAAGAACCCTTTATCGGTTTTCTCAATTTTGCTGCTTTCGAATTCCATTTTTGGAAACTTTGCTGCATGGAAGTATTCCTCAGCCTGAAGGTGTTCATCTCTTGTTTTGTTTCCAGTAGATACTGTATTAACAGGAATGCTACCCTTGATGCTGGCATCACTTAGGTCTCCTTCATTAAACTCAATAGTAGCTTCCATTCCAGTAAACGTACCAGTAACGTCTTCGCTCACTACTTTAAACTCAGCTTGAGCTTTTTCAGAAATAATTTTTAGCGACTGAGCCATGGTGCCAATTCCGACCATTAATCCCAGAGCGAGGGTAAAGATTGATTTTTTCATGTGTTATAATTTAGTTGCCAATATTTTTTGAAGGCAGGGTTTGTAATTAAAAATGTCTGGAGATGGTGAAGCCCATTCTAAATGCTCCGTCACCCCATTTTGAGAAGGTATAAGGAATAAACTGTGCTTCTCCCATTCCTCTACTATTGGTGAAGTTCACTTGAAAAACGTGTGCATGTGTTTTAAACTCGACACCAATTCCAAGTGGGTCAGTATATTCAATACCATCAATCGTATTCGTAGGTCTGAACAAGTGATTATACTCAGCAATTAAACTAATCTTTTTGGCCACCTTAACTTTTGCCACACCACCAATCGAAAAAGTTGTATTGACATCTTCGTAGTGAACCAAGTTTCTATGTAATAATCCAGCGTTCATTTGAATACTAGCTTTATCATTCAAATTCCTTGCCAAAATTACTTGTGTGAAATAACTAAAGCGGTGAGCCGTTTTTTGAAAATAGGTAATTGAGGTGCTGTCGCTCGACTTGTCCATCAAGGTAGCAAACGCATTCGCATTTACGCTCAGGGTAAAAGGCTTGCCATCTTGTTGGGCCATTATTTTGTATTTAATTACACCTTGAAACAGCTGGCTATAGGGTCCTGCACCTTTATTTCTATGCAAACCAATCATTAGATTGTCGGTAATACCATAGTCTAATCCAATCTGGATATCCGCTGAATTATCAAAGCCAAAGAAAGTTTTATAACTATTATTGGTGGCCATATCGCCAAAACGGTGTGCAATTCGCACGTCAAAAGTTCCTTGATCTAAAGTCTCTACACTGTGACTGTTGATCACGCGGGTATCAAAAAAAGCAGGGCCGACACTCGAGCCACCCTCATCACTGTCACCGCCAAAATCCCAATCATCGTCTTGCGCATGACTGACCGTGGCAACCATTAATAAAATTGCTGAAAGGAGAAGTTTCTTCATAAGGTTAGGTTTAATTTAAAGCTAAAGATATAGTAAATTTAAAGAATGGGATTGGAATTGTTTATATTTGAAATATGTACTGGGGACACGAGTCAATAAAAGGTATGGAGGATGTCAAAATTAAAGATTTTTGGCAATGGACCTATTCAGATATGTTAATCAACCAAAACCGTGATGCGTTTGGTTTATTTTTAGTGGCGAATGCACTTGAGTTGACAAAGATGCCTCGAATTGATTGGGGAAAAGTAGACCTGAGATACCGCAGAAAAAAGATAGCCGTGAGAAGCAGTGGTTATATCCAAAGCTGGAAACAAAAACGTCCCAAGCGAATTTCTTTTGACATTTCTCCTAAGACTGGGATTGACGCAAAACGCGAGGATTCAATGACATTTCGAAATCGAGAAGCAGAGCTCTACATTTTTGCTGTTCTCGCAGAAAAAGATGTCAAAAAAATAAACGTTCTTGATCTAGATCAATGGAACTTTTACATTGTGAGAAGTTCTACGTTGGATGAGCATTTTCCAAAGAATAGAAAGTTGGGAATGAGAGCATTAAAACAGCTTGCAGGACCACTTCATCAGACCCGACTTAAAGGTAACGTAGATATTCTTATCGATGCCGAACTGACAGAAAAGTTAATATTATAGACACATTAATTTTCGTACTTTTGATTCGGACTTAACAATTGTTGTAAGGTGAGGAGATTATGCTTTTTTTTGATTTTTTTGGCAAGTGTGCAAGTTTCATTTGCTCAAGATAATGTTGGAATCAATACCAATACACCTGACTCTTCCGCTATTTTGCATTTAGAATCCGATGACAAGGGGTTTTTGATGCCAAGACTGTCCATTACTGAAAGAAATAATATAACCAATCCAGCTACGGGGTTAGTGATTTACAATACCACGGATAGCATCATCGAACAGTACAATGGTGTATGCTGGATTCCATCTTACAGCAAAGACTGTTCGGAGTGTTCGGTAACGTATTCATTCGGACAAACGAATTATCAGATTGATCGTGCCAATGCACTGTCCATGCAAATTCCGTTTACAGTTATGTCTAGCAATCAAGCTGGGCTTGGACTTTCTATCTTACATGATTTTTCGGATGAGTCTGAGCTTGACCTCAACCTTGATTCTTTGCAGACCACAGGTAATGTTTCTATTGACATTCAAACCACGGTTTTTGAAGATTCAGGAAGTCATCGCATTACCTTTTTCTCTGGATGTGGAGGATCGGTTGGGATTCACTCCATAGAAATTGATGTTTCTCCTTGCGATCAGGTGGTTATTTCTACCGACCAAATGAATTTTGATGTTTCGGCAGATCCTGCGGTTTCTGGAAATAACTGCGTTGTCGTTACGATCGAAGAAAATGTAGGAATTCGATCCATAGAGGATACGATTCCTGCGTTTACCACAGGCACGTTGAGTAATACTAATCTGGGAATTCTAAACTACGGTTACATTTATGGGGATGGAGGGGATGGACCAGAACTGATGGGAGAAGACGCGGATAATGGCGGAGATGCAATTGTTTTGACCTGTGATGCAGAAATTCGAAACCACGGCATGATTTACGGTGGAGGAGGAGCAGGGCTCACAGTAGGTGCATTTGAAAGTCTCGATATTGGTGGAGTGATCACGATTTGTCTAGCCATTGGCGCAGGTGGCGGAGGCGGAATGCCAGATGGGATTGGAGGAGGTACTGCCTCTGGAGGTTCTTGTACTACCGTAATTGGGTTTTGGGACACAGGTCGATCAGCGGGAAGTGAGTATGATGATAACGAGGGATTTGCAATAAGTAAAACGGAGAGTTTTTCAATTCCTACACCTGTTGTTTCTGGAAATATTGTGGTTACCGCAAATGCTGGTGGAGGTGGAGATTTTGGAGAAGATGGAACTACTTCTTCTCAGCCGATTGATTTTTCTGGTTCTGAATTGGGAGTTACCATCAGCATCCCATTTATTGGAGATGTAACCATTCCGATTCCAATTGGACCGCTTTTGAATCCCATTGCAAATACCATTAACTCACAATTCAACGGTTCTTTGACTGGAGTAGGAGGGTATGCTATCCGACACAACGGAAATATAGTGAACATTCCTGATGATAATTACCAAACGTACTGGATCAGAGGGCAAGTAGGAAATTAAATGAATGGATAAGATGAGAGCTTTTTGTACCATATTGTTGTTATTCGTACTGTTTCAAGTTACTGCATTTGAAGGGGTAATTCATGGCATAAAGAGTGCAAATGGTGTAAAGGAAACTTTTGACATTTATATGAAGGGAGATTTGATCTCTCTGGAAGGTGAGGATGGGCAAGGAAAGTATCGAATCATTATTAACAGAGCTACCGAAGAAATCTTTATTTGCATAGATAACCCCACCTTTGCGCAGAAAGGATATTATCATTTTACGGCAGCGCAGCTACAAAGAGAGAAGAAGTTTAAAATTCTTTCCTCTGCAAAACTGGATGGACAGAAAGAAGTCAATGGAGAGAACTGTCAGGGTTATTCTATGATAACAGATAAAGGGTCCGTGGTGATGTATGCATCAAGTCAGGGAAAGGCTGATCTCACTGGACTATCTGCCTACATGGATGATCCGGTCTATGAGTTGATTGATGCTTTTAACGTTAAACGTTCTATCCGCAGGATTGCTGTTCAGCGAGAAAGCGGTTCGTATACGGTAGAGTTGGAAGAAGAAGCAATAATTGTTCCAGCTGAGAAGTTCGAAATCCCTGCCGGATATAAGGAATTTGAAATCAAATTAAATACGAAGTAGCGATACGCTGACGTCAACCGTTACTTGCCAGAATTGTGCTTAATTTATCAAAGTATCTTGTGGTTACCTTGGCTCCAAAGAGTACCATATCGTCAGTTTGAGCGAAATCACGTTGCCATTCATCCACATAATTATTCAATGCTTGGTGTTGTTCTTTCATGGGCAAGTGACTATTTTCTACCAGAAAATCAATGAGATTGGACTGATAGATTTTTTTTCCTTTTTCTCCTCCAAATTGATCTGGAATTCCATCTGAGAAACAATAAATGCTCGTTCCTTCTTCTACTGGAATAGCGGTGGTTCTAAACTTGAAATCATCGCCCATGATGAACTGACCAATGGATCGTTTGATCCCGGGAATCGTAGTCATTTCACCGTTTTTGTCCACTACAATAAGTGGTCTTTTTGCTCCTGAATACTCAATTTCCCGATCGGCTATGTTAAGTACGATTAACCCAATATCCATTCCATCTCTTAATCCTTCTGTACTTGTAGACAAGGAAGCCTTGAGATAACCATCTACATGATTGAGAATGGCAGCTGGATCAGATAGTTTTCTGTCTAGAATAGCGTTGTTTAATGCAGCTGCACCTATCGAGGTCATCATCGCTCCGGGTACACCATGTCCTGTGCAGTCCGCAATTCCTATATAAACTTTGTTTCGATACATTTCGATATAATAGAAGTCACCGCTTACAATATCTTTAGGACGATAGAATACGAAATGCTTGGGCAGGTTTTGCTTAACTAACTTTAAATTCGGCAATAAAGCTCCCTGAATCCTTTGAGCGTAGGAAATGCTGTCGGTAATGTCTTTATTTTTTTCTTCAATAATGGCCTGAGCGTCCTTTATCTCCTGAATATTTTGCATTAAGCAAATGAAAGAAGTGATGACACCAGCATTATTAAGGATGGGATCAACCGTAACGTTCATCCATACGGGACTTCCATCTTTTTTGTAGAGTACAAAATCTCCTTTCGCCATCTTTCCTGCTTCTACCTGAGAAACAAAATGAGCGTAATCGGTGGATTCTGTGCTGCTTTTAAATAGCAAGTCACCTGGTTCGCGATCTTCAATATCCTCCAGTGTATAGCCTAATTGTCGGGTAAAACCTCCATTGATCCAATTGATTTGGTAACTAGCATTGGTAATTAAGATTGGGTTTTGTGTATGTTGAGCTACTAAGGACAGTTTTTCAAACTCAATGTCTTTTTCTTTCTGCTCTGTTATGTCTGTTACGACTTCTATAATTTTCTCCAGATCACCATTTTCGTTGTAAATAGGCGTGGTATTAATCATCAGCCAGATAACATCACCCGATTTGTCATAATGGGCAACAGTAAGCGGATCATGAAAGATAGGTCCCTCTTTTATCAGTACGTTAAATTCGTCCTGAAAGAATTCGGGAATTCTGAAAACTTGTGTCGGTTTTTTGCCCACAAAATCAGTAGAGGTGTATCCTGTCATGGAACAAAAGCTATCATTTACCCATTGTATGACGCCTTTTGTATCCGTAATGACTACACCGTTATTCACAGATTGCGTAACGGAAGACAGTTCTTCAATCTCCTTTCGCTGTTCCAGTAGTTCTGTGATATCACTACCTATGGACATGAGGTAACTTCCGTCAAGTACCTGAAAAGTCCAGTTGACTGTTCGAATTTTTTCGTTAGGCTCACTATAAATTTCCTCGTTCAACTCGTCAATCGTAAGCTGCTCCAGTATTTGCTGTCGGATGCTAAGTTTAATCTGTTGGGTTCTTTCCTCAGAACAATGTCTCACTTCGTACCAAGCATCTCCCAAGAGCTCTTCATCACGTTTGCCTACGAATTTTTTCAAAAAAGGGTTAACATAAACCACTTCACCTCTGATATTGTAGACGATTACAAGTCTGTCGTAACTATTCAGGATTCGTTCAGAGAAGCTAATCCGATCTAATTTGTGTATTTGAAAAAGGTGAAATAAAACCGCAAAAACCTGAATGGCAATAAAAGCACTCACGAAAATTAGTACTACTTGGTTTTCGTTCTGAGTGGTTAAAAACAAAACTGTGAAGTATACATTTACTAGAATTAACTGATAAACCTGATGCTTCAGATTGTTAAAAATAATTACCGTATACGCCATGGAAACAATGACCTCTGCCATGTAGACTGTTCCGAAGTTATCTAAAAATGTGCGATACAGTAGTAAGCAAATTACTGCACTAGAACCTACCACAGAAAAAACATTAATAAATATTGAGTTAATGCTTTTGATGAGTGTAGAAGCAAAGAAGACTAGAATAATAGTCATTTCAATGAGTATGAGCCCCCAACGTGAGGTGTGTCCTTCAATAAAAGATTGCTGACTCCATTCTATAGCGGGTAATCCAATCAAAAACAGTATCGAAAGAAACCGAAGTTTTGCCAGATGGGTCTTATACTCTGAATAGGCTTCAAAACGTTTGATGGAAAAGTTATTCCTCAAAATAAAAAGAGCAATCATGCCTACTACGACAAGAGAAACCAAGCTAACAATGAAATAAGACTCTTGGTAAAAAGGTGTTGTGCTTAGTATAGCTCCATTTGAATAACGCAAACTGAATGAGTCCCAAACACCACTCACCGAAGTGATTGATTTTATTATCCAGGTTAAGTTAAATAGGAGGCTCATCAGCGGAGGAGTTAAAATGTCAATGCCAAGTGATCAATTACTATAAATACTCAATTTTTGTGGTTTGAAGGAACTTTCGGATGTAATCTCAACCTCATAATGCCCTAGCGATGCAGCGACCACTTTGCATTGCAGACTAGTTCCAATAATTTCTTTTTTCTTTTCTTTTGGAAGACCTTTCGTGTTTACCAAAATTAACTCATAGCGACAATCGTCTAGCCAAGTGATTTCGAAGATGAATTTCTGGTTTTCGTCATTGTACCGCTCAATTTGCTTTTTCTTTGTTCTTCTAATGATTACTTCACCGCCATTAGGTGGAGTGTATGAGAACTTTCCTTTTCTGAAGTCGCTACAATCTACTTCGTCCTGTGCTAGAGAGACGGTTGAAAAGGCAAGAAAAATAGTGAAAAAGCTAATAATATTTGACTTCAAAATCTTGATAATGAATTGTATTATTGTTTGGATTGTAAAGGTAACTCGAAATGTACCATGTGTTCAAATCATTTGGAATAATAATTTCCCTTTCGAAAGTTTCACTAGTCGTTTTGATTTGAAGATATTCATTAAATAGCTCTTCTTGGTCTGAATAGATATGAAGATGCCAAAGCGCTTCTGTATTCTGTTCCTTCTTGAGTTTAAAAGAAAAAGATGCTAATCGAAACTGTTCTCCATGAAGAGTGTCTCTGTAAGTAACACCAAACTCCGAATTACAAGTACCACTATCCTTGACTACCTCAACATCTTGTACTGCCTCAAGAGTTGAGACTTTCATGGGCTGCTCAGGATTGATTTCTAGCCAATCAAAAACATTTTTGCTGGCTGTGGTTTCCACCTTCAAAAGGAAAATACCAAAACCATAATCAACCAATTGTGTCTTTTGTAGAATTTTATTGTTGATTTTCCAAAAATCAGAGTAGAATAAGCTACTCCTTAAAATGACATACCCATAAGATGAATTCATAAACTCCTCAAACGATTGATGTTTAAATCTCATGACATTGGCTCCTTGGAAATTACTCAATAAAAAAGGCATGTTTGGTGCCATTGGATCAAGAACTAAAAGTGGAGTGGAAGGAGTGATCTTATTCCTATCCAATAGTTCTTCCAAATGACTGTAATTCTCATACATTTGGGTATAGGGTTGGCTATAATCGACAGACCTTCTTTCATTCAGTAGGTCAATGTTTTTAGGTAGGATATAGATCAAGACGAACAAGAAAACAAAGGAGAAAAAATACGGTGTCCTTGTGATTTTCACGAAATGATTGATGCCTATGATACCTACAATTATGAGGAAAGGAATGAACGTATCGAGCGCATAGTAATCGTGATGTACCAGTTGACGCGACATCAAAATCATATAAAGGAATACACCAAGTCCACAGATCAATGCGATATCAACGAGTTGCTTGAGCTGTGATGGAAGTTTTTGAATCAAAACTCTTCCTACAGGCAGTGCAACAAGAGCGGTAAGTAAAATCGCCCATTGGAGTGGATGGAAATAATGAAAATGCCAATTTTGACACGCTTCAGTGAAATTACTGATGAGTTCCTCTAGATTTCTGGCATAAAGTGGAGAACCCAAAAAGAGAGAACCATATTCTGCTCTTAAGTACTGATTATAGAAAAAGTAAAGCACTGGTAAAACGAGTCCACATCCAATAATAAGAATGGTTTTGATGGATGATTTTTTCTTCAAGATGAGCAAGAACTGATGACCTAGAATCGCTATTAGCGGTATGGCAAATGGCAATCGGATGGCCGCTGCGAGTGACAACCAAATCACAGAAATAATCAACTGTTTTTGGCTGGTTTCTCGTTGGTATACAAGAAAATGATAAATGCCTGCAAATAAGCAACTCATGGCTGCTATGGTAGGTAGAAACCCAATTTGATAATCCAGATAGACCGGAGAAAATATCAGAACCATTGGCAGCAGAATGCTGAGTATGGATTGCTGAGAAAAGAAATACCCAATTTTAAACAAATAAAGAAGTCCTAAACTGGCTAACAGCAGCATTAAAACACGGTAGACGACAGGTTCTTCATTGCCTGAAATTTTCATGACAACGGCAGCGGTAAACTGCACAATGGGAAAATCAACCGATGTAATAGGTGTTAGCTTTTTTGGATGTTTCGAACTCGGGAATTGCTTGTTGGCTGTAAGTGTCTCTGGGTGAAAGAAGTCAAAGTTGTTATTAAGAAATCCCTTACTCAACGCGTAGTGGTCTACATGTGCCCAAGCATGAATGTGGTGCGGGAATTCACGAATCATACTCTTTTGGAGGTACAGACTAAATCCAAAATAAAAAAGAAAAATAAGGAGTTGATATAGTGGTTTAACTTTTTTCAAGTGAGCTTAAAAATACATCATTCTTTGTTGGCGTCAGTTTTATTATGCAGTAATTCTTCTAAGCTGAAGCCTGCCGTTATTCTTGGGTTTATGATTCGCCATTCTTTTGGGAAATAATTATTGCTCCGGTGACCGATTTTCTTGAGTAGACCAATAGGCACTCCGTTAAATGTGGCAAAGTACCATCCGTCTTCGAGTGAAGATGTCAGTGATATGTTTCCTTTTTTTAAAAACGTAATCGCATTGTCATGATCAAGTTCAAGATGAGGGTAAAGGTCTTTCGCTTTTGATAGGGTGAATAGGGTAGGTGCAGGTATATATTTACTTTTAACAAACTTACCCAGCTGATGCCCAAACTGAACGATGCGCACTTTTTGCTGCAGGTTGAATAGTGTTGATTGATACCGTTGATCAAACAAATGCAAGGTCTCATCGTAGCGAAAGAGGTTATCTTTTTTGAATAAGTCTCCGAACTCTTCGGGTCTTTCTCGCGTATTTGTAATGGCTTTATTGGTCTTTATTAGCTTTGGTTTTGTTCCAGAGTTTTCCGTTTTTTCCAAAAATGAAATGAAGAAACCTTCCCCTTTTATTCGGTGTGGCAGCATACGATAGCCTAATCGAGTAGCAAGAATGCCTTTGGGAACTTCAATGTTCTTTACGCGAAGGTTAAAGTTGTCAATGAATTTTTGAACGTTCTTTTCATTTTCTTTATGGTTAAAGGTACAGGTACTATAGGCTAAAACACCGCCTTCTTTAAGATTATCATAGATCGTTTCAACAATGTCTTCCTGTCTTTTGGTGCAGATTTCAACGTTATCAGGTGACCATTCGGAGCGTGCATTTTTATCCTTTCTAAACATTCCCTCTCCACTACAAGGAGCATCGACCACAATTAAGTCAAACTGTTCTTTGGTTTTGGCAATTTGCTCGGGAGAAGCATTGGTGACGATATTGTTCATGCAACCCCATTTGGTAATGTTTTCTGCCAGTATTTTTGCTCTTTTCGGAACAATTTCGTTAGCGACAAGAAGGGAAGTTGGGTACAAATTATGCAATAACGTGCTCTTCCCTCCTGGAGCGGCACAGAGGTCAAGAATTTTGAGGTCTTTTTCGCGCGGTAGCAGTTGTTGTACCTGACTCAGTAACATGGAAGAAGCCTCTTGCACATAATAGGCTCCTGCATGAAATAAAGGGTCTTCTGTAAAGGTGGGACGATGCCCCAGGTAGTAGCCCGAATTGCTCCACGGAACTTTCTTTAAATTAGGTTCAGGTAATTTCTTTCGATTGATCCGAATGGAAGTGGGAGCTGGTTTGTCCAACTCCTCCAGTAGTGCGGTGGCATCTTCAAAATGCTGGTGACAATAGGCTACAAATTCTTCCGGTAACTTCGTCACGACACGTATTTTTAGTACGGATAGTCTTCTGGTGAAAACTCGTGCATGATTTCATACACCGCATCAAAGATGTCTTCTACGCTTGGTTTGGAGAAGTAATCGCCATCACTACCATATGCCGGACGGTGATCTTTAGCCGTTAATGTTGCCGGAGCACTATCCAAATGGAAATAACCACCTTGTTTTTGCAATACCTGCTGCATCATGTAAGCCGTAGCACCTCCTTCAACGTCTTCGTCTACAAACAAGACGCGGTTGGTCTTTTTTAAGGATTCAACGATACTGCTGTGAATATCAAACGGAATCAAGGTTTGAACATCGATCAATTCGACAGAAATTCCAACTTCTCGCAATTCTTTTGCGGCCTGAACGCATAGGTTAAAAGTGGAACCGTAAGAAACAATCGTTACATCTTCACCTTCTTCCACCACTTCAGGAATACCTAAAGGTGTTTTGAATTCTCCCAAATTAGATGGCATCGGTTCTTTTGATCGGTAACCGTTCAAACATTCTACAACCAATGCGGGATCATCACCTTCTAAGAGAGTGTTGTAAAACCCTGCTGCTTTGGTCATATTTCTGGGAACACAAACGTGGATTCCTTTGATGAGGTTAATGATTCCGCCCATCGGAGATCCAGCATGCCAAACCCCTTCTAAACGGTGTCCTCTAGTTCTGATGATCAACGGTGCTTTTTGTCCTCCTTTCGTTCGATATTGAACTGTAGCCAAATCATCACTCATGATTTGAAGACAGTATAAAAGGTAATCCAAGTATTGAATCTCAGCGATAGGACGAAGTCCTCTGAGCGCCATTCCGATTCCCTGACCAATAATGGTAGCTTCTCGAATTCCAGTGTCAGAAACTCTCAATTCACCAAATTGCTCCTGCATCCCCTCCATGGTTTGGTTTACACCACCGATTTTACCCGTGTCTTCACCAAAACTTAATACTTCAGGACGGTTCTCAAAAATATGTCTAAAATTCTCTCTTAGGATAATTCTTCCATCCACTTGTTCATCTGTGTCATACACCGGAGCAACCTCTTCTATGTTCATCGGACTCATGTCCGACTCACTGTACAAGTAAGAAGAGTATTTGTCGTAAGCTTCATTTCCTAACTGGACCAAAAGGTTTTGTAGAGCAGTTTTAGAAGCTAACTCTTCACCTCGAGTAAGTCGCAAAACTCTTTTTGCAGCTCTAAATAAATCTTTTCGGATGGGATCAAAGGCATTTTTGAAATCCCCAACCGCTTTTTCAATGAATACCTTATTCTTACTTTCTTCCGCTACTTTCTCTAATAAAGGAAGTACGCGGTTGAAATCATCTTTTAAGTCTTTGGTAAATTCAGCCCAAGCTGCTTTTTGCTCAGCACGCACTTCTTTTTTGATCGTCTTGTGCATTTCTTCCAGCTCTTCCATCGTAGCGATTGTAGAGCCATCAGGGAAAGTATGATTAACAATCCATTGCTTGAACTGGTTAACACAGTCGTATTCCTTTGCCCACTCAAGTTGCTCTGGTGTTTTATATCGCTCGTGCGAACCAGATGTTGAGTGTCCTTGTGGTTGAGTTACTTCCTCAACGTGAATCAAACTCGGAACATGATGTTCTCGTGAATAATCAACAGCGTCTTCATAGGTTTTGATCAACGAAGGGTAATCCCATCCTTTTACTTTAAAAATCTTGTAACCATTGGTGTCTTCATCCTTCGCAAATCCTGCCAAAGCATCAGAAATGTTCCCTTTAGTTGTTTGATACTTCTTAGGAACAGAAATTCCCCAGCCATCATCCCAAACCGACATCACCAACGGAACCTGCAATACACCCGCTGCATTGATGGTCTCCCAAAATAATCCTTCCGAAGTACTTGCGTCACCAATTGTACCAAAAGCAACTTCATTACCACCGTTTGTAAAATTGGTCCAATCCGCAAGATCAGGATTATTACGATAAACTTTAGATGCTTGTGCTAAACCTAACAACCTTGGCATTTGACCAGCTGTGGGAGAGATATCAGCCGAACTGTTTTTCTGCTCCATCAAGTTTTTCCAAGTGCCGTCTTCATTCAGGTTACGCGTAGCGTAGTGACCACCCATCTGACGTCCACCAGAAGCAGGTTCTTTATCTAGGTCAGTGTGTGCGTAAAGCGCAGCAAAATATTCTTTTACCGTTAACGAGTCAATAGCCATCATAAAGGTTTGATCCCGATAATAGCCTGATCTAAAATCTCCATTTTTGAACTGCTTGGCCATCGCAATCTGCGCTAGCTCTTTTCCGTCACCAAAGATTCCGAACTTTGCTTTTCCCGTTAATACTTCCTTTCTCCCTAATAGAGAAGCCTCACGACTTCTACATACTAGTTTATAATCGTTAAGAATTTCGTTTTTGATATCTTCTACACTTGTCGTCTCCAATACTTCTTCTTTCTCGTTGCTCATAACGTGTCAATTATGCGTGTGTAATGTCGTGCAAAAGTAGTGAATTTTTGCCTTTTTTCCTACGGTTGTTAGCAACTTGGTTTGAGCGGTGAAATAGTGGGGTGAGAGGACAGTAAAGAAAAAGAGCCATACCTTTTTCAAGGTGTGGCTCTTCCCAGAGGTAGAATAGCAATGTGCTATTAAGTCTAACTAGTGATTGTCAACTTTTCAAAGCCCTCCACACAATGTTCGATGAACTTATTGGTTTCCGTATCTTTGCGTTGCAATCTGTATAAAAGACGACCAAGAGTTGCAAATGTTGCCTACTGGTCGATAGAATAGTAGGATTGATAGGAAATTCGTGACGAATAATTAGATATTTAGGATGAAAGTAGAGATACTCGAATCGAATGATGGCTCACATACCTTGTACCTTCCGGAAATGGATGAAACCTACCATTCTCGGCATGGTGCTGTACAGGAAGCGTTGCATGTATTCATACAAAATGGGTTACTGTACTCTGCCAAGAGCCAAAAGCAGATCAAAGTGCTGGAAGTAGGCTGGGGAACAGGGTTGAATTCGCTTCTCACCTATAAAGCTGCTAAGCAAAACCAGTTAAAAATTCACTACACAGGCATTGAGAAATTTCCAGTGCCTCAAGAAGTTCTTGAACAACTCAATTACAAAGATTGGGACGAAGACGATTACCTCAAAAAGGCTTATTCAGCTGCTTGGGAGGAGTCGGTACAACTTTATGAGAATTTTGATCTTGAGAAGCGAGAAGTTGATGTTTTGAACCTGAAAGATGAGGAAAACTTTGATGTTGTTTATTTTGATGCTTTTGGTCCTCGAGCTCAAGGCGAGATGTGGGAAAAGCAGGTGTTTGAAATTATCTACAAGGCAACAAAACCGGGTGGGGTATTTGTAACTTATTGTGCCAAAGGCCAGGTGCGTAGGGATTTGCTGGAAGTCGGGTTTACCATGGAGCGTTTACCCGGACCTCCCGGAAAGCGAGAAATGTTAAGGGGTATGAAGAACTAATCGGTGGAGCTTTTAAAGAACCTCGCTTTTGTTTCTCGAACATACATCAATAGCATCTTGCCAGTGATTTTGTTAGTCCCCAAATTTAGGTCAACAACAGAACCATTTGAATCAACCCAATGAATTAATTCCTTATTTTGGAAGTAATAGTGATCTTCAAAAACCACAGTCTTTTGAGGATCATGAACTTCGTTGTCTCCTATTTCGTTGGCTTTTTCCGCATCCCAGTAAATGGGACGATTGTATTCAAAACGATAGTCTTTTGCAAGTATTAACTTATCGTTGGCAAAGAAGTATTCAATTCTTTTAGCTCCCATCTCTCCGTACCAGTTGACGATCAATAGCTTGAGAACATTTTGATTAAAGTATGCAATGGCTTCTGCTCCTTCTGTCGATTCATCCCAAAACGCTGTTCTCATGGTGTCATATTTGACACTATTAAGTTTAATCGCTTCGCTCGTGGTACCGATCTCAGTTATTATTAAACTATTTGATTGAGAATAATTTTGATGAATAAGAAGGGTTGATACTAGCGCTATTGTTATTAATTTACTCATTGATGGCAAGTTACTAATTTGAGGACGGCATAACATAAGCGTTTATTATCTGTATGAGAATTGTAGTTATTCGATCTGTGCAGTTGTAACAGTATTCTTTACTTTTGTCCCTAATTAGCAATGGACAAACTTTTTATCGATAAACAAACACTTAACGAACTTCAATTTGATGAAGTGGGTGAACTGCTATCTGGATATTGTAAGTCGGATAAAGCCAAGCAGATTTGCACCCATCTTTCTCCTTTTGAGGATGAGGAAGCACTTAAGGCAGAATTTGATTTGTTGCGTGAGATCAAGGCCATTTATGACGATGAAATATACTTTCCGCATCCGTATTTCAAGGATATTAAAGGAGCGATTAAACTGCTGAATATTGCTAATGGGGTGTTGGTGTTAAACGAGTTGCTAAAAGTGTATCGCTTGTGTCTAGGGACCAAAGAACTGGTTGACTTTTCAGTAAAAAATCAAACTAACTTTCCATCTGTGCACGAAGCATGTGCGCACATTGAAGGAATTGAAGAAATCATTGAGCCAATTGCTTCTAAGTTGAATGCCAAGAATCAAATCAAAGACAATGCCTCTAAAAAACTTGCAAGTATTCGTTCGAAGCTAAAGTCAAACAGAGAGCAAATCAACCGAAATTTTGATCGCTTACTGAAGAAGTATAAAAAGGACGAGTTGTTGGGAGATATTGAGGAGGTTTTTCTAGACGAAAAGCGACTATTATCGGTGCTTTCTCAGCACAAGAAGCGTGTGCCTGGAAGAGTCATCGACTCGAGTGGAGGAGGAACGTTATCATACATAGAACCGTTTGAAAACCAGGAACTCAATAAAGAGCAGGAAAACTTGCGATATGCTGAGCGGGATGAGATTTTTCAGATTCTAAAGGAGTTAACCGAATTTCTAAGAAGTAAAAAGTATTACCTAAGCGCTTACCAGCGATTGTTGGTGCGATTTGATCTGCTCAATGCCAAGATTGTCTTTGCGAAAAGCTATCATGGTGTATTGCCCCGTTTTGGAAACGACAAATGGTACTGGAAAGAGGCGATTCACCCATTGCTGTACCTTAAGAATAATCGACAAAATCTACCCACTATCGGACAGGAAATTAGCCTGGATGAAGGACGGAGGTTTTTAGTGATTTCTGGTCCCAATGCAGGAGGTAAGTCCATCACGTTGAAAACAGCAGGATTATTACAAGTTATGTTTCAGTTTGGCTTTTTGGTGCCTGTGAGTGATGTTAGCGAGTTTAGGTGGTTCAGCTATATCGGTTCAGATATTGGTGATAACCAGTCCATCGAAAATCAGCTGAGTACGTATAGCTACCGAATTCGTAGGATGAAACAATTCCTGAAAAATGCTAATCCAGAAGCACTGTTACTGTTAGATGAATTTGGTTCAGGCTCTGATCCTGAGTTAGGAGGAGCTTTAGCAGAAGTGTTTTATGAGAAACTATATGAACAAGGAACTTATGCCGTGATCACCACGCATTACAACAATATCAAAATCCTCACCGCTAACTTAGCAGAAGCGATCAATGGATGTATGTTGTTTGATACCAAAGCCTTAGAGCCAACATATCAATTGAGTATTGGTCAGCCTGGAAGTTCGTTTACGTTTGAGGTCGCAAAAAACAATGGAATTGCGAAAAGCATCATTGAAGAGGCTAAAGCGCGTGTAAGTTTGGGTAAAATAAAGCTAGACGATCTTTCAGTAGCCTTACAGCGAGAAAAGAGCAAGCTGGAAAAGGTCAGTGCCGGACATATCAAGAGTAAAGCAAGTTCCGATCAATTGATTCAGGAATATGAGAACAAGTTACTGCGACTAAAGAAACAGGCGGTTAAGCAAGCGCAGTATTTTGAGCAGCAGAATAAGTTTACCAATTTAGGGAAAAAGGTCTACGAACTGATCAAGAGATATAAGCATCACAAGACCGTCAAACGATTAGGAGAAGAAGTCACAAAGCTTGTGGCGATGGAGAAGTCGAAAGTATTGTCTAAGGAAAAACCAGTGGAGTTTAAGAAAGAACTCAAGCAACCCGATTTACCCAACCTCAAGTATAAGATATCTGCACCCCCTAAAAAGGTAGAAGATAAAAAAGAGAACAAGCAAGATGTAAAAGAAGAAGTAGCGAAGCCAAAAGTTACATTGAAAGTGGATGATCGGGTCGTGCACAGAACTTCGAAGAGTAAGGGTGTGATTATCTCCATTAAAGGAGATGTGGCAGAAGTCTTGATTGGAAATTTTAAGGTGAAAGCAAAATTGGAAGATTTGGAAAAGGGGTTGTAATTACTTTTTTAAAGTCTCTTTCAAAAAATGCCTTCTGGCGTTCCATCAAAAATCTTCACCAGCTATTTTTTGTCCATCTATTTTTATCTGGATTTTCACAGTTAAAATGGCATAGCAGAAGACTTCGAGTAGGTGTTCTCTATGGTTAATAATTTGGATTTGACTGTAGATCGGTTTATTTCTTTTAAACCCGTGTTGTGAACAAGTAGCTCATCATTACGATAGATCCTTAAACCATCTGTCCAAGTGTTTTCAACAAGAAAACGAACACCTTCAAATTCTCCTATAACAGTTTTGGTGAGGATGATAATTCTTTTTGATTGGTTAATATGTTTTTAGTTCCAATTGCGTTACGAGTAATTTAATTCCATTTTCAGTCATACGAAAAACGTTGAGGGTTATTTCTTCTACATTACAATCAATACTCAGAACGAATCGAGATTCCCATTCTTCATCCTGTTTTATTTCACCCGCACTTGTCTCCACAAAAATATTGTGGGGAGGTGTGTAATCAACAGAAAAAAGTAACCAAGTAGAATCACAAGATATTTGTTCTTTATTTGGTGAGTAAACTCTTACGCCATTCTGCTCCACGATAAGGTTATGAGCACTAGTTGCAGGGTACAACTTGCAAGAAGATAGTGCAAATAGGACGACAACCGATATTATAGAGTAAATTCTCAGAGTCATTTTTTTTATGATTAGCATCTAAGATACATCGTTTCTGTTCTAACATATGATATTTGTTCGTAAAATAATCCCTTCAACTTTACTTTCAAACCTAAAGACGGCAACCTTAGCATAATATTTGTAACTTTACCTGTACATGAAAAAACTGATTACATCTATCGTCTTTTTATTCTTTGTTTCGCTCATGCAAGCGAGTTATATCCTCATCCCCATGGATGCCGAAAAACAAAAGAATCACCTGAAGGCATATGGTGTGGCCTACTGGGTGTTGCAAAACGATATCCCTGTGGATTGGTTGCTTAACTATCGTGGGGGGAGTTTTTTGGTACAGCACTACGGCACCATAGAAGAGGAGTTAATTCTGAGAGGCGTGAGTTACGAAGTAATTGCGAATGTACAGGCTTCACAAATCAAGTCACAAATTGCGAATCCTGAAGTGAATCAAGAAGTGGTAAAATTAGAGAAAGCACCTAAAGTGGCTGTATATACGCCCAAAGGAAAACAGCCTTGGGATGATGCGG
Organism: uncultured Flavobacteriales bacterium; assembly: GCA_964387945.1. Taxonomy (GTDB): domain Bacteria; phylum Bacteroidota; class Bacteroidia; order Flavobacteriales_D; family Parvicellaceae; genus Parvicella. Next base: position 102,322 of record CAYLYX010000005.1, on the reverse strand, counting down.
TGACACTTGTGCTTACCTATGCAGAGATTCCTTATGAAGAGGTTTACGATAGGGAAGTCATTTCTGGTGACTTGCTTAACTATGATTGGTTGCATCTGCATCACGAGGATTTTACTGGACAGTATGGTCGTTTCTACGGGCAGTACCGAAACGCCAACTGGTATAAAGAACAGCAACTAGAGGCCGAACAAACGGCTGCAGAGTTAGGTTTTGGTAAAGTCTCTGAACTGAAATTGGGCGTAGCCAAAAAAATAGAAGAATTTACAGCTGGTGGTGGCTTTTTGTTTACCATGTGCTCAGGTACGGACAGTTATGACATCGCGTTAGCAGCAGAGGGAACAGATATTTGTGAGTACATGTTTGATGGAGATCCTGCTGATCCTGCTGCACAGAGCAAGTTAGATTTTACACGAACCTTGGCTTTTAAGGATTTTATCCTAAGTAAAAACCCAATGGAATATGAGTTTTCGAGCATTGATGCTACTCGGGTGCACAACCAAATTCCAGAAAGTCAGGATAAGTTTACGCTCTTTGAGTTTAGCGCTAAGTGGGACATTGTACCAACTATGTTGTGTCAAAATCATACGCAGATCATCAATGGTTTTTTTGGACAAACTACTGATTTTCACACTAAGTATATCAAGTCGAATGTGCTGATCATGGGCGATAACAAAGCAATTGGAACTGCCCGTTACATTCACGGAGAATATGGAAAAGGACAATGGACCTTTTATGGGGGACACGATCCAGAGGATTACAAACACTACGTTAACGATCCGCCAACAGATTTGAACTTATATCCTAACTCTCCAGGTTACCGTTTAATTTTGAATAACCTACTGTTTCCTGCAGCTAAAAAGAAGAAGCAGAAAACCTAATTTTTGCTAGGAGCAACTTCTATCATATGATAGAGGATAAAGTGAACTTCTTCTCCAACTCCTCGTGTGGACTTCCAGCCTTTTAGTTGCTTGTCGACTTCAGCAGCCATGGGCGCTAGGCATTCGTTAGCGCTTTTTAGGAGTGTAACTTCTCCAAAAGTTTGGTCGGCATTGAGGACGATTTTGTACGTTGATTTTCCTTCTACACCTATTGAAGTACACGTCTTTGGGAGTGGAATTTTAGCAAGTAACTGGGTAATGGTGAGGGAATCCTTACCCTTAGCAAGATGCAGGTTGTCAATGAAAATAGTATCCGTAGGATTGCTGGAAAGAATTACCTTTCTTGGCAAGAACTTAGACGTGTAGGTAGGTTCTTTGATTTCAGTCTTTTCAGGCGCTTTAGTGACGGTTTCTGTATTAGAAGTTCCTTGCTTAATCTTGCAACTGGTTGCAACGAGTGCAATTCCCATTATTCCAAAAATGAATGTTTTCATACCTGCAAAATTAGGATAAAATTGATTCAACTAAAGAAATGCATCAAAGTTAAGCAAGGTCATTATTGTCAACGAGGGTCAGTGAATTGATCAGTCTTTCTGGGTGGAGAATAGGGATAGAGATAGATTGTTTTTCAATGGTAAATGTAATTTTCGTCAAGGGATTAGCTTTTAGAAAGTTGATTTGTTCATTGTCAAGATCCATTTCGATTTCTGTAATGCCTAGCTTCATTTTGGTAGAGACATCGGTGTCAATTTCTTGTGTGTCTGATAAAGCAATAAGTTCACGGTCACTTGAAATGAGATGTATTTCAGCTCCTTTAAAAGTTTTGCACGTAAAATTACCGACAATGGTAAAAACGATCGACTTGAATTCATCCAATTGAGTAAACGAGGAGTATAAATCTGTGTCCTGATTAAAAGAACCGATAAGGTCACCTTCAATTGCTTCTATTTTCTCTTTCATGAGCCCTTCCCACTCATGGTTTACCGCTTTATTCCATAAAAACCTAAATACCATATTATTCAAATGTAGAGTTGAAAAGAATCTCTTGAATTACTTTTTTACATTTGCTAAATATAGTGAAATTGTCCACTCAACCCACACATTTACCACTAATGTAGCTTTATGTCGTAAAATCGGCTCAGAGTTCGTACATTCGTGACTCAAATTTGTAAAATCAAAACAAGCATATGAAGAGTTATTTGTTGTCGGGGTTATTGGTTTCAGCGAGTGTTGCTGTAGCTCAACAACCTAAAATCGACTTCGTAGAGTATGACCTGGATAATGGTATGCACGTCATTCTGCACGAAGATCACGCTACACCAATTGTGGGCGTATCGGTTATGTACCATGTAGGTGCAAAAAATGAAGATCCAAAAAGAACTGGTTTTGCCCACTTCTTTGAACATTTGTTGTTTGAAGGAAGTGAGAACATCGAACGAGGGACGTTCTTTAAATACATCGAAAACGCTGGTGGAAAGAACAATGCAAATACCACCAACGATAGAACGTTTTACTATGAGATTTTACCTTCTAACCAGTTGGAGTTAGGGTTATGGTTAGAGTCTGAGCGGTTGATGCATGCAAAAATTGATCAGAAAGGAGTTGATACACAAAACGAAGTCGTGAAAGAGGAGAAGCGTTTAAGAATTGACAACCAACCGTACGGAAGTATTTTGGCAGAATCTGCAAAAAGAGCTTACAAAAAACACCCTTATCGTTGGACCACCATTGGTGAAATGGAGCACTTGGATGCGGCTACACTAGATGAGTTCATTGAGTTCTATCATACGTACTATATACCTCAAAATGCGGTGCTTTCAATTGCGGGAGACATCGACATCGAAGAAACAAAAAAGATGATCGAAGCCTATTTTGGTCCAATTCCAAAAGGAGAAAGTCCAGTACCTACAGTTGATGTGGTTGAGCCACCATTAGGAGGAGAGATAAGAGACACTGTTTTTGACAATATTCAATTACCTGGTGTAATTCAGGTGTACAGAATACCTGAGCAGGGAACTCCTGATTTTTATGCTTTGGAAATGTTGGCAAAGGTGGTTTCTGACGGAGCAAGTTCTAGACTTAACAAAAGATGTGTAGAAGAAACTCAATCGGCAATGTTTGTAGGAAACTTCCCCTTCAATACAGAAGATCCGGGAATTTCATTTGTTTTTGGAATTGCAAATGCTGACGTAGATCCAGCTCAATTGGAGTCCGAAATAGATGGAGAATTCAACAAGCTGAAAAATGAGCTGATCACTGAAAAGGAATTCGATAAGATCAGAAACATGGTAGAAAATGACTTTATCTACAACTTTAACTCTATGATTGGTATTGCTGAGAATCTTGCGAACTACCACATGTATTTTGGAGATGCTAACTTGATTAATACGGAGTTAGAAAAATACTTGGCGGTAACCAGAGAAGATATACAAAGAGTAGCGAAGAAGTACATGGTAAAAGACAACCGTGTTGTATTGTATTATTTACCTAAAGATGCTGAATAAGAAAATGAGAACGTTTAAGAATATATATACTGTAGCTGCGCTTTCATTGGTTAGTGTAGCCGCAATCGGACAAGAGATTGATCGCTCTACGGCTCCTGAGCCGGGAGAGGCGCCTAAAATCAATATCGGAACACCAGAAACCTTTACACTCGAGAATGGACTTAAGGTTTTTGTAGTAGAGAATCATAAGTTACCTAAGGTTTCTATCCAATTGGCGATTGACAAACCGCTCATCATGGAAGGTGAGAAAGTAGGAGTAGGAGAGATGACGGGAGAAATGCTTAATGCAGGAACTACGGAAAAGTCAAAGGCGCAAATGGATGAAGAAATTGACTTCATCGGAGCGAGTGTAACAGCTACTTCATCTGGAGTTTTTGCCTCATCGTTATCTAAACATACTGATAAAGTAATGTCGATCATGAGTGATATGCTTTTGAAGCCGGCATTTCCAGAGGAAGAATTAGAAAAATCAAAGAAGAGAGCACTTTCTAATCTCAAGTCATTGTCTACTAATCCGGAGGCAATAGCGGGAAGAGTGCAAGATGTGTTGCTTTATGGTAAGGATCATCCGTATGGTGAGATTCAGACCTCAGAACATGTTGATAATATCACAATTGCCGATTGTAAGAAGTACTATCAGGACTATTTTAGGCCTAATATTTCTTACCTTGTGATTGTAGGAGACATCACTCCAGAGAAAGCGCAAGAGAAGGCCAAAGCATACTTTGGTTCTTGGGAAAAAAGACAAGTACCGGGACAAAAGTTTGAGACGAGTACGGATATTGCTGGTGTTAGTGTCGCTTTTGTAGAAAAGCCTGGAGCTGTTCAGTCAGTGATTAAAGTAACTTATCCGCTTGACCTGAAAGTAGGAAGTGCGGATGACGCATCGATTAAGATCATGAATGGAATCTTTGGAGGAGCATTTTCTTCTCGCTTGAATATGAACCTGAGAGAGGAGCATGGATATACTTACGGTGCTGGAGGTAGAGCGAGTGCAGATAGGTATATTGGTTCTTTTTCTGCAGGAGCATCAGTAAGAAACGAAGTGACAGATAGTGCCGTTGCAGAGATTTTGGGAGAGATGAAAGAAATGATGGAGACCCAAGTTACGATGGATGAGTTGACCCGAAACATCAATTATAACAACGGAAATTTTGCGCTCTCTCTAGAAAGTGATCAAACCGTAGCACGTTTTGCGTTGAACGTAGAGAAGTACAACCTTCCTGCAGACTACTATCAAAATTACCTTTCAAGATTACAGAAGGTGACGCAAGCAGATGTGCAAACTGCAGCTAAGAAGTACATTCATCCTAACAACTGCATCATCCTAGTTGTAGGAAGCAGAGATGTTGTGGAGAACCTGAAACAATTTGATACAGACGGTAAAATTGAGTTTTACGATTACAATGGAGAAGTGAAGTCTGGAGAGAAGAAAAAGTTGCCAGAAGGTTTGACAGCAGCGCAAGTGATTGACGATTATATCTTAGCCTATACGCAATCTTCTTCCATGAAAGAAGCGTTGAAGAAACTTAAGAAAGTGAAGGACATCACGATGGTGAGCCAGACAGAAATGGAGGGAATGCAGTTGGAGATTACCATTAAGCGAAAAGCACCAAACATGATGCTATCTGAGATGAACATGAGCGGAATGACTGTGCAGAAATCAGTATTTGACGGAAGTGCTGGTGGAACTTCTGGAATGCAAGGGAACAATGCGTTTGAAGGAGATGAACTAGAGCAACAAAAGTATTCTTCGACCATGCACATCGAAACCCAATATGAAGAATTGGGATATAAGATCGAGTTGAAAAGCATTGAAGAAGTGAATGGAAAAGATGCTTACATGATTGAGGTAACCGATCCTATGGGGAATGTAGAGAACGAATACTACGATGTAGAATCAAAGCTAAAAGTTTACTCGATGAGCACAACAGAATCTCCTGAAGGAGAAACTACCGTGACGAGTGAGTTTCACGATTATAAAGATGTAAACGGCTTGTTGTACCCTCACAAGATGATCCAAAATTTTGGAGAACAAGTGCTAGAATTGGACGTGAAAGAAATCAAAGTAAACTCCAAAGTGAGTAAATCAGAATTTGAGTTCAATCCGTAAGATATTACACAACATTTGAAGAAAGCCTCTGCTGAAAAGTAGGGGCTTTTATTTGAGATGCATTTTCATGCCTTCGTGGGTAGCTTAAAACTTAAGTCTTCTAAATGAGGATAATTCCTAGTCATTCACGCAATCTCCGATTGCTACGCCCGTTCGCCAGTTACCAAGAAGCGTTAAACGAAGGTGCCTCTTTTCCCATTCTTCGATGGCGTGCAAAAGCTTTCCGTGTCCTACGTTGAACTGTGGTATAGCTTTTTCGTAAAAGGTAAAAATCGATTCAATCGGTTCAGCTGATACACCATACAGTTGTTTGAATTCCTCACGAACTTGCTGCTCAACTTGAGCTCGGTTATTGGCATTAGCAGCTGCAAATACCGTAAAGTGTTGATATGTATCCTGTGTTCCGAAGATCTCGCTATAATGGATTACTCCTTTAATCGTTTTCCCAGAAACACTAGGAAATAAAATACCAAACGAAGGAATTCGTTGGGTGATAGCAGAAGTCTCAAAAGTGACTTGCCAACCCAGTAAAGAAGGGTAGTGTACCTCGCCAATTTGACGAGCAAGAGTGCCGTCTATCGGTGTTAGTAGTTTTGCAGCAACATGAGCAGGCACAGCCAAAGAGCAGTTGTTTGCCTTGTAGGTTGCTTTTTCCGTTGTAACGTTCACATCGTTTTCAGCGATTTCAAGTGAGTTCACTGTTTCGAATTTCACATGCTGTAGTTTTTCCTTCAACGCTTTGGTTAACGCTTGCAACCCACCTTTGAAAGAGATGATTTCTCGTTTGTTACCTGCTTTTCGTGAAGCCAGAAAACCTTTTGTAAACGAACCGTACTCCTGTTCCATGGCATACAGTCGCTTCATGCTGGTCGCATATTCCAATTTTTCGGGAGAACCAGCATAAATTCCCGTGATGACAGGTTCAACTAAGTGCGCTAAAATCTGGTCGTTAAAACGTCTTCGAACGGCATCAGCTAACGATTCCTCAGGAGTGCTTTGAGCAGGCTTAAAACGTTCGGATAACAATTTTATTTTCGATCCAAAACCGATGATCTTATTACTGAAAAGTAAGGTTTTAGGATTAATCAAAACAGGTTTCCCTTTTAGGAATAAGTACCGTTTTTGAGCAATAACATCAGCTTTAATAACTCGGTTTTCTAGACCTAATTCATGGATCAGTTTTTCTAATTTAGGGTTGAGCGCCAATGAATTTGGACCAAGTTCCGTGACACCGTAGGTCGTTTCTTTTGAATGAATGACACCACCTGTGCGCTGTTCTTTTTCAAGTAACAGTACGTTTTGTCCCGATTTTTGCAAGTAGTAGGCTCGGGTCAGACCGCTTATTCCTCCACCAATTACAATATGGTCAAAAACATCATTCATAGCGATTAAACCAGCTCACAATTGCATCTACAAAATCATCTCGGTCGTTTAAGCATGGAACAACGTCATATTGTTCTCCTCCGGCATGCAAAAAATCCTCTTTTCCTTCCATTCCAATCTCTTCGATGGTCTCCAGACAATCAGCGACAAACGCAGGGGTGACTACAGCAATTTTCTTAATTCCTTTTGCTGGTAGTTCTTTCAGTGTGTCAGCTGTGTAAGGCTTTAACCATTCAGATCTGCCCAGTCTAGATTGGAAGGTAGTAAGTGTTTGGCTTTCTTGCCAATTGAGTTGATCACAGATATTTTCGGTGGTCTTGAAACACTGATGTCGATAACAGGTTTTGTGCGCTTCAGAAGGTGTGCTGCAACAAGAACCATCGATCTTACAAAGCCCTGTCGGATCAGTTTTGAAAATATGTCTCTCGGGAATTCCGTGATAGGAGAAAAGAACCTTGTCATAAACTGTAGGATCAACTTGTTCTGAGATAGAAGTTGCCAACGCTTTTATGTATTCAGGATCATCAAAGAAAGGGGGTTGAAACTTGAAATTTACCTTCCAGTTCAGCGCCTCCAAATCTGCTTTGACTTTTTCTTCCACAGTTTCCGTTGTGCTCATCGCATATTGAGGATAAAGCGGCACAATAAATATATCAGTAACTCCTTTGCTCTTTAATTCCTCCAACGCACTTAAAATGCTTGGGTTACCATAGCGCATTCCGAGGACTACAGGTATATCTGTTCCCAGTTTTTGAGAAACTTTCCGGGTTAGCTTTTTAGATATTACAATAAGCGGAGAACCCTCATCTGTCCAAACTTTTTCATAAGCAGCAGCAGACTTTTTAGGCCGTGTATTCAAAATGATTCCTTTAACCAGTAACCACCGTTTCCAGTAGTTTAGATCAATCACCCTTTCGTCCATCAAAAACTCACTCAAATAGCGCTTTACATCCTTTGGATTCGTGCTATCCGGAGAGCCTAAGTTCACTAATAATAATCCCTTCATCATGCTTACCAGAACAAAATTGTGCAATTTTAGTTCACGGCAAATGTCCTGACTTTAATCTTACAATAGAATGACATATGTCATATTCCGTCACCTACTATCATCCTTACATTTGTGACGTCAAATAAGTGTTGGTGAAAAAACAGGTTCAGAAAGACAAATTTTATTGCGTAGGTATCAGTTATAAAAAGGCAGATGCCGTTACGCGTGGCAAGTTTAGCCTCAGCAGAGAAGCACAGATAGAAGTGCTTCAAGAAGCAAAACTAAAAGAAATTCCCCTCCTCGTAATAAGCACATGCAACCGAACTGAATTGATTGGATTTGTTCCTTCAGAGGAAGTTTTGATCGATTTATTGTGTTCCAATACAGAAGGGACAAAGCATGAGTTCAGAAAGTATGCGTTTATGCACCAAGGTGACGATGCTATTGATCATGTGCTGAGACTAGGGACAGGTCTGGAAAGTCAAATCTTAGGAGATTTTGAGATCATCGGTCAGCTAAAAGCAGCCTTTGCGCTAGCTAAGGAATTTGGTTACACTGATGCAAATATCGAGCGACTGGTTAACACAACTATTCAGACAAGTAAATCAGTTAAGAATAAGACAGCTTTTAGTACTAATGCGGCTTCTACGGCATATGCTGCTGTACAATGGATTAAGGATTTTCAGAAGAACTGCGATGATGTGAAGATCACGTTGTTTGGTACGGGCGAAATTGGAAAAGTTACCTGCGCAAACCTTGTGAAACATTTTCCGAACCACAGCATTACGCTTGTTAACCGAACACAAGAAAAAGCAGATTCACTTGGTGAGAAATTTAATGTGAACGTAGCTCCGTTCAGTGATTTAGAAAAAGAGGTGAGGACGAGCAATGTGCTTATTGTGGCAACAAATGCTCCCAAAGTGACGGTGACAGCAGAATTGATCAACGCAGCTGAGGATTTAGCGATCGTTGACTTGTCTGTGCCTACAAATGTAGAGGTTACAGCGGAGAATCGTGCAAGTGTTGTGACCTTGGATGAGTTGACAAAGGTGGTAGACGAGACGCTGGAAAAAAGAGAGCTAGAAATTCCAAAAGTAGAAGCCATAGTTCAGGAGAACTTCGATGCTTTTAAGGAGTGGTTGTCTCATAGAACACATACAGATGCTGTAAAAGCATTTAAAGATAGATTGTTGCAGATTAAGCAGGAGGAGATTAACTTCCAGCGCAAGAAGATTGAAGGATTGAACGAAGAGCACATGGAGATCGTTTCAGAACGAATCATACAGAAGATGACAAAACAGTTCATTACGCATCTTAAAACCTCAAATGGGGGCGCAGGAAACAGTATTAAAGTGATGAGTGATATATTTGATCTGGATATTCAGCAATCATGATAAGAATCGGAACGCGAAAAAGCGAATTAGCACAGTGGCAGGCAAAGTTTGTTCAGCACGAACTATCTAAGTTGGGGTATGAAGCAGAATTGGTGCTCATTGAGTCTTACGGAGATGCAAACCTCAAACAGCCGCTTTATGACCTTGGCGTTGTTGGTGTTTTTACAAAATCCTTAGATATAGCTCTACTAAATGGTGATGTTGATATCGCTGTTCATTCGATGAAAGATGTACCTGTCCAATTGCCTAAAGGTATAGTTCAGTTTGCTGTCCCAAAGCGAGGTGTTGTTAATGATTTGTTTGTTGTAAACCAAAAAGATACAAAGACTATTGCAACAAGTAGTTTAAGAAGAAAAGCGCAGTGGTTGGCACGATATCCTGATTACAAAATTGAGGATTTGAGAGGCAATGTGAACACTCGGATGCGCAAAGTTGAAGAAAGCAATTGGGAAGGAGCGATCTTTGCAAAGGCTGGTTTGGAACGCATAGGATTGTTGCCCAAAAATTATCAGGTTTTAGATTGGATGATTCCAGCACCCGCACAAGGAGCATTGTTAGTTCTTGGACGAGAAGAGGATACGGAGTTGAAAGCGAAATTGGCAACTATTAACGATGAAAATACGGCATTTTGTGTGGCCGTAGAAAGAGCTGTTTTACGTCTCTTAGAGGGAGGGTGTACCGCACCAATTGCCGCTCATGCAGTTATAAACCAAAACGGAAAATTAAACATAAGGGCGGGAGTATATGCTTTGGATGGTGCAAAGGCAATTGAACTGGAAGAACAAATAGAAAGATCTGATGTAGCATCTTGTGCAAGAAAGGTTTATGATCGGCTCGTAAGTCGCGGAGCGAAAGAAGTTATTAAAGAATTCAAACAGAGAGGATGAGGAAGGCAGTACGGATATTATCAACAAAAGTGCTAGGGCAGGAAAGTAAGGATGAGTTGTCATCCATTGCTGAAGTGGTAGACTTTGATGTGTTGGTGGTCGAACCACTTGCACTTGAAGAACCAAAACTTTTCAAAAATATCATTTTTACGAGTTATAAAGCGACCTTGAGAGGGCTTGAGTTATTGGGTGAAACAGCCTCAAATTACCACTATTTCTGTGTGGGCAAGAAGTCCGAGGAGCACCTCAAGGAGCTAGGCTTAGAGGTATTTGGGTTTGCGAATTACTCCAAAGATTTGGCGGAGTTGTTAGTTGAGAATCTCAAGAACTCTTCATTTAGCTACCTATGCAGCGAAGATCGATTGGATACGCTTCCTGAGATCCTTACGGAAAATGAGGTCACTTTTAACGAAGTTTACACCTACAGGACGGAAGTGAGTACTAACATCCCTTCTGGCGACTTTGATGTTTTCTTATGGTTTAGTCCCAAAGGTGTGGAGTCTTTGAAACATCTGGCAGGGCCAAGGGCAGTGCATGTTTGTATTGGAGAAACAACAGCAAGCAAAGCAAGTGAATGCTTTGGCAAAGAGAATGTCTTTTATCCGAACGTTCCAAGGCTTGAAGATGTGGTAAGAATAGCAAGAAAGAAAGCGATAGTGATCAATTCAATTAAATGCGCTGAAACTGTTACAAAGAAATAGACTATGATCAAAAACGATTTGTTTTTAAGAGCATTAAGAGGGGAGTCAGTGGATCGTCCTCCGGTTTGGATGATGCGACAGGCAGGAAGATACCTGCCAGATTTTATGAAGCTCAAAGCGAAGTATGACTTCTTTACAAGATGTCGAACTCCAGAATTAGCTTCAGAGATTACTGTAATGCCGATAGAGCAGGTGGGAACGGATGCTGCGATACTTTTTTCTGATATTTTGGTTATTCCGCAGGCTATGGGAATTGAGGTAGAAATGAAGCCTAACTTCGGACCATTTGTTCCCAACCCCATTCGATCTGTTGAAATGGTGGATGCCATTCCTCAAAATGATGCGAAGATAGAATTGGCCTACGTTTATGAAGCGATTAAAGTGACTAAGCAAATGCTCAACGATTCCGTGCCACTAATTGGCTTTGCGGGAAGTCCCTGGACCATTATGTGTTATGCGGTAGAAGGAAGAGGTTCCAAAACGTTCGACAAAGCGAAGGGGTTCTGTTTCGAGCATCCGGAAGCTGCTAAAAGGTTGTTGCAAAAAATCACAGACATTACGATTGACTACCTTCTAGAAAAGGTAAAAGCAGGAGTAGATGCCATACAGTTATTCGACAGTTGGGGAGGATTATTATCTCCAACCGATTATAAAGAATTCTCCATGCCGTATATCAATCAGATTACAGCTAAACTGAAAGAACATGTCCCTGTGATTGTATTTGGAAAAGGCTGCTGGTATGCGCTAGAGGACTACTGCAAGTCTGGAGCAAGTGCACTAGGGGTAGATTGGACATTGTCGCCTAAAATCGCCAGAGAATTGACCAATAACAACATTACATTGCAAGGTAATTTTGACCCGGCAAGGTTATTATCCCCAATACCAACGATCCAGAAGATAGCGAAGCAAATGGTAGATGACTTCGGAAAAGATAAATACATTGCCAACTTAGGGCATGGAATTCTTCCGAATATTCCTGTTGATCATGCAAAAGCATTTGTGGATGCGATCAAGAATTATAAAGCATAAGCCATGGATTTATTGAACAGATCAAGAAGACTTCGCGTTTCACCTGCCATTCGATCAATGGTTCAGGAGAATAGTCTTTCTGTAAATGATTTCATCGCACCTTTATTTGTGCAAGAAGGATCGGGAATCAAAGCAGAAATTCCATCGATGCCAGGATATCTTAGGTATTCGTTAGATACCCTTACGGAAGAGCTTAATACCATTGTCTCATTAGGGTTGAAATCTGTTTTGGTGTTTGTGAAAGTAGGTGATGAATTGAAAGACAACACTGGTAAAGAAGCGTATAACCCGAATGGATTCATGCAAGAAACGATTCGACACATTAAGTCTGTTGCGCCACAGTTATATGTCATGACAGACGTTGCGTTAGACCCATACTCCTCAGTAGGACATGATGGCATTGTTGAAAAAGGTAAGATCGTCAATGACCCGACTGTTGAAGCTCTGTGCAAAATGGCAGTTTCGCATGCCAAAGCAGGAGCGGACATGGTAGCTCCTTCCGATATGATGGACGGACGTGTTTTGGCGCTGAGAATTGCACTTGATGAAGCAGGTTTTGAAGATGTGGGAATCATGAGTTATGCAGCTAAGTACGCATCAGCCTTTTACGGACCATTCAGAGAGGCGCTCGATTCCGCGCCCGTGGATATGCAAGATATTCCAAAAGATAAAAAGACCTACCAAATGGATCCAGCCAATCGTAAAGAAGCGATTAAGGAAGTGTTACAGGATGTAGATCAAGGAGCAGATATTCTTATGGTAAAGCCCGGAATGCCTTGTTTGGACATTGTGCGCGATGCAGCAAATGAAATTGAACAGCCAATTGCTGTCTATCAGGTAAGTGGCGAGTATGCAATGATTAAAGCCGCTGCGACTAATGGATGGTTAAATGAAAAAGAGGTTGTACTAGAGAGTTTGATTGCTTTCAAAAGAGCAGGAGCATCACTAATAGCCTCGTACTTTGCGAAAGAAGTAGCGCAATGGTTGAACGGGAAATAACGAATCAAATGAAAATAGAGAATTCAAACAAACTATATAATAGAAGCCTTAAACACCTTGTTGGAGGCGTAAATAGCCCAGTTAGAGCGTTCAAGAGCGTAGGAGGTAATCCTTTGTTCATTTCACATGCGAAAGATGCGCACATTTACGATGTGGATGGGAATGAATACGTAGACTACGTGCTTTCATACGGACCGATGATCATTGGCCATGTGCATCCTCACGTGCAGGAAAGAGTGGTAAAAACATTGGAGAAAGGATATAGTTTTGGAGCTACAGCCGAATTAGAAGTGTTATTGGCAGAGAAAGTTTGTTCAGCTTTTGAAGGTATGGACAAAGTGAGATTTGTCAATTCGGGTACTGAGGCAGTGATGAGCGCCATTCGATTGGCTAGGGCTTACACTAAAAAAAATAAGATCATCAAGTTTGCCGGATGTTATCACGGTCATTCGGATGCATTGCTTGTTGCTGCGGGGTCTGGACTTGCAACATTGTCAATGCCCGGTAGTGGAGGTGTAACAGATGGAGCTGTAAAGAATACATTGGTGGCCAATTACAATGACTTGGCATCCGTTGAGAAGCTCATTGCTCAACACGATGACGTTGCTGCTATTTTCTTAGAACCCATTGCAGGGAACATGGGAGTTGTTATTCCTACGGATGAATTCATTCAGGGTTTGAATAGAATAGGGAAGGAGCTTGGAATCTTGATCGTAGTGGATGAAGTCATGACTGGCTTTCGTTCCACTTTTGGTGGAGCTCAACAACTGCTTGGGTTAAACGCAGACATAACGTGTCTAGGAAAAGTTGTGGGAGGAGGTTTTCCGGTTGGTGCTTACGGAGCAAGAGAGGAGATTATGAATTGTGTAGCGCCACTCGGAGATATGTATCAGGCAGGAACATTGAGTGGAAATCCAGTTGCAATGGCTGGTGGGTTGGCAACATTAGAAGTGCTAGAAAAAGAGAATCCCTATGAATTCTTCAACGATTATGCTCAAAAAATGCAAGATGGAATGCTCCAACTCGCAAAGGAGAAAGGAGTTCCACTACAAGTCAACCGTTTTGGGTCTATGGTGAACCCATTTTTTACGGATAGAGAAGTCAATAACTATGAGGACGCAAAGACTTGTGATACGGAGAAGTTTGCCGATTTCTTCTGGAAGTTATTAGAAGGAGGTTTGTACATCCCGCCTTCACAGTTTGAGGCGTGGTTCCTAAACACACAGTTAAACGATACAACCTTAAATCAGACGTTGGAGGCCTTTGGCAAGGCTATTTAAATGTAATGTTAACTTTTATTAAGGATTCATCTTTAACCGCATAAAAGTACCCCCCTTTTTCAGATATGTGGATAGAGCCATTGAAAACACCAGATAAAGTAAGAGGTGTTTTGCTGTTCTTTGTATAAAGATCATAACCACTTTCAGTATGAACAACTAGGATTAGATTGTTCTTGGATTGTGCTATGTCAGACCCTCGAATGTAATTCGATATGAAGCGATTATTTTCAGCTTGAAGAGTTTTGTGAGTTTTGAGAATATGAACCAAGTTTTCTTTGAAATAGAGATGAGCATCTTCTCTGTCAAAGAAAAAAAGCTCTACGCCACCAGAGATTTTTGGATCAATTGAGGGAAAGAAGAGTTTTTTGTTAGAAGTGCTTATTGCAAAATCACCAGACTTAATAAGAGTATTATTAAAATATAAATATAAAGAGTCTTCATTCTCATAATAATGAACACTATTGCCGTCTGCAGTAATGTCTAAAGGATGCAAGTTTTCTAGAGGTGCAAATGGAGTTAATGGCTTTATCTTCCCGTTAGTAACCTTTGCATAGTGTTGAGGCATCTCAATGAAATAGGAGTAGTTACCGTATTTGTCAAGAGTTAGTCCAAAGAGATGATCATGCGGTATCTCTATTATTTTTCCGTCAAAATTTTGATAATGGACACTATCCTTTACATAGGTGAAGAAATAGTGATCACAAGAAAGATTTACATTGTCAACTCTATCAATTTCCCGATAAAATTCGTTGTTTACGACTAGGTACTGCTTTTCTAAATTGTGCCCCCAAAAATAAAATGATCCATTATTGTTTAGTGATTCTCTATGACAGGTTCTTACTGGACCATATACTGATTCGTTATGATGCAAATAAAAAGTGAAGTTATGCAAAGTATCGTTTGAGGACTGCAGTCTTCCCTCAGAAAAGATGAAATCACCTTTATCGTTGATTGACTTATGATGAACTTTGTATAAGCACTGGTGGACTAAAGAGTCGTTCACATAAATATCGATGCAGTTAGTGCTCTTCTCAATCGTGTAGATATAGTTTCCGCTATCGCTAAACCTGCACCAGTCATCATCAAGAGTGTAGACGAAGTCTTTGTAAGCCTTAGGTTTTTGTTCAATAAGTCGATTCTCGATATACCTATAAACACTGTCGTCTGAGAGAGTTATACATGCCAGGTGATTGCTAAATTTGCCAGTTATACATGAAGCCAACTCATTTCCCTTGTACTGATAAATTTTGTTAGCCTTAGTATTTCTAACAATCAGGTATTTAAGGTCTGTCGATTGACCATAAAACACGCTACCCCATTTCATTCCTTTTTCTCTTGGAAAATCGACCATTTTGATCGTGTCCGTATTAGTAATAAAGCAAGGAGTGGAGTTTATATAATTGATGTAACTATAATTTCCTTCATCATCAAAAGCACACCAGTTGACCCCGTTCGAATCGATATTAGTTATTGATTGTTTGCCGTAGTCAATATATTCTATTGATTGAGCCAAGTATTGACCATTGGCGACTAGGAATATAATTAAAAGATAACGAAGGGCGCGAACCATATACCAATAACTCAGATTATAGAAAAGGTAACTTTATCCCTGCTGCACCTGACTCATGTCTTTTCCTTTCCAGTTAGCACTAGCCGGATCATACTCAAAAAACTGCTGAACGGATTGAAAAGCTGCAACCACCGCTTTTTGCCTGTTCTCAGGGGTGTCTTTGGCATTCATCATTTCTTGCCCCATGGAAGAACTGGTCATGCTATGTGCTGCAGAAGAAGCCGCTGAACTTGCCATTCGTCCCCCTGTTCCACCAATTAAACCTCCCAGCAAACGACTTACAGAACTGATAATCGTGCTGAAAACACTTTGTTTTACTGCTTGCTTTTTCACGTTTTTCATCATTTCATCTTGATCTGCCATCATCATGCCTACTGCTTGAATTGGGGCTGCCATACCTTCCGCCTGAAATGATACTTGCATTTGGTTGCCATTCACGAGGTTTTCGCTTTTGATCAATGGCTTTAACGACTCATAAGTAATTACCATAGTTCGTAGTTTAGTTGAGGCAATTTACAAATTTATTTCCTAACCTTGCAGCAAATGCAGTCGATAGAACCATATTACCACTGGCGAGATTATTACCGTGCAGAAGACGATGAACGTTCTCCCTTTTTTGGGA
Source organism: uncultured Flavobacteriales bacterium (assembly GCA_964387945.1). Lineage (GTDB taxonomy): Bacteria > Bacteroidota > Bacteroidia > Flavobacteriales_D > Parvicellaceae > Parvicella. The sequence continues at coordinate 85,974 of CAYLYX010000005.1, read as the reverse complement.
ATGAATACAGTGAGTTTGAGTATGCGAATACGATTTACGACCACTACATTCACCCTCAGTGGGACAGTATTGAATCAGAAACCTTGTTTGCGAAATTACTCTATGTAAATTATGACGAGGGTTATGCATTTGTAGAACTAATAGGGGAGTGGAATGATATTCTCTACAACGACATCAAACTTTTGAAGGAGAACCTTTTGGAGTTGCTCGTTTTCGAGGGAGTAAATAAGATTGTGCTCATCGGAAGAAATGTGCTCAACTTTCATGCAGGTGATGACGACTATTATCAAGAATTAGTCGAGGAACTAGAGGACGGTTGGCTGATTGGAGTTCAGTTTTCGCAACACGTAAAAAGTGAATTCATTGACAACGGATTGGGTAGTCATATCTTATTTTTGTCTGAAGAAAATGAGATGAATACGGGCTGGAGTAATCAAAAACCTGATAATACTTTCGCTAGGATTACTCAAGGGTTTTTGGATTGATCACCTCACATCGGATTCTCAAAAACAACGTATGCGTTCAACGATGTTGCAATCAGTAACCATACAAAATACGGAAGAAGTAAGAGGATTTTAAAGTCTTTTGATTGATGGAATTTGAACATTAACACTGCTATCAAAATGGTTAGAAGTACAATGGTTACCAATCCCAAGAGCGGCATTTGAAAGTAGAAGAAAATCGGGTTCCAAGTCACATTGAGTATCCATTGTATGGAATATAAGACCAGTAGGTTCGTTCTGTTTTCTGCCATTTCCCATTGATAAGCCATGTAGATTGAAAATAGAATCATTATGGAAGTCCAGGCTGCCCCAAAGACCCATCCCGGAGGTGTCCATGGAGCTTTGTTGAGGTGTTCATACCAATCTGAGGATACACCATCACCCGTGAAAAAACCACCAATGGCCAAAGCCGCAAAATTGATGAGCAAGAAGAGGATCAATCGACCAATCATAATCTGTTTTTATTGTTAAACAATTTACTTCCCGAATTGTTATAAACTAATAAAAATTAAAGGTTTTAGCCATTTTTTCGTGCGAAGAATCTTACCTTTCTGATGAAAAAAAGTAGCCTTTAAACCAACGCAAAATTAAAACCCATTTGAGATTACTTATCATCATAGTATGCTGTTTGTTTTGTTTGTCGTTTGCTGCGCAAACTGATCAACCGAATGACAGCTTGACGAACTACAATGCTTTTTGGAAAACTAACAAAAATGGAATGATTGCATTAACATCTTGGTCGGCATTGAATATCTCTTCCAGTATTTTGCTTCGCAACCGCTTGGGATTGGAGGCGAGTTATCTTAATCAAATGAATGGTTTTTGGAATGTAATTAACCTTACCTTAGGAGTTCCTGGTATCATTAAAAGCTATCGGATGCTAAAGAATCCAGATTTAAGCAGTTGGTCGGTGGATCAACTCAAGTTACCTAAGATCTACAAAACAAACTTTTTTATTGATTTTGGGTATATCGGTGCAGGTGTCGCGCTTACAGCCTTCTCAGATCGCTTTAAAAACCCGCACATGGCATCTGGATATGGCAAGAGCATCATTTTTCAAGGAGCTTATCTTCTGGTGTTTGACTATGTGATGTTCAAGTTACTCCAAAAGAAAGCTAGTCAGTAGCTTGACCCTTCTTTTCCTGATTTCTTCGCTCAATGGCTTCACGGTCTCTTTGATTCCACCTGAACAGACGAATCCCTCCGTAGATACCACCGGCAAAGAAGAGGGTGACCAAAATAAATATGATGATTTCTCCAAGGTTCATATCAGTGTTTAATTTCTATCCATAATTCCTTTCCTGCGCGAGGTGCAATGGAGTTGCCACATGGAATCAAGTTAACGTTTTTAAAGTATTTGCCAAATAACTCCTCATAAGCAGCTTTTGAACCACCATAGGGTGGGTGCTCTGTGTTTAGGGGAGCATCAAACAATAAGCCGACCAGACTTCCTTCTGGATGAAGTAGTTTCTTCATCTTTTTTGCGTAATCTTCTCTTAGGTTGGGAGTTAGGGCGCAGAAAAAGGTTTGCTCAACAATCACCTCATACGTGCCTTCTAACGAAAAGAAATCTCCCACCAAGAAATGATCTCCATCAAACGTCTCGCAACGGTCCAAGAAATTCGATTTTGTCTGTTCTGCAAAGTCCGCCAAAACCAAATTATCAAACCCGTAACGATGCAGTACTTCACCTTCGTAGGCATTACCACATCCAGGAATTAGGATATTAAGGTCTTTGCGTTTGTCTTGGAAAAAATCAACGATGGCTGGACTCGCGTGACCAATGTCCCATCCTGTTTCCTGTTGAAGGTACCTGTTGTTCCAGTAGTTTGAATCGTGCATGATTACTTCGTGCTACTTCTGAAAATAACTTTATAGCCCACTTTTAGTTTGGGGATCATGACCCAGTTGGTAAGGTAATGCTGTTCTTCACAATTGCCACACTCTTTCAAAAAGATGTCGTAATAATAGACTTTAGCATCATCGTCTATGGTCACTTCTCGTTTGATCTTGTACTTGCAGGTTGCCAATGTGGTCATACCCAATAATGAATAGTTGTTGAAGTCAAAGTCACGAGTTTCACAAACACCTTGATTCCCAAAATTCTTGTAGTAAATGTACCAAAGGTCTCGCTCTGAATTCACTACATATCCTTCATTTTCATTAGTAAGAATGGTGCAATTGGTACACAACGTGGTGTCCGCAATGATTTCACCCTCGTTTTGCTCTGTTTTTCCCCAGCACTTCGCACTTTTTTCACAACTCGAAAGTAAAGCAACAAAGGCGGTCAATGCAATAATTATTCTCATCTCGACTTCTTTCAAAGGTTCTTCAAAAGTATTAATAATTCCAGAGTTCATTGCATGAAACGGAAATAATCATCAATTTTGTAAACCAAATTTTATACACATGGTACTTCCTATTTATGCTTACGGTTCTACTGTTCTTCGCGAAGAGTGCGAAGAAATTGAAGAAGGAGCAGACATCTCCCAATTGATTGAAGACATGTTTGAAACCATGTACGCAAGTCAGGGAGTTGGGCTAGCTGCACCGCAGATCGGTAAGGCATTACGCTTGTTTATTGTAGATGCATCACCCTTTGCTGAGGATGAACCGGCTAATGAAGAAGAAGCAAAGAACATGGAGGCCCTTAAAAATTTCAAGCGCGTTTTTATTAACCCGATCATTGAAACGGAAGATGGTAAAGAATGGGCTTTCTCAGAAGGTTGTTTGAGTATTCCCAACATCAGGGAAGATGTAACCAGAAAGTCGACCATTACCATCTCTTATTTTGACGAAAACTGGGAGTTTAAAGAAGAAACATTGGGAGGTATTGCAGCTAGAGTCATTCAGCATGAGTATGATCACATAGAAGGTGTATTGTTTACCGATTATTTGAATCCGCTCAAAAAGCGATTACTCAAGCGCAAACTGGAAGACATTGCAAAAGGCAAAGTTAAGGTGGGTTACCGAATGAATTTTCCAATTAAGAAATAGAAAAGATGAAGACAAATTGGTGGATAATCGTTTTAGTTTTTTCAGGAGTATTTTTTGTGCAATGCACCTCAGAAGATACAACAACAGAAGAAGAAGTTGTACAAGAAAGCCCAGAGGAGATTGAAAAGCAGTTGGAGTATATAAAACTGCTGAATCAAGAGCTCACTGGCGGTAAGCCACAAAACGAAATTGTGTCTGCTACAGCCTTGTTTAATGCTTCGAGTAAGTTTGTGAATGCGCACCCCAACCACGAAAAAACTCCTGCAGTTATGGAGCTGGCGGCAAAAGCTTCGGAAATCATGGGGAAACCCCAGCAAGCCATTAACATCATGCAGAAGTTGGTAGACGAGTTTCCGGTAACGGATGAAACGCCAAAGTACATGGCTAACATTGCCCGATTGCATGAGTCAAAGGGAGACATAGAAAAGGCAAAAGAGATGTACGATCAATTGTTGGAGCAATTCCCAGAAGATCCCATGGCAATTGAAGCGAAGAACTACATACAGAACTTTATGGGAAAAAGCGAAGCAGAAATTCTGATGTTTTTGGATTCAGTTAACGCTGTTCAGTAAGTTATCAGTCTTTCAAACAATTCTGTTGTCTAGCTATAAGATTTCAAGTAAGTAACTATCTATTTTGCTATATTTGAGTCAACCAATTCACTTTGGTACAGACTTTGTCAATACCTATATCAAACAACTTATTTTTGACGTATGAAAAAACGATTACTATCTGCAATTTTAGCACTTACGGTGCTCACTTCATTTGCTACAGAACTGAACTATCAATGGAAATCCGGAGCAGGTTATCATTTTACAGCTGTTGTGAATGACGATGTTTCTACTTCTATGATGGGAATGGAAATGAAGGAACAATTTAGAACGACTACTGATTTCGTTCTTTATGTAAATTCTGTTGCCTCAGACGGCACGGCAAGTGGGATTTTGTATCTGGTTAACTTTAGCATTGTTGACTCCAAAGGAAATGTAATGGCTTCCTTGGATGACATTCCTCAAAAAGCACTGCAAAGTGATGTTAAGGTGGACAAAAAAGGAAACTTTACTTTCTTGAAGAAGATCTATTTGATCACCTCAGGAACATCTAATGTGCTTGCTTATGGAAAAGCGGATGAAAATAGTGTTGCAGTTGGAGGACAGACAGGAAACATGAAAGTAGATGCGTATGCCGAGTTCGACCCTAAGACAGGTTCGCTAAAAGCAGGGTACAGCGTAAAGGAAATCAAAAATACCAGCACAGTTGAGGTAAAAGTGACGGAAGAAACGGATATGATTGATGTACTTCCTTACGATTTTTTGGAACTGTTGGCATTACCAGAAGGCGATGTAAATCTTAACGATGAGGTAGTTGCAGACGCTGGGATTTATCAAATGGTGGTGAAAGTGAATAGCATGGACAACGGTGTAGCTTCATTACATCATACCATGAAGACAGACAAATCAAAGGATATGTTTGATGGAGGTGCTTCTGGAACTTCTGGAGATGGTAGTTCGATGTTTGATATGGGAATGGACACTAACCTCGAGGATGATGATATGAGCAACGATGGTGATTTTGACATGGACATGGACTCAGACATGGATATGGATGCTGATATGGACATGATGGGAATGGATATGGGCGGTTTTGGAATGCCAAATAGTGATGCTGAAGCGATTGGCATGTCTAAAGATATGGCACCAGATATGAGTTGTGATGTGACCTCAAAGTTCAACTATCAAGAAGGAATGTTCAACAAAGTTTTCGGTACGGTAACTACTAATATTAACACCATGGGAATGAAAATGCAAGTAGTTTCTAAGTTGGAAATGGTGCTGAACAAGTAAGTTGTAAGAATTTGAATGAAAAGCCTAGACGAAATAGTCTGGGCTTTTTTTGTGATTTTAATTCTGAACGAACTACCTAGCAAGCAGTGTTACTTGTGTTCGAAGACAAGAGGTTTAACTGATTAATTCGGTCGAGTTAAACATTTGGTAACTTGTTCAAAATCATGTTCGTTGTCTACAAGGATCATCAAAAGATCGTGCGCTTTGACTTCCGTAGAACCTCCCGGGCGTATATACTTGCCGTTTCTTTTAATCATTACAATAAATGTAGAAGTAGGCAGATGTAAATCTACAATCCTTTGATTCACAGCATGAAAATGAGGCAAAACAAGTACTTCTTTCATGGAAGACTTAGGTAGGTCAAGGATGAATTGTTCTACTTCAGAAATCGGTTTCGTTTTTTCTGGTAGTGCCACATGAAGCCATTTTGCTACAATCGACAAGGTCGTTCCTTGTATCAACACAGATGTGAGCGTAATAAAAAATACAATATTAAATATCATATTAGCCTTGTCAATACCAGCAAGCAGCGGGTAAGTAGCAAATACGATAGGAACAGCACCACGAAGTCCCACCCAAGAAATATAGAATCGTCTTCGCATTTTCATCTTGAAGAATATCAAGCTCAAGAATACACCAGTTGGACGAGCAATAAGAATTAGAAAAACAGAAATAAGTAATCCAATTCCCATATAGGGCACAACCTGAGAAGGAAAAACTAATAGCCCGAGAGTAAGGAATAACACAATTTGCATTAACCAGGCAAGTCCGTCATACATTTTTAAGATCGTCTTTTTATGAATGAGATCTTGATTGCCTAAAAAGACAGCACATATATAAATGGCTAGAAAGCCGTTACCTCCAAAGAAGTCGCTGGTTGAAAACGTAATAAACATCAACGCAATTACGAGTACAGGGTAAAGACCTTCAATATCTAGCTTGATATTATTGATTACCATTTTGCTGAGTTTTCCAAAGGCAAAACCAAGCGCTCCACCAATGACAATTTGTTGTACGAACAGTATGAGAATGGAGAAAAAGCCTTGATCTGGTGTAGTGACTAAGGTTAGGAATGTTATTGTTAAAACATAAGCCATGGGATCATTGCTTCCACTCTCAAGTTCAAGAGTTGGCCTTAAATTTGTCTTCAATGCAAGGCTTTTGGATCGAAGAATAGAAAATACTGCGGCAGCATCTGTGGAAGAGACAATAGATCCCAGCAACATACTTTCAAATATGGTGAAATCAGTAATGAACCAAACAAATGTTCCGAGCGAAACAGCTGTTAATAGAACCCCAACAGTTGAAAGTGCCAGCCCTTCTTTGAGAATGGGTTTAACGGATTTCCAGTTGGTGTCCAATCCGCCCGAAAAAAGGATAAAATTGAGAGAAACGATGCCTATAAATTGCGTTAGTTTAGGATCGTCAAAGTGAATTCCTCCGATTCCTTCTGAGCCAGCTAGCATGCCTATCACAAGGAATAATAATAAGGTCGGGACACCAAATTTATTAGAGGTTTTACCTGCTACGATGCTAATGAACAGAAGCAACGAACCAACTAAAAGTATATTTTCTATGGTTAGGTTCATGTGATTATAGCTACCCGCTGTAACTGCAGAAAATAAGAAAGATTAAGATTATTTAATTCGAATCCCCTGACTAGAAAAAGACAACCCTTGTTGACCATAGGTAGAGATCATAATGGCTTCAAAAATAGGTTCAACCAATGCCGAGTCCATTTGCCAATCAAAAATAAAGTTGGCACCACTTCCTCCTTCGTTGTCATCTTGGTTGATTACAATCTCAACCGTTTCCATCGGTTCAAGGTAAATAGGCTGATCAAAGTAAGTTCTAATGAGTTTCCCCGAGGTATTAAAGTATTTTGCACTATTGATAAATATCTTATCAGAAGGGTTGGGGTTTCTCAGGCTTATCGTAACCGTTAGGTCATGTGTTACATGCTCTGTTTTACTGTAAATATGAGAATAAACAGAAAGATAGCTGCTTCCTTTTAAGAGGTCAGGCGATAGCGTTTCACTAACCAGTCGATTTTCCCATTGAAACTTAGGGAAATCAGACGTTTCTTCGCGTTCATCGCAAGAAGAAAATAACACCAAAAAACATACAACCAGAGCAAAGAATTTCATACCAATCAAAAGTATCAAAAATTAGACAAAAGCAGTCGATTCGCGAATAAAATAAATTTCCATTTTTTGCGTTACTTTGTACGAATGCGTTTGGCTTCAAAATACCTGTTAATTGTTGCACTCTTGTGGGGAGGAAGTTGGTCAGCCCAAATTGGGGGAAGACATACTTTTCAGGTGCTGGATTTTAACAATAGCGCGCGGGTAGAGGCATTGGGTGGATACCTGCTGGGGGTCAAAGACGATGATGCCAATTTGGGGCAGGCTAATCCTTCGTTACTGAATCCAGAGATGCACGGACAGGTGAACCTCAACTATATCAACTATTTTGCAGATGCCAATTTTGGATATACGTCTTACACCAGACACTTTAAGAACATCGGGACGTTTAACGCATCCTTGCTCTATGCAGACTACGGACGGTTTGAGTATGCAGAAATAGATGGAACTCGAAACGGAGGAACATTTGGTGCTAGAGATTTAGTTTTGGGAGTGGGTTATGGAAGACCGCTTACGAGTAAGCTCTCTGTAGGAGGACAATTCAAGATGGTGGGGAGTTTTTTGGAAAGTTATAATGCCTTTGGATTTGCTTTTGACTTAGGAGCGAGTTATATCGATAGGGCTAAAAATCTAGGTGTTGGTTTATTGATTAAAAATGTGGGCGTGCAAGTGAAGAGTTACACCGCTGGTAATCGAGAAAGTCTGCCGCTAAACATAGCCATTGGGGTCAGTAAGAAGTTGACGCACGCACCTTTTCGCTTTTCGTTTACGTATGACAACTTGCAAAAATGGAACCTGATCTATTTTGATGAAGACAATAGCACTACAGTAGATGAGTTAACCGGAGAAACAGTGGAAGTAAAACCTCCAGGCATACTAAAGAAGTTCATGTATCACATCACCGTGGGAACGGAACTGCTCCTAGGACAAAATTTCCATATCAGAGTAGGGTATAACCACATGCAGCGTCAGACCATGAAGGTAGGTGCTAAACCCGGTATGGCAGGTTTTTCAATGGGACTGGGACTTAAGGTTAAATCCATTTATTTGAGTTATGGAATGGCTAAGTATCACATTTCTGGTACCTCCAATCAAATCACCATTTCCAAAAGAATAGGGAAGGGGGCAGAGATCGATAACTTGTACCGACAGTTTGAGTGATTTTCATTTTTTTGAATGAAATGTTTAGTCATCATATTACTTTTTGTTTCTATTAATCTTAAAGCTCAACGATCTCAGCGATTTGAGTTCATGAATCCATTTCGCACATGTTATCACGCTTCTGAGGATATTGGATTATCCGTCCAATGGAGAACTGGTAAGCCAAATACGATAGGAGTAGGCACTTATTATTCCATTCAGACATCTCCTTTGGGTGCTGGTATTTGGTATCACCTAAGTGGGTTTAGCAATGTGATGTTGACCCCATCAGCGCAAGAGATGGCTGCAGATATTGGCGTAAATGTAGGAGTGTCACTTCTCTTGTTGGAAGTAAAGATTGAACAGCGGTTTACCAAAGAGCACATCGCGTTCATTCCAGCAGCAGGAATTGGGATAAATCGGTTGGCCTATGTGATGGCAGATTATATCATTCAACCTGGAAAAAACTCGTGGAATGCTCGGTTGGTGTTTAGAATTCCACTTTTTACAAGAGTAGATAAAGGAGTAAGTATTACGCCAAATTGGGAATAATTTATGGAAAACCGATAATAGTGCATCTATTTAATAAATGAAATGGGCTTTCAAAATAGGAGTGCTTCTAATAGCTATTAGTTCTTATGGACAAGATACTTTACGCCAACAGAATACATCCATGTATCCCAAATACTTCGTTTTGTATGATAATCAAGTATTCGAGTACAGGTATTCTCATTGCACAGCTATTACGGTGGGAAGAGGTCACTATGAGAAGAAGTTTGGAAAGTTAATTTTCAATTTTGATTTGAGTGACTCACTTAGGTTTACTCATTCTTTTGTTAAATGCGACACATCCTTAAGACCTTTTCAAATGAGAGTTTTAGATGCTTCTGATTCATCTGATCTTGAATTTGGATACCAAGTTACAAAACTTGACAGTAACCGGTTTGGCATTGCGTCTTTAGGGTATGAGAGTATAGTGCTGGACAAAAGAGAGCTGGCGTGTCATTCGCACTGTGTTTATTTAGCTCCTATTTCTTTGGAGGAAGCATACACGGGAGATGAAAGGATCGTGCTAAAGAAAGTTGGACTTAACTATAGAGAAAAGAGCGTTGTTTATGACATGGTTGAAGATGAGCCTTGGAAAAAGAAAAAAAGAACCGTTAAGCACTTCTATAAGTTTGAATGATTAAAACATGTTTGGAACGGGCATAAAGGATAATAATCGCCTTATTTTCTCATTCGTTGAGCTCTACGCTTCATGGTTTTTTCAGAAAACGTAGGATTATACGTTTCATAGGGTAAATTCAATTTGGACTTCAGCGCTGCAATGGCTTGTTTCCCTTTCTCTTCGTCCTCCGTTCTTAAAATCAGCAATCGCTTGCGGTGGCTTTGATCAGCCAAATAGACCTTATGAATTAATCCCGTAGTGTTTGCATTCCTTTCTGAGGTCATGTGATGTGCTCTTTTCTTTCCCTTAGTAGTAATCATCACAACGGCTTTGAAGGGACTGAGTGATTTCCATTTCCCAGATCGAATACCAACAAAAGAAACGTAGTTACGATACGTACTATTCTTAGGATTGATCTCAACACCTTGATAATGAAACAGCGGCATGAATGATATAACCATCAATGGAATGGAAACAATCGGAAAAACGAAATACAGTGCAATCGACAATACCAATAGCGCAACCGTCATCACGATTTTTGTGGGAAGAGAACTACTTGATATCTGAAGGTTTTCTGATTTCATTTTTTGGGTTGACCGTGGTAAAGTTAGTGCTTGGTTCAACTTTAACTGTCAGACTGTAAGTAGGTATGGTTTTTTATTGCTTTTATCAGCGGGAGTACTCAATCATTGCAAATTTTATCAATAATAATTTTACAACTTTCGGAATAACTATCAGGGCAAGGGTAGACAGGTAGAAACATGTAGAACCCCTCAAAGCAGTAGGTTTTTGAGTCGTAGTTATCTTCTTTATAAGAACAGTTTCTCAATTGATGAAACATTTGAATTTCGTTTTTAAAAATAGAGTCTGATGAATTGTAAAGAATATATTTTAAAGTGTCATTAGAGTTGTGAATATAAACTTCTTTCAAAAATTCACCATGCTTTAGCATGGGATGACTATAGTTTAATGTGTCTACAGTATATAAATGCCAATCTCCCTCAATTCTAGATCTTAAATTATGTTCAAATTTCTCCGTTTGCGAAAATCCGAACGCATAGAAAAATGGTAGGAGAGATATTGATAGAAGTTGATTCATCATTAATACTTATAACGCTTAGTTTAAGAAGCGCAGCCAGCAGATAGGCGGCTATCATTTCATATAAGGTGTGGTATTCTGTTATCGTAATTTTTCTTTCAATTCAGTTTTAGTTCTTTGAGAAACTAAATTTCCTTGCTTGTCAAATTCATTTTCGTGATTTACTTCAACTGTTAAATTACTCATATTCATTTTGAACAAGGTCAATTCTGCTTTTTTTCTAAGTATATCCCACTCACTTTGATATTTCTCCATCTCAAACCAAAAATCTTCATTTTTTTCTGAACTCCACTTATCTGTCATCGAATCAATATCGTCCAATAGGTTTTTGGTTTCATTATCAATTAATGCACATTCCGTATATCTGCCTTTATTCAAAGTGTAGTACGAATAAAAGTCTTCAAGCATCTCGTCAGCAGTTACTCCATATCCATAAAAGTTCTTTTGACCCTCATATGGCATTGACATAGCAATTAAAGTTTTAATTAACTCTTCGAATTGCCACGTTAAATTATCAGTCTCAGACAATTCATTCATTATTAGTTTCTTTTCGGCTTTTCGTTCACCTTTCCAAAACTGACTTTTCATATACTTTCGTAAATGTTTTGCCCACTCAGGTGATGTAGTCAATTGTCCATTTTTCTTATGAGCCATTTCAGTTTTTTATTTGATTGCTGATACCTGGAGTGAAAAGCGTTACGGTTAAGTAAGGCATGCTTTTTTACTTTGTTTTGAGCAATTACTTTTTTAGCGTAATCCGATATAGAATTGATTACTTGTGAAGTTTTTTTAGTGGCGGAGATCCTTGGCTCTTCACCTTTTCTAATGCTTCCTTCCAATACTTATAAACCATTTCATCAGCAGGAATTCCTGGTTCAACATATTCGCCTAGACTAAGAATCAACGATAAATCATTTTCTCCAAATTCGAAGTAGTATTTCCTCAACAAATAGAGCATTGCTTCATATCCTTCTTTTTCTGTAATCATAGTTTTTCAAATTGTTCACAACGTCCGCATAACAAACACCCCTATCATTCCATTATGGATAGATAGTATTTGTTATCCACCCAAATATAAGAAATAACAACAACTTTAGTGGAGTGCCATTTACGATGAAAAATGCACTTTACAGCTTCCCCTTCAAAAACTTTCCGGTATAAGATTCTTTGCATTTGATCAGTCCTTCCGGAGTTCCTTCAAAGACAATGTTTCCACCTTCTTTACCTCCTTCTGGACCTAAGTCAATGACCCAATCCGCACATTTGATGACTTCTGCGTTGTGTTCGATCACAATCACACTATGCCCGATTTCAATCAATGCATTCAACGCTTTGAGGAGTTTCTTGATATCATGGAAATGCAAACCTGTAGTGGGTTCGTCAAAAATGAATAAGGTCTTCTTTTGAGAGTTCTTTTTAGACAAAAACGAAGCCAGTTTAATCCGCTGTGCTTCACCTCCGGATAGTGTGTTGGAAGATTGACCCAGTTGTACATAACCTAATCCAACATCCTGCAAAGGAGTAATTTTCTCCACAATCTTTTTGCAGTGCTTATTATCCTCAAATCCACTAAAAAACGCCATGGCATCTTCTATCGTCATCGTAAGGATGTCATAAATTGATTTCCCTTCGAATTTCACCTCGAGTACTTCATCCTTGAATCGTTTGCCATTACACTGTTCACAGGTCAGCAATACGTCTGCCATGAACTGCATGGAAACTTTTATTTCGCCTTCTCCTTCGCAAGCATCACATCTTCCGCCTTCTACGTTGAAGCTGAAGTGTTTCGGTTTGAAGCCATTAATGGTCGAAAGTTGCTGATCGGCAAACAAAGCACGAATATCATCGTACGCTTTCACATAGGTCACAGGATTGCTACGACTACTTTTTCCAATAGGATTTTGATCTACAAATTCTACTTCTTCAATTCGAGCAAAATCACCTGATAGGTTATCGCATTCACCCGTTTTCAAACTAGTGCCTCCGTAATTCTTTTTCAAAGCAGGGTAGAGGATTTGCCTCACTAATGTTGATTTTCCACTTCCACTCACACCCGTTACAACGGTAAGAATTTCCAAGGGAAATTTTACGTTCAGATTTTTGAGGTTATTCTGTCGGGCGCCTTCAATCAAAAAGTTGTTTTTCCATTTTCTACGATGCGTAGGCGTCTCTATTTTCTCTCTTCCCGTAAGGTATTTTGCGGTGAGACTGTTTTGCTCTTCAATCAATTCCTTGTGTACACCCTGAAAAACAACTTCACCACCGTGCGTTCCTGCCATAGGGCCCATATCGATAATCTCATCGGCTTCGCGCATCACTTCTTCTTCGTGCTCCACAATGATGACCGTATTTCCTATGTCTCTCAACGATTTGAGAACCTTTAACAATCGGTGGGTATCTCTTGGGTGTAGCCCAATAGACGGTTCATCGAGAATGTACATGGATCCTACCAAACTACTTCCGATGCTGGTGGCCAAATTAATTCGTTGGGATTCTCCACCCGAAAGTGTATTGGATAATCGGTTGAGTGTTAAATAACCCAAACCTACATCACTCAAATAATTGAGGCGAGCACGTACTTCAGTGATGATTCGCTTGGCAACAATTTCCTCATTCTGGGTAAACGATAAACCTTCAAAAAAGTCCTTACATTCATCAATGCTCATAGCGGTAACTTCAGCAATGGATTTTCCTCCAATTTTTACGTAATGTGCATCTTTTCGAAGTTTACTGCCTTTACAGTCTGGACATTCCGTACGTCCACGGTAGCGACTCAACATCACACGATATTGGATTTTATACGTTTTGGACTCTAAGTATTTAAAGAAAGCATTCAGCCCACTAAAATATTTATTCCCTGTCCAGAGCAGCTCTTTTTGTTCGTTCGAAAGGTCGATATACGGACGGTGAATCGGAAAATCGAACTCATCCGCATTCATAACCAGCTCATTCTTCCACATCGACATACTTTCTCCTCTCCAACAGGCCACGGCATCATCGTAGATCGAAATATTTTTGTTAGGAATCACAAGGTCTTTATCAATCCCCATTACTTTACCAAAACCTTCACAGGTAGGACAGGCTCCCACAGGATTATTAAAGGCAAAAAAGTTGAGCGTAGGTTCTTCAAAACGGACCCCGTCTAACTCAAATAGGTTGGAGAACGTCTTTTGAGTAGGTGCATTCTTACTGTCAAAAATAACGAGTAAACAGTTGCCATCGCTCTCTAAAAAAGCGGTTTCAATACTCTCGGCAATTCTGCTGATGTTATCCTTTTCCTGAGAAATCTTAATTCTATCGATCACCAGTTGAATGCGATTCCCTTCAATATCTTTAGTGCTAACTTGATCAATGTCTACAATTTGATCGTTGATAAAAAGCCTCCGATAACCTTGATCGGTAAACAGTTCGAGCTGCTTTTTGGCAGTACGACCCGCTGGAATTCTTATTGGCGCAACGACCAACCCTTTTAGTCCATCCTTGAACTGAGAAAGGTAGTCCAGAACCGTTTGCGTATTGTCTTTGCTAACTTCCTTACCAGAAATGGGGGAGATCGTTTTCCCGATTCGTGCGTACATTAACTTTAGGAAATCGTAAATCTCCGTGCTGGTCCCCACCGTTGATCTTGGGTTGGAAGAATTAACTTTTTGTTCGATGGCAATGGCAGGTGAAATACCTTTGATACTGTGTACATCTGGCTTTTCTAATCTTCCCAAAAACTGGCGAGCATAAGAACTTAAACTTTCAACATATCGTCTTTGACCTTCGGCATATAACGTATCGAACGCCAGAGAGGATTTTCCACTTCCTGACATGCCTGTAACCACCGTCATTTTGTTACGAGGGAAGGCTACATCCACGTTTTTAAGGTTGTGCACTTTGGCACCTTTTACCACAATATGGGTCTTATATGAAACGTCCTTTTTGCTCATTGCGGTGCGAAGTTAATGGAAAATCAGCATATTTAGGAAGTTATTTCTTAAGATGAAATTGATTCAACTTTGGTAAGGGTTTTTCTTTTTGAGAAGCGTATTTGGTTGAATCAAACTGCTTGTATTCATTGGACGATATTTCCGATTGATCCATATAAAAATGTTGAATCGCTGCGGTCTTAACTCTACGATACATCACTTCATCAATTAGTCCGCTTCGGTTAAAGTAAAGCGTGATATGGTCTTTACTGATCACTCCAGAAGATTCGATGGTGTCCCTCGAATAAATCCCCAGTAAGGAGTCTCTTTGAAAGATGATAGAATCGCATTTTAGGTCCTGAAATTCAGTGATCTGCGACAGCGAAATTTCAGGAGTGATAAATGTTTCTTCTCCTTGCTTGTCATAACTCCAGAATTTGATGCTATCTGTTCTAAACTGAAATTCTAATTCTTTATTACCATCATTAACAGCCGTAATAAAATGTTGAATTTCTTCGAACATTTTTTCTTCGTCAGACAACGTGAATCCAGTTTTTTCGTCCTCGCCATCACAAGATGAAAAAGTAACGAAGAGAAATAAAACTATGAAGTGTTTAAATATTCGCATCGATTCCTTTGGTGTCAAAAGCATCGCGTAAGCCATTTCCAAAAAGCATAAAGGCAAACACGAGAATCACAATACACAGTCCTGGAAGAATCGCTAAGAAAGCAGAGTCGAAATTGTCGATGTAGTTGGCATGAAGCGTAAGAATACCTCCCCAAGATGGAGTAGGAATTTGTGTTCCAATACCAATCCAGCTGAGCCCTGCCTCAATCAAAATAGCCGCCACGAAGTTATTGGCAGATTGTACAATCACCGGACCAATGATATTCGGGAAAACGTGTCTGAAAATGATTCTTCCATCCTTAAAACCAAGTGCTTTTCCTGCTTCTATATACTCTTTCTCTCGAATACTCAATACCTGACCTCTAACTAATCTGGCAAGGTCAACCCACATGACAAGTCCCACACCAATAAATACGGACGTATATCCTTTTCCTAAAATTAACGTAATAGAGATAATCAATAATAGCGCAGGGATCGACCAAATAACGTTGATCAAAAACATAATGGCTTCATCCACCCATCCTCTGTAAAATCCAGCAATTGCTCCTAGAACTACACCAATAAACAACGAAATCAATACAGAGATAAATCCTACGGACAAAGAAATTCTGGTTCCTGCCATCAATCGGCTAAGCAAGTCCCTACCGTGAGAATCTGTTCCGAGATAATACGTCAACTCAATCAGGTTTTCTGATTTGACTTCCTCCCTCATTTCATCGAGACTCTTCACAATAGTGCTTCCATCCAACAGGTAGATTTCATACTTGCCATCTGCTAACTCTTGATACTTAATATCTTTAGCGATGTCTAGAGGATAGAGTACATCGGGTAGAGGCGTAGATTTGAAAGAGGGTTCATAATGAAGTGTTCTAGACGTATCCATAAACTCTTCAAAAACGATATTGATCCCCTCAAATTCGTAACTTAAATAAGGAAATTTTCGGTGAGGAAGTCGTTCTCCTCCATGAAACATCTTACCGAAAAAACCTACTTCAACCACTTCTTCATTTCGTCTGACGAGAATGTGTTTTACCACTGTTCCTGGCCTAATTTCAGAAATAGGTGGAATCTGATCATCGCAATCTTCTGAGGTATCCTGACGAATGTTTGCACCTAGCAAGGCAATAAGCAACGCAAAAATAATGATGCCCATACCAATCATAGCTGGAGTATTCTTTTTTAGCTTGCGCCAAGCATCACTCCACATGCTGCTATTTTGTTGCTCTTTTTTAGACATTTAATTCTTTTTCCTTTTGCTGTTGATGATTTTGAGGCCCACGCGAACAAGGTGAACGGGATAAAACCAAAAACCAACTGGAGCAAATAAGAGTGCTCTAAATCGCTCGTAGTAGGTTGCGCTCAAAAATAAGAATAAAAAGTCAACGACAAATTTTATGAACAGGATAATCCAACCAGACGAAAAGTGCGTGATTAGTGATAATGGAAGCACAATGTTTGCGAGTAGAACTAACCATGCTGATAGCGAGGTTTGTAGCAAGTTTACATCACTATTTTTGCCAGCCCATCGCGCTCCTTGTTCGATATACGCTCCCCAGGAAGGTTCGCAGGAAGTGGTGACAGGTTTTCCTGTTCTTGGGGCTACTTTGTGTCCATGTTCCACTGCAGCTTTGAGTAGAAACATGTCGTCACCTGAATTGATGTGCATATTACCTTCATAAGGTTCTAACGCTAGGAGGTCTTTTTTGTAAGCTAAATTTGCACCAGCAGCGAGCATTGGAAATTCCATATTGGCGGTTCCCAAAGTAATTCCAGCGAGCATTAAACTTTCCACTTCTTGCATGTTTTCGATTACGTTCCAGCTAGAAGTTGTTTTAATTGCAACACCAACGGAAAGATCGTCTGTGGATAAGTTAGAAAGGAGGTCTTTTGGAAGTCGACAATCTCCATCGGTTGTTAGTATTATGTCATACTTCGCTACTTTTGCAGCAGAGAGAATAGAAGCTTTTTTACCGTGATGCGTTGCATTTTGAATGAGCTGAAAGTCAATATCTTGATTAAACTGATCCAGCAGCGAAAGATTCCCGTCAGCGCTAGCATCGTCAACAAGAATCACCTCAAAAAGATCTTTCGGGTAATTTAATCGATTGATAGAATCAATCAGATCATCCACCATTTTTCCCTTATTCCTAAAAGGTACAATAATCGTGACTGGGAGTTGTTGCTTAGTCGGTTCGGGTTTCTTTCTAAGGAGATCAATAAATCCAATTGCTGGCAGAATCACCACAATGACGCCATACAACAAAAGAATTAGATAATATGTGAGTAGAACGATCAAGAGTTATTTTTTGAGCAGAATTATTCCTCCCAGAATCGAAGGTAAGACAACATTCGTCAACCAGATCAATAACGAAGCAGTAATTACAGTTTCTTCTAAGCCTAAAGGGGTAGCCAGAAAAACCGCTATCGCTTCTCTCGTTCCCAAATTTCCCATGAATGGAGAGGGAATAAGGGTCGCAAACAAATAAAGTATTCCACAAAAAGCGAGTGTCCAGAGGAATTCGAGTTGCCCCCCAAAGAGTTGTAGCGCAATAAAGAACTGTAGAACAAATACGAGATAGCGAACCAATGCTAACAACAGCACTAAATGAAGTCTACTTTCATGCAAGTTTTCCATGAATTCTAACCTTGAAACTAACATTTGAACAGGTTTCCATTGCCACTTTTTAAATACGTCTAGAAAAGTTCGCTGGTGATAATAAATAAACAATGAAAGGCAGCAAACTACAACCATTGATCTGATAAGAAGATTGATGCCAAGACGTTCTGGAAGGTGAAATCCTAGCGACAAATTCCAGGTGAGAATCAATCCCACTAAAGCAAAGATTAGGGTCGCTACCAGCTGAGCGTAATTCCCAACAAAGGTTGAGAACGTGATTTTTGTTTTGGAGATTTCTTTGATGTAAGTAAATCTTCCGATGAATGTGCCCAACCGATCGGGGGTGAGAATAGCAACTGCGTTGCCTGCATAGACCGCCTTTTGTGTTCGCATAAAGGAAGACCGTTTCAGTTCGGACAAGATTTGGCGCCATTTTAAGTTTTCCAATCCGTAGTTAACAAATTGGAGTGCAATCAATGCAAAAACAAGCAGCAGACTACGCGTGCTAACAAGGTGATCCAAAACAAAACTGCCAAGATTATCCAGATTACGCTGTGCAAACTGCGCGTACAGGTAGTAAAGTGCTACACCGAAAATGATTAGCTTTACAGCAAATACAATGGGTTGATATAACTTATTGTCTTTAATGAGCGATAGCTTGCGTCATACAAAAGTAGTGAATGGAGGACTTTGACAAAATAATTTTAGGCCTTGACCCGGGAACAAATGTAATGGGGTATGGTTTGATTGGGGTTAAGGGTAAAAAATTAGTATTGATCAACACAGGAGTAATCCATTTGGCGAAGTTGGAAAATCATCAACTCAAGTTGAAATCCATCTTTGAGAAAGTAAGTTTTTTAGTAAAGGAATATTTGCCAGATGAAGTAGCTGTAGAAGCACCTTTCTTTGGGAAGAACGTACAATCCATGTTGAAGTTGGGTCGTGCGCAGGGCGTAGCTATGGCTGCTGTTTTGACGCATGATTTACCGATTGAAGAATACTCTCCCAAAAAAATCAAGCAAAGTATCACTGGAAACGGAAATGCAAGTAAAGAGCAAGTAGCAGCTATGCTTCAAAATATTCTTGGCTTCAAAGAACTACCTAAGTACCTCGATGCAACGGATGGCTTGGCAGCTGCAGTTTGTCACTATTTTCAGGGTGGAGTAGGAGAGAAGAAAAAGTCTTACAGCGGTTGGGGGGCATTTTTAAAAGATAATCCCGATCGAAAAAAATAATGCCCTGATATTGCTACCAAGGCATTATTTCGAAGTTAACAAATACTGAAAAAGTATTACTCACTATTTCCAACCACCACCTAAGGCTTTATAAAGATTTACAATTGCGTGCATTTGTTCTTGTTTGGTCTCTACCAGTTCCATTTTTGATTCTAAAGCATCGCGTTGAGTTAGGAGAACCTCCATATAATCTGCACGCGCAGATTTAAAAAGATTCCCGGCAATTTCAACAGATTGAGAGAGTACTTGTACCTGCTGCTCTCTGAGTTCGTATGCTAAAGCATAGTTCTGAATTTTATTGAGTTGATTCAGTACTTCCGTATAGGCGTTCAAAATACTTCTCTCATATTCATAAACGGCCTGTGTTTGTTTAGCATTGGCAGTAAAGTATTGCGCTTTGATTGCATTTCTGTTAATAACCGGAGCCATCAAATCTCCCGCCAGACTAAAAAGCAGCGATTCGGGTGTTGTCAATAAATACTTGGGATTGAAGGCTTGATAACCTAGTCCTGCTGTAATTCTAATAGAAGGATAAAACGCTGCCTTAGCAATTTCAACATCCACTTTGGCAGCAACCAGTTCTAATTCAGCTTGGCGAATATCCGGTCGATTTTCCAAAAGTTGAGAAGGTACTCCAGCATGAATGCTATCCCATTTCAACTCAAGAAATTGTGTAGAACTCCTCTCCACAGGCTGTGGATATCTACCGATAAGAAAGTTGATTTTATTTTCCGTTTCGACTATCTCTTGCTGCAGGATATATTGCATGCTTTGTGTCTTAAGTAGCTCTGCCTCAAACTTTTTAACTGCCAACTCAGTTACTTTGGCATATATCTTTTGCTGTTTTACCGTGTTAAGGGCGTTTTGTTGGATCTCAATATAGCTATTAACAATTTCCATTTGATTATCCAGCGCCATTAGTTCATAGTATTTTTCAGCAATCTCAGCAACAAGCTGTGTAATGAGAAAGTTACGGCCTTCCATACTTGAAAGATATCTAGTAAATGCCGCTTTTTTAGCATTTCTTAGTTTTTTCCAAACATCAATCTCCCAAGACATATTTGCACCGAGATAAAAGTCTCCAAGAGGCTCAGGAAATTCTTTGTCGGGCATAATTTCAGTATTGGCATCGTTTGCACCTTGACTGGTATACCGGCCCACTTTTTCTGCACCGGTTGCCGCTCCCACATTTAAAAATGGGAGATACTCTCCTTTTCTTTCACCGACTTCAAAATTCAGAATTTCGATTTCTTGTTGCACAATATTGAGTTCCTGATTATTGCTAAGCGCAGTATCAATAAGTGCGGATAGGTAAGGATCTTTAAAGTACTCTCTCCATTTGACGTTTGCACTTGTTGTTGAGTCATGTGACCCATTAAAACTTTCAGGAGCCGAATACTTTTCCGTTTGCCGTGTAATGTTTGGTGCACAAGAAGCAATCGCCAGTAAGAGAATTGCAATTGTTCCATTAATGGTTCTATTCTTCTTCATAATTGATGTCTTCTGTTAATGGTTGAAAATCTTCGTCTTTTATTAGTTTTCTTCCCTCTGCCCAAGACCCGAAGATGTAGTAAAGTCCAGGGACAATGAGTAGTCCGAAAATGGTTCCGAATAGCATTCCTCCAAGTGCTGATCCCCCTATAGTTTTGTTTCCAATAGCACCAGCTCCGTGCGACATGACCAGCGGAATTAATCCAGCTATGAAAGCGAATGAAGTCATGAGGATTGGTCTGAAACGAACTCGAGCTCCTTCAATTGCGGCCTCTAGTATGGAAGCGCCTTGCTGATGTTTTTGAACGGCAAATTCGACAATTAGAACAGCATTTTTGCCGAGCAGTCCCACAAGCATCACCAAACCAACTTGAGCGTAGATGTCATTCGCTAACCCCATGGTGTTGATCCATAAAAAAGAACCGAAGATACCCGCTGGAAGTGAGAGAATAACAGCAAGAGGAATGATGAAACTCTCGTACTGAGCTGAAAGTACCAAGTAGACAAAAATCAATACAATTAGAAAGATGTAGACCGCTTCATTTCCTCTTCTCGACTCATCAAAAGAGAGTGCCGCCCAATCGATATCATACCCTGTTGGCAAAGTAGCCGCTGCAACCTCTTTTACAGCCTGTATGGCTTCACCACTACTGTAGCCTTTGGCATTTCCACCTCGAATAGCAGCTGTATTGTACATGTTAAAACGATTGATCTCGTTTGGTCCCTGCTTTTTTTCTAATTTCATGAAAGCCGAAAGTGGAACCATTTCTCCTTGATCATTTTTTACCCAAAAATTGAGAACATCCTCAGGAATCCGTCTAAACCGAGGTGCTGCTTGTACAAATAGTTTGAAAAAACGCTGATATTTAATAAAACCAAGTTCGTATGTGCTCCCAACAAAAATTGACAAAGTATTCATGGCATCTTCAATCGAGACGCCTTTTTGCATGGCCAACTCATTATCAATAACGATTTCAAGTTGGGGATAGTTGGAGCTAAAAAAAGTGAATAGACCTGTAACTTCGGGACGTTTTCTAAGTTCCGCAAGAAAGTCATCCGTTACTTTTTGCAATTGCTCGTAGTCTCCAGAGTTGGTTTTGTCTAGCAACTGAAGTGCAAACCCACTGGCTGCTCCAAATCCTGGTACAGCTGGTGGTGCAAAAAACTCAATAGTAGCGCCTGGAATGTTTTTATGTGCAACCTCTTCGAGTTCTTCCAGTATTTCTTCCGAAGTCTTGTCCCGTTCGCTCCAAGGTTTAAGGTTGATCAAACAAGTGCCAGCATTGGAACCACGCCCTTCGGTCAATACTTCATAGCCCGCAATAGAAGAAACAGATTGAACCCCGTCTACTTCCTCGAGAATGAGTTCTTGAAGCTGACTGGAAATATCATTTGTGCGTTCCAATGTAGAACCCGGAGGAGTTTGCACAATGGCATAGAGCATTCCTTGATCTTCATTAGGAACAAATCCTGAGGCAAGGTGAGTAGAGATGTAGAAAATTCCGATAACAAAACTAGTCCATAGTGTTAAGGTGATAGACCACCTATGTGTAATAACTCGCAACATCCTTACGTAGACATTTGTGAGCTTTTCAAAACCACGATTAAAGGAATCTAAGGCTCTAGTAAAGATGTTTCTTCTCTTGGGTTTTCCATGATTGTTTTTTAGAATCATGGCAGAGAGAACTGGCGTTAACGTAAGTGCTACAATTCCCGATAAGACAATAGAGCTCGCCATCGTAACGGAGAATTGTCGATAGAAGACGCCCACAGGACCAGACATAAAAGCTACCGGAACAAAAACAGCTGTCATCAGCAAAGTAATAGCAATTACGGCACCACTAATTTCGTTCATCACTAACTTTACAGCGGCAAAGGGAGAACAGTGAATCTCTTCCATTTTGGCATGGACAGCTTCGACAACAACAATCGCATCATCTACAACAATTCCGATCGCGAGAACTAAAGCAAATAACGTAACCATGTTGATGGTGAGTCCAAATAGTTGCATGAAGATGAATGCTCCAATGAGAGAAATAGGTACAGCAAGAGTTGGAATTAAAGTAGATCTCCAATCTCCAAGAAAAATGAAGACGACTAAAGCAACTAGAATAAATGCATCTCTAAGTGTATGTTGCACACTCTCTATAGATGCGTCCAAAAATGAAGATACATCGTAACTAATTTCATAGTCCATTCCAGGAGGGAATGATTTTTTAAGTTCATCGAGCTTAGATTTGACATTCTCAATCACCTCGCTGGCATTACTTCCATAGGCTTGCTTGAGCACGATAGCCGCAGATGGGAGATTGTTGAGGTTGGAATAAATATCATAATATTCACTTCCCAGCTCCACCTCTGCAATGTCTTTTAATCGCAGAATTTCACCATCTGCGTTGGCTTTGATGATCACATTTCGATATTGGTCCTCTTTGTTGAAACGATCCTCGTAAGTCAAAACGTATTCTAGTGCCTCCGATTTGTCTCCATCTCCTCGTCCAATTCTTCCTGGTTTTCCAATGAGACTCTGGGATTCAAGAGCTTCCATTACTTCCTCTGGAGAGATGTTATAAGCTCGCATACGATCTGGGTTGAGCCAAATTCTCATGGCGTACTGACGGCTTCCCAAAATGTTTGCCTTACCAATACCTTCTATTCGCTGCAACTCTGGAATCATATTTACTCCAGCATAGTTGAATAGGAATTTCATATTCGCGCTTGTATCCGTGCTGAAAAGGTTCACGTACATCAGCATACTGGGAATGATTGGTGTAATAACAACGCCTTCTCGCTGAACTAACTCAGGAAGTCGGTTACGGACTTGTTCTACTCGGTTTGAAACTTGAACCAACGCTTGATTGGGATCGGTTCCGGGTTCAAAAATGATCCGAATATTACATTCTCCAGCACTTGTGGCGTCTGATGTCATGTATCTCATTCCCCAAGCACCATTGATTGCTTGTTCTAGCGGAATGATAACTGATTCAGTTAAGGTTTGTGCACTGGCTCCTGGGTAGGAGGCAAAAACTTCGACCACTGGTGGAGCAATTTCTGGAAATTGTGATGTGGGAAGTGTTTTTATCGAAAGTACGCCCATAAAAATAATGACCACCGATAGCACAATCGCCAGTACTGGACGTTTTAAAAATTTACTAAACATGTTTTGTCGTTTTTGATTAATTACTCTGCGTAGACATCCAGATGAGACATCACTTCCTGTGGTGGAGTAAAATCGTAATTGATTGACTCACCATCCGTAACTTTTCGGATACCCTCTAGCAATATCTTGTCTGTCGGTTTCAACCCCTTTACGATAAATACATTAGGCATTTCCCCTATGATATTGAGTTCGGTTTGATGTACGATGTTTTCATCATCAACGGTGAAGACATATTTCTTTTCCAGAATTTCAAAACTCGCTTTTTGAGGAATAATGATAGCATCTTTGAGAGGTACATCCATGTAGATGTTTCCGGTTTCACCATGTCTCAGCAAACTATTGGGGTTGGGAAATACCGCACGAAAAGCAATATTTCCCGTTTCGTTGTTGAAGTCTGCTTCGATGGTTTCAAGATGTCCTTCATGAGGAAAAAATTGATGATTAGCCATTTCTAGTTTCACGCTTATAGCACTATCTTTTTTAGCATTCATCATAAAGTCGAGGTATTCTGCCTCGGGCACATTAAAGTAGACCCATATCTGACTATTGTCTGAGAGGACAGTAAGTATTTCCCCTTCCTCTAGCAAACTACCTTGTCGGGCATAAAACTTGTCCATGATTCCGTCAAAAGGAGCTTTAATCTCCGTGAAGCCCATATAGACCTCTGCAAGGTTTAGTTCTGCTAGAGCTTTGTCTAACTTGGCTTTGGTAAGCGCAAGTTCATTTTGTGAAACAATGTCTTTATCGGCCAGCGACTTCGTGTTTTGATATTCTATTTTAGCGTATTCAGCTTCGGCTTGAGCCTTCTTTAATTCTGCTTCATAGAGCAGCGGCATTAGCTTAAACATGATTTGCCCTTTCTTTACGAACTGACCTTCATCTACAAAAATATCTTGTAGATAACCTTCATCTAGCGCTCTCAGTTCGATGTGCTGAATCGCATGGATTTGACAGACGTATTTTTTGGAAGTTAGGGTGTCTTTCTGAAGTGGACTCGTAACAATTAATGTGGACTCCAATTCTTCTGTATGATGCTCGGATTTGCAACTGCTGTAGCTTAAAATAGCCAGCATAGCGCAAACCATTACTTGTATTTTCATGATTTTAATATTTCAAATTTTGTTTCCCGAAAAAGTGGATGCTAAAGCACATATGCGTTAGCAAGGAGCGATTGAAACCAATTCTCAGAAGGAGATTGGTATGCTCAGCTTGACGTGTTTGGATTCAGACAAAAGCCTGAATGGGGAAATCAAAGTCGAAATACCTGAAAAAGGATGTAGTCGCAAGATGTTTGCGGATCTAAGGATAACTCATGAAATGCAACTTCCTCACTATTTGAGTCTGAGTCAGAAAGTAACTTCACCGAGTGACAGTGGATTAAATGCGTTAAGAAATACGTTTTGAGTAATACCCTTTTGAAACGAATTTCTTCTTCTTCCAGTTCCTCTTCACTTTCTTCCTTTTCTTCGTTACCAAATGGAGCATTAAAAGGTAAACTTTTAGTGCAGTCGTCTAAAAAAAGATTTGTCTGAGGCAATGAGGTTACACCACCACCTTCCTTCAGTTGTAGAGTAGAACTTTCTGATTGAACAGGAACAGAAGTGCCAAATGTAGCAGTGTTCGCTGCTAGACTTCCAAAGCTGCACAGCAACATAAGTAGGAGGCAAACCTTCATCGTTATATGTGAATAAAGAAGCTTCATTTCTAAAGCTAAGGTAGAAAATCATTTATTCACTTGAATAAAAGATTCGTTAATTTTCTCTAACCAATAGATGAATGCAAGTTTTGAAAAGATAGGGGTAAATAAAAAGCCCCTAAAACCAGGGGCTTTCCATCGAAGATTAACTACCTCACCACCAGTTTTTGATGGATAAGGCTTGATTCACCTGACCTCATAGAGATCAAATAAATTCCTTTAGAAAGTTCTGTTGTAGCGTAATCACTAAGCTGAATGACTTGCATTCCTTTCTCCACACCAATTGGTTCTTTAAGCACCACCTTGCCTGTGATATCTACAATTTCCAACGTCAACGATTCAGCTGAAGTAGCCTGTATTTCTAATTTGACATCCGCCAAGCTACCTGCAGGATTAGGGTACAGCGAAACGCGAGGTGCTTCATTTGAACTAATTCCAACTGTTCCTTCGATGGCAATGTCATCGATGAATACGTTGTTGGAGTAGTCTCCTGAAGTAAACTCCACCTTGAATCGTACATGGTCTGCCATAAGGCTTCCACTAATCGGAATGCTGGCAACCCCCCATTGATCTGAACTCGGGTAAAACGCTCCCCCTGCTTGTCCTCCTGTCATGAGTTCTATTCCTTCGATCGTAAGTCTTTGAACCCAACTGTCTCCACAATTAGTCGAACTGTAAACTTTAATGGTTTCTGTCATTTCTTCCAAATCAGAAGTAGAAGCTGCCGTGGCAAATTTGAACGTAAAGAATCCTCCGTTGACAAGAGAAAGATCATAGGACGGGGTTAGGAAATAATCCTTCATTCCACCATTCGTTTGATAGGCATTAAGCATTAATGACTGACTTCCAGAAAAACCAAAGTCATCTGTTAGTTGCCATTCTGCAACGTTTACTGTTCCTCCACTCAATACGACAAAAGCCAAATCCGTATTCTCTTCAGCGTTATCTGCACTTGGGTAAAAATCATAGATATTTCCTGAACCATAAGATTCCAAATCATCCATATAAATACCTGAAATTTCGCTAAAGTCATTTTCAACAAATATGGATTTCGTGATGGTTTTACTATCGGTTCCTTCAGCATTGCTAACCGTTAGAGAGACTTGGTGCCACCCGCTCTCATTAAATGTTACCACAGGATTTTGATCTGTACTGGTAGACGGTGATCCTCCTTCAATTTCCCAACTCCATGAAGTTGCCGTACCGTTAAAAGAGTTGTCGTAAAGCGTTATCGTTTCTCCATAGCACAAATGATCATCCTCTGGGAAAAAGTCCGCAACGGGAGCACAGTCCATCGGAACGGAAGCATCGGAAACTCCAGTTGCTAGCAGGTTGTTTTCCGTCCAGAGGTTATTTCTCAATGCTGTAGGAAGGTGCAGAATGGTTCGCATGGCTGCAGTCTGATCCATGGTAAACATGGATGAACAGTAAGAATACTCCATGAAGTTTTGATAGTTTTCTTCAATGCCTGGGTTACAAATATCTGTTGCTCCCGTAGGACAGTGATTCCAACCTTTAGAAACAGGCGTGTCTTGAAAACCATCATCACCGCATGCTACACCAGGATTGTTATTGTCTCCCCAAACGTGTGGAAGCGATAAATAATGCCCCACCTCATGTGTCAATGCACGAGAGCGTCCTACGGTACTAGTGCCGATACTCCCAATATAGTCATGGCGAATAATAACACCATCGATGTAAGCACCAAAACCTGAGATCGTAGCAGAAGGGTAGTAAGCATATCCAGCCACTCCGTTTTCAATGTCTTTGACCACCCAAATGTTCAGGTATTTTGATCGAGGCCAATTGTGCATCTTCGCTCCATCATCACCAATGTTGGTTTCTTGCGTGTAGATTCTGTCTATTCCATTCGTGCAATTTCCTTGAGGATCAAGGGTTGCTAATCGAAATTCCAGTCTAGGGTTACCAATAAGTGAGCTGAAAGCAGGTACAACAGAAGCTGTGTCTGCGTTGAGCTTTTTATAATCGGTATTTAGTATGCTCATTTGATCCTGAATTTGAGCGTCAGAGATATTTTCTGGCCCGTATTCATGTAGGATGTGAAATACGACTGGAATGATAAATATGGAATCATTTCCAGCTTTTTGCTGAACCCCTTGTTTTATCAAAGCTATTTCTTCCGCTCGATTTTTTAAGTAATCGTCCTGATCGACAAAGCGACTATCAGGTGTTAACTGCCCACAAGAAAATGTGTTGGTTTCCTGGGCAAGGTTGGTTAAGAACAGCAGACAAATAGCTGCCACTCCTATCACTTTAGTGTATTGTGTTTGCATAATAAGTTATTTTGGTTTGACCATACGATAATAGTCATGTCTACACCCGTTTCAAAAGTTGGATGTAGCAAGAGTAACCATTACTTATGGTATGGTCGTATAGTTTTGTTAATCGGTTGTTGACTAAATGCTTAGCCGTAGTCCGATGATGAAATTCCGTCCGGGAGCAGCAATTCCAGAACTGTAAGGCTTGTACCTTTTGTCTAGTATGTTTTCTACGCCAGCAGACACATGAATAAAACGAAATTGATAAGAAGCCTTGAGATTCAGGGTATACCATTCAGGAGAATAGGCATCGCCCTCATCATTTAAGGTATAAATTTCTGTTTTTCCTTGTTCTGATATCGGCATATCTTCAGCGGTTACAGCTCCGTTGTATATCCCGTATGCCTGTACATTCCAATGTTTGTATCGGTAGCCCAATTTTAGATTGCCAAACATCGGAGCAGTGTGTCGGGAAGTACTTTCTTCTCCATAATCTGTTACTTCAATTCCCAACTGATAGTTAACGTCTCCGCTTACATAAAAAGACTTGGCAAAATTGAATGTAAATCCAAACTGTGCACCATAGACATTCGCATAAGCAGCATTTTGAATGGCTTGAACTTTACTCATTACTCCATCGTAAATGATACTATCTTCACCATTGAGTGTATAATCTCTTCTTACTAGCGCATTTTGTAAGTACGTATAGTAAACTGCACCATCAACCTTGAAGCTTTTCCCAATTACAGAAGCAAAACCTAAATCAGCGTTGTAAGCATATTCGGCATCTAAGTCAGGATTGGGAACGACTACTGCTCCTGGTTCTGAGTCAAAAACTTTACCCATGTCATCCACGTTAGGAGATCTAAAGGCTGTAGATACATTGCTCGTAAGCAAAGTGTTCTTTCCAATTTTTACCACTACACCTGCGCTGCCCGTTAAAGCTCCGTTGTTAAAAGATGCCTTTGAAAAAGGGAAGGGGTAAAAGGTAATATCAAACGTAGCATTCATGCTGAAATGATTGTACCTCGCACCGAGCGAAAGATCAACTTTGTCTGAAAGCGTTATCTGATCTGTAATGAAAATCGCATAGGACTGCCAAACAGCATTGGGATATCTTGCAGGACCGTCAGTTTCTGAGCCATCAATAACGTTATGATCCTTTCCAATACTTGAAACGTTGTTGTTGACGTATTCAAACCCATAGGTAATTAAATGAACGCTATCAATGTTCTTGATATAATCGAGGTTAATTGAAGCAGCGTCCACCTCTTCATAGCGATCTTCTCGAATGTCATCGTTAAGGTTTCTGCTATGTCTACTTTCTTCAAAGGTTTGATAAGCTACGTTGAGCTTAACGTCATCAAATAATTTTGTCGGAGAACTGTATTTCATCTCGAGATGATTCATCATCCATTTTTGCGGGCCATAATACCAATCTCCATAGCGAGGAAGACCATTTCTCAACCTCAAATGACGATCATACCTTCCGTAAGCAGATGTTGCTGAATAGTGAAAACCATAGTCAAACTCTAGTTTGTTTGAAGGTTTGAATTTGATTTTTTGCATGATATTCAGTTGATCGTATCCAGATGGCGACTGTAGGTTTTCATTGTCATTTTGGACTACAATGTCAGAATCATTTACACGTTCTACATTGTAGGGTTTCTCGTAGTCGTCAAGACCGTCTGAGCCCATGACCAGATCGCCATACTTTACATGAGAAATGCTGGTGGCAAGTCCCCATTTTTTCCACCCCAGACTTACATCCAGATGTTTTGATTGTTCTTGATTGGCTGTAGAGTACCTCCCAGCTACTGTTCCTTTTACCAATAAAGAGTCATTGGTAGATAAAACGGGTTCTAGTGTAGTGAAACTCATCACACCGCCAATGGCGTCACTTCCATAAATAACGCTCCCGGGACCAAAAATAATTTCTGTATTTCTGATAGCGTAGGGATCCAAGGAGATGACATTTTGAATATTTCCGCCTCTAAAGATGGCTGTATTCATTCTTACCCCGTCTATCGAGTAGAGTAGTCGGTTGGTGGCAAATCCTCGAATCATTGGACTTCCACCTCCTTGTTGACTCTTCTGGATATATACTTTACCAGAAACAGCAAGAAGGTCGGCAGCAGTCTGCGGATTTTGAAGTTTTACCTCAGCGGGCTTAATCGTAGTCACTTTTTGCGGGCTGGTTTCTGATTGAACCTTCCAGCGGTTGGTGGCTACTACCAATTCTCCTAGTGGCAATGAACTAACGGTCATTTCAACGTGATAGTTCATTTTCTTGATCGCTTTTGGCGTTAGTGCCAACTGGTGATACCCAGCATGTTTAAAATAGACCGAGTCCTGATCGAGTAATGTAGAAATATCAGCCACTCCATCTTCGTTAGAAACGATATACTTGTCGGTTGAGCTACTTATGTGTACGTTGCTTATCGGTTCTTCAGTAATGATATCAACGATGGTGATCTGCTGCGCAAAAGAATTGACACAGATCAACGTAAGTATCCCCAACCCAATAAATGTTGTTTTCATATTTTATTGATTAGGTTTTTACTTAAAAAGGGGTGTAGAATGTAAAAACCTATCCTTGAGGAGGTGTATAGATACCATGGATCCATGGGTCATTATAAAAAGAAATACGTTCTGTAGAGATTTCAGCAACAGCCAGTTCCGTACTTAAATTTTTAACTTCTGACGTTGGACAGTAAAGATGACTTAGAAAGATATGGAACTCTACCAAAGGGTGTTTTCCATTGTTCTGGTGAACAATTCGCTGTGCTAGGTAACTGTCTAGTTTTTCAAAAAGAAGTGTTTCCTGAATATCAGAGACACATTCAAGCGTGATTGAACCGTCTGCATTTTCCGACCTGTACACCACATCGTACATCATTCCATGGTATTTGAACTCTTTACTGTGCTTCCATTCAAAATGATCTTTATTGGATTCGGTCAATACAAACGTATGCAGTTCGTCTTTTGGAACACCCTCTTTGATTTTGGTCTTGATTTCTTTCTTGATCGCATATTCTTGAATTTTGAAGACATAAAAGAACCCTCCAATATTGGCTAAAAAGAGAATTAATATGGTCCAACTCAGAAACTGTTTCACATAGCGAAGATAATTGTTGCGTGTGGAAAATCCTATTCTTGGATTGAATACTTAAGGTTTACGGGTAAACAATTGAACCAGAACCCGTGATGGTGTAAAATCGTGAAGTATTGATGGTGTCGTGCAAGTAAATATCTCCACTAGCCCTCAATTCCACGATATAAGAGTCGTCTGCTCGCAAGTGAATGTCTCCAGCTCCACGATTATGCCCGTGGCAATGTTGAGTGTAGAACTCTTCACAGTGATAGTTTCCACTTCCTACAATGTAAGCGTAAAAGTAGTTGCCAGCCCCAGATAGCGTTAATTGAGGTGATCCCTCAAGTGCGATGTATAAGGAGTCGGTATTGGCCAAAAGGTTGATCGTTGAAAAGCAATCTTGCCCCTGAATCTTTAGGTTTTGTTTGATCGTATCTAACGATGTGATATCTCCGTAACCAGAAAAGTATAACCCTTCGAGTTGCGAATAATGAATAGTTACCGTGATGTCATCATTATTACTCGCAAAGAGACATTTGTTTTCATTCGAAAGGGTCATTTCGTGGTTGTTCTCCTCTAAAAGTACGTTCTGGATCATGTTGCTTCCACCAACGATTTCAAGTTCATTTAAAGAGTCGTTAATCAGTTGATAATGAATGTCGTCCATCAGATGGATTACGCTGATGTTTGAAGTGAATGGTTTAACTATTGTTTCACGATTACCTGGTCGGTCAAAGCAACGATTGCCTTTTTTGCATCCAATAATAAGTGTTAATAGCAGTATGGAAATTAGAGTTCTCATAGGGCATATCCAACACCTAGCGTAAAGAAGTCAGCAACGGTCTGATGCGTCCTCATGTTGATTTTTGCAAACCACCGGTTGTTAAAAAAGTACTGAAAGAACACTGAACTATAAAATCCCTTGGAGATTTCAGGTTTGCCATAAACATAAGCTCCTATTCCGGCTCCTAGTTTAATTTCATCAAAGTTTAGAATGTAAATCGAACTGATGCCGATTTGAATGGGTTTTCCTTCTTCATTTGCCAGTTCTTCATTGTAGTATAAATCCAATCCATTTGACCAAGCATGCTTAATGCTGAATTGTTTGGTGTAATGTCCTGATCCTTTAAGAATAAGATATTTTCTGCCAAAAGCGGGAGAGCTTCCTTTTAAACCACCATGAAATTCAAACTCAATTTTTCTGGGCGTGTAGGGTAGAATAGAGATTACTGGAATCGAATCCGGCATGGGCTCATGCTTTTGGAGCGTAAAGCGTTTCCCCAGGTAAACATGGACATAGTTTAAGCCTAAATTAGGCGTTTTGAAACTCGCATTGGAGTAATGACTGATTCCAATCCCAAGATTAGCTCCGCCACCCTGTGCCAAACGAAAGTTTTTTTCGAGTCTTAACTGCATGTTTACGTTGAGATGGCTTCCAATGGCATTTTGTTTAGGATTAGTAAACTTGTTGTAAATACCTTCAACATAACCAATACCCATTCCAAGTTTTATGATCAAAGGATTGTCATGTCTATGCAGGGGCAGTGCACCGAAAGTTGTCAAATAGGCTTGCATCCCAATGAGGTCTCTGTTACCACCATCAGCAACTCCAAAGACAAAACTGTAATAAGGAAGGCGATAAGGCTTGTGATGAAAGTCAGACCCGTCTGTTCGAATCGTGTAAGCAATCTCTCCCACAATAGAAGGACCTTTTTGAAGGTGTCTCACGGCTTGTTTGTGTGGCACAAATGCTCCATAAGCAGCGTTTACATCAATGTACTTTCCAAATTGACTTTGGGCAGAACTATTGTTTTGAATACCCAATGCGAAAAGGAAAATAAGAATCTTTATGCTGTCGCTAATAATCTGCATCTTTGCAAAAGTAAAACAAATCTATGCACACAAGAGAAGAAAAACTGACAGCCTTTGGACGACTATTGGATATCATGGATGACCTTAGAGAAAAATGTCCATGGGATAAAAAGCAAACGCTACAGTCGCTTCGTTACCTAACGATTGAAGAAACCTATGAATTGGCAGATGCCATTCTTGAGAACGATTTACAAGAGTTAAAAGGTGAAATTGGAGATCTGATGTTGCATATGGTTTTTTATTCCAAAATTGCCTCGGAGACGAATGAATTTGATATCGCAGATGTTTTACATACCGTTTGTGACAAGTTGGTAGAACGCCATCCGCATATATACGGAGATGTAGTAGCAGAGTCAGAAGAAGAGGTAAAGGCCAATTGGGAAAAGATTAAGCTCAAGTCTGGAAAGAAATCGGTCTTAGAAGGAGTGCCTAAATCGCTGCCAGCAATGGTTAAGGCGACTCGGATTCAGGAAAAGGCGAGGGGAGTAGGATTTGATTGGGACAACTCTGATCAAGTCTTTGATAAACTAAATGAAGAAATTGGAGAGCTCCAAGATGAGGTAAAAAGTCAATCCGATAAAATCGAAGATGAATTTGGAGATGTTTTGTTTTCAATGATCAATTACGCTCGCTTTGTTGGTGTTGATCCTGAATCTGCACTAGAAAAGACCAACAAAAAATTCGTTAAGCGTTTTCAATATCTTGAGACTGAGTCTAAAAAGGACGGAAAGAAGTTAGGTGAAATGACACTGGCTGAAATGGATGAGTACTGGAATAAGGCAAAAACATTGCCTTAGCTTTTTTTTTGTTTGGGTAAACCTTAGGTGTCGTTATTTTTCAAAAGTAGATAGGTGAAAACTTTGAAATAATAATTCTTAAGGCGTCTTTACTTAGCATTTACTTTCGTTCATATAATTAAAACAAATCGATATGAAAAGAAAAGTAAAAGCAAGTCTATTGATAGGCTCAGTAATCATGTTTTCGAGCTGTGCAACTTTTTTGAGAAAAGACAAGGTGCAGACGATAACTTTTGATCCAGAACAAGAAAATACAATGGTGTTTGTGAATAATGAATTTATCGGTGAATCCCCAGTTGAAATAAAAGCAGATCCAACTAAAACGTATGAAGTGACGTATGTTAAAAAATCGTACGTCACTGAGACATTTGCATTGAAGAATGGTGTTTTGGGAAAATGGTTGATAGCTGATCTAGCATGTTTGCCACTTACGGCAGTTGTGCCTGTAATTGTTGATGCTTCTACCGGAGCGTGGAAAGGAATAAAAACGAACCGCATGCCTAAATCACTTCTAAAGTGGTCTGAAGTTGAAGATCCACATGATTACGTTGACAATCTGTTTCAGATTGAGAATTTGTATTTTGAAGTAGGGAAAGAGATAATCAAAGAAGAGGCAAAACCGAATTTAGATAAACTAGTTGATATCCTTTCAAAGCATCCGGATGTAAAGCTAGCCATTCACGGACATACGGATGTTACCGGAAACCATGATGCTAATGTTCAATTGTCATTGGATCGGGCAAATGCTGTAAAAGCGTATCTCGTTGAAAAAGGTATTGAATCCTCCAGAATAAGCACTACAGGACATGGACCTGATGTTCCGTTAGTGGATGGAGATTCAGAAGAAGCATATCAGTACAATAGACGAGTAGAGTTTGAGTATAAGCTCTAAGCGTTCAGTTGCATCATTCCTAAAAAACTCCTGATTGTTGAGAATCAGGAGTTTTTTTATTTATAGTAAATTTTTATTCCAAAGAAGTATAACTTTGTCCTTACAAGTTAGTTAGATCAATGAAAATCATTATTACTGGAGCAGGAGCCGTTGGTTATCATTTGGCAAAGATGTTGTCAAGCGAATCTCAAGATATTTACCTGATTGATTCCAACGAAGAAAGGCTGAATTATGTCACTTCACATATCGATGTTTTTGGTATTTGTGGAGATGCTAAGTCGTTCAAAGTTCTAGAGGATGCGAAGATATCAGAATGTGATCTGCTCATTGCTGTAACCTCTTCTGAAGAAACCAACTTACTGGTTTCAATCATTGGAAAAAAACTAGGAGCGAAGCAGACCATCGCAAGGGTGAGTGAGTTAAAAGCAGGAGATATCGATTGCGAAAAGTTCTACAATGATTTAGGTATTGATACGGTTATTTCTCCTGTGATTTTAGTTCAGGAAGAGATTAAACGTTTGATTCATCGAGCCGTTTTTACAGATGACCTTGAGTTCGAAGGGGGTAAATTGACCGTTTTTGGAATTCACATTGACGGTTCTTCTCCGCTATCCGGAAAGACGGTTTCTGAAAGTGCTAACCTGAACCCCAATTTATCGTTTAGACCAATTGCGTTGCACCGCAACGATGAAACCGTAATCATGTCGCGAGACACGTTGATTAAGGATCATGACATTGTTTATTTTATCTCTACACCAGAATCGATTGATGACATCATTGAAATTTGTGGTAAGCAGTCTTTCGAGATCGACAATATCATGATTTTAGGAGGGAGTCGAATTGGAGTGTTAGCAGCAGAATCGTTAGAAAATGAGTTTAACGTAACGTTGATTGAAAAAGACAAGCAAAAGTGCGAAAAGATAGCAGGTCAGCTAAAACGTACGTTGGTGCTCAACATGGACGTGAGAGATGTGGAAAGCTTGGAGGAAGAAGGTTTGAGTGATATGGATGCTTTCGTAGCTGTAACAGGAGATTCAGAGACGAATATTATGTCTTCACTAGTAGCAAAGAACCATGGAGTGGCTAAAACGATTGCACGAGTTGAGAACATTGACTACATCCACCTTTCTCAGGCAATTGGAATAGATACATTGATCAACAAAAAGATCATTGCCGCAAGTAGCATCTTCAAATATGTTCGAAAAGGAGAAATTGCAGCCATTGCAAGTTTGCATGGTGTGGATGCTGAAATCATAGAGTTTAATGTGAAGCCTGGAAGTAAAGTAACCAAAGGCCCCCTAAAAGAGTTGAGATTTCCTAAAACGGCAACCATCGCTGGAGTAGTGAGAGGCCAATTAGGGTTTATTCCTTTCGGTAATTTTGAAGTATTAGCTGGAGATAGAGCGGTAGTTTTTGTACTAACAGAGTCCATTCCTCAAGTAGAGAAATTTTTCTTATAACCTATGCCCAAAAGACTGATCAATTTTAGAGTTGTTCTGCATGTGATAGGCTCGTTGATTATCATCAACGGGATATTGATGTCATTGGCAATTCCTTTCTCGGTTTATTACGGAGATGAGATGCTTTTGCCTTTCATCACTTCATGCTCTATCACGCTTTTGGTAGGATTTTTCTTACGAATCTATACCCGAGAGAATAAGAATGATGAGATAAAAAAACGGGAAGGATTTTTGATTGTAGCCACAGGGTGGTTGTCAATGGCACTTTTTGGGTGTTTGCCCTATTTGATATCAGGATGGATTCCTAGTTTGTCCAATGCTTTCTTTGAAACCATGTCTGGGTTTACCACTACAGGAGCCACTATTTTAGGCGGAGAAAGTACCAATAAGATCTCCGCGCTTCCCGAAAGTTTATTGTTTTGGCGAAGCATGACGCAATGGATTGGAGGAATGGGAATTATCGTACTTACGGTAGCCATACTACCGATGCTAGGTATTGGTGGAATGGAACTTTTCGTAGCCGAAGCTCCTGGTCCTACAAAAGATAAAATTCATCCGAGGATTAAGGAAACGGCCAAGCGACTTTGGGTGATCTATGTTAGTCTCACCATGCTCCAGACCATCATTCTCATGTTCTGTGGGCTAGATTTTTATCAGTCCATCAATCATGCACTTACCACCAACTCAACAGGTGGTTTCTCACCGCAAGATACCAGTATTGGAGCATTTAACAGCCCAGCGGTAGAGTATGTAATTGTTATTTTCATGTTCTTGGCAGGAACCAACTTTACGTTACTCTATTTTGCACTCAAGAGAAAAGTGTTTCATATTCGTGAAAACGATGAGTTCAAGTGGTACTTAATGGCTGTGGTAGGACTGACCGCCTTGCTTTCTTTCTTGATTTACAATCAGGGCGATTCGATAGAAGAAACGTTTCGTACATCCTTATTTCAGGTCGTGAGTATAATCACCACCACAGGTTATGCTACGGTAGATTACATGAACTGGATACCGCTGGTTCAATTACTCTTCTTTTTGTTGCTGTTCTCAGGTGCATCGGCTGGAAGTACAAGTGGAGGAATAAAGATCGTGAGAATTGTACTTCTGATCAAGAACGGACTCGTAGAGTTTAAAAGAAGATTGCACCCGAAGGCAATCATACCCGTTCATTTGAATAAAAAACCGGTTTCTGATAAGATTATTTACAACCTGCTGGCGTTTATTTTTCTTTATCTGTTCATCTTTACGATTGGCGCAATTATCATCACGGCAATGGGGGTTGACTTTGTAGAAGCAATCAGTGCTGTAGCCACATCGTTAGGAAATGTAGGGCCAGGTTTAGGACAGTTTGGTCCCGCTGGTAGCTTCTCAGAGATGCCAGATGCAGGTAAGTGGGTGCTTAGTTTGCTTATGTTGATGGGTCGATTAGAATTATTTACGGTAGCTTTGGTAATGACTCCATACTTCTGGAGAAGAATTTGATAACATCATGAAACAATTTTTAGCTTATTTATTCGGTTCTGCCCTTATTTTTAATGCAGTTGGGCAGACCACAGAAAAAAGTTTGGCCTGGAAAATTACGGGAAATGGTTTAGAAACACCTTCTTACCTGTACGGTACAATGCACACGCAAGATAAGCGAGCATTTGACTTCAAAGACGGAGTGCTAGCGGCTCACAAAAAAGCCGATGTATACGTTATGGAAGTAGACATGGACTTAACGGATCAGCTAGGTATTATGGGGATGATGGTGATGGATGGAGATACCACGCTCGAAGATTTACTATCACCTTCTCAGTATGATTCGGTTGCTAATTACTTTGACGATTCATTGGGACAACCGCTCAAATTGTTTAGTTCCATGATGCCAATTTTAACAGCACAAATCATCGAACTGCAAAACCTCGGTTCGGATGAAGAATTGGCACTAGATCTTTACTTTGCCGACTTAGCCAAAGAAAATGGTAAAGAAGTTTTAGGACTAGAGACAGCAGAAGAGCAAATTGAAGCGTTAAAGGCAGTTGCGTACAAAGATCAGGCGCTTTCACTTTATGAGTTGGTGAAAAATAAATACGAAGGAAAAGAAGATAATACCATCAATGATCTGGTTGACTTATACGTTCAGGGAGATTTAGAAGGAATGCTGGACTTAACCTCAGAAGAATCCATGTCTTCAGAAGAGGCGCAAGCCGTTTTTGAGAATAATTTGATTCTAAAGAGAAATCGAACCATGACGCAGCGCATGACAAAAATCATTCATCAACAGTCTGCGTTTATTGCCGTGGGAGCAGCTCA
>CAYLYX010000005.1:18410-47642 GCA_964387945.1 uncultured Flavobacteriales bacterium | reverse complement strand
GCTCATTTGGGTGGACAGAACGGCATCATAACCATGCTAAGAATACTAGGATATACCGTGGAGCCGCTTTAGTATTCTCCCTTCTTATTCGTTAATCAGTTATCGAAAGATTTGCTGCGTTTTTCTGTTCAGACAAAACAGTTAATAAAACCCTTAATAAATCCTTAATCAAAACCCCATTTTGAGTTTAGGATATAATTATATTTGTCGCCATGCAAGAAATGATACTGATCCTGGACTTTGGATCGCAATACACACAGTTGATTGCCAGAAGGCTTCGCGAGTTGAATACCTACTGTGAAATTCACCCATGGAACAAGCCTCCGGAAATCACTTCGAACATTAAGGGAGTAATCCTCTCTGGAAGTCCTTTTAGCACAAGAGATGAAAAAGCACCTCGACCTGATCTTTCTGGGATTAAGGGAAAGTTACCCTTGCTGGGTGTTTGTTTTGGAGCGCAGTATTTGGCAAATCATTTTGGAGGAGAAGTATTGCCTTCTAAGATCAGAGAGTACGGACGTGCCAACCTTTCTTTTGTAGACACTTCTTGCACATTGATGAAAAATGTGGGGCAGCACTCACAGGTTTGGATGAGTCATGGTGATACCATTGCAAGTATACCAGAGAATTATACAACAATTTGTTCTACCGAAGATGTAGCAGTAGCTGGATATCGAATTGAAGGAGAAAAGACGTATGGTATTCAATTTCACCCAGAAGTTTATCACAGTACGGATGGTAAGTACCTATTGAAGAATTTTGTAGTAGACATTTGTGGCTGCTCACAGGATTGGACACCAGATGCTTTTGTGGAGACAACGGTGGATGACCTAAAAAGTAAATTAGGTAATGACAAGGTGATCCTTGGACTATCAGGTGGAGTAGATTCCTCAGTAGCAGCTGTTTTACTACACAAAGCAATTGGCGATAGATTGCATTGCATATTTGTAGACAACGGTCTACTACGAAAAGATGAGTTTGATCAAGTACTCGATTCCTACAAAGGAATGGGACTTAACGTGAAAGGTGTGGATGCTAAAGCGAAGTTCTATGACGCTTTGAAAGGGGAAAGCGATCCTGAGAAAAAAAGAAAAATCATCGGACGAGTGTTTGTTGAAGTATTTGACGATGAGTCCAAAAAAGTAGA
Source organism: uncultured Flavobacteriales bacterium (assembly GCA_964387945.1). Taxonomy (GTDB): domain Bacteria; phylum Bacteroidota; class Bacteroidia; order Flavobacteriales_D; family Parvicellaceae; genus Parvicella. Next base: position 46,495 of record CAYLYX010000005.1, on the reverse strand, counting down.
AAATGCGAAGTGGTTGGGGCAGGGAACAATTTACCCAGATGTAATTGAATCGGTTTCTGCAACTGGTGGACCTTCAGCTACTATTAAATCGCATCATAACGTAGGAGGATTGCCCGACTATATGAAGTTGAGTGTAGTGGAACCGTTGAAGTTACTTTTTAAAGATGAAGTAAGAAGAGTTGGTAAATCCTTGGGCATCGATTCGGCTATTCTTGGAAGACATCCTTTCCCTGGTCCAGGGCTAGGAATTAGGATATTAGGAGATATCACTGTAGAAAAGGTACGTATTTTGCAAGAAGCAGATAGTATCTTTATCAATGGATTAAAGAAAGCAGGGTTGTATGATGAGGTTTGGCAAGCTGGTGTGATGTTGCTTCCGGTGCAGTCTGTAGGTGTGATGGGAGACGAAAGAACGTACGAAAATGCAGTGGCACTAAGAGCAGTAACCTCTACGGATGGAATGACGGCTGATTGGTGTCATTTACCGTATGAGTTTCTCGCCAAGGTGTCGAACGATATCATCAATAAAGTGAAAGGAATTAATAGAGTAACGTACGATATTAGCTCTAAACCACCTGCTACCATTGAATGGGAATAAATAGAAATTATGACAAAACAAATCATCATATCATTGTTCTTGACCCTCTTCACGATGGTTGCTTACAGCCAAATTGGAGAAGCTAAAATCGTAGAAAAGGAAGGGAAGGAATACTATGAACATAAGGTCAAAAAAGGACAAACTGCCTACGGTATTTCACAGATGTACGAAACGTCTGTAGATGTTATTTTCACGAATAATCCTGCTGCAAAGAATGGGTTGAACATCGGAGATAAGCTCTATATACCAGTAAAAGAAGGTGAAGGTAGTGCTCAAAATGAAGAAGAAACTGATGTTGAAACGAGCGCTCACGAAGGACTTCAAGAGGAAGTACAAGTGGATACCAATCAACTGATTCACGAAGTAAAAGCTGGAGAGACCCTATATGGAATTGCAAAGAAATATGGCATTTCTGTAGATGATCTTAAAGCCGCAAATGGTAACTCGGTAGCACTCAGTATTGGGCAGCAGCTGATCATTCCATTGGATAAGGTGGATAAAGGAAATGAAGTGCAGCCACTCGTAAAAGATCCGATTAACTATAGTGTGAATCCTGGAGATAGTGTGGTTCTTCATAAAGTTAAAAAAGGAGATACCTTTTATTCGCTATCCAAATTCTATGACGTAAGTGGTCAGGAAATCAGAGATGCGAACGATGGACTTCCCAAGGGATTGCAAGTAGGAGAGACAATCCGAGTAATTGTGAAGAAGAAAATGCCTTTAACCTTCTCACAAACAGACACCAATGTAGTGGTGGTTTACGACTCTACTTCAAGAGTGGAGACAGTCTATGATATCGCAATCATGTTGCCCTATATGTTGGATGAGAATGATAAGTTCAGAGCAAAATGTCCTCCGGTAGGTGATTGCCCTTTTTATGGTTATACAATGATGTCGATTAACCTAGAAAGAGGGATTATGATGGCTGTTGACTCATTGAGAAAGGCTGGTCTAAGTGTAAATGTTCATATTTATGATACCGAAAAGGATACAGCCGTGGTAAGTGCAATTTTGCAGAAGCCTGAAATGCAAAACGTTGATTTGATTTTTGGACCACTATACCCAAGACAAATCAAATTGGTAGCAGATTATGCCAAGGAGAATAAAATTCAGAACGTTGTTCCAGTACCAGTGTCTAACAAAGCGCTCTACAAAAATCCTTACCTTTCTAAATACGTTACCTCTACACCGACTCAGGTAAGAAAATTAGGAAGCTATGTGGCTGATCGATTCCCGATGGCAAATGTGATTGCTATTAAGAACAAGTCGGATAAACAAGATGCGTTTTATTTTGATGAGTTTGTGACGAGCTACAATGAAGCAATTAAACTAACTCCCAATACGTTAAATGGAAAATTGTTGACTACCGAGATGAGCACTTCCAGCAAGTTGACAAGTGTAGAGAGTAAATTAAGCGATACAGCACTTAATGTAATTGTGGTGCCGTCAGAAGATCTTGGACACGTAAGTAACTTTGTAACCAAGTTAGTTGCTACATCCAATAGAAATCCATACGCCAAGTATCGTTATTTGATTGTTGGTTTGGAGGATTGGATCGGTTTTGAAACCATCGATGAAAAGTACAAGAGTCGTTTTAACCTAAACGTAGTTACCTCTGGATTTATTGATTACAACGACCCTAGAGTTGTGGAATTTGTAAAAGAATTTCGATACACCTACGGCATTGATCCAGATAAGTACGCGATCAACGGCTTTGATGCAGCTTTTACTAATCTTTCGGGCCTTTTGCTATACGGAACGGCTTATGCACAGAACTATCATTTGTTGAATACGGATGGTTATACTTCTGGAAGCGCATACGAAGCAGTAGAGGAGGGGAGTGGTTACGAAAATCAATCGGTTTACTTTTTAGAATACAACGACTACAAAGTTAGGATCGTAGAGCGAAGGTAAAACCACTACTTTATCTCAATTTCTTTGACGATTTCGTAGTATTGGTGATAGATGTCGTGTTGATTCTGCGTCCAGAATTCAAATAGTTTTTCAAAACGGTTTTGAATTGCGAAACCTCTGTTCCAATCAGCCTTTCCTAGACACACTGGGCACAGATAAGGAGGTTTGGCATCGTTCTCTAGAATGTGAGCACTTCCGTTCATCAGACAATCATAATAGACACAGTGTTTCATCGATAAAATGTGTCCCGTTTCGTGAGAAGCCACCTTTAGATTTCGCATATACGCTTTGTGATAGGTCTCAGGATATAGTTCAGGATCACCCAACCTACGCATGCTCCAAACACCTACTCTGTTTTTCAGGCTGGCCTGTCCATAAACAAAATTCCACTTGGGATCAGGAAAAATGTCTACGGCTGTACACCCAATCATACCCCAAGCGTCTTGCGGTAAAGCGTGTAAAAGTTTTTGTTTTAGAAAGAAGTCGGTTAAGACCTGAATCTCCTCTTTATCATTGGTGCGATAAAACTTCTCTGGAATCGAGTTGTAATCTATGCTCAAGGTAATCGTATCGACCTCAGTATTGTAAAACAACCCCAGATAGTGATAAACTTTATTAAAAATGTCTTCCTGCGTTTCATTAAATGAACTCAATTTAACGAGGTACAACTTAGTTCTAGCCTCATTAGACGTTTTGGGCCATTTCTCAAGATACTGTTCAAAGGATTCCCCTTTCTCTGGATGCGATTCCAGCCAATCTCCTTTTTGAGGTGGATTGAGCTTAGAATGAAGATCTGCCAGCGTATCGTAAATTTGATTTGCTCGTGAAATCTCTGCCGTTGAAATGGGACGAGAAATCGCGTCCTCTTCTTGCGTACAGCTTAGCACCAGTAGGAGTGAAATGATAATAAAAAAGGAGTTAAAGCGCATTTTGTTCGATCATTCGTTGAACCTTGTAGATAGCGGCAACGCTTATCGCATCTCGAATTTCACCTCTTTCGGTCATGGCGAAAAGTTCAGAGAAAGGCAATTTTTTGATGGTAATGTCTTCATTATCCTCTTGATCTGGTTCACCAAAAGATAAGCCTTGAGCAAGGTAGCAAAAAGAAACCTCGTCTGAAGCAGAGTCGCTCAAGTCAAGTTCTTGAATCAATTGCCATTTCGTAGCTGATATGCCCACTTCCTCTTTTAACTCTCGTTTGGCAGTATCTAGTGGAGACGTTCCAATCGGACAACCTCCTTCCGGTATTTCCCATGTAAATCGTTGAATAGGATAGCGATACTGCCCCACGATCCAAGTGTTATACGCTTCATCCAACGGAATGATCCCAACTGCCAGATTTTTAAAATGAATACAGCCATAAATACCCTCACTACCACCAGGTGTAATGACATCATGATGCGTCACCTTAATCCATGGAGTTTCATATTTCGTTTCTTTTTTATTTGTCTGCCATGGATTCTTCATCAGGAAAATTCTTTCCTTCAAAATTAACGATTAATCCAATACCTCGAACTTTACCATTTCTTCACCCCGAGTGGTAGTCACTTTAAAGAAGTAAAGCCCGTTGGACAGATGCGGTGTTTGATAATGATAGCTGTAGTCGTTGAGTGAGATGTCTTCAATTACTCTTCCTCCTAAGTCTAAAACTTGAAGGTGAGATATGGGTGATGAGCAATCAATTGTAATTTGCCCTATAGACGTAGGGTTGGGATAAAGTTTGATGTCGGTAGGTCCGTTTACGGAAACAGCAGAAAAATCTCGACAAAGGTCTGAAGGATTACCGCTGTTATAGCTTCCTAGGTGCAATACGAAACGATCATCTAAACTACCTGAATTCGCTGCAAAAGTAAACGCGTTATTGCCTAGCACATCGTGTAGATAACCAGTGTATTTATCCTCTAGAATCACGCAACTAGTGTTTTCTAAGTTTTCGATGTTCTCGAAATCAAGGTGGTAGTTCCCATCGCTAGGAATCAGCATACCCAAAGGAATTTGCTGCATGATCAGATCATGAAAGGAGTTGATAGATAGATAGTTGTCTTTACCAATCATATAGAGTTGCGGAGCAGCAGGCAGAGGACTAAACAACTTGTAGGCGTCATATTCGTCAAAAGAATTGGATGCATTTGGGTTTTTGGCAATTACGATTTCATCATTGAACGTATTGTTTCCTCCGCTCAGTGTAACATGTATGTTGCGGTGTAAACCTTGATTCTTTACGAAATTTGGATTAGTTTCCACTTTGTCTTCTTCCTCTATTAGCAACGAGGCGCCTGGCGCGTCAGCATGCACCCAAAAAGCTTGAGATGAAGCGATGCTGTTTCCCACGTCATTAGTTCCCGAACCAGCACCACCAACGTATACACCGTAGTTTCCTGAACTTCCAGACCAGACCCAAATGGCGTCTACAATATTTACTTTATTCGCTGGATCGATACTATCCCATGCAATGGTGCAAGGGTAGGGGTTGCCGATAAGGTTCCATCCTTTTTGTTCATCACTTGCGGCCATCTCTGCCGGTGTAATGTTTTGGTAGTCCAAACTATAGTTAAAATCACCTGTAATCGGTGTTCCGTCCAAGGATGTTGTGTAGTTTCCGGATCCAATGTAAATGCGATGCCCTGCATCTGGATAAACGGGGTCTGAAATATCACTTGGTTCTGTCCATCCGTCTTCCTTAACGCCATTTGCACTATTCTCGTCATAGGTATACACGCTAGTCCAACCAAAAGAAGGGTAATTGGAACCGGGGAAATTCGTCATGATCAGACCATCATCTTGATAGTCCCCCAAGGTTTGTCCATTAAGCCCAGAAGACATTTCTCGCCATTCGTTATTAGGAATGTCAAGGTAGCGTTGTACCGTTAAATCTCCTACATAGGTATTCGAAAAAGGACAAGAGGCGGTTCCTGTGTACACTACTCCCGTTGAAGGAGTAGTTCCGTCTGAAAACAACGTACCCCCAAGGTTGTCAAAAAGGGTATAGGTATTCTCGTTTTCATACCTGCCTGCATTATACTCCAGAGTGAATGTAGCTCCATCTGGAAGTGGTAGGTTAACGGTTGTACCAGTTCCTTCCGCATTGTAATGGTCTACTGTTTCTCCATCTACTTTAAAGGTTAGGTAACCTCCATTCCATCCATCTCCATAAGAATCGTTCATGGTAAGTTGATAGTCGCAGAAATTCTGAATTCTAGTGAGACGACCTGTATTTGAAACATCCGAAGTGAGCGTCACCAGATTGTTTGATGTAAACGTACCACCTCTCAGTCGAAGACTTCCAGTGATATCGTAAGTTCCAGAATTCAACGTAACGCCTCCTTCAGACCTGATTTCGAAGTTGTAAAAGGTTTGATTTGCGCCACCGTCTACGATATTGGGCGTTGCTCCAAAGCCTCTAAACAATACGGTGGATTCATTGCAAGTAAAAGTGCCTGCATTATCCCAGTTTCCGTAGACTTTTAAAGAGTCTGTTCCGCTAATCTCCAGACTCCCACCTGTATTTACGGTAATATTTTTACACTTGGCGTCAGAACCACTAATTACTGGGTAGTTCGATAAACCAGTAGGAATTCTTGCATCCATTATTGGGTTGGGAACACCAGCGCTCCAATTACTCTGATTAAACCAATCTGTAGAAACCGCGCCTGTCCAATTGGTAGAAGTTCCGCCTACCATGACGAACTGAACTTGAGGTTTGTCGGGAGTTACCGTAGTGGGCGTAGAGCCGCAACTACTCCCTCCAGCGTCAGTCCAACTATATCGATAGCCATTGGTCGTGCCGTAAATTCTAACTTTTCCAGAAGCGTTCCAAGTAGGATTCACTCTACTCCAACAAATTTCCACACCAATACTACTTACACCATCCCATAAAAAAGGAGTGTCTAGGGTAATCATATCAAAACCACCAGCTGTCGGTGAATAGTTAAAGGCAGTCTTTACAGTAGTCCAGCCAGTTGTACCCAGTGCGGAAGATACATCGTTAACGCCAACATGCTTAAACTTGATGGTATACTGTCTTAACGTATAGAGAGGGCTCTCAGCTACATAAAAGCCCATTTCTGTAATCGGATTGATGGAAGATGCAAAAGCATCCTGCAGCTCTTGGGCGGTGTAGACCATTTGACAAACCGTCCTTCTGTAGTAGATGTTTACAGGAGATGAATTTTGCTCCCAAGATTCTCCAGTTCCAGCACCCAGCTGAATGGTCTGAGCATTAACACTTCCACAAGACAAAAAAATAGCGAATAAGGCAAAACAAGTTAGCCGAAAATAGGTTAACATAACATAGGTATTTATACGTATATAATCTTGAAGTGCAAAGTAAATTTACGTGCTTTTATTTGCATGGTAAATACTTTTTCGATGAATTCAGAACGCAAAACGTTGAAAACCAGTTTTGAATCTATTAAAAGTATAGTGTAACAAATGTTACAATCGGCCATTTACCGTTTCCACAAGAACGTAGTAGTATGGCTTCTTGAGCATCTTCGATTTTAACCAGCAGTAAAATGCCATGGCTTGAAGGTCTTCTGACTCCAACGGCCAGCGCTCTAGCGTATTGTCCACGTATTCAAAGTATTCTTTTGACGCCACCCAAAAAGGTTTGTCGATACAGTCTTGTATGAAGCCAAGAAAAGTTTTGATCCGGGCGTAGATCGGAAGTTGCAGTACTTTTTTGTGACTTTTTTTGAAGTTCTGAATTTTAGATAACGCTAAATCCGTATTGCCTTTTTCAAAGTGGGTAAGCAGTTCGATAAGGTTTTTTCTCATCACCCATTCTGCTCCCATTCGCTTTGCATACCAGTTATCGTTGTGCTCAAACTGGATGAGTGTTCGCAATGCTTCAGAATACTTTTCTTGCTGAAATTGATAGACTGCCAAATTAAGGTTGATGTTTATGGTATCTGTAAGTGAGTGTTTCAAAACAGTTGGCATCGTCTGCTCTAAAATTTGAATCGACTCTTCGTTCTCCCCATGATAACTTTTTACGGCAGCGTAGAGCAACGCATATTTAGGGTAAAACAAGGAATAATGAGATTTCTTATAGGCTTTCATCGCTTCCTCAAATATCTTGAGGTATTCCAGCGCCAGTTCAAACTTCCTACTTCTGTAAAGCACATGACAAATCATGTATAGCATCGAAAGCTTGTAGTAATGGTCTTTTTTCTTGAAAAGATCTTGACGCTCCGTTTCTTTGTAGAGGTCAATGATGACAGGAGCAAAAGCCGTATAATCCTTAGATGCGAGTGCAGCACTTCTCACAATACTCAGAAAATTATAGAGTAATCTAGGTCGCTTGAAAACAACATTATTGAGTTGATATTCATCTAGCACCTTATCAATTTCCTGATGAAGGTCTAACTCTACCTCTTCTTTGATCTTTCTTTCGAGGTTATACTTTATGATCATCTTGGCCACATTGGCACGTTCGTCCTCATCTGCCAAGGATTTGTTGGTTTTCCAGTTCTGAATAATTTCTTCAATGGCGGGAGCTGACTTGTGATTAGCTTGAGCGATTTGAAGGTTATAAATGTTGTCTAACAAATCATATTGCTCATTTTTTAAAGCTAGTTCTTCAGCTTTCAGCAAATAATGCCATGCCGTTTCTCCTTGACTGTTTTCGAATAGAAAGTGAGAAACGCTAATCAATCCCATAATGTAAGATGCAGAAGTGGTGTCATCGTCCATTCTTTTCAAAACAAGAAACTCCATCAATTGCTTAAGCAAGCGCTTTCTAACGCTATGGTAGGCGTTCATATTCTTGGCATTTCCGTAGAGTAGGGTGCAAACTTCCCGAGCCTTGAGGTTTTCGTCATTCAGTAGGATTTCGAAAAGCTGAAGGTCCTTTCGCTGCCTACGACTTCTTTGTCGCTGAATGAAAGTCCTGAATTCCTTTACGTCATCATCGTGCAAAGAGATGACAATATCTTTTATATAATCAACGTACCGCTTCAATTTTGCGAATTTTTAGTCTGCCTGATCTAATATTGATTTTGTGAGGGCATTTAAAAAAAATACTTTCGATCCTTCAATTTAGGTTGTACCTTAGATTCTGAGAATGAAATTAGTAATAATTATAGTTTTAAGCATTATTCTTTATTTAAAAGTTGATGCTCAACGAAGTCAGTTTCAGGTCTTTTCGGTAGAGGAAGGATTGCCGCAGTCACAGGTTTATGCCATGTTGATGGATAATAATCATCGCATTTGGTTGGGGACAAAAGGCGGAGGATTAACCGTTTTTGACGGAGCTAAATTTAAGAATTTCGGAGAAGAAGAAGGGTTGAAAGATGACAAAGTATTTGCCTTGTTTCAAGATGATCAAGAGGTAATTTGGATTGGAACAGCTAAGAATGTGGTGACGTTTAACGGACTGAATTTTACCTACCATCAACTCACGGAAGGAAACCTAGTCGTCTCAGCTATTCAGCAAGATCAATCTGGTAGGATGTGGGTTGCAACCAACAAAGGTTTGTTTTTTAAGGAAAATGGAGATTGGATTTCTTATTCCGAAAAACATGACATTCTTAAAGGAGATGTGAGCTGTATTTTTCTAGATGCAGAGGGTCAGTTGTGGTCTGGGAGTGACGATGGATTGTTTTTGATCAAAGAAGATGGATATGAACAGTATACCACCAAAAATGGACTAACATCGAATAAAGTAAGAAGTGTGAATGAGGTCAACGGCAAAATGCTGGTTGGTACATATGGCGGTGGCTTAAATGTGCTGATTAACAAAACGTGGATGGTATTGGGTGATCCGCAAGAGATCATTAATGATGTGTTTGTGGACCGAAAGAAGGAGCATGTGTGGTTGGCTACCCATAATCATGGAATCGTGCAAATTAAGCCAGAGAGTAACTCCACCAATTATTTCAAAGCTGAGGATGGCTTATCGACCAATCATACGCGAATTGTGAGACAAGACTTCTGGGGCAATATTTGGGTAGGAACATCTGGAGGTGGGCTCAATAAAATGTTTACACCTAACTTTGTCCACTTTAATGAAGAAGATGGCATTAAGGGAAAAATGTTCTACGCCATTGAGGGTTCTAAGCACGGTGGTGTTTGGGTAAGCACAGGAAGTAATGGAGTAGCCAGAATTTTAGGAGACTCTGTCGTTGTGTTTAACGCCTCTACAGGGTTTAAAGATGTGAAATCAAAAGCCTTGCTCGAGGATAGCGATGGTCATTTATGGATTGGTACAGAGGGTGCTGGAGTGTATTATTATGATGGGCAGCACTTTATTAATTTGGATGGAGACGATGGCTTGGCAGATAATTGGATTCGCTCAATAGAAGAGGATCAAGATGGTGTGATTTGGGTAGCAACGGTTTCTGGAATATCTGCTATACAGTTAGACAAATCAACACCTTTATTTGATTATACAATCACAGATTTTAGTCAAGCTAAAGGTTTGCCAGATGATCGGATTAATACGTTGATTGTAGACGATGATAACCGCAAGTGGTTTGGCTGCCAAAGCGGTCACTTGGGGTACATCCTAGACAACAATATATATTTCTCGGGAGAGGATAAAAAGTTGATCAAAAGCCCTGTTAAATCACTGGATATTGACAGTGAAAATCGCCTTTGGATTGCCACAGAAGGAAATGGTGTTTTTTGGGGAGACATGGATAATCAGTTCATCACGTTTAACAGGATTTCAACCTCCAAAGGACTCAATAACAATAACGTCTATCTCATTCAAGCAGATTTGAATAATCGTGTTTGGGCAGGAGCGGGGGCAGGTGTGGATGAAATTTCTGTATCGAGTTCGGGAGAGTTATTGTACATTAAGCATTACTCAAAAAATGAAGGTTTTCTTGGAGGAGAAACATGCTCAGATGCTGCTGATGTTGATGAGCAGGGTAGGATTTGGATTGGGACGTTAGATGGATTGAACTGCTTCTCTGCCAAGCAAGGTTTTGTGAATGATGTAGCTCCCAAGGTTTTTCTAGATGACATCACTATTTTTTATGAGAGTATTCTCAATACTGATGCAAGAGATCAGATATCTGATTGGTTTACAGTAAAAGACAAACTCCATCTGCACCATACACAAAATCACCTCAGTTTTCATTTTGACGCAATCAATTTGATCAATCCAAACAAGGTTTATTTTCAATATCAACTAGAAGGTTTTGATGAGAGTTGGTCACCCATAAGTGATCGGAGCGATGCCACCTACAGCAATTTGTCTTCGGGCAGTTATACGTTTAAAGTTAAAGCCGTCAACGAAGATGGTGTATGGTCTGAAGAACTCGTTATCCCGATTGAAGTTTCTATCCCTTATTGGAAAACGAATTGGTTTTATGCTACTGTTATTTCAGGAATTGTGGTGTTGATCGGATTATTGATTTTACTCATTTTTTTGCGATATAGAAGGAAAAACAAAGAGGAGAAAGAAAAGTTAAAAATCGAGCGAAACATGTTGGAGTTGGAGCAGAAAACCTTGCGACTACAAATGAATCCACATTTTATCTTCAACGCAATGAATACGGTCCAAGCACTGATCGCCAAAAACGATACGAAAGAAGCACGCTATTACCTTGCCAAGTTTAGTAAATTGATGCGAAAAATCCTTGAAAACAGCCGTCACAGCTTTATTTCCATTCAGGACGAAATCGAAACACTAGAGAATTACCTCAATCTTGAAAAGTTGAACAGCGACTTTCCGTTTGACTTCGAATTGATCGTTGACGAGCAAATTCAGCCGGATGCATTTGGTATTCCACCCCTATTGCTACAACCGTTTGTTGAAAATGCTATTGTGCATGGGATTAAAGAAATTGATTACCAAGGAAAAATTGAAGTTCGTTTTACACTCCACCCCAAGTTCATTGAATGTACAATTGAAGATAATGGAAGAGGTCGAAAAGCAGCTCAAGAAGTTCGGCATCAAAAGTCGAGTTATCACAAATCCACGGCTTTAGTGCTAACACAAGAACGGCTATCAGCGCTCAACGAAGATAGCAGTTATCAGAGTTTCGAAATCATTGATAAGCTAGATCCTTCGGGGACTAAGGTGGTAGTCAGGATTCCAATTGTTGAGGTGTATTAGCACCTAACTAACATTCATTTCTTAATTAAATATGACAATAATCATGGTTAAGAGAACGTTCTTAGTGATATCTTTGTCAAAATTATTTTTTTTGCTAAAATGAGTATTTCAGTTGTAAAATTTGATAACAAAAAGTCCCCAGAATTCTTCAAAGAGTTAAGTAAACGGGTAAATCATTATTTTAAATCAAATGGCATTTCCAAGTACGGTGATTGGAGCATGAAGTTCAAAACAGTCTTTATGTTATCCCTTTATCTTGCCCCGTTTGTATTGATGCTGACAGGTGTGATTACTAATGTTTGGTTAATCATTTTGATGTGGGCCATCATGGGAGTAGGTATGGCAGGAATTGGTTTGAGTGTTATGCACGATGCATGTCATGGTTCTTACTCCAAAAATAAGCGCGTCAATAAAATCGTAGGTGGAGTTTTACAGATTTTGGGCGGAAGCGACCTTAACTGGAAAATCCAGCACAATGTCTTGCATCATACCTTTACCAATATTGATGGGTTTGATGAGGACATCGACACTAACGGTTTAATGCGTTTTTCGCCTAACCAAGAAAGAAAGAAGTTTCATAAGTATCAAGCATATTATGCGCCTTTTCTTTACGGGTTAATGACATTCTTCTGGGTGGTTATGAAAGACTTCCAAGGGTTGATTCGTTACAATAAGCAAGGTTTGCTTAAATCTCAAGGAGTGAAATTTGGACCAAGTATGGCGAAACTGATCATCAGTAGAGTGTTGTACCTTGGGGTGATTTTAGTATTGCCCATCTTACTTGTAGACATTCCTTGGTGGGGAACCCTTCTCGGCTTCTTCCTAATGCACTTCATTGGAGGTCTTTGTTTGGCGTTGATTTTTCAACCAGCGCACGTGATCAATGAAACCGAATTTGTGGTACCCAATGAGGACTTGAGCGTGGAGAACCACTGGGCTATTCACCAAATGAAAACAACCGCTAATTTCGCCAATAGAAGCAGATTGTTTTCATGGTTTGTAGGTGGGCTGAACTATCAGGTAGAGCATCATTTGTTCCCTAATATTTGTCACATTCATTACAGAAAAATCAGTAAGATCGTGAAATCTACAGCCGAAGAGTATGGTGTACCATACTATGCTGAGAAGACCTTCTTTGGGGCTTTGACCAACCATTTCTCGATGATCAATAAATTAGGAAAGGGTAGAATATAATCCACTCTTTATCACATTTGTTTTAAGCATTCCCACAGTTCATTATCTTTGGTGAAGAAATGGGATCGGCAATGATCATAACACTCCTCGTTATTCTTGGAGCACTGGTACTGTTCATCACTGGATGGTTAACGGTAGACATCGTAGGATTGTTAATGATTCTTGCTTTGGTACTCACGGGGGTAATCAGTGCAGAAGAGGGAGTGGCTGGCTTCTCAAATGATGCTACACTCACCGTGGCGTTTATGTTTGTGATTAGTGCAGCTGTGTTAAAAACTGGAGCACTTCAGCATTTTGCCATTCGTCTTTCCAAGGTGTTTCAAAAGAATTACAATCTTGGAATGTTATTGATGATGTTGCTCGTGGCCGTAATTTCTGCCTTTGTGAACAATACACCTGTTGTTGCCGTTTTTATTCCTGTAGTTATTCAGATTGCTAATCATTCCGGTAAGTCACCAGCAAAGATGCTAATTCCATTGTCGTTTGCCTCCATTCTAGGAGGAATGTGTACGCTAGTGGGTACTTCCACGAATATTTTGGTAGATGGAATCTTAAGAAAGGAAGGGTACGAAGGGTTTGATATGTTCACGTTCTCCCACCTAGGAGTCATTTTTATGATCATCGGGTTAGTTTATATGTTGTTCATTGGAATTCGGTTGTTGCCATCCGATAGAAAGCAGGAGGATCTGGATGCTAAGTTCAACATGAAAGACTACGTTTCTGAGATTAAATTGCAGAAAGGTCATGCGTCTATCGGTAAGCGAATCATGGATTCAGAATGGGTGAAAGAGCTGGAGATGGACATTATCGAAGTGAGGAGAGATGGAGATACTTACGCTTTACCTGCTGGAGATTTCGTCATTCAAGAAGGAGATGTGCTAAAAGTAAGGTGCAGTATCTCTAAGTTGAAGAACCTAAAAAATCTGCAGAAGGCCAGTTCGGATGCTACTGTTCAAATTAGTCGAGATACATTAAAAAATCCTTGGACGACTTTGGTGGAAATGGTTGTTACGGCTAATAGTTCCTTTGACGGTAAAACACTCAAGGACTTGGATTTTAGACGAGTTTTTAGAGCCATTCCCCTTGCTGTAAAACAGCGAGAAGAGGTGGTTCACCAAAAGTTATACGACACACCGTTAAAGTCAGGAGACATTATTTTGGCAGAGGTGAAAAATCACTATTTGCCAGAGTTGAGAAAAATGGAAAGAAGTCAGGACGCTCCGTTCGTTATGTTGAGTGAAGATGCCTATTTGGATTTTAGTTCACGAAAATTTGGAGCCGTGGCACTTATTTTAGCAACGGTTATAACCTTAGCCGCCACGGGTATTGTTTCAATCATGATTGCAGCTATGGCAGGAGTGGTGAGTTTTGTTCTTTTGGGCGTGATCAACATGAAAGAAGTCTATCAAGCCATTAATTGGCAAATTATATTTCTTTTAGCCGGAGCCTTGAGCTTAGGAACAGCAATGCAAAATAGCGGTTTGGATAGTTATTTTGCCAATGGCATTGTAGGTCAACTCAATGGGTGGGGGTGTATAGCTGTTCTTTCTGGGGTTTACCTCATGTCATCCGTACTTACTGAATTGATGTCAAACAATGCCACTGCAGCCTTAATGACACCAATTGCTTTGGGGATTGCATCCTCTCTCGGACTCAATTATATGCCATTTGTAATTGCAGTAATGATTGCAAGTAGCGCTAGTTTCATGACTCCCATCGGTTATCAGACCAATGCGATGGTCTTTTCAGCAGGTCAGTATAAGTTTACCGATTTCCTTCGCGTAGGTACGCTGATGAACATTTTATTCTGGATCATTGCCACTTTCTTGATTCCGGTGTTTTTCCCTTTTTAAGAATTACCTAAGCCTGCCCTTTTTGTCGATTTTGATTTTGCCTGTTTGGAGATGATGCCTGTAGATTGTTTTCCTAAGTTCCGTGCAAAGTTGCTCTTCTTGGCCTCTGTAAACAAATCCAAACCACAGAAGACTTATTGGAATTAATAGTATCACCAATGTGAATATCCAACTGATGAAAATCCCTCCCAAGGTGATAAGTATCAAGACTGAAGCAAAGAAAATGTGCTCTCCCCGAAATTTTGTTGCTAGATTTATCTTTAAAACATTTGATTCTGCTTTCGAAATATAGCCATAGACTTTGATGGGGAAATGATAGAGATGGGAATAAATTGTTCCAACAGAGATGGTTGGCGTAATTTCAAATTTATCTTTTGATTTCCATTTAATCGTAAAAAGTTCTTCCTTGGTCTTGGCGGTTAAGGTTTTGAATTCTTCCTTTTCACCAATAAACCGAAGTTCCTTACTTAAAGGATAAAGGTTTTTAAAAATTTGTTTCATCAATTCTAAAATACAAAAAAATCCCCTTCAGATTGCTCCAAAGGGGATTCAGTTAATTTCGTTGCTTCTGCTATTACAACCCAAAAGCACTTTTTACTTTATCCACATAGTTCAATTCCTCCCAAGGGAATAACTTTACTTCGACAGTTTTCTCTGCACCGTCTGGAGAAACAAAGGTTTTTTGAACTACTTCAGTAGTTCTTCCCATATGTCCGTAGGCAGCTGTCTCAGAATAGATAGGAGCTCTTAGGTTAAACCTTTCTTCTATGAAGTAAGGTCTCATGTCAAAAATCTCCAACAATTTCTTCGCGATATCTCCATCAGAAAGGTCTACTTTAGATGTTCCATAAGTGTCAACAAACAACCCCATCGGCTTTGCTACACCAATAGCATAGGCCACCTGTACCAACATTTCATCAGCTAAACCAGCCGCAACAGCATTTTTTGCGATGTGTCTTGTTGCGTAGGCTGCACTTCTGTCTACCTTACTTGGGTCTTTTCCAGAGAACGCACCACCTCCGTGAGCTCCTTTACCTCCATAAGTATCCACGATGATCTTTCTTCCTGTTAATCCTGTGTCTCCATGAGGACCACCAATAACAAAAATTCCAGTTGGGTTAATGTGATAAGTGATTCCGTCTGTAAACAACGCCTGAATATCAGCAGAGAACTTAGCTTTAACTCGAGGAATCAAAATGTTGATGATATCCTCCTTAATTTTTTTGAGCATGTTTTCTTCAGAATCGAAATCATCGTGCTGCGTAGAAACCACGATAGCATCAATTCGTACAGGTGTATTGTTGTCATCGTACTCAATAGTAACCTGTGCCTTTGCATCTGGTCTTAAGTAAGTGATGTCTTTGTTTTCTCTTCTTAAGGCAGCCAATTCTTTCAAAATCTCATGTGAGATATCCAGCGCCAACGGCATGTAGTTTTCCGTTTCGTTAGTTGCATAACCAAACATCATTCCTTGATCACCAGCTCCTTGGTCTTCTTTATTGCTTCTATCTACACCTTGATTGATATCTGGAGATTGCTCATGAATGGCAGAGAAAACACCACAAGAGTTACCGTCAAACATGTATTCTCCTTTGGTATAACCTATTCTGTTGATCACGTCTCTGGCAATTTTCTGAACGTCTAGGTACGCAGTTGATTTCACCTCTCCGGCAAGTACCACCTGACCAGTTGTAACTAATGTTTCACAAGCTACCTTAGACGCTGGATCGAATGCTAAAAAATTATCGATCAATGCATCTGAAATCTGATCTGCTACTTTGTCTGGGTGTCCTTCTGACACAGACTCTGATGTAAATAAATAAGACATATATATTCTTTTAATGTGTGGGAGATGTGGCTGTGCAAGGAAATTGTGCTTAGCATTTTTTCCTGTGGTTGCAATCCTCCAAATCTTTCCACGATTATTTTCTGGGTGCGAATTTAGAAAATTTATCCATCAAAGAAAGGAGGTTCTTCAGAAAATAATTGAACCTACTAACACTATTTTATTTAAAACTATCAAGACCTTGATTTAATTAAAATAGAGATACGTCTACATTTGTTGGTATGAAAATAGTCTCCAATCAATCGCTCAAAGATTTAAATACATTTGGTATCGATGTAAAAGCCAAATTATTTGTTGCTGTTTCTTCTGTGGATCAGCTGAAAGAGGTTTTGCAATCAGCTCCTGCTCAAACTGAAGAAATCATGTTTTTAGGAGGAGGGAGCAATATGCTACTCAAAGGTGACCTAGATAAGTTAGTGATTAAATTAGATTTGAAAGGAATCGAGAAATTGGAGGAAAATGATCAAGAGATTCTGGTACAATCGGGTGCTGGGGTGGTGTGGCATGAATTTGTGATGTACACGTTGAAACAAGGTTGGTACGGATTGGAGAATCTGTCTCTTATTCCAGGAAATGTAGGTGCAAGCCCTATCCAAAATATCGGAGCGTATGGGGTAGAGATCAAAGATAGGTTTGCCTATTTGGATGCACTTAACCTCAAAACGTTAGAAGTTGAACGCTTTCATTTATCGGATTGTGAATTTGGTTATCGTGAAAGTGTTTTCAAACGAAAATTTAAAGGGAAATACGTAATCACTAGTGTAGTATACCGTTTGTCGAAAACAGCACGCTTAAATACTTCTTATGGGGCAATTAATCATCAATTAGAGGAAATGGGTATTAAAGACCCAACTCCAATAGATGTGAGTAATGCAGTGATTGCAATTCGTCAGAGTAAGCTTCCTGATCCCAAAGAAATTGGTAATAGCGGTTCTTTTTTTAAGAATCCCATTGTGCCGATTTCACTTGCTGACAAGATTAGAGAACAACACCCAGAAATGCCTTCCTATCCTGTTGATAAGGATCAGGTGAAGTTGGCTGCTGGTTGGTTGATCGATCAAGCAGGCTGGAAAGGAAAAACACTGGGTAATTACGGAGTCCACAAAAAGCAGGCGCTTGTCTTAGTGAATTACGGAGGTGCTTCCGGTGAACAAATTTATCAGTTGAGCGAGGACATCATCCAAGATATTCGCTCCAAGTTTGGGGTGATGTTAGAAAGAGAAGTAAACATTATCTCGTGATAGATGCTGAACGCGAAATACGAGTTTCAAGAGATAAACCCAATATTCTACGGGTAGGCGGATTGATTCTTCAAGGAGATATCTCCTTTAGCGAAGTAGTGGAGTTGATACCCAAGGATGCTTACCTACAACAAAGAGCCTCTCATGTCTTGATCCACACACTCGAGTATCACCTGTACCAACCTTCACAGGCAGAAGTGATCGCATTAGCGAAGTCATTGCAAATCGAAGGTATGATAGAAGGTGCGTACCGAAATATACTACGAACGTTGGATGTTTTGTCAGATTATCCAGATGAAATAGAAGGGATGTTGTTTGAATACTGCCTTAATGGAATGACAAGTATGAAAAGAGCCGTTGCCATACGTGCATTTTCCATCCCCATAGCCTTTAAAATAGCTAAGAAATATCCAGATTTGTTACAAGAGCTTCAGGAAATCCTTAAACTTATTCCTGCGGAGGATGGTGCTTCTGTACTCGCAAGAAAACGTGATTACCTCAAAAAAATTCAAAAGGAGTTAAAAAACCACTCACGTCAAAATTCTACCGTTCGCTAAATATTCTGCGAGAACCGATTTAAAATATTAATTTTGAAGGTTAGAAAGAAGATTTTATGAGATTGAAAACTTACTTAGGCATTGGATTAACATTAGCTTTTGCTGCTATGGCAAGCTGCAGCACGGATGTAGAGATTAATGCTCCGTATGAAACTACTGCAGTTGTCTACGGGTTTGTGGAGCCGATTGAAGACACTCAATACGTTAAAATAAACAGAACCTATTTAGGAGATGGGAATAATGCCGAATATGCTGCGATCAATGACAGCACACAGTTTGAAAGTGTTGTAGGTACGGTTGATATGATTAAGAACGGTACCGTTCAAGAGTCTTATGACTTAGAGGAATTGTTTGTCAATGACATTGAAGATGGTATTTTTTATACTGACTCTCAAAAGGTCTTCTATTGGGTTCCAACCAGCGGAATTGATGACGAGGCTACCTACCAGATAAACTTGGATATCAATGAAGGTGAGAAAACAGTAACAGCAGAAACTGGGGTAGTTGGTTTTGTCAATTTCAAACAAAACTTTAGAAATAAAGTAGTGAACACCAACGGTGTTTCTTTTGCAAATACCTCTTCTGTAGGCCAGAACGTTTACAACGACTTAGGAATCGAGTGGGGGGTAGCTACCAACGGAAAACGATATCAGGTGAAGTTGGTTTTTAATTACGAAGAGCATACCGCCACAGATACTACCATGAGATCGATTTCAACAACCTTAGGCTCTGTAGTTGGAGAAACAGCAGACATTGATTTTTTCCAGAATTACAATGGAGAGAACTTTTATGCCTTTGTTGACAATCGTTTAAAAAATGACCCAAACGAAGCTAGTATTGTGAAAAGAGTTGCTCATGGAGTTGAGTTTCATATTGTAGTGGCAGATGAGAATTTACATACGTACATGGAAGTGAACGAACCTGCCTCTGGTATTGTAAACGAACGTCCTGTCTTTACCAATGTTACTAACGGATATGGTCTTTTTGCGTCTAGAAATACAACTGTCCTTGAAGAAAGGAATACAGATGGAGATCCGATTTTTTTGTCGCTGAACTCAGAAAGAGAATTGGTTTTTGGTCCGTATACGCAAGACTATAAGTTCTGTAGTAAGTATTTTCCAACCGATCCTGTGATAGGTTGTCAATAAACCTCCAAAAGCTTTAAGTTTTTATCATTTTTCTTGCTCATTATCCGTCTTTTGTTATCATGTTGTCCGATAAAACCACAACATGTACTTAGAAGAAGGACAGTATACCGAACTCGTTAAATTAAGACGCGAACTTCATCGTTTTCCAGAAGTCTCCAACCATGAGGAAGAAACCGCTATTCGAATTGTAGAGTTCTTAAGCGCTTTAAACCCTTCACGGATACTCACTGATTTAGGCAAGACTAGTGTTGCAGCAGTTTTTAACGCAAAGGAGAAGGCTGAAAATACTGCTGTTGTTCGTTGTGAACTGGATGCATTGCCTATCCAAGAAGTCAATGATTTTAGCTATCAATCTACTGTAGACGGTGTATCTCACAAATGTGGTCACGATGGACACATGGCCATTGTGGCTGGTTTGGGAATGTTGCTTTCAAAAGAACCTCTAGAGCGGCTCAATGTGGTGCTGTTATTTCAGCAAGCAGAAGAAACAGGTGAGGGAGCGAGAGCTGTCCTCAACGATGAGAAATTTACTGACCTCCAACCTGATTTCGTGTTAGCATTACACAATATTCCAGGTTACCCAAAGAATCAGATCGTATTAAAACCGCAAGCCTTTACACCTGCTGTAACCAGTGTGATCATTACGCTTCATGGCAAAACATCGCATGCGGCAGAACCTGAGAAAGGTATAAACCCTGCGCTAGCGGTTAGCAAAATAGTTGTATTAGCCAATGAGCTCGAGGTGAATGAAGAATCGGATGACATGCAACTGCTTACACCAATACAAATTGAGTTGGGAGAAGAAGCTTTTGGTATAAGTGCAGGTCATGCTGAAATCAAGTTTACGCTACGGGCATGGTCTGATGAAAGATTGGAAAGTCTTAAGAATGAATTTTCCAATCGAATTTTTGAAATAGCTGCAGCCGATCGTCTCGGTATCATGTTAGAATGGACACAGTCTTTCTCATCTAACTTTAACTCACTAGAGCTTGTGGATGAGCTAGAGAAGGCTTCTACGCAGTTGGGACTTGATGTATTGCATAAAGCTTACCCCTTTAAATGGGGAGAGGATTTCGGACTGTTTACACAATATTATCAAGGAGCGCTATTCGGCTTGGGAGCGGGAGAGGAAACACCAGCACTTCATAATCCTGATTACGATTTTCCTGATGAATTAATACACACAGGGGTAGCCATGTTTTATCAAACTTTAAAACAATTGAACGACAAATGATTACATACACTTCTTTCATAGAAATAGGACGGCAAGAACTAAAAAACAACATTCGATTTATTCGAGAACAAATGAAAGAAGGCGTAACGTTATCCTCCGTGGTAAAAGCAGATGCCTACGGACATGGAGTATCTTGTTTTGTGCCCATTGCGGAAGAAGCTGGAGTACGTCATTTTTCTGTTTTTAGTGCAGATGAAGCAATGAAAGTGTTGGGAGTTTCTAGGTCAAATCCTACGATACTCATCATGGGAATGATTGAGGATAGTGAACTTCCATGGGCTATTGAGAACGATATTGAGTTTTTTATTTTCGAACCCGATCGACTCCGGCATGCCATTGCAGCTGCTGAGAAACTAGGGAAGACAGCCAAAGTTCATATTGAAGTAGAAACAGGACTCAATAGGACAGGCTTTTCTAAGAAAGAATTAGCACAGATTATAGACGATCTCAAGCACCCTCTAGTTGAGGTGAAAGGCTTTTGCACGCACCTTGGTGGAGCAGAATCCATTGCCAACTATTACCGGATTCAGCAACAAAAGAAAAAATTCAATCAACTGTACAAATGGTTGGTAGTCAAAGGAATTACACCAGAAAAACGACACATGGCATGTTCAGCAGCGCTCATTCGCTATCCAGAAACTCAGTTTGATATGGTTCGAGTAGGAATACTACAATATGGTTTTTGGCCGAGTACAGAAATTTTCATCAATTATAGTGAGAAAAGAAAGACCCCTGATTCTCCGCTAAGAAGAGTGATTTCATGGAAGAGTAAAGTGATGAGCGTGAAAGAGGTAAAGACTGGTGAGTTTGTATCCTATGGTACCACTTTTTTGTCAGAAAGAGATATGGTGATAGCTTCAGTGCCAGTGGGCTATACCCATGGTTATGCTCGTTCGTTGAGCAATACGGGTCGCGTTTTAATTGGAGGTATTCGTACGAGTATCGTTGGGCTAGTGAATATGAATATGCTACTCGTTGATGTGACTGACATTCCAGAAGTAAAAAAGGGCGATGAAGTCGTGCTGATTGGTATTCAAGGTGAAAACGAAGTAACGGTAGCGTCTTTCGGTGAGTTAAGTAATCAGTTAAACTATGAACTGCTGACTCGATTACCTTACGAAATTCCGAGAAAAGTTATTGGCTGATTTTATAATACCATCTCAGTGTGGTCCAGAGCGTATGGCTCGTATCAACTCCAAATGGACTACTAATTCTATTATCCAACCCAATTTCTACTTTGTTTCGCTGATTGAGCAAGAGTCCAAATGCAGGAGAAAATCTTAATTCTACGGAGTAATGAGGATGTGTATATCGGTTCAAAAACTCTGCTGTGATTTTTAGATAGCTCTCACCCTTGTTGATATCTGCTCCGTTTAGACTGAATTCAAACCCTATTCTGTATCGAAGTCGGAAAACGGTGGGGGATGACGAAAAGAAAGTTTGATCCATTCCAATACGATGTGCAATTCTATTTTCTCCGAGGGCAGATATTAAGGAATATTGCTGAATGCTTCGATGGGCACCTCCACTTCCATTGAAACGATGCAGGTAGCCAAAACTGAATTTGCTATCTGGCCCCGTTTCTTTTGATGCCAGCAAAGAACCGTCAGACAACAAGTAGCTGCTAGGTTGTGAACTTCCCCCAGAATACAAATCGAACCGAGATTCAGCTTTCGCATTGAGTGACCATCCTTTAGGTAATTCATAGTTTATGTTTACAGAGGGCAGTACACCCATTTGAAAACGAGACTGCGCAAAGTAAGTCGACCCAAACAGCAAAGTAAGTGCGAGAGCTATGTAATGATAGCTAAAAATCAAGATGGTCTGAATTCGGAGATACAATACTCAGGGTAGAAAGATGCTTTCCTTTTTCATCAAAGGTGATTTCAAAAGCAACCCATTCTCCCTCAACCTTGGCTGAGACAATGAGTTCGAGTTTTTTTACAACTTTTTCTCCTTTTGTTTCGTTGTTGACGGTATTAATGACCTGTTGGGTGTCACCAGAAAACTGTACCTGAACCTTGTCAATTTGATAGTCATTATAGGTTTTGTTTAAGTAGGTTTCAATACTATTCTGAACCGATTCTTCCAAATAAGAAAACGCTGTGAGTACCTCAAGATCTAGTAGTTTACCCGTTTGATCAAACTCTACACTATACTTGGTGTCTAGCATTTTAAACTTGGCTTCAAGTGTTATTCCATCCTGACTTTCTTCACGGTACCATTTAATTCTTTTGGCATCAGAAAACTGGTCGACACAATCAAGCGCAGGTTGAGGAACAGTGTTCGACTTTATCCGTGTTTCCTTCTCAAATTTTTGCTGCCCAAGAGCGCAGTTAACCGCCAAAAGAAGTACGATGCTATAGAAGTATCTCAAGACCATCAGCTTTTGAATTCACAGGTTTCGTTTTCCAATTCTGTTTCTAGCGTATAATGCTGAAAACCTTTGCTTTGAAGGATTTTCTTTACTTGGGTTTTGATACGCAAAACATCTTCTATCCGAACATCTTTATTGAGCTTAAGATGCGAACTAAAGATATGGTTTTCTCCATCCAATGACCAAACGTGTGTATGGTGCAAAGATTCAATTTGTTTAACCTTGAGAATTTCTGTCTCAATTTCATTCAGGTCAACATCTCTTGGAACACCTTGCATAAAAAGGTGTAGCGTTTCTCGAAGTCGTTTGATCACCCCAAAAGAAATGAAAAGCATAATCGCAATGGAAAGAGCAGGGTCTAACCACCAAATGTATTTGAATTTCAGAATGATTGCTCCAATTAAAATAGCTGTCCAACCTAAAACATCCTCCAAAAGATGCCAGGTGAGTACTTTTTCATTGAGTGACTTTCCTGTTTTTAGTTTCCATGCCGCAAGCCCGTTAATAACAATACCTACGATAGCAAACAAGATCATTCCGTCTGGGTTGGCAAACTCGGGGTGAATTAGTCTATCTATTGCTTCTCGGAGCACGAAGGCTGCACCAACAACTAAAATAAGACTGTTGATCAAAGCTCCGAGCAATGAAAATCTAGCGTATCCAAAAGTGTATTTTTTGTCTGCCTTTTGATGAGACTTTTTGTCTAAATACCAAGCCAATCCTAACGAAAAGCTATCGCCCAGATCATGGATCGCATCCGATAGTATAGCCACACTATTCACGAGTAAACCGCCTATGATCTCCACAACCGTAAAGCAAAGGTTTAGAAAAAAGGCTAGCCGAATGTTCTTGCTGCTCGTATGATGATGGTGATGTCCCATTTATTCTACAAAATAAGGCAAACAAATTGAATCAAGAAGCGAAAAATTATTCGAAAATATGAACCAAATATTTAGGTCTATTGTACTTTTTACTACTTTAGAATGATTAATAGCTTTTAGCATGCAAGAGGAAAACCAGAACGAGAATTCAGAGGAGAAAAAGAGAAGGGTAGAGCACGATCCTACAAAAATTGACATTGGAACGGACGACTTGGTCAACTTGCCCAGGTCAATTCTGAATTTCTTTAAGGACATCATTACGATAAAAGATGAGATTGAGGTAGAAAGTACCATCACATCAATCAAACAGAATATGGTGTTCAGAGGTTCAGCCATCTGGATTTTGATCTGTTCGATCATTGTAGCTTCTGTTGGTTTGAATTTTAACTCTGTAGCCGTTATCGTTGGAGCCATGCTAATCTCTCCATTGATGGGTCCAATTCGTGGTGTTGGACTGGCGTTAGCAACCAATGATTTTAAGACGCTGATTTCAGGCTTGAAGAACTTTGGAGTCATGGTGGTTGTAAGTATTCTTACGGCTTATATCTACTTCAAACTGACACCCATTAAGGAGGATACCTCTGAGTTATTAGGAAGGGTAAAACCTCAAGCATTTGATGTGTTGATTGCATTTTTTGGTGGTTTTGCTGGGATAGTCGCCTCTGCATCCAACAATAAAAGTGCAGCCATGACAATTGTGCCAGGAGTAGCCATTGCCACCGCGCTGATGCCACCGCTCTGTACGCTAAGCTATGGATTAGCTACCAACGAGTGGAATTATGCCTTGGGAGCTTTCTACTTATTTTTACTTAACTCGGTTTTCATTGCATTGTCAACGGTCGTATTACTTCGAGTGCTCAAGTTCCCAAAGGTAGATTTCGTCAACCCAAAAACTGAAAGAAAAGTAAAGATTTACACCTTTGTTGTGTTACTCCTAATTGTTATTCCGAGTGTCTATAAAACGGTGCAAATTGTAAAAGCTTCAATTTTTGAAAGTCAGGCGAATGAGTATGTTTCTCAAGTAATTTTAGCAGACAACCCTTATTCCTATGATGTAGATATTGACTATAATGACGGTTCTCCAGTCATTACGGTCTATTCTAATGGAGCGGAAATAAGTCAGGAACTTAAAGATCAATGGAATGCGCAGTTACCTCATTATATTGAAGGTGCGTCTATTAAATATAAGGAAAAGACACAAGACAACTCACACATTGAGAGTATTGCCGAACTTAAAGCAAAATTGGCACTTGCACAAGAACAAAACTTCCAACTCAATGAAGCCAATACTCAATTATCAGGGAAGCTCAAGAAGTTTGAGGATACTAAATTGGATGTTAAAGAATTAGGTGTGCGTGTCAAAAGTCAGTTTCCAGCAGTAAAAGAAATCTTTTATGGCAAAGGGATGAATTATCAGGTCAATGGAAAGCTGGATACAGCGTATACCTTTACCATTGAGTGGAAGGATTCCGTAGATATTAATTACATCAATTATTACGCTCCTAAACTGAGAAATATGTTGATCACCGAGTTGGAAATATCTGACTCTACCTCAACTGGAAAAACAGTAAAAGTGATATGGTAGATGATTATATAATCGAACTCAAAAAGGTTTTTGAAGAAAAGGCGGATGCAAAGATCGCTGCAGAACAGAAAGCCTATCTCAAAGACCTTTTTGAGTTTTATGGAATTAAAACACCAGTAAGAAGAGAAATTACCCAGCCTTTCATGACGAAAGCTCATTTGCCTGAAAAGGAAGAAGCCTTTGCCATTGTGAAAGCATGCTGGAAACAAGATGAAAGAGAGTTTCAGATGTTTGGACTAGACTTTTTTCTAAAGTATACAAAGAAGCTAGAGAAAAAAGATATCTCTTTAATAGAATGGTTGGTAACGCATAAATCTTGGTGGGATACTGTGGATATGTTAGCTACTAAGGGTGCGGGAGATTATTTCAAAAAGTATCCTGAAAAAAGAAACGAATACGCCATTAAATGGCGCACTCAGGAAAACATGTGGTTGAGAAGGGTAGCGATTCTATTTCAGCTAAAATATAAAGAAAAAACAGATCTCAAACTTTTGAGTTATGTTATTGAAAACAACTTAGGTTCTAAAGAGTTTTTCATCAATAAAGCGATAGGCTGGGTGCTAAGAGACTACGGAAAGGTGAATCCTACCTGGGTGTTGGACTTTGTTGAGTCCCATCCCACATTAAGTCACTTGAGCGTTAGAGAAGCAACTCGGATAATCAATCGCTAGTTAAGGGCAAGAGGTACTGAATAATACACCAAGATCAACCAAGTCACCCCATTTTACATTGCTCCAGGAAGCGTTATCCACTTCAACACAAGAAAGATCATTTCCTAGGGCGTTGAAATGAATGAATTCATTGTTTGACCCGTTGGAAACATCCAAGTCAGTAAGCTGGTTGTTGCCACAGTCGAGATAATTCAAGTCAGGATAAGAGGATAGGTTTAATTCAGTCAGCAAGTTCTGATCACACCTAAGTCGGTTAAATCGTGGAGTAAAAGAACCGTTAGCTATTGTTAATAGACTAATTTGATTGTTACTGCAGTAAAGAACACGTAGGTCGGTTAGCATTGAGACATCGAGTGTGGTGAGCGAATTGTCAATACAATAAACTTCTCTTAGCACTAAACTACCATTGAGGTTTAGTGAAGCAATTGAGTTGTGGTTACATTGCAGAATGGTCAAATCTGGGAGCATTGAGACATTGAGCGAACTCAAATTATTATTATTGCAGTAAAGCGTTTTAATCTTCGTATTCATACTTAAATCCAAAGAAGTCAACCCTACGTTATAGCAGTTGAAAGATGTAATTTCTGTAAAGCTTTCGAGACCAGTTAGGTCGGAGATTGGGAGGTTGCTGATGTCTATTTCAAGGGTATAATTAACGGCTTCAGAAAGTTGTATCTCTCCATCTCGATTCGTATTGATGTCGTAATCACTAATTAAGTAATCCTTAAAAGCAGCATCCGGAATGTTTACCACTTGAGCAGCGCAAGGAGCAGCAATGAAAAAGAAGATAAGACCGATCAAGTTGCGAACAAAAATCATTTCTACTGTGTTAACGATAACAAATTTACCCTAAATTTGATGGATGCCAGAATTAATCCACCAAATAGAGAACTATTTTAACGTAGAAGGTACTCAGGCGCTTGGTTTGGAGAAGTTATTTCAACCCGTAAAACTGAATTCAGGAGAATTCTTCATGAAGCAAGGTCAATCCAATAAAAAACTGGCTTTTGTAGTAGAAGGTTACCTACGAATTTACCGTTATTCTGATGAAAAATCCGTAACCCAGTGGATTTCCTCTCCGGGAGAGTTTATTACCGATTTGGCAGTACTAACATTTGATTCTCCTGCTCGCTGGTATATTGAGGCGGTGACCGATGTGGAGTTGCTGCAAATCGGAGAAACAGATTATAATAACATCAACAGGGTGATTCCGAATTGGACGGAAATAGAAAAACTGTTTTTGGCGAAGTGTTTCATTACCCTAGAAGACCGTGTTTTTTCATTTATTTCCATGTCTGCAGAAGAACGCTATCAAATGCTCTTTGAGTACAAAAAGGAAATACTCAATGCAGTTCCACATCATTTCATCGCTTCAATGATTGGTATGACACCAGAAACGATGAGCAGAGTGCGGAAGAAACTCATTTCTTGATTTATGTCAATGGAGATCATCCTAAATCTCCTGAGTTTTGCTTCATCAAAAAACAAATAAGATGAAAGCAGCAATTGAAACTCGAATTGATATCCACGCTAAACCAGAAGAGGTATGGGAAGTATTGATGAATACATCCGAGTATCCCGAATGGAATCCATTCATAAAAGAAATGACTGGCGTTGTTGAAGTTGGACAAAAACTGAAAGTCAAATTATTAGGAATGACCTTTAAGCCTATCGTTCAAAAAGTTGAGGTTAATCGAAAATTCGCATGGCTGGGGAAGTTAGGCATAAAAGGAGTTTTTGACGGGCACCATCAGTTTGAATTGATACCTACCGCAGAAGGAACAACGTTTATTCACAAAGAAGATTTTAAAGGATGGCTTACCAAGTGGTTTATGCGCAAAAAAGCGGAAGAAACGCAAAGCGGTTTCGAAGAAATGAATCAGGCATTAAAAAAGCGAGTGGAAGAAAAGTATCACCAC
>CAYLYX010000005.1:0-18400 GCA_964387945.1 uncultured Flavobacteriales bacterium | reverse complement strand
GTTCAAAGCAATTTTACAAGCCGATGGATGGAAAGAAAATGTTACCATCTCACTCAAAGAAGATGGAACGATCCATGCCATTGAAGAGAACGCTGCTGAAACAGGAAAAGAATGGGATGCTTACGTAATTCCAGGTTTTCAAAATGCGCATTCGCACGCTTTTCAGTATGCCATGGCAGGTAAAGGTGAAATTCATCAAGATGTTGATGACGGTGATGACTTTTGGACGTGGAGAGAGCAGATGTATAGTTTGGCGTTGAGCATTGGTCCAGATGAAGCCTATGCCATTGCGAATCGCCTCTACAAAAACATGCTAGCCAACGGATATACTTCTGTGGCCGAATTCCATTACGTGCATCATCAACCGGATGGCACACCTTATGATAACCTTGCAGAGATGGGAGAAGCTATGCTTTATGCAGCTAAGGATGCAGGAATAAAAATTACATTAGTTCCGATCTTTTATCAAATGGGAGGTTTCGGAAAACCAGCCGGTGAACGACAAAGAAGGTTTATTTCTCCAACAGTAGAAGATTACCTGAAATTGCACGATGCTTCCGAACAAGCCGTTCGTCAATACGATAACGCGAACATCGCGGTGGGAATTCACTCTATGCGAGGAGTAAAAGATCAAGACATTATTGAGATCGCCAATACTCTGGGTGGTGATATGCCATTTCATATTCACATTTCAGAACAATTGCAAGAAGTAGCAGATTGTGAAAAGTTTTTGGGCTGTAGACCGGTAGAGTGGATGCTGGATCACATTGATATGAACGATGGTTATCACCTTGTCCATGCTACGCATTTGAATGAAAGAGAAGTGCAAGGACTAGCAAAAATAGGAGCAAACGTGGTGCTATGTCCAAGTACAGAAGGAAACCTGGGAGATGGTGTTTTTCCGTTGAGAGAGTTCCAGAGGCATGGAGGTAAATGGTCTATCGGAACAGACAGCCATGTCGGACTTAATCCTTTTGAAGAGCTCCGGATCTTAGATTACGGGCAACGACTGATTTCACATCGAAGAAATATCATGATTGGTAATGGTTTTACCGATAGTGGAGCTTATGCCATCCATCAGGCAACGCTTGCCGGAAGAAAGGCCATGAACAATTTTGAAGAGGACTACTTTGCGGTTGGACAGGAGTTTGATGCGTGCTTAGTCAATAGTCATTTTACAACGCTTCAAGGAGCAGATTATGAAAATTTGGCTTCAAGGATCGTCTACACAGGGGATAGATCTGCCATTCGCGGTGTTTTTGTTCGAGGGAGATGGATAGGTTAACACGAGGTTAGCTTTCCAAGAATTCTCTATTTTCAATTGTGAATCCTATTCCAACTCACTTACCTTAGTCGCTAATAATTTAGGACTATGGGAAAGAGATTGATTGGAGCATTTTTTACGGTGTTGTTTCTAAGTACGGGATGGTCGCAAACAGGAGATACTACTGTTGTGCAAACATTGGAGTTTTCAGACATTACAAAGAGACGAGGATGGTACGTTTTTCCACCCGACACAGCTAGCTACGAGAAAATTTTGATGTATTACACCTTGAAGTGTGATGCTC
Organism: uncultured Flavobacteriales bacterium; assembly: GCA_964387945.1. Lineage (GTDB taxonomy): Bacteria > Bacteroidota > Bacteroidia > Flavobacteriales_D > Parvicellaceae > Parvicella. Next base: position 16,832 of record CAYLYX010000005.1, on the reverse strand, counting down.
AAACTACGCAAGACGGCTATGCTTGCGGAGAATGGGATTACACAACCTATACCAATCTCTATCAATATGAAAACTTGGGAGATACTGTATATTGGTTGGGAGATCAATCTCCAGATACTGTTTTTTATGGAGCGGAACCTTCTTATCATGCTTTCCAAAGCAAAGAGTACGAAACAGTTGTAGATGCTATAGTATCTGAAAACCAAGTGCCTGTTGTGGCTGGAACTACAACTTCAAATGATATTATAGGTTTGGAAGAAACTGGAAAGGTACAGTACGTTTTACTAGCTTCAGATTTAACGTCAGCAGGCTTGGTAGCGGGAGACATCCACCGGCTTCGAATTCATTTTAGCGCATCTGCTGCGATTGATCATTTTAAGGTAAGCTTGAAAAACTCAATGTTAACGGAAATCACACCCACCAGTTTTGAATCAACTGGCTTTACAGAAGTATATAATAATTCAGCCGATCTTGTGACTGGCGATAATGTCCTCAATTTTACTTCTCCTTTTGCTTGGGACGGGACTTCTAATGTAGTGATTGAATTATCGCACGCTTCATTAAGTTCGATATCAACAACGGAGAGTAGTTTGCCAGCTGGTTATAATTCTGGCGTGGTAAGCGGAACTAATCGATGTTTGGAATTTGCAGATGACGATTACGTGCATGTTCCAGCTTCTGCGCTCAGTACGATTTCGGATGAGGTAACGGTGTCTTTTTGGTGCTATGGAAACCCAGTAGCTCAACCGATGAATAATTATACTTTTGAAGGAAGAGATGCCGATGGCAACCGAGTGATCAACGTGCATTTACCTTGGGGCAATGGAGAAGTTTATTGGGACTGTGGAAACGATGGGACAACTAGCTATGATCGGGTGAATGCTCCAGCAGCCACAGATCAATACGAAGGAAAATGGAATCACTGGGCATTTACCAAAAATGCAGCTACGGGAGAGATGGTGATTTACGTTAACGGAACCGTATTCGCATCTGGAACAGGAAAAACAAGGTCAATGTCGCCTATCACATCCTTTAAGATTGGAGGGGGAGCTTCTTCCGAACTCGCTGGAAATTATGACGGAAAAATAGACGAATTCAGAGTTTGGGATAAAGCCTTGACTCAGACCGAGATTCAGGACTATATGTATAAGGCGGTCGATGGAGGTCATCCTCAAATTACGAACCTTCTTCTTGCCTATGCCTTTGATGAAACTAACGGAATGCAAGCTGACGATTACTCTGGTAATTCAAATCATGGCTACCTAATGGGGTATCCGGCTAGAAGAATCGTTGACCCTTCCAAGCATTATTTTAATCTCGTGCAGACGACAAACCTTCCGGAGATTGATTTTTTCCAAGGAACTTACACCACCCATTTAGACAGTACAATTGTCACAGACACACTTTGGAATAGTATGATCTCTGTCGTGAAGGATTTAAGCTATCGAGATGTATCATCAGCTGGTATTTCTTACACTCGGGTAGACACAGTTGCTCATTATCCTTACGAAGATTCGTATACTTACGATCCAGAAGGGAATGTTATAAACACTGAAGTTACAGGACTGGGAGGTTATTACACGAATACCGTTGAAAGTATAACACACCAAATCCAGAACTACGTGACACCTTACGGAATTGGTTTGGATTTGGGTCCGAATGGCTTTAGATGGGTGTATGATGTTACTGACTACGAGCCTTTATTGCACGACACCGTTGAAATTAGCGCAGGTAATCAGCAAGAGTTGATCGATCTTCAATTTGTATATATTAAAGGAACACCTCCAAGAGATGTGAAGAAGTTTGAAACCATTTGGGTAGGTGATTATCAGCATTCAGATATTGCAAATGATATCGTATTGCCAGCAGTCGATCGAACAATTGAATCGGATGCAGATCAGGTGATTGTGCGCACCAGAACTACGGGACATTGGTTTGGAGGTTTTGAGAATTGCGCAGAGTTTTGTCCAAAGACGCATCATTTAGAAGTAAACGGTACACAAACTCATTCATGGTTAAATTGGAAGGAATGTGCAAATAACCCTGTGAAATCTCAAGGTGGAACATGGGTTTACGATAGAGCAGGGTGGTGTCCAGGTACTTTTGGAGATACCTACGATCATGACATTACAGATTATGTAACTCCAGGAGCTTCTGCTTCTATTGATTATGGAATGCAAACTACCGCAGGAGGCATGGAAGGAAATTATAGGGTAACGGTGCAAATGATGCAGTACGGTGCGCCTAATTTTCAGACAGACGCTCGAATTGAAGATATTATTGCGCCAAACGACTGGGAATTTCACCAGAATTATAATCCCATGTGTGACAATCCAAAAATAATGATTAGAAATACGGGTGCCAATGAGGTGACGACCGTAAAAATCGGTTATTGGGTGTGTGGTGGAACTATCGAATATTATACCTGGACTGGGAATCTTGCTTTTATGGATACGACTACGGTGGAATTGCCTTTACCTGATCAGTCATTTTGGGATCATGCCAATTACTGTAACTTGTTTCATGCCGAAATTTTTGAGGTGAATGGAGCGGCAGATGATTACGAAGCAAACAATCATTATCAGTCTACCTTTGATGCACCACCTACCATTCCCGGAGATATGATCCTTTGGTATAAGTCCAATAGTTCTCCATCAGAGAATGAAGTTTATGTGTATGATGATCTTGGGAATGTAATCTACTCAAATACCAATGCAGCAGCAAATACGTGGTATAAAGATACGATTGCCTTGTCACCCGGTTGTTACAAGTTACATGTAACCGATTCAGGTCACGATGGTTTGTCATTCTTTGCCAATACCGCTCAAGGTTCAGGAAGTGTTTACATCCGTAAGATGGGAGGGGGAACACACAAGGTATTTGACTCAGACTTTGGTTCGGAATTGATTTATTACTTCACTTCAGGTTATACTGTGGGAACAGAAGACCTGGGAGAAGAGTTTGATGCCATTATTTATCCTAACCCAAACGATGGTTGGTTTACATTAGAAACCGATGGGATGTTAGGGAGTGTAGATATGACAGTATACAATAACTTGGGAGCTCAGGTAAAAAATATTAGCTATAATGCGTTTGATTTGGTGAACAAAGAGCGAGTTGACCTATCGATGCTAGCAAAAGGAACGTACGCAGTACGTGTTTCATACAGGGACTATGTAAAAGTCGTGCCTGTAATCATTTATTAGTTTTATAGTTTTATTTAAGAGAAACGGGTGAGCCGTGTTTGTCTACAAAAGGCAAATACGGTAATCCCTAGTTCTTTTGCATAATCGATGGCAAGAGAAGAAGGTGCACTGACAGCAGCCAATACAGGGATTTTTGCTCTGAAACATTTGATCACAATTTCATAGGAAATTCGACCACTTACGAGAAGTGTAGCAGCATCAACAAGTTCATCGCTCAGAAGGAGTGAGCCGATTACCTTATCCACCGCATTATGTCTTCCAATATCTTCTCCAATCGTTGTAATTTGACCGGATTCATCTAGAATCGCAGCAGCGTGACAACCTCCAGTTGCGGAAAATACCTGTTGGTTCTTACGCATGTGTTCCAGTCCCTGTAAAATTAATTCTTGCGATAGGGAAGAAGCAGTGTCCAACTTCCCTTGAATATCTGGAAGATCCGTTTTCCCGCAAACGCCACAAGACGATACGCTTAGAAAATTACGAGCATTCATGTAGCCATCTTTTAGCATTTCCTCAGGAATACTTACCTCTGCAATGTCCATTGTATCTCCATAGGTGATCACAATCACTAAATCTGTTGTCGATCGGATAACGTCTTCGTTGTAAAGTAATCCGCAGACCAATTCAATATCCATGCCCGGTGTGCGCATGGTTACCGTAAAAGGAGCTTCATTGATGAGGATTCGCAAGGGTTTTTCCTCCGTAATCATCTCCGACTGATCCGATGCCATGTTAGATTCGAAGCGAATCGATTGATATTTCTTAGTTCCTTTCAACAATACAAAGATAGCGAGTAAAGATGGGTTGGCAAGAGTCGTATTTAGGAAGGTTCTAAATAAAAAATAAACGTTTGAAAGGTTTCAATTTTCGTGCGTAAATGTTACCTTCGCGGTAGTTCTTAACTAAGTTGAAATAAATCAGAAATTAGATGGCATTTGATATAGAAATGATCAAGGGAGTCTATGCAAAATTCCCTGAAAGAGTTGCTGCTGCTCGAAAAGTGGTAGGAAGACCATTAACATTAGCAGAAAAGATTTTATACGCTCACCTGTGGGATACAGAGAAAGATCAGCCGGGAGGAGAGCCAACAACTAAATTCGAAAGAGGAAAAGACTACGTAGATTTTGCTCCAGACAGAGTCGCGATGCAAGATGCAACGGCACAGATGGCATTGTTGCAATTTATGCAAGCTGGTAAGCCTAATGTAGCAGTCCCTTCTACGGTGCACTTGGATCACCTGATTCAAGCTAAGATCGGTGCTTCTGCAGATCTTCAGAACGCAATTAATCAATCCAGTGAAGTGTTTAACTTCTTGGAGAGTGTTTCTAATAAGTATGGTATTGGTTTCTGGAAACCAGGTGCTGGTATTATTCATCAGGTAGTGCTAGAAAACTATGCTTTTCCAGGTGGAATGATGATTGGTACGGATTCTCACACGGTAAACGCTGGTGGTTTGGGAATGGTAGCTATCGGAGTTGGAGGAGCAGATGCAGTAGATGTTATGGCAGGAATGCCTTGGGAACTTAAATTCCCTAAACTCATTGGTGTGAAGCTGACCGGAAAGATGAACGGTTGGACGGCACCTAAAGATGTGATTTTGAAAGTAGCGGGAATCCTTACGGTAAAAGGAGGAACAGGAGCTATTGTAGAATATTTTGGAGAAGGAGCGAAATCCATGTCTTGTACAGGTAAAGGAACCATTTGTAACATGGGAGCTGAAATTGGAGCAACAACCTCTACTTTTGGTTACGATGACAGCATGGAACGTTACCTAAGAGCAACAGATAGAGATGATGTAGCGGATGCAGCAAACGGAATCAAAGAGCACTTAACGGGAGACGATGAGGTTTATGCTAATCCAGAGCAGTATTTTGATCAGGTTATTGAAATTAACTTGTCTGAGTTAGAACCACATTTGAATGGACCCTTTACACCAGACTTGGCAACACCAATTTCGCAAATGAAAGAGGTTGCACCGGGGAAAGGATGGCCGTTAGATGTAGAGTGGGGATTGATTGGGTCTTGTACTAACTCTTCTTACGAAGATTTGTCGAGAGCAGCCTCCATTGCAAAACAGGCAGTAGATAAAGGGTTGAAAATAAAGGCAGAGTTTGGTATTAATCCAGGGTCTGAACAGGTTCGTTTTACAGCAGAAAGAGATGGTTTGTTGCAGGTTTTTGAAGACCTAGACGCTAGAATCTTTACCAATGCTTGTGGACCGTGTATTGGTCAGTGGGGAAGATATGAAGATCCTAAAAATGCACCAAAGAACAGTATTGTTCACTCATTCAATAGAAACTTCTCCAAGCGAGCAGATGGAAATCCTAATACGCATGCTTTCGTAGCATCACCAGAAATGGTTGCTGCCATTGCGATCTCGGGAAGACTTGACTTTAACCCGTTGACCGATACCTTAACCAATGACAAAGGAGAGCAGGTAAAATTAGATCCGCCTGTAGGAGATGAGTTGCCAACAAAGGGTTTTGATGTGGAAGACAACGGCTACATTGAACCAGCAGCAGATGGAAGTGGGGTAGAAGTAAAAGTAAACCCAGATTCAGACAGACTTCAGTTGTTAACACCTTTTGAGCCTTGGGATGGACAGAACATTACTGGAATGAAGTTGTTGATCAAAGCAGAAGGAAAATGTACAACGGATCACATCTCCATGGCAGGTCCATGGTTGAGATACAGAGGTCACCTGGATAACATTTCAAACAACTGTTTGATTGGTGCGGTAAATGCATTCAATGGAGAAACGAACAATGTTAAAAATCAGTTGGACGGTTCTAATGGAGAAGTTCCTGCAGTTCAGCGAGCTTATAAAGCAGCAGGAGTGCCAACGATTGTAGTAGGAGATCACAACTACGGAGAAGGTTCTTCGAGAGAGCACGCAGCCATGGAGCCAAGACATTTGGGAGTTATTGCCGTAATTGTGAAGTCATTCGCTCGTATTCACGAGACCAACCTTAAGAAACAAGGAATGCTTGGGTTGACGTTTGCCAATGAAGCAGATTATGACAAAATTAAGGAAGATGATACGTTCAACTTCTTAGATTTGGATCAGTTCTCTCCAAACAAACCTTTAACATTGGAAGTAGTTCATGCAGATGGTTCTAAAGAAAACATCGTTTGCAACCATACGTACAATGCTCAACAAATTAAATGGTTCAAAGCAGGTTCTGCGTTGAACTTGATCAGAGCGCTGGCTGAAGCCTAACGAGCTCAAGAAATAACATTTTAAACCCCGTTCACGAAAGTGGATGGGGTTTTTTGTTTCCTCCCCCTGTGTCCCCCTCCAGAGGGGGAATCAAAAGCCTTCTGTTGAGGATTAAGTCAGCAATATTTTTAAAACTGAAGAGTAAAAACTTTTAGCTAAATCATGAAATCACCAGTCACAAAACTCCCCCTTTGGAGGGGGGAAGGGGGGAGGAAAAAATGTCACCCCAAACCTTTCCCTTCCTTCAAACTTCTGACAAGGTTCCAAATGAGCTTGGCAGCAGTGATTTCTAAGATTTCATTTTCTTCCTAATATAAGAACCAACAAGAGATACGGCTAAAAAGATACAACCTATCAAGGCATACTTATTGGCCTCATTACGGAGTTCTTCTGCCTGTTCTTCATCTTGACACTTCCCGCTGTTAGTATAAGGCAGGTACATGTCTACGGATTCCAAGACATTAGTAAATAGTTTCATGTCAGGTTTTCCCATAGGAACATAAATCACAAACAAAATCCCTGTGTTTCCGAGAACGTAGCCCATAAATTTTTTCTGACTATCAACTGTAATGGGAGTGTAAAAGTAGAAGTGATCTTTGTTTACAACGGGATCAACAGTAAGTCCAGCGGATGTAAGTGCTTCCAATTGGGTGTCCATAACGTCTTCAATTGTTCCACATTCCATGTATGGAATTTCTAGAAAGCCATAAGCCAATAAACTTCCCAAATTGGATGAGTCAGGAATAAGGTAACCCAACTGGTAATTTCTCAACTCATAATGTCCTAACGAGGGAAACTGATCAAGAATAGCTTGATCATCCAGATCTACCCATTCTTCTTGGGCTACATGCGAAAAATCTTCCTCTTTTACGGTGTATTGTCCCATAGAGGAGATGCAAACAGTTAGCAATAGGATAAGACTAGAAATTTTCATTTTTCAAATCTAGTTTAAACAAAGCCTAAGTTTACATTAATTTTGATAATTCCAGTTGATGTTTTCAAGGAGTTTTTGAAATTTAATTGGTAATTCGGTTGATTTAGAATTGCTTACAGCGGTTGTTTCGTTAGTAAGGATTAAGAACTCATAACCTTTGTCTATAAATAGGTACAAATGATTCTTACTGCCTCCCGTTCCAATCTGTACTCTGCTGACTAGATGAATGAATTCGTACCCAAATAGATTAGTGAATTCAGCTTTAAGAACTTCTGAACCAATTGCATCATGGCTTGTATCATAAGCCATCTTTTCCAACCTTTCTTGATTGGTAAGGTCTTTCCATTTTTTCTTCATAAAGACCTTAATCACAAAACTAGATGCATCTGACTTACTTTGTAGCATAAGAGATGATATGGTTTTCATATCTATTGGCTTCATGATTGGTTCCCAATCACTATTATACTTAATCGATAGATTGTGATACTCAGATTTCCATTCGGTTAATTCTCCTGAGTTGCCAGATTGAATACTGCCACATTCACAGAACAGAATCAAAATAGAAATAAAAAGAAATTTGCAAATCATTTTCATCTTTCAAATCTAACTTAATCATCTACGCATTTCAAGAAAAAAAATCAGTTTTCGATTAATTCAAAATCTGATTTGTTTTTTCCGTTGTTCTGTTTTTTTTATCAAAAGAGATATTAGAAGGCTATATAAGAGAATGAAACAAATGTAATAGAGCCAGTATAGGACGTGTAGATCAAGAAAATAGCTATCAAATTCACTGTCAGTTTGAAGTGAGTTGAATTATTCAGGGTTTGTTAACTACTCCTCATTGAACTCCTCTAAGAACTTAATCATTTCATCTTTATTAATAGGCACGATTTCCTTAATAACGCTAGAGTCTCCATAAATGAAGTAACCGAACAACTCTCCGTCTTCATTAAAGAGTTTGGTTGTGTCTATTAGTTCATTGTTTTTATACTTCGAAATATTAGCTACTGTACCATTAGGGTAGTATTCTGTTTGAAAGCCATTCAACATATTATGTTCAACACTACTTATTAAAATAATGCTTCGATTTGTGTCATAGATTATCTGATTACCATATTGCTCTCCATTTTTGTATTGCCCTTCTGCTTTTATAGTACCAGATTCATAGTATTCTCTGAAGCTACCATTAGGAATACCCCCACTATAGTTTTGCTCTTGCTTTTTTTTTCCATTTTGATACCAGTACTCCCATAAACCAACTTGCTTACCATACTCGTACTTACCTAATTCTGACATTTGTCCATTTTTATGTACTCGTACCCAATTACCATGTTTTAATCCCTCATCATAGCTGTCCATGGTTTGCAATGTTCCATTTATATGCCATGTTCTAAAAGCACCATGTAGTGTATCTTCTTTATACAAGGCTTCACTATATAAGGCTCCGTTCTCGTAGTGTTCATGCCATATTCCAGTCTTCAGACTGTCAGAATCAAGCTTGCCATGTGCTCGGATATTTCCATTAGGGTAATAATATGTTCTGGTAGTATATGTAGTGACATCTCCACAGGAACACAAAATTATTGTTGAACTGAATAAGTAAAGGAGAACTCTCATTGGAATTTATTTTAATTTATATCTGAGGTCTCAGCGGCTGGATTCTTCCGCTTAAACTCATTGTAATACTGAATGAACTTATCAATAAACGGATTCACATCACCTTTGACCATTTCTACTGTAATTCGCTTGGGGAGTTTTTCCGTTTCGTATTCTCTGGATAGCGCAACAATGAACTTTGGATCTTTGTTAATCGCTTTAGTATAGTTTTTGAACTCAAAATGAAGTTCCCGACCCAATCGGGCATCTTGATGTTCTTTGATCCATTCGATCTCATCCCAGGTAAAGAAAGTGCTGTTCCAACCTCGCTCGTTCAATAAAAAACCGTCCTTATTGATTCCGTAGGACGGGTTTTTCTTGTCGCGTTGGAGGTAAGATAAAAAAGGCATGAAAGGAGCAATGATGAGTACAATTCCACTAATTCTCACTACCCACATGGTGTAGGGGATCGTGAACCCCAAAAAAAGCTTTGACCCAAAAGCAAGACCAAAGGAAATAATGAAAATGGCGCCAAAAAAGATATACCCTTTAATATAGCCTTTGACCATCTTCCTTAAATAATGCTTGCCAAAGGGATTGGGCCAGTGCTCTATCTCGAAATCGTAGTCTTTCTTTTCCATCACCAAAGCTTGTGTGCGTTAAATTAATCGTTTTTAGGGAGCAAATCGATAAACCAGAAGCCAACCTCTTTGTCTGGAGCATTGGGTTTTGGATATCCTCGATAGATCTTTTCTCCTTTTGTAAAGCCTACCGGATGGTCGAATATGGGACCATCGTAGCAAAATGTATGAAACTCTCCATTTTCTCCGCATGGATCCACATTTTTGGGTAAATCATTGAGAAAATCATGGTCGATTTCACGTCCAACAAAGGTTTGATCCAGCAGTTCAGCATTTACACAAACGGTGATGGCCTTAAAACCCTGGTCAATGAAACGGTGAATCAACGCTGTGGTATCTTTTTTCCAAAGAGGGAATACGCAGGTAAAGTTGTTCAGTTGCTTTTCACGATAAGCTCTCAAATCTTCCAAAAAGATATCTCCAAAAGCGCTGTGTGTATAGCCAGCACTAGTCAGTTCTTCTGTCTTTTGTCTCATCAAATCTGCATAGGTTTCCATGTCTGGGTTTTCGGGTAGGGTAATCACATCACAGGGAATATCCAGCGCTTTTACCTGCTCAAAGAGCAATTCGTTTCTCAAGCCGTGCATGGTCACACGCTGTAGTGCACCGTTTATGGAAGTCACCAGTCGATCTACTTCATAGTTTTGATCTTCTTTTAAAAGCTGAAGCGCCATTGCCGCATCTTTTCCAGTACTCCAGTTGAAATAGGTTTTGTTCATTGCTTAAAATCTAATTCCAATGACACAAAGGTCATCCAGCTGTTCCAAATCTCTTTTCCATTCTTCAAATCTCTGATCGATTACTTTTTTCTGTTGATCCATCGATTGATCTTGAATGGAGAGTAACAACTTTTTAAATCTGCCCGATTTGAATTTCTTTCCTTTTTCACCTCCAAATTGATCGGCATAACCATCAGAAAAGAAGTAAATGGTGTCTCCTGGGTTCATTTTAACCTCATGCGTGACAAATGGCTTGTCGACATGAAACTTGCCAATGGGTTGTTTGCATGCTTTTATTTCTTCCACTACCTCAGCACCTTTGCGAATGATCCACAACGGATTATGGGCTCCTGCGTACTTTACGTTATTTTCATAAATGTTGCACAAAGCGATATCCATACCGTCCTTGACTTCTTCATGTGATTTTTCAAATTCAGCGATTACTATCTCTCGCGTTCGATCAAGAATTCTTCCCGGTTCAAGTTCTTTATATTCACGTACCGAACGACTCAAGCCATTCTTACAAACGACAGAAACCATAGCTCCTGGAACCCCATGTCCCGTGCAATCTGCAGCAGCAATCAAGATATGACCGTCTTTTTCTTCCAACCAATAAAAATCACCAGCAACAATATCTTTTGGTTTGTAGAGAATAAAGGAGTTCGGCAGTAGTCGCTTTACTTCATGATTTGGAGGTAGAATGGCACTTTGAATTCGCTTGGCATATATGATAGAGTCTGTAATTTCTTGACTTTTTTCCTGAATAAGCAGTTTTTGGTGTCTGATTTCCTGATTTTTTTGAGCGAGTGCTTTATTCGCTTTTTTCGATTGACCGTAAGAGTACAGTACAAACCCCGTAAGAATCAATACAAAGAGGAAGCCTCCGATGATGATTCGCTTGGTTCGTTCTACCTCACTCAAGATGTCTTTTTCAGGAATAATTACACCAACAATCAATCGATTTCCGGGTGAAAGCTCATAGTAACTCAATTTCCCCCACCAATACTCATCGTCACTTGTGAATTCAAAAGAAGAGTCAGCTTTATTCAGGTTAGACCACTCGGCATATGCTTCCTGTATTGCAGTAATGGGCACATCATTTACCGATTTGAGAATGTTGTCATTACGTTTCTCCGTGGAATTAAAAAGCGGATCATCTGGAAGCCCTATAAATTCCCCATCTGAAGACAAAATGAACATCTTACCATGTTTACTAATGGAGATGTTTTGCGTGAATTCGGAAATGTCATGAAGGGTCAGATCGTAAGCAATAATATGTTGTTTATCGATAAACTTGTCATCCCAACACAAAGAAGCCGTAATACCGACTTCATTGGTTGTATTGTAAATGTAGGGATCTGTCCAGCTAATATACTTTCCGTTTGCTTCTAACGCTCCAGTAAACCAAGGTCTGATTCTCGGGTCATGCTTTAGGGAGTCTGACCATTCTTCAATAGGAGTAATAAGATAGTCATCAGAAGAAATGTCCCAGGAAGACCATTTTTCCACATTTCCCCATTTGTCAACCCAAACCACGCGATTGCGCATCTCGTCTTCAGAGGGCAGTACATCATATTCAAAACCTTCCGTATTCGCAAGTCCCATGGAGGATACTTGATAATAATGCTTAATGATCGGTCCGAAGTAGCTATTCATAAACCTTGGAGTAATTGAATCAAGCAAGCCTAATTGCGCTTGTTCTTTTACAGACTGAAGTTCTTCCTCAATGGGGTCAAAAAAACCGTTTAAGGTCACCTCTGCGTTTTCCATAGGTTTTTGAAGCAGGGATTGAGCTAAACTTTTTTCCGTTTTATTGATATCATAGATCAGGTAAGAAAGGATGGTGCCAGCTAATCCCAGAATGATAAGAGCAAGTATGCGGAGGTTTAGTTTTTTCATGAAATTAGAACCGTAGTTTGTAGATAGCGTAGTATTCAAAGGTAATAATTCTATAGAACCTCTTTTTGAGAGCCGTTTAGACAAATAATTCAAGATAAATTAATATTCGTAATGATCTGTGCAACAGAGATAAGGCTATCTTCGAAGATTCTTAAACCACTAATTTTATGAAATCTTTACTATTACTGATTACCGGATGGGTGTTGTTTCTCAGTGTTTCAGCTCAGGACAATAATCCAAGAACAACGCTTGATTGGAAGAAGTACCCTTTTTACCACGGGGTGGCTTCTGGAGATCCCCTGAATGATCGAGTGATCTTATGGACACGAATTACGGATGATACCCTTACCGTAGACAGCATTTTGGTGGAGTGGAGGATTGCATTAGATACCGGAATGACCAGTGTTGTTAATTCAGGTTCTGGTTATACCTCATCAGACAAAGATTGGACCTTTAAAGTTGATGCAGATGGCTTAGCTCCTTACACATGGTATTATTACGATTTTTATGCACTAGATCGCTATTCTGTGAGAGGAAGAACCCGGACGGCTCCTTCAGGTGCAGTTGATAGCGCTCGGTTTGCTGTGGTATCTTGTGCGAGGTATTATGAAGGTTATTATGACGCCTACAAATACATGATGGAACGAAATGATTTGGATGCAGTTATTCATTTGGGTGACTACATTTACGAAAAAGGAGGAGGGTCAAATACTATTGGTAGAGATGAACATATCCCTTCTCACGAAATTGTAACGCTTGAAGATTATCGCTTGAGGTATTCGCAGTATCACTTGGATGAAGATCTTAGGTTATTACATCAGCAGTATCCGTTTATTGTGGTTTGGGATGACCATGAGTCGAGTAACAATTCATGGAGCACAGGAGCGGAAGATCATGATCCTGGTACTGAAGGGCTTTGGACAGAGCGTTTGGCGAATGCTGGACAGGCGTATCACGAGTGGTTGCCAATTCGTACCCCTCAACCAGGTTCTATATCTATTTACAGGAAAATAGAATATGGAGATTTGTTAGACTTATTCATGATTGATACGAGAATTGAAGGACGAGACGAGATGGTAGCGGTCACATCTACTGATATCGATGATCCTTCTAGAACGATGTTAGGGGATACGCAGTTTGAGTGGTTACAGATGGTTTAAAAAACTCAACGGCTGGGTGGAGAATAGTCGGGAATCAAGTGATGATGGCACCTTTAGAGATAGCAACAGTTCCTTTGAACAAGGATCAGTGGGACGGATACCGAGCAGAACGAACTAAGTTGTTTGATACGCTTCAAACCCATGCGATTGATAATTTTGTGGTGCTTACAGGAGATATTCACACTTCTTGGGTTAATGATTTACCTGAATCTGGCTACGATGCTTCTGCATGTATTAACTCTGTCGGGGTGGAGTATGTGGTTCCATCCGTCACAACCATGAATGGTGGTACGATTGGAGGTTTTGGTTCACCTGCCATTCAGGCAGCAAATGCTCATATGCATTACGTAGATCTTTCAGCACATGGTTATGTTCTGCTAGATGTTACGCAAGCAAGAGTCACTGGACATTATTACAACATGAATGATGTATCTTCTCCCGGAAACGGTGAATATTTGGATGCAATTTGGTAGGTAGATAGCAGCGAAACTTGTGCTCAGGAGGCTCAGTCACCTGCCACCCGTCCGGGGCCGCAACCTGATTTAGCACCTGATTCACCAGTAATTCAACTGAATACAGACCCTGCTGCTGGTGTCGATGAAGCTCCTGATATGGTGGTGTTTGGAACCTATCCTAATCCATTTTATAACGAGATGTCTATTCAGTTGTTTTTGCAGCAACCTGGAGATGTAGAGGTTAGCATTTATGACATGATGGGAAAGTTAGTTCTGCAGGAGAACGTTGCTCAACTATCTAAAGGATTAAACTACATTACTTTGTTTGCTGACGACCTTGCCAAAGGAACCTATTCTTTGGTTTTGAGAAGTGAAAACGATATGGCTTCGAAAAATATTGTGAAGTTAAAATAGGGAAGAGGTAATCAAGAAGAAATAACAAGCCCCATCCGTCAACTGACGGATGGGGCTCTTTCATAGTAGTAGCTTAGTTTACTGTTTTGAAACTTTGCTGATTGTAGTGCCTGTTTTGATGAAATAATAACCTTTGCTAAGTGCACCCAAGTCTATTGTGATTTGGTCTTCAGAGGAATAAGATATCACAGTTTGTTGGGTGACATTCTGTCCCAAACCATTTAAAACAGTTATTTCTTCTCGTTTTAACTTGCTTCCAAAGACGGTGATTAGTCCTTCTGTTGGATTTGGGAAAATAACCACTGGTGTATCCGAGTTCTCAACGAAGTTAACCGCTTTGACATCAGATAAGGTATAGTCGCCATTAAAATCAGTTTGTTTTAAACGATAGAAAGAAGTACCATTTAGAGGCGCTTGATCGATAAATGTATAAAAGAGATTAGTCGTTGAATTACCTGCTCCTTTTGTTTCACCAATCGATTGCCACTCCGAGGCATTTGCAGATCGTTGAATGGTGAAAAAGTCGTTGTTGATTTCAGAAGCTGTTTCCCAATTAAGGTCAACTGTGTTTTCTTTCGGCTCTGCTTCAAAACTTAATAGTTCAATAGGTAAGGGGTTCGTTGGAGTTATCGAACCTATTGTAAACCAATCGCCATCGTTAAAGTCCACACCATTGAACACCGCATAAGGAGCAGAAAAACTCGAAATAGCTACGGTAGAGGCATTTGCAAAGTCACCATCATCTGAATCAATGAGCAGCACTAAATCACCAGATGCACCTATTGCTAGGGTACTTACATCTACCATTACGGTTACGGTACCCACATCGCCTGTTTCATCAATTCTCCACACCCGATGAATGGCATTGTCAACACCACCGGGTGTTGTTCCGTTCCAAGGAGCAGTATAAGTGCCGTCATTTATCGCTACGTTGTCATGCCCCCACAATATGTATTCACCATCGCCAAGATCAGAAGGGTTGTTGATTCTCATTATACTGGTCCCCTGCCCGTCTAGGTGAAAGTTGTTGACATCTTCACGACCAATACCAGCTACTTCATGCCCGAATGTGCCCTCAAAAGCGTATAAGTCATTCGAAACGGCTAGGGCGTATTTTGCTGCAAGATAGTTATCTACAATGTTTCTCTGGGCTTCATTGATTACTGTATTATAGTAAATGATTTCCGGGATATCAGCATTTAAATGTCCCCAATTACTATGTCCACCTATAGTCATGGCTGTTTGCCAGTTAAAATCTGAACTTGATTTGGATCCTGAAGCCACAGAAGTTCCGTTTGCAAACAGTTCCTGACCACTCGAGTTATTTACAATAATATTTGCAATATGTGGACTGTCATCGTTGAAGTTTGCTACGGATGTAATTACTTCGTTATTCCAAATTCGATGTCCAAGTTTGTTACCATTTAGTCCAAACTGTCTGTCGTGCGAGCCTGCAGATGCAGACACCGCATTTGTAATCGTAATCAATGCTCCAGCTCCGTCTCCACTGATGGTTTGCAATACTGCGTATTGAGAAAAGTTCGTTTCAGGCACGTCAATGTTCATTCCCATCCAATCGTCTGTTCCATCAAACCTTAAGACAGGTCTTCCATTGATTACATTTTCTACATAGGTTGGTCGATTACCTGCTGTAGTTTGCTCGGTATTATAACCATTGCCAGATTGATCATTCCATTGGTAAACGGATGCCCCGTCAGTAGCAAGTGTAACTCCAGCATCACTATAAACGGCATTATCCGCGCTAAGCCAAAGCTGCAGGTTAGCACTTTGACCAACTCCCCCTGGACCGTCAAAGCCAAAGGCGTCATCATCGACAATCGTATAGGTGAACACGGTATTTGTTCCAAGCGTAGCATCTAGAGGAGCGGAGAGTGTCACCGTAAATGTTTCGGGAAGTTCTTCCGAACCATCATTAGTTATTGAGGCAAGCAAATCAACTGTTGTAGACCCGGCTGGAATGGTGACAGTACCACTACTGAATGAATAATCGCTTCCATTGACTGCACTAACGTCAGCTACGGTATAGGTTGCGGAAGCATCTGTTTCTGAGGAGTTATTAATTTCAACGGCTATTGAAGCAGGAGTACTTGACTCAGATCCCGACCCCGTAGTTGTGGTAAACTGTATTTCAGGAGGTGTATCGTTATCGGTAATTGTGTAGGTGTGAGTTGTAAAACCGGTGCCTACATTTGAAGGGGCAGGAAGATCCATATTGCATCCCACGGGATTACTAAGAGAAATCTCGATTGTTTCGTTACTTTCATAAATGGCATCATCATTAACCGTGAAAGAAAATGCCCCGGTTGATAACCCTGAACCTCCAACAATAGTAACTGTTCCGGAAGCAAGTAGGTAGTCATCAGCAACTCCTTCAGTAGCAGTTCCTCCTGTTACTGAATAATCAATAGAAACATCAGTGGCAGAGGTTGAACTCATGCTAACATCCACCGTGACAGGAGAAGCACTTTCCAGACCTGAGTTAGTCTCGAGATCAAAATAAATCTTTCTTGCATTATCGTCATCATGAATAGTATACGTATGCACGGTATAGGTTCCAAGGTCAACTC
>CAYLYX010000004.1:295046-309986 GCA_964387945.1 uncultured Flavobacteriales bacterium | reverse complement strand
TTGTCAGAACATCCACATCCTTTAATAAAGAGGGGGTTACATCAGTAGCTCTCGCTTTTGCAGATGCGTATTCAAAGGTGATCACTAGTTGAGTCGTACCGTATTCGTTGTAGTATGTTGGCACTTCAATTTCATTGTTAAGTACTTTTTGTATTTCGTCAACTGCATAACTCGAAAAGGACATGATCATCATCCCGATCATCATTCCCCATTGTTTTGTTGCTTTTTTCATAAGGCTTTTATTCTTTAATGTCATTTTGAGAAAAAGGTAAACCCTCAATTCATAAAAACTACTTCAAGCAACTCCTAACCTTTTGATTTAAAACAAACTAAAGCTAAACCTGATTTTTTAACTAAATATTTACCATGTAAAATATTTGCTTGGTATATTTGTTAAAAACAAGACGAAATGAAACTTACTTATCACCACAATAAAACAAGAGGATTTGCAGACCATGGATGGTTATTAGCAAACCATACTTTTAGTTTCGCACAGTATTTCGACAAAAATCGAATGAACTTTGGAGCACTACGGGTGTTGAATGACGATCATGTAGCTGCGGGAGCCGGGTTCCCTACCCATCCGCACAATAACATGGAAATTATCACCATTCCGCTTTTAGGAGCTTTGGAACATCAAGACAGCATGGGCAATAAAGCCGTGATTAGAAAGGGAGAAGTTCAGGTAATGAGTGCTGGAACGGGTATAATGCACAGTGAGTATAATCATAGCGAAAAAGAAGAACTCAACCTTCTACAGATTTGGGTTTATCCGAATAAAAAAAACGTTGAACCACGATACGATGAAGTCTCATTAGCAGAAGTAAGAAAAGAGAATCAACTCTACCAAATCTTATCACCCAATGCTGCCGATCAAGGCGTATGGATTCATCAGAACGCATGGTTTTATTTGGGAGAATATGATCAGTCTTCCGCAGAGCATTATCAGCTGAACGATGCGAACAATGGCGTTTATCTTTTTGTCATTGAAGGCAACGCAAAAGTGGGAAATCAAAAACTACAAAAAAGAGACGGATTGGGTGTCGAGAACACAGCCGCATTTGAGTTTTCTGTATCAAAAGGAACTCAACTGCTTCTAATGGAAGTACCCATGAACAAAAACATAATTGTATAACCAAAAACACACAGACATGACAACATGGAAAATTGATCCGATGCACTCGGATATCGCATTTAAAGTAAAACACATGATGATTTCAACGGTAACCGGATTCTTTGAAAAGTTTGACGGTACCATTGATACAGAAAATGAAAACTTCTCTGGTGCAAAAATCAACTTCGAAGCGGAGATAGACTCGATTAATACGAAGAATGAAGATCGAGACAATCATTTAAAATCAGATGATTTTTTTAACGCAGGAACCTTTCCCAAACTGACGTTCAAGTCGTCTAGTTTTGACGGAAGTACGCTTGCTGGCCAGCTTACCATAAGAGACGTAACCAAAGACGTAGAATTGGGCGTTGAACACTTGGGTACCGCTGTGGATGGATATGGACAAACGAAAGCAGGTTTTGAAGTAACAGGAACGATCAATCGAAAAGATTTCGGGCTTAACTGGAGCGCAGTAACAGAAGCCGGAAACATTGTTGTATCCGATAAGGTAAAACTTCAATTGGATGTGCAATTTGTAAAGCAGTAATCTACTGTTTATCTCTTCTTGCCTTGTGTCAGTAAATTTAGGCAAGACATTTTTATTTGATTTGCCTCCGTCTTTTTAATTAGAGACGGAGGTTTTTATTTGTTCTTCTCTGCAATCCACCGCGACATGTACTCTGTGCTTCGCAAGGTTTGATGGTGCAATACTTCTCCCAAATAGTTGTTCTGTCGGTGTTCCGCAAGACGCTCACTAAGTTGCGCTATCTTGCTCAGCAGTTCATCAAGAAGACTTGAATCACACAGTCTAGTTAGATTCTCAAAACCCCGTTGCTGAAAAGAATTCCATTGTTCCTCATCGTCAAACAAGTTGCTAATCAACCGTGGCCACTGCTCAAAATCATCTTCCACTACTCCCCCCCAATTCGTCTTATCAGCTATTCCTTCTACCCCAACTGAAGTTGTAACACTAGGCGTTCCCAATCGCATAGCTTCAATCAATTTACCCTTAAGTCCAGCGCCAAAACGCAAGGGAGCCAATAATAAACGAGCTCCCCCAATCACTGCTTCTGCATCGTCCGCTCTGCCCATGATATGAAACTGCTCACGATCGCTGTTGAGTTGAAATGCCTTTTGCGGAGGATAAGCTCCATAAACTTTTAGCCGCAACTGTTTTGGTTTGTGCTCCCATTGCTTCCAAATCTTTTTTAACTGCAATACAGCATCCCAATTGGGTTCATGCATAAAGTTGCCGATAAATACCAGATCCGTTCGCTCATCAAACGGGACAATATTATCTGCCTTTTCCATTATCAACGGCAAATAAAACAACTTGCTACTGTCCATTTTGAACTGTTTTTCTAGCAGATCCATCTCAAACGAGGAAATAATCAAGGTGAGGTCAGTTCGCAAGATACTCGCCAACTCTCTCTTGGTGGTGTCATTATAAAAATCTGAAGACTTAAAATACCCTCTTTGTTTTACACCATCTTGTCTACCTTTTCGAAGGAAATGGAAATCTTCGGTGTCTAGCACGGTCATCGTATTCGGCAGTACGTTTCTCACCCGCCAGCCGAACTGTTCTTCCGTCATAAAGCGGTCATACATTACCACATCAGGACGTAAAGCAAGGATAAACGCATCAAAATTATCATCGTTCAGTTGAATGGTGTGTGTCTTCACACCAGTGCCATCCAATTTTGTCTCAAATCCCGTGGCGCTAGCTGTTGAAGCAAAGTGAACCTCAGACCCAGCATTTAGAAATGTATGAATCAACTGCATCATTCTCCAACCCGCAGCTGAACTCTTTGGCTCAGGCCAAACTTTTCCAATGATCAATAGTTTTTTTCCTTGCATAGCGGTAAAGGTATTTACTGCTGAAAGATAATAGAAAGGTTTGTGTAAATTTGTTTTTGAAAGCATGCTATATGACAAAAAAGAACAAGCAAAAAAAATCTAATCCAAAGAAAAAGCTAATCCTGCGGGTTTTGTTGGCGGTATTCCTGATCGGATTGATTTATAGTGGCTACTACTTCTACTCCAGACTACCGATCATCACCGCCTATGCGGCAAAGGACATGTGCTCGTGTGTTTTCATTGGAGAGCGCGATCCTCAGGATGTCCTAGACAATGAATTTCAGTTTAGTCTAGTTAAGTATGCTGATGCCGAAGTAGATTATGAGAAAAAAACGGTCACCGCTTCCGTGTGGGGAATGGGTGATAAAACGGCCTATTATCATCCGCAAAAAGGTTGTGCGATTCTAAATGAAATGGAAGCTGAGAAATACACGAGTGAGTTGATTGCGCTGGAACAGCCAGATCAGTCTTTTTTTCGTCCGCTTGTTGAAGACCTCGACAACCCTTCCATCAACTACCAAAAGTTAGACTTAGCAATCAATCGCGCTTTTGAGGACGAAAACCCCGAAGAACCTTTTGGAACGCGAGCCATTGTAGTTTTAAAAGATGGAAAGTTGGTCGCAGAGAAATACTTGGATGGTTTTACGAAAGACTCTAGGCACTTGGGTTGGTCCATGACCAAGAGTATCTTTAGTGCGCTGATTGGTATTGCGATTCAGCAAGATTATATCTCGTCTGCAGAGGAAGACAATTTGTTTAAGGACTGGAAAGGTGACGACAGAAAAAACATCACACTAAAACAACTGCTTCAAATGAATGCTGGTCTCGAATGGACGGAAGATTACGGAGACATTTCGGAAGCTACGCGCATGTTATACGAAAGTGATGACATGGTGGCTTTTACATTAGCATGCGAACAAGAAGCCAAACCAGGAGAACACTGGGAGTACTCCTCAGGAAGTTCGAACCTACTTTCGGGATTGTTAAGACAACGAATGGACTACGATACCTACTTTCACTTTCCGAGGAGACAGCTCTTTGAAAAGATTGGTGCCACTACTTTCCAAATCGAAACAGATGCTTCCGGCAATTATGTCGCTTCGTCTTACGCTTGGGCTACGGCACGTGACTGGGCTAAGTTCGGACAACTATACCTGAATAACGGAATAGTAAATGATGAATCATTGTTCCCAGCGGGATGGGTTGATTTTACCACTGAAATTGCGAATGACTCCAAAGGTCAATATGGCGCTCAGTTTTGGCTTCCCACGCCAGAAGAGTATCCAAATGCTCCAGAGGGAATGTTCTTTGCAGACGGCTTTCAGGGACAACGTGTTTTCATCATCCCGTCTCACAATGTAGTGATTGTTAGACTTGGATTGTCTCGTTTTGAGCAGCCTGACTACGACCAGATGATAACCGAGATATTGGCTACGCTGTGAGTTAAATCGTAATTTCAAAAGGTTCTATCGCTCTCAATCATTTTCTCATTAAGAATTTTAAAATATATTCGTCCTCATAAACTAGGAAGTGAAAAGTAAAGCCAAATTAGTAGTCTACAAGAACGATGAGTTGCTCCTGCTTGAAAAGAAGTCAAGGAAGTTACGCTACGTCTTGCTGGGTGGAACGTTGGAAAAGCGAGAATCTCCCAAAGAAGCCTGTTTGCGTGAAGCCATCGAAGAAGGCAATATTGATTGCAACCTGCGCGACATGAAATACCTTACATCTGCCCTTGAGGAAAATGATGGTAAGTTCATGTACGTTTATTACTACGTTACGAGTGCCGTAACGCACTTTGAAAACATGGAGCGTCATAAGTTTGTTGACCTCAATTGGATCTCAGCTCAAGAAGCGTTGCCACATATGCGCAAATCAGATCGACATGTGCTCAAACGCTTCTTAGAAGGTCATTTTGAAAGATAAAAAAAAATCCTGACCTCGTATGAGTGTCAGGATTTCAACTTTATAACTTAAGCAGTTTTATTTGGTCACTGCTCTACCAATTACAATTTTCTGAATTTCTGAAGTTCCTTCATAGATTTGTGTAATCTTCGCATCACGCATCAATCGTTCTACGTGATATTCTTTCACAAATCCATATCCTCCGTGAATCTGAACCGCTTCTACCGTAGCTTTCATCGCCACATCAGAAGCATTCAACTTCGCCATTGCTCCTTCTACATCGTAATTCTCTCCTAAATCTTTTTTCCAAGCTGCACGGTGAACCATTAATCTAGCGGCATCAATCTCCGTTGCCATCTCAGCCAACTTGAATTGAATGGCTTGATGCTGACAAATCGGTTTTCCGAAAGTTTCTCGTTCTTTTGAGTAAGCTAACGCCAGTTCATAAGCTCCAGAGGCAATTCCAAGCGCCTGAGCAGCAATTCCTATTCTTCCACCAGAAAGTGTCTTCATCGCAAACTTAAACCCAAAACCATCCTCTCCGATACGATTCTCTTTGGGCACTTTTACATCGTTAAACAATAACGTATGAGTATCCGAACCTCTAATTCCTAACTTATCTTCTTTTGCTCCGATCTCAAAACCAGGCATGTCTTTCTCTACAATCAGCACGTTGATTCCTCTGTGACCTTTCTCAGGATCAGTTTGCGCCACCACCAAGTAAACAGAAGCCGTACTACCATTGGTAATCCAGTTCTTTGTACCGTTTAGCAAATAATGGTCTCCCATATCTTGTGCGGTAGTTCGCTGTGAGGTAGCATCCGAACCCGCTTCTGGCTCTGATAAACAGAAAGCACCTACTTTCTCACCTTTTGCTAAAGGCACCAGGTATTTTTGCTTTTGCTCTTCAGTTCCAAACTTCTCCAAACCGTAACAAACCAAAGAGTTATTAACAGACATACAAACCGACACAGAAGCATCCACTTTTGAAATTTCTTCCATGGCTAAAGCGTATGAGATCGTATCCATTCCACTACCTCCATACTTCGGATCCACCATCATTCCCATGAACCCTAATTCACCGAGTTGCTTGATTTGCTCCAACGGAACGGTCTGGTTCGTATCGCGCTCTATTACTCCGGGTTTGCACACATTCTGCGCAAAGTCTCTCGCTGCATCTCTAACTGCAATTTGTTCTTCTGTTAAGTTAAAATCCATCTCGTTTATGTTAAAATTTTCTGATCTGTAATTATAAGAGTTCCAAATTTACTGTTTATCTTCAACTTTACAAGCTGATTTTTTGACATCACCCCTCAAAAAATATCGTATTATTGGACTCATGTCGGGCACATCCCTTGACGGTCTTGACATTGCTCTGTGCGAGTTTGAACACCACGGCAGCTGGTCATTTCAGATATTATTCGCTGAAACCCAAAATTATAGCGACCAATGGATCTCCCGATTGAACTTGTCTGATCAACTTAGCGGACAAGGACTGATGCAGCTCAATACCGACCTTGGTAAGTACTATGGAGAATTGGTGAATAACTTTTTAGAAGAACATCAAATCGACTCAATTACGATTGATGCTATTGCCTCTCATGGACAAACCATTTTTCACCAACCCGAAAACGGATTTACCACTCAAATAGGTTCGGGCGCTCACCTTGCTGCAACCAGCGGAATTAATACCATTTGTGATTTTCGTTCACTAGATGTGGCGCACGGTGGACAAGGAGCACCACTCGTACCCATTGGCGATGAATTGCTTTTCAGTCAGTACGATTATTGCCTCAACTTTGGCGGAATCGCTAATGTTTCCTATACAACCGATGGCATTAGAAAATCACTGGACATCGGATTCGCCAACATGGCTTCCAATTATTTGATTGAGAAATTGGGAAAACCTTTCGACAATAACGGCAATACAGCTCGATCAGGAAATTTTGATCAAGACCTATTTGACCAACTCAATTCCTTGGAGTATTTTCAACTCCAACCTCCCAAATCATTGGGAAAAGAATATTTTGACAAGGTATTCAAATTCACTTTAAATAACAACCCTTTACCCATTCAAGATCAATTACATACATTTGGCAAACACTTAGCTTTTCAAGTTTCGAAATGGCTAGATAAAGGCAAGTGTCTTGCTACTGGAGGAGGTACTTACAATCAATTCTGGATCGATGAAATTAGGTCATTAACAGCAGCCGAGATAATCATTCCAGATCAAAGAATTATTGATTTTAAAGAGGCATTGGTGTTTGCTTTTCTTGGACTGCTAAGACTCGAGGAAAATGTAAATGCATTGAAAACCGTAACCGGGGCAAAAAAAGACACGATTGGAGGCTGCGTTTATTTAGCCTGAATCTTTTTTTGCTTATATTGCAGTATAAATTCTAAACTAACAACTATATGTACAATTATTATGATTCTGGCATGCCATACGATCTACTGTGGATGTTGTCTCGAGGTTATTTTATGATAATCCTGTTTTACGGAGGTTTCTTTCTATATGCATTCCCGCTGCTTCAGGCGTTGGTTCAATATCAGAATAAAAAATGGCTCAACTTTACCTTAAGTAGAGTAAAAGGACTCGCTCCAGATACTCGTGATAAAATTATAGCTGAGGCAGAGCCAGAGTTTAAGCAACCTATTTACAAATTGACTAAGCTTCAATACCTCGTAAGTGGTATCGTGACTACTATTGTGGGTATTCTGATTGTTGCAATACGTGAACCTGACGAAGGTACATTTAAAGCCTTAATCTGGCTTCCTTTATTGATTGGAGCTGGAATAACTGCTTTGTACTACAAAATGTTTCCTACGGTTAGACTGTGGAAAGAAACGGCTGGTTTTTTCGCTGTTTTGGGAATTTGCATCACCATTCCGGGAATTTTTGCTGCTTACGAATGGGATTGGATGAGATCAGATATTTTGGTTTACATCACCCTCATTCTTAGTTTGGCGGTAGTACATGTATTGGAATCTAGCATTGCAAGTTTACTCTACATTGGCGCTGTAGCTGTTGGAAGCGGTATGCTGACGATCAATGTAGGAGACAATTGGATGTACTTCTTTAAGTCGTTCATTTGGTTCTTTGCATTAGCGCCATTGGTGTATTGGATGCCAAAACTGAAGTCTGGTAAAGAAGTAGGTATTAAAGAAATCACCTTTGGAGTCCTCTTCATGGTGATGATGATAACCGTAACCATGACTAACTTGGGATCGTTGAGGTTCTTAGGACTGGCAATCATGTTCCCGATTCTTTATATGTTCTCTAAAATCCACTTTAAGCAACAAGGATGGTTCATTACGAAGCCCATTCAAACCCTCATTGTTTTCCTTACGTTTTATGGAATAGCTGCCTTTAGCTTTGAAGACGTGCTTCAGTCCTTACCTACCTTCTCTTATCAATTCATTGATCATTTTAGCTTCTCATGGTTGGTAGACCTCATTGTGATCGCTGCTATGGTATTTGGAGCAATTATGATGTTTAGAGACAACTTTGAAGAGGACATGGAAAAGATCAACCCAGTCGTATTGGGATTCCCTGTCGTTGCTTATATCCTATCGTTTACAGGTGAATACTACGGTAATTTCTTGTTCATTGCGCTCATGGGAGTTTTTGGATGGAGTTACCTACAAATTGGGTTAAAAGATAAAAATCCTTTCGCTGTGCTACTTGGCGCTTTGGGAGCGACAACCATCATTCCATTGATCTTTAAAGAACTTCCAAAAGACACTTGGATGGAACAAGGAACGGTTGGAATGCTAGTTACCTTCTACGGAATCTCGTTGATTGGAATGGCACTTTACTTAAGAAGTCAGTGGCAAGTCACCGATGATGATCAGGAAGACGTCAAACTGGTTTCTACTAATGACGACCTGCTGGATTCAGACATGGATCAATAATCCCACTTAAAAGAGCCTCTTCGGAGGCTCTCTTTATGTTATGGCATTTCGACCCAAAACCTATTCGGATGAGGAACTTCTGAATCAACTACAGAAAGGAAGCCTTCCTCCACTAGCTTTTACGCACAAGAACCACGTGCGACTTGTTTGGATTCTCTACCATCAAAGCGTTACTGATTTATCTAACGAAGTTCGAAAGACCATCTTGCACTATGCTACAGCTATAGGTGAAGGACAAATATTTCATGAGACACTCACGTATGCGGCCGTCAAAGTCATCGAACACTTCATCCAAGAATCTAAGGCAGCTAATTTTGAAGCATTCATGCTAGAGCACCCAGCTTTGGCAAAGGACTTCAAAACATTGATCGCACAGCATTACAGTGAGGAAGTCCTAAAATCAAGTAAAGCAAAAGCAGAAATTATCGAACCCGACCTCAAGCCATTTTAAAGGAATAGTTACCTTTGTTTTTCTAAAATCAGAATCATGGAAATCAACTGGAAAACTGCCAAAGAATACGAAGATATTACCTACAAGAAATGTGATGGTGTGGCTAGAATTGCCTTCAATCGTCCGGATGTGAGAAATGCCTTTCGTCCAAAAACTACGGCAGAACTTTACGATGCGTTTTTAGATGCAAAAGAAGATCCAGAAGTAGGTGTGATCTTACTTTCTTCTGAAGGCCCTTCTTCAAAGGATGGTGTTTATGCTTTCTGTAGTGGTGGAGACCAAAATGCCAGAGGCGAATTAGGTTACGTAGACGATGCAGGTGTAGGAAGATTAAACATCCTCGAAGTCCAGCGATTGATTCGATTTGTTCCCAAGGCTGTCATCTGTGTAGTCAACGGTTGGGCGGTAGGTGGAGGACACAGTCTGCACGTAGTTTGTGACCTGACCCTTGCGAGTAAGGAACATGCTATTTTCAAACAAACTGATGCAGACGTTACTAGTTTTGATGGCGGATATGGTTCTGCTTATTTGGCGAAAATGGTAGGTCAGAAAAAGGCACGTGAAATCTTCTTCCTGGGGAGAAATTATTCAGCACAACAAGCTTACGAAATGGGAATGGTCAATGCCGTTATCCCTCATGACGATTTGGAAGACACAGCTTACGAATGGGCACAAGAAATTCTTGCCAAGTCCCCTACTTCAATTCGCATGTTGAAGTTTGCCATGAACCTTACAGACGATGGTATGGTGGGTCAACAAGTTTTTGCAGGAGAAGCCACGCGACTTGCCTATATGACAGAAGAAGCAAAAGAAGGTAGAAATGCCTTTCTAGAGAAAAGAAAACCTGATTTTAGCAAATTTAAGCGCGTTTCCAATTAAGGTTTTCACGCAATATTACACCACTCCCGTTGGCGAACTCATTATTGGTGCTTACGATGATCAAATTTGTCTTTGTGATTGGCGTTACCGAAAACAACGAGATGCGGTAGATCAACGCATTCAAAACTACCTAAACGTTGAGTTTGAGGAGCAACGTGTTCCCGTCATGGACGTGCTGATAACACAATTGGAGGAATACTTTGCACAAAAACGAACTTCTTTTGATGTTCCGCTGCTCCTGTGTGGTTCTGACTTCCAAAAGCGGGTGTGGCAAGAGTTACTTCAAGTACCTTATGGAACAACGATTTCCTATTTGGAACTATCAAGAAAATTGGGAGATGAAAAAGCAATTCGTGCGGTGGCTAGTGCTAATGGAGCTAATGCGATCAGCATTTTAGTTCCATGTCACAGAATTATTGGCTCAAACGGTGAACTAACAGGCTATGCAGGAGGATTGCGTGCAAAGAAGTCATTACTTCAATTGGAGGGAGCGCTTGCCCAACTTGATCTCTTTTGATTCGTAGAGGTACGTGAGTACGCCTAATGTTGTTCCGTATACCAAATGCCCAGTTAGACCACCTAAGAAGCTGAGCGGTGTCACTTCAAACATCATCGACTGTGCATATCCTGAGGAGAGCAGAATGATGTCCAAACAAGCAAACACACCCACTCCATACAAAAGTCCAAAAAGGATGATACGTTTGGGTTGAAGATAGTATCGAAGGACACAAAATGCCATTCCTAATCCAGCTCCATTACCCAGGTATCGCCATAAATAGCCCACAAAGAAGTTTTCTTCCTCACCAACGATCCAACCGCCTAAACCCGGAATAAAATCGTTCCACCCCATCAACATAAAAGGGATTCGGGATAAATCATAGAGAAATACCGCTGCAATTCCCATCAACCAGCTTTTTATCATTTTATGCCCCATTTCGGTGTAAACACTCAAATAAACCATGGCAATGGCAAGCAGAAAAATATTCGGAAAAAGTAAAATTTGGATATGAATCCAACCCAATGCATGCAACGCCACCGAACTTACTGGCAGAACTCCTATCATAAAAAGAAGTAGACTTACGCTATGTTTTTCTGTTGCACTCATGGTTGGGTACTTCTGTAACTTTAATACACCCGTTTGTTACTGAGGTTCAATTTCTATCAAATTCCATAAAAAAAATAGGTCCAATGATTATTCGTGCAGGATCAATGAATAAACGGAAAAGTCATTTTTACTACCTTTGAGGAAACCCTTTAAATGTCAAAATTAGACCCAATCATAGCCGTAAGTGATGTTGAAAAAAGTTCGGCATGGTATCAAGCTGTCTTTGGATGGAAAAGCATGCATGGTGGTAGTGAGTTTGAAATCCTGACCAATCATCTGGACGAAGTGATGCTTTGTCTTCATCAATGGGAAGCGCATGGACACCCCACCATGGAAGACCAATCCATACCTCCAGGAAACGGTCTAATCCTCTATTTCAGAACCGAAAACATGGAAGAAATTCATAGAAAAGTGAGCTCGCTCGATATCTCACTTGAAGAGGAGATTCATCTAAACGAAAACTCATTAAAAAGAGAATTTTCTTTGCGCGATCCTAATGGATACTATTTGACCGTCACGGAGTATCACGAATATAAAGGTTGATGTAAACCCTCAATTCGCTGAGACTACAAAAATTATTATACTTTTATACCACGTTTAATTCAAAAAAAGAAAAAATGAAAAAATTACTAATTGGGATTCCGTTATTTTGTTTTATGCTAACGAGCTGTGGCTCTGGAGCTGAATGTGATACTTCTACAGCAGAAGGAACTGCTGATTGCTATTGCAAGTTTATGGAAGAGTACAAAACGGCAATGGACGCTGAAGACGAAGAAGCGCTTAAAGAGATTGATGAGAAAATGGACAAGTTCGAGAAAGAAGCGGAAGAGCACATGGATGCTGGTGACTACACAGAAGACGAAGTTGAGGAATTAATTGGCAAGAACTGCGGTTAATCTAAAACATCAACATAACTTACGAAGGAGGGGAAACCCTCCTTTTTTTATTCTATTCGTTCGTACTCTCGCACCACCATCAGCTTATCGGTCTCGGTAACTTTAAAGACAATCTTTGACCCCGCATCCTCAAACTGTCCGTTATAATCTTTTACGTAGCTGGTGTTGTCAAAGGAAAAGTTAATGATATTCTTCTCAAATGAATATGCCTTAGACTGAATTTCCTGACACGATGGATCTGCTGTGCATGCTTCAAATAACTTCAGGGCTTTCTTGGGATTTTTCTTTGTGTTTTCAATGATGTACACGTATCCTTCTTCGGTAAAGAATAAGTAGTCCTTTGTCTTGTCCTCACTTTCCCAATAAAACGCTCCCGTGATGGTCTGCCCTTTTTTGACTTTAATGACGTGCTGCGCGGATGCTGACATCGCAACGATCAAAGCTGCTATGAATACGAATATTTTCATTTCTAAAGGATGTCGATTCGGTTAATCAAATGTACTTCTTTTGGTTATTTCCTCTTCTAAAGTAAGCAATTCCTGCTTAAGCTTGCTGTCCTCCCACCCGTAATGATCTGCAAAAAGCTGACCAATCTTTTCTTTGGTGGCTTTTACAGCATCAATGTCAAAATACATGCGTCCGGTTCTTCTCACGTAAAAATCGAGCAGGTTTAGGCACATTTCATGCTGCATCGCAAACCTTGCCTCTGCTTCGATCAAACTACTTCCTTCTTGCTTTACTTTAGAAACGATCTCAAGACTCTGCTGACCGTAGCGATGGATTAAATAATCTGCCGTAGCATCATCCCATTCGGTCAGCAACTGAGATCGAAGACCTTTTTCCGGAAAACCATTGATCTGAATAGTATCGGTGGTACAGGTTTGATCTATCTTCAACCGATCACAAACTTCATCCACCACTTTTTTAGCCATCAAGCGATAGCCTGTTAATTTTCCTCCTGCAATGGTGATCAAACCGGTGTAAGAAAGAAAGACTTCATCCTTACGACTTAATTCAGAGGGGGATTTACCGTCCTCATGAATCAACGGACGGAGCCCTGCCCAGGAGGATTTCACATCTTCCAGTTTCAATGCTAACTTCGGGAACATATTGTTGGCCGCAGCCAGCAAATAATTCACATCTTTGAGTGTCACAGCCGGATTCTCTTTTTGATCAGAATAATTGGTATCAGTAGTTCCCACGTAAGTCGATTTTCCTCTCGGAATGGCAAAAACCATGCGTCCATCCGAAACATCAAAATAAACGGAATGCTGCAAGGGAAGTCGATCGTGATCAAACACAATGTGTACCCCTTTGGTAAGGTGCAAACGCTTATTCACCATCGATTTATCCATCTCTCTGATCTCATCACTCCATGGTCCGGCAGCGTTGATGACTTGTTTGGCACGTACTTCTAATTTTTCACCACCCAAACGATCTTCCAACTTCGCTCCTTTGATATTACCCGTTTGATCATAAATCAGTGACGCTGCTCGTAAATAATTGATCGCTACTCCACCCTTTTCTACTCCTGTTTTGATGATCTCCAACGTCAACCTCGCATCATCGGTGCGGTATTCGGAGTAAAAACCACTTCCTTTGAGCAAATCGGGTTTTAACAACGGCTCTTCGTTTAGTGTCGCCTCCTTTGACAGCATTTTTCGCTTATCATTGCCTTTTACACCCGCCAACCAATCGTAGGCTTTAAGTGCTATTGAAGTCATGAACTTTCCATACGTTCCTCCTTGCTGAATGGGTAAGATCATTTTTTCTGGCAAGACCAAATGAGGTGCATTTTTGTAGGCAATAGCTCGCTCCTGCCCCGTTTCTCGGACAATCTTGATCTCCAATTGCTTGAGGTAACGCAATCCACCATGAATGAGCTTCGTAGAACGGCTACTTGTGCCAGAAGCAAAATCCGATTGCTCGATCAACAACACGTTCAACCCTCTCGTAACCGCATCCAACAGAATTCCTGCTCCGGTTATTCCTCCTCCAATGATCAGCAAATCGAACTCCTGATCACCCAATTGCGACACAGCCGCATCTCGCTCCTCTTTCCCCCAGTGTTTCATTACTTTTTCAAGTGTGTTTCAAATAACTTATAAATTCGAGTATACTCATCGGTCCAACTGGAAGCCGTTTTGAAACCATGCGGTTCTACCGGATAAACAGCCATTTCCCAATCTTCTTTTCCGAGTTCGATAAAACGTTGCGACAAACGTACCACATCTTGAAACTGTACGTTATCGTCTACCATTCCGTGCAGCATGATCAGCGGATCTTCGAGGTTCTCCGCAAAATTAATCGGACTACTGTGGTAGAATGCCACGCTGTCTTCTTCTGGTGTATTGAGGATATTAGACGTGTACTCGTGATTATAATGCGCCCAATCGGTTACACTCCTCAACGCAGCTCCGCAGGCAAAATTTCCGGGTTCGGTGAGTAACGCCATCAAGGTAATGAAGCCACCGTAAGAACCTCCGTAAATTCCGATGCGATCGGCATCAATTCCCAATTCTTCTATCAAATAATCGCGACCTGCCATTTGATCGAGCAAATCTTTTCCTCCCATGTGACGATAGATCGCTGTTCGCCAATACCTACCGTATCCTTCAGAAGCACGATAATCGATATCTAAAACGGTGTAACCCTGATCGCGCAAGAAGTTGTGAAACATGTACTCACGATAGTACAAACTCCAGTAATTGTGTGCATTTTGTAAATAACCTGCTCCGTGCACAAAAATAACAGCTGCTCCATTTTTCTTCTCGGGTTCGGGTTGGTAAACACGTGCGGGAACATCATACAGCGCATCCAC
>CAYLYX010000004.1:121177-295036 GCA_964387945.1 uncultured Flavobacteriales bacterium | reverse complement strand
ATAATCCAACCGACATGAAAGTGACCACTTCCGGTTCGTACCAGTTGTATTTTTTGAACGCTGCCGTTCTGGAATCGGTGAGTTGTGCTACCCCACTCTTTTCTTTTACGGGTTTAGAGAAGAGGTCGGTGGGTTTGTTCTTGTACGAATAGAGGTAATAGCACGTTTTTAAATCCTTTGTGAACACCGGATCGTACTTACCGTCTTCTACCAACACGTCTTCCAGTGCTTTCTTTTTGATGTTCAGTCGGTACACCTCACGATTACCCGCATGACGTTTATTGGCCACCACCATTAATTCTCCTTCCAGGTTGGTCTCAAAGGTTTGGTGAATTTCGAACTCTCCCTTCGTGATTTGCGTCTTCTTTTTGGAAGCAAAATCATAAGTATAAAGATGTGAATACCCCGACTCTTCAGACTGGAAGTAGAACTGGTTATCGTTCACCCAACCTATGTTTCCAGGGACTTCATTCCAACCCGAGATGCCCGGACCTCCAATCCACGCTTCATCGTGTTGGTATTCGATTTCCTGATACGATGCTTCTTCAAGGTTGAGCGCTACGATCCAGCGGAGCTTGTTGTCGAGTGATTTGATTTCTAGCACGCAACGTTCTCCCGAAGGATTGTAATACGGTCCGTGAAAAATCAACCCTTTGTTAGTGTAGGTATCCGGCTTGTCATCGTATTCCGAAAAGTAAAACGGCACCTGATTAAGGTTGGTCAACTTACTAAAATCAATAGCAGTAGCTTCTTGCTGATCAATGTGGTAAACATAAAACGTGTAGACATCGTCTTCCCTTCCCACTTTGGGACGCGCTTTGCGATTTTTGGTATAACCATCTGCCGTAACGTGATGTTGTACTTCGGTAGCTTGTGTTCCCGCAGCGGAGACTAACGAATACGTTACGATATTGGCAGCAGGATTGAGTTTCGCATTTCTCACCGATTGTTCTCCAATGTGTAATGCTTTGGGCAGTAAACTGAATTCCTCTTCGGTGTCTTGTGGAGCTAAAAATTCAAACAATTCTTCTTGCTGGTGCTCCAAGAAACCTTTTTTGGGTGTTGACGGTTGCTGACTATGCACAAAGTTCGTCAACTGCGAAAGCGTTCCTTTTTTAGAATGGTATTGAAACAAGTTATCCCCTTGTGTAAAGTAGATGTAGTCTCCAGCCCAACCCACGTTGGAGATGTGTTCCGAATTCACGATCAACGGACGAGGCCCATCAAAATTTACGTCCCAGATAAAGAGGTTGCCGCGATACGTGTAGGTTGCAATGGTTTTATCCGCATTCCATTCGTAACCCCAGAGTGGGTAACTCGCCTTTTCGCGATCGCTTAGTTTTACCGGTTGGCTGTGTGTGATTTTGAAATACGTTCGTTCCGCATCGTCCTTTTGTTTCCAACTAAAAACAGCGACATCATTTGGCATGATTTGCAAGTCTTCGGGAAGGTAGCCAACAAATTCCTCTCCTTGCATGATTTGAGGAATGGTCAACTCCTGCGCAGGAAATGCGGTGAGCAATAAAAGTAAAAATGTGCATGTAAGGTATCGAAACATAATGATCTGGGTTGTACTGGAACAAATGTAATCATCCTCCCCCTTTCTCCCCCTCCCAAGGGGGAATTTATTCGTGGGAAATTGGGATGGCCGCATCGTCCTGATAGTTATCGGGAGATGCGAATGAATTGAGCATTGTATCGAGAAGTGACCCAAATAAAAACCACACTCCCCACAATACACAACAAAAATACAGGTATTCTCCGCAAATGTATAGGTATAAATACCTGATTTTAAATAATTTATTCAGAGTGAATAAGTAAAAAAGTTAAATTGGTGGGGTGGAAAAGAACATGCGTAAACAAGCTGAACGGTCTTGATAAGACACTATTACCTCTTCTTGATCAAATAAAGAACATTAACATGGAACATAGTAAAATCTATACCTTGAATAGTTCAGAATCCAGCAAGAAGCCTTAAAAAAGAAATAATGGCAGAAAAAAAGAAAACACTGAAAGAGTATAATGAAGATCTAACCAAAAAATTGAGTCAAAACCTTAAATTGGAGTTGCAGCGTCTTACAAATGAACGATTAGTTCTTTCAAAACATCTTGAAAATCAGTTATCAGAGCTAAAAAAAACACAATCTGAGCAATCTAGCATTGTCAAACTAAGAAAACATTACAGAGATGAAAATTTGGTCTTTGTCTTAGGTGCAGGAGTCTCTTTGGACCTAGGAATTCCAAACTGGAATACATTACTTCAGAAATTGTTATTAACTACAATCCAGGAAAATGAAAAATCATCAATAGTTCTAGCCAAACTATTTGACGAAATATTTTCCCCAAGCCCTTTAATTGCAGGAAGGTATCTTCAAGATTATTTTGACAAAAAAGAGAAAGGAGAATTCGCCTTCATAGAAGCTGTCCGAAAGGTTTTATATGAAAATCTAAACTCAAACAATCCTTCAGAACTTATCGATGAGATTCTCAATTTTTGTGTATCGCCTGGAAAAACTCCTAATTTGGACTGTATTATAACGTACAATTATGATGATATTATTGAAAACAAACTAAAAAACTTAAAGTTTGGAGTTCCTTACAAACCGATATATTCTATCGGAATGAATGCTGAAAATGG
The DNA here is from genome assembly GCA_964387945.1 of uncultured Flavobacteriales bacterium. GTDB lineage: Bacteria > Bacteroidota > Bacteroidia > Flavobacteriales_D > Parvicellaceae > Parvicella. Next base: position 292,398 of record CAYLYX010000004.1, on the reverse strand, counting down.
TGAAATCCCTATATATCATGTACACGGATACCTCCCGCAAGAGGACAAACTTTCCATAGAAAACTCAATTACTTTGGGTGAGTCAACATATCATGATCAGTATTCCGATATATATAGCTGGAACAACCTCGTGCAATTGAATAAATTCATTGAAAAAAATTGTTTATTTATTGGCTCTTCTCTAACAGACCCAAACATTCGTAGGTTACTAGATATTGCAAAAAAGCAATCAGCGAAGGATGATGCAGTTCATTATGTGATCAAGAAGCGATATAATCTTGAGTATGTGGAGAAAAGAATCTCCGAAATTTTAAATAAGGACAAGAGGGTCTTCAATGAAAAGGTTAAAGCAAACCTAAGTTTAGATGAGACATCAAGGTTCTTGATTGATATCATTGAAAAATTTGAAGAAAACGACTTATTAACTTTAGGTGTAAACACAATTTGGGTTGATACCTTTGATGAAATCCCTAATGTCATGCGAAAGGTAAGAAATTAGACTTTTCAAATGCTAAAACAAATTCACCCCATGAAAACCACTCTCCTCTTCCTCTTCCTCTTCCTCTCCAGCTCACTCGCCTTCACGCAGCATCATCTCGGTCCGAGGTATAAGACCGTTACGCTAGACCCCAATTACGAGCATACCAAATGGGGCATCGAACCAGCTGACTTGATCTATGAGTTTGCGGCTTACACCACCAGTTTTGATTCAGAAGATGACAACGATGGTGACGGTAAAGGAGAATGCTGGGGCATCCCGGAATGGGTGGCGTACGAGGTCAAAAAAGAAACCGACCTCACCGCAGATAAATACAGTCGCCCAACATGGATGACGGATACTGCCCTCAACCGAAAAGGCATCGTACCGAATGACGATACGTATTTGGTTTCAGGAACGAATCAACTACCCGAAGTAAAAGATAGTTACCGCTACGTGCGTGGTCACCTCTGCCCCAAAGATGCTGCAGATCGCATGGGTATCAACGCAGGTTGGAACACGCACACCATGTTGAATGCAGCTCCGCAACTGCAATGGCAAAACAACGGCATTTGGAAAGACCTCGAAGAAGACATTACCGACTGGGCAGATCACTACGGCAGCGTTTGGGTGATTTGTGGTCCGGTTTTCTTTGGTAAAACGCCTGCGGTGTGGCTCGGTCAGAATGACGAAGTGCGCGCTGCGGTACCAGATGCTTTCTACAAAATCGTCATCCGAAAGTCGGACGAGAGTGAAAGTGGTATCGAAACACTCTCTTTTCTCATTCCGAATGTCATTCCCAAAGCGGAGGATGATCTCTCGGACTTCATTGTTCACATGGGGCGTTTACAAGAACTCACCGGACTTTCATTTTTGACGCAACTATCCGAAGAGGCACGCACCTTCGAACTCAACCGAAACAGCAATTCGGCTGATCATAAAACTGCGCTTGAGCGTTGGCATTGATCTACCGTTTAGCTAATCAGTACGTTACAATAGGTCACGCATTGCGAATAATAAATTGTAGGTTATTTACTTCTTCGTTTTCTGCTAAATTCAGTATCTTTAATGTGTAAATCGCGGTGGTCTTCGGACTACCCATAAAAGGAAAATCATGACCATACAATTTAATACAGACAAGAACATAAAAGGTACGGAAGGATTAGAAGTTTTTGTATCTGAAAAGATTAAACATGCATTGAAGCATTTCTCAGATCACATCACACGCGTGGAAGTGCATCTTTCTGACCAAAATGCTGATAAAGGTGGCGCAGACGACATCCAATGCAAGTTGGAGGCAAGAATCGAAAACATGAAACCGATTACGGTGACCAGTAAAAATCGTTCTAAAGAAGTTGCGCTGGATGATGCCGTTAATAAAATAAAAGCTGCACTGAACAAAGCAATTGGAAAGCTAAAAGAGCATTAAAAACTGAACGGAAGTCAACCTTCCGCATGGAATGCGTCATTTACTTTCCATAGTCTTCCTATTGCTTACCACGAGCGTCTTGAGCACAGGACCTTCGTACATTTCCGCACGCTTCATTCCCATAGCGATCAATAAAAAGGGGGAAGTTTTATGTAAAACCCGCTTCGAAGAAAACGGAATGGGCGGACATGCTGCCATGAAGGTCAAGTATGGCTTTTGCGTGTTATCACAAGATACGACCGTTTACTTTCCTGGCGTAGTGCTCGATCCCGAACGATTAGGGTATGACGATGACTACTACGACCAATTGGACTATTGGGATAAGATTTTTGAATCCACCACCAGTCAGCGTGGACTACAGTCTATTGTAACGGACGTGCTGGAAGATGCTTTTCGGTTTACTACGTGCAACGCTGCTTCGTACAAAGTTGATGAAGAATATACCTTAGAAGAGTTGAAAGCTACCTATCAGGTGGATGCAAAACAAGTTCCTCAGCGTGCGATCCATGGTGCAAAAAGTAGTAGCTATGACACGTACGAGTTTCATGTGCAGTATCACATCGGGAATCTATTGATTATTGACAATTATGCTAACTTTGAAGAAGGCATGGGTTATGGTGCCTACTTTGATTATGAGAATAATTCCATTGATTTTGAAATGGAACCTGAATTTGATGTTTCCTGGGTAACGGGGTATTTCATACTTAACTAAACGTCTATGAAAGCAACGAAAGAACATAACGAACGAATTGCCAAAATGACCTTTTCGAGTGTCTATCCGCACTATGTGAACAAAGTGGAAAAGAAAGGTAGAACTAAAGAAGAATTACATACCGTCATCGAATGGCTAACCGGATTTACAGAAAAAGATCTCCAGACATTGATTGACGAAAAAGTAACCTTCGAAACCTTTTTTGAGCGAGCTACTTTACATCCTAACGCGCATTTGATTACTGGAGTCATCTGTGGCTATCGCATTGAAGAATTGGAAAACCCGTTGACAAAACAAGCGCGCTATCTCGATAAACTCGTGGACGAATTGGCAAAAGGTCGTAAAATGGAAAAAATTCTCCGAACAGCTTAAAAATGAAAACTACCCTACTCGCTTTTTTTAGCTTACTGTGTTCGCTTCTCAGTGCACAATCGTTTCAACTCACCGACACTACATTTAAAGAGGGAGATGTGCTGATCACGCATGCCATCATTTTTGATTACGACAAAGCTACCTTTCGTCCGGAGAGCATGCCATTTTTGGATAGTTTAGTCCGTTTTCTAAGTTCGCGTCAAGATTTGGAAGTTGAAATTAGCAACCACACAGATGAACGTTGGTCGGATAAGTACTCCTTATGTTTGTCCTGCAAAAGAGCGCAAGCCATTTTTGAGTACCTGGTTGAGAATGGAATTGACCCCAAACGATTAGTTCCTAAAGGATATAACGATCATCAACCGTTAATTGTGGGGGCAAAAACGGAAGAAGAGCACAGCATGAATAGGCGATCTGAAATTAGAATCTTAAAGATTACGAATTGATCTTAGAACTCTGAACCTTCTTCGGTTTTGATCTTATCTACGTTACTAAAGTTGTTCAGGCGAACAGAAACAGACAAGGCAATCAACGGCCATTTAGGTGTCGCCAAACGATACGAATAAAGGGTCTCGGTATCCACCCAATTTTCCCTTCTTTCCGTAGCAAAGAGGTTTCTGAACTGCAACGTGGTCGATACTTTTCGTTCAAAGAAATCCTTCTTAATCGCCAGATCAAATGAGGTAAAACCTTTGTCTATACCCTGCACACTCACCACATCCGATTCGTAGACACCAATAAATTGCACCTTCCAATCTTTTGGTAGAATAAAACTGTTGGACAACCTGGCGCGATAAGTAAAGCTTTCCTGATCTAAACTTGAACCCGGAATCTGACCTTTGATCTTGTAATAAAACAAGTTAGTTCCGGCATCCAACATCCACCATTTTGCGATTTTCTTATTGTACGCAAACTCCGCTCCTAGTGCCTGAGAAACACCTGCATTAACTGGACGTTTGATGATCACATTTGTATCGTACACTTCCTGAATTCGCTCACGGATGTTGTTGGTATTTCTAAAATACAACTCTGTTGAAAAACTTCCCTTCTTTAGCTCTCTGATATACCCCAACTCATACGACTGAATATACTCCGGCAAAAGATCAGGATTTCCTTGTCTTACCGTGTAGGGATCTTCCCATGCAATAAAAGGTTCGAGGTGCCAACTTCTAGGTCGGTCAATTCTTCGAGATGCACTCGCCTTGAACTGGTTCTTATCGTTTAACTCATACGAGAAATGTGCGGAGGGAAACCAGTCCAACCGCTGAATATCGGTATTCAACGAACTATTGGTCAATTCAATGTAACGGTCTGTGTATTCTGCACGAATTCCAACCTGATAGCCTAACTTTTCCTTAATCTTACCGTTTAAAATACCGTATCCTGCATAAACATTCTGTGTGTAGGCTACATCTGTGGAGAACGAGTCCAAACGCACGTAATCGCTTTCATCAAAGTTATAGCGATACGAATCCTGATCGTCTTTGCTAAAACCAAAATCTCCTCGTGCACCTACCTGCAGTTTCATCTTATTCTTAAACGGATACTGATAATCCAGACTTACACGAACAGCGTTAGAAGGTCCAATTTCCGTGTTTCGATTTCCACCTTGAAAAACATTTTCCAAACTAAAGAACTCCGTTTGCGCATCCTCTTCCCCATCGTACAAGTTATAGGTAGAGGTGAGTGATAAATAATGGTCTTTATTCTCTTTGAACAAATGCTGGTATCCAAAACTTCCCGAAAACACAAAGAAATTACGCAAGGTGCGCTCACGGTTCTCATAGGAATTAACCAGTGTATCGTTCGTGTACTCGTCAAAGAAATAATTGGCAGCTGCGTTCCATTGTCTTCGGTTTACGTTCACTCCCACAGAAAAAACATCGCTCTCACTTGGAGCATATTCCATGGCTACGTTTCCACCAAAGTTGGTTCCGAAGAAACGATGCAAACCGTTACTCTCAATTTTGGATTCTTCCTCTCCGAATGTAGTAATTCGCGTTTGCTTGATATCCCTAAAACGGTTTCTGGTCACCCACTGTCCGCCAATGTTGAACTTAAACTTTCCTTTATTGATACTCGTGAGAAAATCGCCACCTCCGTTCAAAAATTCACTGCCACCGCCTGAATTACCACCATTCACGTTGATGAGTGTAGAAACCCCTTCTAACTTATTCTTTTTCAAGATCACGTTGATGATCCCAGCCGTTCCTTCTGCATCGTATTTAGCCGATGGGTTGGTAATGATCTCAATGTCTTTGATGTTAGACGCCTGAATCAATTGCAAAGCTTCTGACGCTGGCAAAGCCGAAGGTCTTCCATCAATTAAAAGCGTGAACCCTTGCGAACCTCTCAAAGAAATGTTTCCATCCATATCCACAGAGATGCTTGGAATATTCGCCAACACTTCCACAGCCGTTTGCGAAGCCACCGTGTTCATGTTTTCTACGTTGACTACCTTTTTGTCGATCTCATAGGTTACCACGGGCTTATCCGCTGTTACATCTACTCCATCCAGCACTTCATTTCCGGGTGAAAGAATCACATCACCCATATCGATCAATTTTTTATCGGTAAAATCAAGTGTTTGGTAGGTCGTTCCGTAACCAATGAAAGAGCACTTAAACAAGTACTTCTTTCCAACTGGAATTTCGTTAATCGTAAACTTCCCTTCCATATCGGTAATACCACCCGTCACCAAAGCGGTATCACTCAATTGATGAACGCTCACCGTAACGTACATCATCGCCTCCTTAGATTGTTGATCAATCACTTTACCGATAAGTTGTCCATTTTGAGCTAAAAAACCTACTGTGAATAGGCATAAAAGTAAACTTGTAAGCAGTTTCATTCTTCTCGCATAAAATTCAGGCACAAAGGTGAGAATAATTCGGCTACAATGCCAAGTAGAAATACATTAGCGGTTGTTGAGTTATTATTTGCACAGATAAATGTATTTTCGCGTATCGAAGGAATGCCGTTGAAAATAGTTGTCATAGATAATTACGATTCGTTTACGTATAATCTGGTTCACTACCTAGAAGAAATCACGGGTGGAACACCTTCGGTTTTTCGCAATGATGCGTTTGAACTGGAAGAATTAGACCGTTTTGATGTCATGGTTCTTTCTCCCGGCCCCGGACTTCCACAGGACGCCAATCAACTTATGGCTGTCATCGCTCGCTATGCGTCTTCAAAGATTATTCTGGGCGTTTGCTTAGGACATCAAGCTTTGGCGCTTCATTTTGGTGCACAACTTAAGAACTTAAATCAGGTTTATCATGGTGTTGCCTCTCGCATTTCGATTATTGCAGAAGATGAACTCCATCAAAACCATTCAACGTTGGAAGTGGGAAGGTATCATTCATGGGTAGCAGATGCAGTTGGTTTCCCAGAAGAACTATTAATCACCTCCAAAGACAAGGAAGGAAACATCATGAGTTTTCGACACACTTCCCTACCCGTATTTGGGATTCAATACCACCCAGAATCTGTGCTGACACCCAACGGAAAGGAGATTTTAAAAAACTTTGTAACATTCTGTAGAACAAGTGTCAAATCATTTTCGATCTCTAAAAAATAATACTAACTTCAAACTCCCAAAATGTTGTTATGAAATCAATTGCTTTATCCGTCTTGATCTGTTGTGTTTTTCAGAGTTTTGCTCAATTCAATTCAGATTACAAATACGTAACGATGAACCCTGCGCTGGGTTTTGGTATTGGTACTTCTAACTATTATGGAGAATTGAATAGTTCGGAGATTTCTTCTTCGGCAAAAGCATCAAGTCTCGGATTGCACTTGCAGTATTTTCATCCGGTTTCTAAATCGGTATACGGAAGGGCATCGTTAAACTACAACAACCTGAGTCATTGGGGCATTGATAGCGGAAGCGTGAGAAACTTTCACTCTTCATTATTTGGACTGGATGTAGGTGGTTTCTACCGATTGGATAACGATATCATTTTTGACAATCAAAAAACATTGACCGTATTTCTTGGGGGTGGTTTTGGTGCGACTTATGTGAGCGCCAAAGAAGATATGTTTGATGAAAATGGTCTTCCTTACAATTATTGGACAGATGGTTCCATTCGATCTACTCCACAGGACGATACTTCTGGTGTATTGACCTACAGAGATTACGACTATGAAACCGATTTGACGTTAGAAAAAAACGTAGCTCCTTATGTTTACCTGGAATTAGGTTTTGGATTAAAGATTACGCAAAACCTATCTGCTCTACTCAGCTACAAGCATAGCTTTATGTTTAGTGATGAAATCGATGGCGTAGTTTCTTCTAAAAACAAAGACCGCTGGGATTACTTTAGTGTTACGGCTGTTTGGAATTTTGGACAACCCGATCTAACCGCTGATGAAATTGAAAGAAACCGAGAAGCAGAAACGATTGACGAGAGTGATTTGGATGCAGATGGTGTAAGAGACTTAGACGATGTTTGTGCTAAAACTCCTTACGGTTGGGAGGTTGATATGGTAGGATGCCCATTGGATAGCGATGGTGACAAAGTTCCTGATGCCATAGACAAAGAAGCTGACACGCCAAAAGGGAGTGTCGTGAACGAAGAAGGCGTAGCACTAAGTGACGAAGAAATTGAAATCATTTACCTGCTGCAAACAGATCAAATGGCGGGCCATGAAAAGTTCGAAGAGTGGAGAAAACAATACCCTGAATTGTTTGAAGGCTACTACAGCAAGAGTTCCGCGAACTCTAGTGAGAGCGAGGGTGAGTAATCTCTCACATTAAGTTTTTTTGTAGCTACTATGAAACAGATTTTCTTATCCTTCATCGTATTTATCCTAATTTCTTGCTCAGAAAATAGTTTCAACGATCTTGATGAATATGGATTACTTGGAAATGTTAAGTCTGTTAAGACAAAAGTATACATCAACCTTGACCAAAAAGATGGAGAATATTTAGTCAATGAGAATCAATTGGCGCTTGAACGCACAATCAATTTTAATAAAGATGGAAACATCGAGACATGGGAGAGTCGTTATTATGTTGACCACCAAGTAATAACTGATACCAAAGTCAAATTCTCCCATAAAGACGGCAAAAAATGGAAAAACACTGTTGTGGGCGATACTAGCCTAAGTGCCGTAACTTACTTCATTTGGGAAAATGATTACGAATATGACTTCGGTGACACCAGCGAATCTGGGTTAATCTATAACACGCACACTAAAATCTCAAAAGATAACGGAAGGGATCTGAGCGGAGAATACAAGGCATGGTCAGAAGGAGAACTAGTAGCACACGAAGAATACATCAATGAATTAGAAGGAAATAGGATAGTTTCTGCGACAGAAAATGACTATCTCAAAAATACCTCAACGGTTTTCAAAGTCGTTTACCTGAAAGAAGATAGTCACGGTAACCCAACGGAGTATTATATCTTCAACACGACAACCAATTCATTGAAAGAGTATCACGTCAAAAAAATTGAGTACTACTAATTCTTAATGCGCATCCAGCCAATTATCGGCCACACCAGCTTCTACTTCTAATGGCACTTCTAACTCAATGGCGCGTTCCATTTCTTCTTTGGCCAGTTGTTTCAATAAATCAACTTCGCTTTCGTGCGCATCAAACACCAATTCATCATGTACTTGAAGCAACAGTTTGGACTTTAGTTGTTCCTTTTTCATTCGTTCCTGCACATTGATCATCGCCACTTTAATGACATCAGCTGCCGAACCTTGAATGGGTGCATTGATCGCGTTACGCTCAGCAAAACCTCTTTCCATTCCGTTACCTGCGTTGATTTTAGCCAAATACCTTCTTCGCTTCAAGATGGTTTCTACGTATTCATGCTTTCTGGCAAACTCGATACTTTCGTCCATGTATTCCTTGATACGACCATACTGCTCAAAGTAACTGTCGATGATTTCTTTTGCCTCCGTTCTGGAAATCCCCAACCGTTGCGCTAGTCCAAAAGCTGAGATCCCATAGATGATTCCAAAGTTCACCATTTTGGCTTTGCTTCTTTGCTCACGCGTTACCTCGTCTAGTGCTACTCCAAAAACCTTAGCGGCCGTAGCCGCATGAATGTCCTGCCCGGATCGAAATGCTTCAATCATTCCTTGATCTTTGCTCAACGCAGCAATGATCCGTAACTCAATCTGCGAGTAATCCGCTGCCATTATTTTATATTCTGCTGATCGCGCTTTAAACGCTTTACGGATCTCTTTTCCTCGCGTGCTTCTAATCGGAATGTTTTGCAAATTGGGGTTATTACTACTCAACCTCCCTGTTGCTGCTACAGTCTGAAAATAAGTTGTGTGAATTCTTCCTGTTTTGGGATTCACCAACTTAGGCAGCGCATCCACGTAAGTAGATTTCAGCTTCTTCATTTGTCGGTACTCCAGGATATCGTCAATGATCGGATGTTTCCCTTGAAGTTTGGACAGTATAGCTTCATCCGTTTTATATTGTCCGGTTTTGGTTTTCTTGGCTTTCTCGTTCAACTTCATCGTCTCAAACAGCACATCTCCCAACTGGCGTGGTGAATCAACGTTGAACTCCACACCAGCAGCATCGATGATACGCTCCTGTAGCTCAATCAATTGCGTATTCAGTTCTTCACTGAAGTCATTCAAGGCAGGAACGTCCAGGTTAATCCCTTCCAATTCCATTTCCATCAACACTCTTACCAACGGCATTTCCACATCATAAAACAACTTCTCTAAGTAAGAACCTGCAACCTTTTGCTTAAATAGTTCGTATAATTGGTAAGTGACATCCGCATCTTCGCAAGCATAATCGCTAATCTCAGAAGGGTCTAAGTCTGCCATGCTTTTCTGGTTCTTCCCCTTCGGACCGATTAATGTTTCGATAGAAACTGGTTGATATTGCAGGTAAACCTCGGCTAGCACATCCATGTTGTGTCTTTGCTCTGGCTCTAATAAGTAGTGCGCAACCATAGTATCAAAGAGTTTTCCCTTCACTTCGATCTTTTCTCCCATCAACACTTTTAAGTCAAACTTCACATTGTGCGCCACCTTTTCAACCTTTTCATTGGAGAAAAATTCTTGCAACTCTTTTCGGAATACAGATCTTGCGTTAAATTCTTGTGGCATAGCTACATACCAAGCCTCACCTTTCTTTCCACTTAAAGCTATTCCCAGTAGTTTTGTATTCAGTTCGTCAAGACTAGAAGTCTCGGTATCAAAGCAAACCGATGAATATTTCGAGAGTGTTTTCAACGCACTTTTAAGTCCTTTCTCGTCCGTTACCAAGGTGTAGTTTACATTTTTGGAATTGCTAAACGATTTAAATTCACTCAAGTCTTCCTGAGATTGTTCACCATTACCACCAAACAATGACATTTGACCATCGTCACTTGAAGGACTAGCGGTAGGAACAAGCGAAGCATCTTCATCTTTCACCACCTTCTTCAATAAGGTTCTGAACTCCAATTCAGAGAATACTTCGGTTACTTTCTCGCTATTTGGTTCTTCAACAACCAAAGCTGTTTCATCTAATTCTACTGGAACGTCAAGAATAATTGTTGCCAATTTCTTTGACAGCAAACCTTGCTCAGCAAAATTGATGACGTTCTCTTTTTGCTTCCCTTTTAGTTCATCCGTATGCGCTAACAAGCCTTCTACACTACCATATTGAGCCACTAATTTTTTGGAGGTCTTCTCTCCTATTCCGGGTATACCGGGGATATTATCAACCGCATCTCCCCATAATCCAAGAATGTCAATTACTTGTTCTGGTCGCTCCACTTCAAACTTCTCCTTTACCTTCTCTACATCCCATATTTCAGCTGGGTTTCCAGAACGCCCCGGACGCCACATGAAGATATTTTCTGATACCAATTGCGCATAATCCTTATCGGGTGTAACCATATACGTTTGAAAACCTGCTTTTTCCGCTTTTTTAGCCAACGTACCAATTACGTCATCTGCTTCATACCCTTCTACACCCAGCGAGGGAATATTCATCGCTTCTAAGATCTTATGAATGTAAGGAACTGCCAATCGAATATCTTCGGGTGTTTCATCTCGATTAGCCTTGTATTCTGCATAAATTTCTTCTCTTACTGTTCTTCCTGCAATGTCAAATACTACCGCCAAATGCGTAGGATTTTCCTTATTCAAAACCTCCAGCAACGAGTTCACAAACCCGAAAATAGCAGATGTATTCAGTCCTTTACTGTTAATTCTTGGGTTTCTAATAAACGCAAAGTGCGCACGAAAAATCAACGCATAGGCATCCAATAGGTATAACTTCTTCATGAGTTGCAATTAAATTTTTTGGTAAATCACGTGCAGCACTGTTTGTCCAACCGCTTTCAATGTGTTTTTGTCAATAATAGACATGTTATCTCCGTGCGTGTGGTGGAAAGCGCCAAACGAGCTGTACTCTCCTTCTACATTCATATCGATGATATCCAACATCGGGATACCTGCCATGTTATTGACAAACGTATGATCATCTGTAATTCCACCTGCTAGTTTTTTAACGAAATATTTGCCATAGCCTAAGCTCTCTGCTGCCCCCCAAATGGCGGTAACTTTAGGTGCGGCAAACTGCATGGAAACCCCTTCTTTAGGAAACGTTGCATCTGCAGCTCCTACCATGTCTAGCAAAATACCATATTTAGGATCATACCCTTCAATCGGCTGGTTTTTAGCCCAATATTGTGAACCCAAGCACCAATCGTTCAACATCTGATTAACACTGTTGTAAACTTTACCGTCAAACGTTCCGTAATCTTCTGCATCAAAGAAAATGATATCCACCCCATAGCCTGGGTTAGACAAACTCACCTGACGCGCAATTTCCAATAGGACTCCTACTCCACTAGCGCCATCGTTGGCTCCATCAATGGGCACATACTGATCTACTGAATCTCGGTCTGCATAAGGACGCGTATCCCAGTGTGCTGCTAACAAGATTCGTTCTTCCGCCTCCTTGTTAAACTGCCCGATAATGTTGGTCATGTTGAGCTTTTTATCGTCCCATGAGGTTACTACACCCGACTGTTCGATCACTTCAAAGTTGTAGCCTTTCAGTTTACTGACTAACCAAACCCGACAAGAATCGTGCGCTGCTGTATTTGGAACTCTCGGACCAAAATCAACCTGTTGCTGAATGAACTTGTAGGCGGAATCTGCGTTAAAGTCTGGTGTGGGGACTTTTGGTGTCTTATCCTCTACCACTTCTACATCACCATCATCCACGCTAGGTTCTTCCTGCTCTCCATCACATGCACTAAACAACATCAACCCTGTCACCAACAAGACTGATCCTTTCCTCCAAAAATTATTCATTGATATCCTAATAAGTTCTCCCTTCAAAGTTAATGTTTCTACGTCCAAAACCAAGACCTATTTTTTAACAAGCGAGCACAACAGTAGGTTTCTAGGTATCCAAAACATCTTCTGAGACTGGTGGGGTTCTTTTTCGAACCTGTCTATTGATCAGCAAAACGCCTGCAATCAATACACTCATTCCAACAAATTCATAAGCTGAAATCGATTCTCCATAAACGACTCCGAGAATCGTAGCGACAACAGGTATAAAATACGTCACCGAAGAAGCGAATAAGGGTGAACTGATCTTGATCAAATGATTAAATAAATAAACGGCCACTGCTGTTCCGGCAATGGCGAGCAGAGAAACAAAACCTATACCTACCCAAATGTCCTTTTGATCGGCTACTTGTTGCACAATGTCGGTCGTGAACAGGTAAACCAAACTAGGCAGTCCCACCGCCAAAAACGCAGCTGACGTTATGGTCATCGGTCGAAGATCAGATAGTTTGTATTTGATTACATTTAAGCTGATTGCGTAGCACAAGGTGGCGAGAATAACGAGCGCAAAAGGAACGAGTTCATCCTGCGTGAGGGTCACTTTTTCTAACTTGCTATACACAATGATATAAACACCCACCACACCGAGCACAATCCCGACCAGGTGATTCCACTTTACCTTAAAACCAAAGACCAGTGCGGAGATCGTTATTGCAAAAATCGGCACAAAAGAATTGAGCATTCCCGTAATCGCACTTTCTAAATGGATTTGAGCATAGGCAAATAAGTAAGCCGGCAAACCGTTTCCACATAATCCAGAAATGATAATGAAGAGGATATGCTTGCGCTCAATATTCTTGTAATACTTTAAAAAAAACGGAAGCAATACTACCGAAGCTACAACCATCCTGATGGCTCCCAATTGATCGGGTTTCAAGCGCTGATTACCATCAAAGTCGTACAGGGAAAACCGAATCAAAATGTAGGATGCACCCCAAACGATCGACAAAAGGATCAAAAGGAACCATGCTAGTTTTTTATTTTCTGAAGTCTTCTCCACACCATAAAGTGATGGCGGCAAATGTAAGGTCTTTTTTTTCGCAAGGTCTGTTCTGAAGAATATTTCGTTACTTTTATTCTTGTGAAAGCGTTGCGGATCATAGTAGGTGTTTTGGTGCTCGCCATTTTTGGTTTTAGCCTGCTGCTGCTCTACTCTCAGTATCAATACCTTTCGATGGCATCACGAGCTCCTCTTGGTTACAGACCTTCGCTAACCAATGAATTTTATCTTGTATTGATCTCCACGCTGGTTCTATGCGTTTTCTCGATCCCAACATTGATCTATCAAGTCAAGCAAATTTTCAGAAGTCAACCTATTCAACGTACTGATGACCTAATTGATGATACGGAGTTACTGCTTAAGCCTAAGCGACCTGTAAAGGTGAGTAAGTTCTTGCATGGCAGCACCAAGTTTTACGCCTTTGCGCTTCTCACGGAGGTTATATTACTCGGAAAAAGATCGAGTGGTGTATTGAGTAAAATGGCTACTGCTACACATTGGTACTTACTTATCGGGTTTGCACTATCTGCCTTTGTGGCAATTTACTTTTTAACGGTGGATAAAAAAAGCTGATGGCCGATCACTAATCTATCGGAACCTTTGATGGAATGAGGTTAGACAAATTGAATAGGTCTTAGTAGTTTAGCTAGTCATGCGATTGAACCTAAATAGTCTCTTTTGTTTTGTACTTGTTACATTCGGACTAACTTTTTCTTATGGACAAACTGGATTAGCAGATCAAACAGACACCACAGTCTATGATTATGCGCAAAAACCTGCATCTTACCCTTGGGGAGTCGATTCATTATTCAACTTTATCTACTTTCATCTACAACGACCTGAATATATCGATGTCCAAGCGAGCGTTTATGTTCAATTTATCATTGAAGCTGATGGCAGCATCTCAACCATAGAAGTCATCAAAAGTGTTCATGAAGATCTGGATAAAGAAGCTGTACGTGTTATCAAGCTTATTTCCAAATGGAATCCTGCAGAACATGATGGAAACTTCGTACGCAGTAGATATACTATCCCTATCCGTTTCTACTTAGAGTGATCAAATTACCTACCCCACAAATGATAAGTAGCAGAGATAAATCCAGTATTGATCTTTCTTACCAGATAGAAATCATCGGTCCAGCTCCATTCAAACCCTGCCCTTACATCAAATCGAGCATAATGCAATCCTACATACAGTGTCAATCCAGTCATTTTTTGCCACCTGGAAGTTCGGGTGTCCTTATAACTTTGTAACGATTCATATCCATTTTGGTTTTCGACTAAATCAATAAACGCCTCATCACTCAGGTAGTAGCTATCGTCTTCGAAACTGTAGTAGCTCTCCCCTTCTGCTGTCAAGTCTTGTGCATTGAACGCATTCGCAATATCCTGAGATAATTCCAACGCTTTTGAATTGACGCCTTTATAAGTTGAACTTAAGATACTGTAATAGTTTTGATGCCATCCTGCTCCTAGATAAATTGGGAAACCTCCATTATCTCCTTGTTCGAACTTATACTTAAGTGCAAGCGCTGCACCCGTTGCCTGCATTTGGTTCTCCAAATAATGATCAGAGATACTGTACTCGTGATAACCACCCTCTCTAAAATAAGGATTCGGATTACCGTTTATGACATACCGTGACACCTTATCATAGGTATACTCGTATTCATGAATATTGATAAAACGATGGTAATTACCCATCAACTCTAACTCTAATGGCCCATTGTGAAACGCCAGTCCCAGACTAAAACGAGGAATTCCTGTATTTTCCGAACTATAGTACCCAAATCTAAGCATCGTAATTTCAGTTTCTTCTTTGCTTGTAGAGCCCGATAGCTGGCTGGTTGATGTCTTGAGGTTCAAGAACGTAACATCCTCGGTAACATCTTTTGCCATTCCTGCTCCACCCACGTACATGTGCGCACCCACTCCTCCTATGATGGAAAAGTACTTGGGCGCTCTGGGGGTATAATTCATAGAATGTGTGTAACCTGTTGACGGGTCGGGCACATACGTCCCCTGACTTTTGTAAAACGTTTCCCGAATAAAGAAATAGGTTACGCCCAAACTAAATAACCTTCTCTTATTGTATGAGATTTCATTCCCTTCATCTTCGTAGACTAACTCTTCTCTCATTCTATGGATATCAAACGAAAACGCAAAGCTTCGCCATTCCAGACCGATACTCAACCCCATCCTACGTTTGAGCTCGATGGATGAATATAAGGAGACATCTACTCCATCACTATACCCTTCGTGATCCAAATCCATGTATTCAACTCGATCGTTATAGCTTACCATTAATCCCAGATCAAAAAATACAAAGGGGCGAATGGTTTTGAAGGCGTTATGACGATAACCTATTCTATAGGCATACGCAAATAGCAAACCAGACTTTTGAAGTGTGAATGACCCCAGAGAATTATCGAACTGACTTAGCGTATTTCCTTTGTACTGGGTTTCGAATCGATTTAACGTAAACGACATCCCAAAAATCAACGGAAAGTCCCTCATCCGCATTCCTCCGTAGAATTCAAAAGCCGGTAGACTTTGGGATGTCACTTCTTCGCTGTAAAAGTCTAATCCATCTTCTCCTTGATATCGTTGTGAAGTCGGTTTATTGTTTAACTGAACAACTCCCTGACTCACCTTTGCGGATGCTTCAAAGATTTGTGCATTGGCTATCGCGCAACTGCATATCGCTATGTACAGACTAATAAATCTCAATGTCGTTGTAAATATTTTCAATTCTTGATGTTGGGTTCTGAGCACCATGCGTAAGCACGACCACTTTGTTGAGCACATATTTTGTAATCTCAGAAAGCATCACCTTACCGTCTTTATTCAAATCTGCCGCTTGGGTGGATAATCCACTTAAGAAACTATACGTAAACACCCCATTTTTCCAAGTATCCCCTTCTAAAGCAAATTCGGAACCTCCGGCACTAGAAACAATGGTAATCCCATGATTGGGAAGCATATCCGCAAACAGGTTTTTGGACAGTTGGAAAGAACTCTGCTCTTCGATGGTTGTTCCCTGATTGAAATTCCGAAATTTCACGTCTCCATCTTCTGTAGTTGTCTCCACCGCTGCCAATTCAATTTCCGTTTTATCAATTTCCCCAGAATGACACGCATCTAAGAATAAACACTTGTGTCTGCTTGCCGATGATTCGAGTACCTCTTCCAATTGCGCATAGGCAATTCCATTGGTCTCAGGATAATGGAAGTCCATATCGTGTGTAGCGAGATATAAATCATAGTCCTTACTCAAAACACCGTGTCCAGCTACATAAACAATGACCACATCACCGATAGCAGCCGGTTGGATGAAGTTTCTTACATCGTCCAGACTTGTAACAAAAACCTGCTCATCCAAAATGGTCTTTACTTTTACCTCTTCAAACGACTTGCTCTTCTTTAGAAATTCGGCCACATCCAGCGCGTCTTTGCTCGCATAGTCCAAATCGTACTTCTCATTCACGTACTTAGAACAACCAATGGTAACGAGGTATAAGTTAGGTCCAGTGCTCTTCGTGGGGTCTGCTTTGACAACAACCTCACTACGCAGCGACTTCATTCCATTCTCAGTAGAAATATAACTGACGATTGTATTATTTCCTTCTTCTAGCTCAATTGGAATCGAAGAACTTTTTTCAGTTGCATCAATAGCCAATCCTTTGACTCCATGTTCCGGCACACCATTTACATAAACATGCAGTCTGGGAGAAGTTGCTCCTTTCACATCCCAGGAAGCTTTCAACTCATAGGTATCTCCGTTCAATGTTCCACTTTGCGAAAGCTGTGGTATTTCCGAAACGTCCAACGTTAAGTTTTCTTCCTTGAGATCGAGTCGCTGCAACCGCTTGTGATACGCTAATTGGTAATCTTCAATAATTTCCTCTCCCAACACGGCTGTTAATCCGGCAAAAACTTTATCAGGACGGTTGTATAACAAATCGAACTGCTCAAACGAATACATTTCATTTTCTAATCGAAACCCAATATTCTTGATCCCATCTTTACTGGAATAATAGTAATCTGAGGCATCAAAAAGTGCAAATTGATTTTTGTCAAACAAGTACAATCGCGCTAACAGTAGTCCGCTGGACTTATTCCAAAAGCACACCGATCCATCCCAGGAAGAACTAGCTATATAATGTTCACTTTCTGCCACAGAGGTAACGACATCATCGTGTGTAAGCAAAACCGAATTATCGGCAGCATTGAAGTATTGCGTTGCACTACCATTGATAGCGCCTGTTTCACCCGAAAGGAACTTTAATTTATTCGGATAAAGGTAAGCCGTTCCACTTCGCTGACTAATTCCATTTTTTAATGCACCTCGCTCGTATTGATTTGCGAAACGAGCATCCGAAACACGTTGTGTTTTCTCTAACTTACCCGTTTCTAAGTTCCAAATCCCTTCAAATTCGTGCACGTAATCGTAACGATCCTGAATTTCTAAACTTGTCTTCTTCTTCAGGAAGGTAACTTTTACATTTTCACCTTCCCAGGCTACATCCACCACTTCTGTTTGATATCGATCCCTGGATTTTTTACTGACCAAGTCTTTGCAAGCGGTCATCTGTAAAGTAGCCAAATCAAATACATTGAGTTCGTTGTTTTGGAATGACACCACAACTCGCTTTCCTCCAGATTTAACACTAAGTGCAGTCACTCGCTTAATTTTTGCCTCATACGTTTCCTTTACTGTAAGATCAGCTAGATTAAGGATAAAGATCTTACCCGACTCATCAGCAGTAAGTAACTCGTTATGCTGCTGGTCTACCACTACTGCAGTCAGTTTATACGTGCTTATTTTTCTGGTTTTAGAAACCCAAAATGACTTTGGGTTAACGACTAACAAGTTCCCATTTCCTGTTCCAACGTAAACTTTTTTTCCGTCTGTATCAATGGATGTCTTGATGGACTGATCTCTTCCCAGTAAGAGTTTCGTACCGATTCCGTAGGGATCAGAAACCCTGAGTGCACCTCCTGAATAACATTGTAGGACTTTTTTGTCTTTATTCACAAATAACACCTGTTCGATAGATGTCTTTTGCTGTCCATAAGTTGTGCTATCTCCTTCAAAACTAAACGTAACGGCTTTACCAGCACCACTAGTTAACGTGCATACTCGCTCATCATCACTTACGTCTAGATCGGTAACCATCGATCCTTTGTCATTAAAAACCCCGATATCCTCAAATACATCATAGCTAGCAAGGAACTCAAACTGATCAGAATACACCAGAACACCTGCGCTACCCAACACAAACTGCCGCTTATTGGACAAGTAGATCATTTCTGAGATGGGACTACCCACGTTCACGACTAACTTAGACTCATCCGTTTGGAGATGATTTAGATAGACTTTTCCATCCAGAGAAGTAGAATAAAACAAATTGGGATCTGTAGGGTGAAGCACAACGCTCGACACTACATCCGAGTGGACACTAAACTCCTTGAATTGCTTTTGGGTGGATCGATCCCAGATCAAAATTCGATTATCCTTTCCTCCCGAAATAAGGTATTTGCCATCTGTTGTTACTTTCAGATCTAAAACATTGGCTGAATGTCCTGTTTGAACCACAATTTCGGGAACGGACGACTGACTTAGAAACGTAGTACTCAGCCCTACTGCACAACTCATTAAGAAAATAATCCTTAGCATCTACCACACACAATTCATTCGCTGCAAAAATAATGAAATAAAAATACTCCATTCGATCCGCTCACAAACAGTTTATGAACGAACGCAAAATATTTCTTTCCAAAAAAGGTTACCTTTAAGAATTGATGACATAAAGAGGTTGAAAGTCAATAAAAACAACCCGTTATGACAGATCAAGAAATAATCCATAGCATCCGGAAGGGCAAAAATGAAAAGCCCATCAGGCAGTTGTACAAGGAATTTCCAAAAGTAAAAGCATTGATCCTCAAAGAAGGAGGTAATGCAGATACTGCTCAGGAAATTTTTAACGACAGTTTGGTGATTCTAATTGAGAAAGTGAGAAAAGAAGATTTTCAACTTACCTCTAAACTGACCACTTACCTCTATGGAATTAATCGATTCTTGTTAAAGAATGAACTTAGAAAACAACATAAAAATGTAGAACTCGAATGGCGTGACACCCTCATCCTCACCGATCAGGATTTAGGTTATGACGAAGAAAAAGAAGCCAAGTTGAACGCAATGGAACGCATTCTGAACCAGATTTCAGAAAAATGCAAGGAAATGCTCCAACTCTTCTATTTCAAAAAACAGTCAATGGCAGATATTGCCAAAAAACTGAACTTCTCTAGTGTGAATTCAGCAAAAACACAGAAGTACAAATGCATTGAGCGTGCTGCGAAGCTGGCTCAGGAAATGCAGAATGCTTAATCCTAAATCCAAAAGATCATGAGAAACGAATTAGAACATATCGAACAAATAGAGCAATATCTCAACGGTGAGATGAATACGGCTGAACGAGCAGCTTTTGAGGAAGCGATGCAAAACAATCCTTCGTTGGCAGAACAAGTGCAAACCCAGGAACTATTAATGCAAGCAGCCATCCGAAAAGCAATCAAAGCAGACATTGCTAAATACGGAGTTAGCGGTGCCGGAGGGTTTAATTGGACCAAATGGTTAGGCATTACAACCGGTGTCATTATCATAGCCGTAATCAGTTATTTTGCGATCACCAATACATCTCCAGAAGATACTAAAGACACTGTTGCTCAAACAGAAGTAGCACAGGAGATTAAAAATGATTCAACGAATTTACAATCTAACCTTAAAGTCACACCCGAACCTACTTTGATGGATAGCATCTCTTCTACTGATGAAATTAACCATGAAGAAAAGGTTGGGGCAGCTGTAAACAAGCAAGCCAAAGACTATTCTTATGCTGAAGATACCGAATGTGGAGGGGTAAAAACGTGGGTAGAACCCGATCGACAAATCACAATGATCAATCCTAAGAAAGGAGCTACCATAGAAGGAAAAGATGGAACCTTGATCATCATTCCACGTGATGCTTTTGTAGACGATGAAGGTCAGCTGATTACTGAAGAAGTTGAGCTAGAGCTGGTTGAAGCCCTGAAAGTTTCTGACATGGTAGCGTATAACCTCACGACCATGAACGATGATCAAGCACTTCAATCAGGAGGAATGATCTATGTCCAACCGACTGTAGATGGCAAGAAAGTCAACATCAACCCTGATCGTCCATTGTATGTGGAGATCCCTACGGATGAATTCAACCCCGATATGAAAGCGTGGAATGGAGAAGTTGATGCCGAAGGTAATATCAACTGGACCAACCCAAAAGAGCTAGAAAAGTACCTGACGATTGTAGATTTTGAGCTTTTGGACTTCCTTCCTACAGGTTTTGAAGAAGCCGTGGAAGCTGGTATGCCGTTTAAGGCTTATCAAAAAGCAGATAAAGAGTTGGTGGATAGTTTGTATTATAGTTTGGGGGTTAACGCTTCATCAAAATCTTTGAATAAGCCTGCGACCTGCAACACGTTTGATGAGGTATATCACTTCTCTGGAGAGCTTATGCCTACCATTAAGAACAATTTTGTTATCAACATTAGACATCAAAACGAAACGCCTGTTTCAAATGCTTTTTTCGAAATTTTAAATTCTGGAAAAAGTTACTTTGCCGAAACCTTGAATTCAGAAAGCTCAGTACTTTTAAAGGACTTTCCATCTGGAGCATTTCAAATAAAAGTTTGTCAAGGAAAACAAATCACCTACTTCAATAATGTTGACCTCAAAGAGAGTACACCTAGTAACTTCTCATTATATCTACCTGACCAAAATCCAGAGTTTGGCAATCGTGTAGTTTCATTTGACAGAAAAACCAAACACATGCCATTCAGCAGTATCAATGTCAGAACTTTTGAAATCAATGAAACGAACATTTCATTTTCCAACTGCACCAAATGTGACTTAGAGAACGCCTACAGCAACCCTAAGTTCAAAGATGCAGAATCCAATGCATCCATTAGCTTAAAGTTAATTGATAACAACTATAATCCCTTGCCAAATGTGACTTGTGATTTAAGAATCGAGAACTATCCTGTCTTTAGTTCAGTATCCGATAAAAACGGGAATGTTAATTTTCCTTTTGTCATTAGCGGTTTGTACCAACTTAAGACTTGCAATGGAAGACAGAGTTCCTACATCTATGATTTTAAAATCAAAAAAGGATCAAACCCAATAACCCCCATAATGCCGTTTACAGACCCTACTCAACTAACAGAAATGCAATGGGGCAAGAGAGTTTTGTGTGCATTGGATGATGATAGCGCGGAGCAAACATTACTATCCAATGAACCTTCCTGCTTCATCTCCCCTCAAAGTATCCAAACGATTAAATCAAAGCAATTCGCAAATACGTTTTTGTCTACGAAAGAGTTTGAGCAGCGGTTAAAAGTATTGCACCAAATGCCAGATGCACAAAAGCTCTTCGACTTGTACGTCAACAACTTAGAAAAGAACCTTTGGGAAGTCGATCTAATGGTAGCGGGTAAGTTAAGCGGAGAGGACAAAACATTTTTTACCGATTTTGCTGCTGAAAAATTAACGAACGTAAAGGATGCGAATATCTATCAGGAACAATTGTCTGCCTATTACTCCAAAAAGAAACAAGAATACAATGATGCGGCAAAGGCAGCAGATGCGGTTTACCAAAAAAAGTCAACTGCAGATTTGAAAAAGTATCAAAGTGAGTTGAACGCACTTAAAGCTGAGTTCAATAACTTATCTTACTCAGCTAGCTCAAATTCCTCGGCAATTACAAGCGATCAGATGGTGTCTGCAACGAGTATCAAGAAATTCAAACCTACAATTCCAAGTATTAAGTTACCCAAGAAAAATGTAGTAACGGCTCCCAAAACCTATTCTACCACTTGGTATAATACAGGTTGGATGAACATAGATGCGTACTTGAAGAGCATTAACAACGGTAGCAAGGAAGTTGCAATTGATGCAAAGAAAACGGGCGGTAGAATTTATCAATGCCTTAATACACTGAAGGCGGTTATTCCACTGACCTTATCCGGTTTAATCGCCAAAGCCAAGTTCCCCAAAAAGAGTCATCCAGATGCTACAAAAATGTCCAAGACTTATGCGATTGGTATTAGAAATGATCAGGGGCATTTGGAGTATGCAGAAAAATTCTACAACCCTTATCAATCGAGCAATATTTCGTTAGAATGGAATAATATCACAGCAGAAGAACTTAAGAAAAAACTAAAAGTACTTGACGGAGCAGATCGACTTCTCGATGAAATTAGGCAGCAAGAGGCTTTCATTCAAAAACAATTGGAAATCAAGCAAAAGAAGGAAGCATTGAAAGAAGAAATCGCGAAGACCAATGAAAAAGTGATTCAGGAAAAGAAAAAATTGGAGAAAGAAAGAGCGTTTATTGCATCACTAGAAGCCGTTGTAAACACCTGTGGTGTAGCCTTCCCGATTGAAGCGAAGAAAGTGAGTGATTTGAAAGACGATGTCGGCTCTCAATCTTCAACCCTCTCACCCGTCCTTCAAAATGTAGATGGTATTTTTGAAATTGTAGATGAAATGCCAGAGTTCCCAGGCGGGCAGGGTGCTATGTACGATTTTTTGAATCAAAACATTGAATATCCGCAAGAGTGTATTGAAAATAACGTTCAAGGAAAAGTCTATGTTCAGTTTGTTGTGGATGAAGAAGGAAAGATCACCAATCCAACCGTCATAAAATCTGTTCACCCTTTATTGGATGCAGAAGCGATTAAAATCGTTAATGCTATGCCTAAATGGAAACCAGGCAAGAACAAAGGTGAAGCCGTTAAGGTTAGATACACACAACCCATCAACTTTATACTCGACTGAGAAATAACACCTTTTAACAACAATCTGTAACTAATTTCCGTTCGGGTATTATAATTTTAGCTAATCAACTAACTCCAATTGACTATGAAAGCGTTACTCATTTTCTCCTCACTCCTAGTGGGCGCATCTTTGGTAATAACCAACAGTTCTGTTGAACCTAAGCAGGAAATCACAACAGCAACTTCAGTGGAACAACTCAAAGAAGGTACTGCCATTACCAAGGTTTATTTAAGCAATCAAGGATTGGAGAGCGTTCCTGAATTACTCCAAGAGCATCAATCGGTTGAAAAGTTGGTGCTAGCGAATAACTTCATCACTACACTACCCGATTTCATTCAGAATCTAAACCAACTGATCTATCTGGACTTGAGTAACAATCAAAGCATCGATTTAGATCAGGCATTGTTACAATTGCAAGGTATCAAATTGAGAACACTCAACCTTGCGGAATGCAATCTCGTGTATGTTCCATTCAAAATTGGAAAAATCAAGAGTCTGAAATCGCTTGATCTTAGCAATAATCATTTGATTGACCTCCCTTTCTATCTGGGAAAATTAAAAAAATTGGAATACCTCAACCTGGCAAATAACGAAATCACCTCACTCGATTTTGGCGTTTGGAAATGTAAAAAACTAAAATTCATCGATCTAAGCGGCATGAAAGGTCTTGACATGAAAAATGTTTGCATGAACCTTCAGACCCTCGATCAACTCCAAACGGTTTCCATGAGCTATGTTAACGATACGCTTCCTGAAGAGTTTGGACTGGTCAACACTCGCCAGTGGGATATCGACAACAGCACCTTGAGTTACCTTCCTGCATCCATTGAACATAACACCACACTTGATGAAATAACCTTTGAATCGTGTGAAGGGACAGCTTTTGAAAAGATTTTTGACAGACTTGGAAAGATTGAATCATTGACCAAATTGAGAATCAGCAATTCTATTGCAGAAATACCATTAGAACTAAAGCATATTTCTCAAATTACATCGCTTGATTTAAGTCACAATAAACTTACGTCATTACCGCTTTCGGAGGAAGACTTTCCAAACCTGACCGAACTTGTGCTCTATGGAAATAACTTCTCTCCGGAGGAATGGCAGAGAATCCAAGCTAACTTCCCCAATTGCAATTTGGTGAGCAATAACATCCCCAAAGCCGAGAAAGAAACGGTCATTGCAGAGGGTAAAACCAGTATTCAGCCTCCCTTACCTCAAGTCACGCTACCTGTTAACACTAAGGTGATCAATACCTCCAAGCCGAATACTTTGACCTTTGAAGAAACCAAAATCAACATTCCACCCGATGCTTTTGTTGACAAAAACGGAAACAAGGTGACCGCTCCCGTTACCATCGAGTACGTTCAATACGATGATCCTTTGGAAATCTTTTTATCGGGAATTCCCATGAAATATGACAGTGCCGATGTATCAACCTATTTCCAAAGTGCGGGCATGTTTGATATCAGTGCTTCTGCCAATGGCGAAGAGGTTTTTCTGGATGCTGGGAAAGAGGTGGAAGTGGCATTGGCTACCAACTCTGAAGAAGACGGTTTTAGTCTTTATAATTTAGAAGAATCATCTGGAAAGTGGCAAATTGAGGGTTCCACCCCTCTAAACACAGATTTCAAATCATTTCAGGCAAATAGCTACGCTTTTGATCTACCGTTTTCCAAAGTTGGTCGCAAACCTACTATTTTTACTCAACAAATGGGAATTGCTTTGGAAAAGACAAAAGGCACGTTTTACTACAGGATTTACACCGAAAACGATGGCTACGGTTCATACGAAGTAAAGCTACCATCTGTTATACAGGATGGAAAAACATTCACTACGCATGCAAATGATAACGCAAAAGACATTAGCAAAACCCTTAGAGCTTATTATCATCACAAAAACAATCATCATGGTACAAAACCAATTGTAGACATCTCTCTTGAACTAGAAGATAAAAAAGACTGCTTTGTCCTCTCTCTTTACCACCCAGATACATTAATCCAACTAAGCATAACACTAAATGGACAAAGTCACAATTACGAAAAGGAACAAAAGAGGTATGCCTATTTTTGGAAAAAGTATAAAAAGAGTATTTCGAGAAATACGAAAAGTAACCTAAAAGAGATTGCAAAGTATGAAAAGGCCTTGGCAAAATATGAACAAGAACTTGCTGCATACGAACAAAAAGTAAGAGACTACTACAACGAGCACAAGTATGAAGCCGCTACAAGATCTGTAATCATTAGTTCAATGGGCATGTGGAACTGCGACAGAATCCCTAGAATGGAGCAACCTATGACGTTAGCATTAACATTCAAGGACGGTGAAGGAAAATCATTTAAACCAGAACAGGTAACAATTTTAGATTACTCCGATGTTGGAACGATGCAATTCAAGCCTACTAATATTACCGTTGAGAAAAATAACGAAATTGGACTGATCGCATTCAAGGGAGGTGATTTTATTTTCATCCCTAAACACGAATTTGAGGAACTCAAAATAAGTAGTAAGAAAAATATTGAAGCCGTAGTAGAAGTCTTTGATGCTAAAGACCTAACTGAAGAAGCTATTCAATCCATGATGAATTAGCAATGAAACTTTTCGCTTTCATATTACCATTCATTGTACTTCAAGTTTTCTCACAAGGAAAGAAGTTCAAGAACAAATTGGACACCATCCAAATTGAAGAAAACGAGTATTTAGAGAACTATACAGAAAGTGAGTTCTTTGGACTAAGCGAGCTTCAAGATGAAATCGATTTTTTGAACATCAACCAGAAGTTAATAGATGCCTGCTTATTTTTCTCTATTAATAAGCTTAGAAAAAAATATCACAGACCCGCTCTAGAGCACAATATGGATCTCTACAAAATGGCATCTGCATACACTCAGACCAGCTATTTAAGTAGTTTTCAAAATGATAAAAAGGATAAAACCAAGGCTTCTAAAGCAGTAAAATATTTTGCAAAAAAACTTGAATTCCACTCAAGTCAGCTAAAGACAGTCGTTAATACGCAGCTCTTAATGAATTTGAAAGGAGTTTACCAGTTTTACTATGACAAACCTTCGGTAACAAATAATGAGAGTGATTGGGGGATTGTCAGCGGAAGTTCGAAACATCGGTTTGACTCGACAAAAACGAAGGAATTTATTGCTCCTCTCACCTATTCAGAATTTTGTAACCAGCTCTCAAAACAATTCTCTCTTCGTCATCGGAAAGATCTAAAAAACAAAGCTTTTAGCGAAGGCTCCTGCAGCGTTCTACTTGACCCAAGAACGATTTTTAAAAAGAAAGTTCCATCCGTAAAAGTGATTTTTGTGTATGCTGGCAAACGAACCGCCTTAATAGAAGGGGAGGCCGATGATGTATTTATCTATCCTGAAGATTAAGTCAGACCTATGACCACTTGTGTTTGGCAATTTTATTCAAACGACTGTTTTCTATCTTGTAATTTCATCAACCTATAAGGTCATTTAGGACATTTACCTATCTTTGAAAAAACATTCTAACATGAACCACATTAGCATTATTGTTCCCAACGGAAATGCCGTTTTGAGTAGTATTATTGGGTCGTATAAGATTTTCCGACAGGTAAACGAGTATCTCAAAATGACTGGTCAACGGGACTCGGATAGGTTTGAAATTGAATTGGTAGGTATAACTGGTGAAACCAATTTATATGAAGATGCTTTTGCGGTTCGCCCTACCAAGCACATTGATGAAATTGAACGTACCGACTTGATCATTGTTACAACCATCATTGGTGATCTGCCTACTGAGATTGAGAACAACCGTCCTTTTGTGGAGTGGATTAGGAAAATGCATAACGAACATCAAACAGAGGTAGCTAGTCTGTGTCTGGGTGCTTTTTTATTGGCTGAAACTGGATTGCTGGACGGAAAATCCTGCGCTACTCATTGGAGTGGTGAAGCTGCTTTTAGAGCGAACTTCCCGAATGTCAACCTAATGACCGACAAGATTATTACCGAGGATGGAGGTATCTATACGAGCGGTGGAGCCTACTCTTTCCTCAATCTAATTCTATACTTGGTGGAAAAGTACTGTGGATTCGAGACTGCTGTATGGTGCTCCAAAATGTTTGAAATCGAAATCGATCGAGATAATCAAGGGCAATTCATCATTTTTAATGGTCAGAAAGACCACAATGATGAACCCATCAGGGAAGCGCAAGTTTTTATTGAAGAAAACTTTGGCGAAAAACTAACCGTAGATCACATCGCATCTAAATTTGCCTTGAGCCGAAGAAATTTTGTAAGACGATTTAAGAAGGCGACTGCAAACACACCGTTAGAATATATTCAACGTGTAAAAATTGAGGCTGCCAAAAAGCGTTTCGAAACCTCTGCTGACAATGTAACTGAAGTCATGTACAACGTAGGCTATAACGACACGAAGTCGTTTAGAGAGCTTTTCAGAAAACATACCGGGCTCACACCCAGTGAATACCGAACGAGATATAATCGACTTGAAGTTGCCGTCTAATTTTCAAAAGTAAATCATTCATCATGTACGTTACCGTTACCTATCTGAAGTTAAAAAGTCCGTTTAAATTACCTGCTTTCTTGAAGCACGTTTATAACATCATTGCTCAACTTAAGGAGTCGGATGCTAAGAAGTATAGAACAACTGGAGTATTGACAAAACACTACACCGTCTCGCTCTGGCCAGATGAAAAAGCGTTGAAAAAGTTTGCTCGTAGTGGTGCTCATCAAAAAGCCATGAAAGACGTCAACAACATTGCGAGCGAGGTAAAGGTGTATACTTATAAATCGGATCGGTTGCCCGATTGGACTAAGGCAAAGCGTTTGTTAAATGATAATACGTAGGAAAAATCACTCCAGATAAGCCAATAACGCTGCCTGAATTTTGTCCAAATCGTTTTGCGAAATGCAATAGGGAGGAATAAGTACCATTACATTCCCCAACGGACGCATGACCACTCCCCTTTTGAGCAAGAACGCATAAGCATCTTTTCCTTTCGTGTTGAAATAAGATGTCTCCCTTTCTGTTTCAAGTTCAATTGCCACGATACAGCCCAATTGTCGTACATCACGAACCTTGGGATGTCCAATAAAAGGTTGTTTAAAGGATTGGAGCAACTGTTCTAATTTTTTTATTTTTTGAAGCGTATTCTCTTGTTCAAACAATTGCAGGTTTGCCACTGCGGAAGCACAAACGATGGTATTCCCCGTATACGAATGACCGTGCAAAAACGTATGTTTTGCCTCATCACTGTAAAAAGCATCGTAAACCTCAGCAGAAACAACCGTTAGCCCGAGTGGTAAAAACCCTCCCGTAATCCCTTTGGAGATGCAAATGATATCAGGAACCACATCCAAGTGCTCAATGGCAAACATTTTTCCCGTTCTTCCGAGTCCTGTCATGACTTCATCTGCGATGCACAGCGCTCCGGATTTTTGAAATAGTTGAATCACTTTCGACAATGAACTCGCATCGTGCATTAACATTCCACCAGCTCCCTGCACCAAAGGTTCAAAAATAAACCCAGCAACTCTTCCCGATTCGCACAACTCCGAAACCTTCGCTAAGACTTCCTTTTCGTTATCTGTGGTTGGCGCTGAGATATACTCCACATCAAACATATACTGTTCAAAAGGTTCATTAAAACCTCCTCTTGCTGTAACACACATGCTCCCAAACGTATCTCCATGATAGCCGTTCTCCAGCGCAACAAAAATGGGCTTTTGCTGGTTCTTGTTGTAGTGGTATTGCATGGTCATTTTGAGCGCTACTTCCGTACTCGTAGAACCGTTATCTGAGAAGAAAACTTTTGAAAATGAATTTGGTAAAAGTTTCAGTAACCTTTCAGAAAGTTCCACAGCCGGTTGATGTGTAAACCCACCAAATGCTACATGTTCCATCTCTCTGGCCTGTCGGGCAATTGCTTCTGCCAAGTAAGGATGCGAATGGCCATGAATATTCACCCACCAACTGCTAAATGCATCAATATATTCATTGTCTTCCTCATCGTAAAGGTAAACGCCTTCGGCTCGAACAATCGGCAAAATATCAGCTCCTTTCATTTGGTTAAATGGGTGCCAAATGAGTTCTTTATCACGTTGCTTTAAGTCACTCATTTTAACTTTCCTTTAAACTGTTCGCCTTGATGCGTTATGAATTTCTTGGTAAATCGATTGGTCCAGTCAATGTGTCCGATAATTGGCACTCCGGATATCTTGCTGATAATTTCTTCACTTGCTTTGTTGGGTTCACCATTGATGATTAATCCAAGGTTTTGTAAACCATAACTCGCCAGTAAATGACAAGACATCAACGTATGGTTGATGGACCCTAGATAATTTTTACTTACCAAGACGACCTTTGCTTCCAGGTGTTTAATAAGATCAATCATACAGTCGCCTTTGTCGTTCATTGGCACCATCAACCCTCCAGCTCCTTCGATAATCAGATCATCTTCTTTGGGACTTGAGAACTTTTCCAGTATGATTTTTTTCTTGTCCATTCTTGCGCTTTCATGGGGCGACAAGGGATGCTTCAAACGGATAGCCTCCGGAAAACACGTCAAGTCTTGATTAATCCACTTACGAACTTTTTTGGTATCGCTATTCCTCAGATCCCCACTTTGAATGGGCTTCCAATAATCATAACCTAAGGCGTTAGCCAAAATCGCAGATACCACTGTTTTTCCCACGTTTGTGTCAATACCCGTCACAAATAACTTCATCTACCCAACTTCTTTTTTTAGTTTCATCAGCAAAGATATCAAACCATCCACTTCATCTGCCGTATTGTAGGCATGAAAACAAATTCTGAGTCGCTCTGCACCTTCAGCTACTGTAGGAGATAATATTGCTCTGACATCAAAACCACCTCGTTGTAATTCTCTGGCATAGTGTTTGGCCAATTGGACATCTCCAACGATTAACCCCACGACATTACCATATTCACCAGTAATCAATTGAAAATGAGAGCTCAAACGCGCCACAAAGGTTTTCTTCAAAGTTTGTGCGTGTACATTCAATTCATTCAAGTCTCGCCAAGCGTCAATTTGATTCTTGACCAAACTAATTTTGTGCGGACAGGGAGCTGTGCTATAGATAAATGAACGAGAAAAATTAATCAGATAATCTCTCAAGGTTGTACTCCCCAAAACGGCAGCTCCATCGGCTCCGAAGGCTTTTCCAAAAGTGACTGCTCTTGCAAGTGCAAGTTGTCCCAATTGCGTTTGAAATTCATCACTTCTGCTTAACCCAAACGAATGAGCCTCATCTATTATTAAGTTAAATTTATACTTTTTATAAAGCTCTTTAATTTTTTGACAATCAACAGTATCACCATCCATAGAATATACTGACTCCACCACAACAAACACTTCTTGTTCTTCCCATTTTTTTAATTTGCTTTCCAGATCATTAAAGTCATTGTGACGAAAGGAAAATGCCTTTGCATGGCTCAAACGAATACCGTCTCGAATACTCGCATGAACCAGTTCATCAAACAGTACAATATCACTACGCTGAGGTAAACACGACAGCAGTCCTACATTGGCTGCATAACCACTTGAATAAAACAGCGCAGCCGGTGCATCCGCCATTAAAGCTATACGTTGCTCTAGTTGTTCAACAGCCGGATAGTTTCCAGTAAGCAACCGAGACCCTCCACTTCCAGAAGGAACAGGATCTATTAATGCACAAACTCTTGCCAACCCCAGATAATCGTTGCTGCTAAAATCTACCAGCTCCGATATAGAAGTCAAACTACGCAAGGTATTTGCCTCACTACGCTGCCTCAGCTTATCAACTAATCTTTTCTCGATAGACATTTGACAAATATAGTGCATATCCGCTGCTTTACAGAATCCTAAAAAAATCGTAGTTTTACTATTCGATGTAATTAATTGACAACTATGAGACTTACAAAATATATCTTTTTATGCCTTTCTCTCGCTGCTATGTACACGATGACTGGTCAGGACACAGAGCAAGTTACAGTGTTCAAATCAGGAACTGTTATCCCAAGTATGGTGGAAGAAAAGTGGAATGCAAATTTGCAACACATGGAAATGCCATCCGTAAATGGAACAAGCGAGAAAGCTCATTTGCTACAATCAAAACAAGAGCAAGCAAAGAAATATCCTCGAAGAGCTGTTAAAATTCAGGAAAAAGACTTCAACAATTCGTTAGGCAGCAATGTTTTTACGAGCATTGAGGGCTTTGAAGGAAACGACTATAATAATCGGGTTCCCAATGACAATACCATTGCTATATCTAACGGAGGCATCCTTGTTTCCTGCATCAACAGTCGATACTTGGTGTATGATACGGAAGCAGATACCATTATGGAAATTGGTTACCTAAATCAGTTGGTTACCCCACTTGGAGTTCCCGGATCTGTAAGTAAATATGATCCTAAACTGACATATGATCCTAATGAAGATCGATTCATCATGTCATTTCTAATAGGAACGCTCTATCAAAACAGTAAAATTGCAATGTGTTTCTCTGTTTCCAACAATCCAGTGGATGGCTGGAACATTTACGTATTAAGCGGAGACGCACTTAATACAAACCATTGGACCGATTATCCTGCCATGATTGTCAATCAGGATGAAGTTTTCTTGACGGGCAACCTTCTTGAGAACAACATGTCCTGGCAAACGGGATTCTATCAATCCATTATCTGGCAAATTGATAAGTGGGGCGGCTACAATGGTGACACGACTCTTTCTATGCAAATTTGGAGTGACATTAAGGATGATACCATTAAAATTCGAAACATACATCCTGTTGAAGGAGCTCGAGGACTCAACGGACCGAAACAGTACTTTTTGAGCAATAAGAATTTTTCGACCGAAAGCGATACGGTATACCTGATTTCCATTGACAATACCTTAGCGAGTGGCAATCCTCAAATGGAAATCAGACCATTGAGTACCCCCGATCATTATTTTTTGGCTCCAAACGCACAGCAAAGCATAGCAAAAGAGTTGGCTACGAATGATAGCAGGGTGCTAGGAGCAGTAACCGATGGCGACTGGATTCAATATGTACACAACACCTTGGATACGACAAATGGAACCTGTGCGGTTTATCATGGTACCATCAGAGGAATTGATACGCCAACGCCTACGGTATCTGGTGTAACCATTTCTGATACGGTAATGGACATCGGTTATCCGAACATTGCCTCTTCAGCAACAGCCTACGGAGATGAAGAATGCGTGATTGGGTTTGACTTCACATCTCCCGTTGACACCAACGGAGTTGCTTGTGTTTATTACAACAATACCGCAGAATACAGTGACATTATCAAGGTAAAAGTAGGTGACGCGCCCATTGATATCCTATCTGGTTCGCTCGACCGTTGGGGAGACTATTTTGGTATTCAACGAAAGTTTAATGAACCTTGTAATATTTGGATGGGCGGAATGTTTGGAAAGGTTGATGAAAATGGATGTTGGATCAGTAGTGTGAGAACCAATAGCTTCTGCGAAGAGAATTTTGCCAGTATTTCAGAACCATTCATGGATAAGGCTAAAATCTTCCCTAATCCAGCCAGAGAGTGGACTAGTATCGATTTCAACTGGCCATCAACCGAGCCCGGTAGCATTCAGTTAATAGACATTCAAGGAAAGGTTATTACCACATTGTATGAAGATCTCATCAAGAAAGGTGAAAACCGAATTTCTTTCTTTGTGGATGAATTGCCTGGAGGAATTTACTTTGTACAAGTACAAGGCGAAGCCAACACCGTTACACAGAAACTCGTTGTAGAATAATGTATCGTTACGAAGATCGGTTGACTTCAGAACGACTATCCACTCAATTCATACAACTAGGGGATGAAAAGTACTGGACTCCCTTTTTTGAATCAGCGGAGGCAACAGAACTATTTCCTGATTTTGGGCTAGACACACCCGCTGAAAGGGCAAAAATGTGGATTGATCGTATTCTGGAACGATATGACGAAAAAACTTATGGTTTTCAATGGCTTTATCTAAAAGACACTAAAGAATTAGTTGGTCAATGCGGGCTTTTGCTTCAGGAGGTTGATGGGATTCAGGAACTGGAAGTAGGTTACCATATTTTGCCACAACATTGGGGAAAAGGATATGCCCCGGAAGCGGCAAAACTGTTTATGAATTATGCTGCCCAAAATCAACTCGCGGAAAGCATTATTTCCATTATTGATGTAAGAAATGACAACTCCAGACGTGTAGCCGAAAAGAACGGTCTTACATTAGATAAAACTACTCAATGGAAAGACTTGAATGTTAATATTTACAGAAAAACATTATAAATCAATACGTTAGCATGAAAAACACCTTTATTACCATCACGGTCTTACTAGCAACATTATTCTCCGCATGCTCGAACGATGCAGCAACTGAACCTTCGTCTGAAACAGCACCTAAGGAAATTACAGCAATGGATACGACCTCTTCTGCTCCAGTGGAAGCACCTAGTTCAACCAATAACACTTCTTCGCTAGGCGCTTTCTCTGTAAGCTTGAGTGTCAAAGACCTTGAAGCATCTAGAGTCTTCTATGAGAAACTTGGCTTTTCTTCTATGGGAGGTGATCCGAGTATGAATTATCTCATCATGAAAAATGGAAATACGATCATCGGACTGTTTCAGGGCATGTTTGAAGGCAATATTCTTACGTTTAACCCGGGTTGGGATGAAAACGCTCAAAACCTCAATGACTTTGACGACATTCGAATCATTCAGGAAAACTTAATCAATCAGGGCATTGAAGTTCCAGAGAAGATTGACACCACAACATCTGGACCAGCAAGTATTATCATCACAGATCCAGATGGCAACGTGATTTTACTTGATCAGCACAGGTAATTAATCTCCTTGCGTTAGCTTTTTGAACGTCTCTTCTAGCTTTTCTTTTTCACGATGCATCTCGAGGATCAGCAGTTCGTTTTGTTGGGCAAACCTCGATACTAAAACGCGCATATCTACGCTTCCCAAATAGGCGATTAAATAGGTGTTTGCAGCCATTTCTTTTACTTCTGAGACACCTTCCAATTCAGTCAAACGATCTATTGAAACTTCTTGATCAAACTCAACCGAAATGAAGTTTCTTTCCTCCACCGATTTGGAAATTTCCGTGGTTTTATCGTCTGCTACAATTTTGCCGTTCTTAATGATAATGATTCGGTCACAAATTGCTTCTACTTCTTGCATGATGTGCGTGGACAGCATCACTGTTTTTTCTTTACCAAAATTCTTAATCAACCCTCTGATTTCTACCAATTGATTCGGATCCAATCCAGATGTTGGCTCATCCAAAATCAATACCTCTGGATCGTGAATCATCGCTTGTGCTAATCCAACACGCTGCTTATACCCCTTTGACAATGCTCCGATCTTTTTTTTCTGCTCTTTGGTCAATCCCACCGCTTCAATCATTTCTGCCACTCGGACCTTCTTATTCTTCATTTTGAACAAGTCTGCCATAAACGATAGGTATTCCTTAACATACATATCATAATAAAGCGGATTAGATTCCGGTAAATACCCTACCTTTCGTTTTACATCCATCGGATTATCCAGCGTATCAATCCCACAGACTTCAGCCCTGCCTGAGGTTTGAGGTAGGTAGCAAGTCAAAATTTTCATTGTTGTTGATTTCCCAGCACCATTTGGACCTAAGAATCCCACAATCTCTCCTTTAGGAATTTCAAACGAAATATTGTCTACGGCATATTGTTCTCCGTAAACTTTTGTTAATCCTTCTACTTTTATTGACATACTAAATTCTTATCTGTATCAAAGATAACGAAGAAAACAGGTTTTGGTAACACCATTGAGGATAAGGTAATCAAGAGTGCATTGTGCAAAGGATCAATTCCATCAGCATTCGAGCCCCTACGATTTCATTAATCACATCTTCTCCAGGAGCCACCTCGTTCAAATCAAAACCAACGATATTTTTGTCGGAATCGGCTAACATTTGTAATAAACAGGCGGCCTCATCAAACTTCAGTCCACCCGGAACAGGAGTCCCTGTGTTGGGACACAGAGCAGGTTCAAGTCCATCGATATCAAAACTAATATACACATGTTCTGGAAGCGCATCAACAATTGCTTCACATTGTTCTTTCCAGTTTTTTCCTGCAAATCGCTCTTCTTTTAAATTCCAATCGAAGAAAGTCTGAATGCGTTCATCAGTTGTTGCTCGTTCAAATTCTTCTTCGCTCAAGTCACGAATTCCCACCTGAACCAACTTGTTTACCCCACTATTTTTGAGCGCATTGTGCATGATGGAGGCATGTGACTGCTCAAAACCTTCATAAGCTACTCTCAAATCAGCATGCGCATCGATCTGGAGAACTCCAAAACTCTCGTATTGATCTGCATACATCTGAATTAAACCTAATGGCGTAGAATGTTCTCCACCCAATAAAGCGACCTTCTTTCCCGCTTTAAAATAAGCTGTGGCTTTCTCGTAAATCTTTTGAGAAAGTTCTTGCTGATAAGCATTAATTTCTTCCAATAACCTTTTGAATTCTTCAGAGGAACTTACATCTCCCCCTTCGGACAAGAAATCTATGTACGCAGTCGTACGTATTCCAAAACCTGCACTCTTTTGTTTGGTCCCTTCGTCTATCTCCTCCATAAAGACTTTTGTATCGTACACTTTTGAGTATTTGTGATGAAATAAATCCAGTTGTAGGGAGGCTTCTAAAATCGCTTCTGGACCATTGGCAGTGCCACGTCCATAGGAAGCAGTAGCATCCCATGGAACAGGAATAATAACTAATTCTGCTTCTTCTTTGGAAACTGGAAGCCCACAGAAATTACCGTTGGCCACACCAATATCATTCGGATCAAACGACATGCTATAATATTTAGTAAATTTGGATACAAATTTGACAATAATTTATTGGTGAAGATCATCTCAAGCATATTATTTATTTTGTTGATTGGATGGAGTGCAACGGCTGCTCCTCCGCTCAAAGGCAATTATCAATTTGCAGTACTCAAATACAACGGTGGTGGCGATTGGTACTCTAACCCCACTTCGCTACCCAACCTAGTGAAATTTTGTAATCAAGCGTTGGGAACGAAAATTGACGAAGAAGTGCCCTATGTTGATGTGGGTAGTGTGGAGCTCTTCAATTATCCTTTTGTTCATATGACGGGACATGGAAATGTGGTGCTAAATAATCAAGAAGCGGAGAACCTAAGAGCATACCTTATTTCTGGTGGGTTTTTACATATTTCTGATAACTACGGCATGGACAAATTTGTTCGTACAGAAATGAAAAAAGTATTTCCTGAGATTGAATTCACCGAACTTCCCTTCAACCATCCCATTTATCACCAAGAGTATGATTTCAATAAAGGGTTACCCAAAATTCATGAACACGACAACAAAGCGCCACAAGGTTTTGGTTTGATCTATGAAGGAAGATTAGTTTGTTTTTATGATTTTGAGTGCGATCTGGGCGATGGTTGGGAAGATGCTGAAGTCCATAATGACAGCAAAGAAGCGCGAACCAAAGCGCTACAAATGGGCGCTAATATGGTGCAGTATGTATTTAACGGAGACCGAGATTAATCGAACGATTCTACGGGAATAATGTTAAACGTGGCGTTTACCATGTTTCCATAGTCTTCACCAGCTTCCAACATTTCTAAATCTTCTTCTTCGTAATACCAGTTGATGGTTAGCCTATCCTTACTCAGATTGGCTAAAATCCGGAAAATATTGAGCAAAATCACAGAAGTACTCGTGTTGAAATACTCAAGCTTGATATCAAAAATCGTCTTCGCTTTTGGGTTTTCAACGTACTCTTTTAGTGCATAAACAATTGGGTTGTAAAACTCTACTGTATTTTCAGGAACACTAACCCCCTCGATTTTAAATTCACCTTTCTCAAAGTCAAAAGAAATCAGCGGTGTTTTAATAGCCTTGTCAATAAAAATATTGTTCATGCTTTTTCATAGTTTTGTAGGTCAACAAATATATAATTTTTTTCAGAAGACACTAATTACATGAGACTATTTAAGCACATCAAAGCGATCTACGGAATATTGGAAAATAATACGACTCCACTAAGAGGAAAGGAGATGAATACATGGGCATCCATTCAAGACGGCTACTTGATTACCGAGGATGGAAAAATCGTGGAATACGGCA
Organism: uncultured Flavobacteriales bacterium; assembly: GCA_964387945.1. GTDB lineage: Bacteria > Bacteroidota > Bacteroidia > Flavobacteriales_D > Parvicellaceae > Parvicella. The sequence goes on along the minus strand of CAYLYX010000004.1, from coordinate 255,025 downwards.
AATTGGAAGACTTAAAACACGAAGAAAATGCGTTTGAAAAAGTGATCGATTGTGGTGGTGGACTTCTGCTCCCGACATATTGTGATTCGCATACCCACTTGGTTTTTGCCACTTCTCGTGAAGAGGAGTTTGTGGATCGAATCAACGGACTTACTTATGAAGAAATAGCACTGAAAGGAGGAGGAATATTGAACTCAGCTGAGAAACTTTCCAAAATGTCTGAAGATCAACTCTTTGAAGATGCGCTGGTGCGCCTAAGAAAGCTGATTCGCTTAGGAACAGGTGCGATAGAAATCAAAAGCGGTTATGGACTTTCGGTAGAAGCAGAAATTAAAATGCTAAGGGTCATCAAGCGACTGAAAGAAGAAGTTGACATTCCGATTAAGGCTACTTTTTTAGGAGCACACGCTTTTCCAAAGGAGTTTAAAGAAAATACAGAAGGGTATATTGATTTGATCATTAACGAGATGCTACCCATTGTTGCAAAAGAAAACTTAGCCGACTATATTGATGCTTTTTGTGAAAAGAACTACTTCTCCCTTGAGCAAACGCTTCGTATTATCAAAGCTGGAAACGGCATTGGGTTGAAACCTAAAATTCATGTTAATCAATTCAATGCTTTTGGTGGAGTTCCAGCCTTTGTAAAAGAAGGAGCCGTTAGTGTGGATCACCTCGAAGAAATGAATGAGGAAGACATTAATGCCTTAAGTGGCGCCAACACAATAGCTACTGCCCTGCCCTCATGTTCTTTTTTCTTAAGCATCCCTTATGCTCCCGTCAAAGAAATGCTCAATAAGAATATTGCCGTGGCGTTGGCTACCGATTTCAACCCGGGGTCTACCCCTTCTGGCAACATGAACTTTGTGGTTTCATTGGCGTGTATCAAACAAAAAATGACACCTGCTCAAGCGTATAACGCGGTTACTATCAACGGGGCATACGCCATGGAGGTAGCTGATGAGGTGGGAAGTATCTCAGTAGGGAAACGTGCTAATTTTATCGTTACAAAACCAATCAAAGGATTGAGCTACCTGCCCTACTCTTTTGGGGAGAATAATGTGAGTGCCGTCTACATCAATAGCAAAGCCTTCTAGATAAGATAAATGCGAAAAAAAGTACTTACCATTGCTAAAGTAGAGTTAGCCGTTATTCTGATATTCGCAATAATGAAGTTCAGTAGATCAACTGTGATTAGTGCTACCTATAATAAGCTAATTCATACGTTGTTTTATTCATTTCCTAATCTGGCAGAAGGAATTGTGGGTGTATTGACCACCTCCTTGATCCTCATTGTGCTTTCTAGAAGGTTCAGCAAAGTGCAGCTCAATGGAATATTCATCTATTTTCTATCTTTTGTTTTGGCAGGAATATATGTCATTTCGCAGGAGTTCAAGTTACATAACATCGGTGGTAACAATGTTTATGATCCCATGGATGTCATATTCTCAGTAATTGGCCTAACCACAGGACTTATGATCCTATTCATTATAAAACCTAATGTACCTCAAGATCAATGACCAAAAACAGGCTCTGTAATCACCACTCGAACACCTGCAGTATCTTTTAGTGTTCCAATGGCTACGGTAGGTTTTTTAGCTGTTTCCGCAAACTTCTCCCCTTCAAATTGATAGTTTTTTCTCATACTACCTGTGTATTCAGGATCCATATCATTGCCCTGCTTGTACCCTTCTCCTACGTTCGATTCAACAACATCTATCAACTCATCCAATAATTTCTTGGCCATCTGCTCATCTCCTTCAGTATCATAAAAAACAGTAAAACTGGCCACGCCATAATCGTCCTTTGAAATGGTAATCTCTGTTCCTCCTTTCAACGAAACATCAGTGGAGTTTTTGAAGGCATTTTCTTTACTGTCTTCCCAAATTTGCGGGAATTTATTAGTAAAATCCTTCACTATTGACGTCATTTTTTGAAAACGCGCCATTTGGTCTTCCTTTTTCTTTTTCTCCTTTTCTGTCACGAGAAACTTCTCCATATCGCCTCGCCACTCTTTACGCTGATCTGCTGACCAATCTCTTACAAAATCCTCTCCCAACACTCCTTCTACCTCCATCATGTACTCAACAAATTCAACCTCCGTGGTGGCAGTAGAATTTCCCATCGAAAAAGAGGTCGTTTGCGCAAAAAGATCGCTAAACTCATTAAACAGCTGATTCAACTCTTCGATGCTGGTGGCTGATTCAACTCCTTTTTCCCAGTCTGTTTGCTTGCTTTTCTCCCACTTCTTGGTAAACTTTTTCTGATAAGCGTGCTGCTCAATATCAAACAAGGCATTTTTCGCAACTTCCTGTCCGAAAATCCCAACGCAAAGTAAAGTTGTTGCTAACAATAGAATATTTCTCATGATCTCTTTTTTGATTGGTATATCACAAATGTAATACCAAAACTTAGGTAATCTATATTTTCAGAAAAAAATCGATTCACAGGCAACCATTTAAAACCAATGCGTTTATAGGACAACCACCTTACAGAAATAACCAATAAACAACACAATACAAAAAGGCGTTTCAACAACTCGTTGATGCGCCTTTTTTAGATTCTCATTCCAAAAAGAAGCATGTCATCCATTTGGTCCCTATCTTCCATCCATTCGTTCATGAATGTTTCGAACTCAATCTTCTGACGATGCACTGGTAAATCTTTGTTTTTCAATAATACCTCAATCATGCGTTTTAAATAGAGTTTTTTACCTTCTCCTCCTCCTTTTTGGTCGTAAACACCATCCGTAAACAAATAAAACTGATCCCCTTCTTCCATTGCCACTTCAAATTTCTTGAACTCACAGTCAAAACTTACGGGCATTCCTAAGTGATGGTTATCGCTCTGGTAAACAAAATATTCTCCAGAATTCTTGATGAGCAGCATTTTATGATGCGCTCCAGAAAACCACAATTTTCGTTCTTCAAAATTATACTTTGCTATTCCGATATCGAGTCCTTCTTTGACTACTTTTCCCTTTTCATTTGGACGTTGCAAACGATCGTGAATCACATCGTTCAACTCTAGAACAAGTTCATGCGTTTCAACGTGCGTTTTTCTCTCTACCAAATTATCCAGCGCACTAATTGCAATCAGGCTAATAAACGCTCCAGGCACACCGTGTCCGGTACAATCCGCTACTGCAATCAATGCCTCTTTAGCATCTTCACGCTGTTTAGCCCAATAAAAATCACCACTCACTTTTCCTGCGGGTTTGAAATAGACAAAGCAGTCACCAAAAATATTTCTCAGCTCATTGTCTGAAGGTAACATGGACTGCTGGATTCCTTGAGCGTAATTCATGCTCTCATTAATCAAAGAATTATTCTTTTCAATACGTTCCTTCTGACGGTGGATTTCTTCCCTTTTGATTTCCTCACTATTCTTTAAACTCTCTAGATACGAGAACGAAAAACCAAATCTAGCTGCAAAAACCAATGACATGCTCAGCATAAATGCAATATAACTTACACTGAGTATGACAGGATCGGTAATAAACAAATTGGAATATTCTAAAACCGCAGGAATGGTAGTTAGAAAGAACAGCGCCATCGCTAAAATTGCCCAAATGGCTCCGGGCACGTTAGCCTTCATGGCTTTTACAAAAATTACCACACTATATACAAAAGTGATCAGCAAATAGTAGTTATTTGGAATGGTTGTATAGGTGAACAGATCTCCTGGAATTAAGCAAATGATGACATATATTGCAGTAGCGAACTTTAGAATCGTTAAATAGGTCTTACTCGTTTGTTTTTTAAATGCATGATAAACAAAGTGAAACATAAAGAAATGCATGGCAAACATCCCGATGTACTCTAACCGTATCAGAAAATCCCATGATAAGTCGGAAAAAGTTAACCCCACAGATCGAGTGCCGACCAACATGACACGAATTGCAAAGAAGATCGAGAAGACTCCAAAATACATTGCTGCCCTGTCTTTTTTCCAGAAAAAGAACATTCCAATAAAGAAGCAGCCAAGTACAAAAGATGCTCCAGCCAGAAAGACTTCACTAAAGAATTGGTGCCTGTATTCTGTTTCGAAATAATCGGCTCTACCTACTTCAAAAGCGTCTTGAACTCCACCATTTCGATGTCTGAAGTTACACACTTGCAAAACCAGCTCGTTCTCCATTTTTAAGTTCTGTAGTTTTACGAGTAAAGGCAACCATCGAGGAGTACTGGATTGGTAGGAAGTTCCAACTTTGCCCACAGTGGCAATCAACTCTCCATTTAACCAAACCCTGTAGGCATTGTGGATATTGGTATTTCGCAGCGACAGCGGAATGTCCAACTGCGATTTGCTCAAGGAAAACGTAAGTTTATAGGTAGCATAACCAAACCTTGAGAAGTCGTCATCGTAGTGTTTCCAAAAACCAGGAACTTGTCCGAAACGTTCGGGAGTAGTTGCTGACAACTCACTTGGAGTAAGCAATTGATTAAAATAAAACTCCCATTCGCCATCCAATCGCACGTATTCGTTGTCAAAGTCTACAGTTGAAAAGTCGGCAACCCCTTTTTCACAATCTACCACTACGTAGCCAGACCATCCCGTTATGGAAAAAAAGATGGGGCTAAGAAAAAGAAGTAGTTTGGAGAGGTAGTGGGTCATTTACTAAAGCAGTTCCTGAATGATTTTCTCAATCGTATATCCTTCCGCCTCAGCCATATAATTTCTAACTAATCGATGTCTTAAAATAGGTTCTGCCACCGCTTGAACGTCCTCAATGTCTGGAGAATACTTTCCATTAATGGCAGCGTGACACTTTGCTCCAATCACCAAGTACTGACTTGCTCTGGGGCCTGCTCCCCACGACACAAATTTCTTGATCACATCTGGGGCCATATTTCCGTTAGGACGTGTTTTCCCGTTTAATTTCACTGCATATTCAATCACGTTATCCGCTACGGGCATTCTACGAATCAAATTCTGAAAGTAAACAATTTCTTCGCCTGTAAGAATGTGATCCAGTTCAGCTTTGGCATCACTAGTTGTAGCTTTAACGATTGCCAACTCTTCTTCATAAGAAGGATAATCAACCCAGATGTTGAACATAAAACGATCCAACTGTGCTTCCGGAAGTGGATAAGTTCCTTCTTGCTCAATTGGGTTTTGAGTCGCTAAAACAAAGAAAGGTGCATCCAGCTTAAATTTGTTTCCTGCAGCAGTTACCGCACGTTCTTGCATCGCTTCTAGTAAAGCTGCTTGCGTTTTAGGTGGGGTTCGGTTAATCTCATCTGCTAAAATGATATTTGCAAAGATCGGCCCTTTTACAAACTTGAAGTTTCGAGTGTCATCTAAAATTTCGGCTCCAATGATGTCAGAAGGCATCAAATCTGGCGTAAACTGAATACGATTAAAACTCAAGCCTAACACATCAGAAATGGTATTTACCAATAAGGTTTTTGCCAACCCAGGAACACCTACAAGCAAGCAGTGTCCGCGCGAGAAGATCGATATCAGCACCTGTTTCACCACATCTTCTTGCCCTACAATCACTTTTCCGATTTCTTTATTCAGCGACTTATACTTTGTAACCAAAGCATCTATTCCTTCTGCATCCGAACTATACATATTATCTACCTTCTTTAGTTTAATCGATTTTTCACCGATTGGTTATACCAACAAATTTAACCGTTTTTCGCAATCTTGACTTTTAACTCACATTCTTTTTACAGTGTTCACATGTTCCTTTCAACTGAACTTCCATTTGTTCAATGTCATAATTAGGAATAGCCAACGAAGGTAGAGTTGCAACTTCGAGACAAAAAACTTCATGACAGGAGTTGCAATGAAAATGAACATGCTCGTGATGATGGGCGTGATTATCCCCACACTCATGGTCACAAAGCGCGTACTTTTTATTTCCACCAAGATTAATCTCATGAATCAAACCTTTCTCCGAAAACGTCTTCATAGTACGGTACAAGGTAATCCTATCAAAATTCCCCAAATGCTCTTCTATCGACTCCATGTCTATGGCCGCATTTGCATTGGTAAACAACTCAAGCACTTGCTTCCTAAACGCTGTGTTTCGAACACCCTTATTTCTTAATAGCTCTTCTACCATGTGATTCTAACTCTCAAATTTAACACAAAAATTATTGCAACGATGTTGCATCAGAGATAATTTAAGTACATTTGCATCAATGTTGCATTTATGCGGTTAAAGTTTTATCAAACCATAACGTTTCTGTTTTTGTCCCTTTCAGGATTCTCCGTTGACCTTTCCGGTCATATTCTTGATGAAGAAAGTAAAAAACCGATTCCGTATGCCACTCTCCTTTTTGTCGATCTGAATACAGGTGTTGTATGTGATGAAAACGGTCAGTTTACCTATTCAGGCGAATTGCCACAAAACACACAGGTTAAAATTAGCGCTATTGGCTACGAGACCATTTTAACAACCTTACCAGTCGACAACAACCCAACTGTTTTCTATTTGCATGCTTCTCATATAGAGTTAGAAGAATTTGTTGTAGCTACTACTGGAACACTTCAAAGGTACAGTATAGTAAATGTAGAAAAAAGGTCATTAGACGAGCTGGCGACCATACAAAACAATGATCTGGGAGAAGCTGTTGCAAATATTCCCAGCGTTTACAACCTAAGCACAGGTAACGGAATTAGTAAACCTGTCATTCGTGGACTTTCTGGCATGCGGGTGATTACCTATCTCAATGGACTCAGAATCGAAAACCAGCAATGGGGAGGAGATCACGGTATGGGAATCAATGAAAACGGAATTGCGTCTGTAGAGGTCATTAAAGGACCTGCTTCCCTGCTCTATGGAGCAGATGCTCTGGGTGGTGTACTTTATCTTTCAGAAGAATCATTCGCCAATCAGAACGCTGTTGAAGCCTACTACAACTCCAAATTCGAAAGTAACGGAATGAAATTCAATAACGGAGTTGGTCTAAAACTAAGCGGCAAGCGACTAAAGTTCAACTTGTTTGCCAGCAACGTTTCTTCTGCCGATTATCAACTTCCCAATCAGCAATTCGTTAAGAACTCTAGGTATAAGCAGAATGACATCAAAACATCTCTTGGGTTTCATCACAAAAACTGGGTGTTCAACGCGAGATATAATTTTGTAAACAATAGAATTGGAATTCCGGGCCACACCCATGACTCTATCTTTAGTTTAGCTTCTTTCATTAGCAGTGAGCAAGCTAGAAGCAACACAGTGCCAGCTCAAGTTATTACGAATCATTTCGCCCTGATCGAGAACAACTTTAACCTTAAAAAGTCTACGATCAAGCTAAAAACAGGTTTTACCTCCAACCGTCTTCAGGAATTTGATGAGAAGGTTAGCATCCCAGGGATTGACATGTATTTAGACAACTATACCTACTCGATAAACTGGGATCGTAAACTGGGAAAAAATCATCAACTTATTGTAGGGTCGCAGGGCATGTTCCAGCAAACCATTAATCAACCCAAGGCCGAAGGGCAAATCATTCCCAATTCATCAAGCACAGACCTAGGAGCATATGGTATTCTTCAAGGTGCTTGGAAGGACTGGAACTATCAGGCAGGGGTACGATTCGATCAACGAGAAGTAAATGTTTCAGATGAAGACTACACTTCCTCACTTTCTTCTGTTTATCAAGGTCTAAATTATTCTGGAGGAATTAATCGGTCTTTCGGTCATTTCAAAATTAGAACGTGTGTATCAAGTGGCTTTAGACCTCCTCACAGCAGCGAACTATTGGCGGACGGTGTTCACCACGGTACCATGCGTTATGAAATAGGAAAAAGGGACTTAACAAGTGAAAAAGCGACCCAAATTGATTTTTCAGCAGAATACCAGAGTGAACATCTTTTCGTCTCAATCAATCCTTACTACAGCTGGATCAACAACTACATTTATATTTCTCCTCTGGACACAAGTTACTCAGGTTATCCAGTATACCTTTACGAACAAGAGGAAAAAGCGACACTCATCGGTGGTGATGTTAGTTTTCACTATCACCCTCACTTTGCGCACAACCTCCACCTAGAGCATAATACATCGTTCATTCAGGCAGAGCGGGCGGATGGTTCACCACTTCCATTAATTCCGCAAACGAGGCTAAATACGCTCCTTAGGTATCAGTTTGATAGTGAAAAGAAGGTTTCGGTTGAATACATTGCTTTACAACACTTTTATTTCTTTGACCAAAATCGTGTCAGCACTTACGAGATAACGAGTGATGGGTATCACTTGCTCAATCTTGGAATGAGTTTGGACATCCAGTCAAAGTTTCCGATAAAAGTCCAGGCAGGGATTAAGAACCTCTTAAACACCAACTTTATTAATCATTTATCACGTTTGAAACCGTATGAAATTCCTTCCCCTGGAAGAAACTTTTACATCTCATTAAAGTTCAATTTACAAACCCAAAAAAATAAATCTTATGAAAATTAAGCTTACATTAATCGCATCAGCAATGGCACTTTTTGTGCTTTCAACGAGCTGCAACAAAGAAGAATGTCACGAGTGCCATTACGATGGACCCAATGGCGAAGTAGAATTAGGCGAAAAGTGTGGAGATGAAATCGAAGACCTTGAAGCCAATGGTTATGAAGATAATGGCACCGTATACGATGTTCACTGTCACGAGCACTAGTGGTTCAAAATTGTAGTTTTTTAAGTTTAGGCGTCCCAACGGGCGCCTTTTTTGTTTTTTTGGCTCTGTGAATAACTTATCGGGTTTATGGAATGTTTCTATCGTAATCGGTTAGGTTAGTTTTTACATTTGTGGAAACAAAAATAATCGAACATGAAGTTTTTTATTGATACAGCAAACCTAGAACAAATCAAAGAAGCACAAGATCTTGGCATCTTAGATGGTGTAACTACTAACCCTTCGCTAATGGCAAAAGAGGGAATCAGCGGCCAAGAGAATATCTTACAACACTATATTGACATTTGTAACATTGTAGATGGAGATGTTAGCGCAGAGGTCATTTCCACGGATTTTGAAGGAATGATCAAAGAGGGAGAAAAGTTGGCAGAGCTTCATGAAAATATAGTCGTAAAAGTACCGATGATCAAAGAAGGCGTAAAAGCCATCAAATACTTTTCAGACAAAGGAATTAGAACAAACTGTACGTTAATCTTTTCAGCGGGTCAGGCGCTGCTTGCTGCAAAGGCTGGTGCCACCTACGTTTCGCCATTTATCGGCAGATTAGACGATGTATCTACCAACGGACTCGATCTCATCGCACAGATCAGAAACATCTACGACAACTACATGTTTGAAACGGAGATACTTGCAGCTTCTGTAAGACACCCTATGCACATCATAGAATGCGCGGAAATCGGTGCCGATGTAATGACCGGACCACTAAGCGCAATCACTGCATTGTTAAAACATCCGCTGACAGACATTGGTCTCGAAAAGTTTTTGGCAGACTATAAAAAAGTTAATGGATAAGCCTAGAAAGGTTTATCGCTTCATTTCAAGGAGACATCAGGATGTCTCCTTTTTTTGTCTATAAAAAACAGGTATTGGTCGAAATTGCATAGACTATTCGATTTGAGTTACGTCTCACAGGTAATAATATTGTTAACTTTATGTTAACCAAATGAAACATCGATGAAACAACTTTTTACTATTTGCTTACTTTTCCTGATCTCTTTTTGGGGTTTTGGTCAAGCAGAAGGATCTGATCCTCAGGAACCTCTACAGTATATTCTCTCCTTTGATGGTGAGGACGTTACCAATTGGGAAGACTTTGAGCTATTTGTTAAGAATATTACTCAAGCTGAATCTATTGAGCTAAATGATAGTAAATCGGGTTATATCATCTCCACAGAAAGAACATTGGACCCTAAGATTGTTCAGGGGAAGTTATTCAAATATGGTGTTGATTACATAGAATTAAAATTAAATGACTAATATGATGGATAGTGTACTCAAAAAACTTGGAATCATATTAATTTCCTCGTTGTTTGCTTTCGTTTATGCTCAAGACAACTGCGGTAGTGCAATAGATCTTGGGAGCATTGGTTCTCCATACTCCAGTACAACTTCTGGTGCCAACAATGATTTCAGCAATTGTTCAATGGGCTCTTCAGAAGATCATATCTTTTACATTGACGTTCCTGTTGGTTCAACATTGCAAATCGGACAAACAACAAACGGTTATGATTCAAGACATCGCTTAGCTTATGGAGGAGCTTGTCCTGGAACTACTGAAATAGTTTGTCAAGATGACCCGGATATTTCAACGCATACTTGGCAAAATTGTACAGGTAGTGCTCAAAGAGTTTATTGGATTCAAGCTGGTTATAGCACGAGCGATGGGTCTTATACGTTAGCTTGGACTTTGACTGCGGGAAGTTGTCCAGGAAACCCAGACGATTGCGGTTCTGCCGTAGATTTAGCAACTTTGACATCTCCTCATTCAAGTAGTACAACGGGTGCTGCAAACGACTTCTCAGTTTGTAGTATGGGTTCTGCTGAGGATCACATCTATTATATCGATGTACCAGTTGGATCAACTCTTGAAATTGGACAAACAACGAATAACTACGATTCAAGACATAGGCTTGCTTATGGAGGTGGATGTCCAGGATCAACAGAAATCTTGTGTCAGGATGATCCCGATATTGACACCTACTCATGGCAAAACTGTACGGGTAGTGCGCAACGTGTTTACTACATTCAATCTGGATATAGCGCGAGTGATGGAGACTATACTATTGAATGGAGCCTTACAGCCGGCAGTTGTCCAGTTGATCCGGATGATTGTGGCTCTGCAGTAGATTTGTCAACCTTAACTTCTCCTTATACAAATTCTACGGCAGGCGCAAATAATGATTTCTCTTCTTGCGGTGGGAGTGCAGGAGACCATATTTATTACATGGATGTTCCCAATGGATCAACATTTGAAGTGCAACAAACATCTAACGATTTTGATTCAGAGCAGTCACTATCTTACGGTGGTGCATGTCCAGGATCAACGACACTAGAATGCTCTGACTGGGATACCGAAACATTTACTTGGCAAAACTGTACAGGAAGTACCCAGAGAGTTTATTGGATCAATGACGGATGGTCGACTGGTGAAGGAACCTACACATTTGAATGGAGCCTTACAGCTGGTAGTTGTCCTACTCCTTTAGCCAATGACGACTGTGGGACAGCAACCGCTTTTCCCGCTATTCCAACGGATGGAACTTGTTCTACATTAACCAACCAAACAAATGCTAACGCAACAGCTTCGGGAGTTACGCCAACAGGTGCCTGTACGACTAACTGGGGGACTCCAGATGATGATGTTTGGTTCTCATTTGTCGCTACCACATCCATTGTTTACCTAGAAGCGACTTACGTGTCAGGTACAAGTGATATCTACTGGCAGGTATTTTCAACTTCTTGTGCCGGAACGATGACCTCGATTCTTTGTACAGACGACAATGCAGGAGGTACGTTGACCGGCCTGAACATTGGAGACACGTATTACATCCGTATGTACAATTATTATTCTTCCACTTCGGCTACTGTTCAAGACATCTGTCTTCACGGTCCAATTCCAGGAGGTGCAGGATGTGCTGGCGCAACCAATATTGCTGCACTACCCTATTCTCAAACTGGTGTAAACACATCAGGTTCGGGAGACAACTTTGATAACAACGATGCCTGTGGAAGTTTTTACATGAATGGTGATGATTATGTTTTTGAATACACTCCTGCAACAGATGAGTGTATTGATATTGTTCTTTCCAACACATCAAGTTGGGTAGGTGTTTTCCTTACAGACTTATGTCCTGATGATGCTCTGGCTAACTGCGTAGACTACGGTACAAGTAGTAGTGGAAACCCATCCATCACAGACGTAAGTTTGAATGGGGGGACTACTTACTACATCACAGTATCTACGAATCCATCTCCTCAAACTACCATGTTTGATATTGACATTCAAACCGTTGCTTGTCCTACACCGCCAGATAACGATGACTGTGTAGACGCAACACCATTCCCTACAATTCCAACAGGAGGAGGTTGTGCTCAATTGTTAAATCAGTCCAATGTAAATGCATTACCTTCAGGAGTTAGCCCAACAGGCGCGTGTTCTTCTAATTCAGGAACTCCAGATGATGATGTTTGGTTCTCATTTGTAGCTACTGAAGCTACCCTTTATCTTGAGGCTACTTATTTATCAGGCACGAGCGATATTTACTTTCAGGTTTTTGAAGCCAATTGTGCTGGATCAATGACGTCTATCCTTTGTACAGATAATAACACTGGTGGAACGATGAGCGGATTGACGATTGGTAATACGTATTACGTTCGAATGTATTGTTACAGTTCTGGCGTAAGCCCAACGTATCAAGACTTATGTATCCATGGAGCACCTGCTCCAGTTCCTGGACAGGATTGTACACAACCGCTAATTCTTTGTAGCTCAACCATGACCATCGGTAACCCTGGCTATTCAGGAACTGGTACGGTAGATGATTTTTCCTCATCAGGAAACTGTACAGGTGGAGAGAAGAACTCAATGTGGTTGCAAGTTAACATTGCAGCTACAGGAGACTTGAACTTTACCATTATGCCAAACGATGGATCTAATAACTCCAATGGGGCAGAAACTGACTATGACTTCTTACTTTGGAAAATGTCTGGTAGTGGTACTACCACGGATTGTCCTACCATTTCTTCAAGTAGCGGGACAGCTTTAGCCGCATGTAACTATGACTCAGATGGTGTAACAGGTGTTGCTCCAGGTGGTAATGCACCAGCCCCAATTAATAGTTGGTTCGATGCTGCCTTTGAGCCAACAGTCAATGCAACAGCTGGTGACGTTTTCTATTTAGTCATTCAAAACTTCTCAGGAAGTACGCAAGGTTTTACAGTAGACTTTACAAGTTCTGGCGCAGGAGTTGTGGATTATACACCTCCTACAACCATTTTCTGGACAGGTGGTATTGATGATGTGTGGACAGATCACGAAAACTGGGGGAACTGTTCTGTGACTCCACTTTGTGGTGTTGATGCCGTAGTAACGGGAACAGTAACGAATCAACCGATCATCCCAACGGGAGACATTAGATATGTGGAAGACATTACGATCAACGCAAATGCAATACTTACATTAGACGACAATGCCGAGCTACACGTTTGCGGTGATTTCACTAACTATGGTAACATTGTCTTCGGTGATAACTCTACGATCTATTTCGATGGTGCGGGAAGCACGCAAAACATCTATGGTAACTGTACAGGCGCGAATGATTTTGGACACTTTGTCATCAACAAAACAGGTGGAGAGGTTATCCTTAACTGTAACATAGAAATTGCTAGCGATTTTACCACATCCAATAATACGAGTGTTTTGAATACCAATGGTTATGCCGTTACGGTTGGTGGAGATTTCAACAACTTTAATGGTAATACTACATATTCTAACACCGGAACTACTGGAACCTTAACCTTTGACGGTACGGGTGCTCAAAATTACGATCAAGGAGCGTCTCAATTAGATTTGAACGATATCGTCATGAACAATACAGGCGCAGGAGTTACCCTGTTAACCAATATGTATGCGAAAACTAATACGGGTTCACTTACATTAACAGACGGAATCATTACTACAAATGCTTTTGAAGTATACATTCAAAATGATGCCCCTAATGCGGTACTGGGTCACTCGGTTGATAGTTATGTAAGAGGAAACTTGAGAAGAGAAATTCAATCACTTGGCTCTTACGATTTCCCAGTAGGTAATGCAACTAAAGAATATCAAAATGCGAATGTAGAATTCATTGAAGCTACTTCAATCAATAATTTATTGGCATGGTTTGATGTATATCCAGGTGCTATTCCAACGCAAGGAGGTTCCGAATGTTCTACGGATTATAACATCGAAAATGAGGATAATGGTTATTGGAGTATTACAGCAGATGCCAATAGTCTGACTGGAAAATACAACGTGACGCTCTACCCTACCAATGCTACTAACACTGGAGGAGCAAGTGGATGGACGGTGACAAAGAAACCGACCATTTCAACTGGAACTTGGGGATTAAATGGTAAGTGTGTGCCTTCTTCTACGGCTGCCATCGTGATGCGAGATAGTCTTCAAGGCTTCTCTGTATTTGGTGCTGCACAATCTACGGTTCCACTTCCATTAACCTTAGTTAACTTCGATGGAAAGGTTCAGAACAATACCAATTACCTATTCTGGGAAACAGCTGCAGAAATCAACTCTGATTATTTTGTACTCTTGAAATCTGAGGATGGCGTAGACTTCGAGCAGATTGCCGAAATTGAGGCAGCTGGTCAAAGTAACACCATGAGGTATTATGACTTTGTGGATTATGAGCCATTTGAGAAATCATTCTACAAGTTGGGGTTAATTGATCAGAATGGTTCTGGAGAGTATTCTGATGTGATCTTGTTAGAAAGAAATAATGACCTCACAGGAATAAGCGTTTTCCCTAACCCAAATAATGGTGACTTTGATTTGAGTATTCGTGCCAATAGATCTATGACGGTAAGTTATAAAGTAATGGATTACACCGGAAGATTGGTTCGTGTTGAAACACTCAACCTAGCTTCTGGACAAAACCAGAAAAAGATTGACTTATCTGCCGAAGCCAATGGTATTTATACTTTAATTATCTTTGACGAAAACAACGTTGGTATCGAAACCATCAAGGTCTTAAAGCAAAAGTAAAATGCTGATTGAAATTCGTTCTACGTCCATCGACCAACGAAAGGTCGATGACGTTTTGAACACTTTACGAAGAGGAGGAATCATTGTTATCCCAACGGATACGGTCTATAGTTTTGCTTGTGATCTATACCAAAAGAAAGCGCTCGAAAAGTTAGCTCGCCTAAAAGGCACCAAACTTAAGAAAGCTAATTTTTCACTGGTATGTTATGACTTGAGTTCATTGAGTGACTACACCAAGCCCATTAGCAGAAGTGTATACAAAGCGATGAATAAGTCATTACCTGGACCATTCACCTTTATTCTTGAAGCCAACAATAAAGTTCCTAAACTATTTAACAGCAATAAGCGAGAGGTAGGAATTCGAATTCCTGACAATGAAATTGCGAGAGAAATTACTCGTCAGTTAGGAAATCCGTTAGCAGTAACGAGTGTGCACGATGAAGACGAAATCCTGGACTATACCAGTGATCCTTATGAAATTTTTGAACGATTTGAAGGCGAAGTAGATTTGGTAATTGATGGAGGACTTGGAACTTTAGAGCCGTCTACTGTTGTGAGCTGTCTAGATGATCACATTGAAGTTATACGAGAAGGGTTGGGCAGTACAGCGTTTCTGTTTTAATCGATATTATAAATATCTCCATCGTTCACGGCCGTCACATCTTCAAAGTACTGTTTAGCTTCCTCTTCAAATGCATCTACTTCCATATATCTAGCTGAAAAGTGGCCAATCAATAATTTCTTTGCCAGACTTAACGCGGCAATACGAGCTGCTTGTTCAGACGTAGTATGAAAAGTTTTCTTTGCCCTACTCTCCATATTGCTGAGAAAAGTTGCTTCATGATATAACAAGTCCACTCCTTTAATAATTTCGATTATGTTCTCTGTGTACCTTGTATCAGAGCAATAGGCAAAACTTCTTGGAGGTTGCGGATCTAAGGTAAGTTCTTCATTTGTGATGACTGTACCGTCTTCGCGCTTCCAATCCTCGCCCTTAGCTAGTTTATGCATCATAGCGATTGGGATATCAAACGCTTTAATGGCTTCCTTTGAGATTTTCCTTGCCTTCTCCTTTTCCTTGATTAAAAAACCATTGCAGTAAATTCGATGTTCAAGTGGAATCGTCCAAATCTCAATCAATTTATCCTCAAATATTTTTTCGGACGTTGTGGACTCCAATGAATGAAACACCAATTCAAAACCAAGCGTTGTCTTACTGTGATGAAGCTGAAGGTTAACAATTTCTTTTAGTGCAGCAGGTGCGTAGAGATGAACGGGCTTTTTTCGCCCATTCAAATGCATACTAGAAAGTAAACCAATCAAACCTAAATAATGGTCTCCATGCAGGTGTGAAATCAGAATATGCTGGATGCGTTGCGGTCTTACCTTGTACTTCTGCATTTGCATTTGTGTACCCTCTGCACAGTCAATAAGAATATGGCGTTCTAGCACATTAACATAATGCGCAGAAGGATTGCGATGCAATCGAGGAGTTGCACTCCCACTTCCTAATATTTGAACACGAAAAATCATAAAAAATCCCTTTACCAACAATGTGATAAAGGGACTTATATCGTTTGGTAATCGATTACTTGTTTACGATCAATTTCTTAGAAATTGAATTCTTTCCGTCTGTGATGCTGTAAAGGTAAACACCATTACTCATGTTAGACGCATCAAAGTTGATTCTGTTCAACCCTTTTGGTGCAGACATCACTTGCTTATTCACTACCTCTCCCAACAAGTTAGTAACGGTAAATGTTACTTCCGTGTTGTAACCCATTGCAAATTCAATGGTTGTATTGCCATTGGTTGGATTAGGGTAAGCAATTAGTGACTTCATTTGTCCCTGACCTACTTGTTCAATACCAGAAGAAGCACCATCTGCAATTACTAAGTAGTAACCATCATAAGTAGTTTGTCCAGCAGAAACAGGAGAACCAAAAAAGTCAATAAAAGGCGTAGCCAAAATGGTTAATGGATAAGAGCCTATTTGAGGAGTGGTAGGATCTGAAGTGCTGAATACTTCGGCACATTTAGTTGTTCCACCAGGGAATTGACAATTCGTTGGATTACATGAGTAATCAAAATTAGTTGGAAGTCCTGTCACATCATCCAGCTGAATATACTCAATAGTAACTGTTTGTCCTGCCTGAACAGTATCTTCAGGCACTACGAACGTAAAAACCTCACTGTATGACTGTCCTGTGTAAGCAACACTCATTCCAGTAGCTGTATCAGGCGAAATACCTGAAGTTAAAGTCATGTCTGGTGTACATTGAGCCGAAGCAGCGTAAACACCAGCCATCGTCATCATCATTGAAAGTAAAAGTTTATTCATGTTAGTTTTTATTAATCGTTAGTATTAAATCATAGCCTTCGCAGTTTCTAAATCATCTGCAATGTTTAAAACAGTATGCAATTGAGATATTTCTACGAGTTTTTTCACATTCGGTTGCAAACCATAAAGAATTAAACCGCCTTTGTCTTTTAGCAATCTATTTCCCACCAACAAAGCACTTAAACCAGAAGAGTCACAATACTTAGCGTCTGTTAAGTCTACAATCACAAATTCTTCACCAGATTTTTCAAGTAACACGAACTCTGACTTTAGGTCAGGAGCTACCATCGTGTCTAACTTTTCGTCAGACACCGTTACGAGTGAAAATCCCTCATTCTTTTCCGTTTTAATAGCCATATAATGTGCTTTGTTTGTTGTTCGCTATCCGAAAATAGCTTTTTTTTTTGAATTAGGTATCGCTATCTAAATTTTAGATTTCAACAGCACCGTATTAATTACCTTAAACCCTGTTAATTTTGGAAGCCAAAAGGTAAATAACCGCCATCCTGATTGCCACTCCATTTTCTACTTGATTAAGAATAATCGCCTGGTCGCTATCAGCTACTTCTGAGGTAATCTCTACCCCTCTGTTAATCGGACCAGGGTGCATGACCACGATCTCTTTGTCCAGTTGATTTAGGATTTCCTTGGTCAAGCCATATTGCATGGTGTATTCTCGGATGGAGGGGAAATACTTGATTTCTTGTCGCTCCAATTGAATGCGAAGCATATTGGCCACATCACACCAGTTGAGTGCTTTTCTTAGGTTGTGCTCTACTTTTACTCCTAGTTCCCGGATGTACTTCGGAATTAAGGTGGTAGGACCACAAACCATTACTTCTGCTCCTTGCTTCTGCAAAGCAAAAATATTGGAAAGCGCTACCCTACTGTGTTTGATATCTCCAACGATAACTACCTTTTTTCCTTCTACACTTCCTAACCTCTCTCGGATGGAATAACTGTCCAACAATGCTTGCGTAGGATGCTCGTGTGTTCCATCTCCAGCATTGATGATCTTCGCATCAATATGTCTACTCAAAAACATATGCGCTCCAGGATTGGGATGTCGCATCACCACCATGTCCACCTTCATCGAAAGGATATTATTCACCGTATCGATCAACGTTTCTCCCTTCTTTACAGAAGAGGAAGCCGCACTGAAGTTAACGACATCTGCTGATAATCTTTTCTCTGCCAATTCAAAGGACAATCTGGTTCTGGTACTGTTTTCAAAAAACAAATTGGCAATGGTAATATCCCTCAGTGATGGTACTTTCTTAATCGGACGATTAATCACTTGCTTGAAACTATCTGCGGTCTCGAAGATCATTTCGATATCTTCTGACGTGATTTGTTTTATCCCCAATAAATGATCTACGCTAAGGTCTCTCATCCTTCACTTGTTTTTGTCTTTAACAATACGATATCTTCCCCTTCTGTCTCCTGCCAATTCACTTCTACCATTTCCTCATCGATGGTATCTACTGATTTTCCGATATAATCCGGTTGAATTGGAATATTCCGTTGAAATCTCCTGTCAATAAATGCCATCAGTTCAATCTCAGAAGGTCTTCCCCATGTAAGACACGCTTCCATACCTGCCCTAACGGTTCTTCCGGTATACAATACATCGTCTGCGATAATTACTCGCTTTCCTTCAACACTAAAATCAAGATTGGTCACCGATGGTATCAAAGGCCTATCCTTTCTTCTAAAATCATCACGGAAAAAAGTAATGTCTAGCGCTCCAGTCTGAACTTCTACCCCACTTACTTCTTTGAGTACTTTTTTCAGCCTATTTGCCAAAAAAACGCCACGAGGTTGCAAGCCCAAAAGGACTGAATTAGAAAAGTCTCCGTGATTTTCGATTAATTGATAACAAAGCCTCTTTATGGTGATCTCGAATCGTTGTTGGTCTAGAATTACTGCTGGCTCCATTCTTTTAAGATTACGCAAAGTTAATATTTTCTTTACTCCTAATTCCAGTTGTTTATATCTTTTTACTTTTGAAGAATGAAGTATTTACTGCTCAGTCTTTTAGGATCCTTCTTATTGCTCGGGGCATGCAACGATTCGCCAGAACCTTCTGCGCCACCAAAAACAGCAGAAGTCAATGATTCGTCCATAGCAACTACGGACACCGTTACGCTAGACACGCTCACTATGGTCGTTCCAGAACCTCCATGTCATTGGGATACGTATTTCCAAGAACAAGGATTAGCCAATATTCAGGAGGTGGACTCTACCATTCGCGTGGAACTCAAATATTCTACGGAGGATAATTTTATGCAAAAAGATGTATACGGCTGTCTTACCAACTGCTATTTACAACCAGATGTAGCGGAGCGCTTAAAAGTTTGTCAAGCGAAGTTGAAGTCCATCGACAGTAACTTAACACTGCTCGTATATGACGGACTAAGACCTCGGTTGGTGCAACAATACATGTGGGATTTACTAGACATGCCCATCAACGAGAAAGTAAAATTTGTGAGTAATCCAGCTAAAGGTTCGTTGCACAATTTTGGAGCAGCTGTAGACATTACACTTTATGACCTCACCGAACAAAAAGCGCTAGACATGGGCACTCCCTATGATTACATCGGTGTATTGGCGTGGCCAACCAAAGAAGCAGCTATGCTTCAAGATTCTCTTTTAACGCAAGAACAAGTCGACAACCGTATCTTATTGCGAAAGGTGCTTAAAGAAGGGAATTTCTTTAACATTCAAACCGAATGGTGGCATTTTAACGCATGCTACCGAGACAAAGCAAAAGAATTGTATTGGATCGTTGAAGGTGATAGTGCTTTTTTGAAGGAAGAATTCTAACAAAAAAAACACCCTAACCTCTCCGGCTAGGATGCTTTTCCTGTTGTCGTATTGTCATCCTGAGAGAAACGAAGGATCTCACAACTAGTAGCACACAGCCCGATTTCAGGAGATCTTTCACTGTGTTCAGTACCACAGGTATTAATTCGCTCTAGGCTGAATTACCTCCACCCATTTACCGCCAATTCGAGCGTTGATCTCATCGTCATACATGGCTTCTGTTTCTATCGTAGGTAGATAGAACTTTCCAAGATATGTCGCGTTCAATTGGATTTGGTAAGTCTTTGTTTCGCCTTTGCTTAACGAATAGTAGGTATACACTCTATCGTCTCGTATGTCTTGATACTGTGAATATGAATTACTCAAAGTACTCGCAAAACCATCCATTCGATTATTGTGAATCTCCCATCCTGATGGGAACAACTGATTTAATGTCATTTCCTTCAAATAACCGCGCGTACTCGGGTTCTTTACCATCACTTCTGCAATGAAATCAGTACCTTGAACAATTTGCTCTGGAGAAATCTCTTTTCTATCCATGTCTAAGTACCTCACATTTAAGATCACATTGCTTTCCGCACTGCTTTGATCGCCAATAACGGGAACGCCTTCTACCACCAATCTGGCAAACAAAACTCCTTCTCCGTTATTCTTAATCCTGATCTCATTTTCCTTACCAGATGTCGCTACTTGATTTTGGTAAAGAGGATTCTTCGTTTTCTTCACTTCTACTTCCTTACCATTTACGGCATAACTGAAGTTCATGACATCGCTCACCTGATTTTCTCCCAAGTACTTGCTAATCGCAATCAAACAGTAAGCTGTTGTTTGTGTACTCATCCATCGTTTAGAATTCATGTGTTCAGCAATTTGCTTGGCAAGTCCGGCAGCCTTCTTATCGTTCATCATAACTAGCGTTTCTAGAATCATCGCTTCATCTCGAATATCGCTACCGTAGGTATAGGACAACTCATTATACGCAGGCACGTCTGTACTCAAAGAAGCAACAAGTTCCTTCGCAACCGAAGTTTGCCCCACCAATTGATAAGCTGCCGCCAACCTCCATTTCGCAGGAAGCGTAAGGTATGCGCTCTCTCTCAATCGGTTCATCGCTCCCAAATCCGCAGCATTTGCCAACGCCAACGTATATAATCGATAAGCTTGCGTTAAATCTGCATAAACAGCGTTATTATACGAATAGTAGTTGGAAGCTCTGGTGCTAGTTGGAACCGTAACAACCTTGTAATCGTCTGCCATTGATTTTTGGTACTTCAACCAACTTGACTTCAGTCCAATGGGTAATTTGTACCCTTTGGCTTCTGCTTCGAGCATAAAATGCCCAGCATAACATGTACCCCATTCAGAAGCATCCGTTAGTCCTGGCCAGTAAGCAAACCCGCCATCGTAGGTTTGGAATAAGCGTAAGCGCTCCAATGCTCCTTTGATGTTTTGATCTATTGTGATTTTGTAATAGTTACTCAAATTCATCACCTTGTCTAATGCTAACTGCGGGAAAGCTGCGCTTGTAGTTTGCTCAATACATCCGTGAGGGTATCTTACTAAATACTTCAAACGTTGGTCCAAGTTGATTGGTGGAAAAGTAGATACTTCCACGGTAGCGTAGTTGGTTCCTTCTATTCCTGTGAAGGAGAATTCAGGACTCCAGCTATCTCCTGCTGCAATGGCTTCGCTATAAACATCCGCCACCGATGGGTTGGGCGTTCTCACATCCAATTCAACATCGTATTTGGCCACTTCTTTTCCGCTGGTTACTTTGATATGAACTTTTGCTATACCAATCTTCTCGGAAACTTTTAGTTTAAAGTTTTCTACCTCGTCTCCTATTTTATCAAAGTGCATTGATTTGGTCTTGCTTCCCATCACTTGTACGAGGTCATTGGTCGTAACCTCAATCTTTACGTCCTTCACATGATCCTCCATAGCAAAAACGTTTACAGGCAGGTATACTTCTTCTGTAGGACTCAGTACTCTTGGCAACGTTCCTAACACCATCAGTGGACTTCTTACTGGCACGGTTTTCTCAGCAGTACCGTACTTCGCATCCTGTCCAGCAACAACCATTACTCGAACTGATCCAATGTAGTTGGGAATCTCAATTTCATGCGTTTTGCTAGTTCCAGCTGGCAGCTCAAACGGACCAACAAATCGAACCATCGGTTCAAAACGATTGGCTTTATTTGGTTTTTTGACTTCTGCCGCACCATCACCTCCTACAGCTAATAACTTCTGTAGTTCGGTTCCAAAAGCTCCCATCACGTTGTCGTACATGTCCCAAGTCTTAACTCCTAAGGCTTCTTTTGCATAGAAGTGATCCCATGGCTCTGGTGTTTTGAAAGCCGTTAAATCAAGTAGTCCTTCATCAACAATCGCCAAGGTATAGGTCATTGCTTTTCCATTTTTTTCAGCAACGGTAACTTTTGCTGTAGTTTCTGGCTCCAACACCTCAGGCATGTCTATTACAGGAGCAAAATGCGTGTTTGGATCTTCTACCTGTATAGGTGCAACTCCATACATCCGAATCGGAGCATCATTTAATGTATTCGCATGGGGTTGAAGCAGCGTAATGTGTACATAGACATTAGGCGACATTTCTGGAGTAGTTGCAAATTCATAAGTTGTCTCTCCTTTTACTGTATTGATCACTTTTTTGTCCAACAATTTAGTCCCTGTCTCAATCGCGATAACCGCTTTTCCTTTATCTGGTGAGGGGAAAGAAACTTTCACTCGATCTCCAGTATTATAAATTTCTTTATCTGTAGAGAAACTAAGCATCGTGGCATTCTCAATGGTAGTTCTTTCGTGACGGTATTCGTATGGCCAATCCACATAAAAAATCTTGCCGGTTGTATGTCCGCTAACGGGATCGGTCACACGAACGAAGTAACGTCCCCAATCTGGCTTTTTAACGGTTAGTTTGAATGATCCATTTCCTTTTGTGGTATTAATCATTCGATCGTAAACTGGAATGGTGCTCGTCTTAGCAATATAGCTCGCCACATCGTTGCTATAAGAGTCCCACCACCATTTCCAAGACAATTGATAAACCTGAACGTGTACGTTCTTGGTAGACAATGCATTTCCTTCTGCATCTACGGTCGCAATCTCAAACGTGTGCTCTTTATCCGTAACTAGGGTATTTCCCCAAAGTGTTCCTTTAGGCACTTTTACTCCCACATACGAATCGTATGGAGAATAATCAATCGAAGAACGATCAATAGAAAAGCCTCCTCCTTTTTCGAAGACTTTCGTCACAAAGTTGGCCTGAAGCATTCCGGGTGCATTATCACCAATGTAAATGTTCGGAATAAAAGAAGCTTCCCCTTCTTCATTGACATAATCTTCAAAAATGACTTGATCTTCGGTATTAAAACTCTTCAACGGATCATCGAACATGAACCCACCAAAATTCTTAAAGCTGGTATACTTTCTATTCAACGTCATGTCTACCTTGGCTTTGAGGTTCTTAGCAACCGCTCCATGCAACCACTTCACGTTCAATTTACCAAGGTTGTTCTTGTCCAAGTTAGTGAGCAGTTTCTTTCCAAAATCAAGGTAAATTTTCAGTCGATTCGGTTTAACCGTCTCCACCTTAACCACACGTGAAAAGGTGCGATTACCAATTTGAACCTTAGCAAAATAGTTTCCGGTCAGCGCTTCTACATCTGTAGCAGTTCGGAAATCGTACAAGCCATTTACGCTTTTGGTTGCCGTTTGCTTATCCACCACCTGGTTTTTGGGATTGTAAAGCGTGAATGAAACCGGGTGATTATCGGGTAATACGTCATTCTTGTCTTCTAACATAAAAGAAACATAAATGCTGTCTCCCGGACGCCATACGCCTCTTTCGGTGTACATGAACCCTTTGATACCGTTCTGCACGTAGCTTCCACCTACGTCAAACTTACTCAACGATAAGGACTCACCATCTCTCAATCTCAAATAGCCTCGTTGCTTACCATTTTTTGCAATCACAACGTATGGCTTTTCTTCCAGATACATTTCACACATCCCATTTTCATCAGAAGTAGTTTTACCGATTAACTTCTGCTGAAAGTTATAGAACTCAACGGTAGCTCCTGCAATAGATTCGGTGGTCAATAGATTATTCAAGAAGATGTGCATGGTTTTATCACCGCCTGCTTTGGCCATAATTCCAATGTCTGAAGCTAGAATATTCGCCTGAACTTCTTTTCCTGAATAATACGCTGGATTACATGGATTTTTTCTTTCCTTATAATCGTATTCTGGGTCATAATAATCCCAATAATCGTAATCGTACCAGTAGTCATAACTATCCCAACCGGCTTCTGTCCACTCCGTTTCCAATTCGGGCTGAATGGTCTGTAAACTTGTTGGCGAAACTTCTTGTCCGTCACATCCATACACACTGTAATCTTTTTTGAACCTGATCTGAACCTGATATAAAGCACCTTGATCTTTGTTCACAATGGGCGAAAGATCAATAAAGAACTTATTCCACTCGTGCAGGTTCATTTCTGGATCTTGGTTAAGTAAAATGGTCTGACGATATACTTCTTGAGAAACGCGTTTCATCTGATAATTACCGTACAGGTCGTTTACTTGTAAGAATTGAAGCATATTATCTTCATACACTTTGGTCACATAGACATCCACAGCAGCCAAGTTTACAGCTTCAAACGGAAACTGAACGCCATCTGGTGTATGTGGAGCTACTACTCCATTGTTCATCAACTTTACCATAGGTTTTAATCCCTCAAACAGTAGTTCTAAATAATCCCCATCTTGCATTCTGCTACCTGCACTATTCTTAATACCGCTACTTACGGTAACATTTCTATACCCAGAAAGTCGTGTGGTATAATAAACATTAATAACCTGCCCATCAATCAAATAGTTGAGGTTATCTGCTCCATCTACGGTAATCAATCCGGTAAGGTCCTGACCACTTTGAATGGGATCTGAAAAATGGACTCTTACGTATTGATCAGGTTCGTGAATCACCTCAATGTTGGTCACTTCAAACTGACCTAAAGCCGGAATAGTTACCGTAACTTCGTCATCGTATTCTGAACCAATCGCTTGTCCAGTCCAAACCATTTTGACTTCGCTTTCATCACTCTTTCTTTCTACCCCTTGCACCACAAATCGGTGGATAAGACCTCCATTAAACACCCAACTCACAGGTAGCTCTTTTCCATCCTGATAAACGATCAATCCTTTTTTGATGAAAGCAGTATCTTCTATATCCGACAAAACCAAACGTCCTTCTATTTGTTGATGCTTTAAGTCACTTGCATCTGGAGTATTGACTTCATCGACATACAAATCTCCAATCAACGAGACAGTTTTGAAGTTGAAAGCAAAGTCTTCGTACTCTTCCTCCACTTCCATTAGTTCTTTAAGATTGAAATGAACATCGTATGTTTCTCCTGACTTAAAAGGTGCATCTGGCACAAATTCAATCATGTTCCTACTTACCCAGTATGCTTTACCACTCACCTCAGGAACAAATGTGAATAGTTCTTTATCAATTGGTTTCTCATAATTAATGGCTCCAGAATAATCCTCTGTCAATTGAATTTGGATGGAAGATTGCTTGGTAATTACCCCAGAGGTATAACCACTCACGTACTTGGAGTAGTCTGGCGTAACTCTTAGTTTTTCTGTAACCTTTTCTGAACATGAATTAACAACCATCAATAAAAGGGTTGTTAGTAAAAGGGTTAGGTAGTTTAGCTTTTTCATAATGTCTTTGTTTGGTTTTTCCAATACAATGATAAATCATATTCTTGGGGTGATCATGAGATGTTGATTATTTGCAAAGCAAAAACAATTATCTGCGCGAAAAAATGACAAACGTCTTTTTTAATGAAAAGATAGCATTTACCTAAACCAAAAACAGGCCACCAATTGGCGACCTGTTTTTTTGCAAGGAAAGTGAAAAGTTATTTCCACTCTTAGAAAGACGGACAAGAAAGTGTTCGGTATTGTTTCTTTTTAGGTTTACATGGGAACACGATTCCTAAGGAAATTTCATGAGAACCACCAGATGCTATACCTAGTTTAGACAAGGTTACATCATAGCTGTATCCCATTCTAAAGTTATTTGTTTCAATTCCTACGGTAGCAATAAAGGCATCTTTATTTCGATACCATACGCCATAGGTCATTGCTCCTGACTTCACATACATCCCCATGTTTAACTGGGTGAAAGTACCTTGTTGTCTGTACAAAATATTAGGAGATATAAATGTCTTACTCTTACTGTATGAGCCACCTCCACCATTTATTGGTATCATTGCCCCAGCGTGCCCCGTAATTTTCATAGGTAAAGCTGCGTTAGGATCATTTTGATTATTTAACAAACTTTCGTTGGGCTCTGTTAAGTGATGAGCAGCAACTCCAAAGTAAAACACATCTGTGTAACCTAAAATCCCCGCAGAGAAATCTACGTTACTTACAGAATTACCTGGAACAACATCATTGGTTTGATAAACAAACCCTCTTCGTGGGTCGATCATATCTCCAAACGTCAGTTTATTGATATCAACGGACTTCTGGAAAAAAGCCGCCTCAGCTGCTAGGTTTACAGAGAACTTTCTAGTAACAGGAATCTTGTATGAATACATAAACGCTGCTCGTGTAGTCTTCAGCGTATTTGCGGCATTATCTGTCATGGCATAAAACCCAATTCCACCGTTTAGACCGTCAACAAACTGGTCATAAGAGGCAGAAGAAGTTACAAAACTACCCGTCAGGTTTGGCCATTGATTTCGGTAATTCAAGCTAATTCTAGGACATCTCTTAGAACCTGCCATAGCAGGGTTAAGATACAGCGGATTAGCATAGAACTGGGTAAATTCTGGATCCTGAGCTTTAGCCTCAGTCCATACTCCCCCAGCAATGAATACCAAAACAAGTGTTGCTACACGCACTATGTTTTTTATCTTAATAATCATAACGACTCCAGTTATTGTTTTTATTTCCTATCAATATTCTTAACGAAACTTCATGGCTAAATGCATACTGATCTAACAGTTGCGACTTAGCATAATCTGAATTAACGGTAAATCTAAATTTATTTCCTTGAAGACCAAGGGTTGCTCTTGCTGATTTAGAGGTTGCCACACTACCACCAAGAACTAATCCTTTAATTCTAACCACACTTCCCAACCAAAGGTCGCTGTGATCACCTAACTTATTATATTGAACGTAAGGACTTACCACTGTTTTAGAAAACATTGATCGCTTATAATCTGTTCCCAACTGAACAGAGTAATTGAGATCATTGATGTATGATGTATTTTCTTCATGAGTTGCGATAAACGTGGTTCCAAGCAAATTAGTTACGTTAAAACCTCCAAAAAAGTATTTTCCACTATACCAAGTTGCTATGCCTAGGTTACTTTTCCATTGATTATCAATACTATTAGATGCAATTGGAGCATCTTTATAGAATTCTATCATATTCGTAGAACTGCCCGTATTTAATCCCTTACTCATCTCATAAGTTAAGCCAACAGAAATGTTATCTCCTTTTCCAACGCTAAACTTCTGCGCATAAGTCACAGCATACTTACTAATCATTTGTTCTCCGCTCTGCGTCATGTCATACTCCATACCGTATGCTACTCCAGCCTGAATCTTCTCAAAATAAGTATCTAGGTACATTGAACCTTTGAAAGTACTTTCTTCGGTATTCCACCACTGGTTTCTCACGTTAAGCTTTACTCGAGTGACTCCTAATTGTCCAGCTAAAGCGGGGTTGACACCTATAATATTAGAATTGGGTGCTGTCGCAATCGGATCATTAATATTACTTAGACCCAGTTCAATGTGCTTAAGATTCTCAAAAAAGTGAGACTTCTTTTTGTGTGAACCAGGCTTGCCTCCCTTATTATTCTGAGCAATAATTGCTTGGTTATCTGTTTTGTTTCTTTTCTTATTCTTCTTAGCATGTCCACTACCCAATCCTCTTACCTTTGAATTGTTGAAGTTAAGAAATTGGAACTTAGAGGAGTTAATTCCTAAGTGTTCATAAAGGTTTTTATCGTCTTCTTGTAAATTCTCTGTCAAGCAATAATCAGCTGTAAAAAGATCTTCTTCTCGTACCTCATTTCCACCGAGGTAAGTAATGAAGTCTCCTGAAGTGGAATTATCAACTAGAGATTCATCTGCAAGTTCTTGAGGATTTGCAAAGAAGGAAGGTGTTACTGAGCTAACCAAGTTGTTCAGGTCACCATTACCTACTGACGTTGATCCGTTATTACTTTCGTAGACATAATGTGTAGTATAAGTAGTTGAGGTAACTGTATCTATCTCATAGTCACCATAAGAATAGTCTTCGTACTTCACCAATGCCAATTTATGTTTTTCTGGACTCCAGTTCATGTCTAAGGAACTTACCTCTGTATAATATTGTCTTTCTACCGACAAGTTCTGCATTTGATAATACCCCAAAACTCCTAATGCCAAGGTAAAGAGGGCTCCAACAGAAACTTTGAATGCAAAGGTTGCATAGAAAGGAATACCTACTAGTAAACCTTCCATTCCAATGAATGCTGGTGTTTGATCCTCATCAGATTCCGAAGCCTCTTTCCAAGCTTCAAATTCTGAATGATACTCTGGGTGCTCCAAAATAAAACGCTCAAATTCCAATTTCTCCAGAGAAGTAAGATTTCCCTCGAAATAATCGAAACACCATTTTTCTATGTTACCGGGATTGATAATCATGCAACTAACTCTGACAGGTCTTTTAATTGTTCTTTAACCTTCTTTCTTGCTCTAAACAGGTAAACCTTCACCTGAGATTCGCTCAGATTAAGAATTTTACCGATTTCATCATAACTATACCCTTCTGAGTCTCTTAAGATCACAATGGACCGTTGCGTGTCAGAAAGTTGAGCCAATGATTTTTGAAGAAGGTCTTTTAAAGCATAGTTGGGCTGATACATGATCGGCATACTTGCATTGCAGTCACTGATGTGCTCCACGATGTTCTTTCTTCTAGAAAAATTAACTAACGTGTTGTGCATACAAGTAAACAACCATGGTTTTGAACTCTTGAAAGGAACCTTTTTTCGGTTCTCCCAAAGCTTACCAAAAACATCTTGAACCAAATCTTTTGAGTCTTGCTCATTACGAGTCCACTTAAAAGCATATCTGAACACATTCTCTGAATATGTCAACACAACTCTATTATACTCTTTTCGGTTCAAAATAAACGGTTTTTACCCAACTGGCTTTATTAGTAGAACAATTAACTACCCCTAAAAGTTACAGCTTGCATAAAATTTAATACTCAAAGATACGGAATCCTAGGTAAATAAAGCATACGGGCATTACTTTTTTATTTTAAAAAAAACAATTCAGCTATGAATTCAGAGAATTTAACGAAATGATTCATACATTTGTCTACCTTATTAAAATTCAACTCAACAACTAAAAAAGATGAAAGACATCAAGCGTTTATTCGACATTCCAAGGTATCAATTGGAAAAATACCCTCAAGATGTTTGTCTTGCTGGAAAAGAAAACGGGAAGTGGAAGACTTACTCTACCGAAGAATACATCAAGCAGTCTAACCTAATGAGTCACGCGCTCAGAAAGTTGGGTGTGGGACCAAAAGAAAAGGTTGCCATCGTGAGTAACAACAGACCTGAATGGAACATTGTGGACATGGGTACCTTACAAATTGGCGCGGTTGATGTTCCAGTTTACTCTACGATTAGCGAAGCTGACTATAAGTTTATTTTCAACGATGCAGAAGTTAAGTACTGTTTCGTATCGGATCAAGAATTGTATGACAAAGTAGCTGCCGTAAAAGATGAAATCCCTTCTTTGCTTGAAATTTACTCTTTCGATCAATTATCAGGAGTAAAACACTGGACAGAGCTATTGGAACTTGGAAAGGATGGTGATGATGCTGAGTTGACTAAAATTCAAGATGGAATTGCAGAAACGGATTTGGCTACCTTGATTTATACCTCTGGAACGACAGGTTTACCAAAAGGCGTTATGTTATCGCACCAAAACTTGGTAGAAAATGTGAAAGGATCTTACCCAAGACTGCCTGTAAAAGACACTTCCCAAGGGTTGAGTTTTCTGCCGCTATGTCACGTGTATGAACGAATGATTACCTATCTATATCAGTACTCTGGAGTTTCACTTTACTACGCAGAGTCGATTGAAACCATCAAGGACAATATTGTTGAAATTAAACCCCATGTATTTACGGCTGTTCCAAGACTACTTGAAAAGGTATACGATGGAATTGTGAAAGGAGGAACAGAAAGTGGTGGTATTAAAGCCGCCATTTTTAGATGGGCACTTGGTCTTACTGAGACATACGAATACGGTAAACACCCAAGTTTTCAAAGAAAACTTGCTGAGAAGTTGGTTTACTCGAAAATTAGAGCAAAGCTAGGAGGTAATATCCAAGCAATTGCTTCTGGTGGTGCAGCATTACAACCAAGACTGGCAAGGTTTTATCATGCTATCGGAATGCCGGTTTATGAAGGATACGGTTTAACTGAAACTTCTCCTGTGATTTCAGTAAATGCGAAAGATTCAGGCGTAAGGTTTGGTACAGTTGGTAAAAAATTGGACAACGTAGAAGTAATGATCGCTGAAGATGGTGAAATTTGCACCAAAGGACCTTGTCTAATGATGGGATATTATAAGCGTCAGGACCTTACAGATGAAGTGATTGATAAGGACGGGTGGTTCCATACTGGTGACATTGGCGAGTTGTCAAGTGATGGTTATTTAAAAATCACGGATCGTAAGAAAGAAATGTTCAAGACTTCTGGAGGTAAGTATATTGCTCCTCAAGTGGTTGAAAACAAGTTCAAGGAATCTCCTTTCATCGAGCAAATCATGGTTATTGGCGAGGGTCAAAAACACCCAGCAGCACTAATCGTTCCAGCTTTTGAATTTATAGGCAAATGGGCTGAAGAAAAAGGGCATAACCTTGGTGCTACGAACGAGGAGATCATCAAAAACGAAACATTAATTGCTCGCATTCAACAAGAAGTAGATAAGTACAATGAGCACTTCGGGAACTGGGAAAGAATCAAAAAATTCGAATTGCTTCCTACCGAATGGTCTGTTGAATCTGGAGAATTAACACCAAAACTTAGTTTCAAGAGAAAAATTATTCTTGCGAACAACAAACATTTGGAAGATAAAATCTATGCTTAGTCATAATTGACTTTTAGTTTTCATAAGTTAAAAAGCCGGGCAATTGCCCGGCTTTTTTGTTCATAAATGGTCATAATTGGGAGTAACGTTTGAATAATAGTTGTTGCGAGACAACTTCAATTGTTTTAATTTCGTCATTTTGGTATAAAATAGTTTAATAATGAGCAGATTACTACTTATTCTAGCACTTTTAGTTGGTATTTACTTTGGTGGATTTAGTCAGAGTACGGAAGCCTATCAACATCAGACGTATTACTATACGGTAGAAAACGTTGCATCAGAAGATCAGTTAAATGAAGTTTATCAGGAGTTTGAAAGTTTAAAGTTCGTCACCAAAGTCAAGCTAAACTTCAAACCAGAGAAAGGAAATAAAGCACAATTTATTGTTTACGTCTCAGAACCAAAGCGATCGAGTGAATCTCAGCAAATGTTTGAGTTGACCGACTTAAAAAAGATCATTGTCAACCACAATCTTCAACCCGCTGACCTGAAAATTGACACCCACTAACCTACTCTAAGAATTTACTATGAAATATTTTGGATCATTATTCATTTTACTTCTTGCTGCGACCTTTAGTGTAGCCCAGTCTAACGATTGTTCTACGGCTACTCCTCTAGCGGTTACGGCAAACTGTTCCTCTCCTACGGCTGGAACCACAACAGGAGCAACACAGTCCATATCAGGATGCGTTGGAACTGCTGATGATGACGTTTGGTATAGCTTTATAGCAACTAGTACAACTCATGAAATTACAGTAGATGGTGCTGCAGGGTTTGATGCGGTAGCACAATTGTTTTCAGGTTCTTGTGCAACACTTACCTCTTTGGGGTGTCAGGATCAAAGTTTTGATGGCGGAGTAGAAACCATTTACGCAACCGGACTGACCATTGGAAATACCTATACCATTCGAGTATACGATTATTACGCTGGTAGCGGAACAGGAAACTTTACCATTTGTGTTACGGAAGGTACTCCTCCTCCAAGTAATGACATCTGTTCTAGCGCTATACCCTTAAGTGTTAACAGTTCATGTTCTTACACCGCTGGAACTTCGGCTGGCGCGACAGAATCTTTATCTGGTTGTGCCGGAAATGCTGACGATGACGTGTGGTATAGTTTTGTAGCAACCAACTCGGTACAAACCATTACCGTTGACCCTTCTTCTACTATGGATCCGGTGATCCAGTTATTTGAAGGCTCATGTGCGGGGTTAACATCTTTGTATTGCGAGGATTCAGGTTTTACGGATGGAAACGAACAAATAGATGCTGTTGGTCTTATTGCGGGTAACACGTATTTTATTCGAGTATATGATTACTACTCCTCTACGGGTGGAGATCCTTTTGACATCTGTATAACTGGCGATCCAACGGCCATTCCTTCAAACGATGAACCGTGTAATGCCATTGCACTGCCCTCAGTAACATCAGCCTGTAACTATTTGAACTTCACAACTACAGGAGCAACGACTACAGTTACTCCTGGAGCACCATCCTCATGTATTGGAGGTAGCGGTGCAGCTATCGGTGGTTACACAACGGGTACAGCCGATGTTTGGTTTAGTGTTGAAGCTCCTGCTTCTGGGGAACTTTTTATTACACCTCAACCTGGCTATGGAATCTCAGATGGTGTAATGGTTCTTTATTCTGGTACCTGTGGTGCGTTGACTCAAATCACCTGTTCGGATGATAACAACTACCCGGGCTCTTCAAATGATTTACTTCCATATATCGCAGAGACGGGTCTTACTCCTGGACAGACCTATTACATTCGATACTTCGGATTTGGAACATCATCTGGTGATTTTGGAATTTGTGTTCAAGCTCCTACCAATGATGATTGTGTCAACGCCTTGTACATTTGTGACTTGAATGGTTACAGTGCTTCTACAAGTGCTGCCTATACGCCTGATCGTCCTGGAACCGGTGCTGGCCAGATGTATGGAAACAATGAAACACCAGCAGGAGTAAACCAAGTAGATGGTGTGAATACAGGAGGTCCTTTCGGAGGAACGATTTACGATGTAAATATTGATAACAATTCTTGGATCACATTTACAGCAGCTTCTACAACCGCTACACTTTACGTATCTATTTACGATTGTTGGGTGGGAAGCTTCCCGAGTGGAGGTATTCAGATGGAAGTGTTTTCCGGAACCAATTGCGACAACTTCGTCTCTGTTTCAAACTTTGAAGAAAGTTCCACTGGTTTTACGCTCACCGCAACTGGACTTACCATCGGACAAGACTATTATTTGATGGTAGATGGTTATGCTGGTGATATTTGCAATTATACCATCACGGCAGAATCTGGGGTGGCTTTTCCTGAAATCACAGCAAGTGCCAATCCCATTTGCTCTGGTGAAACAACTACACTAACAGCTCCTGCAACCGCATCGAGTTATCTCTGGTCTCCTGGAGGTGCAACTACTCCAAGCATCGTTGTGAGTCCATCTACAACCACTACTTACACCTGCGTGGTAGAAGGAGTTTGTGGATATAAGCAAACGCTAACGCACACGGTAGATGTTAACCAATTACCAACCATAACTACAAGTAGTTCGACAACAACGTGTTCAGACATTGCATTAAACTTACCGATTACCGCTGACTTGACCTCAACCTATTCTTGGTCGGCAACCAACAACACCAATGTAACCGGTGAAACAACGACTACCAGCACAGCAACTAGTATCACCGATGATCTGGTAAATGGTACAACTTCTACCCAAACGGTTACATACACCATTACCCCAACATCTACGGATGGGTGTGCAGGACCTCCTCAAGCCATTACGGTTGACGTAGATCCTGTACCCAACATGATTAGCTCTTCTGCCGAAACAATCTGTAGCGAAGATGCATTGAGCATTAATCTTCAAAGTAATATTACCTCAACATTTCAGTGGTCAGCAACCAACAACGCAAACGTTACGGGAGAAAGTACGACCACTCAGACCGCAACAACCATTACGGATGCACTGACCAATACCTCAACAGCTGTTCAGACTGTAAATTACTCTGTTACACCAACAAGTACAGCCGGTTCTTGTGTGGGTGCTGCACAGGCAGTTACCGTAACGGTGAATCCTAAACCTGTTATGACCAGCGCTAGCAGTGCAACTATTTGCTCTGGGACTTCACCCAACTTATCGCTGACAAGTAACATGGGGGCAAGTTACTCATGGGTAGCCAATAATAACTTAAACGTTACGGGTGAAAGTACTTCTACTCAATCTACCTCAACCATTTCTGACGTACTCACGAACACTTCGGGTTCTCCAACTACCGTTGATTACACCATCAACTCTACTGCTACTGTAGGTGGATGTGCTGGTGATCCGCAAAGTGTAGCTGTTTTAGTAAACCCTGTGCCTAGCATGACTTCTGGTAACACGGACGAAATTTGTGATGGCGAAACCTTAAGTTTCGGATTAACTTCGGATATCGCTTCTACCTTTACATGGGTAGCCACTAGCAATCCAAATGTAGGAGGCGAAAGTACTACGAATCAAACAGGTGCAACTATCAACAATACATTGACGAACGCAACTTCCTCTGCAGAAGTCGTAAGTTATGACGTATATCCGACTGCAACTTCTGGAAGTTGTCAGGGCGCAACGCAAAACGTCTCGGTAACTGTAAACCCATCACCAAATGCAAATGCAGGAGGCGTGGCAACGATTGATTGTAACAACGCTTCCGTATCATTATCTGGCTCGTCCACAACTTCCGGAGTTAACTACAGTTGGTCAGGTCCTGGGATTGTTTCCGGTGGAAC
The DNA here is from genome assembly GCA_964387945.1 of uncultured Flavobacteriales bacterium. Taxonomy (GTDB): domain Bacteria; phylum Bacteroidota; class Bacteroidia; order Flavobacteriales_D; family Parvicellaceae; genus Parvicella. The sequence goes on along the minus strand of CAYLYX010000004.1, from coordinate 220,196 downwards.
AACTGCCACTCCTACGGTAAATGCAACCGGTACTTACACGCTTACGGTTACCGACCCTACCACAACTTGCACGAATACAGCTACTACGACCGTTAATAGTGATTTGACAACGCCAACGGTTACAGCAGGAAGCAGTGCCTCAGTTGTTGACTGTAATAATACGAGCATCACATTAGATGGTACAGGTTCTTCATCAGGAGCAGGTTTTACAACTATTTGGAGTACTTCCGATGGTAACATTACTGGATCGACATCATCGCTATCGACAACTGCTGACGAAGACGGAACCTATACACTAACTGTTACGAATACCACAAATGGCTGTAGCGATGACATTGATGTTATTCTCACGATTGACACTGTATCTCCTAATGCAGATGCGGGTGCAGACCAAACTTTAACTTGTTCTACAACTAGCTTAACACTCAATGGAACTTCGAGCACTGGAGGTGCAACATTTAGTTGGTCAGGACCAAGCATTGTTTCAGGTGGATCAACGGCTTCACCCGATGTGAATGGTGCTGGAACATATACATTAACAGTAACTGACCCATCGAATGGCTGTACCGCTTCAGACAATGTCACCGTGAATGCCGATGCCAATGTCCCAGATGCTGGAATTGGTGCAACTTCTGACTTAGACTGTAGTACCACTTCTACTGCGATTGCTGGATCATCTACCACTCTAGGGGTAAATTATTCTTGGACAACTGTGGGAGGTAATATTGTAAGTGGTGGAACAACTGCAACTCCAACCATCGATGCGCCTGGTGATTATACCTTAACCGTTACTGACCCAGGGAATGGATGTACCAACACCGCAAGTATTACTATCTCTCAGGATATTACAGCACCTACCGTAACTGCCGCACCAAGTGCTTCTACGGTTGATTGTAACAACCCCACAATTACTCTAGACGGAACAGGATCTTCTTCTGGAGCTGGTTTTACGACTACTTGGAGTACTGCCGATGGAAATATTACGGGATCAACATCATCGCTAACAACAACTGCAGATGAGGATGGAACTTACACCTTAACCGTTTTGAATACAACTAACGGATGTTCTGATGATACAGATATTGTACTCGCTATTGATACAGCTTCTCCAAATGCAGACGCAGGTTTAGATCAAACATTGACGTGTTCTTCTCCCTCACTGTCATTGAGTGGATCCTCTTCAACGGGAGGTGTTACCTTCAACTGGTCAGGTCCTGCTATTGTTTCCGGAGGTTCAACGGCCACGCCTACTGTTAACGGAAGTGGAACGTATACATTAACCGTCACGAATCCAACCAGTGGTTGTACAAGCACAGATCAAGTAGACGTTATTGCAGATGCAAATACACCAGATGCAAGTATAGGCGCTACTTCCGACTTGGATTGTAGTACAACTTCCACTTCAATTGCTGGGTCATCTACTACGCCAGGTGTGAATTATTCTTGGACAACCGTAGGTGGAAATATTGTAAGTGGTGGAACAACAGCAACTCCAACCATCGATGCGCCCGGTGATTATACATTGACTGTAACTGATCCAGGTAATGGATGCACCAATACAGCCAACATCACCATTTCTCAAGACATTGTTACACCAACGGTAACGGCTACACCAAGTGCGACAACCGTGGACTGCAACAACCCTATTATCACACTAGATGGAACAGGGTCTTCTTCGGGTGCTGGTTTTACGACTACCTGGAGTACTGCCGATGGAAACATCACAGGGTCTACTTCAACGCTGTCTACCACCGCAGATGAGGATGGGACTTACACCTTAACCATTTTGAATACGACTAATGGGTGTTCTGACAACACAGACATTGTACTCGCCATTGATACGGCTTCTCCAAATGCAGATGCTGGTTTAGATCAAACGTTAACGTGTTCTTCTCCTACCTTAACCCTTAACGGATCATCATCCACTGGAGGAGTAACCTTCAGTTGGTCAGGCCCTGGAATTGTTTCTGGTGGTTCAACGGCTACTCCAGATGTAAATGGAAGTGGTACGTACATCATGACGGTAACGAATCCAACCACAGGTTGTACCAATACAGACGAAGTTGAAGTTATTGCAGATGCGAACACACCTGATGCAACCATAGGTGCGACTTCCGATTTAGATTGTAGTACTACATCTACTTCCATTGCAGGATCATCTATAACAGCTGGAGTAAATTTCTCATGGACAACAGTAGGCGGAAACATTGTAAGTGGAGGGACGACAGCAACACCCACCATCGATACACCTGGAGATTATACGTTGACTGTAACGGATCCAAGTAATGGATGTACCAACACAGCAAGTATTACTATTTCAGAAGATGTCATCACCCCTACGATAACAGCTACACCAAGTGCTACAACGGTAGATTGTTACAACCCTGTTATCACTTTAGACGGGGCAGGATCTTCTTCAGGAGCAGGCTTCACAACTACCTGGAGTACTTCTGATGGAAACATAACAGGTTCTACCAGTTCATTGTCAACTACGGCAGATCAAGACGGCACCTATACCCTTACCATCTTAAATACGAATAACAACTGTAGTGATCAAGTAGATATTGTGCTCAGTATTGATACTGCATCTCCCACCGCAGTGGCTGGAGCAGACGTCAACTTCCCTTGTGGCGTTGCGACTGTTGCCTTAGATGGGACTGGATCAAGTGGTACTGGAATCACTTACAACTGGACTGGTCCTGGGACAATTTTAAACGGAACAACTGCAACACCTGATGCCGATGCAACAGGAACCTTTACGCTTACCGTTACAGGATCGAATGGATGTACGGATTCAGATGACGTAGAAGTTATCCCTGACTCTAACGCACCTGTAGCTGATGCCGGAGCTGATATTACAGTTACTTGTTCGTCAAATAATCTTCCAGTAACATTGGATGGATCGGGATCGGCTAGTGGAGCAAACATCACGTACTCATGGTCTACATCAGGAACTGGTACAATCACAGGAGGAACAACAACTACTCCTTCAGTAGACCAAGAAGGAAGCTATACCCTTTTGGTAACGAATACTTCCAACAACTGTACAGCAACTGCTACCGTAACGATTGTGACCGACACTGTTTCCCCAACAGTTGATCTTACTGCTACTGCGTCAACGGTAATTACGTGTAGTTCGAACAATGAAGCTATATTGGATGGAGCTAATTCGATTGGAACCAACTTAACGTTCAACTTTACGACAAGTGATGGAAACGTTGTTACTCAAACAGGAAGTACAGCAACCGTGGATGCTACAGGTACCTATACGTTAACCGTAACAAGCGACAACGGATGTACCGATGCAGCTGACATTTCAGTGACCATGGATACCGTAACACCCAGCATCGTTTACACGGCTGCAGATACGCTAAACTGTAACTTGACTACTGTGGTTATTGACGGAAGTCCAACAATTGGAACGAATGAAACCTACCTTTGGACTACATCTGATGGCGTTTTAGTCTCAGGAGATAACACGAATATGCTAATTGCTGGTGGAGCTGGAACTTATACGTTAACGGTGACCAATGATAACGGTTGCTCCTCTTCTACTGATATTACTGTTGTTAGTGCAGACGCTCCTGTGGCAGATTTTACGGCCACACCATCTTCTGGGGTTATTCCATTGAATGTGAGTACTACCAATAACTCTACCGGAGATAACCTGACTTATGCTTGGGATTTGGGAGATGGAAGTACTTCAACGCAGGTTGAACCTACTGTCACTTACAACGAAATGGGTAATTATACAATCGAATTGATTGTAACAGATCAATTTGGATGTACCGACACCACGACTGCATTAATTGATGCTTCTGGAGAGTACACGATTGTCATTCCAAACATCTTTACACCCAACGGTGATGATGAAAATGACATCTTTAAATTTACTCTGCAGAATGCTACTGATTTGCGCTGTGTCATTTACAATCGTTGGGGACAATTCATGTATGAATTTGAATCCTTAGAAGGTGGTTGGGACGGTAGAACCGCTTCAGGTGTTGAAGCCAGTGAAGGCGGCTACTATTACCTTCTTTGGGTTACTGACTTTAGGGGTGAGATTCACGAATACCAAGGTCCTTTTGAGTTGCAGCGGTAAGCTTTAAGAGTTTAGATTATTAGTGAATTAACTACCCATCCATGATCGTCATATCTACAAGCACACTTCTAATCGGAATAGCTGCCGTTGCACTAATATCTCTTGTCGTTTACATATTGGTCACCAGAACTGTAAAATGTCCAAACGGCAAAGCGCTAGTAATCTATGGTGTAAAAAACAGTCCTGGTGGTTTTCGGGTTCTCAATGGTGGAATGACTTTTGTCTGGCCCATTGTGCAAGACTACCTTGTCTTAGATCTTAACCCTATAAATCAAAAAATGGAAGTGAAGCATGCGATCTCTTCAAACCAATCGAGAGTTAGTTTTAGCTGTGAGTTATCTGTTTCTATTGCTTCGGATGAAAAACGCTTACGAAATGCTGCTAAAATGCTGTCAGGACTGAAACAAAATGAAATTGAGCGTATAACAAAAGATATTGTATTCGGTCAAATTCGTATTCTTATCAGTCAGCTAGACGATAAAACGATCAAATATGAATCGCTAAAGTACATGAGCCAGTTAGAAAAAGAGTGTGAACTAGAACTCAGTAAAATTGGTATTCGAGTAATAAGTATACACCTTTTGGATGTCCAAATCAATTCAACAGCTTAATTCTTGAACGTTTCTCTTTTATGGAAACCACTACATTTTGAGACCGCATGTACGTGCGATCTATTTTAGTCATACTGTTTCTTCTGGTTGGAAAAGTGATTGTTATTGGACAGTTTATCTTGATTCCAACTAATATTTTACATCAAACCCGAACAAATGTTAATCATGTTTCCCTCTACTCTCTTTCGGTGAACAACGATTGCGCAACTAACTATTTCCACACCGACCTTGTGAATATTAGTGGAAGAACTACAAAAATCTCTTCAGACTACCTCAATACTGATCAATACAGCTCTGACGATTCGTACGAACAATTACGTCTTAAAGGAAACTATATAATTCCTATTCTCAGAAAACTCTCCATGGCAGCGAGCGGGTCAGTTGGATATGTTAGAAGTTCTTTTCAAAGCGGTTTTATTTTGGATGGAGGCGTATCATTCTACTCTTATTTCGGGTTTATTGGTTATCGTATTAGCGGATGGCAGAATAAACTGAACCATTCTCTTCAATTTAGATGGGAATGGAAATTCAAAAAGAAATACACACACTCAAGCAAACTTGCGATTACAAGCAACCTAAATTTTGGAGACAGCAGAATCTCTTTAATCAATCCAACTTTCTTGTACACCACTTTTGAAAAAGAGCAGTTGGGTCTAATCACTGGGTTCTACGAAAATGATTCTTTTATTTTACCGATGACAGGTATCAGTAAAAAATGCTACACCCACCCTGGAATACTTGACATTACAGCTCTTGTACTCATGAACAGGAAGAGCCTACCTACTCTCCAAGTAAGTGTTTCATTTGCTCTACGAACTAGAGGTTGCATCCGTGTTTGGCGGGACATCCCTGGCAACTTATCATTTTAAATCATTGCACCACTACCCTCACACCTTCTGAATGCGAGCTAAACTCTGGAGCGTACATGCACTGCATAGTGGTAATACCATTTGAGAAATCTCCTTTGTGAAAGACTTTTAAATCGTATTCAAACACGTAGGTTCCTTTGCTCAAGTAGTCCATGAAGAAGTTGGTTGCCGCATCTTTAGTAGATTCATAATACCCTAAACCATCCTGCCATTTGTACTGACTGATTACATTTACGGGTTCGAAACCTGCCGCTCGCATATCCTTGAGGTGCACATATTCCAAATCCCGATCCGTGTGAATCTCTATCCTCACCCGAACTTTATCTCCTACTTTCAACTCTGAACCGTCTTCTATTGGCGTCATGAACTCCCCATTCTCGTTCAATTGCACTTTAAACAACTGCTTACTAATCGCTAGTGGTGTTTCGTGCGTTTTGATCTTGTCTAAATCTTCAAAGTACTGCCAGTACAACCCTCCCCAGGACACACCATCAGAGGTTCTACTTACGGTCACATTACCCATTTCTGGTGTGATCTCATCTGCTTGATACGATTCCTTAAAATAACCCGTTCCAGCTTGAGTTTTTGAAGGTTCTACCTTCATATCTCCCAGCTTAACTTCAACAATCTCATCATTAGCCAAGATGTCCGTTCCTCTCAACAAAAGTGCGTAACAAGCCTCCGCGGTCGCACGGGTTGTTTTCCAATGGGTGGTCTGTTTTTGCTTTAGCAACCACACCTTTAACTCTTCTACAGCTTCGTTATCGTTAGCCACCTCATCAAATGCTTCAATCAACAATGCCTGCGTTTCGATAGGCGCTTGATACCAATAGTACCCCATTAAGTTGCGTTTATAGTACATCCCCATTTCCTCATCGTGAATCGCTAATTCTGTTAACGATTTCATGATATCATCTTGCACAGTTCCATTCTTATCCAATCGCTCAAGCAACAATGCGGTCATGGCTTCTGTCATTAAATTATCCGTGTGCCAGTACTTCTTGGCTTGTCCCAAATAGAACTCATAAGCTGGCTCAACATTCTTTGGTACTGGAACATCAAAGAAACTTCTTGCGTATAACCAATGTAAGTGGGTATAGTTGATGTACTTGGAATCTTTATACTTGGGGTGATGTTTGAGCATGTACTCATAGTCTTCCAAAACTTCCATATCCAAGTAATACAAGGCTTTTTTGATCATCACCCACTCTTTTAAGTGCGTTTTGGAGTTGATCACTCCTAAGTTATTCAAATGCCCCATTCCGCATACAATGTGTTGTGTGATGTATCGTGACTCCTTCATTCCAGTAAACCATGGCCAGGCACCGTTGCCCAACTGCATCGACTTTAACTTCTTACTGGCTTTGTTGAATTCTTTCTTCATCTTATGCATGTCAAACAACAAGGCAATGCGCTTCTTACTCTCGGTTTCAGATTTGGCGTTCAACACCCAAGGAGTCTCCTCTAGAATCAAACTCTTCAACTCTTGGTTCTTCTCTAAATTGGAAAGTAACGCTTCTGGAGATGCATTTTTCCACTCTTCAAAGATCTTCTCAATCTTAGGTTGTTCGTCTACGATATGTGCAGCAATAGCATTCGCATAATACCTCGAAAAGGTTTGCTCCGCGCATTCATAAGGATACTCCATCATGTAAGGCAATGCCTGTACCGCATACCACGCTGGATTCGAAGTGTACTCTACTGTTAACTTATGATGTGTTAAGGTTTTAGAGTCTTCCGAATCAATCAAGTTCTGTAATTTGAACGTCTTTTCTCCTTTTTTGTTGATGTATAGTGGAATACTTTCTGTCACCAGCATTCTATTTGTCAATACTGGAAGTGTCATTTCCTCTCCATCCGAGAAATTACCAGCTTTCGCTACAATTTTGTAAGTCAGCGCCTGTAAATCCATTGGGATTTCTAGCTCCCACTCCACAGAAGTACTTTGTTTAGCTTTTGTGGAGAATGCTTGCTGTGCGTTAACGTTTTTGCAAATCACATCAACAGGTTTTCCAGAAATGGCATCGGTAAGAAACAGCTGCACATTTCCTTCCATTCCTTCTTCTGTAAGGTTTGAGATCTTAGTACTCAAAACTATTTTATCGCCTTCTCTAAAAAACCTTGGTGCATTCGGAATAACCATTAAGTCTTTTTGAGTAATGGCTTTTTCTTGCAAATACCCCACAGAAAGATCTTTGGTATGTGCCATACTAAGAAACTTCCATTCTGTAAGACTTTCTGGCATTTCGAAGCTAAAAATCACCTCACCTTTGCTATTCGTTTCTAGATGAGGTTTGAAGAATGCAGTTTCGCTAAAATTACTTCTAGCTTGCACGTTTGAAAGGTCTACTCCTGTATCTTTTCCATCCAGTTTTCCTCCGGTATTTCCAGAAGGTATTTTTGTTTGAGCGGCTTCACCGCCAATTCCATTCTGATTTTCGGCAAACGCTAAATCATCCATAGGAGCATCCATTTCCTCATACTCTGTGGCCTCTAACATCACTCCACCACCTGAATCTCCGAAAGATGCCGGAACTGCGCCTGTAGAAATTGTAGTGGCATCATTCACATAATCAATATCTCCTCGATAATTACCTTCCCATCCGTAGGAAGAATAACCATTTCTCAGATAGTAACTGGGATAGTAGCCAAACATGTCCAAGAACGGATAGTTGCGGTATGGCATGGAAGCATAGGTATTCCACTGGTAATTATAAACTGTTGCGTAGGCTTGCTGGAATCCTTTGAAAGATCTAGAGAAACCTCCCCCGTAATAATAGTAAGAGTTGCCCCCTCCCCTATAATCGAGGTACATGGAGAAATAATTGCTTGCAAACTCATCTAGCGAAGCATCATACATAGCCGCTACCATTTCTGCTGCAACTTTTTCTCCCTTTAGTCCAGAAATTTTTATTTTCCACTCTTCTTTACTGCCAGGAAGCATTTTGTTGCGGAACGTTTCAAACTCCATTTTCAACTGTTTGTTGGTAAATGGCACGGTAACGTACTGGTTCAGCGCATAAGAACGTTCGTTTCTCACTGTAGAGAAGTGAACTTCAAATCCTCCACGATCTTTTTCAGCTACTTTGAACGAAAGTTTCTTTTGCTCATTTTTAACGTTAATGGTCTTTTCTTCCGTGATTTTGCCTTCTTTGATCACCCGATAGTTGATCAGCACGTCATCCTTGGATGACACTAAGAACTCTGCGTACTCACCAGGTTCAACCGCCCCAGTCAACTGCTTGACCCACATTACCTGATTGTTGTGCACTTCGTCATCTCTGGAGTCATAGATCATTAGATAATGTTCGTAATGTACTTCTGTTCCAAACTCGTCAAGCGACTTAGCAATGATTTTGTAATATCCAGGTTGCCAATGGTTCTTATTACCATAATTTACAGAGTCCGTTTCTGCGGTATTGATGCTCATGGTCATTAAATTTTTCTCCATTGGGAAATTCTGAGGGAGGTTCTCTTCATCATAAATATCTTGTGGGAAATTCTTTTGATACTCACCAATAGGAATAGACTTAATATCCGGAGCAGTCCAAAGCTCTGTTCTGAACACCTGATTTGGTGCTTTTAGTTTAGAAATGGTAATGTCCACCTTCGCATCAATCGGCTGTCCGTTTAGATTAGTAGTGAACACATTAAAATGAGACATCTTTGATTTATCCAACTCAGTGGGAATGTTCAAGGACAAGTTCATCGCATTGACTCCTACGGATACATAGGTTTGACCCGATCGTGTTTCGCCATTGATATCTGTTACATCCGCAGAAATTTGGTAGGTATAGGTAGGTGCAAATTTTCTGTGAATGGACTTATCCTCCTTAGCATTGAATGTAATTTCAAACTGTCCGTTCTCATCCGTGGTTGCTTCACCCTGAGCAACCTCAAATGAACCAGAATACGGTTGATATCCCCATCTATACCAACACCAGTAAGGAAAATAGGCGGTTCGCACCACGCGATACTTCACGGTAGCGCCATCAATTTGATTTCCGGCATAAGCCACCGCATTTCCAACTACTTTTACATCTGTATTCAACTTGTATGAACCTTCTACCGGATCAAAGTCGACCTGAAACTTGGGTCGCTTATATTCTTCTACGCTGAAATAGGTAGAACTGTAATTATCCGAAATGCTCATTTGACCATTCAAACCAGCATCGGGAGCCGTGAACTCTCCAGAGTAGGAACCGTATTCATTGGTTGTTACTTCTATGGAGTTGACTTTCTGATAATTGACATCATATAGTGTTACCGTAACCTTTTGATTGGCAACTACCTTGTGCTGACCATTGTTATTACTCTCAACTATTCCCTTAAAGTAAATCGGTTGGTTAGGACGATAGATTTTGCGATCTAAAAAGAAATGGGTAGTCGTGTAATTGTTGTCATACGAATAATCATAGTCGCTAATATAAACCCCTTGGCCATCAAAATAATAATCTTCTCCTTTGGTCAGTTCGGCATACATAGACTTGTAGTCCTGCTTAGCAGTATACCTGATCTTTCCTTCAGAATCTGTGGTATGAGCTGACAATTTTTTAAACTCGCTTCTTTTCTTGAACTTGTTGTATACGTACTCATACAACTGCACTTTCACGCCTGGCAGATACGCACCGCTATACCTATCGTAAACTTGAACTTCACGCGTGTTATGTTCACCAATTTGGTTGGAAGACATGGCGAAATTTGTCACTTGAAAAAAGATATACTGAAGGTTCTTTCCATTTTCAATGGTAAACTGTTCTCGATCTGAAACAAAAAGACAATACCTACCCAAGGGAAGTCCTTTTAAGATCTTCTCGTAACTATGCGCTTCATAATCTTGTGAGTTGGGTGTCTCTTCGCTCCATGCCGTTAGCTCTTCCCCATCGTGCATAATCTGTTGAGGTGTATCCTTAATTCCGTCATTATATTCATAAGGAAGCTGATAGTCTTTTGGCAATTGGTACAGCTTGAAATGGACATCATCTATATTTCTAAAATTTATTTTATACTTATGAGTCGTATTGGGTTTCATCACCTCTTCAATGTTTACAGAAAGCTCCTTCGCCTCAATTTGATCTATGAGGTATTGACATTGCTTTGCTCCAAAAGAATCCGGGAACATTTTGAGGGCTTTTTGACAAATTTGGTGCGCTGTTTTGTACCCAAACTTCACCTCTTCTTTATCGCTGTTTTCGTTACGATTGGTGTAGTACCAAAGCGCCTTCTCATATAGTACTTCCGTAACAGCTTCATGAGTGATATACGTTGTAATCAACTCATCTAGCGTTTCGAGGTACAGCTTATCATGGTTACCAATGGTAATGTTATTCTTAACAAACTTTAAACGCTGAAGGGTAATGTTGACCAACGCCACTGGAGAAGAATCCTTAACGTGAAGTTGTGTTATTTTTTGCAACAATTGAGCAGCATAAATTTTATTCGCTAAACTGTCTTCACATTGGATATTCACTTTTAAGAATTCATTTACATTCCCTAATAGTGCTGGATCATCGAGCGTGCACCTCAAATCACTCTGAGAAATACCAAATTCTGCTGATTGGAAAAAAGTCAGACACTCCTGTGCTATAAAGTCAAGCAAGGTAGGTCGAAACATCAGCATGTTATCGTAATTGTCTTTCGTCCGATTGGTCAATATGTCTTTGAAATCATCCGTACTTATTTTGCTGAGTTTATCCGACTCACTGGTCGCCTGTGAGTAGTGATAGGTTATGGTTTGTGCTATTTTTCTAAGGTCCCAGGTTCGCACATCTTCGTTATCAAAACCTTCGGTGGCCGTGCGGTTCATAATTGTCCATTTATTGGAGTTATAGAAACCGTAATAAATCTTTGCTGTCAACAAATGAGAGATTTGCTTCAAAGGAAATTCAGCATGCTCTGTCAAACTATCCATCTCATAGATCGCCTGAATATAATCGTCATCCGATAAGTAGGTATTGTACTTTAGGCGATGCATTTGTGCCTTAATCACCTGAGGATAATTTTTGTCCTTACGCGCCAATTCATAGATTGACCCAACCTCTTCTAGAGCCGACTTGTAGAGCCCAAGGTTGTTCAACGAATCCACTTTTTTCCATCGATCTGGATAATCACCGATGAACTCATACTTTATAGGGTCGTTATTTTCTTCAACACTACTAGGTGCTGTGGAAGTGACAACCTCTTCAACAATTGGCGTCTTCCGGGGCATACACTTTTCTGAAGTAAGTGTCAAAAAAACTAGCGCAAAGGCGATGATGATATAGCTGATTCTCATAGTTACAATCGTTTAATAGAAAATACAAGTCGATTTCCCTTTGGTTCAAAAATAGGAAGGATTATTTTAATTCTACTCATTTTCAGCCACATAAAATAGTAGACAAATCAAGACTTTATAAGGGTTATTCGAATGGAGTTCTATTTCATTTCTAACTGGTCTTTATGTTAATCATTTTTATACCTTTGCACCTTCAAATAAGTGAAGTTAAAAACCGTCAACAAACAACTTATATGTCATTCAACACCACAAAGATTATCGGAGAAGGATTAACATACGATGATGTGTTATTGGTTCCGAATTATTCGCAAGTCTTACCGAGAGAAGTTAATCTTGGGACAAAATTTACCAGAGGTATCGATCTTAAAACGCCTATCGTTTCAGCTGCAATGGATACGGTTACAGAAAGTGCTTTAGCAATTGCCATTGCACAGCAAGGTGGTATTGGTGTGGTGCACAAAAATATGAGCGTAGCTTCTCAGGCACAGGAAGTTAGAAAGGTTAAGCGTTCGGAAAGCGGAATGATCCTCGATCCAGTGACGTTAGGTTTGGACGCTACGTTGGAGGACGCGTTGAGAATGATGAAAGAAAATAGTATTGGTGGAATTCCTATCGTTGACGATAACAATATTCTAAAAGGGATCATCACCAACCGTGATCTACGTTTTGAAAAGAATATAGATCGTATGGTAAGAGATGTGATGACTTCTGAAAACCTAATCACAGTAAAAGACAGTGTGAGTTTGGAGCAAGCAGAAGACATTTTGCAAGAGCACAAAATTGAAAAACTGCCAGTAGTAGATAGCAACTACAAATTGATTGGCTTGATTACTTATCGTGACATTATCAAGGTAAAAGAACATCCAAACTCTTGTAAAGATAGCTATGGGAGATTGAGAGTTGCTGCTGCCGTAGGTGTGAGTGGAGACACAATGGAAAGAGTGGATGCTTTGGTAAAAGCTGGTGTGGATGCTATTATTATCGATACGGCTCATGGTCATTCAGCAGGAGTAATTGAAGTTTTAAAGCGAGTAAAGGCAGCACACGGTGATTTACAAATTGTAGTAGGTAACATTGCCACTCCAGAAGCAGCTATGGCACTTGTAGAGGCTGGTGCTGATGGCGTTAAAGTTGGAATCGGACCAGGGTCGATTTGCACCACACGGGTGATTGCAGGTGTGGGGGTTCCGCAGTTCTCGGCTGTCATGAATGTGGCTAAGGCGTTGGAAGGAACTGGTGTTCCATTGATTGCGGATGGAGGAATTCGATATACAGGAGACATTGTAAAAGCGATTGCCGCTGGAGCTAGCACAGTCATGATGGGCAGTATGTTCGCAGGTACAGAAGAATCACCTGGTGAAACCATTATTTTTGAAGGACGTAAATTTAAGTCCTATCGGGGAATGGGGTCGCTTGAAGCGATGCAAAAAGGGTCTAAAGACCGATACTTCCAAGACATGGAAGATGATATCAAAAAATTAGTACCAGAAGGGATTTCAGGAAGAGTTCCTTTTAAGGGAAAATTAAAAGAAGTTATGCATCAATTGGTAGGTGGGCTAAGAGCTGGAATGGGCTACTGCGGTGCCGCTACTATTGATGATTTGATCGAAAAGGCACAGTTTGTGCGGATTACTAATTCCGGAATCAAGGAAAGTCACCCACACGATGTGACAATTACACGAGAAGCACCTAACTATAATATAAAGTAGTTTTGATCGTTTAGCACGTTTAATTTAAAGTTTGAATTATGAAGAGATTGATTGGATTAGCATTAGTAAGTTTATCTTTTGCAGGAACCCTGTTTTCTCAAGATCCTGTTGTCATGACTGTCAACAATGAGAAAATAACCGTAAGTGAGTTTGAACAGATTTTTTGGAAAAACAAGAAAGAGAACGTCACGAATAAAGAAGAACTAGATGAGTACATTGAGCTGTTTACCAACTTCAGACTAAAAGTAGAAGCAGCAGAAGCAGCAGGTTTGGACACTACGCAAAAGTTTAAAGCGGAGTTCAACGGTTACAAAATTCAATTGCAGAAACCCTATCTAGTGGATACGAGTGTAACGGATGAACTCATGAAAGAAGCTTACTTCCGCACAGCAAATGAACTGAGAGCCTCTCACCTACTCATTAGCGTTCCAGAAGATGCTAAACCAGAAGATACGGTTGAAGCCTACAATCAAATCATGAAGATTAGGGATCAAATTTTGAGTGGGGACATCACATTTGATCAGGCGGCAAAAAAGCATTCTACTGATCCTTCCGCCAAGACCAATGGGGGTGATTTAGGTTTTTTCTCTGCCTTCAGAATGGTCTACCCTTTTGAAGATGCAGCGTACAAAACGAAGATGGGTGAAATCTCCATGCCGTTCAGAACGAGATTTGGATACCACATCGTGAAGCCGACCGACATGCGAAAAAGTAGAGGTCGTGTGCGTGTTGCTCACATCATGGTTTTGACCAAGAAGACGGCTACAGAGCAAGATTTGGCGAATGCGGAGCAGAAAATCAATGAGATTTACGAAAAACTGGAATCAGGTGATGATTTTGCTAGTTTGGTAATGGATTATTCCGATGATCGTAACTCTGTAAGAAAAAATGGAGAAATCGATTGGGTAGAACCCGGAAAGTACTTCCAAGAATTTGAGGATGCTGCTTATAGCCTAAAAGAAGATGGAGCCTATACGCAACCTGTTAAAACACCTGCAGGATGGCACATCATTAAACGAATTGAGTTCCAACCGATGGATGATTACGAATCGCTTAAGATTGAGCTCAAAAACAAAATTCAAAGAGACCCAGTACGTTCAGCAAAAACAAAATCTAGCTTTATCAATAAGCTGAAAAAAGAATACGCTTTTGCTAAAAATGGAAAGAACTATGATGCTTTTGCAAAAGAAGTAAAAGCAGCTAAGAAGTTTAACGAAGCATATGCAGATCAAATCAAGGAAAAGATGGGAACGAATGAATTGTTCTCTTATGCGGGTATTTCTAGAACGGTAGGTGATTTCATGGAATACGTAAGACCTCGATGGAAGGGAGAGCAGATTCTAAAGGTGGAAGATTTTCTTAATGCTCAGTTCGAAAGCTACGTAACCTACGACATGACTGAGTTTGAAAAGTCAAGATTAGAAGTAAAGTACCCAAAATACAAGGCGTTATTGAAAGAGTACAGAGATGGGATTCTTTTGTTTGAAATCAATGATCAAAAAGTGTGGTCATATGCAATTAAAGACACTGCTGGACTCAAAAACTACTACGAGGCTCACAAAGATGAATACATGTGGAAAGATCGTGTGGATGCACAAATCTTTACGGCAAAGGATAAGAAAGTAATCAAGAAAGCCTATAAATTAGTTAAGAAAGGAGAATTGAGAAGCGACAGTATCGTTAACTACCTCAACCAAGACTCGCAATTGAATATTGCTTTCGAAAGTGGTCGCTTTGAAGAAGGGAAAAACGAATATCTTGATAGTTACGACTTTGAAGAAGGACTCAATAAACCTGTTTTATTGAACGGCAAGTACGTCCTTGTAAAAATTGACAAAAAGCTTCCTGCTCAGCCCAAAAAACTGAAAGAAGCAAAGGGCGCTATCACAGCTGCTTATCAGGAATACCTAGAAGACAAGTGGATTACTGAATTGAAAGGAACTTATGAAGTAACAGTCTTCAAAGACGTTTTATACTCGATCAAAAATAAGCCTTGATAAAACCACTCGTTGTCATATCCAGTATTGCTTTTTTAGCATTGATACTATCCTGCTCTACAGAAGAAACGGAAAGCAACGAGAAAGTCATTGCATCGGTCAATAACGTCAACTTAACGGAGGCCGAACTCCTGTATCATCTTCCTGAGGGGCTTTCTCCAGAAGACAGTCTGCAGTTTGTGGAGACCTACACCGAGCAATGGATTCAGGAACAGGTGGTGTACCAAAAAGCCATTGAAGTGCTTCCTGAAAAGAGTCAAAATGTAGACTATCAGTTGGAGGACTACAAACGATCGCTGTTAATGTATACCTACGAACAGTATTACATTCAGGATCGGTTAGATACCGTAGTTCCCATGGCGGAAATACAAAAGTATTACGATGAGAATTTGGAAGACTTTATCCTAAAGGATTATATTGTAAAAGCTGTGTATGCCAAGTATACGCCCAATACTCCCGACCTCGAAGAGGTGGAACAGTGGTATCGACTGAAGGATGAAGACGATTGGATCAGTTTACAAAGCCATGCTAACCTTTACAGTGTGAAGTTTTTTAACGATACTTCTAATTGGGTTTTCTTTGACGATGTGTTGAGCGATGTACCCTTAACAGATATTAACAAGGAAACTTTTATACGAAAAAAGAAAAATATTACGTTTGAAGAAGAAGGAATGGTTTACTACCTGAATATCGTTGACTCCAAATTACAAGATGAGGTATCCCCTATCGAGTTTGAGCACGATAAGATCAGAGGTATTCTGTTGAATATAAAAATGAACGAATTGCGTAAAGAGTTGAAGTCTGAACTTTACAAGGACGCTCAGAACGCAAACATTATTAAAATCTATAATGATTAACGCAAAACAAATTAGCCTAGCAGTACTTTTTGCTTTTACAAGTGTACTTAGCTTTGCTCAAAATAAACTAATTGATAAAGTGGTTGCCGTTGTGGGTGAGCACGCCATTCTCATGTCTGAAATAGAGGCACAAAAACTACAAGCCTATCAGCAAGGAGAAGAGGTATCGGACGATTTAGGCTGTACGATGCTAGAGGATTTGATGTTGGAGAAATTGCTGCTGCATCAGGCTGAATTAGACAGTATTGAGATTGGAGAGGCTCAGGTAAATGCAGAATTGGATCAACGAATTCAATACTTTGCGAGTCAAATGCCTAACGGTGTTGCCGATTTAGAGAAATTTTACGAAAAGTCAATTCAGGAGATCAAAGACGAATTTTACGTACAGATTGAGAACCGAATGAAAGTGCAGCAAATGCAACAGTCAATCACTTCTGGTGTAACCGTATCTCCAAAGGAAGTAAAGGCCTTCTTTGAATCCTTTCCAATCGACAGTATTCCGCTTGTGGGAAGTCAGATTCAACTTGCTCAGATTGTGCTAAAACCTGTGATAACAGATGAAGAGAAATTAGCTGTTAAAAAAGAATTAGAAGAGTTGAGAAGTAAAATTATCAAGGGAACTTTATCTTTTGAATCGGCTGCTAAATTCTACTCGTGTGATAAAGCTTCAGCGGAGAATGGCGGTGATTTTGGCTGGGTAGGTCGTGGACAGTTTGTACCCCAATTTGAAGCCAAGGCTTATGAGACAGCTATCGATTCGGTGAGTCCTGTTTTTGAAACGCAGTACGGCTTTCATATTCTTCGAATCGAAAAAAGAAGAGGTGAACAATTTTACGGGAGACATATTCTACTTTGCTTAAAGCCAAGTTATGAGCAACTTGGAGTCTGTAAGAAAAGATTGGACAGTATTCGTAGTGAAATTCAGAAAGGAACGATTTCATTTGAAGATGCAGTAGTGGAGTTTTCTGAAGATGATTTCACGAAAGGAACACAGGGGATTGTCTACAATCAGAATACAGGTACTTCCTTTCTAGATATGCAAGACATCGACCCCGTTACGTTTCAGAACATCGATCCTTTAGATATTAATGAAATTTCGAAGTCATTCCTTTTTGAAACGTACGATGGACAATCGTATAAAATTGTGAAGCTTTTGGCAAAGACAGATCCACACCGTGCCAACTTGAAAGATGATTATCAACTGATTCAAAAATTTGCGCTACAAAATAAGCAAAACGATATGCTGCTAGAGTGGGTAAACAATAAACTGAGTGACATTTACATCCGAATTGAAGAGGAGTATCGCACCTGTGACTTTAGGTTTGATTGGGTTAGAGAAAACTAATCTTCACTCCTAAATCAAAGAACCTCCCACGAATGATTATTCATTCAATATAACTCAAAAGACAACACTTCGAATGATTATTCATTCAAAAAGTGGCAATCCAAAGATATTTTACCTACCTTTGACGTATCATGAACGATACATCAAATAGCAATTGGTCTTCCATGACAGATAAATCACTCATGGAGACGATAGGTCAGTTCATACAGCATCATCGGCTGAACCAAAATAAATCTCAAGATAGTGTAGCCACCGATGCTGGTATTAGTCGATCAACGTTAAGCCTTCTGGAGAGAGGTGAAAAAGTAACACTGGCTTCCCTACTCCAGGTTCTTCGCGTATTAGATTTATTGTATGTCATGGATACCTTCAAAGTATCCGATGAGATCAGTCCGATAGAATACGCCAAGCTGCAAAAGAACAAGCGACAAAAAGCTAGTGGTAAAAGTAATTCTGACCCACATTCCGAATGGTAGACGTGGCCGAAATAAAAATCTGGGGACAGTTGGTAGGAGCTGTTCGATGGGACGAAAGAGAGCAAGTAGCTAGTTTTCAATATGCGCAGTCGTTCATCCGATCTGGTTATGACCTATCCCCGATCAAAATGCCCGTTAGCAACGGAAGTCGCATTTATCGATTTCCTGAATTACGCAAAGGAAAAACCGAAGAAGTTTCCACCTTTAAAGGACTGCCTGGACTTTTAGCCGACTCTCTACCCGATCGCTATGGAAATCAATTGATCAACATTTGGCTAGCTCAAAATGGACGAGCCCCCAACAGCATGAACCCAGTAGAACAGCTTTGCTTTATCGGTTCGAGAGGAATGGGAGCACTAGAGTTTGAACCCAATCAGATAAAACCCAATAAAAACACCTTCAACATTGAGGTAAAAAGCTTGGTAGAAGCTGCTCATAGAATGCTTTCTAACCGAGAAGGTTTTTCGACACATCTAAACGAGGAAGAACAAACCGGAATTAAAGAAGTACTTAAAATCGGAACATCCGCTGGTGGAGCCAGACCCAAAGCCGTGATTGCCTATAACAAAAAAACGGGTGAGGTTCGTTCCGGACAGACCAATGTTCCCAAAGGCTTCGAACACTGGTTGATCAAGCTGGATGGTGTAAGTGATGCTCAATTTGGCATTTCACATGGTTATGGACGCGTAGAATACGCTTATCATCTGATGGCCAAAGATTGTGGAATTGACATGATGACCTGCGAACTGCTCGAAGAAAATGGCAGAGCGCATTTCATGACCCAACGATTTGACCGTGAAGCGGGTAATGTAAAACACCATATTCAAACCTTATGCGGAATTCAACACTTTGACTACAACAACCTTTATGGATACAGTTACGAACAAGTGTTTCAAACCATGCGTATGCTAAGGATGACCTATCCAGAAGCTGAGCAGATGTTCAGAAGAATGGTGTTTAACGTGATGGCGACCAATTATGATGATCACACCAAAAACTTCTCCTTTCGACTTAAACAAGATGGAAAATGGGAACTGTCACCAGCCTATGACGTTTGCTATTCGTATGATCCTACTAACGTTTGGGTGAACCAGCATACCTTAAGTATTAATGGTAAGCACAAAAACATTGAACGCGCTGACCTGTTACTTTTAGCGCGAAATAACAACATTAAAGGAGCAGAAAAAATTATTGACCAGACTAAAGCAGTTGTAACCCAATGGGATCATTATTCCCGAGAAGTGGATGTTTCTGACACCCTTCACGAAACGATTAAACAAAACTTGGTCGCTTATACATTTCAATGATAACAACACACATGAATACATCTCATCTCATACAGAAATATAATATTGCCGGGCCAAGATACACAAGCTACCCTACCGTTCCGTTTTGGAATAAGGAAGGGATTGACTATGAGGTTTGGTTAGCATCTGTAAAACGATCTTTTCACGAATCCAATGCAAAAGAAGGAATCAGTCTTTACATCCACTTGCCGTTTTGCGAGAAACTGTGTACGTTTTGTGGCTGTCATAAACGCATCACGAAGCAGCATAAAGTAGAAGAACCCTACGTAGACACCGTACTCAAAGAGTGGGCTCTATACTGCGATCTATTTGACGAAAGGCCGCGCATCAAAGAATTGCATTTGGGAGGAGGAACTCCCACCTTCTTTAGTGCCGAAAACTTGGATAAGTTGATTTCTGGAATTCTCGCAACAGCAGACACCTGTGAGGAGTATGAATTTAGTTTTGAAGCGCATCCGAATAACACTACCAAAGCCCATTTAGCAACGCTTTATAACCTTGGTTTTAAGCGGAACAGCTTTGGGGTACAGGATTATGACGAAAAAGTGCAGCGTACCATCAATCGTATTCAGCCGTTTGAAAAAGTAAAAGCTGCTACCGAAAGTTCCCGAGAGGTAGGTTATACTTCGATTAGTCATGATTTAGTATTCGGGTTACCCCATCAAACGCGAAAAAGTATAGTAGATACAATCAACCTGACCAAAGAGCTCAAACCCGATCGGATTGCTTTTTACAGTTATGCTCACGTTCCATGGATCAAAGGTGTGGGTCAGCGTGGGTACGATGAAAATGATCTTCCCTCTCCCGATGAGAAAAGAGAACTTTATGAAACCGGTAAACAACTTCTAGGTGAAATTGGTTATGTGGAAATTGGTATGGATCACTTTGCCCTACCCTCCGATTCGCTACACAAAGCAATGGAGAACAAAACCCTACACAGAAACTTCATGGGCTACACGGCTGGTAAAACTCAGTTGATGATTGGTCTGGGGATGAGTTCGATTAGCGATAGCTGGTATAGTTTTGCGCAGAACAGTAAATCGGTGGAGGAATATCAGGAAATCGTTAACAAAGGTCAAATTCCTATTTTCAGAGGACATGACCTTACGGAGGAAGACCTGGTGGTTCGTCAACACATCCTCAATATTATGTGTCATTTTGAAACGAGTTGGGAAGATCCGGCACTTCAATTTCCAGAACTAGAAGAATGCTTGGCTCGTCTGGAAGAAATGCAACAGGACGGACTTGTGAACATCACAAATAAGGGTTTAAAAGTACCCGAACATGCTCGTCCGTTTGTGAGAAATGTCTGTATGGCCTTTGATTTGCATCTGATTCGCAATAAACCAAAAACGCGTATTTTTTCGATGACGATATAGTTAAATTAATCAGCAGTCTTGTGGAACTTAAACTCTGAGGTTAAAGTGATAATTGTTCTCGTCATAGCAGTTTTAGTAGTAGCGATTCTCGTTTATTCCATTGCTTGGAATAGACAACTTAAGGAAAGTCTTACCAAGCTGAACGCATCAAGACCTTCCTTATCTAGAGAAGAGTTTATTAGCTCATATCACAAAAAAGGCATCTCAAGAAAGATCATTAGTCGAACGTATGATGAGATTTATAACTACCTAAATATCGATGGATTTGAAATATACCCAGAAGACGACCTCATTGAGTTATATAAAATCGACTTAGAAGATCTGGAAGATTCTATTGTCAAACTAGCAGATGAACTTAATCTTAAACTACCTGATAGAGATAGACAGGGTTATCTCCTTAAGAAATATGAAAATCAACCCTTAACGATTGATTACCTCATCACTGTTTTCATGGCTGAAGTAGAATTCTAAACCATTTTCTTACTTTAGAGGATAATACTAACCGAACCTTGTATGAAAAGAACCTTCGTGTTATTGCCGTTACTCCTACTTTTTTCTTTTTCCTTCTTTTGTAACTACGCACAAGAAGCCCCCAATGACCCCTACATCGAATTAACTACTTTGTATAGGGGTAAAGATGTGTTTGTTCAAAATCCTTTCAATGGTTCCGGTCAAGGTTTTTGTGTTACCAAAGTCATCATTAATGACACCCTCGAGGTAGCGGATCAAATCACCTCCTCTGCTTTTCAAATCTCACTAAAAAATTTTGAAAAGTGTATTGACTCGGTCAACATCAAAATATACCACTGCACAGATTGTTTACCTAAATTTCTTGGTCCTGAGTTAATCACTCCGAAGTTAACGGCTGAATTCGTATCCATTTCAGTAGATTCTGCTGGATTGCTCAAATGGGAAACAAAAAATGAATCCTGGGTTGGGATGTTTTATATCCACCGGCAGGACGGTGATGTTTGGAAGAAAGTTGAATCTTTACAGTCTTTGGGAGGAGAATGTTTCAGGGATAATGAGTATTTTGTAACTGTAATGCTGACTGAAGGAGAAAACACATTCAGAGTGATCAAGGCCTTAAGAGGTTCGCCTGTAATCTCTGACACAGTCACAATTAACAAATGAAGCCGAAATTATTTCAAAAACTAAATAAAAAAAACAATGAATTACAGAGAAAAAATAGGGACAAAGGACAATCCCCTTAACCTTAAAACTCCTCCTTTAAGTTCGGAGTACACCATGCACGTAGACGAAAAAGATGGACGCGATATTTTGGTTTGCACCGTAAAATCAACGGTACTTCACTATGACCTTAGCTGTATTAGTGATTTACATGAAATGCTCAAAGAACATGGCGACTGGATGGAACTGGGTAGCAAGGATGAAAAACAAGAAACCAAGGAAGGTACGGTAGAACACTGGGGACGTTCTGCTGAAAACCCTATTGGTGGATGGTACGGATTGAAAAAGAACTTCAGAGGGAGGTTTGGTATGTACATTCCGCCACTTATGGAACACCTTGGACTAGCCGAAGTAACCCACGAAAAAAGGGGGAATAAAATGAAGTCGAAGTAACCAGAAGGTGTAGCAGTTGGTTGGGCTATTAACTTAAATAAATAGCAGGAATGTGATCAACGTAGAAACCAGGATCACCTCTCAACATGACCGGAAAGATTAAATACGAATGTTCAGCTGAAATCTGGAAGCATTCTGCTCAAGGAGGCTGGTATTTTGTGACCCTTCCGAAAGAATATTCGGAAGAAATAAGAGCC
This sequence comes from uncultured Flavobacteriales bacterium, assembly GCA_964387945.1. Classification (GTDB taxonomy): domain Bacteria; phylum Bacteroidota; class Bacteroidia; order Flavobacteriales_D; family Parvicellaceae; genus Parvicella. The sequence continues at coordinate 197,489 of CAYLYX010000004.1, read as the reverse complement.
AACCTGCAATGGCAAGAAGAAGGCTGGGGAAGAATGAAGGCAACAGCGCAAATTGGTGAGCAAAAATGGCAAACCACCATCTGGTATGACACCAAACATCAATCTTACATTCTTCCCATCAAATCGGAAATAAGAAAAAAGGAAAAGCTCGAGCTTAATCAACGGATTGCATTTAGTGTTTGGGTGTAAAAAACAAAAAGTCTACTAAAGAATATGCGACTACTTTATATACTTGCGATTTTAACCCTAGGATGTACTTCTGAAGATGCTGAAGAACAAAAGTCTGGAAATGACAATGTCCTCTATTCCGCTCCTTTGCCCGAAGAACTTCTTGGAATTTCAAACAAACTGATCGTTGAGCACAATGCAGACACCATATTTGCTACTCTTAACGGTAAAGACCCTGAAAAATTCGGTAAATATCAACTGCAATTCACAACATCAGTTTCATCTCCCAAAGACGAGGTAAAAATAACTGAGTTCGGTGCTTATCTCCTAGAAAATGATGAGTGGGTGTTCAAATCCATTTATGACCGTCCGTTCAATGCTAACGAATTTGAAAAATGGTATCAGTGTCCAAGTGCCGTGCTGCAAATAGGTGTAACGTATAGCGACCAAGACAATTGGCTTGCCAAAACAAACACATTGGATGGTCGAGTAATTCATAGTCTTTGGTATTTTAAGGGACTAGAAAACAATGGAAAGGAAGTCATTGGAATATCCGAAATTGTTGGAGTTTTAAATTTAAAATAAAATCTACTGATGCAACTACTAAAAAGAGCGTGGATGAGATTTCTCATCAGTCTGATCATCACAGCACTTGGTTTAGAAGCCTATCACGGTATAACTGGTAGAGATTTGTCTCGCACACCCATGGGCTTTATTCTGTTATTTGTCATTTATTTGATACTTACTGTGGTTTACGGATTGTACCTGAGAAAACAAGAAAAAAACGCTAATGAATTTGAAAGCGAACTGCTTGATGCGCCAGAAGAAAAATTGCCGGAACATGATTGACTCTTCCTTCGCGAAGACAATCACATCACCTTGACTCCTGGAAAGTCTTTTTTGAGTTCATCGGCCATTTTATCGGCTTTGTCTTTTGAGTTAAACTTATCGAGATAAACGGAAAAGTTGAGCGTAAAATCCATTATTACCCCCAGTTTCTTGTAGTTCGGATAATGCTTGAATACAACTTCCATCAGTTCCTGCTCACTCTTGGTGGTCAGCACGACTACGTAGAATTTGTCTGGGTCTTTTTCTTCGAACTCCAACTCAAATTCATCCATATCTTCATAAAGCTCCGTCATTTCCTCTGCATCCATACCTGCTCCAAAACCTGTGAGGTTCAATTGCTCTGCCCAATCCTTATTCTCTGCTACTATGCTCATATCCGATGGTCGGCTGGCAACAAAATCTGTGTAATCCGATAGTTCTTCGTCATGTAGCATAAAATCCTCCATCACTTCTTTCAAATCATCTGTATAGAGTCGTAATTCTTCATCATAACTTGGCATGCGGTGTGCCAACCCTTTGTCGCTCATAATTTCTGTCAACAGGTTACGCCAGTTGAGTTCGATCAAGGTATACGCCAATCTAAGATCGGTATGGTTTACCAAATAGTCGTAATCTTCTTTTTGGTATAATTTGGCATACTTGAGGTAGTTCGACATGAAAATATTGAACTCAAAATAAGCATGCATGGTATTCCCAAATGACTCATCAGAAACACCATCATAGGTTTTACACTGCAAATACTCTACCGATGCACGCACGTCATGGTAATACGCATTAAACTCCTCTAGCAATCCATAGAAACCCCATTCGTTTGAACTAGCTGTGGAAGGCGCCACCTTGGTGTGCACATAAGTTCCATACCGAAAAAGGTTTTTGACATCTTTAGAGAAAAAGTCCTTGTGCAATTCCTCCGTTCTAAACAATCGTCTACCCGCAAATCGAATGACGATTCCTTTATCCACAAAATAAGCAATCGGATAGGTATTGTCATCCCAATCTACATCTTCTGCCAAGTCACCATCGTAACCGTGCAGGCACTCGTGAATTGTAGTGCCGTAAGTTCCTAAAAAGTCTCCTTTAAAGCCTGTTCTGAGGTATATACTCACAAATTCTTCTTTCTGAGAGCCAATGATCTCACTACCGTTTGTCGTGCAGGAACCAGTTTTCTTGAGTAATTCTTTCTTTGTTTTTGGGTCCGACTGCTGCGCAAAGGCAACACTTACAACAAGAATTGCAGCGACCGACAAGGATGTTTTCAACAGCATAAGCGAACGTTTCTTTTTTGTACGCAAATACAGTACCAAGGTTCTACTCTTGCTCTTTTTGCTGTTTTTGTTGCATCGCAGCCATCTTCTCTTTTTTCTTGATGTTGGCCTTAAACTTGTTCCAGTTTAGCATAAACAACAAGATAGACACCAAAGAAAAGGTCAAAACCCACCACCACGAAATGGAACCAGAATCTGTTCCATCCATTGCATCGCCATTAATAAAGAACCAGATCGCCATTCCTATATTAGATCCGGCAAAAAGATAAAAACCAAAGAGTCTCCTACGGTACATCAAAATCACACCAACCAATGATATGATATGAAGAACAACATAGACGTAAAAGTCTTTTGCTGTCAATTCGCTTCCTTCAAAAATATCCACAAACAAAGTTCCGACTAATGGAATGAATGCAAATACGATGGTCATCACCAAATCCCAACCAATAAAAAGCAAGGATAAAATTCTCAGGAAAAAAGGCGGCTTTTCTTTTCCTAGAACAATTCTTCTTAATAACCTTAAGTTTCGCTTTAAGATAGAAACCTCTCTGGCTTCATTTGGGTTTCTATTTTGATCTGTAGTACTCATCGATTCAAGTATTTATACTGCGTAGTAAATAGGACTAAATAAATCAACGGTGGAATTAACACTAACTTATCGTACACCACCATGGCTCCAATTCCAAACATGGCAAAAGGAACTACAACATACAACAATTGGAAGACTCCATAAACGTAAAATCCTTTTTTTATGCGAAAATACATTAATGCTGTACCTACCATTGCCAAAATGTCTAGAATGGTTCTATAGATTCCTGCAAGTGCGAGTTGATCTAAGAATTGATCCCGTTGCTCTCCCCCATCGTCCACAAATAAATCATTCTTTTCGAATTCTACCAATTTCGTTTCCAGCTGCTCAAAAGCCAATTGATCATCCCCTTGTTTGATTTCCTCAAAATTGCTGTACAAAAAATAATCGCCAGTGTCTCTTACCAAACAGTAGATGAAGCCCAAGAAACTAAGAATACAGAGAATTTTAAGACTGCTGGGCACATCCAACTTTAACTCATTCTTATTGGGTGATGCACTGCTCTTCTTCTTTTTTTGCTTTCCCGAAACTTGTTGCTGTCTGGGCTTCTTATTTTTCTTTTTCTTGGTCATGCTTACGAAGCAAAGATAAGTTTATTACCAAATGTTAGGGCGAATGCAACAAGGATTATGGTTCCCGTTCCAATGAAATAGGCCAGGTGTCTTTTGCGATAAAACTTAGCCAACACAACTCCTCCAATAGGTATCGACATAAACATGAGTCCAACGGAAGATAGTACTAGAAGTCCGGTTTTAGACATTTTTATCTTCACAATGAACTTATTGAGCTTGGTAAAGTTCTTTTTTCGTTTTCGCTTTCCGGATTGAAAGGATCGAATTCTCTTTTTCTTGGCGCGATTCATAAAAAACTCCGCAAACCAATAAAACAGGTTAAATCCAAAAAGTGCTCCAGATAACATGGGAATTAATACGTCCGAGTGTGACAAATCTAACTCTCGATACCAACCATAGATTATTGATGGGGTAAACAGAAACTTAACGATTCCTAAAAAAAAGCCCCAAAGAAAAACATCCCAATACATGGAGTAAAATTAGTCTTCTTTGCTACCAAATGCCAAATCTCCGGCATCTCCCAAACCAGGCACAATGTAGGACTGAGCTGTCATTTCATCATCTATAGCTCCGACCCAAATGGTGGTGTTCTCCGGAAGGTTGCGCTTCACATATTCTACCCCTTCCGCACTAGCAATCACACAAGATACGTGCACATGCTTAGGTTTTCCTTTTCTTAGCATCGCCTTGTACGCCAACACCATTGACATTCCGCTAGCGAGCATTGGATCTGTGAGAATAACCGTTTTTCCTTCTAACGATGGACTGGAAAGGTATTCGACTTCTACCTCAAAATCATCACTGGTCGTATGCTTTCGGTAGGCTGAGATAAAACAGTTATCTGCATTGTCAAAATAATTCAAAAATCCTTGATGCAACGGAAGTCCTGCTCTAAGAATTGTAGCTATTACTAGCTGTTCGGAAACAAGGTTAGAAGGTGCAACTCCCAACGGACTGTAAATATCGGCTGTTTCGCACGCTAACGTTTTACTCAATTCATAGGCATTGATCTCTCCCAAACGCTCTAAATTTCTTCTAAATCGCATTCGATCTTGCTGAACCTTGAGGTCTCTTAATTGTGCCAAAAAATTGTTATAAAGACTGTTGCTTTCCGAAAAATTAATGACTTCCATCTCTTGCAAATAAAGGTACTATGCGAAGTAACGAAAAAAAACAAGACCTTCCTATGCTAGGATAGGTAGTTATTCGTAGATCACCTGAATCACGTAGTGAACACTCCCCTTTTTACCCTTAAAATCAGCAGGTTGCCAGTCTGGAAACTGTTCGAAAATATCCGAGAGTTTTAAACAAAGTTGCTTGTGGTTACATTTTACTACACTCACATTCTCTACTCTACCTTTATGATCCACCTCAAAGGAAACTTTTGCCTCCATCGGTTTGGATATTTTTCTGAGCAACGTATCTGCTTGCAGCGCTTGTTCAATGTATTGGTAGAAATCTTCTTCACTAGAACCATATTGCGGCATTCCTTTAGGATCATATTCGTACCCACCAATCGGGCCAGCAAATGACTTCGTCTGACCTACTTTATAGGCGGATGCATAGTTGCTTTCCACCTCAACGGATTGTCTATAATCCAGTGAAGCGACAAACTCAAAGCTGTGTTTCTTAGGTTGATCAGGCTTAGGAACAAACGTCACGCTTTGTGGTAAAGTATCTGCTTGTGTTATGACCTCTTGGTTCGCCAAGTTCTTTTCTTTTATTTCAGTTGGTTGCTCTTTGTCTTTCTCGTTTTCCTCAATGTATTCAATCGCTAACTCAGGAACAACTTCATCGGTATTGATATAATAAAACGTATCCTGTGTAATCTCTTTGTGATACAACGCTGGTGTTACCGTACTGGTATCAATGGCCACTAAGTCCTGCTGAGCATCCGTTGAATCATTTTCTGCAAGAGCCGTATTGGTAAAATCATGTTCTTTACCCGATTGATACCAAACAGAGCCTAAGATTAAAACACCAACTGCGGCAGCCACCCAGCCGTATCCTTTCCATTTTTTTCCAGTTACCTTGTGCTGAACACGGGCAGAACTATGCGCACTTACCTCCTCAATTTTCTCCAAATCAGCCAACGTAAGACCTTCCAACACTTCATTGTACTCAGGATGAGCCGCCAAAAAAGCATTCAAGTCGGCCGTTTCCTTTTCGTCTAAAGTTCCAGAGACGTACTTCCGCAACAACGAAAGTTCCAGAGACGATATGTTCAAATTATTGCTCACTGTTGTGCTGTTGTTTTTCCATCCAAATTTTAATGTTCCGCTTTCCGTTTTGTATGTGACTCTTCACTTTTTTCAAATCAATAGCCGTTTCATCCTCAATCTCTTTATAACTCATTTGTTTCAGGTAAAAGAGTTCAATACAAAGCTTCTGCTCATCTTTTAGTTGTTCGATTGCTTGTTCCAATAACTGCAACTCAGCTTCACGAAGTAACTTATCATTAAGGGAATCATCTTGATGCGATTCCATAAAATGATTTAAACTTTTTTCATCGTTGCTTAAAACAGTGGCCTCTTTCTTAAATTTGTTGAGCTTTTTATAGCAATGATTTCGTGTGACGCTAAATAACCATCCATTCAGATTCCCCACCTCATGCTTCAATAAATCTTTTTTGAGCACTTCGAAAATTTCGACTGCTGCATCTTCTGCATCCTCCGTTCGATCCATATATTTGAGACAAATGGATGAAATCATTACCGATTTTCGCTGATACAGTTCGCCCAAATAATTTAGATCCTCCGAGTTTTTATAGGCCAAGATGAGTTCTTCATCCGACAGTTTGCGAAGGTTTCTAAATGAAAAGATATGAAGCAAAAAATGAATCATTATTACGAATATAAGTATTCTGCCGTGGATCAAACCCACAAAGTGATCAACCGCGAATTGTCATTCACCAAAACTTCGATTTGTCATTTTTTCAGGTATCAAGAATGAGATTTTGTCACATTGGCAGCAAAAGTGAGATGGCACATCCTTTGACCATTGGCTATCAGAATTAAAATTTAAACGTTATGCAACAAGGAACCATTAATATTCAGACGGAAAATATTTTTCCGATTATTAAAAAATTCTTGTACTCAGATACAGAGATCTTTTTGAGAGAGTTAGTTTCTAATGCCATCGATGCTTCGCAGAAACTACACACACTTTCTAAAACTGGAGAGTTTAATCAGGAAGTAAAAGACTTACGTGTGGAGGTTATTCTCGACAAAGAAGCCAAAACTATCACAGTGAGAGACAATGGAATCGGTATGACGGCTGAAGAAGTCGAAAAATACATCAACCAGATTGCCTTTTCTGGAGCAAAAGAATTTGCAGAAAAATACAAAGACAAAGATGCGAATGCCATGATCGGTCACTTCGGATTGGGTTTCTATTCGGCATTTATGGTCTCGGAGAAAGTAAACATTCAAACATTATCTTATAAAGATGGTTCAACGGCTGTAGAATGGGAAAGCGATGGTTCTCCTCAATTTTCTATGAAAGAAATTGAAAAAACGGAACGAGGAACAGATATCATTTTACATATTGCGGAGGATTCAGCGGAGTTTTTGGAAGAAGCAAGACTGAGTGAAATCTTGAGTAAATACTGTAAGTTCTTACCGATTGAAATCAAATTTGGAACGCGAAAAACATTTGTAGAGGATCCAAGTGGAGAGAAAGATGAAGAGGGGAATCCGAAAAAGGTTGAGAAAGAAATTGACAACATCGTCAACAATACTTCTCCGGCATGGATTAAGAAACCAACTGACTTGACAGATGAGGATTACAAGGATTTTTACAATGAATTGTATCCGTTTACAGAAGATCCGCTTTTTCACATTCACCTGAACGTAGATTATCCTTTTAACCTGACTGGAATCCTTTATTTTCCAAAGTTGAAAAATAATATGGAAGTTCAGAAGAACAAGATTCAACTGTACTCCAATCAGGTGTTTATCACGGATAATGTAGAAAACATTGTTCCTGATTTCTTGAACTTGTTGCATGGTGTGATCGATTCTCCAGACATTCCATTGAACGTTTCTAGATCTTATCTTCAGGCGGATGGTAACGTAAAGAAAATTGCCAATCACATCAACAAGAAGGTAGCGGACAAGTTAAACCAAATGTTCAAAGATGACCGTGAAGACTTTCAGCAAAAATGGGATGACATTGAAGTGTTCATCCAATACGGAATGTTGAGTGATGATAAGTTCTACGAGCGTGCTGAGAAATTCGCATTGCTGAAAAACACGAAAGGAGAATACTTCACCTTTGAAGAATATAAAGAAAAGATCAAAGCTGCTCAAACCGACAAGAATGACAAAATGGTTTGCTTGTATTCTCACAGCGCAGACGCTCATCATTCGTTAATAGAAAATGCTAACGAACGTGGTTATGATGTACTGCTTATGGATAGTCCGTTGGCGAGTCATTATATCCAAAAACTGGAAGGCAAAATGGGTGTTTCTTTCGCACGAGTAGATGCAGACACACTAGACAAGTTGATCGAAAAGGACGAGGAAATCCCATCTAAATTGAGCGAAAAAGAAGAAGAGCAATTGAAGCCGATCTTTGAAGGAAATGTGAATAAAGAAAAGTACATCGTTCAGTTCGAAAGTTTGAGCGAGACCGAAAAACCCGTTCAAATTACGCAAAGCGAGTTCATGCGAAGAATGAAAGAGCAGCAAGCGCTAGGTGGCGGTGGAATGCACATGATGGGGAATTTACCAGAAATGTACAACCTAGTAGTGAACAGCAACCACCCGTTGGTCTCCAAGATTTTGAGTGAGAAAGACGAAGCGAAACAAAAGGACCTCACCAAACAAGCGATTGATTTGGCGATGTTGTCGAATGGTTTGCTTCAGGGGGAATCGTTGACGAAGTTCATCAACAGAAGTTTGGAATTGATTGATTAAAAAAGAAAGAGGGGATAAATTCCCCTCTTTAACTATATTAAAGGCCGGTTAGGCCAAACTGTTTTTTGAAATAATTGCTTTGTTACCTTTTACTTCGATGGTCCAGTTATCATCAAAGATTTTGGGTAAATAACGCTGATAGAGTTTGAGGCGTTTAGTAGGAAACTCAGCATCTTCATCGGCTCTGGGTTCTCCTACAAACTCATAGGTATTGATGTTGGGATGAAGTTCTTTGTAATGATTAAAGATCTTTACGATGGTTGTCATTACGCGAAATGCTTCTCCTTTGTTGGTGAGCGAATATTCCTCTCCTTCAAACTCTTCATTGGTAACTCCAAAGGCGATTGAGACATGAAGAAGATTATCCTTTTTTCGGGCGAATCTCACTTCGTAATCCAAGCCACTATCGGTAGTGAATATAAAAACATTACCAGACGGAATGCTTGGATATTCAATTTCATATGGAGTCATTGACATGGTAACAAAAGTAATATTTCTGTTAAGATAACAAACTAAAAAATGACAAAGTCAATGCAAATATTATTCGGAATCAATAGCATCATCTTTGCTATTGGCGGTTTCCTTTTCACCGGACAATGGTGGGGAGCGATGGGTGGTTTTTTGATCGGCTCCTATTTGGATCGAATGAAAGTCATTGCCCGGAAGAACCAACAGGAGCAGCAGCAATCTGGAGGCAATACTTCCTATGAAGAGTTTATCCGCGAACGATTTGGAAGAGCGCAGTACTCCCCTTCTCAATTCTCTAGCGCACTGTTGATTTTATCTGCTGAGGTGATGAAAGCTGATGGCAAGATTCTAAAATCCGAACTTGACTTTGTGAAGCAGTTCTTGGTTCAACAGTTTGGTCGGGAGTATGCTCCAAAGTATTTGCAAGAACTAAAAGGCTATTTGAATCAACAGAGTAACTTGGAACAAACCTGTGCGAGTTTTAGAAGCTATATTCCTCCTCAGCAAAAACAAATTCTGATTCAGTATTTGTTTGGCATCGCCCAAAGTGATGGAAATGTGAGTAATACAGAATTAAATGTGATTCAACGAATTGCTGCTTTACTCGGTTTACGCCAATTTGAATTCGATCAGTTGAAAGCCATGTTTTGGAAAGATTCTGCGGATGCCTTCAAGACGCTAGGATTAGATAAATCAGCCAGCGATGCAGAGATTAAGGGAGCCTATCGAAAACTGGCACGGGAACATCATCCAGATAAAGTTGCTGCCCTAGGTGAACAACACCAGAAAGCAGCCAAGGAGAAATTCCAAAAAATTCAAGAAGCGTACGAAACGATTAAGAAAGAGCGAGGGTTGTAATACTCGACATCAAAGCATAAAAAAAGGAGCTACCTTAATGGACAGCTCCTTTTTTGTTTTGTTTATTTTTCTTAGATGTGAATCACTTCATCGTAGGCAGCAGCTGCCGCTTCCATCACTGCCTCACTCATCGTTGGGTGCGGATGGATGGTTTTAACCAACTCCATTCCTGTTGTCTCCAACTTACGTACTGCAACGATTTCTGCAATCATTTCAGTAACGTTAGCACCGATCATGTGACCTCCTAGCAACTCTCCGTACTTAGCATCAAAGATCAACTTGATGAAACCATCATTGGTTCCAGCAGCACTTGCCTTTCCAGATGCAGAGAATGGGAATTTACCCACTTTAATCTCATATCCAGCCTCTTTTGCAGCCTTCTCTGTCATACCTACAGACGCTACTTCTGGAGAGCAGTACGTACAACCTGGAATGTTACCGTAGTCGATCGCTTCAGGATGATGTCCAGCGATTTTTTCTACACAGGTAATTCCTTCCGCAGAAGCCACGTGCGCCAAAGCAGGGCCAGGCGTTATATCTCCAATGGCATAGTAACCTGGAATGTTTGTTTCGTAATACTCGTTTACCAATACTTTTCCTTTATCCGTAACGATTCCTACATCTTCTAGTCCAATTCCTTCAATGTTTGTTTCGATTCCAACTGCAGAAAGTACCACATCGCATTCGATCACTTCTTCACCTTTCTTAGTTTTAACAGAAACCTTACAACCTTTTCCTTTTGTATCTACTGATTCAACAGCCGAGCCAGTCATTACTTTGATTCCCTGTTTCTTAAACGATCTTTCCAATTGCTTTGAAACCTCTTCGTCTTCTACAGGAACAATGTTTGGCATGTATTCTACTAACGTAACTTCTGTTCCCATGGTATTGTAGAAATAGGCAAATTCAACGCCAATAGCACCAGAACCTACCACGACCATTTTCTTAGGAAGTGTAGGCAATGCAAGCGCCTCTCTGTATCCAATGATCTTCTTTCCATCCTGTGGAAGGTTAGGTAATTGTCTTGATCTTGCTCCCGTAGCAATAATCACGTGTTTTGCAGTGTATTCTGTCGTTTTTCCTTTGTCATCCGTAACATCAACTTTCTTTCCGGGCTTCACTTTACCTGTCCCCATCAAAACGTCAATTTTGTTCTTTTTCATAAGGAATTGAACTCCCCCACTCATCTTGTCGGCCACACCTCTTGATCGTTGCACAACCGCTTTGAAATCAGCTTTGGCATCCTTTACGGACAAACCATAATCTTCCGCATGTTGCAAGTACTCAAAAACATTGGCACTTTTTAATAATGCTTTGGTAGGAATACACCCCCAGTTTAAGCAAATTCCACCTAAAGCTTCTCGTTCTACAACAGCCGTTTTCAAGCCCAATTGAGAAGCACGAATAGCAGTAACGTACCCTCCAGGACCACTACCTAATACAATAACATCGTAGTTCATATGAATAAGTTTAATTTAGTTCTAAGTTTCGAGGCGAAGTTAATAAAAAACACCGTTGAGCAGCAGCGTAGATTTATGAAACTACGTGATAAAAGAATAGGATGCCAAGATGGCAGTTATTTTTTGTTGGTATTAATTTTGAACAGGAAGAACTAATCCCAATGATTTCGGTATCTTTGAGGAAGAAATTAGTATTAATAACAAATAGATAGAACAAATGGCATTAGAATTTACAGAAGCAAATTTTGCTGAGTTGACAAGTACAGACAAGCCTGTATTGGTTGATTTTTGGGCTCCTTGGTGTGGACCTTGTAAAATGGTTGGACCTCACGTAGAAGCTTTGTATGATGAATTTGAAGGAAAAGCGTTAGTAGGAAAAGTAAACGTTGATGATAATGGAGCGCTTGCTGCTCAATATGGGGTGAGAAATATCCCTACTTTACTTGTACTAAAGAATGGTGAAGTGGTAGAGAAGGTTGTTGGTGCAGTTGGTAAGGATGTTTTGACTGAGAAACTTTCCGCTCACGTTTAATTTCTTTTAAGATTTTAGATATTAAAAAGGCTTCTGTCGATTGACGAAGCCTTTTTTATTGCTTAATTATTTCGTGCTTTTCCTCTAGAAAATTGAACACTGTTTTTATTCAAAGTCTACCCTTCTTTTCTCACTCAGACCCAGGTTGAAAGCTACACCTAAGTTCAGATAATAACCGATGCTATTAAACTTGTACTTGTTCACCTCTATTTCCTGATAGCTTTCTCTAGATTCGTCATTGACAACAATATCTTTGATGGTCATTGGATTGTTGACGATACCGAGTTTGACAAATAAGCCCAGCTGCTTTTTTTCACCAAAGTAGAAGTTATTCGTAAAACCGTAGTTTTGATAAATACCATTCGCATAAAGTACAACGGTGCTCAAGCTATCTTCAAAACCTGCTACAAAGTCGAACAAACCAACTGTTCCTCCAACACTCAGTTGATACCTACCGTTGTCAACGATGGCAAAACGAATTCCAACACCAATTCTATTGGATGAGATGTAGTTGGCACGATTTACTCTGGATGAATCATTAGCCGTAAAGTACCGATGAAATTGATATTCCATGTTGACGTTGACACGATCATGAAAATAGTATCCCCCCATGGCGTTGAAATTCCAACTTGCTCCAATAGCTTCTTCAAAACCCTGACTTGTTTGAATTGAGTACGCATTAAGACCTGCACCACCTTCAAAAGTAAAGGTATTCTTTACCCCGGTCTGAGCTATTCCAGTGCTGAACAAACCACAAAACGCTAAGAAAACATAGAACTTTTTAACGTCCATATTCATCGTAATAATCCTCATAATAGGACTCGTATTCATAAATCAAACCAATATTTTTAACTTCTACATCTGTCAATTGATCTCTGATATCCACTCCCATTGGAACATACCAATCTTTTCCTTCGAACTCGTATCGCCATTCCTTGTTTTTGAAAGAATACCCATGACGCGCGTAAATCTCATTACGAATATATCCCAATGTCCACTCATCCTGCTCCCATAAGAAGTCATCGGTCAATACTTTTGTAGAGGCATCATATTCTCCAACTTCAGGATCGTAACTCCATTCTTTTTTCTTCAACAAATAATCCTTCTCAGAATTCCCTTCAGCTTTAAAAGGTGTCCAATGACCACTCACTTCATCTTTATTCAGGTCAATAGAAAACTCAAAAGAACCATCGTACTGATCGGTCCCGGGTTCATCCATTTTTACTTCTAGAAAATTCGAGCCATCGTCACTTATGGTGCCTACAATTTTTCTGAAGTTTCCTGCACAAACAGAAAATCCTTCAATTTCTTCTCCGTTGATATTAGCGAGTGTAATGTTGATCATGTTTTTTCCAAACTTTCCAACCCAGTGTCCATAGATCTTCTGGTTGCGTTCAGAATTATCCGCTTCCATAGAAGCCATCATGTTTTCAATCATTACCTGATCTTCTGCTTTTGCACCTCCTTTATGAACGATACTGGCGATCAAATCTTCTTCAACAGAAGCTCCAGCTCCTTCATCAATGGACACCTCTTCACCACTTTCTGCGGTGGTCGATGTATTTTCTGTAGCAGACTCTTCTCCGTTGCTTTCTTCCCCGCAGGAAATCATTAAGCACGAGATTGCGAACAAGGGTAAAAAGATTTTCTTCATTTTAGTTTAGTTTTGATATCCTCAAATTTAAGCAATTAGTTGGTAAACTACATCATATGTAACTTGATTCACTAAATTTGAACTCAATCGACTTTCATGAGCATCGGAAAAATAATCATTAGCATCCTTGGACTTTCCCTTCTGGCTTTTCTGGGGTATTTTATGTTTTTGATTACGTTAGACTACTTTCCAATCTCAGATAAAGTTGGTTTTTTGAGAATCAAACAATGGGTTTTTAGAAAATATCCCGGGACGGAATCAACGATTTGGTTTGTGGCTTTTTACATCCACGTGGCGAGTAGCATGTTGGTCTTACTTGCTGGATTCACACAATTTTTTAAGTATTTCTACAAGTATAAGGTTCACAAATACATGGGAAGATTGTATGTGATCGTTACCTTACTTCTCTCTGCACCATCGGGCTTCTTGATGGGCATTTATGCCAACGGTGGAATTTGGAGTCAGACCAGTTTTATCACCCTGAGTGTATTGTGGTGGGTCACTACTTACATGGGATATCGAAAAGCGAGAAGCAAAGACTTTGACACACACCGAAAATGGATAATTATCAGTTATGCCCTCGCGCTATCTGCGCTGACGCTTCGTGCCTGGAAGTTTGGAATTACCAATTGGACTGACCTGAATATGAAACCTATGGATTTGTATCGATTGGTCGCATGGATTGGGTGGGTACCGAATTTAATCGTGGCGATTTTGATCATTTCGGTTGAACGCAAAAAACAAACAAAAGCAATTGATCTCTTAGATAATTAGCACGTATGAACTATCAAAACATATCTCCAGAAGCATTCAAAACAACTCAATGGACAGGTGGAGCGACTACTGAGCTTTATATTTATCCGGAAGGCGCAGACTTCAAGTCGAGAGAATTTGAATTTCGTCTAAGCATTGCTACCATTAATATAGAAGAATCTGATTTCACACCTTTACCTGATGTGGACAGAACACTTCTGTTGCTAGAAGGTGAACTCGAACTGATACACGAGGGTCATCATAGCACGATATTGAAACCTTTGGAACAAGATCGTTTTAGTGGGAGCTGGAAAACCAAATGTATCGGAAAAGGGAAGGATTTTAATTTGATGACAAAAGGGCTTAAAGGCACCGTTGACTTGCTCAGAAAAGACACAACCATCGATGATGGTTGTGAGTTTGTTTGCTTGTATTGTTATACTGGAAATTTGTCTATCGGAGAAATCACTTTAGGTAAAAACCAATTAATCGTAATCCAGAAATCTAGTATACTAAATGTCAAAATAGAAGGTCTAACCGTAAAGGTAAGTGTCAACTAATTCTCCTTTTCTTCAAACCTTTCAACCAGCAATTTCTTTAACGCAAACATCTCGTCTCGAAGGGCAGCAGCTTCAATGAAGTTCTCTCGTTTGGCTTCGTATTGCATCTTAGACTGAATGCTCTCGATGGCTTTTTCTAACTCGTCACGCCCCATATACGAAACTACTGGATCTGCTGCAATGCCAATCTCGTGATCAATGACATACGGCACCTCAGTGGGATGAATCTTATGCGAACGCAGGATGTTTGACTTCGACTTTTTAAGCGGTGTCGGTACCATACCGTGCTCCTCGTTATAAGCAATCTGTTTTGCTCTTCTACGATTGGTCTCATCAATTGTTTTTTGCATTGAGTTTGTAATTCGATCGGCATACATGATCACCAAACCGTTCACGTTTCGAGCTGCCCGACCTACTGTTTGCACCAATGACCGTTCAGAACGCAAGAATCCTTCTTTATCTGCATCAAGTATCGCCACCAGAGATACTTCAGGCAAATCCAACCCTTCTCTTAAGAGGTTTACCCCAATTAACACATCAAATAAACCATTTCTGAGGTCGGCTAGAATTTCTACTCGCTCTAGGGTATCAATGTCCGAGTGAATGTATCGACTTCTCATCCCTAGTTTCGTAAAATAAGCATCTACTTCTTCGGCCATTCGCTTGGTAAGGGTGGTGATCAATACCCGTTCGTCTCTTTGAATAACCGTCTGAATTTCTCCTATGAGGTCATCAATCTGATTGAGAGAAGGTCGAACTTCAATTACTGGATCCAGTAGTCCAGTTGGACGGATCAATTGCTCCACAATAATTCCCTCACTTTTTTCTAGTTCGTAGTCCGCAGGTGTGGCACTCACGTAGATCGTTTGCCCTACAATACTTTCAAATTCTTCAAACTTTAGTGGTCGGTTATCTAGTGCAGAAGGTAAACGGAAACCATGCTCTACAAGGTTCACTTTGCGCGAACGGTCACCCCCGTACATGGCTTTGATTTGAGAAATGGTGACATGACTTTCATCAATGACCATCACAAAATCATCTGGAAAATAGTCCAACAAGCAGAACGGTCTAGCTCCCACATCTCGCCCATCAAAATAGCGCGAATAATTCTCGATACCACTGCAATAACCTAACTCCCTCATCATCTCCAGATCCAGCTCTACTCTACTCTGTAAACGTTTCGCCTCAAGGTGTTTGCCTACTTCTTTAAAATAGTCTATTTGCGATTGTAAATCGTGCTGAATCTTAAACGCAGCTTCCTGAACTGTATCGTTGCTGGTTACAAAAATATTGGCAGGATAAATGGAATACTCTTCAAATTCGGTGTATACCTCGTTGGTCAAAGGATCAAACGTTTGAATATTATCAATTTCATCTCCCCAAAACTCAATGCGACAAGCGACATCTACATAAGCCAAGTAAATATCAACCGTATCTCCATTTACTCTAAAGGTTCCTCTTGTAAAATCCCCGGTAGTTCTGGCATACAAATTCTCTACTAATCGATGTAAGAAATGATTTCTACTGATGGTCTGACCTTTGTGAATAAAGGTAACTCCATTCTTAAAGTCTTCCGGATTCCCCATACCGTAAATACAAGACACAGAAGAAACCACGATCACATCTTTTCTTCCAGAAAGCAACGCAGAAGTACAACTCAACCTCAATTTCTCAATTTCATCGTTGATCGAAAGGTCTTTTTCGATATAGGTATCTGTGACAGGCAGGTATGCCTCGGGTTGATAGTAATCATAGTAGGATACAAAATACTCTACCGCATTCTCCGGAAAGAAGGTTTTAAACTCTGAATACAGTTGTGCCGCCAAGGTTTTGTTATGTGACAATACCAAGGTTGGACGGTTCACTTCTTTAATCACGTTGGCAATGGTAAATGTCTTTCCTGATCCCGTAACTCCCAGCAGCACCTGACTTTCTACACCATCTTTTAACCCTTCAGCTAATTCCTTGATGGCTTGAGGTTGGTCTCCTGTTGGAGAAAAGTCGGATACGAGTTTGAATTCCATCCTGCGAAGTTACTCAATTTGGAAATGAAGCAATTTGAAAATTTGAAAATGATCAACTAGACATTGAAATTAAATCATTATCAAATCTTCAAATTATCAAATTGAGTAACTTCGCGACAATGAACCCAGCCATCATCATTATCGTTGCGTTTCCCATTGTCTTCATTGGGATGTGGTTGTTTGTGACATTTATCCTCAGTAAAATAGGATGGGCAAAATTACTTACTCACTACGAGCACGCATCTAGCAACTTCGATGGTGATGAAATCGGTACGGCAGGAGGTCGAATAAATGGGGTGAACTACAATGGCATTCTCGAACTCAAAGCAAATCATCACGGACTGCATATTGTCCCCATCAAGATCTTCAGTTACTTTCACCCGCCTGTTATGATTCCTTGGGGTGATATTCGAAAAGGAAATGAGATCAATTTGATGTTTACGAAATATACACCGCTATTTGTTTTTAGGAATGGCAAAAAAGTAGCTGGATTTAGGCTTAGTGAGAAACAGATGACTCGACTAGAAAGCTACCTTAAGTCTTAAATGGAGCTGAGTTTGTTAACAGAACTTTAAGAATTTCAACAGTTCTAAAAATACCCTCACTTTTATTTGAAGCCTATCTTTATTATGTACAACTTTGTTGTAATAAAATGATCTAAACAATTATGGAAGCAACTATGGCTAAAGTTCACAATTACAGTGCAGGACCATGTATCCTACCTCAAGAAGTTTTTGAAGAAGCTTCAAAAGCAGTTTTGAATTTCGACAACCTTGGATTATCCATCCTTGAAATTTCACACAGAAGTAAAAACTTCGTAGCTGTGATGGAAGAAGCAAGAAGCTTGGTAAAAGAGCTTTTGAATGTTCCTGAAGGATACACCGTTTTATTCTTACAGGGAGGTGCGAGCACAGGTTTCTTGATGTCTGCCTACAACATGATGGGCGCAAACAAAAAAGGAGGTTACCTGAACACGGGTGCTTGGGCTAAGAAAGCAATGAAGGAAGCGAACTTTATGGGTGAAGCTGTTGAAGTAGCCTCTAGTGCCGACAAAAACTATAGCTACATCCCAAAAGGATACACTATTCCTTCTGATATTGATTACTTACACTACACTTCTAACAATACGATCGCGGGTACGCAATTCAAGGCTATTCCTGAAACGAATGTTCCGTTAGTATGTGACATGAGTTCAGATATTTTTTCGCAAGAAATTGATGTTTCTAGATACGATATTATCTACGCTGGAGCTCAAAAGAACATGGGACCAGCTGGAACTACACTTTACATTGTAAAAGATGAAATTTTAGGAAAATCTAGTGTTCCTATTCCAACTATGCTGGATCTGAAAACACATGCAGATAAGGACTCGATGTTCAATACACCTCCTGTATATCCTGTGTACGTTTCTATGCTAAACCTTAGATGGTTGAAAAATAACGGTGGTGTTGCAGCTATTGAGAAAGTGAATATCGCTAAAGCGGAATTGCTTTACTCAGAGATCGACAGAAACCCATTGTTCAAAGGAAGTACGGCTGTTGAAGACAGAAGTAACATGAACGTAACGTTTGTATTGAACGATGAAAGTCTGACTGACAAATTCAACGAACTATTGGCAAATGCTAACATCAGTGGATTAAAAGGACACCGTTCTGTTGGTGGATTTAGAGCTTCTATGTACAATGCACTTCCTTTATCAAGTGTTCAGGTGCTGGTTGACACAATGCAGGAATTAGAAAAAATTAGCTAATCTAACGATAGAATAAAATGAAAGTTTTAGCAAACGATGGGATCTCAGCTTCTGGGATCGAAAAATTAGAAGCAAATGGTTTTACGGTAGTTACTGAAAAAGTAGCTCAAGACCAATTGATCGATGCAATCAACAACGAAGGATATGAAGTGCTTTTAGTGAGAAGTGCTACAACGGTGCGTAAGGACTTATTCGATGCATGTCCTGGATTGAAGATGGTAGGTCGTGGAGGTGTTGGAATGGACAACATCGATGTGGAATACGGAAGATCAAAAGGGGTTAACGTATTCAACACACCAGGAGCTTCTTCTTTAGCAGTAGCTGAATTGGTGATGACGATGTTATTTGACATTTCAAGATTTACTTACGATTCAAACCTAAACATGCCAGCTAACGGAGCCGCTGAGTTTAAGACTTTGAAGAAGAAATATGGTAAGGGAGTTGAATTAAGAGGGAAAACAATTGGAATCATCGGTTTCGGAAGAATTGGACAATACACTGCTAAATACGCTTTAGGATGCGGAATGAATGTAGTAGCTTTTGATCCGTTTGTAAATGAAGCTATTATCCCAGTTGAAGTAGGTGGACAAACGGTTGAGGTTAAAGTTACACCAACAGATATGGATACCTTATTAGCTTCTTCAGACTATATCTCATTACATATTCCAATGCCAGCTGATAAGCAAGCAGTGATTGGAGCAGCTGAGTTTGCTAAAATGAAAGACGGTGTTAGAATCGTTAACGCAGCCAGAGGTGGAGTTATTGACGAAGACGCGTTGATCGCGGCTCTAGATAGCGGTAAAGTTGCTGCGGCAGGGTTAGATGTTTACGTAGGAGAACCTTCTCCAAGAGAAGATTTATTAAAGCATGCTAAAACAGCTTGTACGCCACACATTGGTGCTGCAACCGTAGAAGCTCAGGATAGAATCGGAACGGAGATTGCGGATAATATTCTGGCACATTATAATGTGACGGTATAATATTTTGAAGATTATTTGTGGCCCAGGCGTAACTGTCTGGGCTTTTTTTGTTCCTATTCTATTCGAAATTACCCGTTTTTTACCGGGAAAATTACGGATAATAACGCTTTACCCTTTTGTTCTCAGAGAATTAGCGCTAAATTAGCTGAGAATGACGAGTGGGTTTTATTCGCTTGTTGGGTGTCATCTGTAAATCGAAAGTAATTGATAAGGCTAAAAGAGTTATATAAAAAGAATAAAGAAGTTTCTATTCTTACAATTATCACTCTTCTGATAATTACGATTGCTATCATCTTTTATTATGCAGAATCATCCCAAAATAATGCTGCAATTGAAGAAGTCCAAAGGATTGAATCTTATAAGATTCACGACAACATTAATGTAGCCGACTATGCTAAATCGAAAAAGACGAAAGAGTTACTAGTAGAAAATCAAAAGATCATACTTTGGTACAAGTTTTTTTTCGAGGTCGTAGGTTATGTCTATTTTGGTTTATTCTTGATTATTCTACTTTTCAAATGGAAAAAATGACGACACCCAACAATATATAAAAGCACATAGGGTTAAGTAACTAAAAAGGTTATTTGGAGCACCTAATCACGAACGCCAAATCACCGATTTGGCTTTTGATCAACCAAAAGTTAAAAGCAAAATGCTGTGATATGGCTAAGAACTAAAAACAAAAATCGTAACTTTCCACTACCCTACGTGTTTTATACGAGGCGTTGTACACAATTATGAATAAAATACTAGCCATAGTTTACCTGTCAACTATTTTATGTAGTTGTCAGAATGCTCCTTCTGCGACAGAATCTGTTTCGGACATCAAAAGTGAACAGCAGGCAAATAAATATGAAATTGACTATAGTACGGATACATCATATACCGAATTTATAAATGGTTTGGTAAATGTTCAAAAAGAAATATCATTAGATCATGACACTATAACAGACAAATATTCATGTGATATTGATTTTGAGAAATACTTCATGTCATTTGACAAATTAGAGATTGCTAAAAACTGGAAATTGGAATCTCATTATCGTCATTTTGGTGATGCTGGAAGACCTTTGCTATTGGCCTTTGAAGAAGGAGATAAACTTGGAGACAGCATTCAAAAGGAACTTAATACCTCTTTTGAAGGTGAAGAATTTGCTGGAATGCTCGATTACCAAGTATCAGTAAAACTATTTGCTTACCAAGATTCGGTGGAATACCTGAACTGTATTCAGATAACAGATAACAATATGGGGTATTTTCAATATGTAATTTTTGCACTCATTGGTGATAATTACTGTAAGTTTTGGCATTCGAACTATGGTGAGATGTCAATCATCACTTCTGAAAAACAACTTCAAGAATTAACAGAACTTGAAGATGATTTCTATTACAAGTTTTCATCAAAAGAGGAGAATAATAATACTGAGCAGGATTCAGTGCTTGAAATGGAAATCTTCGGTAATTTCACAATGGATAAAGAAAGTGTCCTTCAAATTGATCCAAATCCTGAGGTCATTTTAAATCCTGAAGAAGCAACAATAAAAATTGTGACATTAAGTCCATGGACAGGTTTTTTAGAGAGAACATTTAAGGTTTCACGAACATTTCCTCATGAATTAGAACAAATAAAGGTGGATACCCTTATTGAATATAATTGTGGAATAATGTTTTAAAAAACTGTGTACAACAAGGTGTATAGCCAATAGGGCATTTTGAGATAAACTGAAAGTCCTGTTCTTTGAGCAGGTAACGCCAAAACAAAGTTTTGACGTTTAACAAATAGAAAATTAAAAGCAAAAACGTTTGTTTTGGCTTGGTGGTAATCCGAAAGTGAAGTGCTTCAAATCTGCCCTACTGTCCATACACAAAACGTTATGTGCAAGCTGAAAAAACCGAATGAAATTGAATATGCCAACAAAACCCAAAATTAAAATAGAAGACGATTCGGAATTACGGGTAGAAATTGACCAACTCTACGAAATAACAGATCAAGTAGAATTAGCAAAATGGTCGATTAAGTGTGCGAAGCATATATTGCCTTTATCTAAAGTCGAAAGTATTGAAATGACTGATATTGAAAACGGAATTAGAGTCAATGAACTTTGGCAAATTGGAAAGGCAGGCGTTTCTGAAGTTAGACAAGCAGGATTTAAAATTCACGCAATCGCACGAAGTTGTGAAACGGAAGTTGCCAAAAATGCGATAAGAACTGTTGGACAGGCAGTTGGCGTAGGACATATGAAAGAACATGCAATGGTATGTTCTGACTACGCAATTAAAACAATTCAACTTGCCTTTTCGAACGCTAAAGAACGGATTACAGAGGAAAGAAAGTGGCAACTAAAAACATTGAAAGAAATAAAAGCGAGCACATAACAATGTATATGAAATCATAGCCACCTAACGGCAGGCTACGCTTCATATACTCACCGTTAGCACCAATCTAGGTACGGTAAACAAACATCGTTTACAAAGTTAAAGAAACATCGTTTACACTTTTTCGGTAGAAATCTGACTACTAAATCAGAGATCTATGCCTTGGAAAGAAACAACGATTATGGAACAAAAAATTGAACCTGCCTGCCGGCAGGCAGGTTTATCTGTGAATGGAGAACAGGGAAATTTACCATCACAGAACTTTGTAAACAGTTTGAAATTTCTCGTCCTACTGCCTATAAAATCATCGCTCGGTTTGATGAAAGTGGGTATGAAGGACTGAGAGAACTGTCTCGAAAACCGAGAGGCATTCACCCTAATTCTACGGAGAAAAAAATTGTAGATACCATCCTTCAGCTGAAGGAAAAACACAGCCGCTGGGGAGCTAAAAAAATCAGACATCTATTGTTTAACGATTTTACCGAGGAAAATATTCCATCTGTGGTGACTGTACATAATATCCTCAAAAAACACGGTCTAGTTTGCCCTCAAAAACGACTGAGAAGAGTCAAACCTGTCTACCCTATTTTTGACCCTCAGGAGTGCAACGAAGTATGGAGTGCTGATTACAAAGGCAAGTTCCTTATGGGGAATAAAAAGTACTGTCATCCGCTTACCATTGCTGACTCCAAAAGCCGTTTTGTGTTCTCTGCTAAAGGAATATACAGAGAAGACTTTAAGTCCGCTAAAGCTGAGTTTACAAAGGTTTTTAGAAAATATGGCATCCCAAAACAGATGCACACTGACAATGGAAGTCCGTTTGGATCTGTACAAGCCATACAACGTTTTACCAGGTTATCTTATTGGTTTATTGAACTAGGTATTATGCCGGTTTTCTCTGACCCTGCTCACCCAGAACAAAACGGTAGACACGAACGTATGCACCGTGATCTTAAAGCGGCTTGTGCTAAACCTTCGGCACAAGATCTTAGAGCTCAACAGAGACGTTTAAACAGCTTTTTAAAGGAGTATAATTACGTCAGACCGCATGAAGCCCTAGAGATGAAAACTCCAGCTGATGTACACAACTTCTCTTCTAGACCGTTCCCTGAAACAATACCTAACTTCGATTACGACTCCGACATGAGAGTGCTTAAAGTATCTAAAAATGGATCTATCAGATGGGGGGCTTATAACTGGGTATATCTATCCGCTTCGCTCAAGGAAAAATATGTAGGAGCAACACATCAAGGAAACGGAATTTGGAGAGTATTTTATAGAAACGTATTTTTAGGTTACTTTAATGAAAATGAATTAAGAACCAAGGATCAATCTGTTAGATTAGAAACTAATTTAGTGTAAACCCTAATCTTTAACTTTTGTAAACGATGTAGCTTAACGAACATACATAAAAACGTGAAAAGAAATAGTGAAATAGAAATATTACTGAGGGATTCATCTATTCAAAAGATAGAAGTTTCTTGGGGGACATCTAAATCTGGAGTTATATCTATTTTGGTTGAAAAAAATGGAATTTTAACAACTCTAGTATTCTTAGATGTGTCAAGTTTGGTAATTATTGAAACTGAATTTTATGAATATCAAATTAGTCACGTAAAATGTTATACAGAAGACAGCGGTTTAAGTTGGCTAATTCTTGACCCTTATAACGAAACTGATCTTGTTGACGAAAGAGACAATTTCAAAATTGCCTACCAAAAACTTCAAATAAAATAGTTACGCACCCCAACTTAAAACTGAGCTAAAATCCAACTAATATTTAATCTTTAACTTTTGTAAACGATGTAGCTTAACGAACATTTTAAATGAGACCTCTGATAATCATAGCTAGTTTTTTACTTTTTGGTTGTGCTGAATCAAAAAATGATTGCTCCTGTGATTATCCTACTGACACTTATTCCCCAATTGATGGTCTATATGTATATGACAATTTACAATCAGGAATTGAATGCGCTGAAAATTGTAACAAGCCAATACTTCTGTGGTTTACAGGATTTGCTTGCATATCATCACGAAAGATGGAGGGACAAATATTTGTTGAGGATCGAAATTTCCAAACTCTAAAAGATGATTATGTTGTCGTAACTCTCTATGTTGATGACCCAACTGAACTACCCGAGGAAGAAATTGAAATTTGGAACAATGGTGGTAAGGAAATTGAAGTCAATACCATTGGACGAAGAAATTCAAAATTCCAAATAGAACAGTTTGGAATTATATCTCAACCTCATTTTGTTGTACTCTCTTCAAATGGAAATGATGTAATTGATCAATTTGGATATTTACCAAATGCAGCAAAGGCTGATTCAATTCTTACTCGTGGAATAAAAAAAGTGACTACCGCTAGCATAAAACTGAGGTAAAATCCAACTAATTTTTATTCTTTAGCTTTTGTAAACGATGTAGCTTAACTAACATTAAAAAATAAAGTATCCATAAAAGGAAACTTTTTATTATCTTTGGCGTTAAATATTTGACGATTGAAAGCAAAATTTGAAGTCGAGTTTCTTGAACAGGCAGCAGAGTTCATCGCTGAATTAGATGAAAAGACTAGGAAGAAGATCATTTATAATATCGATAAAGCTCGATATGTTAACGACCCTAAACTGTTCAAAAAACTAGATGATGAGATTTGGGAATTTAGAACCAAATATGCTGGAAAACAATTTCGTTTTCTTGCGTTTTGGGTCAAAAGAAATGAAATGATGTCTCTAGTAATTTCAACTCATGGTATTGTTAAGAAAGTCTCTAAAGTTCCTAAAAGTGAAATTGATAAGGCTAAAGCCTTAAAAAATGATTATTTAAAATGAGTAAAAAGAAAACCATATCATTGAATCAGTTGAAAGACCAACACATTGGTAAAGAGGGGTCTAAAGAAAGAGAACAATATGAATTGGAACTCTCTATGGACGTAATCGGTCAATTGATTAAAGAAGCCAGAATTAAAAGAGATTTAACGCAAGAACAGTTAGGTAAACTTGTTGGTGTCCAAAAAGCCCAAATTTCAAAGTTGGAATCGAACGCCAAAAATGTGACACTAGCTACCTTACTGAAAGTGTTTACCGCAATGCAGGCAAAGGTCAAACTGAATATTGAAATAAGTAACGCAGCCTAGCAAAGAGTAAAAACGCATACCTTACCTAACCAAACCTTAACGGTTTTTACTCAAGGCGTTAATTCAAACTATAATAAAATTGAACCACTTATTAAAAATAGTTTTGTTCATTACGCTAGGTTTCTACAATAGCAGAGGCTGGAGTCAGTCATTTGTGATTGTAGAAGGAAAAATCACAAATGAAGTAGGAAAAAAACTAAAAAATGCTAAAGTTCTAGTTATAAACGGTAATGATACATTATCTGTTACTATCGCTTCAAATGGAAAATATCAGTCAGTAGAAATTCCTAGAGGAGCGGATTGTGAATTGATCTACTCTTGTGAAGGGTATTTGAATAAAAGCATACAATTTCATTTGCGAGAAGGACATTTTGAATCCTGTCCAGAGTTCATACCAATGGATATTCCAATGACGTTGACCAAAAAGAAAAATGAATTAGATTACTCTGGCTTTGATGGAAAATGGCAGATTGGTAGATTTGTTAATGATCCAGTTACTGGTGGTGTAAAACCCGATTTGGAATATTCTTCTGAGCTAAAGAATCATTATACTCAGCAGTTAGAAGAAATAAAAAATAACTAATGCCAACATAGAACTGAGGTAAAAACCAAACCGTTGTCAACAATATGCGTCCGGACTGTTTTTACTCCTACTCTATTCGAAATTATTCGTTTATTACCGGGAAAATTACGGATAATTCCGTTTTACCCTCTTGTTCTCAGAGAATTAGCGCTAAATTAGCTGAGAATGATGAGTGGGTTTTATTCACTTGTTGTGCTTCATTAAAAAAATAAAAGATGGGCTACTATACAAGAGTTTTCTGCAAATCGAAAAACAAACCTACTGTTTCGAGTATTTTAAGTGAATTAAATTCCTTAGGGTTTTCTGTTAACTCAAATCTCTCATCGACCGAAACAACTTCTGTAAACTGGACAGACTTTGAATTATTCTACAAAGATGGAAAACATCCTATTTTGGTCGAATTGAATACAATAAACTCAGATGGTTTAGCCGAAGAAGAGATTCAAGAGTTTCTCGAAGCAATTGGAAAACCTGAATTGTTTAATTCAAAAAAGAAAAAAGTAATTAAACACTTAAATCAGACCCAATCAATATTATGTAATCAACTGCCTACTTCTGACATTGATGATGAAGGGTATGAAGTAAATGGTGAATTGATGAAAATATTTGTAGCTAAATGCGATGGAATGATTCAGTGCGATGGTGAAGGATTCTACTCTGGTACAGAAGTGATCGTAAAAGAATAGTAACGAAGCACAACAAAGACTAAAATAAAGACCTTGCCTAACCAAACCGTTTCCTTATTTTAGTCAGAGCGTTGTGTGTAATTCAAATCAAACATGAAAAAATTAATACTGTTAACCATATGTTTAACTTTAAAAATTGTTGCCGTAGCTCAACAATTCGAAACGGTTAAAAATGACACTTCTAACTCTGCCAAGATTGATTATTTTATTGCATATGACTTTGGAGAAGCAATGGTCAATAAATTTCAGTCCCTGTCTGGGGAAATTGGGATAAGCTTCCCCAATAAACATTTGATTCGCTTAGTTCATATGAATGTCGGTTTAACTGAAGGACACCTAAGCTCTGACTTTGTTGTAACTGTAGACGGAGAAAATGTAGAAGGTAAAATGCTAGGGCTAGAAGCTTTTTACAGTTTTCCACTTATTAAATGGCGAGATGCAAATCAAGTGATTTATCTCTCTCCTTCATTGGGGATATATAAAAATAAATATTGGCATACTGAGCTAGATGAAAATCTTGAACAATCTTCGGTTACCACTGGCTTTGAATTGAGTTTCAGAGAAACAAATCCTTTTAAAACAAAGGGTACATTTAAAGGATTGTACTACACAGTCTCTCTTCCTTTCCGTGTCCATTTTAATCCACATGAAGAAACACAACTAGGAAGTACTACAATTTCTAAAAACCTGTTTGACGGTAACATTTGGTTCTTTATAGGATTTCAATTTTGAATGCCCATGTAAAAAAACTACACACAACAACACCTATACGCAATGCCCTGCGGGACAATGCGCATAGCCAAAACGTTATCTACAATAAGAGAAAAATATCAATGTTTGAATATAAGCATGAAATAAAACTTAGAACGAACCAAACTGTCAGTTTATTTGGAGAAGGTTATTTTGCAGATAAAAGCACGTTTTGGCATTCACACCAATCTCAACTTAATACCTTATACGATATGGTGATAAAATCTGGATTTCCTATTTTGATTAAAGATTTAGAAGATGAAAACACCATTATTATTGACAAAATAGAGGATTTTCATTCATGGTTAAAATCAAATCAACCTTTCGATTTTGAAAAAGTCAATGGAATAATAAACGTAGATAAAATTGTTCATTTGACATGTGGTATTTTCAATAGTAACTCATGGAATAAACCCAAAGCCTACAGAATTTACATAGATAAAATTGAAGAGGATAATTCAGGGAACTATTGGTCACAAAGATTTTCTAAAAATGGATATCAATTCAAAGGAGAAATAATAAATACTGATGAATTAGATAAAGTTTTAAAATTATTTAGTGATGTACCTGTAAAATGCTTTGAATTAGAACTACCAAGACCTAATACCCCTGGAAATAAAGAAGAATATGTAATCTATATTCAAATTGCTCTGACTGATGGAAGAAAAACTGAATTCAAAATTGATGAATATGATTCACGTGATTTAAATATCGATCCTGAGATTTTAACTTTTAAGGATCAGGTCAAACAAACAATACAAATAATAGAAAAAGCACCTAACATAGAACTGAGCTGAAATCTGACTAATCTTTAGCTTTTGTAAACGATGTATCTTAACGAACAAAAGAACTGATGAAAAGTAAAATATTCATATCGCTTTTACTCAGCCTTTTCTTTACTCCGAAATCATCTCTGAGTCAAATCTGTCTTGAGAATAAATCAAATGGAAAAATTATTGAGCTTGATACAAGTCAAATGCTGACATTGTATGCTGGCAATAACTTTACTTTTTCAGGACAAATAATTTCTTTCAACGATACTGCGTTCGTGATGGAAGCTAGAATTCATCCGGACTCAACCGAACAAGTTTACTCATATTCTCTGAGCTATTCAAGAATTCAAAAAATTCATTATTCGAAGTTAAAGAAGGACCCCAAAAATAAAACCCTCCAAATCCTTTCCCCTATCATCACCCTTTTAGTTTCAGGAGTTACGCTTGCACTTGTTAGCAAGAAAATTACAGACAACCCTGCCTACCTTTTGATACCAACTACAGTTTTTTTTAACTCAATAATTCGATATTACTTAACAACAAAGATATTTAACACACAAAAAAAGTGGAAAATAACCGTGTGCTCATAAAAAAACATGCCTCCCGGCAGGCAGGTGCAGACAGTTGAATTAAATACTAACTTTACTGCTAACAAGCGCCATCTGTCAACTGACGAATAGCGTTTTTATGTAAAAAAACATAAACTTAAACCTTAGCTTTGGCTTACACTCGTACTCAGTTGAGAAAATTTATAGACAGGCTGTTCGGAAAAAAAAATTTCAACGGACTCCAAAAAACAACCAATGAATTGAAAAAAGATCAAAAATCAGATTTCGAAAGGTTTAAAGACTGGTTAATTGAGCAAAACGCTATAAATGAATTTGCCAAGGAGATAACTGATGGAATTACTGTATACTTCTCAGATGACTTCGCAGCTGCTTATGATTTACGAATTATAGGATTTGGAAAACCAAACAATACAATTGTGGTCCAACTGAATCATGAAACGGAACAATCTGATGGTTTAAACGAAGAGTTTCTAGAAATTTCCGTCAAAACTTGGAAACAACTAGGTTGGGAAATTTGGTACCTGGATAACAAATTGCAATGGCTTATAGTAGATAATGAAAATGATCGGAAACGTTATAAAAACAATGACTTAATAAAATCGGATAGAATCAATTTTCAATTTAAATTGCAACAAATAGTGTAAAACGCTTTACAGTACTGTGTAAAAATGCATTAGAACGCATTTTACTCAGACCGTTTTCACCAACAACCATCTAGGCTTTTTTTGTATCTTCAACCAACTTAAAAAACAAGTAATGAAGCACCTATTTTTAGTACTTGCAATTGCCACAGGTTTACTCTCATCCTGTTCCAACATCAAATGGACACACGGTACATGGACAGGAACAGCCAAACAAATAGACAACGCCACCTACGAGGTTAAATTGGACGTATCTGCCAACGATGAATTTGTGATTGAATACCCCGACCTCATGTGCATGGGAAGCTGGAAAGTGATCGGAAATGGAACTGAACAAATCAAAACGAAAGATGCAAATGGTAAATACGAAAAGTTGATCCTTCGCGAAACCATAGAACATGGAACCGGAAACTGTGATCAAGGCGTAGAGGTACACCTCATAGCAACTGATAATTCGAATGAAATCAAAGTGCTCTATTTCATCAGAAGTTATGACGCTGAAAACCCGGTTGCTGAGGCACTATTGAAGAGACAGTAAGTGTTAAACTTCCTAACCAACTTGCATGACCGAACGATTTTATAGAATTGCTATTTTCACCAACCTTTTGGGTGCAATTGCAGTATTACTTTCTATCTATAATGACTTTCATCCTAATACTTTTTTATTTAATCAATCACAGGGGTTCTACTTCCGAACAGGTGTTCTTACAATATCTCAAATAGCGTGCCTTTTTGCCTTGATTTATTTTTTCAAGAAAAAGTTATGGATCACTTTTTCCACGCTAGGCGTTATGGTACTTTTTGAAATGATTCTCTATTATGAGTTAAACTTTGAGTTGAGTGCAGACTACAGTGATGAGAATTTCCAGTGGTATTTTTTGATTGCTAAAGTCTACAACCTAGTTGTCATACTTTACGGAATTTTGTTGGTGATCAATAAGACAAAAGTATCTGCCTTCCTTCGAATCAATGGAGTTATTCTGATTATCATCTCAATCATCGGTATGATCGTTAATTACTACCTTACAAACTATATTTTTGACCAAATGATTCTGACTTTGGCTGAGATTGGAGGTTATCTGAGTGTAATCTCAGCGGTCTTTTTCGTTCTCCATTTAAATGCGGAAAGGCTGTTGCTTGACAAAACGCACAGTGAATTATTGGATGCTTAGTTTTACAATGAAATTTTACAGAAGTGAAATATTTAATCATATTCGTTTTTATACTAACCACGACTTATAGTCGAGCGAGTGAATCGGATACGCTAGATTGGCTTCTCATCTATTACATGCCGTACGACAATGATCTTTCAGAATTTAGCACCGAGATCGTTTCAAGCATCGTCAAGGGCAGTGAAGGTTGTACTAACGTAGGAATAACCATTCAAGCTGATCTATCCGACACTTTGGGTCATAAGCGGTACGTAATAACTGATGGAAAGATTGATACCACATTGCTATCGGTTGAATCGAGTGATATTTCTGTATTCAAGGATTATCTAAATTGGGTCAACGAAAAGTTCGTATTTGATCGATGTGCGCTCTTCTTTCTTGATCATGGAGCCGATCTGGGAAGCATGGGAATTGATACGTATCCAGCCATGCAAGTCTATAACATTGTTGAAGTAAGTAATGTCATCGAAGCGTTTAATAGCTCTCGTGAACAGCAATCTGACTTGCTGTTTTTGCAACAATGCAATAGAAGTAGTATTGAAATCCTCTACGAATTTCGAGATTGCGCAGAATACACATTGGCCTCTCAACTCAACCTTGGTGCTCCCAACTCCTACTACGTAGAAATGATACAAATGCTGGGTAAAAATCCTAACCTGAGTAGCGAAGAACTTGGTACCACTATCGCCCAATTTGATGGTGAAGACATGTATTATTCTTACACGCTTGTCGACAATTCAACATTAGACAATTATGTTTTTGAGCTTTCAACTCTCATTAACCAACTCAGCAAGGTAAAATGTGACCCTGACGTACTGATCACCGAAGAATATTTTGGTGAAACCTATTGGGACATTCATTCTATGATCAATGTGGCATCCTTTGATCAAGCCATACTAAAAGAACTCCAGTACTTACCGGGTTCAAAGACGATCCGTCACCTCACCAATCCGAAATCAGACAAGGTCTTTGACTATTGTGGTGTTTCCATCTATTCTCCATTCAATAAACAATTGAAATCACATGCTGCATTAGCTATTTTTGATGTGATCGATTATAAATGGCTAAAGAAGAACTTTAAGGCATTGAAACCACGGTAATAATGGCGTTAAATAGGTCTTGTCCTGTTCGCTTTTTCTTTCCATTCACAGTTTATAGCTTTGCAAAAAAGTAAATGGAATGATTTGTACCCTTCAGGCAAAATCGGTTGAAGAATTAAGTACCACCAATATACTACCCCAAACGCCTTTTTGGGGGCGGATCAAAAGCAATCAGGGTTTTACGCCAAAGGCTTGTGAAATCAATGTATCCAAGGATGTGTTGATTCATTCTTCTGGTTCACAAATCAAAACGGTAGATGATTTACTCATTCTCATCAAGCCCATCGACAAGCATCATAGCTTTGCTTATGTTCCCTATGGTCCCAAAGTTGAACCTACGCTCGAAAACCAAGGCGTATTTTTGGAAGTACTTTCTGAATCACTGAAGAAGCACTTGCCCAAGCATTGCGTTTTCATTCGCTATGACCTTATGTGGCAAAACCCATGGGCTACAGAAGATGATTATTTTGATGAATCGGGCAACTGGAAAGGAGCTCCAGAACATCGAATTCAGGAATACCGGGTGAACTTCAAAACAAATTATGGCAACCTCAGAAAGAGCGTTAGCGATTCCCTTCCCAAGAACACCTACTTTTTGGATCTCAACTTATCCGAAAAAGAACTGCTCAAAAACATGCGGTACAACACCCGTTATAATGTGAAAAGGGCTTTACGAAACGGCATTACAGTAAAAGAATACGGACTGGATTCCATTGCTGTCTGGCATGACCTTTACCTACAAACCGCCACTCGTCACAATATGCCCATTTTGGGAGAAGACTATTTCAGACAAATATTGCAAAATCAGGACAACAGTAAGCAGGGGGTAACCGTAAAAATGTTAATGGCTGACCTAAACGGTGAATTCTTGTCTTCTATGTTTTTGGTACTCGCTGGAAAAAGAGCCAATTACCTGTATGGCGCATCTAGTTCGAACAAAAACCAATACATGGCAAGCTATGCGCTGCAATGGGAATCGATAAAACTTGCGAAGAACTACGGTTGCACGGAATACGATATGTTCGGATCAGCACCCAACCTTAAACGCAACCACCCGTTACATGGCGTACATATTTACAAAAGAGGATTCGGTGGTCACCTTTATCATCGTATGGGTTGCTGGGACTACCCTTTTGATGAAAATTTCTATAAGCTGTTTCAACAGCAGGAAATGAAAGGTTAAAAGGTGGTTATAACCTAAACCTATTGCTCTTCGACTCACTCAGAGTAAACTGCTTAAATAGGTCTTTCGCTTTATAACCTAAAACCTATTACGCAAACATCATCTACCTGCTCAAAGTCTCCCATCCAGTTGTCAAACGACTTTTCTAACTCTTCGTGTTGCTCTTCTAGTGAGCGTTCTGCCATGGAAAGCAAGAGGTTTTTGAACGGCTTGTACATCATCTTTTTTCCTT
This sequence comes from uncultured Flavobacteriales bacterium, assembly GCA_964387945.1. GTDB lineage: Bacteria > Bacteroidota > Bacteroidia > Flavobacteriales_D > Parvicellaceae > Parvicella. The sequence continues at coordinate 164,887 of CAYLYX010000004.1, read as the reverse complement.
TGTTACCACCAAATTGATCGGCATAACCATCGGTAAAGAGATAGTACGTATCGCCTTCACAAACCGGGATATTATGACACGTAAATGGCGACATATCTTCATGCAGTCCGATCGGTTTCTTATCTCCTTTAACCTCTAATAAAGAGTAATGATCACCCACTACTGTTTTTTCATCTTCCAGTTCTATCTCACTGAGGTACTCATTCTTTCGAATGATCCAACAGGGATTATTGGCCCCTACAAACAAGAGTTCATCGCGATCTTTGTTAATACGGCAAAGTGCAATGTCCATCCCATCTTTGATGTCTTTTCCGCTTTTAGAAAAGGTCTCAATTACGATCTCACGCGTGTGCTGTAAAACATTATCTGGAGACAATTTACTGAACTCATACAGGGATCGGTTTAACGCGTTGTTACAAACAAAACTTACCATTGCTCCAGGAACTCCGTGACCGGTACAATCCGCAGCTGCTATAAAATCGTAACCTCCATGTTTTTCAAACCAATAAAAATCTCCACTCACCACATCCTTTGGCCTGAACAAGACAAAACTATCTCCCAACCGCTTTTTGAACTCTTCTTTTTCTGGCAGAACAGCTTTTTGAAGTCTTTTGGAGTAATTAATACTATCCTGGATCGACTTATGCGTCATTTCAATCACTTTGTTCTTCTCGACCAACTCTTTGGTCCTCTCCTCTACCTTCTCCTCCAGCGTATCGTGAGACTGCTTTAACTCAGCCATCATATCGTTGAAGTGAATGCTAAGTTCTGTAACTTCATTATTCCCGATAACTGGAACCTTTGCTCCTAAGTCACCTTCCTGAATGGCGTCCACTTTCTCTAGCAGAATACTGATGGGTTTCGAGATCACTTTTGCTCTCCAAAGAATCAATAACGACATCGGAATGATGATGAAAAGTAAGAGTAATCCAAACAATTTAAACTCTGCAGAAATTAGCGCTAATTCCCTTGCATTGTTGTATTTCACACGTATCACATAATCGTCTTGAAGAGCAGAATCATCCAAATCCAATTGCATAAATAAGGTCGTTCTTGTGACCCCATCCATTTTCTTTGTTTGTTGGAACTCAGCTTTATCTGCCAATTCTTTCTTGGCCTCCTGCATTTGTTCGTCCGTCAACGAATGCCCCTGATAGTTGATAAACTTATCCGTTCCGAAATACAAGGAAACCGTGTCAATATCACTGTATTTATCTGCAATGGAGTTAAGTTTTTGGGTAAATAAATCCACAATATTTTTGGAGTAGGTATCGTATAGTCCCAACTCCACCACATACTGCTTATCAAGTGTTGACTGGTAGGTGTACTTCTTAGGAAGTTTAGTAGACATCTCCAAACTGATACGGTCTTCTACAAACGTTCCCACCTCCCACACATGGTTAAAATGATTGATGAAAAACTCTCCAAAAGAAAAGAAGTCAAGCCCTAAATCCTGAGCATAAGTTGTATTGACAATTACCCCATTCTTATTGACGATGTAGATGTCCTGATCTTCCGTCATTCCAATAGACTTACGCAATTCCTTGAGGTCTGCCGTTTCAATACTATCTGTCGTTTTGAAAATATGATTGACAAGGGTGTCACTAAACTGCTCAGCCTGTAAGCTCAACTTATGCTCAAACTCAGCAATTGTATTATCGAAAAACACCACAAAGTCTCTCAATTCAGACTTTACCTGCGTAAGATGCTCTTGTCTGTTTTCCTGAATTTCTTTCTTCTTTTTCCAGAAATTATACAGACTTATTCCCCCGATGATCAGCATCACTGGAATTAAGATGGTGACAAGTAATTGTCTAAATATGGTATTTCTTCCTCTCAACAAAATAGCTCGAATCAATGATAAAATTAACCATTAATTCCGAGCAAGTACAATAATTGTACCTTGATTTCTATGAGAACATGTGAGTACAGTGACTCGCACCCAGAAAGAATGCCGCCAGTCCTAAAATAGCAGCAACCCATCCGATCTTCTCTTTTTTGATCGCTGGAATAACGCCCAAAACAAAAGCTACGGCTCCTAACGCAAACTCAATGTATCCGTAGAGCATTTTGGTGTCGTGATACTCCCTCCAAAGCTCAGGACCAAACAAATCCATGGCTGAATCGGTATCTTTTGGAACGTATTCTATCTGATTATAAATCCCTAGTCCAAGGGCAACAACAGCTAGTCCAATAGCGATATAAGCGATAATTTTCATAGTTACGAGATTATTTGTTACATATTTCTTCGATACTGTCCACCCACTTCAAATAAGGCCTCCGTGATCTGTCCGAGCGAGCAATATTTTGTAGCTTCCATCAGGGCATCAAAAACATTCTGATTTTGGATAGCCGTCATTTGAATTCGATTCAGCTCTTCTGACGCTCTATCTTCATTCTTTTTGTGCAGCGCTGCCAACATGTTGATCTGATACTGTTTCTCGTTCTCTGTTGCTCTTATCACCTCTTTTGGCAGTATCGTAGGCGAACCTTTTGAACTCAAAAATGTATTCACGCCAATAATCGGAAATTCACCTGTATGCTTCAACGTTTCATAATATAACGACTCTTCCTGAATTTTGCTTCGCTGATACATGGTTTCCATCGCACCGAGTACCCCACCTCTTTCTGTGATTCGATCAAACTCCGTCAATACAGCTTCTTCAACTAGATCAGTAAGTTCCTCGATGATAAATGCTCCTTGGATTGGGTTCTCATTTTTAGCTAATCCCAACTCTCGGTTAATGATCAACTGAATGGCCATCGCTCTTCTCACGGACTCCTCCGTTGGCGTAGTAATCGCCTCATCATAAGCATTGGTGTGTAACGAGTTACAGTTGTCATAAATCGCATAGAGCGCCTGCAAAGTGGTTCGGATATCGTTAAAATCAATCTCCTGGGCATGAAGCGATCTTCCGGAGGTTTGAATGTGATACTTGAGCATTTGAGCTCGTTTGTTGGCTCCGTATTTCTTAGACAATGCTTTTGACCAAATTCTTCTCGCTACCCTACCGATAACGGCATATTCAGGATCAATTCCATTAGAAAAGAAGAACGAAAGGTTGGGCCCAAATTTATCAATGTCCATTCCTCTGCTCAAATAATACTCTACGTAGGTAAACCCATTAGCCAATGTCAGTGCCAACTGAGTAATTGGATTCGCACCGGCTTCAGCAATGTGATACCCTGAAATAGATACCGAATAGAAGTTTCGTACTCCTTTTTCGATGAAATACTCTTGAACATCTCCCATCAAGCGGAGGGCAAACTCCGTGCTGAAAATACACGTATTCTGTGCTTGATCTTCTTTTAAGATATCAGCTTGAACAGTCCCTCTAACTTTTGTTAACGTTTCCGCCTTGATTTGAGCGTAAACATCTGTGGGTAGGACTTGATCTCCTGTTACGCCAAGCAACATGAGTCCGAGTCCATCGTTTCCTTCTGGCAATTCTCCCTGATACTGAGGACGATCTACTCCTTTCTTTTTATAGATGGCATCAATCTTCGCTTCAATTTCTTGTTCCAGTCCGTTCTCTTTAATGTACTTCTCACAATTCTGATCAATGGCAGCGTTCATAAAGAAACCGAGTAGCATCGGTGCTGGTCCGTTGATGGTCATAGAAACCGAAGTGGCTGGATGAGAAAGATCAAATCCTGAATACAGTTTCTTGGCATCATCCAAACAACAAATGGAAACCCCTGAGTTCCCTATTTTCCCATAAATATCTGGTCTGATATTGGGATCATTACCATACAACGTAACTGAGTCAAATGCCGTACTCAAGCGTTTTGCTGGCATTCCTAAACTCACATAATGAAATCTTCTATTCGTCCGTTCTGGCCCACCTTCTCCGGCAAACATCCTCGTAGGATCTTCCCCCTCTCGTTTGAATGGAAACAGTCCAGCTGTAAATGGAAACTCTCCAGGAACGTTTTCCTGTAAACTCCATCTCAACACATCACCCCACCCTTTGTACTTGGGTAAGCATACTTTTGGAATCTGCAAATGTGAAAGCGATTCTGAATGTGTTTGAATGGACAGTTCTTTATCTCGAACCTTGAACGTGTAAACTGGTGCTTTGTATTTTTCCACCTTGCCTTCCCAATCTTCCAGTAGCTGCCAGTTGTGCGGATCAAGATCTAATTTCTTTTTCTCAAATTGCTCTTCTAAAACTTTAATTAATCGATCCTTATCCTCTAGACTAGAGTCTTTTAACGAATCAACAGAACCTCTCAATACAAACAATTCCTGAGCAACATCCACTTGTTCATCTACCCACTTATCGTAAGCTCTGTTATTTTCTGAAATCTCAGATAAGTAACGCGTTCGTGCAGGAGGAATGACAAAAACTTTCTCCGACATCTCCTTGGTAATCTCGAACTGAGAATTCAGATCAGCACCTGTCTTTTCGACAATCAGATCCATCAAACCTTTGTACAAAGAATTCATTCCCGGATCGTTAAATTGAGAAGCGATTGTACCGTAAACAGGCATATCTTCCGCCTTAGCATCCCAGAGATTATGATTTCGCATGTATTGCTTTCTGACATCACGGATAGCATCTAGCGCACCTCTTTTATCAAATTTGTTCAGCGCCACCATATCGGCAAAATCGAGCATGTCGATCTTTTCTAACTGTGTAGCAGCACCGAACTCAGGCGTCATTACATACAACGAAACATCGCTGTGATCCATGATCTCTGTATCGGACTGCCCAATTCCGGAGGTTTCCAGAATGATCAAATCATACTTGGCCGCTTTCAAAATTTCCAACGCTTCAGCAACATGCTTACTCAATGCCAAGTTACTCTGACGCGTTGCTAGAGACCGCATATAAACCCGATCGCTTTTGATGGCGTTCATTCGAATCCGATCTCCCAATAATGCTCCTCCAGTCTTACGTTTTGAAGGATCAACAGAAACAATCGCTATCGTTTTATCTTGAAAATCAATCAAAAACCTTCTTACCAACTCATCGACTAACGAAGACTTACCAGCCCCTCCTGTACCTGTAATTCCCAAAATGGGCGTCTCGATTTTTGCTGCTTTTTCGTGAATCGTCTCAAGCATAGCCTTGTTCGCCTCTGGAAAATTCTCTGCCGCAGAGATTAATCGCGCGATTGAATACGGATTTTTGCTCTCCAACGCTTTCATCTCTCCATTAATATTCGCTCCAGTAGGAAAATCACACTTCTCCACCATATCGTTGATCATCCCTTGCAATCCCATTTCTCTACCATCATCTGGGTGATAGATGCGACAAATACCATACTCATGTAGTTCTTCTATTTCTGAAGGAAGAATCGTTCCTCCTCCTCCACCGAATATCTTGATGTGATCAGCCCCTTTTTCCTTCAGTAAATCATACATATACTTAAAATACTCGATATGCCCTCCCTGATAGGAAGTCATGGCTATCGCCTGCGCATCTTCTTGAATCGCACAATTCACTACTTCTTCCACACTCCTATCGTGCCCTAAGTGAATTACCTCACAGCCCGTAGACTGAATAATCCTACGCATAATATTGATCGCTGCATCGTGTCCATCAAACAACGAAGCTGCGGTCACAATTCTAATTTTATTCTTAGGGGTATAAGGTGCTATTTTCTCCATCTATCTCTCTTTGATATTCCCCACAAATATAAACATCTTGCGCCAAGTATTTCTCTCTAAAACCCTTCTAAAAAGAGTGACGTTATCAACAAAAACAGTGTTAATACTAATTTTTTGAAAAAAGTTTACCTGATATTTCATTGTTAACATTTTGTTAACTATAGAATTATAGTTCGATATTAATCCTCATATTGATTAAAAACACCCTAAATAGTTATTAAACTAAAATATTCATCCACTATAAACATTTTATGTTTTAAAATATTTTAGAACAAAAAGTTGTTTTTTACGTTTAATATTAAGTAATTGTTAACTCAATATTAACAAACACATTAAAATGACCATCTTAAAATACATATTTCTAATTAGCAGCTTACTTGTTTCCTGCGGCATGTTAGGACAAGAAAAGCAGCTGGATTGGATTCAAAACATGGGCGGTTCTGAACGCGATGAAGCAACCTGCATCCAACCTACGTCTGACGGTGGACTGGTCGTTGCTGGGTATACTTACTCTAAAGATGGCTTACTGACTTCAAACGAAGGATGGCAAGACGGCTGGTTAATTAAAACGAATAGCGAAGGTCATTTAGAATGGCAAAGACGATTCGGTGGAAACGGAGCCGATGTAATTGAGGAAGTTGTAGAAATAGCAGATGGCTACGTGATTTGTGGATGGTCATCAAGTACTGTTTCCAACTTTGTGACTTCAAACGGATTGGAAGATGGCTTTGTTGCTAAACTAAATAAGTCTGGTGATATCATCTGGAAGAAATCGTTTGGAGGCACTTTAATGGATAAATTCTTTGATCTTGATATACTCTCAAATGGCGATGTTGCCGTGGTGGGATACCTCATGTCTCCTGAAGTTACATTGACTAACGCAGATCATCACGGTCTCTTAGATATTTGGGTGGTAAAGCTTAGCGCAAGCGGTCAACTCATTTGGCAAAAGGCTTATGGTGGTAGTGACGATGATTTCGCTTACAACATTTTAAGAACAGAAGATGACAAGCTGGTTATCGCAGGATCAACTGATTCGATGGATGGACAAGTTGGAGTGACGGTTGGCGAGTGGGATTGCTGGCTGATTAAGATTGATGCGAATGGAGAATTGGAATGGAAGCAAAAGTTTGGCTATTCCAATAACGAAGAAGTCAGCGATCTCATTTCTTACAACAAAAACTATTTCGTTATTGGGTCTTCCAACTCAGCAGAGCGAAAGGATGCTCACGGAAACTCTGATGCATGGGTGTTGCAGGTGGATCACTCTGGAAACATAATTGGTGACTACAGCTACGGTAGCGAAGAAAAAGACTGCGTTCATAGTGCTATCGCTACTCCGGAAGGCATTTACATTTCGGGAGAATCCGAATTCAACGATTCAAAAGACGGATGGCTCATGCAAATCGATGGAAATGGAAGCATTCTTCAAAGTCAGTACATCGGAGGAAGCGACTACGACCTGCTGAATGATATCACCTACCGAGACAACGCAATATACATTACGGGCTCTTCATACTCTTCTGATGGAGACATGACACAGAATTTTGGAGAAAGTGATGCATTAGTTGCGAAGCTAGGCACTGGAAACACTCCTCACGATTACAACATCAAGGTATTTCCTAATCCTGCCTCTAATCACTTAACCATTGTATTGGATAAAATCGGAATTGAGCGTGTGAGTATCTTTAATTCCGTTGGACAGGTAGTTCATTCGATGAACGCCAACAACTTCTTTCAGGAGCAAATTGATGTGAGCGCTTGGACCTCTGGAGTTTATACGATAGAGGTATTGTCTAACAACGAGCTTGTTCAGACCCAATTTGTAAAGCTGTAGATTACCCCTTCTTCAAAAACTGTCCTACTTTTCTTAACGGTTTTAGATATAAGGTGTAAAATTTAGGTTCTAACCCATTGATTTCCCACGCCAAACGATCTTCTTTATTCGCTTTTACTCGATTATTTACTGTAACATTACTCTGTCCTCCTACCCTCATCTTAGTGATCACACGGGGCAAATAAGCCAGTGAAATTCCATGTTTATGAATCATTCTAAGCATACACTCATAATCCGCAGCAGATTTTAACTGTAAGTTGTAGGCTCCCAACCGATCGTAGCAAGATTTTCTAACAAAGAAGGTCGGATGAGGAGGCATCCACCCTTTCACAAATGCTCCTTTCTTGTATTCACCCGACTTCCAGTAGCGGGTGACCTCATCCGTTTCATCTCGTTTGACGTAAACAAGATCTGCGTAAATAGCGTCTCTATCCCCCAATTTGTGGACGATATCTGTCACCACTTTTTCATCTGCGTAAATGTCGTCTGAATTCAGAATTCCAATCAAATCTCCAGTGGCTTTGGCCACTCCTTTGTTCATGGCATCGTAAATGCCTTTATCAGGTCCAGAAACGATCGTTGCAATCTGATCACGGTAATGCTTTACAATCTTCAAGGTATCGTCTGATGACCCTCCATCGATGATAATATATTCGATATTCGGATAATCCTGACTAATAACCGACTTAATTGTGTCTTCAATCGTCTCAGCACTGTTATAGGCTATGGTGATAATGGAGACTTTCACTAGAACTGCTCTTTCAGATCAATCGCCTTTAAGGTATTCATCATTAGCGATGCGATGGTCATTGGACCTACTCCACCCGGAACAGGTGTAATGAAACTCGCCTTTTCTGCCACCTCATCAAACTTTACATCTCCTAACAATCTAAAACCTTTCTTTTTGGAACTATCGGCCACGCGATGAATGCCAACATCAATTACTACCGCACCGTCCCGAACCATATCTGCCGTTACAAATTCTGGTTTACCGATCGCTACGACTAAGATATCTGCTTGCTTCGTGATCTCTGACAGGTTTTGTGTTCGGCTATGCACTAACGTTACCGTGCAGTTTCCGGGATTTCTTTTTTGCCCCAACAAGATGCTGATGGGTGTACCTACAATGTGACTTCTCCCCATCACCACACAATGCTTTCCTTCTGTTGGGATGTTATACCGATCCAATAACTCCAGAATACCGTTAGGAGTAGCAGAAATGTAGGTTGGCAACCCAAGTGCCATTCTTCCTACGTTTTCAGGATGAAATCCATCCACATCTTTCTTAGGATCAATGGCTAAAAGCACTTTTTGTTCATCAATATGAGCTGGAAGTGGCACCTGAACGATATAGCCATCAATGTCATGGTTGTTGTTTAATTCTGCTACCTTCTGCAAAAGGTCTGCTTCTGAGATACTTGCTGACAGCTGAATCAACGTTGATTCAAAACCAACGCGCTCACAGGTCTTAACCTTTGAATTGACATACGTTAGACTTGCTCCATCTTCTCCAACAATTACAGCCGCTAAGTGAGGTGTTTTCTTACCCTCTTGCTTCAGTTGTTCTACCTTAGCTTTTAGCTCTTCCTGAATTTGCTTTGATGTTGCTTTTCCGTCTAGTATGGTCATTTCTTGCGTTTTATTGAGGCATTTGTCCGCCCCTGTTTTTGAATTGCTTCATCATGTTCATCATGTTTCGCTTATCACTCATCATGCGCATCATCTTCTTGGTATCCTTAAACTGTTTCAGCAGCTTATTCACTTCCTGAACGGTAGTTCCACTCCCCTTAGCAATTCGTTGTCTTCTACTGTGATTAATGATATCCGGATTTTCCTTCTCTACTTGCGTCATTGAATTAATCATAGCTTCGATCGGCTTGAATGCTTCGTCATCCACTTCAACACCTTTCATTGCCTTACGCATTCCGGGCACCATTCCCAACAGATCCTTCATGTTACCCATTTTCTTGATCTGCTGTATTTGCTCGAAGAAATCGTTTAGGTCAAACTTATTCTTCTTAATTTTTTTATGCAGTTTCTTCGCCTGCTCCTCATCAAATTGTTCCTGCGCTCGTTCCACAAGAGAGACCACATCTCCCATCCCAAGGATACGATCTGCCATCCTTTTAGGATAGAACACATCAATGGCTTCCATCTTCTCACCAGTACCGATAAACTTGATTGGCTTCTCCACGACAGATCGGATAGAAAGCGCAGCTCCACCTCGCGTATCACCATCTAGTTTGGTCAGTACAACTCCATCAAAATCAATTCTCTCGTTGAAGGCTTTGGCTGTATTTACCGCATCCTGGCCTGTCATGGCGTCTACCACAAACAAGGTCTCTGTAGGACGAATCGACTTCTTAACCCGCTCGATTTCATCCATCATTTGCTCGTCCACTGCCAAGCGACCTGCGGTATCGACAATCACGACATTGAACCCATTGCTTCTAGCGTGGTTAATACCTTGCTGAGCAATCTGAACTGGGTCTTTTAGGTCACGATTAGAAAAGACTTCTGCTCCAATTTGCTCACCTACTACATGTAACTGATCGATCGCTGCCGGACGGTAGACATCACAAGCTACCAATAATACTTTTTTACCTTTTTTCTTTTGAAGGAAGTTACCTAGCTTTCCAGTAAAGGTGGTTTTACCTGAACCTTGAAGACCTGACATTAAAATAACACCAGGATTCCCTTGAAAACTAATTTGTTCTTCTTCCCCACCCATCAGAGCCGTTAGCTCATCGTGGGTAATTTTAGTCAATAACTGACCAGGAGAAACCGCAGTCAACACATTTTGACCCAGTGCTTTTTCTTTGACCGTGGTCGTAAAATCTTTTGCTGTTTTGAAGTTAACATCCGCTTCCAAAAGCGCTCTTCTCACTTCTTTTAACGTTTCAGCAACGTTTATTTCTGTAATTGAGCCTTGTCCCTTCAGTACTTTAAAGGCTCTGTCAAACTTATCCGATAAATTTTCAAACATGTTTTTTCCTCTCTTTATTGATCTGCAAATATAGTGAATCTCAAAGGTATTCTGCTTTCAAATTACATTAATTCCAACCGAAACCTGATTGCGCTAATCTTCGTATAAAAACTCCATGTTACTTGCGTTGATTTACTTGCCCATTCTTGGAGCTATCTCATGGTTTTACAAAGACCACTCAAAAAGCACCCTCATTCACGGTATAAACCTCTTTCTTTTTCTTATTCCATTGGCGTTTAATGATGAAGGAGCTGTGTTTTGTCTATTGTTTGGCTCATTTTGGATTGCCTGGGGAATGTCCTGGAGCCTGAAACACGGTAAAACTTTCTTCTTAACGGGCTTAGTGATCTGTATAGTAGGTTTTATTGTAATGAGTGTTTTGGCTTATCATGATGTGAAGGGCAAGCGTTTCGCCATTTTCTCCATCTACGGACTTATTGGAGTAATCCTACCTCCTCTCTTTGCCTTGTTTAGTATCTTCTTTAGACTGGGAGAGTATACTGGCAATAAAAGAAAGCAGGCGTAAGTGTTAAAAAGGTGTCTATTTGTTCCTTATTGAGTAGCTTCGTAGGATGAAGAACATTCGTATAGTTGGACTATGGTTGCTGACTGTCTTAATTGGAAGCATTATTTTTGCGACAGGAATAATGCTTTTTGATAGTGGTCACTTTAGAGCGGATGGTTGGCTCTGGTTAATTTTCGTTTCCATTTTAGCGTCTGGCGCATTCTCTATTCCAGCTATCATTGCATTTGTGGTGGGTAATAATCACTATAAAAACAAACTAGGCACCGGAGAGGAATACCGAAGGAGTATGTACAAATTCCATTTAGTTGTCGGATTGATTTACTTGTTCATTGCATCCGCATTCGGACTTCTTGAAGGAGAAATACAAACAATCCTTGCGTTACTTGTTTTGTTTGTGTGCTACCTTCCAGCTGGAATGATTTTATGGTATTTTGGCTTTAAAAACGTTACGGAAAGCGTAACCAAAGCCAATCCTGAAATCCTGGATGAAACACAACAATTCTCTAGTTCTGAATAAGCATACCATGAAATTAACTTACATCATTCTGACCCTCAGCTTGGCGTTAACCCATCTTGCCTGTACCGAAAGTGGTGACTCAACTCCTTCGGACGAGTCTGTAGATCAAACATCAAAAGAACTTGCCTTTGAGGCCGTAAACTTTGAACAATTCAGTGACATCTTTAAGCAACAAGACGACATTTTATATGTGATTAATTTCTGGGCTACCTGGTGCAAGCCTTGCATTGAGGAACTTCCACATTTTATGGAGGTAAAGGAAGAAATGTCTGGCGATAAACACTTCAAAATGGTATTGGTTTCAATGGACCAGGCGAGTATGCTGGAAACAAAAGTGCGCGACTTTATGACAGAACATGAATATGAAGTAGATTTGTACCTACTGGATGACGTCAAAAATATGAATACATGGATTCCTCAAATTGATCCATCCTGGTCGGGGGCTATTCCTGCAACTGTTTTTTACAAAAATGGAAAACCGGTCTTTTTTAAAGAAGGGCAAATGACAAAATCAGAACTTAAAACTAAAATTAATCAACTTAAATAACCTAGACATGAAAAACGCTAAAATCGCATTAACCCTCTTTTTGGGATCTTTCTTCCTTGTGGCTTGTAATGGAGAAGAAACAACGGACGAAGAAAATACTGAGAACAAAGAAGTAGAAGTTGAAAAAGAAGTGATCATCGAAGATGAAGCTGAAATAAAAGATATTCCAACCCCTGAAGCAAAAGGCTACCAAATTGGTGATGAAGCTGCTAATTTCAACTTGGAAGACGTTACTGGAGAAATGATCTCATTTGAGAGTTTCCCAGAAGCAAGAGGTTTTATCATTATTTTCACGTGTAATCACTGCCCTTATGCCAAAGCTTACGAAGATCGTATCATTGATCTGGACACAAAATACAAAGGACTTGGTTATCCAGTTATCGCAATCAGCCCGAATGATCCTGAAGTGATGCCAGAAGATGGTTTTGAGGAAATGAAAGCAAGAGCAAAAGAAAAAGGCTTTACTTTTCCTTATGTATTGGATGAAGGTCAAAAACTATATCCTCAGTATGGAGCAACCAAAACGCCACATGTGTTTATCGTCAACAAAGAAAATGACAAAAACATCGTACGATACATTGGTGCGATCGACAACAACTACGAAGATGCCAACGATGTGACGGAATACTACGTTGAAGATGCGCTAGAGGCTTTGATCGCAGGTGAAAAGGTTGCGACCCCCACTACCGTAGCGATTGGTTGTAGCATCAAAAGTAAATAAGTACCTGCTTACTAGAGCGTCATTTTAAAATTAACCAGCTGAACGGTCATCCCATTGGGTGAAAACGACCCGTTGCTCTTTATACCTCCCTGAACGGAAGGACTTATCTCGTGCAATTTGGGAATAAGAATTCCGCAGGCAGCACCCACTACATATCCTAGCGCAACATCGGTTGGGAAATGCTTTCCTGCCCTCACACGCTGTATCGCCACCAGTAAGGGAGGCAGTGATGACACACCCCAAATCACAGGGTTCCACTGATTTCCTTTTTGATAAGAAGTGAATACGCTTGCTGCATAAAACGAATTGGTGGCGGTAAACGAAGCATGTCCTGAGAAAAATGATTTTCTAGCATCTTTTGTACACCTTAGCTCATCTGGCGCCAAGCTTCCGTACAAGAATGGGCGTGACCTTTTGCAAGTGGTTTTTATCAATTCGGTAAAGGCAAAATTAACCAAGTTAGCTTCAAACCAGATCACTCCCAAAGTTGCTACCTGTTTGCCATACGAATCCGAAGAGGGGTACAGGGCGGGAGCTATGAAGTTGGAGACAAATCCACCGCCAATCGTAGAGAGCATGGTTAAATCACTGCGGTGAATTACCTTTTCGCTAAAGTTATTGGTAGCAAACCGATCGATTCGGTTGATGTCTTGTGCATCCAAAAGACTGATTTCTTCGAGTGTCAATGGTTTCAGCTTCTTGTCCATCAGCAGACTAAAACCGCTCAACGGAACAGCAACTCCCATTACCCAAGCCTCCTTTTTTGCATCCAACTGATACGGCATGGTTTGTTGGGCATGCAAGACATGCGAACAAAAACAAATCAACCCTACAATGTAAAAAAACTTCATTGGTCTTAATCAAAACTTTGCATCTCCACTAACTTGCGGTAGGTTCCATTCTTTTCCATCAACTGCTGATGATTTCCTCTTTCTACTACCTTTCCTTTCTGCAAGACAATGATCTCGTCTGCATGCTGAATGGTAGACAATCGGTGCGCAATCACGATAGATGTTCTATTCGTCATCAGTTTATTGAGCGCGTCCTGCACCAATTTCTCGGACTCGGTATCCAACGCAGAAGTGGCTTCATCCAGAATTAGAATAGGAGGATTTTTATAAACCGCTCGGGCGATACTCAAGCGCTGGCGTTGACCACCCGAAAGTTTATTTCCTCCATCACCGATGTTGGTATGATAACCCGCTTCAAGGTCGGAGATGAAATCATGTGCGTTGGCTACTTTGGCTGCCTCTACCAATCTTTCCTGATCGATTTCACTACCAAAGACAATGTTATTGGCAACCGTATCGTTAAACAGAATCGACTCCTGCGTTACCATTCCAATCAAATTACGCAATGACTGTAGCTTAAAATCTTTGATGTTCACCCCGTCCACTTCAATGCTTCCTTCCTGCACATCATAAAAACGAGGAACCAGATTGGCAATGGTACTTTTTCCTGAACCCGATTGTCCCACCAAAGCCACTGTTTTTCCTTTTTGTACGGCAAACGAAACCTCATCAAGCACTTTTTCTGTCTTGTAGCTAAACGAGATGTTGCTTACGGTCACATCGTTTTCAAGTTGCTCCTTCTCTACTGTTCCATCCAAAATGGTATCCTTGCTCTTCGCCTGATAAATTTCTTCGATACGATCCAATGCAGAATTTCCTTTCTGCGCATCGTAGATTGACTTGGACAATGTTTTTAACGGGTTAATCAATTGCGAAAAAAGGATGATATAGGTAATGAAAAACGAGGCTTGCATCTCACCTTCAAAAACGAGGCTCCCACCATACCACAAAACACTAATGACAGCGATAACGCCCAAAAACTCACTCGTGGGAGATGCTAAATCGGCTTTAGCGTAAGCTTTTACTTTATTGCGAACAAACTCGCTGTTGGTCTCTTCAAACTTTTTGACAAAACGATCCTCATTCGAGAAGGCCTTAATCAATTTGAATCCGTTAAGGGACTCTTCGAGGTGCGCCATCAAACGGCCGAAGTGCTCCTGCGCTGATTTCGTGTTTTTCTTCAAACTCTTACTAATGAGTGTAATCAAAGCTCCGGTTACCGGTAAGAAAATCACAATGAAAAGTGACAGTTCTAAACTCATCGCAAAGAGCGTTACCAAAAACACCAAAATATTGATAGGTTCTTTGAAAACACCTTTGATAGCCGACTGCATCGACCATTCGATTTCTTGCACATCATTACTCGTTTTGGAAATCACCTCTCCTCTTCGTTCATCAGACAAGTAAGAAACCGGCATAAACATCAAGGTATTGAAGATGTTATTTCTAATATCTCCTACACTTCGATTCACCACAACAGAAACCAATAACGTAGAGAGGTAAATAAACATGTTCTTTAGCAATACTGCAATGCCGATGATAATGCAAACCGAAACCAATGCATAGACCTTGCTTTCTTCCACAATCAGCGTGGCGAGCTGGTGATTTATAAAACTTACGAAATAATCAGACGAAAACGAAAAATTTGGAGCACCCTGAGCGACAATTTCTGCATAAAAATCATCCGTTTTGTTGAAAATCACATCCAGCAAAGGAGCCAAAAGGACAAAAGAAAACAGTCCAAAGAAGGTACTCAACAGGTTAAAAAAGATACTACCTGCAATGTATTTCTTGTAGCCAAAAGTTAGTTTGATTATCCTGATTAAGCTTTTCATCTACTTCTTTCCTCCGAACAAAGGTCTGATTTTATACTTATACCAACGACTTAATTTCCAGGTTATTTGACGTATCGGCCCAAATTTCTTGTCATCGATCAACGATTGAATCTTCCCATTGTGACTTCCTTGTTCCACTACTGGCGGATGACACCAGTAATGCTGCAGATCAATCTCACGAACCAACTCGTTATGGTACCAGTCAATAATCTTATTACACTTATGTGAAATTCGATGCTCGGTAATTGCTTTCGCCAAAGCTTTGTTCATGTAGTACGCTCCCGCACATCTACTTTTAGGAGATTCATACAGATGTTTGCCCTCCTCCAATCGACTTGGATGTATGATTTGCAACGTGCTATTTTCAAAGTTGATCAGGGCTTTGTCTTGTCTCTCCTGATCCAATTGCTTCAGTTCCGATATCGTATCGTTAAACACTTGTACAAAATTCTCAGACAGGTAAATATCATCCTCAAAGACCAACGCGTCTTCTACCCCATCTTCCAACATTTTCTCATAGATCGACAAATGCTTGTAACTACAGGATTGTTGAGGCGTTCCTATTTCACTTGCCATTTCATCACCGATAAAATACTCGGTTACGAGTTCTGGGGTAATTTCTGACTTATCACCTTTCATCATGAACTCAAACGGTATATTGAATTTCCCTAGCTCTTCCATCATATGCTGTTCACGCACTTTGTCTGTACTCACATGAACAACATATACTTTATCTACTTTAAGTGGCATCCCCATTACAAGCGCAATGATACGAAAATAAAATATTCTCTATATTTGTGTGACACACTAAACCCGTTGAAAAATGCTAAAAAGACTCATCCTACTTCCCTTATTGTTCGTCACTGCGATTTTAGTCGGACAAACTGAATTCAAGAAAAAAGATTGGAAAACGTTCAATGCTTCTTTTGAAGAAAACATTCTTTCTGCCGAAGATTTTTTTAGCGGCAAGCTCAACTTTGACGAACGGGATGAGATCAATGGTATGCCGACTACAACCATTCCGCTTTATCAGTCAGATAGGAGTTTTATTGAAAATGCCAGTTATTCAAGCATGCATCAATATACATTTGATACGGAAGAAGATGCTAAAACCTTCTTCGAGTCAATGCAAGAAAACATTTCGCTTCCCGAAGGATATGTCCTTGAGCAGGATGAAGTTTCTATTTTTGTTTCAGGAGAAAGTGAACCTGGCATGCAAAGTTCGGCAGAAATAAGCCTATCTGGAGAAAGCATTACTTTTTTCTTTAGTCCGCCTTACGATAAGCCGATTCCTATGGATTAAGGCGTGTGCTAGAACTCCAAGCCTATCACACAAACATCATCTATTTGTTCAATATCTCCTTTCCAATCTTCAAAACCTTTTTTCAGAATTTCGGACTGATCGGTCATTTTTTGATCAGAAAGTGATAACAGCATTTTTTTGAAATTAGCTGCTTTTAGTTTCTTTCCCCCATTTTTGGCTCCATGAGTTGATTCACCTCCAAACTGATCGGCAAAACCATCAGAAAAGATATAAATGCGATCTCCTTTGTTCACCGTTATCGTATGGTCGATATAAGGTTCGGGATAATCAAAACTTCCTATCGGTTGTTTATTGGCTTTTATCACATCTATTTCATTCGAGCCTTTCCTAAGGATCCAAAGCGGGTTATGCGCGCCAGCGTAGGTCAACGTATTACCTTTCAACATACACAGTGCAATATCCATTCCATCTCGAACCTCTTCTTCGCTTTTTTCAAACTCCTGAATGACCAGTTCTCTTGTTTTATCAAGTATCGCACCAGGAGAATTTAAACCATATTCACGCACACAGCGATTGAGTGCATTGTTGCATACCACGCTTACCATAGCTCCTGGAACTCCATGCCCGGTACAGTCAGCCGCAGCAAAATACGCAGCTTCCTCCGTCTTTTCTAGCCAATAGAAATCTCCTGCCACAACATCTTTTGGTAAGTAAAGGACAAAACTATTGGGCAATGTCTCTTTGAATAAGCTCAAGGGTGGCAAAATAGCTTGCTGAATACGTTTTGCGTAAATAATACTATCCGTAATTTCTTTACTCTTTTCTTCGATCTGTTTACGATGTGTCATCTCCCTTTCCTTCTGATCCGCTATTACCTTTTGTGCACGATCACGGGTTCGGATAAACAACCACAACATATAAGCAGATGCGGTCATTGGGATAATAATTGCTACAGGATCGTTCTCCAATCCTTCACCACGTTCCAACCCGATATTAAACAAATCCCAACTGTTTATGCTGTTAAGTTCAACCAAAACGGTGAGCAAAATCGAAAAAACGGAACTTATAATGCCTAACGTTCTTCCCAGTAGCAAGAAAGAAGATACAATACTAAAAGAGTGCCATACCCCTACTTGCAAGAACGCTTCTCCATTTGAAAGAAATACCATTGAAACCTGGGTAAGCGTTCCAACTATCCAAAAGACCAGCGCACCTGCAAAATATGACCTAGACAACTTCATAATTGGCAGGGCTGCTATGATTCCAATCAGACTTCCATAGTTAACAATATCCACAGCAGCTGAAGTATTCAGTGTACTGAAGTGAATAATCATACCAACATATAGCAGCAGGAAGCTCATCGTAAGTCGATAGACTAATTCTGCCCTACTTTTTTCGAAGATATCGGGTGCATCATCCAGGATTTCACCAATCCAGTACTTCTTGAATTTCTTAAGCATATCGTATTGAAAATCAAGCTAAGATAGTTAAATTGATGAAACCAAGGGCGTCCCTATATTGAGAACAGTTGTCTACCTATTTGTAACCCAAGTCACGAATCTTTACCTTTACCAAAATTTGATTCTCCATGAAGATTTTGGTTATTAGTGATTATGCGAACTTCCACACCGTGCGTCCGGAAGCTGAAATATTTATCAGTTTGGCGCAACGTGGCTACGATATCACGATTATGACTAAAGGGCATTATGAGTATGTGCAGCGTTTCAAAGAAAATGGCATTCGCGTGATTGACTTTCACCCGGAGAAGAAACTGGACAGTTCAGAAGTAGCTTTTATCCGCAAGGAACTCCTAGAAAATCACTACGATGTGATGCACATGTACAACAACGTGGCAATGATGAACGGATTAAAAGCCGCCAAAGGCATTGACCTGACGTGCGTACTTTATCGAGGTTATTCGGCCAATGTGCATTGGTATGACCCTACGTTGTACTTCAAGTTGTTACACCCAAGAGCGGATTATATCATTTGTAATTCGGAGGGTGTCGCGACCATCATGCGCGAGAAGGGAAAAGTAAGTCCAGATAAACTGATTACGATCAACAAAGGACACCGCCTCGAATGGTATGCCGATGTGCAAGAACATGATATTCGCAAGGAACTTGGTCTTCCCGAGGATGCGTTACTCGTAGTATTGGTTGCCAACAACCGAAACATGAAAGGCACGAAATACCTGATGGAAGCTACGCAGTATCTTGATCCTGCAACGAATATGCACATTGTGATGGTGGGAAAAGACCTGGACAATGAAGAAAGCATGAGCATCTTAAAGAACAGTCCGTTCAAAGATCATGTTCATTTCCTGGGGTTCAGAAAAGAAGCGTTGAGCATTGTAAAAAGTTGCGATATCTTTTTACTGACCTCCATCAAAGGCGAATCCATTACCAAAAGCGTGATCGAAGCGATGTCTTTGGGTGTAGCACCTGTGATTAGTGATATCATTGGCAATAAAGAACTGGTGATCCACGAAGAAAGCGGATTAATTGTACCCAGTAAAGACAGCAAAGGTTTTGCTACTGCTCTATCCCGTTTGTACAAAGACCGAGCCTTGCTTCGTAAAATTAAGACCAATGCGCCACAACGTATCACTACCCGATTAAGTCATGAACAAACGGTAGAAAAGTACGAAGCATTTTATCAAAGCTTAGGAAAGTAGTGGTTGTTATTTCCTATATTTGGGTGGATAACAAACACTAGCTATAGTGGAAATAACACACATGTTTGTTATTCGGACGTTGTGCTTAATGAATAAAAATGGAAAAAGATCTTTGGCTAAAATCCAGTTTCACAAAGAAAAGTATCCCCGATTGGGCTTGCCCTTACTGTTCGAAGGCAATGCTCAAATTTGATACGTTTAAATCTGAAGAAACAGCTCTATCAAGAAGTTGGCATTCTCATGAAGATTGGTATCCTGAGTTTATTCAATACTCATTTACAGGCAGTTTAAAATGTCCTAGTTGTAAAGAATTTGTTGCTTTTCTTGGTAGAGGTCGTGAAGAGTTCAATCATTATTATGATGAATATCATAAAGAATATGTGGAAGAAAACTACTCATTGTTTTATCCAAAATTCTTCTATCCGACTTTACAGCTTTTCAAGATTGCTGACAGTTGTCCAGATGAAATCAAAGAAGTAATTAATGATTCCTTTGCTCTTTATTGGAATGACCTTGCTTCTTGTGCAAATAAAATTAGAGTTTCATTAGAAATGCTAATGGATCAATTTAAGGTCAAAAAAACCTTCTTAGACAGACGCAGAAAAAGACAACGACTTTCTTTACACAAAAGAATAGAAGAATTTAAAAACTCTAAACCAGACATTGCAGAACTTCTTTTAGCAATTAAATGGATTGGAAATTCTGGAAGTCATATAGGTGAATTGGAGAAAATAGACATTTTAGAAACTTATGAAATGCTTGAACACGCTCTAAATAAGCTCTACGATAACAAAGATGAGGAACTGAAGAAGTTAGCCAAAGAAATAAACAAGAGAAAAGGAAAACGGAAAAGAAACTAAGCACAACAAAGCCTAAACTGCATTAAAACGCAGTTTAGGTAGACCGTTACCCACAATTAGAAGAACAGAAATGGGATTATTTGACATATTTAAGAAAAAGAAAACTGACTCCACTTTTCCCGAAAACGAGTTGGAAAAGACCTTAATGGAAGCTGCAACAAAAGTTTCAGCTAGAAACGAGTTTTATCAAAAGCTATTATGGAATGAACTTGTTGTATTGACAAATGGACAGGATAACTCTGATGAAGGAGTAAGAACTTTAGAAAGAGATACAACTGTTCAATTTGTGACATTTAAAAATGGACATATTCCTGTTTTTACTTCAACTAATCGGATATTTGATAAAGGTGTAATTAAGGAGCAAGTTCCATTCATGGCTATGAAGGGCCAAGATTTATTTGGAGTGGCTAAAGGAGCTACATTTATTCTAAATCCATATTCTGACTATGGAAAAGAATTAATTCCAAATGAGATTGAAAGCTTGCTTAATGGGTCAATCTTTGAACAACAAAGCGAAATGACTATTGAGCAGGATACAGAAATTCAAATTGGTCAACCTGCAAATTACCCAACCGAACTTGTTAGTGCGTTAAGTAAGCTGTTTAAAGAAAAAGAATCTGTAAAAGCTGCGTACTTAGCTGCAATTAAAATGGATAAAACTGAAGAACTTCCGCATTTGATGATAGCAATTGATGTAGAAGGAAATATGTCTTCAATAACTAATGAAGCTGGCCCCTTTGCTGAAAGGCTATTGAACAATGAAATTGTTGACTTTATTCAAATTGATAGGAATGGCGGAATATCTGACTACTTTTTAAATGAAACAGAACCATTCTATAAAAGAAAATAAAAACTGTCGGTAACAACACCTATATACAATACCCTTAAGGACAACAACGCTTTTTAGCCGGAACGTCAGCAATCAATAATTTATTATCTTTCCATTATCAGACCCGAACTACGTCTGTCTATCGATATGAACTCCTCCACCCACATATCCTCCTTTCAACTGCCAAAATACAACGGACTGGTGGCTGCATTTCGGATTTACGATTTTAAGGAACGGCAAGCACTACACCTCCATCCGGAAGGAAATCTAGAGCTTATTTTTCAACTTTCGGGTGAGTTTGCGCAGCAATCGGTGAAAAGTACAGAATGGAACGTGAGACCTCAATTCTTTCTCGGAGGACTCCATAATCACTCCTTCGCAGTGAAGAGTTTGACTCCAGAAGCAAAACTGGTGAGTGTGCAATTCACGCCTCAAGGTGCACGATCTTTTCTCAATGACCGACTCAACCTCTATAAAAATAGTTTGGTGAACCTTGAAGAGTTGGAACTGCCTGAATTTACACTAGACAGCCCTAAGATTGCCAACGAGCAAATCATAAATCGCGTAGACACTTACCTGACTTCCATTTATTCAGAAACGCACCGAAATGTTATCGATGCAGCGGTGGCGCTGTTGTTGGAGCGGCATGGTTTTATCACCATTAAAACACTTTGCAAAAAGTTCAATGTGAGCCCTTCTTACTTTAGAACAAAGTTCAACGAACAAGTAGGCATGAGTCCGAAGGAGTACAGTAGAATCTTGCGCGTAAAACATACTGTAAATCAGCTGCAATCCACTCCTACCGGATCATTAACAGCACTCAGTCATCAATTGGGTTATTTTGATCAATCTCATTTTATTCGTGACTTCAAGTTAGTGACAGGGAAAACGCCCGGGAACTACCTCAAGACATAAAAAGTCGTTTTTTACAATTTTAAGCCATCCAAACTTCGTACTCTTGCTGTAAATGAATTGTATGAAAACTGGATTGATCGCCGCCTTACTGCTGTTTAGCTTCTTTTGTTCTGCTCAAGAAAACACCCCCTCCTGCAACTGTTGCCAGGAGACGTACCGTCAATTTGACTTTTGGGTAGGCAACTGGGAAGTAAAGGATTCGGCTGGCACGTTGTTGGGTCACAACCGCATCGAGTTAATTGAAGATAGTTGTGGACTGCGTGAAAACTGGACAGGAGCAAAAGGAACGACTGGCACGAGCATCAGTTTTTACAACAGCACCAACAAGCAATGGCACCAAAGTTGGATTGATGGGTATGGAGGTTCCATTATTATGAACGGTTCGTTTACAGACGGTGCCATGGTGATGCTCAGTCCGAAAAAAGAAAATGAATCCGGTTATGTACAGAACAAAACCACTTGGCGTCCACTCTCAGATGGGAGGGTAAAACACACCTGGGAGATCACAAAAGACGGTGGTCAAAGCTGGAGCATTGTTTTTGAAGGATATTATTCAACCGTAAAACCCTAATACCATGACAAGATCAACAAAACAAAAATCAAATCAATCCATTGCAAGATATGGCATCCTCACAGGACTAGCCTTGATCCTTTGGATCTTCATCGAATTCATTGCAGGTCGTTTCTTTGGAATCTCCGAATTGGGCGCCATTTATGGGTTGCTTTCTGAGTCTATACTAGCCCTCTCCTTACTTTTCTTTTTTTCAGGCAAAAGAACCGATACAATTAGTCCTCGTTCACGGTTTTGGATCAGCTGTAAGATTATCCTGATCGCAGCTGTGACCGTATTGGCATTTATGCTGTTTTACGTTCCTTTTATCAACCCACAGCTCTTTGGTCTTTATGATGGTACTTCAGCACCTGCGCTAACATCACAAATTTCAGCAATCATAGGAATGTTTTTGGGCGTTCTTTTAGAAGGTTTTGTTGTAACCTTATTGATTCAGGCATACATTTCACTTAGAGGACTAAAAACAAGGCTGAGCAGCTAAGGGTAAAACAACAAATTACTCTCTCTTATCTCAAAACTGAAGTGTTCGTGTTATTCCATATATTTGGGTGGATCACAAATGCTGACTATCATTAGAATGACAGAGGTGTTTGTTATTCGGACGTTGTCAGCCACGCTGTAACAAAATCACATCTGATGCGTAAATGATGTATATTTGCACCAAAACTAATCTCATGGCACGACAAAGCATATCTTTCACTGAACCTAATGACGAATGGTTAAAAAAGCTAGTCGACTCAAAGGAGTATACTAGCAAAAGTGAAATTGTTAACGATCTGATCAGACAAGCAAGACAACAACAAGCTAAAATCGATTGGATTGTTGCTCGACTCGAAATGGCTGAAAAATCTGGATTCACAACTGATTCGAAGGCTGATATTTTAGCTCAGGCAAAATCTTTAGCCAATGGCTAACTACAAATTAAGCGAAGTTGCTAAGGAAGACTTAATCAGGATCTACAATTACGGAGTTAAAACATTCAGTGTAACTCAGGCTGAGAAGTATTTCAATACATTTTTCGAATATTTTGAGGAGATCGCTGAAAGACCTTTCTCATTTGAGGCGGTTGACTACATCAAAAATGGCTACCGCAGATGTGTATGTGGTGTCGATTCAATTTATTACAGAATTAACGAAGGTACTGTTGAAATCATGGCGATTATTGGTAGGCAAGATCTCGAAAACCTAAAATCATAACAGTAGCAAATCAGGAAAAAATAAAGACCTAGCCGCTACCATAGCAAAAAACTAATCTGGCAGATAAGATTAGAAGCCGTTTCTGCGTATTTTAGTCGGAGCGTCATAACTAAAAAATGGAGAATAAAGAAGGGCTTGAAAAAGTACACATTGATCTACCAAATCACTGGGCGATGGACGGAGAGTCGATGTGGGCTACTCCTCTCGGAAATGATCTTTATAAACTAGAGAATGTTCCTTTCTATGCTTATGGTTTAAATTTTCACGATATTGTTCGTGCAACACGAGATTCTGAAGAGTCTTTCCTTGAAATTAGAGAGCTAATAGAACCTAGTCAACATCGAACATTTAGAGTATTTTTCAAGGATCATATCGACAGAACAGAACAAGAAGAAATACTCGAGACTCTGCGAGAATTGACCATTTCATATGAGAGATGCAATGACTTTTATTTTTCTCTGGATATGCAACCCGAAGGGAATTACCAAGAAGTATTTGATCGACTCTGCGAACTAGAAGAAAAGGAGTATCTTGGATTCGAGACCTGTGAAGAACGTGTTGCGGGTAGTTTTGATGACAAGCCTGACGATGAAGAATAAATAACTGAGCCCAACAAAAAGAAAAAAGCATACCTTACGAAATTAAACCGATACTGTGTTTTTTACTTAAAACATTAGGGTGCATAAGATGAAAACAACTTTAATACTCATATCATTTTTTCAGTCCATTCTAGCATTTTCTCAGCACGACAGCCTGTGCAACCTTAAAGTAATAGAAGATATTAGAAAAGTGAATATCGATATTGATCTCTTTCAACACAAGGACACAACTGCTATTGTTAAAGATAGGGATGGTAAGGTGTATAAACAATATGAATTCAATGTGATTTTTGAATGTGAAAATGGGACAATTATTCTTGGGAACGTAGATGACCAAGGACTAAAAAATGGAAGATGGACTTTCGAGCGAGTTAATGCTAACGGATATGAGGGTCGAATTGTAGGAAACTACAAAAACGATAAAATGGATGGTTATTGGCAGCATGGCTCATATTCTTCATTATATAAAAAAGGGAAACATAAAAATACAACCAAACTTCCGTTCTGAAAAAATAAACGACAAGCTAACATTTTCAACCCCACAAAATGATCCACCTTACACAATTAATCTACATAAAAGAAGGAAAAGAAGAGGTCTTTCATGAATTTGAATCCCTGGCAATTCCGATCATCTCAAAATACAATGGAAGGCTTACCTTACGCATTCGACCCAATGATGGTTCAGTAATTGAAAACAACATCAAAGTTCCTTACGAAATACATTTGGTAGAATTCGATTCTCAAGAAGATTTTGATAATTTCAAACAGGATGAGGAAAGAAAACAATTCCTTCATTTGAAAGAGCAATCCATTGAATGTGCTATATTAATTCAGGGAGTTAGAATAAATTAAATTTGAATAATTTCCTCAAAAACTACCCTGCTCACTCATCACAAGCTGTTAAACCCTAAACGTTAGAAAGGATCATCGTCATCATCTCCTCCTCCGAAGTTCGAATCGAAATTTTCGTCCTCAAAATCGTTGTTCATCTTGCTCGGTACAGTGTACGTCCCGAAGTCGGAATCAAAATCATCTCCTCCCTGAATGCTCGATAAAGCACTGGTGCTGTAGTCATCACCAAACGTGTCGAGGTTATCAAACTTGGCAAATTTACCTACAAACTTCAAACGAATGTCTTCCAGCGAACCGTTACGGTGCTTGGCAATGATGATCTCTCCTTGTCCGGCACAGGGTGTGTTATCTGGCCAAACGTCCAATTGATAGTACTCCGGACGATAGATAAAACATACAATATCGGCATCCTGCTCAATCGCTCCGGATTCCCGAAGATCGGATAGCATCGGACGTTTATCTCCTCCTCTACTTTCTACCGATCGACTCAACTGAGAAAGAGCAATGATCGGTACATCGAGTTCTTTTGCAATCTCTTTGATCGAACGGGAAATCGTAGAAATTTCCTGCTCACGGTTGCCGGCTGTTCCTCCTGCTGTCATCAACTGCAAGTAATCGATCACCACCAGATTAATATCGTGCTGTGCCTTTAATCGTCTACACTTTGCTCGTAACTCAAAAATGGAGAGTGCAGGTGTATCATCGATAAACAAAGGTGCTTCTGAAAGTTTCTTGGTTCGTTCGAAGAATTGGTTGAACTTCTCCCGCGTGAAATTACCCTTACGAATATCTTCTGCTGGAATCTCTGCTTCGCCTGAAATCAAACGATTTACTAACTGTAGCGAACTCATCTCCAACGAGAATACCGCTACACCATGACCGTATTGCACCGCAACATTTCGCGCCATCGAAAGTACAAAAGCTGTTTTTCCCATCCCCGGACGAGCAGCTAATACGACCATATCCGACTTCTGCCATCCAGAAGTTACACGATCCAGATCGGTAAACCCGGTAGGAATACCACTTACCCCATCTTCTCGGTTCATTGCCACTTCAATCTCCTTACTCGCTTGATAAACGAGATCTTTCATGGTGTCGTAATTCTTTCGAATGTTTCCTTCGGCTACTTTAAAAAGAGCGCTCTCCGCATCGTCCAAAAGATCGAATACATCCGAGGTTTCATCGTACGCTTTATTGATGATATCGCTGGATACCTTGATCAATTCACGTAAAATGTATTTCTGCGAAATTACACGGGCATGTGCTTCTGTATTCGCTGTAGACGCCACTCGATTGGTCAGTTGAGAAATATAAAAAGGACCTCCCACTTCATCAATCACTCCCTTCTGTCGAAGCCGTTGCGTTACGGTCAAAATATCAATCGGTTGCGATTCACCAAAAAGTTCCTTGATCGCTTCGTAAATTTTTTGGTGTGATTCCTTGTAAAACGAATGCGGTTGCAAAATATCGATCACATCGTTCACGGGGTCTTTCTGAAGCATTAACGCTCCCAGAACCGCCTCTTCCATGTCCACCGCTTGCGGGGGTAATTTTCCTCCATAAGCAACAGGGTTTTGCGCTGATTTTCTAATCTTGCGATTCCCCCCCTGCGCAGACTTCATTATATCTCCTATCTGTTCTGACATTACCACAAAGGTAGTTGGAATCCCTGCGGTCTGAAAGAAAACGAGTCCAAAAAGTTATGAAAGGAGGTTATTAACAATTGTTGATGAAGTTAACGACTACGTCTGGAAAATCAATGCAACTCCATTTCTTCCGGACGTTTATGTTTCCAACGCTTGTGCGACCACAGCCAATACTGAGGAGCTAATTTAATGTCCTCCTCCAGAATTTTGACGTGTCGCTGTGTAATTTCTCCGTAGTGAGCTGCTGATGGATTCTCTGTAATGACCTGATGCACCACATCGTAATGACCTCTTCTCCTTTTGTACATACTCGAATAAACCACTGGAAGGTCAAAATCTTTGGCTATTTTCTCGGGACCATAAAAAACAGGTGTTTCCTGATTCAAAAACATCATCCAATAACACTTTGAGACGTTAGATGGCGTTTGATCAGCTGCAAAAAGCAAAGCAGCGGGTCTTCCATAATCTTTCTCCAGACTATCCACCGTTTCTTTCATCGGCACCATGATCAGACCGTGGCGCTCTCTGGAAACTCTCATTTTGCGATCAAAAAACTTATTGCTCAACGGCTTATAAATACCCAACGGTTGGTGCTGAATTCCTTTTCCACTAGCCGTACCCACCATTTCCCAGTTGTTATAATGTCCTGTAACTACGATCACAGACTTCCCTTGATCAAAGAATTGATCTAAGATTTCGTTGTTCTTGAACTTCACCCGCTGCATGATCTGCTTTTCTGAGATGGTAAATCCTTTGATACTCTCTACCATCAGATCACACAGGTGTTTGAAGAAGTGTTTTTGTAAGAATTTTAATTCCTTTTCTGTTTTTTCGGGAAAAGAGTTCTGCAGATTCTTGTACACTACTGCTTTTCGGTATCCCACCACATAAAACATCATGAAGAAGGCAAAATCACTCAATGCATACAGCATAAAGAAGGGCATTCTCGACAAGGGAATTAGAATCAGGTAATACAATATCTTCGCGCCCATCTACAACTTCTTTACATCCAATCGAATGGATGACTCTTCATAACACGTTTCACCACAATCATCATAGGACTCCTCGTTCAACTTTCTTCCGTCTAGCGCCACAATGGTCTGACCACCATACGAGTAATACGCCTCTACCGCATAGCGGGTTTGAGTTGGTAACCAAAAGATGAGTTCATCCGTATAAACAGTATCCGCCCATAAGATTTGCTGATCTTCCACGTATCCTTCGTACAAGATCACGGGAATTCCTGGTCCTGAACCGGGATAAGTCACATCTACGTAAACATAGCCGCTATCCCAGGGAAACGGGTAACAATCTGCTGATGGCGTACAATCCGTGTTGGACGAAAACTTATTGCATGAAACAACAGCAAAAAAAACTAGAATCAATATGTAGACAACTGTTCTATGCACCGAGTACTTTTGTATTGAATGAAAGTGGTAACAAATCTGCTACTGAATCAAAGATCATAATGCTATCTCCTTCTCCTTTGAGAATCACCTGCATGTTTTCTTTCTGCACGCGTTCATACTCACTCATCACCTGCCTGCATCCACCACAGGGTGAGATGACCTCTATCAAATCTCCTTGCTCAGAACGTGCCATGATGGCAATTTTCTTTACTACTGCATTCGGATAATGGGCTTTGCAATAATACAACGCCACCCGCTCTGCACATAATGAACTTGGGTAAGCAATATTTTCTTGATTATTTCCTGTCACCACCTCGCCATTATCTAACAGTAAAGCAGCACCCACATGAAATTTGGAATATACAGCGTAGGCGTTCTCAAGTGCCTCTTCTGCTTTATTAATCAGCATCGCATTTTCATCAGATAATTCATCCTTTGAGACGAATAATTGATAGCTGATATTTATTGATTTGTTTTCCATTATTTTGTTTAAACCGTATCGAAAAGAACTTCGATTACTAAAAAACCAAAGTTAATAAAAGAATTTTAGGGAATGTTAATCCCTACTTAACATTCCTAATTTTGTGTAACTAGGCGTAAAATAGCACATGACAGCACTTAATGACATCTTATCCAAATTTAATCCCATTTCTCTAAAGGAAATGGACAGCGTTCAGCTCATGAATCGCGTGGATACGAAATACGTGCTTTCTAAAAACCAATTTTTGGACGTGCTCAACGAATTAGCACAGCATTATCGAGCTCTGGAGATAGAAGGTCTGCGTACAGCAAAATACAAAAGCCTTTACTTCGATACGGACGATTTGGATCATTACATGCATCACCACAACGGTTATCCCAATCGTTACAAGGTTAGAATCAGAAGATACGTGGATAGTGACCTGTGCTTTTTGGAAGTGAAACACAAGAAAAAAGGCAGAACGGACAAAACAAGGATTAGAATTGAGGATTTTGAGCTGGACCTTTCTGATGCTTCCATCGACTTCATCAATCAGATTCTTCCAGAATCGAAAGAGTTGCAGCCTTCATTGTGGAACAGTTTTGAGCGAATTACACTCGTTAATCAAGAACTAAACGAACGCGTAACGCTAGATATCGGCTTACACTTTAAAGACAGTGAGCACAAGAAAGACATGGGATATGAGAATATTGTCATCGCTGAAGTAAAACAGGAAAAAGAAAACCGCAGTTCCCCTGTTATGAAAACACTTCGTGCGCACGGTATTCGGAGGGCAAAAGTCAGCAAATACTGCATTGGAATGGGTTTGACCAACCCAGAAATTAAGAAAAACCGGTTCAAGAAAAAATATTTACTCATTGATAAAATCAGAGAACTATAAACTAAATACAGAATAGCATATGCAACTAAGGCTTTTATTAATCATGATGATGTTCGTTCCGTTAGTTTCGATTGGTCAGACCAATGCGGAAGCGGAAGAGTCCGTTGATGAAGAATATCAGGAAGAACAGTACGATGATTCTTCCGAAAATGAGGACAACGACAAAAAGAAGGATAAGAAGAAGGACAAAGATGATGAGGATAAGGGCTTTGGAGACTTGACTTTCCAAAAGATCAAAATCTACGACAATGATTTTGAGAAATTGCTCTTGCGGTTTTTAGCCAACTTAATCTTTACACTCATACTGGTAAGAACGTTGTACTACCCTACTACTAAACGAAAGGATTACCTCTTCTCTTTTATCATTACGAATATCGTAGTCTTCATGATCATTTTCGCCATGAAGAAATACGATATCGGCACAGGTATTGGTCTGGGGCTATTTGCAGTATTTGGCATCATCCGTTTCCGAACTACCACCATGCCGGTGAGAGAAATGACCTATTTGTTTATGGTGATCGGAATTGCCGTATTAAATGCACTGGCTTCCAAGAAATTTAGCTGGACAGAACTTGCTTTTGCCAACCTAGTGATTGTTGGTGCGACTTTTGCGATTGAAAAAATGTGGTTGTTAGAGCACGAAGCTAAACTGAACGTAACTTACGAAAAGATAGATTTAATCAAACCGGGAAATATGGACGAATTACTTGCTGACTTGAGTGAGCGTACGGGTTTGGTTATCAATCGTGTAGAGATCGGGAAAATCAACTTTTTGAACGATACCGTACGAATTTCAATCTATTATTATAAAGACTTGCAGACGTCTCCAATTTACATGGATGAAACACACGAATCAGATAACAATTAATGCGGGTACTTTTATTGACATATCTTTTCATTCCGCTGATCTTTGTTGCTCAGGGAGAGTATGAAGCTGAAGAATTTGTTTCTGACAACGACCTCAAGTTTGCTGTAAAACAAATGCAACGAAGCGAGTACATTGGCTCTGCTATTGTGTGTGAACAAGCATCTCCAGATATTTGTGATAGCATTGAAAGTGTTGAGTTTGAAGCGTCAAAAGGATCTTTACAATTGCCACTCACGAGCTTTACCTTTATCAATCATTACTCCATCGACACCAATGCGTTGATGAGTGCTGAAAACCCGCAGATCAACCGACTGATCATCGATGCTGCTCCGGGAGAAACGGTAAATGCTGTTTTTGAAGGAGAAGTAACCAGTATCTTCGAAATCCCTGGCAACGAGCAGGTGGTTATGATCAAACGAGGCGCTTACAGAATGGTCTACGGTTCGCTTAGCAACGTAAACGTTAAAGTAGGTCAATGGGTTGATAACGGACAGCGAATCGGTGAAGTGACCAGTTACTCGAATGGAAAGATGATCTTCGAAATCTGGCGAACGTACAGAGGAATTAGCAAAGCGTTAAAAATTGAGGAATGGATCGAACTGGGGAACTAACGAATTTAATCCTATCCACCTACAATAAAAACAATCATTTTGGTCGGTTGTTGGGAATGGATTATGAGGTTATTGAACCCGGAAAAATTCACTACTCCTTATGCGTAACCGAAGAGTTACTTGCTACGCCAACTGCTGCTCACGGAGGGGCGATTGCTGGTTTTATGGATGCAATTGTAGGCGTTGCAGCCTTAAGCGCTACTGCTCCCGAAGGAAAAGTAGTAAGTACCGTTGAGTTTAAAATCAATTACCTAAGACCAGCTCTAGTCAAAGACAACATCAAAGGAGTTGGAACAGTTTTGAAAAAAGGAAAATCTATCCTTGTGGTAAAGGGAGAAATATTCAATTCAGACGATCAGTTAATTGCCACCGCACTAGCTACGTTGAATGCCTA
This sequence comes from uncultured Flavobacteriales bacterium, assembly GCA_964387945.1. Classification (GTDB taxonomy): domain Bacteria; phylum Bacteroidota; class Bacteroidia; order Flavobacteriales_D; family Parvicellaceae; genus Parvicella. Next base: position 133,397 of record CAYLYX010000004.1, on the reverse strand, counting down.
TCCAGTGGAGAAGAGTAGTTTTTAGTTCATCAGCTGTCTATGCCAACTGTTTTTAAGTTGGGTTTCCCAACCTTCACTAAACTCGCCAAAAGTGGTAACCATATTGTTAAAAACAATCGTCTCCGGAGTAATTCTGCCTAACTGAATCTCTGCTTTAAAATCTGGCATTTTCTTGACCAGCACCTTATTCGGATCTTTGTCTGACTTGTAAGCCAATTGCATTCGATCCATTAGTTCTACGCCTAACTCCCCTTCCACTTCTTTGATGAATCGAACCTGAGCATCTTGCGCTCTACCACACATGTTTCCACCACAGTCATCCGCAATCACAATAATGAAACGATCATAGGCCAACCCTATCTCTCCTTTTACTTTATCACCATGGCTTTCCCAGGAATCCAAAAAACCTTGTGCGCGTTGAAGTAGCAATTGCTTTTGCTGGTCGGTAAACTCACTTGCTGAAGTGTAAACCCAGACTTTATCAGATGATTTAAAACTGCTCATAGGGTAAAGTTACCAAAGAACTTACAAATCTGCAGCGTTTGCAATGAGTTCGGCCACATCCATTACCTGAATGTCGTTTTCTTTCTCAAAGTGCTTTACACCGTCTGTCATCATTGTATTGCAGAAAGGACATCCCGTTGCCACAAAGTTCGGCTTTACTTCTAGGACATCTTCAGTTCGTTCTACATTCACCTCTTTGTTTCCTTTCTCTGCTTCTTTAAACATCTGCGCTCCACCAGCTCCACAGCAAAGACCTTTGGTCTTGCAACGTTTCATTTCAACCAGCTCACTATCCAGCTTTTGCAATACATCTCTAGGTGCTTCGTACACATCGTTAGCTCTACCTAAGTAGCAAGGATCATGGAAGGTAATTTTCTTTCCTTTGAAATCTCCACCTCCGGCAATTTTCAAACGTCCTTCTTTCAGCAGTCCATTGATCAACTGCGTATGATGAATCACGTCATAATTGCCACCCAACTCCGGATACTCGTTTTTCAGTGTATTAAAACAATGCGGACAAGCCGTCACAATTTTCTTAATCTCATACCCATTCAGCACCTGAATATTCTGCATCGCAGCCATCATGAAGTCAAACTCATTTCCAGCTCTCTTTGCAGGATCTCCGGTACACGATTCTTCTGTTCCCAGAACAGCGAATTTCACTCCGCAATTGTTTAATATTTTAACTACAGCTTTCGTGATCTTTTTGGCTCTATCGTCAAAGCTTCCTGCACAACCTACCCAAAAAAGAATTTCGGGAGTTTCTCCGGCCATGGCCATTTCTGCTACTGTAGGTACTTTTAATAAATCTGACATATGCTTATTTATTTGACGCTTGACTTTTGAAACTTAATAAACGACCAAAAGACAAACGCTTTATTCTTTCATCAATTAAAATTAATCCTCTTTGGCCCAGTTCAAACGATCACTCTGCGCAAACTGCCAGGGTGCACCGTTATTTTGAATATTGGTCAGCATTCCCGCTAGTTCAGATGGCACTTTTGATTCTTCCATCACTAAATACCTTCTGAGGTCCACAATAATGCCTAGTGGATCAATGTTTACCGGACATTCCTGTACACAGGCATTACAACTTGTACACGCCCAAAGTTCTTCTTCAGAAATGTAATCAAACAGCAGTGACTTTCCATCTTCAGCGTCTTTTCCATTCTTTTTTCGGTGTGCTGATAATTCCTCCAGACGATCGCGCGTGTCCATCATGATCTTTCTTGGAGATAATTTTTTCCCTGTCTGATTTGCAGGACATGCAGAAGTACATCTACCACACTCTGTACAAGTGTAACTGTCCATTAACTGCTTCCAGGTCAAGTCCACGACATCCTTGGCTCCAAAGCGTTCTGGAGCTGCAACTTCTCCCTCTGCTGGAGCTGCGTAAGGATCAAAGTTGGGATCAAACATCTTCTCTACTTCACTCTTCACACTTGCCAAATTGGTAAACTGTCCTTTGCTCTTAAGGTTAGAGTAAAACGTGTTAGGGAATGCCAAAAAGATGTGAAAGTGCTTTGAAAACGGAAGGTAACACATGAATGCCAAAACGATAACAATATGTCCCCACCAACCGATGCGTTCCAATAATTCTAATGTTCCTGTTTCCATTCCGCCAAAAATGGTAGGACCAAGTATACTCGAAACCGTGAAGCCCAGTCCTCCCGATCCGGCAGCGTGACTCTCCCCTCTTAGGTGCAGTGCCTCATCCGCTCCATTCATTGTAAAAATGAACATCACGAGCAAAAACTCAAGATATAGAATGATGTTACCATCCAACTTAGGCCAGCCGGTCATTTCACTCATGTGAAAACGGGGGATTTTCAATAAATTTCTTCTTGCCAAAAAGGAGAATGTAGCAATCAAAGCCAATAGCGACAAAATCTCAATCAAGGAGATCATGAAAGTGTAAAAACCTCCCAATGACTCCATAAATACCCTGTGCTTACCTGTCACACCGTCTACGATGATCTCTATCAACTCAATCTGCGTTATGACGAATGCTGCATAAATGAAAAAGTGCAGTAGCGCAGGAATCGGGCGTTGAAACATCTTTTTCTGTCCAAAAGCGACCAGAGTCATTGTTTTTAATCGCTCTGAAAAGTTATCCGAGCGGTCAACAGGTTTTCCCATTTTTATGTTTCCGGCAATACGCTTAACCTGAAGAGCAAAAAAGGTCATTGCTCCCAAAAACAACACGATAAATATTATACTTCCAATGCCCATTTATTCGAATTTTACTTATTCACAAAGAAAACAAAGATTTAAAAATTAACCTTTGGTTTCCAGTACTTTTTCACCAAAAAAGGCGGTAAAACACCGCCTTTCGTTCTTATTCAAAATCATTCTAAATTAGGGATACCATTCTCGGAGTGAATCCTTCGCAAACTCCTTCAGACGTTTCTCGTCTTCATGTGGAAGCTTAGCTCCTTTATCCTTCCCTCCAAAAACAGAGAACTGTAGGTAACGGTTAGGATGCGTCATAATGTTATTGATTAACATCGTTGCCTCATCCAGCATTTCATTCACGTTGTCATACAACACACTATCTTGCATCAGTTTCGTCAATGTTCCGTCTCCGTTTTTAATTTCATCCAGGATCAAGGTAACTTCTGACAAAGCCATGTTTGCCTTATCTATCGTAGGTTGCAGGTCTATCTTAGCTAAATTACCTGAAACCGTATTGATGTTAGAAATCATCGATGTAATCTCATCGTTGCTTTCTTTCAGATTGGAGGTAATTGAATTGATATTGGCTACCGTAGAAGTAATCATGTACTTGCTGTTGTTCAACACATGCGTCAGCGAATCCAAATTCTGTGCAATGTGCTGGAAGTTCGTCATGGACTTATTCAACTTCTCAAACGTAGCGTTCAGGTTTCCTTCGTTATCACCAAAAATGGCTTCGATGGTACCAATTGCTCCATCTGCTGTACCAATCAAATCATTGATTTTAGCCATCAACGGATCAAACTTCTTCTCAATGGTTTTTTGGATATCCTCTGCAATCTGCGCATTCAAGGTATCTCCCGTATCGTGAAATTTTCCATTGCGAATGGAATCTGCTGGAAAAATAATATTGAGCGTAACTGTTCCAAGGATATCTCCTTTCATTTCAGCAATCGTTCCCTGAGGGAGTTGGACGTCAGGATTAGTAATTGCAAATTTGATCAGTGTTGACGATTCATCCTTTGGGTTTAACCCTACGGAAACCACTTTTCCAACTTGTACACCATTTAACTTAACAGCATTACCAGACTGTAGTCCATCTGCATTTTCATAGATAACGTAATACTCTGTTTTATCCCCAAAAAAAGACTCTCCCTTCAAATAGAAAAAACCTAATATCAAGGCGATAATTCCGGCAGCAGAAAAAATACCAACAATAAATTCCTTTCTTATCTTCATAGTTATAGGTTTTCACAACCGCTGGTTGTGAATGGTTCTCAATTCATTTTATTCACAGCATCACTCACACTAATCTTCTTTCCATCTTCGTAGGCTACAATAAAAGCTGTATCGTACCCTTTTTCCTGCACCTCTTGCTGTCGTGCCTTCGCCTCATCAATGGTTTTATAGCTTCCTACAAAGTACTTAAACCATTTACCAGATGGCACCATTTCTACGTCAGACATCCCCTTAAAGTTCTCTGGTTTGGTAGGTAAGTTCAAACTGGATGTCGCAATTTGTACTTTAAATATAACTCCGGAATTGTCTGGCGTAACAACTTCCTTGGGCTCGTCCTCTTTAATATCCACGGGTGGAACATAAGGTTCATCACTCAATCCATCTACCTTTTCTTTGTGCTCTTTGTACGAAACAAACGCATCAAAAAGCTCAGAAGCTAAGCTTTCTTGTCCCTCAGCGCTAGCCAGAAATACCTCTTCATCTTTATGGGAAAGAAAACCTAACTCCACCAAAACCGATGGCATGGTAGCTCGGTACAACACCACAAAACCTGCTTGCTTCACGCCTCTGTTGTGTCGCTTTAGATCATCTACACAGTTCTTTTGGACAAAATCCGCAAATACCAACGATTGATCTAAAAAAGCGTTTTGTCGCATTGCCAACGCGATGTAAGCATCTGGGTCATTCGGATCAAAATCTTCATAAGTGCTTTCATGCCCATCTTCCATTAAGATGGCGTTGTTTTCTTTTTTTGCCACTTCTAGCGATGCTGCGGACTTGTGTAACCCCAACACCCAGGACTCCAACCCTTTTGCTGAAGTATTTCCTGCTGCGTTACAATGCAGTGAAATAAACAAATCTGCTCCTGCCTTGTTGGCAATGGACGCTCTATCTGCCAATCCGATAAATTCGTCCTTGTCTCGTGTATAAATCACCTTAACATCCGGATAGGCGGCTTTAATCTTGTTCCCTAGAAGCAATCCTACCTTCAATACTACAGTTTTTTCATACACATCAGAACCTCCCACTGCACCGGGATCCTTTCCTCCGTGACCGGGGTCTATCACTACGGTCTTAACACCAAGACCTGTCTGTCCGAAAACAGAACCTGTCATTAATCCAAGCATCAAACAAACAACAAGTTGTTTGAAAACTCGTTTCTCAGGATAATATTTTACTTTTGCGTTGCTCATTTTTCATATTGTTTTGCCAGTATTTAGCACATCACAATATACAAGGTTCAAAAATAGTGCCTTACTTACATCAATTCTAAACAAAGGTATTAGAGTTATGCCCGTTTTGATGTTAATAATGCTGTTTATTAACGGCTACGGACAAGACACTATTTCTCAGTTGGAAACGCCTGTAAACTATACAGCGGAGGACTCGATGATCCTTAATTTAAAAAAAGAAAAAGCTTACTTGTATGAGAACGCGCACATTGACTATGGCGAATACTCTTTGGATGCATGTTTTATTGAATTTGATTTCAAAACCAAAAATGTTACGGCAAAATACTGCTTGGATTCTGCCGGCAACAAAAGAGGTATCCCCGTTCTTTCGGATGGAGAAACCAGCACAGAGGCTGATAGTTTGAAGTTTAATTTCGAAACGAAAAGAGGTATTACCTATCATGTGAAGTTACAAGAAGGCGAAGGCTACGTGCATGGTAATAAAGTAAAACGGCAAAACAACGGTGAAATACACATTGACACGGCTTTGTACACCACCTGTGACCTAGATCATCCTCATTATTATTTTAAATTGCGAAAAGCGATCATCATTCCAGATGACAAGATTATTTCTGGACCAATTAACCTCTACGTTGCGGATATTCCGACCCCTTTGGGACTGCCTTTTGCTTTTTTGCCCAATCAAAAGAAAGGATCCAATGGAATCATCCTTCCTACGTATGGGGAATCTTCGCTTGGTTTTTTTCTGGCCAATGGAGGATACTATCATAAATTCAAAAACGAACAACTGTCTACCGCTATTACTGGAGATATTTATACCAAAGGGAGCTGGGCACTTTACAATACAACCAATTACACCAAACGCTACAAGTACAGCGGAAACTTAAAACTCACTTTTCGAAAGACAAAAACAGGCGAGAAAGAATTTGACGATTATTCCGAAAAAACAGACTTTTTGGTGGAGTGGACCCACAAACAAGACCCCAAGAGCATCCCCGGCATGTCGTTTAGAGCCAACATTAAAGCGGGTACCGGAAGTGTGTATGAAAATGACTTTGGAAACAACGTGGTTCGACCAGAAAACTACCTGACGAATACGTTTAACTCGAACATCGCTTTTGGGAAAACCTTCCGAAAAGTGCCGAGTAACTTAAGCGTGAACTTACGTCATAGTCAAAACACTAATAGCGGGGTGATTTCCTTTACCCTACCAGATGTCACTTATAGCATCAATCGTTTTTATCCTGCCAAGTGGTTCAATACCAGCAGTGCGATAAAAAGTAATGCCAGAAAGCAACTGGAAAAGATTGGTGTAACCTACATTATCAACGCAAGGAATGAAACCACTATCGCAGATTCTTTGCTGAGTTTAAATCATTTAGATAGGTTAAATGACAACATGCGAAATGGAGTGAAGCATACCGCAACGGCTTCCGCTAGTTTTCCTTTCTTTGGTAACGCCATTACTTTCACGCCTTCCGTAAATGCGAATGCCCTGATGTATTCCTACCGAACCAGAAAATATTTTGATACGGAGACAGGTGATGTTACTACGGACACAATTAATGATTTTATGATGCCGATGTGGGCTTCTTTTTCAGCTTCGTTTACCTCTAAAATCTATGGTTTTTACCAGTTTGCAGATTTTATGCAAGGGAAGAAACAAAGTAAGGTTCGTCATACCATCACACCCAACGCGAATTTTAGTCTACGACCTGATAATGGCTGGCAGTACAGTTATGTGGTGGATTCTATTGGTTCTTTGGGATACGCTACCCCATTTGATGCTCAAATTTATGGATCAACTCCCACGGGAAGTTCGGGAAAGGTAAGTTTTAACCTGATCAACTCTTTTGAGATGAGGCAAAACAACCTCAATGATACCACAGGTGACAATCCTTACGTTTATAAGAAATTGCTGGATAACCTTACCTTCTCCTCTGGCTATGACCTGATGCGAGATTCACTGAATTGGGACAACCTGAACATTTCTGGCAGAACCAATATTGCTAAACTATTTAACACCCGGTTTGGCGCTACATTTGACCCTTACGCAAGAGACTCTAACAATATCATCATGAATCAGTTCACCAAAGATATAGAGGGTAAACTGTTTAATGTAACCTCCGCTAACCTTGCCTTTGGCATTAACTTAAAAAGTAAGAAAAATAAAGAAGAAGTAGATAGTAACAAGGGAACAGAAGAAGAACTCAAAGAAATCAATGAAGAATTAGACGATTACATCCAGTTTGGCGAGGCTTGGAATTGGTCGCTTAACCTAGGTTACAACTTACAATACAATCGAAAGTTCCAATACGAAGCAAAAGACACATTTCAGCTAACGCAAACGATCAATCTGAGTGGTCAGATGAATGTGACCAAAAATTGGAACATGAGCTTCCAAACCAACTATGACGTTACCAACAAAAAGTTTAGCTACACCTCCGTTGAAGTAACTCGCGATCTTCACTGCTGGGAACTTACCTTCAACTGGGTACCGTTTGGTTTTATGAAAAGTTACAACATTCAGATCAATGTAAAATCCTCTTTACTACAAGATCTAAAGCTTCAGCGAAGACGAACCTGGTATGATAATGGTGTCCGAGACTAGTGCTGACAAAATATCAATCATTACGCCTTTTTATAACCCTGGGAGCTTTCTAAGAGACTGCATCGAATCCATTCTGCCGCAACGTTATACCAACTGGGAACTATTGTTGATCAATGACTTTTCAACCGATGAAAGCAATACGATAGCAGCGGAATATGCCTCCAATGACTCTAGAATTCGAGTGTTCCAAAACAATGAAAAAGGTCTCATTTCAGCATTGAGAACAGCTTACGGTCATTCAACAGGTCAGTTTATAACCCGAATGGATGCGGACGACAAAATGACACCGAATCGTTTGCTTTTGATGCAGCAAGAACTTAAGACTGTTGGTAAAAACTGCGTTTGCATCGGAAAAGTCAAGTACTTCTCCAAAAACGAATTGGGTGAAGGCTATCGAAAGTACGAAGCGTGGTTAAACGACCTGACAACTCAGTCTTCTAATTTTGATGAGATTTATAGAGAATGTAGTATCCCCTCTCCTAATTTTTTGATCCACCGGGAGGACTTTGATAAAATTGGAGGTTTTGAAAACGATGACTACCCAGAAGATTACGACTTGGCATTTAGAATGTATCAGCACGGACTTAAGATCTGTGCCGTAGATGAAGTTACGCTGCTATGGCGAGATCATTCCCAACGATCTACACGAACAGAGGCGCACTATCAGCCGCTTCAATTTATCCCAATGAAGGTAAGGTACTTCCTTAAAATTGATCATGACCCAAATCAGCAGTTGGTGCTATGGGGTGCTGGAAAAAAAGGCAAATTGATTGCTCAGGAGTTGATTAAGTATCAGGTTGATTTTAAGTGGGTCACCGACAATGAAAAGAAGATTGGAAAAGATATCTATGGTGTGAAGCTTGATTCCTACACTCACATCAAACCGATTGTTTCACAAGTCATTCTGGGCATCTCAAGTCCCGAAGAAATAAAGGAAGTGACATCAAAAGTTTCAACAAAGTCTATTTATAGATTTTTTTAATTGGCTACAAGCTACCTCCTCAAATGTTAGAAGAAAAAATGTAATTGATTCTCTACAACCTCAACCCAATCACACACACGTCATCCACTTGTTCAAAATCAGACATCCACTCTACGAAAGCGTCTTCGATCAGATCTTTTTGTTCGTGCATGGGCAAGTGCATGTTAGACAGTAACATCTCTTGGAAAGGCTTATACTTCAACTTCTTGCCTTTCATACCGCCAAACTGATCCGCATAACCATCCGTAAAAATATAGAGGCAATCCCCTTCGGCCAGTTGCAACTCGTGTGTAGAAAACGGAACGGCATGGTCAAACTTACCAATGGGTTGCTTATCTGCTTTGATCACTTCCATTTCCTTAGTCGTCTTATGCGCAATCCACAATGGGTTGTTTGCTCCTGCATATTCCACCTTCTTCGTTTGCTTATCAATTGCCAATAACGCGATATCCATTCCATCTTTCACCTCACCATCATGAGAAGAATTAAATGTCTCGATTACCAATTCTCTCAATTTGTTGAGGATCTCTCCTGGATACTTCAAACCAAATTCTTTCACGCATCGATTCAAACCATTGGCTCCAACAATACTAACCATAGCACCTGGCACACCATGTCCAGTGCAGTCTACAGCTGCTACGTATACCTTACCATCAATATCCGTCATCCAGTAAAAATCTCCAGATACGATATCCTTTGGTTTGAATAAAATAAAGCTATCTCTCAGATTTTCATAGATGTACTGTGCTGTAGGTAAAATGGCCGTTTGCAAACGTTGCGCATAATGAATCGAATCCATTACCTCACGGTTCTTTTCTTCGATCAGGTCTTTTTGAAGCTTTAATTCTTGCGTACGCTTGTTCACCTTGTCTTCAAGTGTATGATTGGCCTCATTCAGGTCATCAATCATCTTGTGAATAGAGTCCTGCATGCTCTTAAAACTCAACCCGAGAATCCCGATCTCATCTTTTTGATTCACTTTCACCTCTACGTCCCAATTCCCTCTGGCTAACTCTCTCGAGGTTCTCGTAAGCGACTTGATTGGCTTCGTAATTTGTCTAGCTACAAAGAAGGAAATGATCAGAATGATCAATATCGTTACACCAAAAAAGAACAAAATTTGATCCCTTAACTTGGTGATTGGGGCATATGCTTCAGCCTTGTCAATTTCTGACATGATCACCCAATTCAGACCTCTAATGTTCAAGGGTTTATAAGATGATAGCACGTCCACTCCTCGATAGTCCTCAAATATCTTAGTGTTGGACTCTCCATTCAAGGCCGCTTTTGTTCCTTCCGTGCGTACCTCTTGAAGTCCGATACAAGTATGAAATGTTTTGATTTTATCTATCGTCTCTTGTGGTGTTCCGATATCCGCAATCATTTTGAAGTAGTTCTCACGATCCTCAATGAGGAACCTCGATTGATTTCGAAGTGTATAATCTTCACTCACGAGATAAGTTTCTCCACTCTCACCTAGCCCAACGTTCATCCACTTCTGGCGATTGGTCATGATGTTATTGATCTTTTCGATGGGCATCTGAAACGCCAATACTCCAATGCATTCCTCACCATCAAAAATGGGAGAAGCCATGAACGCAGCAGGTGCATTGTAAGAAGGTTCGTAGGGCTGAAAATCAATCACCGTAACGAAGTTGTCATCGTTTGAACCTACTGCAGATTTGTAAACATTTGCTAGGTTGGAATTCGAGAACTTTCCATCCTTTAAAGAAGTTCCGTAGTCTACCTCTTTAAAAACCGTATAAACGATATCTCCAGACGCATTGTCAATCAAAAAGATGTCGTAATAGCCAAATTTCTCGAGAAAGTCTTTAAACAACGGATGATAGTAGGTGTGTGTTTGTGTGTAAGAAAGTGAATCCTCTACAAACGTTAAGTGATGCTTTTCACCAATTGGATTAGGATTCTCCGCAATGTAGATGTTTTGAAGAATTTCACCCGATTCATGCTGAATAATGTAGTCTTTATAATGGTTATCTACCGTTGAGTTTTCGTTTAATCTTTTGATGAACTCACTCTCATAGTATTGGTGTAGGTGTTCTAAATCATGATGCGAAGAATCAATTTCAGTTGGAACAAGATCAAAACCTTGTTTAAACTCCTTCATCGCTTCAATCACCGTACGATTCTGCGAATAGGAAATGATCTGATTCTCAATTTGAACGAAGTAATCTTCAATCTGCGATGCCTTCATTTCTCTCACAGCTGTAAGTCGGTTAAAAGACTCTTCTTGCAGACCTGTTTTACCTTGTTGATACGATATGTATCCTATGATCGTGACAGAGATTAAACTAATCGCTACAAACGTAAGGGTAAGTTTTATTCCTATTTTCATGAACTCGTGTGGGTAAGTGATTGCTCAAATGTAATAAAATAATGTGACGCACTATTCATCCGTAATCTGATAGATTTTTTTATTTTTTTGATTGTTGAACTTGTGAATTAATTATATTTGCAGCCCGAAATGATGATCTCATTTCAACATGGTGGTTGTAGCTTCCCGAAAGTATTCGGGACAGGCAGCTTCGCTTCAACCACGTAAAATAAGGAAGTCTGCGCAAACATGGTGGTTGTAGCTCAGCTGGTAGAGCGCTAGATTGTGGTTCTAGATGTCGCGGGTTCGAGCCCCGTCTTCCACCCCAAAAGCCGATTCATTAGAGTCGGCTTTTTTGTTTTTAGATCAGTTCATAAAGAAATTGAGGGAGGGGCGAGAAGTTTATCCCGAGTGAGGAACGAACCGAGGGAAGCCCCGTCTTCCACCCGAAAAAAAAAACCTCTCACTTCTGTGAGAGGTTTTTTTGTTTTATCATGCGTTGAAAATGTAATTTTTTTTTAACACCTAACTATCACCAAACTATCAATCTGTTATATCATAATTTAAGTAAATTCTAAAAGTTCGAAAAATAAGAAGCTAGTTGATTGTTTTCGATTATTTTTTCTGTAAAAAATTGCGCAGTCAAATAGCTGCGTTTATATTTGCAGTCAAATAACTGCGTAATGAAACTTAGAAGAGATGTATTTCAGGCAATAGCCGATCCAACTAGAAGAACAATTATTACTCTCGTTGCAATGCAGGCTTTAACGCCAACTGCAATTGCTGAAAATTTTGACTACTCCAGACAAACAATATCAAAACACATTCAAATACTAACAGAATGTGAAATACTGATTCAAGAACAAAAAGGAAGAGAGATTTATTATCAACTAAATCCAAATGGTATGAAAGAAATAGCAGAATTTATTGAACCATTTAGGAAACTATGGGATGATAGGTTCAATAAGCTTGAAGAACTAATGAAAAAAGAACAATCTAAAAAATAACTATGGAACTAAAAACAAAAATAAATACCGAGAAAGGTAACCAAGTATTAGAAATTACCAGAGATTTTGATTTGCCAATAGAACTACTTTACAGAGCTTATACAGAGGCTGAATTGATAGAGCAATGGATGGGAACTAAAGTAAAAAAACTCGATTGTAGAAGTCATGGAGGAT
>CAYLYX010000004.1:20102-121167 GCA_964387945.1 uncultured Flavobacteriales bacterium | reverse complement strand
TTGAAACAACTCAGAATAATCAAGTGGTATTTTCTGCTAATGGAGTTTTTCATCAAGTAACACTTAATGAGAAAATAGTACGAACATTTGAAATGGAAAATATGCCAATTGGTGTACAACTGGAATTTTTAGAATTTCAAAGAATAAATAGTAATACGAGTAGAATATTAATCACAATCATATACAAGTCTGAAAAGCATAGAGCTGAGCAACTCAAATTACCTTTTGCTAGCGGTTTAAGTATGGCGCATGACAGACTTCAAGAAATATTATCAAAAACACATTAATATTATGGAAAAAAGAAATAAAATAATTTATTGGATAGCTACTGGCTTTCTATCCTTTGGGATGTTAGCTGGAGGAATTCAGCAATCACTACAAATTGGTGGATACAATAAAATTGTATCAGATTTAGGCTATCCATTGTATATTCTATCTATCCTAGGTGTATGGAAAATATTGGGAGTAATCGCAATACTAATCCCCAAAAAGCCAATTCTAAAAGAATGGGCTTATGCAGGTTTTTTCTTTGCTATGAGTGGCGCTTTTATTTCTCATATAATTTCAGGACAGAGTTTTGTAGAAGCATTACCATCCTTAATCCTTATTTTAATAACAATTGTATCATGGTACTTTCGTCCAATTGACAGAAAAGTGCAATCAAAATTATAATAATAAGCTATGAATAAAGTAGATAAGTATATAGACAAGATAAAAAATTGGAAAGACGAAACGATACTACTCCGAGAAATTTGTCTTGAATGCGGACTTGAGGAAGATTTTAAGTGGATGCACCCTTGTTACACTCACTATGGAAAAAACATCGTGTTGATTCATGGGTTTAAAGATTATTGTGCATTACTATTTCATAAAGGGGCTTTACTTAGTGACTTTGAGAAATTGTTAATTCAACAAACTGAAAATGTCCAAGCAGCAAGGCAAATACGTTTCACAAGTACAGAAGATATTTCTTCGCTTCGACCAATAATAAAAACCTACATATTTGAAGCAATTGAGATTGAAAAAGAAGGTCTTGAAGTCAAGAAAAAAGAAACTTCTGAATATGAAGTTCCACAAGAATTAACAGAAGAATTTGCTGAAAATCCTGATTTAGAGAATGCATTTTACAATCTAACTGAGGGAAGACAGCGTGGATACTTACTTCATTTTTCACAAGCCAAACAATCTAAGACTTGTATAGCTCGGATAAAAAAGTTAACCCCAAAAATTTTTGAGGGCAAAGGATATAATGAAAGGTGATTAATCACTTCAAATTCCCTCCTTTAATCACCCTCAAAATATGATCGTAATCTTGCATTACATGGGAGCTTGAAATTAACTCTTCAAATTCTTTGGAAAAGTTCGACCCAAGCCCTATGTTTGACCCAAAAGCCGATTCGTTAGAGTCGGCTTTTTTTTGTTTCTACTTTTTATTTATGCAACAATGTTGCATTTGATACTTTTATAAGTTACTTTCGCACCCTAATCGAATATTATGAAAACATTTGAGGTGGTGATTATTGGAGGTAGTTATGCAGGATTATCTGCTGCCTTAGCGCTTGGTAGATCACTGAGAAATACATTAGTCATTGATGCAGGCCTGCCCTGTAATCGACAAACACCACATTCTCAAAATTTCTTAACCCAAGATGGCTCTACTCCTGCAATGATTTCGACACAGGCAAAAAAGCAAGTTCAACAATATGAAACAGTTCAATTTTATAAAGGAATAGCTGAAAAAATCGCGAAAACAGATTTCGGGTTTGAAGTCACTACTTCACATCGTTCAAAGTTCTATGCAAAAAGAATAGTTCTCGCTACTGGTGTTAAAGATTTACTACCAAAAATCAAAGGCTTTTCAGAATGCTGGGGTATCTCCATCATCCATTGTCCGTACTGTCATGGCTATGAACACAGCGAACAAAAAACAGCTATCTATGGTAATTCTGAGAGAGTTTTTCACCTTGCGCCAATGGTCAAAAACTTAACGAATAACCTTTCCATCTTAACTTCAAAAGTTAGTGATTTTGATGCAGCACAGCAACAAAAGCTGAACGAGAATAACATCCAACTTGTAGCAAAAGAAATTACTGAAATAATACATACTGACGGACAAGTTAAATCGATTCGATTTCACGATGGGTCTGAAGAAATGTTTGATGTCATTTATGCTTCAATTCCCTTTGAACAAAACACCAACATCCCACAGCATTTAGGGTGTGAACTAGACGATATGGGACTTATTAAAACGGACTTTATGCAACAAACTAATGTACCTGGAGTTTTTGCTTGTGGAGATATTTCTAGTCCCTTAAGGTCTGTTGCATATGCAGTGGCAACCGGCAATATAGCTGGTGCCGTTGCTAACAACCAACTATGTCAGGAAAATTTTTGATCACATTCACTAAGAGTATTATAGCTCTCAAAAACAGCACAAATGAAAATGCCAAACGTAGACGAAATGATAGCAGAAGAAGTTGGTGACAATCATTTCAGTACTAACACTGACACCCCTTTGCTTCCTGAAGCTTTTGACAAAAGTGACGAAGAAAAAATTGAAAGTATTCAAAACTATTTCGCGAAAATAATGACCGAGTTAGGCCTTGATTTGTCAGATGACAGCCTATCTGGAACTCCTTATCGGTTTGCTAAAATGTATGTCAAAGAGTTGTTTTACGGTCTTGACCCCAAAAACAAACCAAAGCTTTCAACCTTTGAGAACAAATATGGTTATCGAAAAATGCTCATTGAACAAAACATCAACATTGACTCATCGTGTGAGCATCATTTTTTGCCTATAATTGGACACGCACACATCGGATACATTCCAAATGATAAAGTGATCGGATTATCTAAGATTAACCGATTAGTTGACTACTATGCGCATCGACCACAAGTTCAAGAAAGGCTTTGTCTTCAAATTTTAGAAGATCTGCAAGTTACTCTTAGTGTGAAGGATGTAATTGTGGTTATAAGCGCAAAACACCTGTGTGTTTCTTCGAGAGGAATAAAAGACAAGGGCAGCTTCACGACTACTATTGAGTATGGTGGTTATTTCGAGCAAGTTGAATGTAGAAATGAATTTTTTGACACTATTAATATAGGACTAAATGACATCTAAAAAAATACCCGTAACCGTTTTAAGCGGCTTTTTAGGCGCTGGAAAAACAACGCTTTTGAATCACATTCTTCACAACAAAGAAGGACTAAAAGTTGCCGTAATCGTTAACGACATGAGTGAGGTAAACATTGACGCTGATCTTGTCAAAAACGAGAATACACTTTCAAGAACTGAGGAAAAGTTGGTCGAAATGAGCAATGGCTGCATCTGCTGTACGCTCAGAGAAGACCTGATGGTGGAGGTTGAAAAATTAGCAAAAGAGAACAAGTTTGACTACTTATTAATCGAAAGTACTGGAATCAGTGAACCAGTTCCAGTGGCACAAACTTTCAGTTTTGTGGACGAAGAAAATGGCATTGACCTATCCAAATTCAGTTTTGTGGATACAATGGTGACCGTTGTAGATGCCTTCAACTTCTTTAAGGATTTTGGCAGTCCAGAGACCTTAATGGACCGACAAATGACAGACATGGAGGGCGACTACAGAACCATTGTCAACCTTCTCACCGATCAAATAGAATTTGCGAATGTGATCATTGTCAACAAGGCTGACCTTGTGTCAACAGAAACATTAGGTTTATTGAAATCATCCATCAAGAAATTAAATCCTTCTGCAAAGATTATTATTTCAGAGTATGGAAAAGTTAAACCTGAACACATTTTGAACACAGGTCTTTTTGATTTTGATGAGGCAGAACAAAGTGCAGGTTGGATAGAAGAATTACAAAAAGAAGAACATACACCAGAAACGGACGAGTATGGAATTAGCTCTTTTGTATATCGAAGCAGAAGGCCATTTGACCCTATAAGATTTTGGAGTTACGTTCAACAAAATTTCCCAAGTAATATTATCAGAAGCAAAGGCTTATTTTGGTTAGCTTCCCGTCCAGATCAAGCAATGGTCTGGGGGCAAGCAGGTGGATCACTGAGAGCGGACAGCGCTGGAGTTTGGTGGAGCAGCATGTCATTTGATCAACGCTCTCAGTATCTTGCCTTCATAGAAAATAGAGAACAAATTGAGTCAAACTGGGATTCAAACTTTGGTGATCGAAAAATAGAAATCGTTTTCATTGGTCAAGATATGAACGAAAACCAAATAAGATCAGAACTTGACAATTGTCTGTCAACAGTTGAAGAACTCATGACAAATAAATGGAAAGAAGGATATGAAGATGAATGGCCAGTAGAAAGGGTATATCCCTTGAGTTAATTAGATTACGACACATATTTATTATAAATCATAAACTCGCTTGTTCGCTCGCAGTTTTCAATAATATGGTGGTATTGAGAACTTTGATTTCAATATCAATGGAAATCTTCCACCCAAAAGCCGATTCATTAGAGTCGGCTTTTTTTTGTCCTTTAGATTCTCATGAATCTAAGATATTCTAAAAAAATTAACTTTGTCTCTACTCAAACTACAACTTATGGAAGGAGATGTTAAAACGCTCGTTTACGACAACCTGGTAGCGTTTGCTCTGTCTGACGGACTCGAGAAAAGAGAAAGAGAATTTTTACTTCATTTCGCAGCAGAAAATGGAATTGATCAAGCTTATGCCGAATCGGTCATTGAAAACGCAAAGGAGTTTGTCATTCCAGAAGATACGGAGACCAAGAGGACGATTCTCAACTACATGATTGATCTCGCTATGGTGGATGGCAACTTTTCTTCTGAGGAACTTGAAATGTGCAATAAGTTTGTAGAGAAGCTGGGACTTGATGCATCCATGACGATCTTAACCACCAAACTGCTCAATTCCCTCAACCGAATCGATGAACAAAAAATGATCATCGCGCGAAAAAACAAGGATATCGAGGATAGTCTCAATGCGGCTAAAAATATTCAATACGCCATCCTCCCCTCAGACGCAAAAGTCAGAAATTTAATTCCGAACGCTTTCGTCCTCTACTTACCCAAGGACATTGTATCAGGTGATTTTTATTGGGTAGAACCGTTGAAAACGACCAACGGTATCAACGATGATGATGTAGTATTTGTCTCTGCGGTGGATTGTACCGGACATGGTGTGCCGGGAGCGTTTATGAGTATTGTGGGTTACAATGGACTGAACCGTGCACTTAAAGAATATGGACTCGTCCATCCAGATGAAATGCTGGAAATGTTGAATACGATCGTAGGAGAAAACCTCAATGAAGGTGATAATGAACACATCCGAAACGGAATGGACATTGCTTTGTGTAAACTCAATAAGAGAACACTAGAAATGGAATTTTCTGGAGCTAAAAACTCCGTTTATGTTGTAAGAAACAACAAGCATAACGCTCCGCTTGGTTTGGAAGTTGCAGAAAAACATATACATCTGGGAGATACCCACACGCTCTATGAAATTAAAGCAGACCGTCACAGCATTGGAGCAAATACGCAAAAAAGTGATTTCACCAACAACGTCCTTCAACTGTCTTCAGGAGATGCGTTTTACATTACTTCTGATGGCTACGTAGATCAAAACGGTGGACCAAGGGATAAGAAATTTCGTCCTCAGGCATTTCGTCAGATGTTGTTGGACATTCAGAGTTTAAATATGGACGAACAAAAAGCACACCTTCATACTACAATAAAAGACTGGATGGGTGTAGCTGAACAGCGGGATGATATGGTGGTGATTGGTGTGAAAGTATAGTCTCCACAGCACTTCAGCTTTACTTTACTTATTTTTTTTATTTTTTTTCGTAAAAGTTGATCACGCTATTGTTTTTTGACTTTTATTTGCTCCGTAAATTTTAAACTAAAAGATGAGAGCCTCGGCTCTGTTTACGAACAACCTCCTTTCTGAAGGTTTTTCACTTTTTTTAAATAATCATATTAATTTTATTAGCATTGAAAAAAATCGAGCGAATTGTCCCTGAGACATTTGACGCCCAAAATCACTGGTACGAAAAATCCTTAAATGCCACCATCCACCCGATGGTAAGCTATTTTCTGAACCTAGGAAAAGAACGAATCATTAACCGTTACTGTCACCTCAATCCAGCTGTGTCTAGAGACTACCTGAAAGAAGTTCTGGACTATCAGCCGAAGTACTACTTACTCTCTGGTGCGGATTTACTGCATGTCACTACAGAAAAAGGCGTAAGACAAATGGTGATTATTGAAAACAACTCTTGTCCGTCTGGGCAAAAATCCATGCCGCTTCTCGATGAGTTTAATGAGCAGGGAGGTTATAAAACCTTTATGGAAAAAACGATTCATCCGTTGATCAAAAAGAACATGAAACATTCGGTTGCGGTCATTTACGATAAGAACTACATGGAAGCATCTGGCTATGCACACGCCTTATCTGACATCGTAAATAAAGAAGTTTTACTTGTTCCCTATTTCAACAACCAAGATAACGAGCACGTAAGAATTAACGAAGAATATCTAGAAGTAAACGTTGATGGAGAATGGAAACGCTTGAGTTTGGTTTTTAGATACCTCACGCAAAAACCTTGGAACAGACTCCCCATAAAATGTAAAACTACTATCGTCAACCCAACAATTGTTTGTCTGGCGGGTGGAAGAAATAAACTAATGGCATCCAAAGCCTACGCGCAATTTAACGAAGACCTTAGAGAGAATCACCTTGAAATTAGAACACCCAAAACCATTTGGGATGTAGAAAAAAGAGAGATTCCCGGGCTGGTAAAATCAATGGGAGGCAAAGCGGTAGTAAAAAACCCTTACAGCAATGCAGGACAAGGAGTTTACACCATTGTAAATGACAACGAGTTGGATGAATTCATGGCGCAAGAATTCGATTATGATAAATTCATTGTGCAAAGTTTAGTAGGAAACTACAACTGGAGTTCAACTACTTCTAGTGGTAAATTCTATCACGTAGGAACCGTACCCAACCGAAAAGGCAACTCTTACGTACTCGACTTCAGAATGATGATTCATGCTACACCAAGCGGATACCGACCGCTCAGCATCTACTCCAGAAGGGCACTTTCTCCACTCAAAGACACACTAGAAGACGGTAAGGCCTCTTGGGATGTTTTGGGAACTAACCTGTCTGTAAAAAAAGGAGAAAATGAATGGGGATCAGACACCAGCCGACTTTTGTTGATGGAACGAAAAGAGTTCAATCAATTGGGAATTGGGCTGGATGACCTCATCGAAGCTTATATCCAAACCGTACTTTCAACCATTGCCATCGATCAAATGGCGAAACAATTGATCGGTACAAAAGGAAACCTAAAACGAAAACTATTCCGATCGTTAAATACAGACGATGCCCTAATCAATGAGATCTTAAAATAATGGAGAAATTATTCGAAAAAATACCCGTGATCAAACGTCTTGATCTGGAAGCCTATCCAAAGAATGCTATCACTTACCGCTGGTTACATATCGTATCCAATGGTATCGGGCAGCCGATTTACGTACCTGTGATTGTGGCTAGAGGAAAAAAAGATGGACCTACGCTAGGAATTACAGCCGTAGTTCACGGAAACGAACTTAATGGAATGTCTGTGATCCAGCGTTTTTTCAACGGAATGGAACTCGACAAACTATCCGGTACAGTAGTTGGAATTCCTGTAGTGAACGTTCCTTCTCTAATCAATAACGAACGTCACTTTATAGATGGACAAGATCTCAACCGAATTATGCCCGGCAAAAAGGACGGAAACAGAAGTGAAATCTATGCGAATCGTGTTTTGGATCGCATCGTTAAACACTTCGACTACCTGCTTGATCTTCATACGGCTAGTTTTGGACGGGTAAACTCCTACTACATTAGAGCCGACTTATCCTCTAAAATGGCGTACGATTTAGCCTATATGCAAAACCCTTCGATCATCCTTAATGCTCCACCTACTGATGGAACGTTAAGAGGAGCGGCCTCTAGCCTTGGAATTGACGCCATAACAGTTGAAGTAGGTGATCCGAATCGTTTTCAAAAGGGTATGATTCGATCAAGTCTTACGGGAGTTTATAACACGCTTGTCTTCCTAGAAATGTATGACGATGTGATCGAACATGACAACGAAGAACCGGTGGTTTGTAGCAAATCGTACTGGATTTACACAGACCTAGGAGGTGTGCTGCAAGTACACGTGAGTCTCATGGAGCAAGTTACCAAAGATCAAAAAGTTGCCACACTTCGAAACGTTTTTGGTCAGATTCTAAAAGAGTACCTCGCTCCCGAAGACGGAATAGTTATCGGAAAAAGCGTCAATCCAATCAGTCAAACCGGAAGCAGGATCATTCACCTAGGGGTAGAATAATTACCCTGCTATTTCCTGAATGAGTTTGGTATAATCCTGATAGTTATCGATTTCAAGGTGCTCGTTGTCAGCTTTGTAAAAAGGCTTTCCAAGCATCAAGATTTCTTTTGCTTCCTCAGGATAATTCTGCTCTCGATAATTGTAATAGGCAATCAAAGCTTCTTTGAAGTAATACTGCTGAGAAGGCGTCATTTCCGAAAAATCCAGTTCATAATCGAACTCATCGTCTTCCTCATCCAATTTCGCCAACGCTTCCTTGATCTCTGCTTTACCCGAAGACTTATCTTTCGCTTTGATGTAATGAATACCGAGTAATAATTGAACCCCAACATCATCTGGGTCAATTCTCACTAGCTTTTTCAAGAGCGATTTAGACTTACGGTAATCTTTTTCTGTACCACCAAGCTCGTAATTCTCAATCTGCTCGGCCACCTCAAACTTGATTTTTTCGATAAAGTCTAAGGCGTCTTTTTTGTAAAGAAACTCTTCATCTTTTCTTCGATACTTCGAAAGGTACTTCAGGCACTCTTTGTAAGCGCGTGGATAATCTTCCACATATTTGTGGTCTCTACTCATCTCATAGAAGCACATTGAAGTGTACAAATATGGTAAAGGATCGTACTTCGTATCGTCATCGTCCATGTACTTCTCTGACTTTTTAATACATTTCTCATAATCGCCATCTACGTACAGTACCAGCAGTTCCATATAATCTGTGCCAGACTGGCTGTGCATCGGCAAAGCTGTGAAAAGGGCAAAAATGACTAAAATAGATGTGGTCAAAAACTTCATAATTTTCTGTTCTTTTAAATTATTCTTAATGGGTTATAATACAAAAATTGCAAAACAAATACCAAAAATTCCGATAATTGTTTCTTTAAACATAATTTCCTGAGGTAAAACCAAGTTACTCAACTGTCTCCGAATCACTTAGAAACCAATTCAATAAAGTTCTTTAAAGTTTCGTAAGGTCCGTCAACTAAACCTGCATTAATCACCCAGTCCGGAACTTTTCCAGCTGGATCGGTGACGCCTTCATAAGTAATCTTTGTGTGATCTCCTTCTTTTCTAAAAACCCATGTGGTAGTTGAATTGATAATCCGAACTAAGTCCTCCACTTCACCTTTGGTACCATCTACCGCAATAAGACTTACTTGCATGGCGCCATCAGATAATTCTTTGGTAGTCACTTCAATCACAATATCTCGGTCATCTACAGGCCATGGAGCATCCATTACCATGTAGCACAACTGTTTATTCTCATCCTCTGATAGTAACTCTGCCTTTGCAACGGTATAACTCCAGTTGACATGATTTTCTAAATCCAACAAAAAAGCAACACAGTTTTTAACTGATGCAGAAGTAGTTGCTACCGCTTTGTAGGTTTTGAGTTTTGAATCACTTTGGTGTTTGGTAAATACCTCTACCCCATTTTTGTTCTTACGAGAAGTCCAGTCTCTTTGCGAAAAAGTCACCATCGAAACGCAAATCAGACTCCATGTTAACATCAACCTAAAAAAATACAGCATGCCGTTTGTTTTCATTTGAATTAACGGCTCAAGTTACTTGATTTTAGCCTAAACAGCAACATCGTGTTCCCGAAGCGCATCGTTTAGCGATGTCTTCAAATCGGTACTAGCCTTGCGCTCACCTATGATTAAAGCACATGGCACCTGATACTTTCCACTCTTAAATTTTTTGGTATAACTTCCTGGAATAACCACCTTTCGAGGAGGAACAACGCCTCTGTGTTCTACAGCCTCATCTCCGGTAACATCAATTATTTTTGTCGACTTGGTCAGAACCACATTTGCTCCTAAAACTGCTTCTTTCCCGACTCTTACTCCTTCCACAACGATGCACCGACTACCAATAAAAGCTCCGTCTTCAATAATCACGGGACTCGCCTGCAACGGTTCCAAGACACCACCAATACCAACTCCTCCACTCAAATGAACGTTCTTTCCGATTTGAGCACAAGAACCCACAGTAGCCCATGTATCCACCATGGTTCCTTCGTCTACATACGCTCCAATATTTACATAAGAAGGCATCATAATAACTCCCTTGCTAATATAAGCCCCATATCTGGCTACGGCATGTGGCACTACCCTAACTCCCAGTTCTTTGTAGTTACTTTTTAATGCCATCTTATCGTGAAACTCAAAGGGGCCAACTTCTATCGTTTCCATTTTTCGAATCGGAAAATACATTACCACTGCTTTCTTTACCCATTCATTTACTTTCCAATCACCATCTATCGGTTCGGCAGTTCTCAGTCTCCCTTTATCCACCTCTTCTATCACTTGTTCTATCGCTTCAACGGTTGATGTTTCTTTCAAAAGTTCTCTGTTTTCCCAGGCATCTTCAATAATTGACCTTAAATCATTCATTACATTATCATTTTGTAATCTCAAAGATAGGATTCAGAAAGGTTTATATTTTCATTACTTTTGAATGTTTTGAAAACCTTTTCAACGATACCACTCATCTTGCTGGCGATGAACAGCCTAGCGCAGTCTCCTTTGGTTTACAATCAGGGTTCGATCTATAATGACGCATTGATTCATGTAAATGGTGATTGGGAAAACACTCACAATGGGACACTGCTAACGAACAAAGGAGAAATCCGCCTTAGAGAAGATGTCAACGAAGGTGATTTCTTCATCAACGACTCAGCTACTGTGCAAGGCAATGGTATTTATCGCATAGAAAATGACTGGTCGAATTCGGGTGTCTTTATTAGTGATAGCAGTCATGTATATTTGGATGGTGATTTTGAGCTAATTACAGGTGATAGCGTTTCTCGGTATTTCAACTTAACGTTAGAAGGGTCTGGAATCAAAACGCAACTGATTGATGCAGAGGTCAAGCACCAACTCAACCTTAACAACTTAGAGTTGGCTACCCAGAATTATCACATGTATGTTTCCAATACTTGGGACAGTGCCATCGTTCATCAAGCCAACTATTTGGATGAAGGTTTTGTGAGTAGCGTTGCGGGAGGTTTACTCGTTAGAGCAATAGACAGTGTTCACACTTACTTTTTTCCAGTGGGGTCAAGTCAAAATGGCCATTTATTCAGACCTGTTACCATAGAAAACTTAGCTATGAGTTCTGAAAAAGCAGGTGTTCGAATGATTCCTGAAGATGCCACCAACAATGGTTTGGATCGTGACGAAAAGGACAGCGTTATTTGCTTTATCAATGATAGCTACTATCATGAAGTCACTTCTGTTGAGAACCTCGACCAAAGTCACATCAGTATTTACTATGATCCATTGGTCGAGACCAACTGGAACATCGCTGCGCAATGGAACACGCCTGTTTCTAACCAGTGGAATGAATTGAACTCCTCTGCATCTTCACTTTATAGTTATGCGGGGAGAACAATAGAC
This sequence comes from uncultured Flavobacteriales bacterium, assembly GCA_964387945.1. Lineage (GTDB taxonomy): Bacteria > Bacteroidota > Bacteroidia > Flavobacteriales_D > Parvicellaceae > Parvicella. The sequence continues at coordinate 109,416 of CAYLYX010000004.1, read as the reverse complement.
AATCATTCGGATTTCAGCTATGACTTCTATGCACTAGGATATTTTAACCAGTTTTCTCCGATGATTTATGGCGATACCGTCATTTGTGATACCACGTTGATTTATCAATATTCAACTGATAGTTACGACAGCTATTCATGGACAGCCTTAAACAATGGCACAGCGTTTACTTCATCCACTCAAGAACAAATGGATGTTCAATGGTTAAATGGCACTGGCAATCAGCTTTCTTTAGTCGCTACGGATAGCTATGGTTGTATTTCACCAGCTACCTTAATCAACGTTGGTGTTAATCACATTCTCGCAGCTTTTGATACGTTGCCCGGAGCTGGAGCTGGAAACATCTTATTTGAGAACACCAGCCTAGGAGGCGATGATTTCGAATGGAACATTGGCGATTATACCTCCACCAATGAAGATGAGGATTATACGTTTACCGAAGTAGGTTCATATGATATTCAATTGATCGCCACGAATGATCTGGGTTGTTCAGATACGATTACAGAAATTCTGGAGATTCCTACCCTTTTTTGGGTGCCAAACGTTATTACACCTGACGGGAATGGTGAGAACGATTTGTTTTTTATCGATGCTCTAGGGGTCAATGCTTATCGCTTACTTATTTTTGACCGCTGGGGATTACAAATGTTTGAAAGCACTAATTCTGCATGGGATGGAACTAACCAGCAAAACAATCAACCGGTTCCAGAAGGAACCTATTATTTCATCTATACCGCAACAGATTATAACGGAAAGTCGTACGAATACACGGGGTCTTTGTCCTTATTCCGATAGGTAGAAATTCAGCATTCGATGGTCGATTAAATGCACTCCAGTATAGTAGAAATGGAGAACATCTTTAAAGCTGTAGCCCATATCACACATGTTCATTGCACCTTCTTGTGACAGTCCCACACCATGACCAAAGCCTCTACCTTTTAAGGTTACTTTATCGCCTTCGTCAACTACGCTGAAGTAAGTACTCTTCAGTTTGAAGTCTGATCTTACATCCGTCAGGAGAATATGATACCTCCAATCTACAAAATACTTCGCCCGGTTGGTTTGTTCCCAATTGAATAATTCGGTCAAGGCAAGGCTATCTTCAATCGGAAAATCATATAATTTCTTAAGATCCTTCAAGAATTCTTTTTTAGAAAATGTTTTTGACCAATGGTAGTTGTACTTTCCCTTGGAAAACGGATCACTCACACTTCTTAAATAATCCACTTTTTTACTCCACACGTGCTCAGAATTGGCAGTTTGTCCACCACTATTCGAATAAAATGCAGCAGAAATCAACCGCATGTGATTATCTACCAACACCAAACTTTCCGTTTCTTTCACCGCCTCCTCGATCTTCGGATTGCGATACATCTTTCCCAAATAAACCTGGCAGTTCGTTAAATCGGTCATCATAAAACCTTCGTGCAGAAATTTGCCTTGATTTTTCATCGCATACGTTCTGCTGATGATGGCCTGTACTTTGTAATACTCCTTACTTTGGTAGTTTCCAGCTTCTGACTCCAAAACGCCTTCAAGGTAGTGCTGCATGGTAACCAGACTGACTACGTCTAATTTACCAGCTCGTGAAAAGCACTTGATACCTCCAAAATAATGACGCTCCTTCGTAGAAGGATTACTTCCTCGAATCGCATAATGACTATCTGAGCTAAAGCTTTGAATGGAGAGTTCCTTGAATTTCCCTAAGGATTCATCGGGTACTTTAACACTTACTGTTTTGTCCGTATTCACGCTCAATGTTACGGTTTCAAACTCCTGCAAGTGATAAATCATGGAGTCATTCTCGTTGTAAATCCGGTAGGAATTATCCGAAGGTTTGAACGTGATGGAATACAAACTCACACTACGAAAGATTCCTATCTCGAGCATTTGATCATCTCCCGCAAGGGATTTTAATCCAAAAAGGAAAAGAAAAGAGAGCAGTATGGGCATTCTACGACACATCGCCTGCAAAGAAATCAATATTCAGACCACAATTTTCGTGCATTGCAAAAATTAGTTAACAACCCTGCGTAAAAAACGAAGTGGTGGAAAACTTTTAATTATTCAGGGAGGTTAGCAATAGTGCATTTTTTACATTCGTAAACCTAAATAAGAAAGAACATGACATTAATAAAATCCATTTCAGGAATTAGAGGAACGATTGGAGGAGAACCAGACAACGGTTTGACGCCACTGGACATTGTGAAATTCACTTCAGCATACGGAACCTGGCTAAAAAGCAACCATCCTTCCCTTAAAACATTGAAAGTCGTAGTAGGTCGTGACGCTCGAATTTCGGGAGAAATGGTAAAGAACATTTGCATTGGAACGCTTCAAGGTCTGGGCATCGATGTGGTGGATCTCGATTTTTCTACTACACCAACCGTTGAAATTGCTGTTCCGATGGAAAAGGCTCAAGGTGGTATTATTCTCACGGCCAGTCACAATCCCAAACAGTGGAATGCACTAAAATTACTCAACGAAAAAGGAGAATTTATTTCTGCTGCGGATGGTCAACAATTGCTTGAAATTGCTAGTAATAGTGCATACACCTACGCAGCGGTTGATGAACTAGGCAAAGTCACAAGAGATGATTCTTATTTGCAAAAACACATTGATATCATCAAGAATCTACCGCTAGTAGATGTAGAGGCGATTGCAGCCGCTAACTTTACCGTTGCCTGTGATTCTGTGAATAGCACTGGAGGAATCTATGTTCCTGAGTTACTCAAACAACTAGGGGTAAAAAATGTTATTTCACTTTATGATCAACCTACGGGTGAGTTTCCGCACAATCCGGAGCCATTGCCTGAAAATCTGGGTGAAATTGCAAATGTGATTAAAGATCAAAAAGCTGATCTTGGAATTGTTGTCGACCCAGATGTAGATCGACTAGCTTTTGTTTGTGAGGATGGCAGCATGTTTGGTGAAGAATACACACTTGTCGCGATTAGCGATTATGTTCTTTCACAACAAAAAGGAAATACGGTTTCTAATCTTTCCAGCACAAGAGCCTTACGCGATGTTACAGAGAAACATGGCTGCAGCTATACTGCTGCTGCGGTAGGTGAAGTCAACGTGGTGACTAAAATGAAAGAAACCAATGCCATTATTGGAGGGGAAGGAAATGGAGGAATTATCTACCCAGAAGTTCACTACGGAAGAGATGCTTTGGTTGGCATCGGATTATTCTTAACCCAACTCGCCAAGTTTGGTGGTAGAGTTTCAGCGCTAAAAGCAACCTATCCCGAATACACGATTTCTAAAAATAAAATCCAGCTCACTCCGAGTATAGATGTCGATCAAGTGCTAGCTGATATCAAATCCAAGTATGAAGGACAGCCCATTAATACCATCGATGGTGTAAAAATTGAACTGGGTAATGAATGGGTACACATGCGCAAAAGCAATACAGAACCCATCATTCGTATTTATGCCGAAAGTGTTTCCAAGGAAAAGGCGAATGAGCTTGGACAGCGATTTGTGAGAGAATTGGGGGAATTGGCAGGGGTTTAACCGATGTATCGACAACTTATTGTACCTGCCTTGCTTCTTCTATTTCTCGTTTCTTGCGAAAACAACCGTAGAGAGGTCAATTTTAATGGAGAATACCTCCTATTTGAAGGAAATGGCTACAGTTTAGAATATCCAGAAACTTGGATTTTAAGTACTGATATTACTGCTCCTGGGCTAGATGCCACTATTAGGAGTCCTAAGGAGTATACAACAGATGATTTTCTTGAGAATTTTAATATTCTCATCCAGGAGATCGGGGATGTAACGATTGATGATTATATCAATATATCTGAACAACAAATAAAGACAATGATTCCTGATGGGCACCTTATTCTTTCAGACAAAAAGAAGGTTAATGGTCGTGTAGTTGTTAATCTCATATACACTGGAACGTTCAGCGGTAAATCTCTCAAATGTCATCAATATTGCGCAATTATATCGCCCAATGCATACGTTCTCACTTTTACTTCGGATGAGAATAGGTATGACGATTATGCAGATATTTCAGAAAGAGTTCTGAGCAGTTTTAAGTTGAATGATTAGCTCCAGATGCCTTTGCTTGATTGAAAACAGCTTTAAAAAGTTCTGGCGATACAGCTGGCTCATTACTACTTGAACGCAAAAGATCTTATTCCTACCTTTAGAGAAAATCAATTGATTTGAAGAATATAACAATTCTTATATTGCTGCTGATTACAATTTCTACAATTGGACAAAAAAGTGTAGATGAATTCCTTTTGGAACATGTCAATCATCTTAGAGATAGTGTTGGTGTCAAACGTTTGGTTTCTGACAAAACTCTGAGGCAAGCTGCTGAAGACCATGTGTTTTACATTGCTTGGAAAAATGAATTGACTCATTTTCAGGAAACTTATCGTAAGGAAACTCCTTACGAACGTGTTATCTTCTTTGGCGGTAACCGAACCTATGTAGGCGAAAATGTTGCATTCGTACCTCCAGCAAAGAAGGATGATCCCGAAAAGAATTACAAAATCGCGACAGCACTTTTCGATGCTTGGTACAATTCTCCAAAACACTACGAGAACATGATCTATCCTCATTTCACAAAAATGGGTTTCTCCCACCGTAAATCAAGCAATGGAAATGTCTATGGAGTTCAAGTCTTTTCTTCTGATCAAATTAGGCTTCCAAAAGAATTTAAAAACCCTGACTTCGCGTGGGGTGTTAGACCTGCAGAGTTTACTTGCAAGGATGAACCCGTGACCTACGAAACAATGTTTTTTGCCAACAGTGTCGCCCAATACGGAGACTCTATCTATTTTGAATTCCATGATATTGAATTCTTCAAAAAGGTCATCGCCAACGATAACGATGGAATCGCTATTGACATTGTATTGAGAGAACAACTGCCCTGCCACCGAGAAAATCAGTTTCACAGCTCGGTGATTCACGATGGCGAAATGCAGCAACCCGTTTACAAATTCGACTTGTTTCGCAACAATTTGTCAGGTAATCCTAAGAAAATCTTGGTAAAAATAGGTCATGCTCCAAAGTACCTAACGAGCAAACAATGGGATGCGAATGTGATTATCATCAATGACAATAAATTATGCGATTATTCTGTCCCTACTGAAGTACCGAGTGACATCATACCGCTAATTCCTCATCGCATTTATCATGAAGAAGACACGCTGTCTTCTGATTCAACTCATCAGAAAGAAGTTTTGATCGGAGATACATTTCATCTTGAATTATACTACGAAAGAAGCGGAGAAGATTACGCTGCTCTAAACATGGATGAATTAGTTCGTTTGAGTCAATTTCAACACTACATCAAGAGTGTTAATATACAGTGTTTTGCCTCTGTGGAAGGTAAGCGATGGATGAATGACAAACTCTTAGAAAAAAGATATGATATTGCCCGCAAGTTAGTCGACCAAGCTTTTCCTTTCATTCGCGAGGTCCAGATCGATACGGCTGAAAATTGGTCAATGATGTATGAGCAGATCGACTCTCTTAACATTAAAGAGCTGGAAGGTTTGTCTAAAAAAGAAGTAAAGGCCTACTTGAAAAATAATAAAACTCCTTTTTTTGATACGCTTCTTTACCAGCAGCGCGCAACCCATTTATACGCTTCTTACGATACAACTTTGACCGTAAGAAATGCCAATGATTTTATGCTTGCTCAACGATTTGACAGCTCCCTATCGATTCATAGCCTGCATTGGAACAAACTTCTTGCAGAAGACTACATATTCGGAAATGAATACCTTTATTACGAACTGATTGACTCCATTTGGACAAAAAAGGAACTACGTACTAACCTTTATGGAGCAATGACAAGTAGTCGATCTTTTAATGGTATTGACTCCACGTTATTCACTCAATTACTGGCAGATGGTATTGACGAAGAAAACAGTTTGCAACTCTTTAATTTTGGTGCATTTTTGACCAACTACTGGTTTTCTAAATTCTCAAGGAGCTATGCTACCAAAGGAGTAGCAATAACCATGGAACCAGAGGAGCTCTTTGAGGCTTCTAAACAGCTGGATACAACCATCATTGACGTGAGAGATGTAAGACTGTTGCAAATCAACATTCTATTATCCGGTATACACTATTATGTTGCACACAACAAATGGGATATGAAAAACGAGTATTTTGATCGCATTCGTGGATTACTTGATGAAGACTTGTTAACTCCACAGGAAGCGACTGACCTTGCCTTGTTTTGCAATCATTTTCATAAGTTTAGACTGGCTGTGGACATCCTCGCACCTTACCACGATATTGAAACATTGCCGGAGAGAGGTTTGTTTGTCTTGGCAAAGACCGCTACACTTATTAGAAACATCTTGGATCCCGAAGCTTATTTTGGATACATGATGTCTGCCAAAAAATCCAATCAAACCAAATACTGTAAATGGTTAGATAAACAATTTCAAATTCAACGCGTGGAAGAACTAAAGGTTGATTTTTGTAGTTCTTGCCAATAGGTCGTACCTTTAAATCCAAAACAACACAACTATGAAATTAGGAGCATTTTCGGTTAGTCTTGCCGTAAAAGACTTGAAGACATCTAAAGAGTTTTACGAAAAACTAGGGTTTGAAACCTTCGCAGGTGACATGGAAAAGAACTACCTCATCATGAAAAACCAAGACACATTGATTGGTCTTTTTCAGGGGATGTTTGAAGACAACCTACTCACCTTCAATCCAGGTTGGGATCAAAATGCTCAGAACGTGGAAAACTTTGATGATGTGAGAGCTATTCAGAAAGATCTTCAGGAAAAAGGTATTTCCCTGCTCAAAACAGCCAATGAAGACTCTAGCGGCCCTGAACATTTGCTAGTAGCCGACCCTGATGGAAACGTGATCTTGATTGACCAGCACGTGTAAGCTAATCACCATTTCTTCGTTGAAAAGTAACCTCTTGTCAACGAGGTTTAATGCATTTTCTCGGTAAGTTTGTTTTGAACTTATTCATCACATTATGTCCTACGGTTTTGCCAAACTCGCTATTATACCTATCAGAGCGGAAGGTTCTGACAAAGCAGAAATTATCTCTCAACTCCTCTTTGGTGATCACTACGAAGTGCTCGAAGAACAAGAGAAATGGATGAAAATCAGAAACCATTTTGATCAATACGAAGGCTGGATTTGTAGCAAACAATTTTTTGAGATTACGGGTAAAGAATACGATGAGCTAAGCCTCAACGAGTTTCCAATGTGCGCCAGTTTAACAGGTCAAGTAGTGTTGAACGAAGAGAACACCAATATTACCAAAGGAGCTGTTCTACCTTATTTACACCAGGGAGATATTCGGATCAGGGATGAACGAGCAAAATTTCATGGAGACATCAACCAAGCCACACCAGAGAAACTGATGAACTATGCCTTGAGTTATCTCAACACTCCTTATCTGTGGGGAGGCAGAAGTCCGTTTGGCATTGACTGCAGTGGCTTTGCGCAAATCGTTTACAAACTTTGTGGTTTTCAACTGCCGCGTGACGCTTACCAACAGGCGGAACATGGTTACGATGTGCCTTTTGTAGAAACGTCAGAACCCGGAGATCTTGCTTTTTTTGACAACGAGGAAGGTCGAATCACACATGTTGGAATCGTTACCGAACCCGGAAAGATTATTCACGCCTCTGGCCGTGTAAAAATTGACCTATTGGATAGTCAAGGGATTTTTGATCAAACACTAAAAAGATACACCCATAAAATGCGACTGATCCGAAGATTAGTTTAATTCATCCATTTCAGGAATCAACAACAGTATATTTTCATAAATTTGATTTTTAATAATAATTCAAACTATGAAGATGTATAGATTTTCCCTTTTGACAGCTTTATTTGCAGTCGTTCTAGCTACCGCCCCAATCGCAAGTTTTAGTTCGGCCCCAGAAACCGAGATGGTGGCTCCCAATGATGCAGAGGACTACCTAAAAACATACATGAAAGGTTTTAAAAATGGTAATTTTGTAATCGGTACAACCACTCCAGATGGTGTAAAATCCATCATCGGTAAATACTTTACGGAAACAGATGGAAAAATTGCTGTAGGTAAAACATTCGCAGGCTTCTCTTTTGATGCTGAATGGTATTTTGAAGACGGTGTTCTAAACGAATTCAAATGCTTTACGTTTTACGATGAAGACCAAAGAGGTAAGGCGGCAAAAGACTGTGACGCAACCTTTGAATTGATGAAAAGTATTTTTGGTGAACCCATCACTATTTCAACAGGTTTCTACGACTGGAATGTGGGAGATATGAAAGTTTCTTGCGACCTGTTTGAGGATGGCTACTCAATCTATGTTGATCCCCCGTCATCCGGAGATGGATCACTAGACATCTCGTGTGTAGGCGATTTTTACAACCTTAAGAAGGATCTAAAAGAGATTTTTGTCGCAAACATGAAAAGTGGTGCCATCAAAATTGGTTCAACAACCAAATCTCAAATGCAAACGATTACTGGAAACGGTGAATCTTTCTACAAAGAATACGATGGACTTTGGGCTACGGCAACCTACACGTATGATGACAATAGCAAATTAACTTCACTAATCATCGACTATTTCTATGATTGCGAAGGTGCTTTAGTATTGCTAGACATGGACAAAGAAGACGTTACAAAAGTAATCAACGAAGCAATCGGTTCGGAAGGCTTTAAAGACTCCGATTCGATTGACGCAACCGTAAGATGGAATGTTGGAGGTCAAAGTTTGCGTCAAATGGGGTTTGAAGACGGTTATTCGATCTACTTTGACAAATAAGATTTCACCCTAAAAAGTAGGTCTTTATCCTTCACTTTCAAGGTTTTATCCAAAATTCTTGGATTTCAATGCTTTATCTACTATTTTTAGTTTAGGTAAAACCGCATTGTTGTGAACAAACGTCATTTTGAAATAGGATACATTACTACTTGCTTATTGGTGAGTTGTTTCTTCCTGTTCAGTAGTTTTTCTCACTATGATGAGCCATGTGTTGAGGAAGAACCTTTGACGGCACAGTATGCTTTTGCCTTTACGCTACAACCTAGTGCTAACTCTAGCTTAGTGACGTATTGGGTTGTGACCGTTTACAACGGTAAAATTGTTTACAAAACTCCCATGACAGAGAAAAACTTTATTCTTCAGATGAAAGGAGAAATGTATTCAAAAGCTAACCCTCAAGGCGTTAATCTCTTTCAGCAGTCGGTGCAGTCGGATTCGTGCTTCTATCAATATTATTGGCACAAGGGAGACTGCAATCCGTTGGATGTTTATCGTCTTGATGATCTTTGGACTTTACGTTATAGTAGAAATCCGGAGTGTCCAGAAGGCTGTACACCTTCTGATGGTATGCGTGTAGATGGATTAGCCGCTAATAAAACCTACCCCAGTGATGCGCAGATGGACATCTTAAAAGGATATGGTGTAGATCATTACACGGGATTTTTCTATGGAGACGATATGCTGAAAATCTTTAACGACATTAATGACCCCAATTGGGTGAATCAGTATCAAAGTGCGCAGTAACCCACAATTCTCTGTTGTTTTTCTGCCGATTATCGGTTCTCGATTTATCTTTCTTATGCTTATCATTGTTGCCTAAACGGAAGAGATGAATATTGTTGAAGGAAAAATTGTCGATGTTAACCTAAAGGAAATTTACGAAGGGAGCATTCACTTTCACGAAGGTATTATTACGAAAATAGATCGACATTCGGTAGATACAGATCACTTCATCATTCCAGGCTTTGTGGACGCTCACGTCCATGTAGAAAGTTCGATGCTCACTCCTGTTGAGTTTGCTCGGCTAGCCGTTTGTCATGGTACTGTGGGGACTATTTCTGATCCACATGAGATTGGGAATGTCTTAGGTAAAGAAGGTGTGAAATTCATGATTGAAAACGGTTTAAAAACACCTTTCAAGTTTCATTTTGGTGCTCCCTCTTGTGTGCCAGCTACGACTTTTGAAACTGCAGGAGCTACCATAACCGTAGAAGACATTGAGGAGCTCTTTCAATTACCTCGCGTCAACTACCTTGCTGAGGTCATGAACTTTCCAGGCGTGATCAACCGAGACCCTGAGGTCATGGCTAAGATTGAATTGGCTCATCGACTCAACAAAGAAGTAGACGGACATGCTCCCGGTGTGATGGGAGAAGATGCAATCAACTACATTAGTGCTGGAATCACTACAGACCATGAGTGTTTTACCAAAGAAGAGGCGTTACACAAACTTAAGCACGGTATGAAAATCATCATTCGTGAGGGAAGTGCGGCCAAAAACTTTGAAGCCTTGTATACTTTGATTGATGAATATCCAGAAAAGGTCATGTTGTGCTCTGATGACAAACATCCCAATGATTTAATGCGAGGACATATCAATCAATTGGTAGCTCGTGCTATTGGTAAAGGTTGTGATCTCTTTAACGTGCTTCGAGCAGCCAGTAAAAATCCCATAGAACACTACCGTATGGACATTGGACTGATTCGTACGGGTGATCCTGCTGATTTTTGCGTAGTGAGAGACTTAACCGACTTTGAAGTGCTACAAACGTACATTGATGGAAAACTCGTAGCGGAATACGGCAAATCTTCTATTCAAAAAGTGGACACTGAAATCCTGAACAATTTTAATTGTTCGCCAATTACGCAAGACCAACTAATTGTAAAAGCATCAAGAGCGAAAGAGGTGAATGTAATTGTCGTTGAAGATGGACAGTTGATTACGGAAAAAGCAGTCGAGCAACTACCTTCAGTTAAGGGTGAACTTGTTGCCAATTTAGAAAAAGATATTTTAAAAGTTGTGGTCGTCAACCGCTATTTTGACGCACCACCAGCCGTGGCTTTTATCCAAAACTTTGGACTGAAAGAAGGAGCGATTGCCAGTTGCGTGGCTCATGACAGCCATAATATCATTGCTGTAGGAACGAATGACCATGACTTAACAAGCGCCATCAACTTGGTGATTGCCGAAAAGGGAGGCATCTCCCTAGCGCATGGAGCGGAAAAACACGTAGTGGGACTCCCAATTGCAGGCATCATGACCGATCAGGACGGCTATGAAATTGGTAGAGAGTATGAAATTTTAGATCAACGTGCCAAGGAATTAGGTGCTACCCTATCTGCTCCATACATGACGCTATCGTTTTGTGCTTTGTTGGTGATCCCGAAGTTAAAGCTGTCGGATAAAGGTTTGTTTGATGGGGAGAAGTTTGAATTTGTGGAATTAATGCATGATAAAACCCTAATAGGAAAGATTCGAAATGAAAACCAAATTACTTAAACTCTTTCTATCTTCGATTACTTCTGTCCTATTCTTTTCAGCGAATGCACAAATCGATACCAATAAGGTTACTGAACTTGCATTTCGCTCAAAATGCTATAATTCAGGAGACAATACATCGATTACGACTTGCAAAACTTTGAATGAGCTTCCTCATGCAATTTTCAAAGGATTACATGGTCAAATATCAGGTCTGTTGAACGACTCTGTGGTATCTATAGAAACTAGCTATATCTGTCTGGTTTATAGAAATGAATCTGCAGAGAAAAAAAACTCATTCCCAAATATTTATTATCAACTCGCAATCTCCTATTACCTATCTAACGGTTTAAGGTTGGGAATATCTAATCTAAAACTAGACTCTAGCGGCATTATTCAAAACCCAAATGTGATTCCTAACCTTAGTCTTTCTACCTATGACCTGTATGAATCAATAGCGTTAATAAAGAATGAAATCCCGTTAAGTGATATCCAAGAACTATCCTCCTATCATACAAATCGTTCCACTGCTGTTGTATGGGAGTTTATATCTATTCCTGATGAGAATTGGAAGAAGTACAAAAGAGGTAAGTATTGTTATCAAAAAATCTGTAAGGTAAACTCGGGAACAGGAAAAGTTACCATACAAAAAAGAAAATACACCCGGGTTAAACCCAAATATCTAAACGTGAATTTCTAACACTTAAAAAAGGCAACAGACTCATCAAGTACTTTAGCTAATCGAACAACTTGAGCAAGAAAAGTGATATCATATCAATATCGGTTATTAACGGGTTGGCGTTCTTACTCAACCTTTACCTCATGGTGAGTCTTCCTCAAATCGTTGAATTCACGAATAACTCCTTTGACGGTCCATTCGTATACATAATTTATCTAATCAGTTTGGTCGTTAGTATTCCCTTATTTGCTCTGAACAATAAAGCAACTCAGTGGATCGCGGCCTTGGTTATTTTGATCATCGTTATTATCGGCATTTTAGTTTCAGGTCGAATGATGGTTGGACTATTTGGAGCTGGTTATTTAGGGCTTCTTATTCCAGATATTGTTTATCCAATTCCTATTATCATTGGAATTCTGGCTATCCTGAATGTCGTTTTCATTGGTCAACTTATCTTTGGACAAAGAAAAGATCAATAAATCTTTGAAAACGAAAGGGAAAACATCTAAAGCAATCGTTAAAGAAAGCTTTATACTGACCGTTAGATCAGTTATTATTGTCGATCTGCAACATATTGAACTGGGACTACCAAAGGGAACCTTATTAGTTTCTGAGAAGTCAGGAAGATCTTGGACTGTAGTTGCTCGTATATTGTTCGATCACGCTATAACAGAACAGAGAATGTTTAACAAGGAAGCGACAGAATATATGTTGTTAAAATTTGACTCTAATACTAAACGACAAAAATCTATAGATACGATCAAACAGAACGAATCAAAACATATTTTTCAATATCTACTAAAACCTATTAATCACGCTGAAAAACCAGAATTTGAAGAACTTTTAGAAATAGTAATTCCTCAACAAGTGATTTAAATGAAATCCCTCCTCAATGAAATAAAGAAATGTACCATTTGCCTCCCTCACTTGCTTCATGGTGTAAACCCAGTTTTGTCGGCTAGTTCGAAAAGCAAAATTATCATTATTGGTCAAGCTCCCGGAAGAGTCGTTCATCAATCAGGAATACCCTGGGACGATAAAAGTGGCGAACGCTTAAGGGATTGGCTTGGTGTTTCAAAAGATCAATTTTACAACCCTGATTTATTTGCGTTGATCCCAATGGGATTTTGCTACCCAGGTAAAGGGAAAAGTGGAGATTTACCTCCCAGACCTGAATGCGCTACAAAATGGCATCGTTTGGTGTTAGACCAGATTCAAGACAAAGCGTTGATTATTTTAATTGGTGCCTATGCTCAACAGTATTACCTTAAAGAGTCAGCAAAAGCCACACTAACCGATACCGTAAGAAACTATACTGAATACCTACCCAAATATATTCCGCTTCCACACCCTTCGCCTAGAAATAACATCTGGCTCAAGAAAAATAAATGGTTTGAACAGTCCGTTATTCCTGTGTTAAGGCAGAAAACAAAAATTAATTTGGAGAATTAAATTTCTTTGCGTTAAATTTGTGATCAAGAATGAAGATCACATTTACACATCATCACCATTGTCATATTTGCCCTCAGGCGAAGTGATCGTGATATGTAGTAACTAATTATATCAAAAACACCGTCTGAGTATCTCAGGTGGTGTTTTTTCTTTTTAACTCATTTGATTTACTCAGGCCTCAATAAAAAAGACATGAGTAAATTAAAAATTGCAGTTCAAAAAAGTGGAAGACTCAACGAAGACTCTCTCCAACTCTTAAAATCCTGTGGGATTGCATTCAACAATGGAAAGGATCAGTTAAAGGTGGAAGTAGATAATTTCCCGATGGAAATTCTATACCTCCGTAACTCCGATATACCTCAATATTTGGAAGACGGAACAGCTGATATTGCAATTGTTGGAGAAAACTTGTTGGTCGAAAAACAAAAAAAGGTACAAACTATCCTGCCCCTTGGTTTTTCCAAGTGTCGGGTTTCGTTAGCGGTTCCAAAAGAAGTAGCATCCAATGACCTGAATTACTTCCAGGGTAAGAAGATTGCTACCTCCTACCCTGTCACCTTAAAACAATACCTCGACAAAAATGGAATAACTGCTGACATCCACATTATCTCAGGATCGGTAGAAATCGCTCCGAATATCGGATTAGCGGATGGCATTTGTGATATCGTGAGTTCCGGTAGTACCTTGTTCAAAAATGGATTAAGGGAAACTCAAGTGATCATGAAATCTGAAGCAGTACTGGTTAAATCCAACAATTTGTCTGAAACGCAAGAGCAACTCCTAGATAAATTAGTTTTCAGAATCAAGGCAGTGCTCAAAGCAAAAAACAGTAAGTACATTTTGATGAATGTCAAGAATGAAAACATTGAAGCCGTCAGTCAATTATTGCCCGTGCTCAAAAGTCCAACGATTCTACCCTTGGCGGAACCTGGATGGAGTTCACTACACTCAGTAATCAATGAAAGTCAATTCTGGGATGTTATTGACGAGCTAAAAAAAGCTGGAGCCGAAGACATCCTTATTGTTCCAATCGACAAAATGGTCATCTAATGAAAAAGATAATTACACCACAAAGAAATAAATGGAGTTCACTCGTGCTACGACCTGAACTCAATCAACAAGATTTGACACAGCTGGTTCAGGATGTTTTTGATGCGGTAAAAGATCAAGGAGATCAGGCTTTAATTGACTTCACTAGAAAGTTTGATGGATGTGAGTTACGTTCAATTAGCGTTTCGGAACAGGAATTCAAAGATGCTACAGATTTAGTTCCAGAAGCATTGAAGGAAGCCATTCAACTTGCCAAAGAGAATATTGAACAATTTCACAAGGCACAAGAATTACCGATTGAAAAAATTGAAACAAAACCAGGGGTAATTTGTTGGCGAGAAGCCAGGGGAATTGAAAAAGTAGGGCTTTATATTCCGGGAGGAACGGCTCCTCTATTCTCAACCATCCTTATGCTTGCGATTCCAGCAAAACTGGCGGGGTGCGAAGAAATTGTCCTCTGTACACCTCCTGACCCAAACGGATTGGTTAACCCTGCTATTTTGTACACAGCTCAACTAACAGGTGTTTCACAAGTGTTTAAAGTAGGTGGTGCTCAAGCCATGGCTGCAATGGGATTGGGAACGGAGAGTATTCCGAATGTCTACAAAATCTTTGGTCCAGGGAATCAATACGTGACAAAGGCGAAAGAAATGATCCAGCAGTTTGGTGTTGCCATCGATATGCCTGCCGGGCCGAGTGAAGTTCTTGTCATAGCAGATGTAACTTCCAACCCCACTTTTGTGGCAGCTGATCTATTGTCACAGGCTGAACATGGTTCGGATAGTCAGGTCATCCTCTTAACGAATAGTGAAAAAGTTGCTGACGATGTTCTAGATGAATTAAATCGGCAGCTTGCCGAACTTCCAAGAAAAGAAATGGCCACTTGTGCTCTTGAAAATAGCAAAACTATTGTCTTAAAGAACTTAGATGATTGCATCGCTTTCAGCAACCTTTACGCACCAGAACACCTGATCATTGCTTCAGAAGATGCGGAAACTTTGCTCCCAAAGATTCAATCTGCTGGATCTGTATTTGTCGGGAATTACAGTTGCGAAAGTGCAGGCGATTATGCCAGTGGAACTAACCACACCTTACCGACCAATGGTTTTGCCAGAAATTACAGTGGCGTTTCCCTAGATAGCTTTTGTAAGAAGATCACGTTTCAAAAGCTGTCAGCAGAAGGAATCAAAAGCATTGGACCTGCCATTGAGTTGATGGCAGAAGCTGAACAGTTGTTTGCCCACAAGAATGCTGTAACCTTACGATTAAAATCCTTAGCATCATGAATAGATTAGATAAACTAGTTCGAAAAAACATTCGTTCGCTGCAACCTTATTCTTCCGCCAGAGATGAATTCAAAGGCGAATCAGAGGTCTTTTTAGATGCTAATGAAAACCCATTTGGTGAACTCAATCGATATCCAGATCCATTGCAAAAGGAACTAAAAGTTGCACTCAGTCAAGAAAAAGGTGTTAACGCGAATCAGCTTTTTATTGGCAATGGCAGTGATGAAGTGATCGATCTACTTTTCAGAATTTTTTGCATTCCCGGAAAGGACAATGTTATCTCGCTTAGTCCCAGTTATGGTATGTATCAGGTTAGTGCAGATATCAACGATATCGAAATGAGAGAATTACAGTTGGATGAAACGTTTAACTTCAATTCGAGTGACCTGCTGGCACTGACTGACGATAATTCTAAAATCATATTCATCTGTAGTCCAAATAATCCCACGGGCAATACATTCGAACTTGCATTGATCGAAGAGATTTGTCAAGCGTTCAATGGAATTGTGGTTGTTGATGAGGCCTATATCGACTTTGCAACGACTCCTTCAACAGTTAGTCTGATTACGAAAAACTGGAACCTTGTGGTGAGCCAAACCTTTAGTAAGGCAAGAGGATTAGCGGCAGCAAGAGTTGGATATGCAATCGCCCAACAAGAAATAATAGCGTTGTTCAATAAGGTTAAGCCACCTTATAACGTTAGTGCTCTAAATCAAAGAGTTGCGCTTGAGTCACTTCTGGATCGTGAGAAATACATTTCAGAAATCAATTTACTCAAATCTGAAAGAGAACGATTGAAAGAAAACTTACGACAACTATCAGCGGTGAGAAAAATCTATCCATCTGAAGCTAACTTCTTGCTAGTTGAGTTTGCAGATGGTCCTCAACTTTATGCTACACTCGTTGAACAAAAAATTATTACCAGAAACAGAAACAAGCAAGTCAGAAACTGTCTGAGAATAACAGTCGGAACACCCGAAGAGAATAACAGACTATTAACCACTTTAGCAAATTACTACAATGAAAAAGAAAGTACTATTTATTGATCGCGATGGAACATTGGTCATTGAACCTCCGGTGGATTATCAATTAGACAGTTTAGAAAAGCTAGAGTTTTATCCCGGTGTTTTTAGCAACCTGTCCAAAATAGCAGAGCAGTTAGATTTTGAATTAGTGATGGTCACCAATCAAGATGGTTTGGGAACGGATTCTTTTCCAGAAGACACGTTTTGGCCCACACACAACAAAATGATGACTGCCTTAAAAAATGAAGGAATTGAATTTACCGAAGTATTGATTGACAGAAGTTTTCCAGAAGACAACGCTTCAACAAGAAAGCCGAGAACAGGTCTTTTGAACGCCTACATCTATGGTGAATACGATATGGCCAACTCTTATGTAATTGGTGATCGCATCACCGATATGGAACTCGCTGAGAACCTGGGTGCGCAAGGAATTTTTATAGGTACTTCTTGTGATAAGGCTGCTCTATCAACCACAAGTTGGGCGGAAATCTTCGCATTTTTAAAACAAAAACCTCGAAAGGCAACCGTATCAAGAAGTACACAGGAAACCACTATTGAAGTGACTGTCAACTTAGATGGTTCGGGTCAGAAAAGCATTCAAACTGGACTCGGATTCTTTGACCACATGTTAGAACAGATAGCCAAGCACGGTAATATCGACTTGAACATTTCGGTGAAAGGAGATTTAGAGGTTGATGAACACCACACGATCGAAGATACAGCTCTGGCGCTGGGCACTGCTTTTAAAGAAGCGCTGGGAAGCAAGAAAGGAATCGAACGCTACGGTTGGTTATTACCCATGGATGATTGCCTGGCGCAAGTTGCCCTAGATTTTGGAGGAAGACCATGGATCGAATGGGATGTACAGTTCAAACGAGAAATGATCGGTGACTGTCCTACCGAAATGTTCTTTCACTTTTTTAAGTCGTTCTCAGACAATGCACAATGTAATTTGAATATCAAAGCAGAGGGAGAAAACGAGCACCACAAAATTGAAGCGATCTTTAAAGGATTCGCGAAAGCCATTAAAATGGCAGTAAACCAAACGAATAATTACAGCATACCCAGCACAAAAGGAACATTATGATTGCCATTATTAATTATAAAGCAGGAAATACAACCTCTGTAGTCAATGCGATAGCACGTATGGGAGAGGTTTGTATAGTAACCGATGACCCTGTTGAAATTCTCCAAGCTGATAAAGTTATTCTACCCGGTGTAGGAGCGGCAGGATCCGCGATGAAAAGTCTTCAATCAAAAGGGTTAGATCAAACCATTAAACAAATTGAAACACCCTTTCTTGGGATTTGCTTAGGGTTGCAACTGATGTGCAATTACTCTGAAGAAGATGAAATCCAATGCCTTGGACTGTTTGATACGGTGGTGAAAAAATTCCCCCCAGAAAACAAAGTTCCACACATGGGATGGAATGAACATACTTCAGTAAAGGGCTCTTTGTTCGAAGGAATTTCGGCATCGGAAAACTTCTACTTTGTTCACTCCTATTATGCTGAGCCATGCGATGAACAGGTAGCAACATGCAACTATATCAATGGATTTGCCAGTGCTATTCAGCGAGACAACTACTACGGTGTTCAATTTCACCCAGAAAAATCAGCGGATATTGGCACTCAATTATTGCAAAACTTTTTAAACCTATAGAGAATGAGAATAATTCCTGCCATAGATATCATCGAAGGAAAATGCGTTAGACTTACCGAGGGTGATTACAACTCAAAAAAAGTCTACAATGAAAACCCGCTGGAAGTCGCAAAAGAATTTCAGGACAACGGCATTCAATACCTACACTTGGTTGATTTAGATGGGGCAAAATCTGCTCAAATTGTCAATTATAAGATTTTGGAAGAAATTGTCAATAAAACAAACCTTAAAGTCGATTTCGGAGGAGGATTGAAACGCCATGAGGATGTGAAAATTGCCTTTGAGTCGGGTGCTAGTCAAATTACAGGAGGCAGTGTGGCTGTCAAGAACAAGGAACTATTCTTAGAATGGTTGAAACTTTACGGATCTGATCGCATTATTTTGGGGGCAGACTGCAAAGAGCGTAAGATTGCTACCAGCGGATGGCTGGAAACTTCATCCCTGGATGTGCTGGATTTTATCAAAGCATTCTCAACCGAGGGAGTTGAACAAGTCATCTGCACCGATATATCAAAGGATGGAAGATTAGAAGGTCCATCATTCGAATTGTATCAAGAAATTGTGGATGAAGCGCCAACGAAACTGATTGCTAGTGGAGGGATTGCAAGCATGGAAGACTTGTACCAATTGAAAGATATGGGTTGTGAAGGCGCTATTATCGGAAAGGCCATTTACGAGGGGAACATAACCTTAAAAGAACTGAGAGAATTATGCTAAAAAAGAGAATTATACCCTGCCTAGACATCAAGGATGGTCGCACCGTTAAAGGTATAAATTTTGTGGGAATCCGAGATGCCGGAGACCCGATCGAACTGGCTCAAAAGTACGTAAACGATGGAGCGGATGAATTGGTATTTTTGGACATTACAGCCACACACGAAAAGCGGAAGACCATCGTGAGCCTCGTCAAGCGTATTGCATCTCACATTAACATTCCCTTTACCGTAGGCGGAGGAATCAATAGTGTGGAGGATGCTAGTGCTGCCATTGATGCAGGAGCCGACAAAGTAAGCGTTAATAGTGCTGCCGTTCATGACCCAGAGTTAATTACACAAATTTCAAAGCGATATGGTAGTCAATGTGTCGTTGTAGCCATTGACATCAAGCAAGAAAATGATGATTCCTGGTATGTTTATACTTCTGGTGGGCGAAACAAAACAACTCTCGAAGCAGTATCTTGGGCAAAAAAAGTAGAAGAGATGGGGGCTGGAGAGGTTTTGTTGACCTCTATGAATAATGATGGTACGAAAAGTGGCTTTGCTCTGGACATCACCAACAAAATTGCCTCGGAAGTCAACCTACCCGTAATTGCTTCGGGAGGCGCAGGAAAAACCGAACACTTTACTAGCCTATTCCTGAATACCAAAGCAAGTGCGGGGTTAGCCGCAAGCATTTTTCACTTTAACGAAATTCCTATTCCCACCTTGAAAAACGAACTAAAAAACAAACAAATCGCAATACGATGAACATAGATATTCAAAAAATAGATTTCAACAAAGGAGACGGATTGATTCCGGCAATCATACAACACGACCTTACTAGTGAAGTGCTCATGTTGGGCTATATGAATCAAGAAGCGCTCGTCAAAACCTTAAATGATGGAAGAGTTACTTTTTTCAGTAGATCAAAGAATCGATTATGGACAAAAGGTGAATCTAGCGGAAACTTCCTTGCAGTAAAAGATATTAAGGTGGACTGTGATCAAGATGCATTATTGATCAGAACAATTCCGGCCGGACCAACTTGTCATACTGGGACCTCTTCTTGCTTTGGAGAAGCCAGTGCGAAAGGTTTCTTATACGAACTCGAAAGCATTGTTCACGAAAAGATCGATCAAGATGATCAAGACTCCTATACCAATAAACTCTTTAAAAGAGGAATCAATAAAGTGGCTCAAAAAGTTGGTGAAGAAGCCATTGAAGTGGTCATCGAAGCAAAGGATAACAACCGTGATCTTTTCCTAAATGAAGGAGCTGATTTGCTCTATCATTTCTTAATTCTCTTGAAAACAAAGGGAGTTAGACTAGAAGACCTAGAGGTGATACTTAAACAACGAAATCGCTAGTTACTTGTTCATCTTGTTGTACTTGCTAATGTTACCCGGATCTAATTTCGAGACAATCGCGTAGACCTTATTTTTAGTGGCATCGTCCATGTCTTTAAACATGGCCACAATCTCATCAGCTTTTGCCGTAAAAAAGATCTGAACGTTGATACTGTTCGGCTGGATTTTGTGAATCTGCTGCAACAAGTTTAAGGCATCCACTACTTCTTTCACCGCATTTTCGTTATTTCCGTACAACTCATCAAATCCTTTGCGGTGATAACTGTA
Organism: uncultured Flavobacteriales bacterium; assembly: GCA_964387945.1. Taxonomy (GTDB): domain Bacteria; phylum Bacteroidota; class Bacteroidia; order Flavobacteriales_D; family Parvicellaceae; genus Parvicella. The sequence continues at coordinate 88,692 of CAYLYX010000004.1, read as the reverse complement.
GTAGCACGTTCTAAGATTGGCAAATGCATTGTTTAGCACGTTATCTACTAAGGTAAAGCGATTCTTCTTACCGTCTGTAGGTTTCCACCCAGGTTCTGAAGCATTCTGACAACGACCTACGATCTGTTGCGCTTTCATAAAGTATTTGGTCCCACCTTTCAGTGCAAAGGAATCGTAATCGTATCCAAGCACCATATAAACATAATAAGCTACCACATCTGATAAGTTATTCTGGTGACGATCTGGCGTATAAATCAACGCCTCTCCCCTGTTATAGGTAAACGTCAGTTGCTCATCGTTGAAGTTGAATAACCTCGTTTTGTAATCCGAGTTATAAACTGGTCTTGAGGATGAAATTTGGATGGAGCCTGTAAAACTACTGGAACTATAAGTCTTAACATTAATAAGAATACTCATGTCAATCTTTTCCTCCTCCGCAAAAACGTCATCGGTCCATTGCTTGCTGTTTACAAATTCAAAAACAGAACTCTTGAGTGCTTCAATGATCTCTGTGTTTGCCGGGCTACTTGCCAATGTGGGCGCAATAACCGAAACATCACAATTGATCTCTTGTGCGCTTACGGCAACAAGTGACAACAACCCTATCCATAATCCAAAAACTTTTCTCATCACTCTTCTTCTTACAATAACTCTTCCAATTTGTTCAGAATGTCTTTTGCTACAGCAGACTTGCTCTTTAACTCAAATTCTTCCAAATTATTGTTGGCGTCTAAGATCGTAATTTTATTGGTATCTCCCTTAAATCCTGCTCCTTTGTCATTGAGAGAGTTTAAAACAATCAGATCCAGTTTCTTTCGATTGAGTTTAGACTTGGCATTTTCCAATTCGTCATTGGTCTCTAGTGCAAATCCGACAAGCTTCTGTGATTTCTTATTCTCACCCATCCACTTGAGAATATCAGTTGTGCGTTTCATCGGTATGGATAAGTCACCTTCCTGCTTTTTCATTTTCGTGTCAGAGACGTTCGCTGGTGTATAATCTGCCACCGCAGCAGCCATGATTACGGCATCCTGATCAAAATTACGCTGACAGGCTTCCAAAAGTTCCTGTGCAGAAGTAATCGAGATGTAGTTTACTCCCGATGGAACTTCAAGGTGGTTGGGCCCTGCTATCAAGGTAACTTTTGCCCCACGCTCCATCGCTTCTTGCGCCAAAGCAAATCCCATTTTTCCTGAGCTATTGTTTCCTAAAAAGCGTACAGGGTCAATCTTCTCATAGGTTGGACCAGCAGTAATCAATAATCGTTTACCGCTTAGACTTAACCCTTTTCGGAAGTGGTCTTCTAAGTATTCTACAATTTCTTCTGGTTCTGCCAATCGACCTTCACCCACCAATCCACTCGCCAATTCTCCTGAGTTCGGATAGATAATTTCATTTCCTCTGCTAATGAGTAGTTCTAAATTATCTTTGGTAGAACCGTGTTTATACATGTCCAAGTCCATTGCTGGAGCTACAAAAACAGGACACTTGGCAGAGAGATAAACCGCCATCATAAAGTTGTCGGCATTTCCGGTTACCATTTTAGAAATTGAATTGGCAGTAGCAGGAGCCACTAGCATCAAATCTGCCCACAAGCCTAATTCTACGTGATTGTTCCATTCCCCCGTTTGTTCATCCTTCATAAAATCAGCGTAAACAGGTTCTTTGGAAAGCGTACTTAAGGTAAGCGGGGTGATAAAATCAGAAGAGGCCGCTGTCATGATTACTTTGACGGCAGCCCCTTGTTTCTTTAAAAGTCTTACAATGTATGCTGCTTTGTATGCAGCGATACTTCCCGTAACTGCTAAAAGAATTTTTTTTCCTTTAAGCATTCAGGATTTATTTTTTCTCCTGGGTCTTCCAGAATAACTTCTCTTCTTCGTACTCTTGAATTGCGATAGCCGATGGCTTTGGCAATCTTTCATAGAACCTAGACACTTCAATCTGCTCTCTGTTCTCAAAAATCTCCTCCAAATTATCGGTAGAAGAAGCAAACTCTTCCAATTTAGACGTCAACTCTTCCTTCATTCCATTATTGATCTGATTGGCTCTCTTAGAAAGGATCACCAATGATTCGTAAATGTTTTCGGTTTGCTGATCTAGATCTTTTAAGTTTCTAGTAATTGTAGTTTTTTCAGCTGTACTGTCCCTGTATGCCATGGTCAATTGTTTGATTGATTATTTAGCTTTTCTATCTCCTTCAAGCTGGTATCGTGATAACTCTTCGCACTTTTCAAGTACCCACTATCTGGGAAATAGTCCGCAAAGATACGATAAGATTTAATAGTTTCCTGATATCTCTCCAACTTTTTTGCCTCGATACTGTTCTCTGCCAACAAATAACTGGACTTGATCATCAAGTACATGATTTCTTCTCTATAGTCAGTATCAGGATACTTCTGCAAGGTAACTTCAAAAGAGATCACAGCAGATTTGTACTTTTCCATTTTATAGTACAACTTGGCTTGCTCGTAACTCTTCTTTTCCAGCTTACCTCTCAACTCAGCAATCATAGCGTTGCAGGTATCCACTTTTTCGCTCTCTGGGTACTGATCCATAAACAACTGCAATTCATCAATTGCTTTACGCGTGTCTGTGGGATCTAAGTTATATGCTGGAGAGTTTTTCTTGGTACACAATGCAGACATGTACGCGCATTCTTCCTTTCTAGGACTATAAGGAAAATGCTTCGTAAAGCGCTTAAAGTAATACGATGCCAAGTAGTAATCCTTCAAACAGTAGTGAGTGTTGGCGTAATAATAGTACACGTCCTCCCCTTTCTCTGTCATCCGATAATACGTCATGAGCTCATCAAAAAGCGGAAGTGCACGATAACAATCTCCCTGCTTGTATAATTCCACAGCCGTCTTGTACTTCAACTCGTAATCATTCCCTTTTAAAATTTTGTTGTAATCACTACAAGATGAGAACGACAAAATGAGTCCAATGATTAAACTATAAATCGCAATTCTATGCATAAGTGCGCAAAGGTAAAATTTATTTAACTCTAAACGACAGAAAATTTGTTAGCGTATGTTAAAGGTCAACTTCTTAATGAAGATTGTCAAAACTCCCTAGTTTTCAACTGTTTTCCCGTTGATAAATAAATTAACAATAAATTGACATTGCATAAAATTGACCTACCTTTGGCGCGAATTAAAGCAAAAAACAATGGATATTTTTGAAAGAATAGCCCAAAACAGAGGTCCATTAGGACAGCATATGGAGAGGTCTCACGGATACTTTACGTTCCCAAAACTAGAGGGACAAATTGCTCCTCGAATGACCTTTAAAGGAAAAGAAGTTTTAACTTGGAGTATCAATAACTATTTAGGTTTATCCAATCACCCAGAAGTAAGAAAAGTAGACGCAGAAGCTGCTGCTGAATGGGGATGTGGATACCCAATGGGTGCCAGAATGATGTCTGGGCAAACAGATTATCATGAAGAGTTTGAAAGACAGATTGCAGATTTCATGGAAATGGAGGCCGCTTACTTGCTCAACTTTGGATATCAAGGCTTTATGTCTGTGATCGACTCATTAACGCACAGAAATGACGTAATTGTTTACGATAGCGAATGTCACGCGTGCTTGGTAGACGGAATTAGAATGCATCAGGGGAAAACAATCGTATTTCCACATAACGATATCGAAAAATGTGAAAAATCATTAGAAAGAGCTGCTAAAATCACTGAAGAGACGGGCGGTGGAATTCTTTTGATCACAGAAGGTGTGTTTGGAATGAGTGGAGACCAAGGAAAACTGAAAGAGATCGTTGATTTGAGAAAGAAAGGACATCAGTTTAGATTGATGGTGGATGATGCACACGGATTTGGAACATTGGGAGAAAAAGGACAAGGAGCCGGAGAAGCGCAGGGAGTTCACCAAGAGATTGACATCTTACTTGGAACTTTTGCAAAATCAATGGCGAGTATCGGTGCCTTTGTTTGTGCGAAGAAAGAGATCGTAGATTTCTTGATGTACAACATGCGGTCGCAAGTTTTTGCGAAATCACTTCCAATGGTACTGACGATTGGTGCAATTAAAAGACTTGAGTTATTGAAAGCTCCTACGCAACGTAAGAAGCTTTGGGACATTACCAACGCTTTACAAAGCGGTTTGAGAGATGCTGGTTTTAACTTAGGAAATACCAACTCTTGTGTTACTCCTGTAATGCTTTCAGGTACGTTGGGAGAAGCAACTAAATTAACCTTCGACCTAAGAGAGAACTACAGCATTTTTACTTCTATCGTTGTTTATCCGGTAGTACCTAAAGGAATGATTTTGTTGAGATTGATTCCTACAGCTTCTCACTCATTAGAGGATGTAGAGTACACCATCGAAACTTTCAAAAAAGTGAAAGCGAAATTGGATGCTGGTGAATACCACGCTGAAAAGATTGTTGATGCTAATGCTTAATTAATATTTAACAGATAGAAATCTTCTTGACTTCTTCTGATTAAAAAAACCTTATACTTTTGTCCTGACGCTCTTTAGAGGTCAGGACTTTTTTTATGTGGAAGATCATTAATATTATACAGCTGATCATCATTGTGGTGTTCAACATCCCGCTGATCTTGGTGGCGCTTATCATTGGCATTTTCTCTCGAAAAGCCATGAAATGGTACGCCATGTACATTTGGTCTCCATTTTTACTTACCGTTGTGGGTGGAAGTGCAGAGGTAGTTGGAAAAGAGAAATTAGACAAAAACGATCCTGCCATCTACGTGGCAAACCATTCTTCGCATTTTGATATTCCGGTACTGTTTAACAAGATGGGGTTCTTTCTACATTTCATTGCGAAAATTGAATTAAAGAAAGTACCGTTGTTCGGTTGGGGATGCTCTATGGTGGATATCATTTGGATTGATCGAAAAAATAAAATGAAGGCGCAACAATCCATGAAAGAAGCTGGCGAACACATCAAACGGGGTTTAAACGTAATTTCTTTTCCCGAGGGAACTCGGAGTAAAGATGGCGAAATCGGAATGTTTAGACGAGGTAGTTTCGCTTTGGCTCAGCAAGCCGAAGTAGATGTTGTACCGCTTTACATAAAAGGAACTCGTCCGCTCAATCCTCCAGGCAGTATGTCTTTTCGACCGAGTAAAGTGACCATTGTGGTTGGCGATCGACTTTCAATAGAAGATTATAAAGATCACTCTCCCGAGGACTTTGCTAATGAGGTTCAGGCTATCGTAAAAAAGATGGAAGTGGAGTTGGGTTAACTCAACGCCTTCGTAAAATCATCTAGCTTCTCCCCTAGCCCTTTGCTTACAGGAACCAATGGTAACCTTAAGTTTTCTCTACAAATTCCAAGTGTTGCTAGTACTCGCTTAACCCCTGCCGGATTACCTTCCGCAAATAACATGGGTATAATTTCTAACAGGTCATAGTGATCCGCTTTGGCGGCTGCCAAATCTCCTTCTAATGCGGCATGTACCATTCTCGAAAATCGTTTTGGAAAAGCATTACCAACCACAGAGATCACCCCGTCTCCACCGACTGCAATATGGGGTAAAGTGAGCGCATCGTCACCTGAAAGCACCAAGAATCCTTTGGGTTTATGCATGATGATTTCCATTATTTGCTCTAAATTTCCAGAAGCTTCTTTTACAGCAACGATATTTTTCAGCTCTTTAGCAATTCTCAATGTAGTTGACGCTGTAACATTGCTACTCGTTCTTCCCGGAACATTATAGAGAATAATGGGTAATGGCGTTACTTCATTCAGCTTTTTGTAATGCTGATAAATCCCTTCCTGAGAGGGTTTGTTATAATATGGACTCACCGAAAGAATCCCGTCAATTCCTGTGGGATCTAAATCGGTCAAAGCTTGTGCAACGGCAGTAGTATTATTACCTCCTATACCCAAAACGATGGGCTTTCGTCCATTGTTTACTTCGATTACAAAATCAAGCACAGATCTTTTCTCTTCTGCCGTAAGCGTTGCCGACTCTCCGGTTGTTCCCTGCACGACTAAATAGTCTGTACCGTTCTTAATATTGTGCTCAATTAAGCGCTGTAAACCTGCCATGTCTACTCCCCCATTATCCAAAAACGGAGTGACTAATGCGACACCTAATCCTTTAAATTTTTCCATTGAATTTGTTTGTTTAATCCCTTAAAACAAATGTAATTAAAATTCCATATTAAAACCGAAAAACCCCATTCATCAACTGACAAATGGGGTCTTCTTGTCTAACCAATCGAAAATTACAGACGAGCAATTGGATTCTTCAATCCTTCATACTCTGTAACTTCCATTTTTATTGAACCTACTAGTATATTCGCTTTTGCCAACAACGGAATTTTATTCTCGTCATCAGATATCCATACGGTTAAGTCTTCCTCATTTTTGAAGATTCTACCCGTTTGAATTACTGGACAGAACTTCAGACAGGCAAACTTTCCATTTCTGATCTTAATATTGTCTTTTCCGAGGTACTTGATCTTGAGTGGGTATACTTCTCCATCCACAAATGAGTTGAATTCAAAAATATCTCCAATCTCTGCTCCGTCAAACTCTAACGTTCTGGCGAAGTAATACGATGAGATCATATCCTGAATGTTCATGGGAACTTCGTATTCCTTTGCTCCATCATCCACTAACTGCTTGTGCTGGAAGAACGTGTAGTCTTGGTTTACTTCGTAACCTCCTTCGTATACTCTCCTGATAAACATCCAAGGGAAAAGTCCTTCTGCATCCAAGTACGTCTCGTATCTGTCTTGTACTTTAAAAAACCAATTGAACGTTCCCACACTTCTTCCTTTCCCTACAATGTGGTATAACTCTCTTCCGTTCACTTTCTTATTACTCGACTTTACTTCGAGTACCGCTTCACCAGCATCTACAAAACCATAGTGTACTCGGTAAGTCAACTTCTCTCCTATCTGAAAAGAGTTGTTCTCGATTGTTCGAAATTCAAAAGCACTAGCGGAGTTTTGAATCTCATAAATTCCTTTGTGACTTGCTGTGGCCGTTCCTATCGTGAACAGTGCCACCAATGGTAAGATTAATTTTTTCATACGGCATTTTGATTGGTTATACCGTATAAAAACAACAAACGTGCCACAATTATTGTAACACGTTTGCAAAATGTAATTTTTTAGAACTTTATTGTACTTCTGAGAAACCAACTAGAATAGAAACACACCCCTGATAATCCATATCGTGCGTGGTAGTTGATTCAGGAACAGTTACCTCGACAATAAGTTGCTGCGTTGAGGCTACTTTAAAGTCAAACTCATCTTTATCCTTGTTCTTACTGTTATAAATTTCATTTCTGTCGATATCCATTACACGGTAAGAGACATCTCCTAGCTGCTCTTCTCCGCAAACCAACAGACGGTATTTTTGACCACTGTAAAACGTTAGCATAATGTCTGCTTTATCTCCAGGGAAAAGAACTGCCGAGTTCATTTGTCCGTTATGAACATAAGGAGATAATTGAGGTCTACACTCTTTTTTGGTGTATTTGCGACATTGAGCACTTACGAGTACGGGGCTTAAAAGGAATAGTAGTAGTGTTAGTTTAAATAATTTCATATCAAAAGTGTAGTCTTAATTCGTAAAATCAACTCTAATTTCAGAAACCAATTGGGTGATTTCATTTAGTAGGTCGTTGTCCATTGTTAAGGTGATTTGCTGACCAATGATCGGCATACCGTCTTCATCTACTGATGCTTCTGGATTCGTTTTCTCTTCTCCAATCTTCATAAACAACTCTTCTAAATCCTTGAACATCATGGTAATCTCCACAAACTCCTCCGATGAATCGTCATAGGTTTCCAATAGTTTCACTAGGTTCTCTAACGAGTATTTCTGCTCAGCAATTCGTTGCTTTATTTCTGCATTATCTGGATTTAACACCGCCAATTGAGTTGCCAAATAAACACCTTCAATCCAACCTCCTGCGATTACCAATGCTGAAACACTTTCTCGACCTTCTTCGTGCAATTGTGAATCCATCGACCAAAACGTCTCTGAAATGATCACTTGCATCGAATCTTTGTTGTCTACGTTATCTTCAATTCTGTGTGTCACTTCTTCAGTAAACACTTGACCTACACCGATCTCTTTCCCTAATTTTTCTGCACAAGAAAGAAACATATACATGTCATTATCTACGCTAAAAACACTTGCGTAGTTCAAATCTGCCCCATAAATCCCCATGGCGATTGCCTTCTCTACTGAGCTTGTAAACTCATCTACCTTCATTGGGTCTAGCGGTAAATTCCACTCATAAGTAGCTCCTGCGTTTTTCAGAATAGAGATTGTTTCGAGTGGAGATGGAATATTAAAGAATATATTCTCAATCTTCTCCGTTCGATCAACAGTGGTAGAATCCTTCACTACCGTTCCGCTAGTGTTAGGTCCTGCATCCTCTTCCGAACAACTTGTTAACAGGGCTGCAGATGTCAAAAATCCTATAATTAATTTGGAGTTTCGTTTCATGTAATTGGTGTTGGTTTATTGGCGTTAAATATAAAACAATTAAACGAGATAGTCGATCGCTGTTAATATTTAACGTGTGAAAACAAATTCATCTTCTGAAGATAATCCTTGATTGAACGCATAGTTCTCCAAATCAAAGGCTTTAAGATGCTCTGGGTTGTCAATATTTTCTTGAATAATGAACCTTGTCATCAGGCCTCTTGCTCTCTTGGCGAAGGTCATAATTGCTTTGTACTCACCGTTCTTTTCTTCCTTGAAGGAGCAAGTAATTACTTTTCTTCCAAAGTTCTTAAGATCCAGTACTTTTGAATATTCGTTTGAAGCTACGTTGACCAAAACCTCATCGGGCTGCATCTCAGCTGCTAAATGATCAGCGAGCTTACTTCCCCAAAACTTGTACAAGTTAGACTTGGCGGGAGTAACTTTAAAAGGTGTTCCCATCTCCAGTCGGTAGGGCAGCATCAAATCCAACGGTTTTAGGATACCATACAAACCGCTTAAGATTCTAAGTTTTTCGTTCGCTCGTAATACTTCTTCATCAGAAAAAGAATTGGCGTCCATTCCTCTGTAGGCATCTCCTGTGAAGACAAAAAGTGCCTGCTTGGCGTTTTCACTGAAGGGATACTCCCAAGTCTGAAAACGATCAAAATTCAAATGAGCAATGTTATCGCTTACGCTCATCATCTTCTTTAACTTTCTAGCGGAGCACTTTTTGAGCTTGTCTATCAAATATTGACTGTCCTCAATAAAATTGGGAACGGTAGCTTTTTCTTTGATCAATTTTGCATTTTCAAAGTCTAGTGATTTAGCGGGCGAAAGTATAATCTTCATATTAAACGGATGCTTTAAATTTTAGTTCGTAAACAGGGTGCTTGTCGTCAAACTTCAACTGAATCGTACCATCGAGTTGCTCGGTCAGTGTTTTGATTAGTTCAACTCCCATGGACTGATGATTATCCCAAATTTCTTGATCAAAACCGGGACCATTGTCTGAAATACGCAAGTGGGTATATCCTACTTCATTTTGCGTTAGCACCAAGTTAATGGTAGGTGAATCCACATCTTTCAGTCCATATTTGAGTGAATTGGTTATGATCTCGTTAATGATCAAGGCAAGTGGTGTCAATTCGTCTAGGTTGATGTTGCAATTCTGAATTTCGTGGTTGATCTGAACCTCGTTATTGATGTCATACGATGCCACCAAATCTTCTACCAGCTCGATCATATAAGAACGAATCTCAATCTTGGAAAGATCCTTGGTTTCGTACAGTTTTTCGTGAATCTTTGACATCGATCGAATGCGGTTCTGACTGTTCCTGAATAGATCCAACGCCTCTTCATTATCGGTAAAGTGACTTTGCAATCTAAAAAGACTGATAATAATCTGAAGATTATTTTTTACACGATGGTGAACTTCCTGTAACAAAACGGTCTTTTCTCGCTCGGATTCCAATATTTCCAATGTTCTTTCTTCAATCTTGGATTCCAGATAAAGCTGCTGGTTTCTCAGTTTACTTGTTCGATATTCTGTAAAATAATAAATCACAAGAGCCAAAGCAGCCAATACCAAAATCATAAACCAAACCGACTTATAGAACGGTGGTGGTGGCTTCTTGATGTAAATACCTACCGTTGCAACCTGCGAAAACTCATTTCCTGCTTGCTTTACTTTAAAAAGGTAATTCCCAGGAGGAAGATGATTGTATACCGCATATCTACTCTTAGTTGCAGGAGACCACTTCTTATCAAACCCTTCTAGAAAATAACTGTACTCTACTCCAGTTGGGTTTAAATAGTCAACAGCAAAGTACTCAAAAGTGAGGTGGTTTTGATCGTGCTCGAGGGTGATGGATTGCGGAACTTCAAACCAATTTTCTGAGTCGTTACTACTTTCAAAATCATAGTCTTCCAGAAAGAGCTTAATCCCATTAATGTAAACTGGTGTATTGTAGGAGTACGTGTAATCATACGATGGCATGTACTTGTGAACCCCCGAAACGGTAGAGAAGTAAATCTCTCCCAATGGATTCTCATAAACACCTTTAGAATTTACCTCTATCCCCTTGAAACCTTCTGTATAGCCGAAATGCCGCACCTTGATGATGTTGGATTGATTATCCAAGGTAATGCAGTCTAACCCTTTGTTTGTACCCACCCAGAGATGACCACTTTGATCTGCATGTAGGATATAAACTAGACCGGATGAGAGTCCATTCTGCTCTGAAAAACTGGTAAAATTACCATCGTCAAAACGTCCGATTTCGCGATCTGTTCCTACCCACATTTTACCATTCTTGTCTATTACTATGTTTCCAACAAACGAATTCAACAAACCTGCTCTGGTGAAATGGAGAGAATCATCTTTCATGTAAAAACATCCTGCTCCATTCCCAACTACAAGTTCATCATTATAAAACTCAATAGAAGAAACCGAATTCACCTTGTCTGGATAAAGATGCTCTACGTTAAACGCTTCATCGATGGTAAATAGCCCACCTCCTACTGTTCCGACATAAATTAAATCTCCTCTTACGTAAAACACCTTTACATATAACTCCGAAAATTCTGGAATGTTCCTGATCTCCAATGTGTTTATGTTGACTACTGATAACCCATTACCCGTGCCGACCAGTAAGTCGTACCCAAAGCCTCTAAATAGCGAACGGACTTTATTACTGCAGAGTCCGTCTGAGGTGGTAAGGTTAACCACCTCTTCTCCGTTATAAATAAAAACTCCTTCTTCGTTATTCCCCACCCAGACTCTGCCCTGCTCGTCTTCTAGAACTGGAAAATTGTCTGACTTGTTAAGCCCCTCAACCGTATTGTAATACGTAAATGGTGTATTCACTATTCCGATAACTCCCTCTCCTTTTGTCCCAAACCATACATTTCCTTGTGCGTCAAAACAAATAGAGGTACAATCGTAACGATCAAAGCCTTTTTTCTTTTCGTAATACGCTATCTTTTCTCCCTGAATATGATACGCTCCGTTACGCGAAGAGAACCAATAATTGTTTGCATTTTCTTTGTACGCATCAGTAATGCTAATTTCATTTGAGAGCTGAGAGACGGGTAGATCAACTTTGGTCAATTTACCATTTTCTTCCTTATACAAGCCATCATTCACCGTTCCGATATACCAAGACTTTTCGCCAATGGGCAGCACCACTTGAATATCAAAATCGTAAGTTTTGGAAAAGATTTGTTTTTTCTTTTTTACATCCACTACGATCAGCTTATTGTTATTGGTAACGTAGAGATGGTCTCCCATCGCCTTCATGTTTACTGGGACCACAAAAGGAAGCGTAATGTCTGAGGTAACTGGAATGATCTCGTCCTCCTCGAGGTAATAAAGTCTGCTCCCAGACATCCAGATATTTCCGTAGGCGTCTTTTTCGAGGCTACCGCTGGCTGTAAATTCATCTGGGAATGGGATAACTTTCTCAACGCTGTTTTTGTTGATGATGGAAAGACCTCCCCAAGAAGAAATGGTAAATATTCTGCCCGATTTATCTTCTTCCAAATCGAGCACTATGTTTCCTCCCAGCCCGTCTTTTTCATCCAACGTCATAAAGGTGTTTCCATCAAAACTAGCAATTCCACCACCTGAAGTAGCCACCCAAAGCATTCCTCTGGAGTCAAACAAAATTTTATTTACCTGTGACTGTGGCAGACCTTCTGGAATGCTAAACTGAACGACATTAGCCTCCTGCCCTATGGAATGAACTGACCATAGACACAGAAAAAGGAAAAACATTATGCCCTGGAGAACGTTCCGCATCGCTAACAAAAATATTAATTTATTGGGGATTTATGTTGATCACCGCTTTTCGAACATAACTTTGGTACTTACCTCCTGGGTAATAATCATTGTAATCCATGTTGAGCCAAATGTTACCTTCTAAATCTTCGTAGTAATAAATTGGCTTGTCCATACTTTCTAAAACGAAGAGTTCGTTCTTTATGAAGTAACTGATTTTTTCAAGATCTTTTACATTACCAATCAACAATTCTGGATAAAGATGACCAATTGTTCTGGTTTTGGTCTCTACTAATGTTCGTACTAATCTTACTTCCCCGCCTACTGCGGTAAATAATCCAGCCATAAGGATGGAGTAATCATCGCAATCCCCCTTAAACTTGTCGTCATCCTGTAACTGAAGGAGCGAAACACTCGTTTTGGAATAATATTCATCCCCTTTGGGATCATAGACGTAGTTCCATTTGTTTCTCACTTCCTTGAAAATGGAAAAGCAATGTAAAATCTTGAGCGATGGGAAACTTCCTTTATATTCTTGAAAGTTAGCAATCGCCATTGCATTGGCAGCATTTTTCACGTACTCGTTTCGATAATCCACCGCGTTGATGATACGTTGATTATACTCTTCTGAAGCGTTTTTTTCGTTAAATGTAAACTCTCTAAAATCTTCTGTATAGGAAAAGTAGATGGCGCTGTAATCGTAATACAAACTCACAAAGCTATAGCCTCCAGCCAAACTAGAGATTCCTAAACCTACAACTCCCAATGAAAAGGCATACAGAAAGAATTTGCTCAACTTCTTGATGAGCACAAAAAAGATCACGAAGAAAACGATGGTCATCATCAAGAAGTCAATACGAATTCCATCAAAGAAACCAAGTCTTAATGGAGGAATGACTGGGTACAAACTCACCACTATGGGCAAGGTAATTACGATGGACATCACCGAAATCAAAACGATAGAGGTTGGGTCTTTTAACTGTTCCCAAAACTTTTTCTTTTCAACCTTATTTCCCCCTTCCTGCTCCGTCATCTGATCTCACTAAACTAAGGGTTACTGAAGAGGACATTTGTATTAGACCCCCAGTGGTTGTAGTTGCTTCCGCCTTCCTCTACTGTTCCATTCGGACTATTTCTCTTGTTAAGTACGACTTGCCAATTGGCATTGGTGATTTCTCCTTGCAGATCGGAGTGCAGCAACTCGTAATCGTTGGTCACCAAATCGGGTTGATAAAAGACGAAACGTTTATTGTTGAACTTCCCCACCTTATAATAATGCCAGATTTGATAAGGGTAAGAACTCGGTTCATTCGGGCGATCGGTTACAGTATTGGGCGCTCCGTACTTAAGGAATACTCTTCCTCGATCTGTCTCGTAACCTTCCTTTACCGATGTGCCAAACATTTTATCTGCTAAATGAACTTGCTCCTTATAATCCAACCAAGCTTTGGCAGGTTTCTCTGGGTTGAAGTTGTACCAAAAACTGTAGATGAATCGTCTTTTCATGGTATCGCTGAAGTTCTTGATTTTATGATCAATGATCACATCTTCCTGACCACTTACAATGGGTATAAGGCAGTAAATAAACTCATCTAGCGAATCCGCTGGAAGTTCTTCTGCAAATGTACCTGCATAGGTCACGTCTTTGAGGTGTTTTTCAGAAACATCCATTGTCATGTTCAGACGGGTAAACCCTAAGGTTTTCTCCATGATTAGTTGATTTTCCTGATCGCGAATTTCCGCTACCAACTCGTAATCACCTGTAGGCAAAGATGAAATTTCGAAATAATGCAATACAGGTATGATCTCCTCAGACTTATAAATTTTCTGCTTTAGGAAATTACCAGCTATTTGACCCGACTTTTTGTTTCTGATATAATGTCTTGCCAAAAACTTATCTCCTTCAAAATGCTTATTGGTGTTGTAATATTCAAAATAATAAGCAATCTTCTCGTATTCTGGTGTAAAAAAGTCTGTCAACAATGGCAGTAAGTCATAACCCGACTTGGACAAAACGTTAGGCTCAGTAGTTTCGGCAAAACTAGCTACCAGCATGATGTCGCTTACGTCACATGTCAATTCAGAAAAATGTGGGATTACTTCTCGCTGCACGGTTTGCGCTTCTGTATTCGCCAACAAATCCTTAATCGTAACTTCTATGGTGTAGATCTTGTTGTTATCAATTGAAAAGCGTTTCACCTGCATCAAATTCTCCAAAATACTGTCACTGCTGAACACTCCGCTACTCAACACTTCTTTGTAATACTGGACAATGCTATCCTCTTGTTTTAGAATTTGAGTCACTTCCACCGAGCAGGAGGCTTGTCCCTCTTTCCCTTTCTTGAACTTTACGGTAGATGAATACACCTCCAGATAAGTCTCGTAAATTGGTCCTTCTGGAGTCATGAAATACTTTCCGTCTAGATAGGCATCCAATTGAGCAAAAGCGCCCAAAGACAGAACGAAAAAGCTTATGAGTAGTAAAAATCTCATGATTTTGGTAATAACTAGTATCTTACAAAGATACCACAATACGATGTGAATAGCAATTCGATTACTCATTCATACTGACCTCTTAATCACTAAGTCACCTATTTTTTGCAATTGGATGAAAGCGATTGATGACTTCCTTGAGGTATTTTCGGTCTAAATGCGTATAAACTTCTGTTGTAGTAATAGAAACGTGTCCTAGCATTTCCTGAACGGCTCTTAGATCGGCTCCGTTTTCTACTAGATGCGTTGCAAATGAATGTCTGAAGGTATGTGGGGAGATGTTTTTTCGGATCCCAACCTTTTCTACGGCTTTTTTAACGATGGTAAAAATCATCACACGGGTGAGTTGCTTCCCTCTTCGATTAAGAAACAAAATGTGCTCATGTCCTACTTGTGGTGGCTGATGAACTCTAACTTCATTCACATAGATCTTCAAATGTTTCATCGCATCTGAACTAATGGGAACGATTCGTTGCTTATTTCCTTTACCAATTACTCTCAAAAAACCTTCTTCCCAGTAAATATCCTGCAATGAAATATTGATCAACTCACTCACGCGCAATCCACTGCCGTAAAGCATTTCTAGCATGGCTACATTTCGTTCTCCTTCAGGTGTGCTTCGATCAATGCCATCAATGATTTGTTGGATTTCAGTAGCCGATAACGTATCTGGAAGTTTTCTTCCCAGTTTTGGTGTTTCCAATAGCTCAGTAGGGTTCTTTTGGATTACCTGCTCCATGAGTAAATACTCAAAAAAAGTCTTAAGTCCTGAGATCATTCTTGCCTGACTTCTTGGTGCAAAATCCATGTCATTCAGCCATTTTAGAAACCCTTGAATATCATCATAAGACACCTTTGCTATGGCCACTTCTTTGTCAAGAACCTCCAAAAAGTAGCGCTCTAACTTAACGACATCTCGCAGGTAATTTTCAACCGTATTGTCGGCAAGCGAGCGCTCCAGTTGCAAGTAGGCTTTAAAACCGTTAATATAGCTTTTCCAGTGTGACATTGAATTCGATAGGCTAAGCTACGCTATTCATTTGTCGCTAATAGGCAGTCATCTAATAAGTTATCCATACTTCAAGTTTAATGCATTATCTTTGCGCCCCATGAATTTTGGAACAGCAGCATATTATACCTTGGGTTGCAAACTTAACTTCAGCGAAACGAGTACTGTTTCTCAATCGCTCACCAAAGAAGGTTTTGCAAAGGTTCCTTTTGAGGATGGTGCTGATGTTTATATTATCAACACCTGTAGTGTAACTGAACAGGCGAACAAAAAATGTAGAAGTATTGTCCGCAAGGCGCTTTCATATAACCCAGATGCCTTTATCGCAGTTATTGGCTGCTATGCTCAGTTAAAACCTAAAGAGATTGCTGAAATAGAAGGCGTGGATGTTGTACTCGGTGCCAATGAGAAGTTCAACATTGCAGATTATTTGGGTGACCTTAGCAAACAAGAAGAGACTACCGTTAAAAACGAAGAAATCAAACATACCAAAGAGTTTGTTCCGGGCTACAGCATTGGAGACCGAACACGCTCGTTCTTAAAAGTGCAAGATGGTTGTAATTATTTCTGTGCGTTCTGTACGATTCCATTGGCAAGAGGTAGAGGTAGAAATGCTTCTGTAGCAGAAACCGTAGCAAAAGCCAAGGAATTGGCCGCTACCAATGTTAAAGAAGTCGTGTTGACGGGAGTGAATATCGGGGATTTTGGTTACGGTACAGACGAAAGTTTTTTAGACTTGATCAAAGCACTTGATAAGATTGAGGGGATCGAAAGGTTTCGAATTAGTAGTATTGAACCTAATCTACTATCAGATGAAATCATTGAATTTGTAGCCAATAGTCAACGCTTTGTTCCCCATTTTCATATTCCATTGCAAAGTGGTAGTGACCAGTTGTTGGAAAAAATGCGAAGACGCTATCAAACCGACTTGTATCGATCTAGAATTGCCAAAATCAAAGAATTGATGCCCAATTGCTGCATTGGTGTGGATGTTATCGTTGGTTTTCCGGGTGAGACGGATGAAGAATTCCAAAAAACCTTTGACTTACTGCACGAACTACCAGTTTCTTATTTACATGTATTCACCTATTCTGAACGTCCGAATACAACGGCTATTCGAATGGATGACGTGGTTCCTGTTCAGGTTAGAAAAGAGCGTAATAAAAAACTATCTATCCTTTCTTCTAAAAAGAAACGAGCTTTTTACGAAAGTCAGAATCAGCAGCGGGAAATCGCTTTGTTTGAGAGTTCTGAAAACGAAGGTATGATGTATGGCTTCACCAGCAATTATGTTAAGGTCAAAACTACTTTCAACCCATTGATGATCAATCAAAGTTCAAACATCAAACTAACGGAACTCGATCGAGACGGGGTGTATAAGATTGAATTTGTTGAGGAACGTTTTGAGACGATTGCTTTGAGAAACTAAATCACTCATGCTCCCTCCCAAAGATCTTTCCGATCTTGAATTTACCATCCTCCTCTTCCATTTCCTTCTTATACTCTTCGGAAACATTATCACCCAACACCTCAAGATCCGGCTGTCCGGCATTGACCCAGCAGGTATACCAGAAACATCCCGTCATGTAAATAGAAGCCCGCATCCGCTTTTCCTGCATTCCGTTAAGACGATGTTCATATTCCAAGGCAAATTCTTCACTGTATACTTTCATCATCACCTGCCCACGCTGCTCAATGGAGTACTTTTTATCCTCGCCAAATTCTGCTGTCAGTTCTTTCTCAAAGGTGAGTACTGAATCTACTGCTCGATGACTTTCTTTCACAATACGCCAAGCCTCCTCTAGCGGATCTTCCACATAAATCGCTGTACCAATCAAATAATCGTATTCTTCTGCACTCAATTCAGGAATGCGTGATTCCCAAAAACCATGAATCCCTTTTTGACCAGTAAGCTGACCGTTGTAGTTTTCTGTGGTATGAAGGGGAACGTGGGCATCTCCGATGTAGTGGCCTAACTCTGCTGATAGTTTTAAAATTCGATCCAAATCCTTGCTCTTAAAGGCTTTCGTTAACCGATACACCATAACCTCCAAGTGCCACGGCACAATACCATAAGCTTTTAGAGTATCTTCGGAAAACTTGGCTACAGCATCATCCCATTTATTAGGAACGACTTCAAACGGATCTTCTCCGTGATGAACATAGTGATCGATATCAATGTAGTGTCTTTCTGCCTCTCCTTTTACAGCATACCTCCTCTTATCTGGATCTACGGCATGATCAGTAAGAAACTCAATGTGCTTTTTGTAGAAAGTAAATAACTCTGGGGGGAGCGTAAAAACAGCCATTCGGTTAATTCGCTTGTGCGCGTAAAATCCCCACGAAGCATGATTACAACCACTGTGCACTCCATTCGACCAAGTTTGTCCAAATGCAAGGAAGAAGACCAAAGCGATATACAACCTCATTTTCATATCCTTACACCAATAACTAATACATCATCTAATTGCTCAAAATCTCCCATCCAAGTTTCAAACTCTTCACTCACTTTCTTTTGTTGCTCCTCCATTGGTAAATGTGAAATGGATAAAAGAAACTCTTTGAACTGTTTGTACTTGTATTTTTTGCCTCTTTCCCCTCCGAACTGATCTGCAAAACCATCGCTAAACGTGTATAGCAAATCTCCTTTTTGAAGGTTGATTTCATGATCAGAGAACTTACTAAAATCGTCACCCACATATCCAATTGGATGCTTGTCTGCCTTATAGGTTATCAACTCTCCATCTCGAATTAAATACAGTGGATTCTTTGCTCCAGCATATTGCATTTTCATCTTGTCCAAGTCGAGTGCGCATAGGGCGATATCCATTCCATCTCGAATCATCGTCTCGTTAGAAGCGGCATTAAACGCTCGGTTTACACCTTGATTCAAAAAGTCGAGCGCATCTGCAGGACTATTCACATCCTGATTGGTTTTACTCAGGTTAAGAAAGTTATTTCCTACAATACTCACAAATGCTCCTGGCACGCCATGCCCTGTACAGTCTGCTGTGGCGTAGACCACCAATTGCCTCGGGTTTTCATTGGTCGTCATCAACGATTCAATCCAATAGAAATCACCTGACACGATATCTCTTGGTTTGAAGAATACGAACGATTCGGGCAACAACGACTTGAACTTCTTATCACTGGGAAGAATGGCTCTCTGAATGCGCTCAGCATACTTAATACTATCGACAATATCTTTGTTCTGCTGTTCGATTTCTTGCTTTTGGTGTTCAATTTGAGCCGTTCGCTCTTGTACCTGCACCTCCAATCTTTCGTTAATACTTTCCAGTTCCACTAAGAGTCTCGCCTGAGCTTCCTCTTTCTCCTCTTGTAATTCTTTGTATTTACTCGCCATCACAATGGATAGGCACAAAATTTCAATCAAAGTAGCCACTTTCAAACTGTTCTGCGTCAATCCAGGGGCATTAATCACACTGAAATTACCTAGAATAAAGATAACTGCACCCAGAATTAGGATTACCATACCGGCAATGAAAAGCGGATGAACCTTACCTTTTCTTCCAATAAATATGGCTGCAATAAGGATAAAAACCGTACTCAATAGACTCATCCCATTGATAGCAGGGTAAGACAGGGTGTAGAAATTTCCAGGGATCAACGAGAGGATTGTCACTAGCGCCACTAAGCCTTCAAATGAGACAAACACTGTATGCCATTTTTTGCTATACTCTTTAATTTTCAGATAGGTAGAAGAATAGAGCAACACAAAAAACACCGTAAGTCCTGCGGATAGAATCACCGCATGCTGGGTAAAATAACCTCCTGAAGGGAAAAAGTACTGGTGCATAAACCCGTCCAAACTGAACTGTAGTAAGCCAGAACCAAGCACATATAGTACATAATAAAGGAACGACCAATCTTTAAGAATCACATAAAAGGTCATGTAAATTAAGGCCACAAAAAGGAATATTCCATAGAAAATTCCAACAAAAAAAGTCCTTCTGCTACTGACATAGTTGTACTGTGCTTCATCCCAAAAAATCATGGGCAGACTGATTATTTCACCATCACTTCCCAACTTGAGCCAATACTTTTTGGTTGCTTTGGCAGGTAAATAAATTCGAAAACAGGTTCTGTTGGACTTCTCTGTTTTTTCGTCAAATGGAATGGCATCTCCCGATTTTTGAACAGTAATTCCAGCAGGAGTTTTTTCATACAACAGAGCAACATTCGTAATGGGTCTGGCTGTTTCCAAAACCAACTTCAGCGCCTCATCGCTTTCGTTAGACAATTTGAAACTGATCCAATAATTGGATGTTGTGAAGTCAAGATTAGCTAGTTCGGCCTCCAACTGCACGAATTCCAAATCTGCAGAACCATCAATGATTTGCTCTATGGTCACTTCACCAGAAGGATCTTCTGCGATGCTGAAATGATTGGCAATAGAGTGATTTAACAGTTCTGAATTCTCAACGAATATCAATTCATCTTGTCCGTAAATCGGAACAAGTGCCATGCACAAAATGAATACGTTGAGAAAGACTTTCACAGATGTAAATCTAATGGATTTAGACTATTCTTCCTTCAAATATTCTTCGAAATTTGGAATCAGCTTCGTTAAATCTGTCTTTAGTGCATCCAAATCACCTGTCAAATCACCATAACTATCGCCACCGCAGAAGTAGTTATAGCCATTACACAACACTTCTTTTCCAAGTCCATATTCTACAGAAAATCCTGTTCCTCCTGTACATCCTTCTTCCTCAGTAGTCTTTTCTATGTTGCTGACCTGATATTTCTTTACCAACTCAAAAGCCTTCTCTATTTGTTCTTTTCCAAGATCAACAGACGTATTGGTAAGCACATCTCCATAAGAATCTACCATAATATGTACTTGGCTTCCTTCAAAGGTAAGTTGATAACTCCTGTGGTAGGGAGGGGGAACTGAAGCATCGTGAAATTCAACAATTAAGTAATCTATTTTCATTGCAGTTGTTTCTTCATCACTTTTAGCGTTGCATCCCATAAGACCCAACCATAAACTCAGTATCAGTAACCATCTCATAGCTTGATGTTTTGTTCTTTAACAAATGTAATGATATCTTCAAAAAATGTATCAAACTGAAACTGAAGTTCGTCATAATTTCGTTCTAGACCAATTCTGGCATTCGCCATGTTCGAAGCAAAAGATGCTCTTCTGGAAACGCCTTCAAATGCCTTTTGAATTCCATCTAGGTATTGATATTCATAAAGCCAATTCTGAGTTCTCATCCTCGGAAGAATAAATTGTACTTTTTCTGGGAGAAGTGCCTGATGCTTTGTCATTATCTCATAAAAATCCATCGCAAAATCATTCAACTCCTGCTGGTGATATTTCTGCCAATTGGCTGCTAAGAAATGATCAAAAGCAATATCTACGATGACGGGCGCGTATTTTCCCTGCGTTTCTTTGAAAATTTTGACAGCTTCCTTCACGGCTGGATGATCGTCTGTGAATTGATCGATCTGTCGGTGCAAATCTATTCCCAATCGAATATTGCCTTTATAAGCATCTACCTCTTTCCCTCTGAGTAGGTCTGCGATAAAGTTACCGATCTTTATTTGCTCATCTGCTCCGGATAAATATTGATGCGCCAAGAAATTCACTAGTCGATCTTTTTGACCAATAAATTATCTCCCACTTGCTTACTAAACGACTCCTCTCGATTTTTATACTTTACTTTAACAGACCCGTCAAACTCTTCTTTTTCGGAAACCGTCAAGAGAATGTTCAACTGAATGTCTTTCCCGTTTAAAAAATTCAAAAACTCCTTAGAAGAGTTGGTAACCGCTACCACATTTACCTGCTCACCCACTTCACAGTCGGACAACGAACGGTAGCTCACCCAGTCAATATTTCCTTCTTTATCTGGAATTGGGGAACCATGTGGGTCAACCTTTGGAAAACCTAGAATCTGATCCATTTTTTCGAAGAAAGCAGGCGATTTTACGTGTTCTACTTGCTCGGCAATCTCGTGCACCTCTTCCCAACCAAAATTCATTTTCTCTACCAAAAACATTTCCGTTAAACGATGTTTTCTAATCACCAATGCAGCTTGCTTTTTTCCTTCTTGGGTTAATTGATAAGGTTTATAGCTCTCGTACTTCACCAAACCACGATCCGCAAGTTTGCGCATCATACTGTTCACAGTAGGCATTTTGATGTTGAGATGTTTGCTCAATTCCACAGCTGTAACATCACCAGTTTGTTCGCTGATGGTATACATGGCTTTTAGGTAATTTTCCTCAATTATTGAATTCACATAACAAACATAGCTAAAATGAAAGAATAATAAAAGCACAAAATTATTTGTTAGACTAATCTAACTTTATACTTTTGTGCCGTGAATAATTTAAATCTCATACTCTTTACTCTACTTTTTCCTTTCCTGAGCTATTCTCAAACGGTAAAGGGGACAGTAATCAATACAAACGGTGAACCTCAAGCCTTTGCAAATGTCCTGCATGTTGGGACCGGAAAAGGAACAACAACAGATTCTCTCGGTCTGTTTAGTTTGTCATTGGAAAAACCCGGAAAACACGAACTCATGATTAGTTTTTCTGGATACGAACCGCACACAACTTCCTTTGAGATTGCTGCTGGCGAAACCAAGGTCTTATCGATCAAATTACAGGACAATGTATTGGGCGATGTTGTTGTGAGCGGCACCATGAAACCCATCAGTAAAACAGAAAGTGCTGTTCCTGTAGAAGTCTATTCTACTGATTTTTTTAAAGCCAACCCTACCCCATCTTTGTTTGAATCGATGCAAAATGTCAACGGTGTTCGACCCCAAAACAACTGTAACGTCTGCAATACGGGAGATATTCACATTAATGGATTGGAAGGAAGCTATACCATGATTTTAATTGATGGAATGCCAATCGTCAGTGGCTTATCTACCGTTTACGGTCTCACAGGAATTCCGCAATCTTTGATCGAACGGGTGGAAGTGGTCAAAGGTCCTGCATCAACGTTATACGGTTCTGAGGCCATTGGCGGATTGATCAATGTCATTACGAAATCTCCTATGAATGCTCCTTTGGTTACATTGGATGTTTTCGGCTCATCCTGGGGAGAAATCAACACGGATCTAGGTCTTAAGTTTGGGAAGAAGGATAAGTTTAACAGCATTGTCGGTGTTAACTATTTTAACTACGAAAACCCCATTGATAATAACAACGATGGTTTTACGGACCTGACTTTGCAAGACAGGATTTCTGTTTTTAACAAATGGAGCATCCACCGAAAAAAAGCGCGTGTATTTAATTTTGCTTTTCGGTATAATTACGAAGACCGATGGGGAGGACAGATGAACTGGAGTCCAGAATTCAGAGGCGGTGATTCCATTTATGGAGAAAGCATTTATACGAGTAGGTGGGAAACTTTTGGAACTTATCAGCTCCCTATGAAAGAAAAAGTGTTCTTTCAATTTAGCGGTAACGGTCATCAACAAAACTCCACCTATGGAGACACTTGGTATATTGCCGATCAGTATGTTGGTTTTGGGCAGCTGTACTGGAACAAAGAAGTAAATAAGCACGATATTATTTCGGCTGTTGTCTATCGTTACACGTACTATGATGATAACACTCCAGCTACTTCTTTTATCAATAGTGATAGTTTGTCAAGCAACCATCCGAGCGTTATTCACCTTCCGGGGGTATTTATTCAAGATAATATTTCATTGAATGAACAAGCTAAACTCCTATTGGGAATGAGGTATGACAGAAACTCTGTTCATGGCAACATCTTTACCCCTAGAATGAACTTCAAATGGTCCTCAGCCAATCTCAAAAACACGTTAAGAATAGGAGGTGGAACGGGCTATCGAGTGGTCAATGTTTTCACAGAGGATCATGCTGCGTTGACTGGGGCAAGAGATGTCGTATTTAGCGAAACACTAAAACCTGAGACTTCTTATAACCTTAACCTCAATTACGTTCATAAAGAATATCTTAAAGCAGGTTTGTTTAACCTTGATTTATCGCTTTGGCATACGCACTTCACCAACAAAATTGTACCGGACTACGAGACCGATGCGAATAAAATAATCTACAGTAACCTAGACGGTCATGCTACTTCACAAGGAGTTTCTTTGGGTTTAGACCTTTATTTAAACAATGGTCTTAAGGTGCTGCTCGGATCTACGCTAATGGATGTACTTATTTCTGAGGACAATGTGACACAAAGACAACTTCTTACGGAGAACTTTACCAGTTCATTCACCGTGGGATATAAATTTGAAAAAGCCAAATTGACCGTTGACTATACTGGAAAAATATACAGTCCCATGCGCTTACCACTCCTTGGAGAATTAGATAACCGCCCTGCCTATTCACCATGGTTTAGCATTCAGAATATTCAAGTTACAAAAACATTGGGTAAGCACGACCAGTTTGAAATTTACGGAGGTGTTAAAAACATGTTGAATTACACCCCTCCAGCCAGCAGTATTGCACGTGCTTTTGACCCTTTTGATCAAAACGTTTCGTTTGACCATGAAGGAAATGTAATACCAACGGAGAATAACCCCAACGCCTTGACTTTTGACCCTGCATACGTTTATACCTCTAATCAGGGCATCAGAGGATTTATTGGTGTGAGGTATAATTTGTATCGCTAATCAATTTATTTTTTGATAAGCAATTTTCCCAGAATTTGGATCTAGAGAAAATAGGTAGCTCCCATATTTAGATCTGGCTCTGACACGATCGAATTGAACAAATAGAAGTCCACCGGCTTTTAGCAACCGACTAGCTGATCCTCGTGCACCTCCAACAATAGGTTTTATTCCTTCCAATGGTTTGGAGATTAAGACTTCACCCAATACCTCATGAAGAACAACCAATTCTTGTTCACCCATCAAATAAGCTCGCCAAATCCCCTTTTCTTCCTGTATCTGAACTTGCGAGTTCTTATGCCCTTCAAACAACAAAACATCATAATCTTTGTCATAAAATTTTGCCGTATTTTGACTTTCGTCTACCACTCTGTTTATCGGTAATACATTAAAATCTTCGTGGTAAGGATAATACCACTTTCCGCAGGGAAGCTTTGATTGAATGGATGAAAGTATATCTACTTCCTTCTTATCGCTCAACCACTTTTCTAGTAATTTTGTTTCGTCATTAAATTCTTTGACATGAGGTATATTGTCTGCGTCTTGCACAAGCTTCAATAGATGCTCTGCCAATTCTTTGCTAAAACATTCCTCTACCTTGTTGTAGATTTCTGAGCCCACATAATAATCGGTCAATAGGTATTCCGTCTGACCACCTCCAGAATACTTTGTGGCAGGCAACGAATACCCGCTAAAAATGATTCTATCCCAGGAAAACTCAATTCTGAAACCAAGGTGACCTCTCTCTTCATTCACCCAAGAATAAACACCACTCCTAACACTCATAATACAAAAATAGAAAAGAATTGTAATTTTATTTTCAATTATTTTTGAAAGTTTAAAAACTTTGTGTTATGTTTGTTTTATGAAACTATCAGAAGCAAAAATAAAGTTTATCAGTTCATGGGGAAACTTCGGTTCTCAGTGGGGCATCAACAAAACCATGGCGCAGATTCACGGACTTTTGTTAGTGACAGAGAATGTATTGAGCGCAGACGAAATTATGGAACAACTGATGATTTCAAGAGGTAATGCCAACATGAACATTAGAAGTTTAATGGATTGGGGGTTGGTGTACAAAGAGAATAAACTGGGTGAGCGAAAAGAGTTCTTTCGAGCTGAGAAAGACATTTGGGTAGTTGCTAAGCGTGTGGTAAAGTATCGTCACGAAAAAGAGCTTGTACCGATGTTGAGAATGCTAGCAGAACTTAATGGGACTCAAATAGACGAAGGAAAAACAGAAGAAATAGAATCGTTTCAACACACCATGGAAGAGATTGATCGCTTTGCCCAACAGGCAGATAAAATGCTCTCGCGCATGGAATCGGCTAGTGAAAACTGGTTTTGGAAATCTTTGATGAAGATCTTTATAAAGTAATATTTTTTTGACTTAAACTTTCATTTATTTCTGAAAGTTTCAAATATACTAAAATGAAAAAACTAAAAAACAACACCTTAGTTTATGATGATCAATGTCCTTTGTGCAGTGGTTATACCCACTACTTTATTCGATCTGGCATGTTGGATAACCAGGGTAGAATAGCTTACAGTTCCCTTCCCGACAACATTTCGGAAAGCATTGACACAGCCAAAGCACGCAACGAAATTGCTTTAATTAATAAGGAGACTGGAAAAGTAGTTTATGGAGTGGAGAGTCTCTTGATAGTTTTGGGCAACAACTGGCCGATAGTTCGGAAACTAGGATCTATCCGACCCATTCATTTTCTCATTAAACAATTGTACTTCTTTATATCGTACAACCGTAAAGTGATTTCTCCTGCAAAACAAACTCAAAATAGTTGTATCCCAGATGTAAATTATTTTTATCGTTGCTGTTACTTATTGCTTGCTTGGTTAATTACCTCGTTTACCTTATTTGCATACGCCAACTACTTCGGCACGACTATTCCTTCAGGTAGTTTGTATCGCGAATTGGCGATTTCTGCTATTCAGATTCCTTTTCAACTTGTTGTGCTATTAATCTTACGACAACCTAAAAAACTAGCGTACCATGGAAACATGATGACCGTATCGGTAATCGGTTCACTGATGCTATTTCCCATGCTTATCCTCAACCAGTGGGTCATGATTCCGTCCCTAAACCTGGTCTATTTTTTCCTCGTAGTCGCATTCATGATTTATGAGCACAAAAGAAGAGTGCAGTTGTTGGAGATATCTCCCCTACTCACTCTTACTTGGATAATTTACCGAATATTTGTTTTACTATTAATTCTATTCCTATGAAAAAGATAATCATAGCAGGAGGCACGGGCTTTATTGGCGATGCGCTTGAAAAGCACTTTACTGAAGCTGGTCATGCCGTTGTAATTTTGACCCGAACCCCACGTAAACCTAATCACATCAAGTGGGATGGAGAGCAGTTCTCTGGATGGGAACAACAGCTCGAAGGAAGTGATCTTTTGATAAACCTCAGTGGTAAAAGTGTAGATTGCAGGTACAACGAGAAAAACAAAACTGCCATTCTCAACTCAAGAGTAAAAAGCACAAGGATTTTGCAAAAAGCGGTGGAACGCTGTGAGACCCCTCCAGCCGTATGGCTCAACTCTAGTACCGCTACCATTTACGCAGGTAGTAAAACGCATCGAAACACAGAGTCAAATGGTATTATTGGTGATGACTTTTCTATGGGAGTAGCAAAGGCATGGGAGGCAGCTTTTTTTGAATCTCCCACACCGCTCACACGAAAAGTTGCCCTACGCATATCTCTCGTGATTGGAGAATCTGGTGGTGTGTACGCTGTACTTAAAAAGTTGGCCAAAATCGGACTGGGAGGAAGAGCAGGAGATGGCAAGCAAAAGTTTGCATACATCACCGTTAATGACCTCCTTCGTGCGGTGGATTTTATCATTGAAAACGACCAACTTGATGGGGTCGTGAATTGTACCTCTCCAGAAGACCTTACCAACGAACAGTTCATGCAAAAACTAAGAAAGCATTTAGGAGTCCGTATCTACCTGAATCAACCCAAATGGATGATCAAGTTAGGTGCGCTGTTAATTGGAACCGAATCAGAATTAATTCTTAAGAGCAGATACGTTTATCCCGAAAAACTGCTAAATGCCGGATTTGAATTTAAACACCCAATACAATGAGCACTTCTCACATTCATCTGATCACCAAAATCAAAGCTCCTATGCAAACGGTGTTTGACTTATCCCGAGACATTGATTTACACAAGCAGTCCATGAGTAAAACGATGGAAAACGCCATTGATGGACGAACCTCGGGACGCATTGAAAAAGGGGAAACGGTAACCTGGAGGGGCAAGCACTTTGGGGTTTACCTTAAGCATACTTCTGTGATCACAGAGATGGAGTGTTATTATTATTTTGTTGATGAAATGCTGAAAGGCCATTTTGCTTCTTATCGTCATGAGCATTTCTTTGAGACCGAGGAAGGTTATACTTTGATGACCGACAATATTAGCTACGCAGCACCTTACGGTTGGTTAGGTAAACTATTTGACAAACTATTACTCAAGAGTCACTTAACAAGGTTAATAAAAGAAAGAAACATAGTAATTAAGCAGTCTGCTGAGAAGAACTGTTGACCAGCCTACTTCTGACATTTTAGTAGCAATTACAAAAATGACCAAACTGCAATAATAGTTGACAAGCATTCCAACATGTAGAACTATTTTAACTACTTTTGCGACTTCAAACAATTTTATACAATGAAAAAATTATTTTATTCAACATTTATTTTCGCTGCTTTGCTAACTTCTTGTGGTGGTGGTGAAGAATCAACTGACAACGAAGAAACATCGTCAGAGGAAACAACAACTGAAAACCACGATTCAGATGCAGAGGCTACAACTCCAGGAGCAGAAGCTAGTACGGCTGGTAACTGGAATGCTGCAGACAAAGCTAAGGCTGATGCTGCCGTTGCTGCAATTGACTCAGAATTAGCTGCTTTTGGTGACAAAAAGCAAGCTTTCATTGACTGCTATCTAATGAAAGTAGAAAACAATTACAATAGTTTCGCTGAAGCTGACGCAGACCTTGATGGATGTAGTGCGCTAGCTGAATCATGTGCTACTGAAGTAATGGGACTTTAATAACCTGAAAATAAATCAATTATCATGAAAAAAATTATTTTATCAGCCGTAGTAGCTGCGGCAGTATTGACTTCTTGTGGAGGAGCAAGTACTAAAGGAAACTGGTCTGATGCAGACAAGGAAAAAGCAAACGAAGCAGTTGCTGAGATTGATTCAGAATTAGATGTTTTTGGAGACAAAAAGCAAGACTTTATTGATTGCTACTTAGAAAAAGTTGAAGACAATTATGATGACTTTGCTACTGCTGATGCGGACCTTGATGGGTGTAGCAAACTAGCAGAGGAATGTGCGGAAGAGGTAATGGATATGTAATCCTAATTGACTTTATATGTCACTAAGGCGACACCGAATTCGGTGTCGCCTTTTTTATTGTCCTTGCTTAAAATTCTTATCTTTAACCTATGAGCAAAAGAAAGGTCAGAATTGTTCCCCCTGAGAAGTTTAGCGATAATTTTAAGCTTATCGCTCCAAAAGACAAAGCCGTTGGTGTGCCAGCAATTACCTCATCTATGCAGCATTTAGCAGATGAAATGGGGCTCATCAAAGGATTAAAGTTGATTAGTAAAATGAATCAGAAGGGAGGTTTTGATTGTTCTGGCTGTGCTTGGCCAGACCCAGATGATCACCGATCTTCGTTGGGAGAGTATTGTGAAAATGGTGCCAAAGCACTTGCAGAAGAAGCCACCTCCAAACGAGTTGACCCAGATTTTCTATCGAAATATAGTGTCGAAGAGATGTCAGAATGGGATGATTACACAATTGGAAAGTCAGGAAGACTTACCTCTCCTATGATCCTGAAAGAAGGAGCTAGCCATTATATAAAAATAAGTTGGGAGGAAGCTTTTCAACACATCGCCACAAAGCTGCAAAACTTGTCAAACCCAAACGAGGCAGTTTTCTACACATCGGGAAGAACAAGTAATGAAACAGCCTTTTTGTATCAGCTCTTTGCAAAACAATTGGGAACCAATAACCTACCTGACTGTAGTAACATGTGCCATGAATCAAGCGGTAGTGGACTTTCTCAAACAGTTGGTATTGGTAAAGGTTCTGTAACGTTAGAAGATTTGCATAAAGCAGATGTGATTGTGGTGATGGGGCAAAACCCCGGAACGAATCACCCTAGAATGCTTGGAGCCTTAGAAAAATGTAAGAAGAATGGAGGTAAGATTGTTGCCGTTAATCCTATTCCAGAAGCGGGCACGAATGCATTCATTGATCCTCAAAGTCCGCTGGCTATTCTAAAAGGAGGTACTCAACTCACGGATCTTTTCCTTCAGGTTAAGATTAATGGAGACATTGCCGTGTTGAAAGCGGTGATGAAAATTTTGCTCGAGAAAGAAAAAGCAAATCCAGGGAAAATCTTTGACCTCGAATTCATCAAAGAACACACGGCTGGCTACGATGAACTGATCGCGGATTTGGAAAATCAAAACTTGTCTGAGCTCATTGCGGCTTCAGGAGTTGAAAAATCAAAGATTGAAGAACTCGCCAATTATCTTGTCCCTACCCAAAAAATAATCATTTGCTGGGCAATGGGATTGACACAACATGAAAACGGTGTGGACAATATAAAAGAAGTGGTGAACTTACTTCTTCTTAAAGGTGCTATTGGAATTGAGGGGGCTGGAACTTGTCCAGTAAGAGGACATAGTAACGTTCAAGGCGATCGAACCATGGGGATTTACGAAAAGCCCTCTGGTCAGTTCTTGGATGCACTCGACAAAAACTTTGGAATTGAGTCTCCTCGAGAACACGGTTACGATGTGGTGGACGCCATCAAAGCCATGCGCGACAATAAAGTTAAGGTCTTTATGGCGATGGGAGGAAATTTCATCTCAGCCACACCAGATAGCCAGTTGACAGGAGAAGCACTTCAAAACTGCGACCTCACCATCCAAGTCTCCACTAAACTCAACAGAGCGCACTTGGTCACAGGAAAGGAAGCCATTATTTTACCTTGTCTTGCCAGATCGGAAGAAGACAAACAAGCAACTGGCAATCAATTTGTGAGTGTTGAAAATTCGATGGGTATTGTCCACTCCAGTCAAGGAATTGCTTCACCAGCAAGTGACGAACTATTAAGTGAGGTAGCCATCGTTTGTGGCATTGCCGATGCTTTGTTTTCTGACTCGCCCATCGAATGGAAAAAGTATTACCAGAATTACGACCTCATTCGCGATGAAATCGAAAACTGCATTCCCGGTTTTGAGAATTATAACCAGCGGGTAAGGATTAAAAAAGGCTTTTACCTCCCCAATGGAGCCAGAGAAAGGAAATTCAACACCTCAAATGGTAAAGCTAATTTTTCAGTTAACCCTGTTCCAGCCAATACCATCCCAGACAATCATTTTGTGATGATGACGATTCGTACGCACGATCAGTACAATACCACCATTTACGGAATGGATGATCGTTATAGAGGAATTCTTAACGAACGCAGGGTAATCTTAATGAACCCAAATGACATACAAAAAGCAGGGCTAAAGAAACTTGATATAGTTGACTTACACAGCAAATGGCAAAACGAAACGAGAACAGCCATCAATTTCAAAGTAGTGCCGTACGATATTGCCGAAGGTTGCACCGCAACCTATTTTCCAGAAGCCAATGTACTCGTTCCTATTCATAGCGTAGCTAGAGAAAGCAACACCCCTGCATCCAAATTTGTGGTGATTGAAATCGTGAAACAATAAACCATTTTATTCAACTCTTGGAATCTTAGCATTTATAGAGATAACGATACGATGCGAGAAAGTTGTAACTTCGCAAAAAAATACATGCTATGAATATATTAGGTGTGATTCCCGCAAGATATGGTTCTGAACGTTTGGAAGGCAAGCCGCTAGTAGATATTTGCGGTAAAACAATGATCCAGCGCGTTTACGGACAAGCATCCAAGGTACTAAAACATCTGGTTGTAGCTACGGACGACCAGCGCATCTATGATAACGTCAAAGCATTTGGAGGACGAGTAGTAATGACATCTGCCAACCATAACACAGGAACCAACAGGTGTCTCGAGGCTTATGAAATAATTCAAAAAGAAAGTGATGTTGATTTTGACTTTGTTATCAATGTACAAGGTGATGAACCACTATTAGAGCCTGGACAGATTAAGAGCTTGATCAAATGTTTTGAGGATCCAGAGACCGAACTTGCTACCTTGGTGATGCCAGTTAATCACGAGGCTGATTTGTTTAATGAAAGTGAAGTCTTCGTAGTTTTTGACAAAAATAAGAGAGCGTTATATTTCAGCCGCTCCGTTATCCCTCATGTAAGAGGCGTACACAAAACTCAGTGGCTCAAGCATCATACCTACTTTAAGCATTTAGGAATGTATGGCTTCAAGGTGGAATCGTTGCAGAAATTTGCAAAAATGGAGCAAACCAAACTTGAGCTGATTGAATCACTAGAACAGAATAGATGGCTAGAGAACGGAGGTGTAATTAAAATTGAAATCTCTCAACACGATACTATCCCTGTAGATACGATTGACGACCTTGAAAAGGTAAGACGAATAGTAAAACAACTGGAAAATAAGTAAGTAGTATGGAGCAGTATTTCGATAAATTCAGAAAAGGAGTGATCGGAATTGATCAGTCTATGATAGGTGTAGGTGGTAAAAAAATGCCAATTCTTTATGCGGATTGGACGGCCAGCGGGCGTAACTACCTCCCCATCGAAAGAAGATTTATAGAAACTATCATGCCCTATGTTGCCAATACACACACAGAAACGAGCACTACGGGAACAGCAATGACGTATGCCTATCATGAAGCTCAAAAACTAATAAAAAGGCATGTCAACGCCTCGAAAGATGATGTGATTATTTGTGCAGGATCAGGAATGACTGCATTGATCAACAAATTTCAACGAATTCTGAACCTCAAAGGTGATGCTAAGTTTGAAAATCCAGCTGACCGACCTGTTGTGTTTATCACGCACATGGAACATCATTCCAATCAAACCAGTTGGTTAGAGACGTTTGTTGAAACCGTCATAATTCCCCCCAATGATGAAGGTCTTGTCGATTTGAACGCATTTGCAGAACTCCTGTCAAAATACGAAGATCGAAAGCTTAAAATTGCATCTGTGACGGCCTGTTCAAACGTGACTGGGATTCAAACACCCTATCATGAAATCGCAAAAATGATTCATGGGTCGAATGGATATTGCTTTGTTGACTTTGCCTGTTCCGCTCCTTACGTAGCGATAGACATGCATCCTTCAGAAGATGACGCTTATCTGGATGCCATCTTGTTTTCTCCTCATAAATTTCTTGGAGGACCCGGAGCTTCGGGAGTGTTAATCTTTAACAAAAAACTTTACTCCAGAAGAGTTCCAGATCATCCTGGTGGAGGGACAGTTGACTGGACCAACCCTTGGGGAATGCATAAATACATTGATGACATTGAGGCAAGAGAAGATGGGGGAACTCCAGGATTTCTTCAGGCGATGAAAACAGCCATGTGCATTACCTTAAAAGAGGAAATGGGAGTTGACAATATCTTAAAAAGAGAAGAGGAACTATTAGAAATCCTATTTAATAAACTAGAACAACAAAGTAACATTCATATTCTTGCTGGTCAGCATAAACATAGGCTGGGAGTTGTTTCCTTCTATATTGAAGATCTACACTACAATGTTGGTGTCAGACTGCTGAATGATCATTTTGGCATTCAAAGCCGAGGAGGCTGTTCGTGCGCAGGAACATATGGTCACTATTTACTGAATGTAGACCAAGAACGGTCAGATCGAATTATTGAGAAGATTAAGACAGGAGACTTCTCTGAAAAAATTGGGTGGATAAGAGTATCCATTCATCCAACCTTAACCAATGAAGAAGTAGAGTATCTTGGGGACAGTATCATCGAACTAGCAAAGAATCACAAATCAATGCAAAAAGGGTATGATTCTACCGCCAGCTGTGGTAGTATTGAACACGATGAGGAGGATTTAGATAAGGACGTAAAAATAGAGATGTTCAATGCGCTTAAAGCCCCATTTGCTTCATGATGAAAAAACCTGCTCCCATAGGTGTTTTTGATTCTGGATATGGAGGTCTGACCGTCTTGAAGGACTTACAACAAAAGTTACCAGAATATGACTTCATTTATATCGGTGACAATGCAAGAACTCCTTACGGAACAAGGTCATTTGAAACCGTTTATCAGTATACACTTCAAGCAGTCAAGACATTCTTTGAATTGGGGTGCGAATTGGTTATCATCGCGTGTAACACTGCCTCGGCAAAAGCCTTAAGGAGTATTCAACAAAAAGATTTACCAACGCTAGACCCAAATAGACGCGTTTTAGGAGTAATTCGACCAAGTACGGAAGCGATAGGCGAAATCACACAATCTAAACACGTAGGTGTTTTTGCTACCCCGGGAACAGTTCAATCCGAATCTTACGCGATTGAAATTGGCAAATTCCATCCTGATGTAACCGTAGTGCAGGAAGCTTGTCCATTATGGGTTCCGCTGATTGAAAATAACCAATTTGACAACGAAGGAGGGCGTTACTTCGTGAAGTACCATATTGAAAACCTCTTGGAACGGGATAAAAAGATAGACACCGTAATATTGGGGTGTACCCACTACCCTATTTTAAAACCAATCATTGAAGAGTATATGCCTCCGCATATCTCCGTTTTGAGTCAAGGAAGTATTGTTGCTGATTCTTTGTCTGATTATCTCGAGCGTCACCCTGAAATTGATGTCGCTTGTAGCAAAAACGGAACCAGCCTTTATTTCACCACCGAAGACCCCATGGACTTTTCTTCGAAAGCAACGGTGTTCTTAGACTACACGATAGAAGCTCAAAAAATTACACTAGCTCACTAGACGAGTATAGCAAGAATCATCGGTATAATTTTCATGCAAAAAGTAAACTATTAAATAAATTTTGTTTACTTTTAACAAAACTAGCAACATGAAAGTACTTTTATTTCTTCTTACTTCCCTGCTCGCCACAGCACTTTTCGGGCAACATTCGATTGGACATTATCAAATTACCTTTCAAGATCCAGATCGTAACAACCGGGATATCCAGACGGAGATTTATTACCCTGCTACTGCTGATGGTGACAATACACCTGTGGCAAGCGGACAATTTCCGGTGATCGTATTCGGTCATGGATTTGTGATGGCATGGGATGCTTACGAGAATTTATGGGAGGAGTTTGTACCTAGAGGTTATATCATGGTCTTTCCAAGAACAGAAGGAAACGCTTTCAGTACTGATCACCAAGAGTTTGGGTGGGATTTGCAGTATTTAGTAACTGAGCTTCAGAACGAAGGACAAAACGCTTCCTCTTCTATTTATAATGCCGTACACCCCAACACTGCTTTGATGGGGCATTCCATGGGAGGCGGAGCTTCGTTCTTAGCAGCCGACTCGCTATGCACCAATGGCAGCATCAACCTGAAGACATTGGTTGGACTTGCTCCGGCAGAATCGACCAGCAATGGGGTCTCATCAATCGCTTCTGCCCAGCAGGTCACCGTACCTGCAGTAGTACTTTCTGGAAGTCAAGATGGCGTTACTCCACCAACAGATCATCACATTCCAATGTACGATAATTTGGTGTCAACCTGCAAAACGTTTATCTCGGTAACTGGAGGTGCGCATTGCTACTTTGCCAATTCAAACTTTAACTGTGACTTTGGTGAAGCAACTTCATCCTCTGGCATTTCTATCGATCGAGTCGATCAGCATGAAATTACTTTTGATTTTTTAAACCCTTGGCTAGACTATACATTAAAGGACGATTGCGATGCCTTTAATTCATTTCAAGACTCTGTGCAATTATCTGCAAGGGTAACTACCAATCAAACCTGTTCTTCTAACCCTTCTAGTACAATCACAGAATCAAGTGGTGTGCTTACTTCAAGCATTTCAGGAACTGGTTACCAATGGCATTTGAATGGAAGCGCCATTAGCGGAGCAAACAGCATATCCTACACCCCAACTTCAGCTGGTGATTATAGTGTGGAAGTATCTTTTGCAAGTGGATGTCCTACCACCTCTGCTCCCTTCACTTTTACACCTAGTAGTTCAGCAATTCTGGAAAACGACCAGAAAATAAATCTCTATCCCAATCCAACTAAGGGAATATTGTTCTTTGGTGATGAACCCTTAACCAAAATAACCTTGTTTGATGCCACTGGAAAAGTTTTGCTTTTGAAGCAGAACGTTCAATCGATAGACCTTTCTGAGTTTCCTGCAGGTATTTATTTCGTTCAAATAAAAGGTGTATTTTACAAAGTAATAAAAGCATAGCAGATGTGAAATTCAACTATCTTTGGTTGCTATTAAAGTAATCGAAGCATATGAGTTTCAAAAGTACGATCCTGCCCATTTTACTATCTACCATTTGGGTAAGCATTTCTGAATTCGTTAGAAACGAATTTATTTTAAAAGACTATTGGACAGAACATTACGAAGGTCTTGGACTTACCTTTGCCACAGAACCAATAAATGGTGCGGTATGGGGAATCTGGGCGATGACTTTCTCTGTTGTACTATTTATCCTTCTTAAGCGTTTCTCATTTACAGAAACCTTTTTTCTTGGCTGGGTGATCGGTTTTGTCCTGATGTGGTTGGTGGTCGGAAATATGCAAGTACTTCCATTTGGAATCTTGACTTTTGCGATTCCTGCGAGTTGGTTAGAAGTTTTTCTTGCCTTGTTTATCATGCAAAAGCTGACACCAAAGGAAACGACACCAAAAGCCTGAATAAATTAACATTACCTTTGTCGCATGATCAACATTGGAGATTTCAATACACTTAGGGCTAAACGAAGTACACAACACGGTTGGTACTTGGCATGCACTGACGATTCAGAAGTATTACTACCTCAAAAATACGTTCCCGACACCTTTAGGGAAAATGATTTACTTGAAGTTTTTGTGTACAAGGATTCTGAAGATAGAATAGTAGCTACAACAGAAAATCCTTATGCCATTGTTGGTGAATTCAGTAATCTCAAAGTAAAAGATGTCACCAATATCGGTGCGTTTCTGGACTGGGGATTGGAGAAAGACTTACTCGTTCCTTTTGGTGAACAGAAGAAAAAACTAGAGGTTGGGCACAGTACCATCGTATATGTTTACCTCGATGAACTTACCGGGAGGATTGCAGCAAGTTGTAAGATCGACAAATACTTGGAACCCTTGGATGAGGAGTACAAAGAAAACGAAGAAGTTGATCTCTTGATTTACAAAAAAACCGACCTAGGCTATGCTGCCATAATAGACGATCATGCCATTGGTTTGATTTACAACTCTGAAATTCACCAACCCCTTCGCATCGGAGATCGACTTGAGGGGTTTATTGCTCAAATTCGCGAGGACGGCAAGGTAGACCTAAGACTTCAAAAGACGGGAATGGATCATTTGGATGAAGTTTCCAAACAAATTCTGACGCAACTGGTAGAAGCAGGAGGTTTTTTGGCTGTTCATGACAAGTCCTCTCCAGAAGAGATTAAAAAAGAGTTTCACGTTAGCAAAAAGGCATTTAAAAAAGCAATCGGAATACTCTACAAACAGCGGATGATTGAGATTAAAGAAAAAGGAATTCAAGCCCTATAAAAACAAAAGCCCGATCTCTTTGAGATCAGGCTTCTGCAGCTTCAAGTGTATCTGATTAATCTTTGATTACTCTTACTTGCGTGGCAACGATTCCTCTTCTTCCTTCACCCTCTTCGTAAGTTACTCGATCGTTGTCATTGATTTCGTCAACAAGACCTGTTTGGTGAACAAAAATGTCTTGTCCTGATTCAGATTTAATAAATCCAAATCCTTTTGTTCTGTCAAAGAACTTAACTGTTCCTTCTTTCATGATTTATGCGTATTAAAAATTAACTGGCTCAAATGTAGTTAAATAATAGTTCCGTTTTATTTTTTTCAAGCGAAATAAAAGATGAAAATTAATTTTCTCTATTCCCATCTCAATTGCCGATTTAAACCGTATTGTTATTTCTCCTGTAACCTTTTTTCCAAACTGTATTATTCCACCAGAATATTCAAGAAATAAACAGGCCTGTTTAGTTTTTTAACCATCGGTAAGAACTGAACACATGAACACAAAAATTATTTTACTCGGATTAATGCTTGGGATCGGGAGTTTCTCCTATGCCCAAAAGGATTACTTTAAGGATGCCGAACTCGCATTCTATAACGAAAAATATGTTTCTGCAATTGATTACTACAAGAAGGCAGAGGTAAAAATTAAATCTGCACACCAAAAAGGCGAAATCAACTTTAAAATTGCGCTGTGCTATGCTCAGATGCTAGATATTGAACAAGCTGAAGTGTATCTAGAACGGGCAGAAAAACTGAAATATAGTAGTGAAGAGCCCCAACTTGTTTTACAAATGGCAGAAGTACTTATGCAGCAAGGCGACTATCAGAAAGCCGCTGATCTTTTTGAGGAATACTTAAAAATGGTACCAGATGATAAATGGTCTCAAACCAAACTAAAATCCTGCGAAACCCAATTAAGTCATCCCATGCTTCCAGAAGAAAGCAAGTACATCTTTCAACAGGAGATTCAACTCAATACGGAGTTTTACGATTACTCGACTTCCTTTGCCGATCGAAAACAAAACATCCTTTTATTCGCTTCTACTCGACCTGGTTCTACAGGCTCATCTCTGGACGATAGAACAGGACAAAGCTTTTCTGATATTTGGATGACCACCCGGGACAACAAGGGAAAGTGGGGAGAACCAGAAATTCTTCCTTCACAGATCAACACAGAGCACAACGAAGGAACGCCTGTAATGCACGAAAAAGAAGACATTCTTTACTTTACAAGATGCAATGTCATTCCCAAAAAGAATATCGGTTGTTCCATTTATTTTAGTGAAAAGCAAGGTAATGGCTGGAAAGAAGCCCAAGAAATCCCATTAAAGCCAGAAGGTGCAGACTCATTGAGTTGTGGACATCCTACGCTAAACAAAAAAGGAGATGCAATGATATTTGCAGCAGACCTTCCAAATGGATTTGGAGGAAAAGACTTATGGATAACTCAATATGATAAAAAAGAAAAAGCTTGGGCAACTCCCGTCAACCTAGGTCCTTCGATCAATACGGTAGGAGATGAAGTCTTCCCCCATCTGGATGAAGACAACAATCTTTACTTCTCTTCAAATGGTTTGGTAGGGCTAGGAGGACTAGATTTATACAAAGCCTTAGCTGCCGAAGAGGAAAACTCATGGCAAAGTCCAGAACTCTTGCCTGCTCCTTTAAATTCAGCACGTGACGACTTTGGCATCCTGCTAGAAGACAAAGATCGAGGATTTCTTACCAGTAACCGATCGGGTGGCAAAGGAATGGATGATTTGTACTCGTTTAATTTAAAGCAAATAAAGATTACTTCCGAATGCTACGTGATTAATCAGGAAGACAGCAAACCCATTCCCTACGCAAACCTTAAGCTAACAACTTCTGACCAAGAAATCTATGAGGTAACGGCAGATGAGAATGGCTACTTCAGGTTTGATGAGATTAACAACATGAAACGTTATCTAAATGCGGACAAAAACTATTCCTTTGTTGCATCGGCTCCAGAGTTTGCTGAAGCTTCTTCTAAAATTTCTACGATGGGATTAGAAAACAGCAAAAATTACATTGAAGAATTTGTGTTGTTCCCGAAGGACAAGCCGATCGACCTACCTGAAGTACGATATGATTTTGACGATTCACTCCTACAGGTAATTTCGGGTGAAGTTAACTCCAAGGACTCTCTGAATCACTTGTACGACCTAATGATTGAACACCCTACATGGATCGTTGAGCTCCAAGCACATACAGACTGTAGAGGTCCTGAACCATACAATTTAGAACTATCCCAAGGAAGGGCAAACTCTTGTGTGAAATACCTCATATCAAAAGGAATAGCCAAAGAACGACTCGTACCCGTAGGTTATGGAGAAGGCGTTCCAAGAGACGGTTTAACCTGTGACTTTATAGCTTCCCTTCCTACAAAGGAAGAGCGAGAAGCAGCACATCAAAAGAACCGTAGAACTCAGTTCAAAATTCTGAGTGTGGATTTCGAACCTTAACAGTTCAAATGGATCAACTTCCCTCTGAAAGAGCATTTACGTTTTCGTTTATGCTCTTTTTTACTTAAAGTCAGAACAAATAAATTATGCTTATCAAGCAAGCAGTTTTATTTAGTCTTATCTTCACAAACGCATATGAGTTCGAAGTATGAAAACAATATAATCCTATTTAGTGTTCCAAGGTCTGGTTCTACTTGGTTGTCTGAAGTGTTGACATATAAAAATGGGATACGAAAGGTTCATGAGCCTGACAATGAACTCAATTCTTATTTCGGATTACATCATAAGGTGGGACTCCCAAGGTTTCCATTCCTTACAGCGGATGATCATAACGAAAAGTATAAACGATTATTTCAAATTGCTCTTCATCATAACATCGCAGATCAAGCCAGTTGGCAAAATAAATTGATCAAAAAAATTTATGGACTAAAAAAGGAAAAACTCCAGAGTAATTTGGCTCAAAATGGCGTAGCCATGCAAAATCCAATCTCTATGTCTAAATTTTGGCTTGATATGGTGACAGGAAATCGATCTGAGCAAAAAACGCTTATCAAAACAGTTCATGCCAGTCTGGCTGTACCTTTTTTGGTCAAACACTTAAAGTTTAAACCCGTTATACTTACAAGACACCCGCTGAATGTTTACTCAAGTTATGTGAATCTGAATATGCCTGATGGAAACCGCAAGCTCTATCAGGATTTAGCGTTGTTGGAATATTTTGGAATTCAACCTGTAGATTCTGCCCATGAAAAGACGTCTGATTACCTTGCAGGATATCAACTTGGGGTCTTTGAAATCGTTGCCAAGTCATACAGGTCGCTTGATAAAATTCAATTTGTTGACTATGAACAGGTCATCTCAAACCCATTCGAAGAAGTCGAACGACTCTGCTCTCAACTTAATATACAATTTGACACCAACACTAAAGCCTTTATGGAGTCTAAGTTTAAAGTTGGAAAGGGTTATGATACCAATAGAAAGATAGATGGACACGATTCTGTGTGGGAAAAACGCCTTTCAACACAGGAGGTGGATGAGTTCTTAAAAGGTTATGAATTTGCATTTGGTTCAATTAATTTTGACCTTTAAAGAAATGAAACGCATTTTTATAGTAGGCATAGCGCGATCTGGAACTACACTGTTACAAAGTATTGTGGGTAGTCATGAAGACATTTGTACGTTTCCTGAAACACATTTCTTCTCGAATACCATTCCCAAGCAGTATGCCTTGCGTTTAATTCATAAAATCAAACCTCAGCATCAGGAATTGGTCAAATCTTTTTTTGATAAGAACTCTTTTCAGGGCTACTCAACCTATCACGGAAAGCCCAGAAACATGAATCAATGGACTCAGTACCTCACAAAACAACTCGATTGTATTGCGGAGGGCAAAAATCAGTCCATCTGGCTCGAAAAGACACCGATGCACCTCTATTATATAGATTTGATTGAAAAAAATGTTGAAAATTGTTTCTTTATTCATACGGTTCGTGAACCCAAATCAACTATTGCCGCACTATACGATGTAAGTAAAAAACATCCTCAAGCATTTCAACAGTCTTCCTTGTTTAAAGCTATTGAACGATATAAACGAGAAATGACAATATCTCAAAGCTATTTGGATAGAAAAAATCACTTGCACGTTTTTTATGAAGACGTTGTTAAGACTCCTAAAGTTGTTGCCAAAAAGGTCTGTAAATTTCTTGAGCTACCATATTCGGATAACATCCTAAACTTTCAAACAGGCGTAGACGAAATGATAGAGAAAGACGAAACCTGGAAATCCAATAATTCAAAAGAGTTACTTTTGAAGGATAAACTCAATGAGCGCTTAACCCCTGAAGAAAGGAAGTTTCTAGAGAAAGAGTTAACGAACTTTAGACTTCCACTGTTAAATCGGTATGAAAAAAATTAGTGTAGCACTCATAGAATTTGATTACCATGCGGAGGTGCTGCGAAATTCCCTTCACATTTTGTCTCAGCCAGCGTTAATTGTTCACGTATTCACGAGTGAGAAAATATGGAGGCAAGTCAACTGGCAGGACGAAAATTACTTTGAGTTGAGTCTCCAAAAAAAAGACGAATCCATGCAGGCATTTCTGAACCATCACCTGCATGAAATTAACGCCTGCGATCTAGCCCTTTTGAATACCGTAGCGAGTCATTTCAAAAAGTGGTCTGATCTAAAATTGACCGTTCCCATGCTTTTGCGCATTCATAATTCCAACACATTCTTCAACTCGATTACTCAAACCTATCGTCCTAAATGGACACCTTTCTATCTATGGAAAGACGGTTCTCACCTCATTCGGAAAACAATTGGAGAAATGGACTGGTATTACAGAAAAAAATTTACCGACCGCGTAGATCATCACATTTTTCCTAGTCATCAAATTGCTAAGCACGCTGTCAACTCCTTTAATTTAGAAAAGGATAAAGTATGGACGTTACCATTTGGCTTTTGGAAAAACAGTAAAAATTACACCAGAAACACATCAGAGCATTTTAAAGTATGTATAATTGGTAAAGTTGACCAAAGAAACAGAGACTACAAAACAGTTCTTGACGCAATTGAACTTATTCTTCCTTTTCTCCATAAGTCAAAAAAAAGCTTGGAACTGATTCTTCTCGGTAAAGCAAATTCGAACTATGCTAAAAGGATGGTCGGGAAGTTTAAAAAGCTTTCGTCCAGTTCTTTTAGCTTGACTTCCTATCCCGATTTTGTTCCTCAGCAAGAGTTTGACGAGCAAGTCAGCACCTGCGACTTCTTCATCATTCCGACCAAGATTGAAACCCGTTATACGATCTATACCGAACACTATGGATACACTAAAATCTCAGGAAGCATCAATGATGTCATTAAACACCATAAACCAGCATTAATTACTAAGAAATACCCTGTTGATGATGAAATGAAAGCGTTATTCGGAGGTTACTCCGACTCAAAGGAATTGGCCCAATTACTACAGGACTGGATGACCTCTAAAGATTTTGACAAAATTGACTTTTCCCAGACGCTTGCCAATTATAACCTAACAGCTGTTCAGCAACAATATCTAGGCGTTTTCAAAAAAATTCTTTCCTAGCCCACAATATCCTTACTTCGGTAAGTCTTAAACGACACGTATAACAACCCGAATGTAATCGATAGTAGGACAGCTGTCCCGATGTAATTAAAGGCATAATCCGGTTCAAAAACAGTAAAATCAAAGTAGTGAAATGGCGAGAGGTACCCCAAAAAAGCCGTTTGATCAGTTGACTTAGCAATGGCGTTTAAAAAGTATGTTCCGAATGTCAAACCGACAACCATTCCCATGAAGTTCTTTTTTGGCGTGAGAAACATGGAGAAAATAACACCACATGCCGTAAAAAACAGCATCAGTATCAAACCACTCGCTTGCATAATGGTAAAAACTTCCCATTCAAAGCTTCCTTTGCCGAAAAGTAGCAAACCAGCAATGGCAGCAATCGTTTGAACGATATAAATAAAAATGCTCAACGTAAAAAGTGAAGCCATCTTTGTCTTAAAAATATCCCATCGAGTCAACGGTTTGGTCATGAGAAATTCGGCTGTACGCTCTCGCTCTTCTTTAGATAACATATTCGCACCAGTGGAAGCTGTGTAAATGCTCATCAATACTACAATATAAACACCATAGTAGGTACTATAAAACCCAAGAATATTTGACCAAGTCTGACTGTCCATTCCAAAGGCTTTACCCAATTCTTCTGGCATTTTATCCATCAGTTGTGCCATATCTTTTCCCATGTCTTCCATAAACGGAAAGATCGCCAAGACCATGAAGGTAAACCCCACCACAATCGCGGTCCATGTGATTAGGTTCTTTCTGCTTCGCTTTAATTCTTTGGTAAACAAATTCTTATTCATAGCAATGAGATTAACGTTCGTAATAATTCATAAAAATTGACTCCAGATCAGGCTCTTCCATCACTAAATCTTGTAACTCGTATGCTGACAGCCAAATTAACAACGGATTAATATCTCCCACATAGTCGAAAGAGACTTTGTTGCCAACTTGTTTTACCTCCTGAACACCATCAGGAAATTCACTCAATTCGGAGCCTTCAGGCAAAACAAGTTTCACTTTCTTCATTTGCTTTTCTAGCAAGTGTTGAATGTGCTCTACTGCTATAATTTCTCCTTTCCGAATAACAGCCGCCCGATCACACATGCGCTGAATCTCTGAAAGTATATGAGAACTGAAGAAAATCGTTGTTCCTTGTTTATTCTTTTCTTCCATCAATTCAAAAAATCGGTTCTGCATTAACGGATCCAAACCAGATGTCGGCTCATCCAAAATTAGAAGTTCAGGTTGATGCAACACACACTGAATGATTGCACACTTCTTCTTATTTCCAAAGGAAAGGTCTTCTATCTGTTTTTCTAAATCTAGTTCAAAAAGGTTTGCCAGTCTTTCAATTTCGTTGAGATCAACATTGGGGTAAAACCCCGCAGAATACTCAAGTAATTCCCTCGAATTCATCTCAGCGTAGTAGTTTACTTCTGAAGGTAAATAGCCTATTTTCTCTCGAAGTTCTTTTCCCTGTTTTTCAATGTCTAGACCAAGTACATGTGCCGAACCTGAGGTGGACTTCAGCAAACCCAGAATAGTTCGAATAGCGGTAGATTTACCAGCTCCGTTTGGTCCTATAAACCCAAAAACTTCTCCTTTTTCTACTTCGAAGGACACGTCTTTGATTCCCATGGAATCTCCGTAATACTTCGTCAATTTGTTTAATTCAATTGCTTTCATATTATCTTTTATTAAACGCTGGTTTTACCAGGTTAACGTAATCATCTACCATTTCCAACAGCCTATCTTCGACTCCCTCAAAAACCGGCTTTCCCTTCTTAATACTTTCTTGTGGGTTAATCGTGTTTTCAAGTTCTAGCTGTTCCATTATGCTAAGACCTACTTTATAGAGCAAAAATGCCATCGTATCCACGGATAAATCACTCCTGAATAACCCTAGCTCAATCTCAGATTGGATCATTTGTTTAAAACCACCCACCGTTTGTAAGAGCATTTGATCGTAAACTCCTTTCACAGAGGGCGAGTTTAGATTTTGCGTTAAGTTGTGTAAAAAATGACTCTCCATCGGATGAACGCGATCAAAACTATACCCATACTCGTAAAGTGCTTTAAAGTAAGACCAAAAATCAGGAAAATCTTCCCGTTTAGTCCTACCTACATAAGCTACTTTTACTTTAACACTTTCTGCAATCAGGTAGTTAAACACATCCAACTTATCCTCAAAATACTGATAAATACTCCCCTTGGAAATTCCAAGCTTCCTCACCACG
Source organism: uncultured Flavobacteriales bacterium (assembly GCA_964387945.1). Taxonomy (GTDB): domain Bacteria; phylum Bacteroidota; class Bacteroidia; order Flavobacteriales_D; family Parvicellaceae; genus Parvicella. Next base: position 43,864 of record CAYLYX010000004.1, on the reverse strand, counting down.
TTGCTTATGGAAGCATCATCGTAGGAGTTCAACGAAAATTCTAAGAGAAAGGCGCTTTTGATCCGATTCCTCTTCTCATCATCAAGGCTATGAAATGTTTGTTTTGGCATATTATGTGACTACCCAGTCACAAATGTAATAAAAAAAAATGACCAGCCAGTCATATCATATACAAAAAAAAACTCCAAATGGAGCTCAATCTATTCTAAGGACTACAATTAATGATTCATTCTAAACATCTCAACCTTGAACTTTCCTTCGTCCTTAATCGTTTTGATTGTGCCTTCAATCGAGTAGTCCGTTTTCATATCGTCTGTTTCTAACTCTGTTACCTTTGTGATACTAACCGTACAGTGCGTTGATTCATCTTTTTCAACCAATCCTTTGTACTGCTTTCCTTCAATGGACATTGGGTCACTTTTGAAGTCATTTGTCATTTTTTTGATCGTCAGCTTTACATCCTTCAAAGTGAATTCAGTTACCTGCTCAATGTTATCAGACATAAACCCAAGATCCATATCATTATCTGTCTCAGCAACCTTATCTCCAATAGAGATATAATAGGCTGGTCCTCCGTTTTCTGAATCGGTTTCATCTCCACTTCCGCAAGCTACCAGCGCGAAGCTAAAGAAAATAAAAAGTAATTTTTTCATATTATTTATTTTAAAATGAGCAAACCTTAGCAACCTACATGAGGATACCATTTTTTGACTTAACCGGCTCTGGGAGCTCAGTTTCCCCAAGCATTTCCATCAAGTCAATTTCTATTGTTCTGCACAAAGATAACATAGGAATATCATTTGCCATTCCCTGAAATGGATTTTCGGAATAATCACCAACAACCTCCATCATCACATAGATCCAGCCAATTAAAGCAGTAATCGGAATGGACAACCAAAAAGCCCATTCTCCCATTTTAAGTAATTCTGGAATCATGCTAAAAGGTAACATCGCAATGAAAATACCTGCAAAATAACGACTCATGTTCGCGTATTGCCGAGGGAGCGGAAACTTCTTGATCCGTTCACATTTCCCTTGATGCGTATAAAAATCTGCCAATACCTTTTCCATTTCCATATGTCTAAAGTCATCGATCAAGTCATTTGATCTTAACTTCGCCAAATCTCTAGATTGTTCATTGATTATCTGCGTTGCTGAGTTCTTATGATCAATCAGGCGTTGCAATTCATCTTCAGGAAGATAATGTTTCAATTCGATCTTTGTTACTTCATCGGCAACCAAGCCAACGCCAAAGTTATTCTGGAAGTAAAGTGCTAACCTTCTTGTGTGTTTATCCTGATTCACATGCTCCCACTCCGTGGGTATGAGTAATTGGCTTCTGAGTGTATAGAGCCACCCAATATGTCGGTACATCAACCTTTTTTTGATTATTTTGAGCTCTTCGGCTGAGGCCGGTGTTTCGCTGAACTGATTTGAAACAAAGCTATCTACCTGCATACCCCACGTTCTGCTACTATTGACAATGGCGCCCCAAATCTTTCTAGCTTCCCACATTCGATCGTAGGCTTGATTATTCTTAAAACCCACGTAAAAAGCTACAGCTGTACCCACTACAGATACTGGGAGCCATGGGAGCTCGAACTTAATGTAGCCCTCGTGGTAAAAGAATGCCACAGAAGCCGAAAACAATAGCAGCCACACCATGTGATGCCAAGCCCACTTCAAAATACGGGAAAAACTTAAACTCTTTTCAGTAATCATATCGGCTAAAATAAAAAAAGGAAGGCGTAACCTTCCTTTTCGTAAAGTTTATTATTTAGATCACAAGATTTTGTTGTCTACTAACACCTGAAAGGAATCTTCCATCGTCTCTTTCAAAGGTCGGTAGGACATATCCAGTTCGTTTACGCTTTTCGAATTATTCGCCTTCCAGACGTGACCAATGTTCTTGGTAATCATTTTTCTTGTCATTCCTTTATTGACCATAGGTCCAATCAACCAGATCAACCATTTGGGAGCAACCTTCTTCGGCAGAGGATATTTATCTCCAAACTTAGGTACTAACGCAGACCCCATTTCATAAAAATCAGTATTGTGCGCACTAATGATATGTCTTCCTTTTGCTTCTGGATAAGTTCCTGCTCTAAAATGTGCATCTGCAAGATCTCGAACATCAATTACACCAATTCCCATTCTTGGAGCACCCATTTTAAACGTACCATCTCCCATTTGTTTTACGATACTAAAGCTCTCTGATGTTGTAGCTCCCGGATTCAAAAATGGTCCCATCACAAAACTAGGATTAATCGTAACCAATCTCCATCTGTCCTGAGCATTCTCCATTTCCCAAGCCTTTTTCTCAGCCAGTGTTTTAGAAAGGGAATAAGGCTGATGATCCAACGTAGCAGTGGTATTCCAAATCTCTTCTGTCAATTCTCCGTTAGGGTGTTTAGCACATTCATCTGCATCCGAATAGATAGCCGCACAACTGCTGGTCACCACTACCCTTTTTACAGAAGGCGTTCTATTCGCAGAGTTTAAAACATTTTCGGTTCCTTTAACAGCTGGATCAATCAAATCTTTCTGTGGGTCTTTTACGTCCAGAATAAAAGGTGATGCGGTGTGAAAAACAACCTCGCAATCCTTCATCGCTTCATCGTAAGAACCTTCTTTCAACAGGTCTGACTTAAAATACTTAATACTTCCGGCTGACTCGGCTGCTATCTTATCCAAGTGGTGTACCTTCTCCTTTTTATCTGGATTTCTAACTGCTGCGTGAACAGTAAATCCTTCTTCTAACAGTTTCTTTACTAGCCATCCTGCAACATATCCTGTTGCACCGGTTACCATTACGGGTTTTGTCTTATCAATCGTTGCCATTTTCGTTTATTTTAAATTATAAATAAAAGGTAATTGGGTCAGAAGAACAAAATGTATACAAATTCAACGAGCTTGTACACTTATTCCTGAATTCATTGTTGAACTCGGTAGGCTTTTGGAGTCATTCCTGTTTTCTTTTTGAAAAGCTTACTAAAGTGCTGTGAATACTCAAAGCCTAAACCGTATGCGATTTGACTCACAGAGTCTGTTGAACTCAGTAAATCTGTTTTTGCTCGATTAATCAACACACCATGAATATGCTCCTGTGCATTCTGTCCCGTTTCCTTTTTAAGTAAATCACTTAAGTAATTGGGAGACATCCCCATATACTCTCCACATGATTTAACCGAAGGAATTCCCTTTTCTGAGGGTTGATCTGAATTGAAATAGGTCTTGAGGTATTTCTCAAACTTACTCACAAAATCACTACTCTGGTTGGTTCGAGTATAAAACTGACGATCGTAGTATCTCGTGCAGTAATCCAGCAATAACTCAATATTGGAGACTATCAGCTTTTGACTGTGCTTATCAATGTTTTGAGCAATTTCTTCTTTTATCTTCTCCAGAATTTCTCCAATACTTTTCTTTTCATGATCCGATAAATGAAGCGCTTCGTTTACATCATAACTAAAGAATGAATAGTCATCAATGTGCTGACCAAGGGGAGCTTTTCGAATTAAGTCCGGATGAAACATCAAGGTCCAACCTTCGGCTTCAGAAGGCTCTACCTCATCCATTTCTTCGACCTCCATCACTTGTCCGGGACCAACAAAAATGAGTGTTCCTTCTTCGAAATCATAAGAGCTTCTCCCATATCGAAGCGAACCCGTACAGCCACCTTTTAGCATCACGGTGTAAAGGTTGCTGACTACCGTATAATCAGACGCTGACAGAAACTTAAACCGTTCTTCCAACTCCTTTGAATGCGGAATAATTGAAACCAACGGATGTCTGGGTTTCTCTAACTCAAGCATCTCGTGCGCTTGTGTAATACTCTCTACTGTAATGAAATCGCTCATCTTCAATTGTTTGATACAAATGTATCGGATATACGCTTAGGATTTGAATACAAATTCAAGATGTTTGTATACATTTTACCCATCAGCCGAACATCTTCTTTCTAAAGCCAATGATCAAGGCTGCAGCTGCAAGGAAAACTCCTGTAGCCAAAAGGAAGTTGGTTGTTTCGCCATAAATGGCATATCCTGTGGCAAATAACGCAGCGTAGATTCCCAAAGTTGCTGCAAAAAAGCCTAAAATTTTAAACTTGAAATTCTCAAATTTGTTGATTGGGATATCCTTAATCTCATTAATATCAAATGTTGATTTGGGAGAAGCATGACCTTCATCAAGTATCTCTTCATTGCTAGTTGCAGCAGGACTGCTGTTTGAAAAGACATCATTACTCAATTGATAATTCGAAAACACCTTAACGTTAAACTTTAATAATGTTTCTTCTTTCACTGGATGGGTCAATAACGAAACCACTACCCACGCTACTGTGGTGATCCCTACTCCTAACAATAACTGAGTTGTTCCAGACAAAGCGGCTGCTTCTCCTACCTGAGCATTATACACTTTAAATACAATTGCTAGCGTAAAAGAGACTGCCATAGCCGTAATTTCACTGTAGGGATTTATGCGACTCCAAAACCACCGCAAGATGAACAGTAGCCCCGTTCCAGCACCAATTTGTAACAAGAGATCAAAAAAGTCCTTAGAACTCTTAATGTAAAAAGACAGCAAACCTGCCGCTATCATTAAGACCAGTGTACTTATTCTTCCCCAAAGTACAAGTTCTTTTTCTTTTGCGTCTTTCTTGACAAAACGTTTGTAAACATCATTGACCAAATAGGATGACCCCCAATTTAACTGCGTGGAAATCGTGCTCATAAAGGCAGCAATCAACGAAGCTAGAACCAATCCTATCAGACCTACAGGCAAATACGAAATCATTGCTGAATAGGCAGCGTCATGATCAATCAAACTCTCATCTACATGTCCGAATGATGCTTTTAACGATGCTAAATCTGGAAAAACAATGAGTGATGCCAATCCGATTAAAATCCATGGCCAGGGACGTAATGCATAGTGGGCGAAATTAAAAAACAGCGTTGCAAATGTGGCGTGTTTTTCATCTTTTGCCGCGAGCATCCGTTGAGCGATATAACCTCCTCCACCCGGTTCTGCTCCCGGATACCAAATACTCCACCACTGTACCGCAAGCGGGACAATCAGAATAGCAACAAATGTTTCCCAGTTACTCATGGATGGAAGCAGTTGTTTAGATGCTGTGCTAACACCGCTCAAAAGATTATCCATCCCTCCCACTTCCGGCATATTTACGATATAGTATGTGGCCCAGATCGAACCGACCATCGCCATAATAAACTGAAAAAAATCCGTAATCAATACTCCTTTCAGTCCGCCCAGCATTGAATAAATAACGGTAACACCTCCTGCAATTAATATGAATTGCCATTGGTCAATATCAAAAATCACCTCTGCTATTTTAGCACCTGCAAGACATACACCTGCCATGGTCACCACATTAAACAAAAAACCAAGATAGACCGCTCTGAACCCTCTTAGAAAAGCAGCTGATTTACCACTGTAACGCATCTCATAAAATTCCAAATCTGTTGTAACACCTGATTTACGCCAAAGTCGGGCATAAAAAAACACTGTGAGTGTTCCCGTGAGCAACAATGACCACCACACCCAGTTTCCAGAAACTCCGTCTTTTCTAACAATCTGTGTTACCAACCCAGGTGTATCAGCAGCAAAAGTGGTAGCTACCATAGAAACACCTAGCAACCACCAGGGCATATTCCTTCCAGAAAGAAAAAAGTCTTCTGAGCTCTTTCCAGACTGCTTACTAACAATAATTCCGATCAGTAAGGAGATAATGAAAAAACCGATGATTATGGCGTAATCAATGAATGCTAATTGCGTCTGCATGTGATTTGAATTTAATCAAATCTACAGTAATAATGCACTCAAAATAAAGGGCAAATAAGATAGTTTCAAATGAAAGATGTTAGTTACGGTCTAACCAACTCTGGAACGGGAAGATCCTTTCTGTTTCGAGAACCGTTTGACGCAGCGGCAGTACTCGAAGTTCTGAACTCAACAGCTGATTTAGCGGGAATCTGCACCGCTAATAATTTGCAGTAGATATCCAGCATCTGATGCTTCACTACCTGATAACTATACTTTTCTTGTACTGTTTTTCGTCCTGCCTCTCCTATTCTATTTCTTAATGCATCGTCCGTTATCAAGTTACTCAGCACTTTAAACCATTCTTCCTCTCCAACAGGCACATAGCCGTTCTTTCCATGATCAATGATATCGCAATTCATTCCAACTGCGCTCATCACTGCTGGTTTCCCAACCGACATGTACAACAACCCTTTCATCCCGCACTTACCTTTCGTCCAGGCATCTTCTTCTAGTGGCATCACACCAATATCTAAGCTGTTAAACAACTCCACTTCACGCTCATTGCTCCAAGGCTCTCCTACAATCCCAAGCTCTCGATTTTTGTAAAGAGGATCTCCAATTACCTTGAATTCTATCTTATCTCCAAAGGTTTTGAGTAGGTCTTTATAAACATTGATCACCAACTCAAAGTGCTTCACAGTTGTATGACTTCCCACCCAACCAATGGTGATTTTATCTGAAGTCCCATGATCAGGAACATACTTGTTACAATCTATGGTTGAAGGAACAATAGAAACATTTTTATTGAACTGGCTCGCAAAATCTGCCAAGTACTCATTTCCAGCAGTCACATGAGTACATAGTGGAAGAATTTTTTGAATTTTATTACTACTCTTAAGAAAGGACAACCATTTATTGCCGGCAGACATATCCTTTACCCAAATGGCATCGTCAAAATCAAAAAGCATAGGAATACCTTTTTTGGACACCTTCTTTTCAAAACTGATACCTCGGGTTATTCTCGCTTCACGATAAATGACCACTAAATCAAACTCGTTGATTCGCTTCAAATCATTACGTCTTTTACGCCACGATTTGACAGCGATCTTGAACTTGTTCCAATAATTTCTAGGCTTGTAAAGGTTACGATCATCTTCCTCATCCAATAAATTGGACAAAACACACTCAATGCCGTTTTCACGAAACCAGTCAAAATATTGTTCAAAGCGATAACGTTGCCCTGGTGATCTGTCTAGCCTGTGATGTGCTATGAATAAAACTCTCTTCAATCTTACCCTTTTCTCAGTCACAAAAGTAAAACAAAAAAATGCTTACTAAAAAATCCAATTTGATATTATCAACATATCGATGGATATAACTCATAAAATTGATTACAAGTCTTACTTTTGTAGCACATGATTCTTCGACCCAAAGGAAATACACCCAGGTGGGTAATTTTGAGTGTTGACATCCTCCTCAGTCTTTTAGCGCTGGCACTTGCGTATGCCATACGCTTTGATTTTGTGCAACCTGAACCTAACCAGCTTAAAAACGAATGGGAAGTACTCAAACCTTCTATTTTGATTTATCTGGTAGTGCGTGTAGGCTCTTTCCTGTTAACAAAAACCTATTATGGTATCATTCGATTCACCAGTACACAAGATGCCAAAAGAATTTTCCTAACATTGCTGGCAGGCACCTTGTTGTTTGGAGTCGTATCAGCTGTACGATATTTCTTTTTTGACGGTTATTTCATGCTGCCCATCTCTATCATGATCCTTGAGTTTGTATTTGCCTTTATGCTCTTGCTTTCCATGCGAGTGGCGATCAAACTGCTCTACATCGAACAAAACAAGTCTAGAGGGGCTACAAAGAGTGTCGTTATCTATGGTGCCGGTGACATGGGAATGGCAACCAAGAGAATACTAGAGCAAGATGTAAATACACTCTACAACATCATTGGTTTTATTGATGATAACAAGTCACTTCAGGGTAAATACCTAGAGCGAACTCCCATTAAACCTCCTGCTCATCTGGACAAATGGGTGGGCAAAAAGGAAATTGACACACTCATCATCGCCATCAATAACCCAGACCCCGAAAAGAAACGGGCTATCATACAAAAGTCACTCGAACTGGACTTGGATCTGTTGAGCACACCTCCACTTCATCAATGGTCGGATGGAACGTTTAATACAAAACTCATCAAGAAGGTCAACATTGAGGATTTGCTTGGAAGAAAAGAAATCAAATTACACACTGACACGATTTACAATTACTTGCATGAAAAGGTTATTTTGGTAACCGGAGGAGCAGGCTCTATTGGTAGCGAAATAGCCCGTCAAGTACTTAAATATGGCCCTAGTAAACTTATCATTTTGGACCAAGCAGAAACCCCTTCTTATGAATTAAGTAACGAATTAAGTAAAGAGTCTAAAAATACTGAATTTGAAATAGTTATTGCCGATGTAAGCAATAAGAATAGAATCAAAAAAGTATTCGAACATTATCGCCCTCAAATCGTTTTTCATGCAGCCGCATACAAGCACGTTCCTCTCATGGAAGAGAACCCAGCCGAAGCGGTTAAGGTGAATGTAGAAGGAACAAAAATCTTAGCAGATCTTAGTGATGAATTCAACTGCGAATCCTTCGTAATGATTTCAACTGACAAGGCGGTAAACCCAACCAATGTGATGGGAGCCTCCAAGCGTGTTGCAGAAATCTACGTGCAGTCATTGAGTCAGCGATCGCAAACGAAATTTACCACTACTCGCTTTGGAAATGTGTTGGGGAGCAATGGTTCTGTGATCCCCATCTTTAAGCGACAAATTGAGCAAGGCGGACCTGTAACCGTTACCGATGAACGCATCACGCGATTCTTTATGACCATCCCAGAGGCTTGTCAGTTGGTACTTGAAGCTGGGACGATGGGTTCTGGAGGCGAAATCTATGTCTTTGACATGGGCGGAAGCATTAAGATTATTGACCTCGCCAAGCAAATGATCAAACTCTCTGGGTTTGAAGTCGGTAAAGACATTGAGATCAAAATCACTGGATTACGACCTGGAGAAAAACTCTATGAAGAACTATTGACCAACGAAGAAAATACGATTCCTACCCATCATGAGAAGATCCTCATTGGAAAGGTCAAGGAATATGCATTTGAGCAGGTTGCTCCTAAAGTTCAGGAGCTAATTTTGGCCTACGACCAGCAGGACAACGAAATTATCGTAAAGCAAATGAAGGAGTTGGTACCGGAATTTATCAGTAACAACTCCATTTTTAGTAAGTTTGACAAACAAAAAGATTAACATGGACAATCACGTAAGAATAGCAGAACTGCAGCAACAAATCAAAGCAGATATTGACATTGATGAGAATAACATCTTGTTTGAATTTGCAGAAGTTGATGGTAAAACCCGATTGGAAATCATAACCGTAAACCCAAAGCACAAGCAGTCTTTTCTATTTCACACCACCGAGGGGAGAGATAAAATTGAAGCGTTGGAAGAAATGCTCAACTATGTAAAAAAATCTCGTTTAAAGAAGAATTCATACACGATTCAATGGTCGCTGAAAGGCGAAGAAAAGCTACACACTTCCTACTTTCGAGCAGCACATGTCATGGAAGCATTGAAAAAGTTCTATCATGGTAGAGACATGAACAGCGTCACTGTTTTTAGTGTTGTACTCAACCCAATTGCGTAAAATCCCTATCCTATGAAAACTTTTTACCTACCCTTGATCGTTCTTTCGCTGTTTGCAGTCAGCTGTGAGGAAGCCGAAAACAATGAAGCCCCTTCTGAAGCTGCGGAAGAACAACCGACAGTAGAGAGTATCGAACCTAATGAAGTCGAAACCGAAACAATAGTCGCGTCTGCCGAATTTGAGCTGGTAAAACCTGATACAGCTGCACTAAAGACAACTTACCCAAAGGGAGATATTTCTTTTTCTATGGGCTATCATTATTTAACCCAAGCTTACAGCATAACTTCAGAAAAAGATTCTGTAGAATACTATGGTGACAGCAAAGAATTCATTTGTCATTTCTACCAAACCTTTGAGCACGGCATTACCTATTGGAAGTCCAACTGCTCAGAAGAAGGAGGAGCGCAAGAACGAATCACCTTCCCATCACTGACGAATGAACAAGCCAAAGAATTCGTCAACACCTTGTTTTACGAACCTTGGAACACCTGGACGACTGACTTAAAGTACGAAGCAGACGGTGCGGGTTGTTATTACACCATCATCCAAGAGGATGACCAAACTATCATAGATATTTGGTGTGGGTGTTAAAACCACCTGAGTAAAACAACTTGCAGGAAATTTATTGAATTTCGTGGAACCTTTTTTAATGCTTACCTTGCAGTAAATTTAGTGTTTTTGGGAAACCCTTACTAAATAAACCAAAGCACAACCTCCCGACTATACTAGCAATTATTCTGCTTTATGATTACAAACACCAACATTGCCGTTTTGATTGATGGTGACAATATCCCTTCCGCATATATTAAAGAAATGATGGAAGAAATTGCGAAGTATGGCAATCCAACTATCAAAAGAATTTACGGTGACTGGACGCGCCCTGGCTTGAACAAATGGAAGAGCCTTTTGCTTGAAAACGCAATTACTCCCATCCAGCAATATGCATATACAAGCGGTAAGAATGCCACAGATTCTGCCATGATTATTGATGCCATGGACATTCTTTACAGCGGCAAAGTCAATGGTTTTTGTTTAGTATCGAGTGATAGTGACTTTACTAAGTTGGCTACTCGGCTTCGTGAAGCAGGAATGCAGGTGATCGGCATCGGGGAGAAAAAAACACCCAACCCCTTTATTGTAGCCTGCGACCGATTTGTATATATCGAGATTTTGAAAGGTCAACGCCTTGAAGCCAAAGAGAGCAAAGTATCTGAAAAATCATCTTTAGATAAAATTACCCAAAAAGAGATTTCCTTGATTGTGAGTACAATCAACGATTTGTCTGATGATGATGGTTGGGCTTTTCTAGGCGATGTAGGCAGTTTGCTTCAAAAAAAACAGCCTAACTTCGACTCCAGAAACTATGGGTTTGAAAAGCTTACTCCGTTGATCAAGTCAATTGGAAAGTTCGACATTGAACAACGTGAAACCCCTAAGAGCAGACATAAGTTGATTTATGTTCGAAACAAAGTCACTCCGAAAGGAAGGTAAACTTACTTGTCGTTTAAACATTTTCCATGTAAATTTGTTTTCACTTAAAACGAAACGTTATGGAAGAATCGAAAATTGAGAGAAGATCATTTTTATCGAGGTTATCTTTCGCTTCCTTAGGCGCGCTATCCTTGCCCTATTTAGGGTTTGGAAAGGCTAAAGGTTCTATTCCTGACGTTGAAATAAAACCAACTAATCCTGTGAAAAAAATTAAACCGCTTGGCTTCCAATGGGAAACCCTAGACCCCTTCTTGTTCTGCGTGCATCATGAAGACTATTTCCCCAAAGGAAATGGAGAAATGGGACCGGACGCCAGTTATTTGAAAGGAAGAAGTCTAGGAGAAGACTTTATCACTAAGGATGGATTCAGAATGTATCACGGTAAAAAAGTTCCTGGTTTTCCAGGGCATCCACATCGTGGGTTTGAAACCGTTACGGTGGTGCGAAAGGGCTGGGTAGATCATGCCGACTCACTCGGAGCGGCAGGAAGATATGGCAACGGTGATGTACAATGGATGACAGCAGGAAAAGGGGTTCAACATTCTGAAATGTTTCCGTTGATTCATGAGGACAAAGAGAATACCATGGAGTTGTTCCAAATTTGGCTAAACCTACCAGCAAAGAATAAAATGGTGGAACCTCACTTTAAAATGATGTGGAGGGAGTCCATTCAGAAAATCAGACACAACGACAGTGGAAAAGAGACCGTTGTAGAGCTAATTGCTGGTCAGTTGGACAATAGAAAAGCGGCTGCTCCCCCACCCGATTCTTGGGCATCTGACGACAACAATGAGGTGATAATCCTCAACATTAAAATGGAAGCTGGAGCGACTTGGGAATTACCTGCCGCCAGTGCTGGAACCAATCGTATGTTGTATTTCTACGAAGGAGAAAAACTAGGCGTGGATGACGAGACACTAGAAGGCTACCACTCTGCCGAAGTCGAAGCCAGTGAAGCATTAACCTTAAAAGCTTCTACAGCATCTAGTATTTTAATCCTTCAAGGGAAACCAATTGACGAAAACGTCATTCAATACGGTCCGTTTGTGATGAACACCAAACAGGAGATTCACGATGCTTTTGAAGAATATCATGCTACGCAATTTGGTGGTTGGCCTTGGGGACGATACGACAAAGTGCACGACAAGAACAAACAGCGTTTTGCCTTACACGCAGACGGTACTTTAGAAGAAAAGGAGTTCTAGTCTAACTGGAAACACTCTCCGAAAGGAAGTCCAACCCAATAAAAAGGTAGCAGTAATACATTATCCAATGGTCACATTGCTACATTTTCAAATTGGATTCCCTACCTTTGCGGCCGTAAAACAGACTGCATTATGATTTCTACAAGCAATTTATCGCTTCAATACGGTAAAAGAGTACTTTTTGACGAAGTAAACATCAAATTCACTCAAGGAAACTGCTATGGTGTAATCGGTGCCAATGGTGCCGGTAAATCAACCTTTTTAAAAATCTTATCTGGAGATATTGACCCCACTTCCGGACAAGTTATCATGGAACCGGGCAAAAGAATGGCTGTTCTTCGTCAGGATCACAACGCTTTTAATGAGTTTACCGCACTTCAAACCGTAATGAAAGGTCACGAAAAGTTGTGGGAAGTAATGCAGGAGAAAGATGCGATTTATGCCAAACCAGATTTTAGTGAGGAGGATGGAATGCGAGCATCAGAACTTGAAGCTGAGTTCGCTGAAATGGACGGTTGGAATGCAGAAGCAGACGCAGCAGCACTTTTGAGTGGTTTGGGCATCACCGAAGCAGATCATGATAAACTCTTGGGAGACCTTGAAGGTTCTCAAAAAGTAAGAATCTTGTTGGCACAGGCACTCTTTGGAAATCCTGATCTTTTAATCCTTGATGAGCCTACTAACGACCTGGACTTGAAAACCATTACATGGTTAGAGGATTTTCTGTTGGATTTTAAGAACACAGTGATTGTAGTCTCTCACGACCGTCACTTTCTGGATACAGTTTGTACACACATCGCGGACATTGACTTTAGCAAAATCAAACTTTTCTCTGGGAACTACACGTTCTGGTATGAAAGTAGTCAATTGGCTTTGAAACAAAGAGCGAATGCCAACAAGAAAGCCGAAGATAAGAAAAAAGAACTTCAGGAGTTCATTGCTCGATTTAGTGCAAACGCTTCCAAATCGAAGCAAGCAACTTCTAGAAAGAAGATTTTAGATAAAATCAACATTGACGAAATTCAACCCTCAAGTCGTAAATACCCGGCAATCATTTTTGATCAATCCAGACAAGCAGGAGATCAGATTCTACATATCAATAACCTGAGCTATGTGCACGATGGGGAAACTTTATTCAAAGATTTGAACCTCAACGTAATGCGTGGAGATAAAATTGCCGTTATTGCAGATAATCATCTTGCAGTGAGCATGCTTTTTGAAATTCTAAACGACCGTGTTGAAGCCACCACAGGTGATTTTAACTTTGGTCAAACCATTACCACTTCCTACCTACCCAACGATAACACAGAATATTTTGATACCAATTATAATTTGATCGATTGGTTGAGGCAATATGCAGAAGGAGACGATGTGGACGAAGTATACATCAGAGGTTTCTTAGGAAAGATGCTCTTTACGGGAGAAGAAACGTTCAAAAAAGCAAGTGTACTTTCAGGAGGTGAAAAAGTAAGGTGTATGGTTTCTAGAATGATGCTGAAAGAAGCTAACTTCTTAATGCTAGACGAACCTACCAATCACTTGGACTTGGAGAGCATCACGGCATTTAATAATTCGTTGAAAGACTTTACTGGAACAGTGATGTTTAGTTCGCATGACCACACATTTACACAAACGATTGCTACGCGTATTTTGGAGTTGACCCCTAACGGTTGTATCGACAGAACCACTACCTATGACGACTACATCAACAGCAACAAAGTTGCTGAAATGAAGGCGGCATTGGTTTAGTTTTAGGTTATAGAGCTTTTCTTAACTTGGTCGGTTTTCGAACAAGCTAACTGCTTTTTTGTATCTTGTAGTTATGAGGTGTCTTTTATTGTTTTCACTCGTCCTATCAATCCTTGCTGGGTGTGATTCTTTGGAGGGAGAGTCCGCTAGTGCGGATTCCGTAAAGAACGAATTATTCAAAGAACAGTCAGATAGTGCTTTGGCAGTCCCTCATTACCTACCTTGTCACAACATCCCCCATCTCGGACCGAAGGCATTTTACGTAAAGAAGATTCAGAACAAACCACAGATTAAGGAGATATGGGAATATCCATCTAACAAGGATACTTTGAACAACTTCAATTACAAGAAAGGCTATTCGGGACACTCTATATACGATAACTGCGGTAATCTTCTTTTATATGAAACCCAAAGTAGTAAAGATGAATACTCCTATGACGATGAGAATAGGTTGATCCAAAAGAAAATATGTAGTAAAGATTCAAATGAATTACATGATTTTAGCAAGGAGTACTATTACCAAGGTAGCTACGTTTACATTGGCTTCTATAACGATACACTAGCCCACAAACTAAAGACAAGAATTTTAATTGACCCCAAAATTAATCAAAAGGTTAAACAGGAAAGTATCAAGGGTTTTGATAATGAATTTCAAATGGAATGGGAAAAAGTTTATTCAGAACAAGACTTAGTGGTCGAATACAGAGTAAATGATGATTTCATAGAAATATACCGATACAACGAACTCGGTCTACTTCAAGAAAGTATTGTAACCCAATATGATGTTCCAAAGGAAATGGACGGTGTAATTTGGTACGATTGTTCTGCTAACTTTTTATATCAGGTAAAACTATTGAAGGGGCTACCCGTAATGCGTAGGACTTATCTATACAACATTGATGACTTGACCGTAACCGAAACCTCATTCAATGATAATATCGACTCAATAAAGACCGTTTGGAAATACACCGATTTTGGCGACCTCATCGAAACTCGTCAACAAGATGAAAATGGCAATTGGAAAGTTGAAGAAACCTCTACGTACGCTTATGATGCTTTTGGAAACATCATTCACAAAACAATTGTGAATAGCACTCAATCTGATACTATCAAGTTTAGTTATAAATACTCCTTTTATTAAACCATGACCTCTCCACTTCTCACACCACAACAGCTCAATGCCCAACTAGATGATCCCAACCTAATCTTATTGGATGTATCTGTACCTAAAGTAACTGGTGGCAATGCAGAAGAAAGCGACCAAACCATTCCAGGAGCTTTAGTGGTAGACTTAAAACGAGATTTCAGCAACTCAGATGGGAGATTCCCCAATACCGTTCCAACTCCAAAACAGTTTGAGGAGACCTGTAATCAGCTCGGAATTACCAATGAATCAAAAGTGGTTGTATTTGATAATATTGGCGTGTACTCCTCACCTCGAGTTTGGTGGTTATTTCGAGTCATGGGACATGAAAACGTGAAGGTGTTGAATGGAGGGTTGCCCGAGTGGATTAGCGCAGGTTTTCCCACGATAGCTAGTGTTGCCTGGGATCGAAAAGGCATGAAGAGCACCACTGTGTTTCACCCACATTACCATCCAGAATGGGTCAAACAATATGAAGAGGTACTCAAGAATGTTGACGAGGATAGTTTCACCATAGTAGATGCGCGTTCTAAAGGGCGTTTTGAAGGTACTGATCCCGAACCCAGAAAACAGTTGAGAAGTGGATGCATTCCGCATTCCATTAATCTTCCTTATCAAAATGTACTCGATGGCAATCGATTCAAATCGGCCAAAGAACTTCGTGCAATATTCAATGACTTGAACGCAAAGAACGAACTGACTTACAGTTGCGGATCAGGTCTAACAGCCTGCATCGTTCTTTTAGCAGGTAAGTTGGCTGGAATAGAAAGCATGAAGGTATACGATGGTTCCTGGACCGAATGGGCGGAACTTCAGGGATTGAAAAACGAATAACTTTCGTTACCTTTAGTCATTCACTCGAATCCTAACGCTATGAAAGAAGATCAAAAAGAGTATTCCATCGGTGAAATTACCGTTACATGGGAGCCAAAAAAGTGTACTCATGCAGGTGTTTGTGTAAAAACACTACCCAAAGTTTATAACCCCATTGCACGACCCTGGATCAAAATTAACAACGCTACTTCTCAAGAGCTCATGGCTCAAATTGATCGTTGTCCGTCCGGTGCACTTAGATATAGAAAGAATGCTGAGTAAACCTTAATGAACTGAACATGAAACTAAGCGAACATCCTACCCGACTAAAATTTGAGCAATCCCGAAAGGAGGTCAAACAGGAGAATAAACAACTCTCCAAGCACATCATCGAACTTCAAAGAAAGTTGTATGCGCAACAGGAGAAGAGTCTTCTGGTCATCTTTCAGGGTATGGATGCCTCAGGAAAGGATAGTGCGTTGAGAGATGTTTTTAGAGAAATCAATCCAGCAGGCTGTCATGTGTTTTCGTTTAAAAAACCGACTGAAAAAGAAGCTGGTCATGACTTTCTATGGCGCGTACATAATGTTTGTCCGGCAAAAGGAATGATTCACATTTTTAACCGTTCGCATTACGAAGATATTCTAGTGCCAAAAGTTGAAGGATTTCTTCCCGATGAAGTTATCGAACAACGCTTTGAAATGATGAATGACTTTGAACGAATGCTAACCCAAAACGGTACAACTCTCCTCAAGTTCTACCTTCATTTAAGCAAAGATCGACAAAAAGAGAAGTTGATGAAACGTGTGAATCGTCCAGACAAGCACTACAAGCATAGCGATGGCGATTGGGAAGTTCGAAAAAAATGGGATCAATACATGCAAGTGTATGAAGAGATTTTTGAGCGATGCAACGAAATCCCTTGGCACATTATTCCGAGCGATGAAAACAAAGAAAAAGCCAACATTATCGCAAAAATCGTGATCAAAACGCTAGAAAACATGGAATTGGCTTACCCCGAACTAGAAAGTGAAATATTTACGCCTGAGTATGAGAAGTGAGTAGTTTTGTCGAAGATTTAAGAAAAGTGACCCATCCCATTCGAGCATTTAATCAACTTCCACAGACGGAACTCCCGTCCGCTTTCACCTTTCCTTTTGATTACGAACCTCATCCTCTCGCACTAAAAGCGGCTCAAGAGGTAATGCGAGACCTTGAGGAGATGGATGAAACCACGCACAATTTCAGTGAAGTTGGCAAAATGTTTGGCGTTTTGGTGGTAAAAAACCAAACTGATGACTTGGGCTATTTGGCTGCTTTTTCTGGGAAACTGCAATGTGGTAATCATTACTCCTATTTTATCCCTCCCCTATTCGATATGCTGGATGAGCAGAGCTTTTACCGTAAGGGAGAAGAAGAACTCAACCAATTAAATCATGAAATCAAGACTTTGGAAAACAATATTGATTTCCTTGATTTAAAAGCAAAATACAATCGTTCTCTTGAAGCATTAGCATCAGAATTGGAGGAAGCTAAAAACACGTTCAGAATCCGAAAAGCCGCACGAAAAAAGAGGCGAAAGAGTTTAACGTCAGCGTCCAAAAATGTAGAGTTGGCAGCCGTTAAGGTAGCGCACGAAAAAGAGAGTCATTATCAACAGTACGTGATTAAGGAATTGAAACTGCAAATTGTGCAGCTGCAAAAAGAGCAAACGAAAAAACTTCAACCTTTTCAATCTCAATTGCAACAACTGAAAGAACAGCGCAAAGCGAAATCCAACCAATTGCAGCAACAGCTTTTTGATCAATACAACTTTCTCAATGCGAGAGGAGAGCAAAAAAATGTACTCGCGATTTTTGGTCAGACCATTCCTCCTGCTGGCACGGGCGAATGTGCTGCCCCGAAATTGCTGCAATATGCTTATCAGCATCGGCTCCACCCTATTGCCCTAGCAGAATTCTGGTGGGGCGTGTCTCCGCCAAAAGAGGTTCGTAAGCACGGTGAGTTCTACCCAGCCTGCAAAAGTAAGTGCGAACCCGTGTTGGGCTTTATGCTTCAGGGACTTGAGGTAAATCAAGACCCTCGTGCTGATATTCAAGTTCAGGATGAACTGGAAACGATTTATGAAAACGATTGCCTTCTTGTGGTTAACAAACCCGCTGAAATGCTCTCTGCTCCCGGTAAAGTGGATGTACCCAACGTATACGACCTGATCAAGGCAAAGTATCCCCAAGCTACGGGTCCGTTGCTGGTACACCGACTGGATCAAAGTACTTCTGGCATATTGCTCATTGCGAAGGACAAAGATACCCACGCTGCTTTGCAACAGCAGTTTGAAAACCGCACCGTAAAAAAGCGTTACGAAGCGCTACTAAATGGTGAACTTAAAAGCACCTCAGGCAAGATCGAATTGCCCCTACGGGTTGATTTAGACAACCGCCCAAGGCAATTGGTAGATGTGGAACATGGCAAGCCCGCTGAAACCTATTATCAGGTGGTGGAAGTGAAAAATCAAAAAACACGAATTCACTTCTTTCCGGTAACCGGACGCACGCATCAACTGCGCGTTCATGCCGCCCATCAAGACGGGTTGAACCTCCCTATTGTAGGTGATGACCTCTACGGCACCCGTGCCAACCGTTTGCACCTCCACGCAGCACAACTGACTGTTGTTCATCCCAACTCGGGTGAAGAAATGGTTTTTAAAAGCAAGGTTCCTTTTTAACAATACATAATCATCTCTCTACAAGAAGTTTTTATGTCGTAGTACTTTCATACTGCAGCCTAATCGCTTTTTGGGTGGTTTGATCGATTTTGAATTAATTTACTATATTGCGTTAACATAGAACTAGCTAAACTATCTACCATGAAATTTACCACCTTAATTTTGCTTTCATTTTTAATACTAACTTCCAACTACGGTCAAGATAAATCAATTTCAAGAGAGTTTGACAAAAAGAAAAGAGAGTTAGCAGGCTTTCAACCTATTGATGGAAAGGGGATATTAATTAGCTATCCTTCCATGGAGGTTAGAAGTCAGTACGACTATACAGTTTGGACAAACTTGTCCTTTTATGATTATGATTTAAATGAAATCTGGACACTTGAGGGGCTAAATAAGTACACAGTCAGCGGAAGTGATCAAGCTATGAAAGTTTATTCAATGCTAAAAGGATTACCTACCGTAATATCCGTATCTGACAATAGTGAGACGGTCTATTTACATAATTTCATTGAAAATGAAGTTACTTCAATTAGTGTTTCTGAAGGCAAATCAAAGACAATAGCCTCCTCGATAGTCATTCCAGAAGATTATGGATACATAGACTACAGCACTGATGAAAACAAATTCATTGTTTCATTTATTACTTACACCAACAAAAAGACCGAAACAGAGAATTTTGAAACGAAACTTTATGTTGCCCGATACGATGAAGAACTAAACGAGGATGTACAAGAAGTTGATGTTAAGTCTGTAGGTTCAAGTAAACACAAAGTAAGATTTATTTCGAGCAGCTCTCCAACATCCAGAAAGTGGAAAATCATAGGAGGCTCTAGTGAGAGTATTCTTTTACAGGACAGTTACATTCTTCATGATGATCAGGAAGACCAAAACTACCGAAGACTAATGTCCATTAATAACCAAGGTGAATCTAAGGAAGTTTTGATACCCTATGGAGACTATGATAAAAAGAGCGAACGTTATTTTGGAGAAACATTCTGTAATGAGAATACAAATGATAAACTCTACAATGTTTGCGTTACCGAACAAGATGATAAGACAGGTAAAGTACTCATCCAAATACTAGATTTGGATTTAACACTTTTAACCGAAACAACGATTAACACAGATGTTAAAGCGTCTAAATTTGGAACTAGTCTTGAACTAGAAAGTAGAGGACATGAGTATGGTGAAATTATCGTTTGGGCAGACAAAGGGCTATACAGAATAGTGGTTGATGATGATTACTCAGAAATAGTATTTGAACAAACTGATCCTAAGCCCTATGACTGTATCAAGGGAAATAAGTATCAGCTTGAGTGTTATGATTATGAAAATTACACAAAAGAGTTCAAAGATTTATCTTCTTTTGTTGCAGAAGATATGAATAATACAAAAGACAAAGTAAATATTCAATTTTATAAGCATGAGGATCAGCTTTTCGTTGTTAAAACTCCTCAGGTTAGCTTAGGAATTCCTGACTGTTTCATTGAAATTTACAAGTTTCATCAATAAAACCTCTTGAGTTTCTACCCCTTTTATTTTCAGTTCAATAACCTTATTTTTGATAAAACAAGTGAGTGTATTTTATTCGCTTGTTATGTGCAAGCTAAAAAAACGCCAGTCCTAAATAGAATATGCCGACAAAGCCAAAAATTAAAATTGATGACAATTCGGAGTTGCGTTTGGAAATTGACAAACTATATGAACTAACCGAACAAATAGAATTGGCAAAATGGGCGATTAGTTGTGCGAAACATATTCTGCCATTGTCTCAAGTCGAAGGAATTGAAATGGCTGACGTTGAAAACGGAATTAGAATCAATGAACTTTGGCAAGTTGGAAGAGCAAGCGTTTATGAGGTTAGGCAAGCGGGATTTAAAATACACGCAGTCGCAAGGAATTGCAAAACGGAAATAGGTAAAAACGCAATACGAACTGTTGGACAAGCAGTTGGTGTTGGACATATGAAAGAACACGCAATGGTTTGTTCTGATTATGCAATCAAAACAGTCCAATTAGCATTTCCGAATGACAATGAAAAAATTACAAAGGAAAGAGAATGGCAGTTAGAGACATTAAAAGAAGTAAAAGCAAGCACATAACAATGTATATAAAAAATAGGCGAAACAGTAATAAATTCAAGGCTTATGGCTCTTGTCAAAGTGCATGTTTAAACGAAAGTTTGGTACTTCGAAAGCGCCTACTTTTCATATACTAGCCGTTAGGCAACATTAAAAAAAATGTCAAAAATTTTACACGAGAAATCACCTCTTCATTTTCTGCCAAAGGAATTGCCGGCCAATCAATTCATGATTCTGGATTCGGTAAGGTTTTCTCTTGAAATGGCTGACTACACATTTTCTCAGCTAGTTGAATCCCTTAAATCTGCAACGAATGGAGAAAATAAAAAACAACATTTCAAAGCCTTCAATTATGCCTGGTCATTTATTGATCATGCCCAAAGGTTTGTTAAACTTTACAATGCACTAAATCCTTCCGAAAATAGTGTAATACATAATGTGAATTATTTAGATAAGTTTAGAAATGCAATTCAACATGTTGACATAAACCTTGAAAAATCAAATGTCAAAATGATTGAAAATAAAAGACCAATTTTTGGCACATTGAAATGGACTGTTAACGATCAAGAAAATAAAGAGGTCTATACGTGTTTATGGATTAGTGGAATTTTTGAAATCAAGTCGGTTAATTTCAAACAGCATGCTCAAAGCGGTTATAATGATTTTATCAATAACATTTCACTAGAAACTGATACATTGAAAAAAAGTGATGAGAACGAGCTAAATCTTAGTATGACATTTAAGGACCTGAAATTTGTTGCAGATAGCATCAGCCAGAACATTCACGAACAATTACTTGCCAATAATTGGAATAGGGTTGATTGGGCAAAAAGAAAAGATGTCTTATTAAAAATGAAAAATAGTGACGTTGCCTAACAAGATATAAAATCACATAGAGTTAAATAAGAAAAATCAACATCACCTTGAAAAAAACACACCACTTTATCTTTTTGCTTTTTGGCGTCTTATCCACCTTCTGGTCTTGCACCAGCCAAGGAGGCACAGATAATGAGCCAACGCCACACGAACCCACTTCTAAGAGTGATCAAACGGCATTGGATGCAGGAGCATCTGTAATTTATATTGACAAAGCCGAAAATCTATGGTTGGTGAGTGCTGCAAGTGGTGTCTACAAATACGATGGTAACGACCTTACGCTTTTTACTTCAGCTGATGGCTTGGGTAGTTATAATATTCTCAACGTTCAGGAGGACAGCTTCGGAAACCTCTATTTTGACACACCAGAAAGTGTTTATATGTTTGATGGCGATACGTTTACCGCATTGACTGTTACAGAAGGTAAAAATGAGTGGAAATCCGAACCGGGTGATTTATGGTTTAGAATGGGATGGGACAAAAAAGGTCCCTACCGTTATGATGGCGAAAACCTCTACCATCTAGCGTTCCCAAAGAGTGAAATGGAAGATAAATTCTATCAAAAAAACCCAAACGCTTCGTTTAACCCGTATGGGATTTATTCCATGTTTGAAGACAGCAAGGGAAATATTTGGTTTGGCACATCCAACATGGGTGTCTACTTTTTTGACGGACAGGAAATTAGTTGGATGTATGAAAATCACCATACCGAAACTCCCGCAGGAGGTAATTTTGGGGTTCGTTCCATAGGTGAAGACCAAGATGGAAACTATTGGATCTGCAATGCGAATTATAAATACTCCTTGTTACCCAACGAAACGACTGGTGATGGACTAAAACTCCTAAGCTATGAGCGCCAAACGGGAATAGAAGACATAGCAGATGACGATCTGTATTTCTATGCCATGGAAACGGATTTGAATGGAGATTTGCTCATGTTTGCTAAGGAAGCAGGACTATGGCTCAACAATGGAAAGGAATTGACGCAGATTTTTATTGAAGATGGTGAGCAAAAACTATCTCCCACTGCGATGTACAAAGACGATAAAGGGATCATTTGGTTCGGAACGGATCAACAGGGGATTTATCAATACGATGGTAATACGTTTGAGCAATTTGAAGTGAAATAGTGGTCTTTACTAATTTGTGACAATAGGAAATGAAAATCTATGGAATAAGTGGCTTGGGAGCTGACAAAAGAGTTTTTGACAGACTTTCGTTGTCACATGAGTTAATTCCTATTGATTGGATCGATCCAACGCCAAACGAGTCCATTCAATCCTACTCAAGCAGGTTAAAGGAAGTAATCGACACTTCTGAACCGTTCGTTTTGATAGGTGTTAGTTTTGGGGGACTAATAGCCATTGAAATCTCAAAAATTCTTCAACCTGAACTAACCATTTTAATTTCCTCTGCAGAAACCAAAAACGAACTGCGCTCAATTTATCGCGGATTTGGGAAAACGAATCTGATCAAACTCATTCCACACCAGCTTTTCGATATGCCCAGAGGTTTAGCCACTTTCATCTTTGGTACTGATGAAAAGCAATTGCTTACCGATATTCTTAATGATACTGATCTATCTTTTGTAAAGTGGGCAATCGGTGAATTAACGCATTGGAAAAATGAGACTAAACTAGGGAACGTCATCACAATAAGTGGTTCCAAAGATAAGCTCATTCCTCCATCTCAACCGGATTACTTAATCTTAGGTGGTGAACACTTTATGATTGTGGATAGAGCGGACACCATAAGCACCATTATTAACGATGAAATAAGGCGTATACAAGGAAAATAGAACGTCACTTGAAAAGTGAACCGAACTACTTCCCTACTCCTTTCAGGACAATCAATACGGTATAGATCAAAATTTTAGCATCGAGCGCCAACGAACGATTTTCTACGTACAATACATCGTACTTCAGTCGTGCTACCATTTCGTCTACATTCTCTGCGTAGCCATACTTTACCTGTCCCCAGGATGTGATGCCAGGCTTAACACGCTGCAAGTGCTTATAATGAGGAGCTACTTCCATGATTTGATCGATGTAGAACTGCCGCTCCGGACGAGGACCCACCAATGCCATATCTCCTTTGATCACGTTAAAAAACTGAGGGATCTCATCCAGTCGAGTTTTTCGCATAAAACGTCCGATGGGTGTAATCCTACTGTCTGAAGATCTCGA